>JBGSLS010000103.1:0-6013 GCA_041740575.1 Chitinophagaceae bacterium | reverse complement strand
CATTACTGCAGCAGTTTGTCGGTGACACTTCAACCCGAACGGCAAATTTGATTGGAAAGAACTTTCATCTTTCTAGGTATTTAATTTATTGATTTATAAAACACACGCCTCGTGGCGCACCAGATTTTCGCAGATTTTTTTTAAGTTCTTTATTAAGCAATGTCCCCGATAGGATTCACGGCTAGAACCCGATAGATTCTCCTTATACCCGCAAGCCCACTTTGATATTTCTTATTATTTATTTCATATGTTCATTTTTAGTGCGCAGGCTGTCGCCTGCTGTTTTTATTTGTCATATGGAATCCCCAAATGATCATGCGTGCGGGGTGTGCGGCAGCTCGTGGGGATTTCATGTGTGTATTTTTATTGTTTTTTATTTGTCACATGGAATCCCCAATACTCATGGGTGCTGGGTGAGCCCCTGCTCATGGGGATTTCATATTTATTATTTCCTACCTTCCATCTTATCCTTTTCCTCCACCGGATATTTCTTAAACCCCTTTTCATACTTCGCCACTAATTTTTTCCAGTTACCGCTTTCGCTATATTTGTTCCAAACAGGATCATACTTAAGTACGTGGCCATAGGCAAAGCCATTTTTCAAGGATTTTTCGAGCCAGTTGATGGCATCTTTTTGCTGGCCGGATGTTGCATATAACGCAGCCATTCGATAATACCTTTCACCATCGGGAACCAGGTTTTGCAAACTATCTTTAGTGAAGGCAATGGCCTGCCGGGTATTGGTTTTCATAAAATATAAATTCCCCCTAAGCATGGCAAGACTATCCTTATGAATGAAGGGAGATTGTTGCAGCCTTGCCAGCATATTAGCCGCGCTATCCCATTGATGCGCGTAAGTGGCCATGGAAACGTACCGAGGCATGTTAGCAAAAAGCAATTGACCATGCTGATGCAGGGTATCCAATAATTGATAGGACTCAAACAAATAATTGGTTTCCTGTAAAACAGTGGCGAAGCCCTGCCGCAGCGATGCATTTTCGGGTGCGGTGTTTACAGCTACGCGGTAAAAAAATACGGAGGAATCCAAATTACCATTTAACCGGTACAGATCACCCAACCAATTATTTACCGTAATCATATCTTCATCGGATGATTGTAACATAGCCGCACGGTTAAGTACCTGTATCGCATTCTTATTAGGGTAAAGCAATGGTTCACTGATGGCCAAGCGTTTTCCTAACCATGCATATTCACTATATTTAATAATCAGTTTTTGATTCCTTGCGGTACTTAACGCATCATAATCCGACTCCGATAAGCCTTCATTATATTGTTCATAACTCTCATCTGTAAAAATATAATCCAATGGGTGACGGGTAATTTTTTGGTGCCAGTATTCGCCTGCCTGTTTATACCAATACCCATCCTTGGGGTACATTTCCAGCATTTTTTCATAAAAATTTTCCAATGGCCAGTTTCCATTTCCGGCGGTAAATAGCGGGGAGAAGCCAAAATTGATCGAATCGGTTACCAATTGATTTATCTTCTTACGATAGTCTTTCCATTCCTGTTCGGCTTCTTTATATTGCCCGTTGGCAAACAGGTTATTGGCTGATAATTGTTGCGCGCTCAGGGTAAAAAAACCAGGACCTTCCTTCATGATTTCGCGATACAAGCCAGCAGCTTCGTCCCTGTAGCCGGTATTTTCATACAGCAAAGCGAGCAGGAATGCATCTTCTACCGCAGGGTAATGAAGGCTTATCAGTGTACGACCAAGGCAATCCATAACAGCATCTTTTTCATAGATTGCTATCCATTGGTTTACATACAAAGTATGTGCATCTTCATCCTGATAGGCTTGTCTTGCTTGCAGCAGGAAAGGTTCTGCACGCAAAAATGCCTTTTGCTCCATTAAAAACTTCCCATATTCATGCAGCAGTAAAAACCATGACGGCGAAATTTTCAATGCCTTTAAAAAATAATTGTCCGCAGCAATGGGATCACGGAGCTGCCATCTTTTTTTTGCCTGAAATAGCAAAAGATTTACATCGTTCTCATCTTCGGGCAACGCATAGTTATCCATACAATTTTCTAACAAGGGTTTGGGCAAATTCATACCTCGAGGATTAAAAAAATTAAAATCAACCATCGGATCTTTCCCGAAGTAAAAACCTTCTTTGCGTTTATTGGCTTCATATAAAAAACTATCCGCCATGGCATAACGCGCAGTGGCGGTGTACACCATCCCCAATCGTTGATAGGGCAAAAAATGATGCCGGTTTTTCTGGATACTGCGTTGCTGCAATCCTTCCGCATCGAGATAGTTTTTCAGCTTTTCGGCCGTAATCCCTTTATTCACCAACGTGCTCACCAAGCCAGGCTGCAATGCTTCTGCTTTGGCAGATGCTTCCTGCGCCTTTGCATAATCGCCTTTTACATTATACATAGCTGCCCGATTGGCCCAGGGAATAGCCCATGTGGGCGCGAGTTCGGTAGCAATAGAAAAATGATAAGCAGCCGAATCGAAATTTCTATTAGTGATGTACAAATTCGCAAGTTCGTTATGTACATAAGCTACATAAGGATCCTGCGCCATAGCCGTAAACTGAGCGCGAAAAGCATTGTTGATAAACGTGCGCGGATCCTGCACCGTAGGAATTTTTAACCGCCATACCACGCCTTCAAAATAATGACGATCGAGCAAAATGGCTTTGTACAAAGGATGCCCGGGCGATAATAAACGCAAAGCCACATTATACATACTTACATACTGATCGTAGGTGCCCTTTTTTATGTTATAATAATTCCTTTTTTCCAGTTCGGCCTGATCGCCCTGTAAATACGCATTAATGATTTGCTGCCCCCGGTTACTGATGAGCGTTGCCACCGTTTCATTGAACCGGTTGTAGGAAAGCGCACCCGACTGCAACTGTTCTATAACCATCTGCAAACTGTCGGAATTGATCCAATTGTCGGGTGTGGGTGCCAATCCATCTATCAACCGCTTCGGCATAGCCTCCACCGCCATGGTTTCCATGGATTTGAAATTATACACTTCTTCGATTTTTCGCTCATTGAACAGCATGCTGAAATAATCGATTGGCTGAAGCCCGACGGTTTTGAAATTACTAAAACCTGCTATCATCAATTCTTCAGGTATATCGGCATCCGCCACCCTTTTTAATTGCACCACTTTCGCTGCATCGGTTTTGGAAAGCGCAAATAATTTATTTCCATCAATAACCGGCGTTTGTTTATGCTTGTCCCGCTTTAAAATTTCATCGTTGGCAAAAGCCTGCTGCAAATAGCTGCTGAGTTCCCCGGTGTTAACTTCTGCATTGTTCCCGGCATCGGCAAGCCCATACAATCCATTGAGCAGGTAATAGGAAAACACGCCCCTGCCCCCGCCCCATCCTGCATTCTCCGCCGATAATTCATTTTCGCCACAGGATGCAATGCGCACTTCATTTTCGCGCTTCTTACGCAGTTGCGCACCCACCAATTGCCGGCCATTAATGAGGTCGCCGGCAAGCTGACCCGAACGGCAGGCATCCGTAATAAGGATAACCGATGCATTGTTTCTCGACGATAAGGTGTTGGCCACATCATTGAGGTCTTCAATACGCACGGCATGGTTAATATAATTATTGGGTGGTGTATTGTAGGCAAGCAAAAAGCCCAGCCCAAAAGCGGTTTTATTTTCCACATCGCCATGCCCCGAAAAGTAAAAAAACACCCGGTCGTTTTTCCCTGCTTCATCGAGCAGCGCGTATATAGCGGTGTAAATAGCGGCAAAAGTGGCCTGTTCGTTAATCAGCAGCCGGATATTACCCGCAGGCACATTACCACCTGATGAGGATTGCAAAAACTCGGAGAATAGTTGGGCATCTTTATCGGCAAACTGCAAGGCGGGGATGGAACGGTTTTCGTATTGGGAAATGCCGACGACAACGGCGTAGGTGTTGGTTTTAGCTGATTGGGCATGGATGGGGCAAATGGGTGTGAAGCAGGCGATTGCTGATATGAAGATGGCGTAAAAAAATATGCGGGGGAGGTGCATATATAATTTTTAATGGAGAGGGAAGGTAAGAGGAAAAAATAACTTCAAAATTGAACAACGTCGTAAAACAAAAAACTAAATTACACCTTCAATGTTTTGTCATTCGTTTCAAATTCTTTAAGTGTTCTACCATCCTTATTTTTCCATTCTGTTAGCCCATTTGCATTTCGACCCATTACCATTACTGCCGCAGTTGAAGGACTGCTAAAAATGTAGTCATCGGTAAATTCAAAGTATTCTCCTTTGTCAATAAGCACTCCTTCGCCTATAAGTTTTTGTCTATAGGTAATGAAATTTGATGTCATTGAATTTACAATAGAACCTGCAGCCTTGGATTTTTTGAAAACTACAAAACCGTCTGAAGTGGGCTCACCTTGCCCATCAGCACCACGAGCTGCCTTAATAAAAAATGTTTCTTGCTTTTGTTTTGGTTTGAATTCCCTCTTTTCATCAAATACCTTGTGTCCTAACGTGTTTACCAGCATTTTTATATATTCAATAAATTCTTCCATCTCTGCCCTATCTGATTCGGAAATAGAAGATTGCGTCGGAATGATAAAATTGTCAACCTTGTAACGATCGGCTACTTTTGCAATGTCATGCAGCCGATTTTCTAAATATTTAATATGTGCTTTGTTTAGGTTTTCGTCCTTGCTGATAAATATAATTGCTTCATTCCAAAAGTCCTTTGAAGTCAACTGTTGATACAATCGTTTTAAAATTGATTCTGCTTCGCCGATATATACCTGGTCTTTTCCTTCTTCGTCTTTGCCAAATAATAAATAAACACCTGTGCTCGTTAAGTCCTCACGATCAGTACAATCTTTAATTTTTATTCTGGGAATCTTATATGCTTTTCCAGACCAGTTGGAAAGTTCGCAACTCATCCTGCCATTTGGATCACCGTCAATGAGAAATATTTTAATTGTTTTACCGAATTTCATAATGAATTGTTTAGAGTTTTATAATCATTCATAAAAAAAATTGTAAATAAACTATGAGTCAAATATAAGGTTTCGCCTGAAATTGCATCAGTTGATGCTATTATTACCAACCTGCCCGATGGCGAACTGAAAACCAAGAACACCAAGAAAAAAAAACAGGCCGATCTGAGATTATTTAACCTCGAAGACCGGCAAGACGATTACGGCGATTTGGGGTGGTACGAACTTCTCAACTATATACTTCACTCAAGCATCACTTCTAAAAATAACTAAAGTTAAAAATAAGTAGTGCCTAATTCTCATTTTAACTGTCCTTATCATACTTATCTGAATACAATACGGTAGCTACTTCTCTATTTCCTAAATAAAAACAAGGATTGCGATAGTTTCCTTCATCACAACTTAGCCAGCCAGGACCGGATGTCCCTTTCCACTCCAAACTAAAACTGCTAATTAGATCTCTTACTGAAACCAAATTTTTAAGAGAGTCTTTTGGAGTGAGTTTTAATTCGTCCATGTAATTCGGTATTTCAGGGAGCTTAATTTCCTTTTTCATACCCTTAAAATGCACCAACCTATTTCTTTCTCTTGTTAATTCTAAAAAGCCTTGCATAGGGCTATTGTCAACTGTAAGCTTATTTTTTAACTTAACCAGTTCCTGAATAAAAATCCATTTGCCAATTATTGATAATTTATCAAATTCATCTAAACTTCTGCCTTTCATTATTACTCCTGCGACCTCATTTACATAGGTCTCCGCACAGCAAACAAGTAATATTTTAGCTGTTGAAAAGTGCCTTACAACAGGCTCATAAAATATTTCAATGTTTCTAAGTTCACTAAGTTGATCGGTAATAAAATCATCAGATTTTATATAATACTCATCATAACCTTTTAAATAAAAATCTCACTAGTGTCCGGTTAAATTAGGTTCATTTTAATTTGTTTGCATTTCAGTTCTTTGACATCTTGATAGATTGGGCTCCGTAGTAAGTCAATCAGGCTAGTTTTATCCAGCAGGGAGACACTCAAAATTTGTAATATTTCA
>JBGSLS010000102.1:0-57270 GCA_041740575.1 Chitinophagaceae bacterium | reverse complement strand
CTTCACTCTTTAAAGGGCTTTCTAAATTAAATATGCCCCCATAACCCTGTAAAAGTAAAAACCACCAATGATTTATATTAGTTGTCAAAGAACTTTATTATCCACACACCTTATTTTCGCTTAAGTAAACGACATTGAATTTAGTATAGGTACTTTCAAATATAATTATCCGCAATATAAATAATTTAATATACAATATCAATAATTATAGGCTTAATGCCCACTATGCTTAGCCTGCTCCTGATTTGGTTTATCTGCACTTTCGGGAGCTCCTGAAGCGGTGGGAGCCGCTGCAGTAACTTCAAGCA
Source organism: Chitinophagaceae bacterium (assembly GCA_041740575.1). GTDB lineage: Bacteria > Bacteroidota > Bacteroidia > Chitinophagales > Chitinophagaceae > Phnomibacter. Next base: position 56,962 of record JBGSLS010000102.1, on the reverse strand, counting down.
CTTCTATTTCAAAAATAAGATCGCTGAAAGGAGGAATTTTAGGTGGAGACCCATTTGGGCCATATCCAAGTAATGAGGGGATAAACAGTTTAGCTTTAGCCCCTGCTTTAAGCTTTTTCAAGCCAGCATCCCAACCTTCAATTACCTGCCTTTGACCAACGGTAAATACAAAAGGTTCCGTATGCCCAAAGGAAGAATCGATATTTGAATCAAATACAACATTATTCTTTAACTTACCTGTATACATTACCTTAACATTCATTCCACTATCCGCAAGGGCCCCTGTTCCTTCCTTCTCAATGGCTATAAAAACCCCTTCAGGTGTCTTTACCACATTTTTTAGCTTTAAATCCGCAACATATTTTTCAAGATTAGCAATTTCCTGCCCCTTAAAGGCTTCCATAGCTTTTTGTTGATCGGCCATCATATCAGCTTCATTCTTATAAGTGGCCAACAACTTTACATAAACCTTGATTGTACCGCCTTTCTTTAAAAAGTCATTATACTGTACCTGCCCCTTTTTTTCAAGAGAATCAACCGAACGTACGACAATGGCAGAATCTCCTACACGCATTTCGTGCAAAATGTCAAGAAAATCGTGGGTAGGAACCTGAAGTGAATCGAAAAAACCATAAGAAGGTATGGAAGCAAAAGAATTAAAAAGAATACTGTCGCCTATTTCTACTCTTTGATGGAGCTTTACATAAGTACGAGGTTTTGTTACTTCTCCTTTGCCGGTTGAAATAATACGGTAAATTAATCCATCTTTTTTCCGCTGGTAATCGGAATTTCCACAGGATTGAAGTAATATTATCAGGAAAATAACAGGCAAAAGCCATTTGTTGATGTTCATATATCTTTTAATTTGTATATTTTATTTTAATCAATATTTAAACTTCAATTTTCTCCAAGTGAAGATTGCATGGTAGGTAATACTTTATTGAAATAAGAAACAGCGTCTTCCAATGATGCTGCAGATCTGCCACCTGCGGCGTTTTTATGGCCTCCCCCTTCAAAAAACTGCCGGGCAAATTTATTTACATCAACATCACCTTTACTGCGGAATGACCATTTCCTTTCTTCATCCCTGTCTATAACAATAGCTGCCATTTTAATCCCTTGCATACTCAGCGGATAATTTACCAACCCTTCTGTATCACCAGTTTTTATGTCAAATCGAATTAAATCTGATTTTGGCACTGCAATTAATACTGTATTCAATTCATAATTAACATCCATCCTGTTTAAAAGAACATGGCCAAAAAAACGAAGTCGGTTCTCCAAAAAAGTGTCATAAATTTTCTCATGCACCAAAAAATGCTCAAAGCCTGTTTCCATTAAATGGGCTACCATTTTGTGTGCACTTGATTTTGTGGAAGGAAATCTAAAAGAACCAGTATCGGTCATTACCCCAGCATACAAACAGGTGGCTATTTGTTTATCTATCAGTTCCGCTAATCCGGTTCCAAGTATAAAATCATAAACCATTTCGGCTGTGGAACCTTTTTGGGTATCACTCACTCCAAATTGAAATGCATGCGTTTGGGGTTCCTGATGATGGTCAATTAAAACTTTTATACCAGTAGCATTAGCTAAATGTTTCTCTAAACCTTTTGTGCGGTTAAGCGTGTTAAAATCAAGGCAAAATATCACTTCTGCACCTTTTATAATTCCTTCACTAAACTCTCTTTTAGATTCATAATCAACTACTTCGCTACATCCGGGAAGCCAATTTAAAAAGCCTGGCCAGTTTGTGGGTGATATCACAGTAACGCTATGCCCTATCTTCTCCAAAACCCATTTTAAACCGAGCGAAGAACCTAAAGCATCAGCATCAGGCTTTTGGTGCATAGTAATCACTACCCTTGCAGGTTGTACAATTCGTTCAAAAAAATCTTCAATTGGAGCCATAATTTGGGTGCAAAAATGGAATGTTAACCCAACAATGCCAAAAGTAGTATCCTATTAGTGCATATTAATTGTGAACATCGCATTCATTTGCCTTAATAACTGTCGCCGGATAACCAAAAATGTAACCTGGAATCACACTAATTTTTCTATTTGTCTATTCCTTTTCCTGCTTAAAAAGAAAAGAAACCAACGAAAAAATGGATATTAACAGATAGGATGCAGTAAGAGAAATGGTAGCCATTTTTACATTTATTGCATTATTGATAAAGGCAATAAAATAAATTATTGCTTGTAAGCCTATTCCAAAAAGCAAAACCTGCAGATTTCGTTGAAACCTTCCATTAGCGGATTGCCAATAACTAAAGATGAGATAGAAGCTATAAAACCAAATACCCGGTGTAAGCCAAATGAGTATTTGCTTGATTCCCAAAAATGAAGGGCCAAAAAGGTAAAGCCAAAATGATTCAGGTAATAAAACCAACGCTATACAACCAATCGAAATAAGTAACATATTGATTTTCAAAACATTGAGAAGTTCTTTTTTACCGATGGATTTACCTGCAGCCATGGCATAATAAATTTGTCCTAAACTACCGGGTACCATTAAAATTGCTTCAGAAATGGATTGGGCATTTGCAAACACGCCTAAAGAAGTGGCAGGTAAAATAAAAAATACCCAACGATTATTAGCTAACGAAGCAAGATGGCTCAATTGATTCATCCCTCCCCTTGCAAAAATTTCCTTTACAGATGACATTGAAACAGTTGAATCCAATTTGGCATGCCGCCGCCAAAAGCGAAAGGAACTAAGCCCAAGAACCGATAGCCAGGCTAAACCAAGCCCTGCCAGATAGGTATACCGGTTTTGCTTTTCAAAACCCAGCCAAAGGATTCCAAAAAAAAGGATTATTAAAAGGGGAGCCAAAACATTCATTATATTATAAAAGCGAAATTGCTTTTCTCCCAACCAAATATATTGTTGCATCGTCCAGGTGGCATGAACCCACCCTATTAATCCTAAAATCAATGCATCCTGGTATGTTGTTTTTCCAAATAGGGCAAAAAACAAAGGCACCAAAATTGCAGGCACAATACACCATTTCATTTGCAAAATGCCAATGGTCTTTGCAGGTATGGTTTGTAATAAAAAGGCGGCAGCGGCCCCGCCTGCCATATCACTAATAACTACAATAGTACTTATAACTAAAAGGTAAAGGCTGCAAATACCTCTTTCTGCCGGTCCTAAATGCCGGGAAATAAATACCCAAAGCAGAAAGAGCAGTATAGCGCTTAGCAACTTACTGCCAAAGGTAAATCCTGCTGTTTTCCACATAATGGGCGAATATCCGTTTTTACTGCGATTTGGATTTTAACAGTTTTCCCAAATCTAAAAATATTGAAAATCATTTACTACTCATAAAACACTGATTTTCAATAATTTAAATTTATAAATTACCATTATTAACCATTATTTTAAAAATACTTCCCAACATCAGTACAGAGCCCTTATCCTTTATCATTGCTATATTGCATCCAAAATACCAAAATTAATATGTGTGGAATAGTTGGATATATTGGTCACAGACAGGCATACCCTGTAGTATTAAAAGGATTAAAAAGATTGGAATACCGTGGTTATGATAGCGCAGGCATTGCACTAATTAATAATGGGAATCTGAATATTTTTAAAAAGAAAGGCAAAGTTGCCATGCTTGAAGAAAGTGTAATTGGCAAAAACCTTGAAAGTACGATTGCCATTGGACATACCCGTTGGGCAACCCACGGCGAACCCAATGATAGAAATGCCCACCCACATGCGTCAGCAAGCGGAAATCTTGCAATAATTCATAACGGTATTATTGAAAATTATACGAGCCTAAAAGAAGAACTCAGGGCAAAAGGATACAATTTTATCAGCGATACCGATACAGAAGTCTTATTGAATTTCATAGAAGATATTCAAAAGAATAATGAATGCAGCCTGGAAGAAGCACTAAGAATTGCCCTTAAAAGGGTGGTTGGCGCCTATTGCATTTTACTGATTGATAAAAACGACCCGGATACCATAATTGCTGCGCGCAAAGGCTCCCCACTTGTAATCGGAATAGGAAAAAATGAGCATTTCCTTGCTTCGGATGCAACGCCCATTATTGAGTATACAAAAGAAGTGGTTTATGTAAATGACTACCAAATTGCTATTGTAAAACGGGATGAACTCATTCTTAAAAACCTTGGGAATGAAAGGGAAACACCCTACATAACCAAGTTAGATATGGAATTGGCTGCTATAGAAAAAGGTGGTTACCAAAGTTTCATGCTTAAAGAGATTTTTGAGCAACCAGGTACCATTCTCGATTGTTTGCGTGGAAGGCTTCAACCCGAACAAGGTTTGATTACGATGGGTGGAGTGGACACTTACATGGAAAATCTTTTGCAAGCGCAGAGGATTATTATTGTTGCCTGTGGAACAAGTTGGCACGCAGGTTTGGTGGCAGAGTACCTTATTGAGGAATTTTGCAGGATTCCTGTGGAAGTGGAATATGCCAGTGAATTCAGGTACCGAAATCCCGTTATTAACAAAGGTGATATTATCATTGCCATTTCACAGAGTGGAGAAACAGCAGATACTTTAGTGGCACTTGAAAATGCAAAAGAAAAAGGTGCGATAATATTTGGAGTAGTTAATGCAGTAGGCAGTTCTATTGCCCGTATGAGCCATGCAGGCGCCTATACCCATAGCGGCCCCGAAATTGGAGTAGCAAGTACAAAAGCATTTACAGGCCAGCTTGCTGTATTAACCATGATGGCACTAAAAATTGCCAAAGCAAAGGGCACCATTGAAGAAAGTTTATACCTTGAATTATTGATTGAGCTAAATCAAATTCCCGAAAAAGTTGCCACTATCCTTAAAAACACGGACAATATTCGCGAAATAGCCGAAAAATATAGCAATGCTTCCGACTTTCTATTTTTGGGAAGAGGGTATAATTTTCCCGTTGCGCTCGAAGGAGCGCTTAAATTGAAGGAAATATCCTACATCCATGCTGAAGGATACCCGGCCGCAGAAATGAAACATGGCCCAATTGCACTTGTTGACGAAACACTGCCTGTTGTTTTTGTAGCTACGAAAGACAGGTATTATGAAAAAATCGTTTCCAATGTGCAGGAAATAAAGGCAAGAAAGGGAAAAGTAATTTGTGTAGTAACCGAAGGTGATAAGCATATACCGGCAATGGCTGATGATATTATTTTTGTACCGGATACACATGAAGCTTTGGCGCCTATGCTGAGTGTTATTCCCTTGCAATTGCTCAGTTATTACACCGGAATGGCAAAGGGATTGGACGTTGATAAGCCAAGAAATCTGGCCAAAAGTGTTACAGTTGAGTAATTTTTTGTGTTTTCAACAGGTGTTATCAAAAAAAACAGTCATCAAAAAATGGTTTTTGCCCCCTTTTTTGATGCAATCCTTTATTTTCGCTTTTAGTTGGATACAATAATCATTAAATTTCTTCGTTTTCAACTCACTATACCTAAGTTTGGAATAATATGAAATACACCCGCCTTCTAAGTATTATAGCCGTGGTTTCGCTTTTAGGAGCATGTAAGGACGGCAAAATGTTTGGCAAGAAAAAAGAACAGAGTTCAGCTACCGGTTGGAATTATAACGATAAAAACCAGGGAGGCTTTAGTGTAGCCAAAGCAAAAGATATCAAAGCCGGGCCTGGTTTAGTATTTGTACAGGGTGGTACTTTTGTAATGGGTGCAACTCAAGAAGATGTAATGGGAGACTGGAACAATGTTCCCAAGCGTATTACTGTAAACTCCTTCTTTATCGATAAAACAGAAGTTTCCAATGTGCACTATCGCGAATATCTTTTCTGGATAAATCGTGTATTTGATCCAAATACAGATCCTTCTTACAGATCTATTGTGGATGGTGTCTATCCCGATACACTTGTTTGGCGTAGTGCATTGGCTAATAATGAACCTTATGTAGAATATTATTTTCGCCATCCAAGTTTTAATAATTACCCGGTGGTTGGTGTTAGTTGGTTGCAAGCACATGATTATGCTTTGTGGCGCACGGACAGGGTGAATGAACTCGAATTAATTAAAGGGGGCTACATAAATAAAAATGAAGTAAAAACACTTGATGGAAAAGGTGCAGATGCCTTTAATACAAAAGCTTACCTGATGGGATTAACAACCCCTGCCCCGGGCGCTGCTGCAAAAAGTAAAAACAATCCTTTAAAAGATGTTAACGGAAGGCCCCGTACCCAGGTTAATTTCGAAGATGGTATTCTTACGCCTGATTATCGTCTTCCTACAGAAGCAGAGTGGGAATATGCAGCATTGGCTTATTTAGCACAAAACCCACAACCTCGCCGTAAAGAAAAAGAACGTGGTGAAGAAGTAATCGTAAGCAAGCAGGTTTATAGTTGGAATAATAACTTCAACGGTCTTCGCGAAAACCGCAAAGGTTCCTGGCAAGGTGAAATGCTTGCCAACTTTAAGCGTGGATCAGGTGATTTGATGGGAGTAGCCGGTGGATTGAACGACCGTTCTGCCGTACCAGCCCCGGTTGAAAGTTTTTACCCAAATGGTTTTGGCTTATTTAACATGAGTGGTAATGTAAGCGAATGGGTAGGTGATGTTTATAGGTCTACCACTTTTGAGGTTGGTGACGACTTTAACTATTTTCGGGGTAATATTTTCAAAAAATATGTGATTAAAGATTCTAATGCAATTGATAATATTGACCGATACGAAAAAGATTCTATGGGTAGAGTGAAAATGGAGATTGAGAATGACGAAGACCTTGCTTTACGCAGAAATTACAACCGTGCTTATGCAATCAACTATCTTGATGGTGATAGTTTGAGTGGCGCAAGTTATGGATACGGAAAAACTACACTTATAAGCGATAAAAGCCGGGTTATTAAAGGCGGAAGCTGGCAGGACAGGGCTTATTGGTTAAGCCCGGGTACGCGCCGCCATCTCGAAGAAGACCAAAGCAGCAGCACCGTGGGTTTCCGTTGCGCAATGACTTATTTTGGAGCGCCTGAAGGTAACCGCACCAGAACTGGTAACAATTGGCCTACTAAACGTCAACGTCGCTAATTTAGCAGTAAAAAATATTAAAAGCCTGTCCTTCGGGACAGGCTTTTTTGTGTTAGTAATTTTTTTCCATTCAATTTTGCAAAAACATACATAACACTATGCCATCCATTTCGGTAGAAGACCTTTATGAAATTTTTATTGAACACCCTTTTGTAACCACAGATACCAGAAAAATAAATCAGGGAGATATTTTCTTTGCTTTGAAAGGCCCCAATTTCAACGCTAATCAATTTGCTTTACAAGCAATTGAAGAAGGCGCAGCATATGCAGTTGTTGATGACTTTACACTACCCCAACATAATCAATTACTTTTTTGCAATGATGTTATAACCATGTTGCAAAACCTGGCAGGATATTATCGAAGCCAACTTTCCATCCCGGTTATTGGAATAACCGGTAGTAATGGAAAAACCACAACCAAAGAACTTGTACATACTGTTTTATCGGCTAAATATAAAACTTCTACTACACAGGGCAACTTGAACAACCATATCGGTATTCCGCTTACCCTTTTGCGTGTACCGGCTGATGCTGAAATGGTAGTGGTGGAAATGGGTGCCAATCACCAAAAGGAAATTGAAGGCTATTGCAACTATGCACAACCCACATACGGAATAATAACCAATTGTGGTAAAGCCCACCTCGAAGGATTTGGTGGTGAGGCAGGTGTAAGAAAGGGAAAGGGAGAATTATTTGATTTTCTTAAAAAGAATAACTCACGTGCATTTGTTTGCAGCGATTTCAACTATTTTCTTTCTATGGTAAAAAAGCGTAATTTGACAAACGTAATATGGTATGGTACTGGCAAAGACGCTGCCATTTGCGGAAGGGTTTTATCAGCCGCTCCTTTTTTACATGTAGAAATTACAGCCGGGTTTGAAAATCCTTTTATAATTGAAAGTCAATTGGTGGGTGACTACAATATTTATAATATTCTTGCAGCGGTAGCAATTGGGCAAAACTTTGGTGTAAGTGCCGAAGAAATCCAACAAGCCATTGCAGGCTATCACCCGGATAACAGCCGAAGCCAATTAATAAATGCAGATGGCAATACGATAATTCTGGATGCCTATAATGCCAACCCATCGAGCATGTCAGCTGCCATTACAAATTTTGCACATTTGGAGGCCGGTAAAAAAATTCTGATGCTGGGCGCAATGGCGGAACTGGGTAAAGAAAGTCTTGAAGAACATAGGTCAATTGTGGCACTTATAAGGCAATACAAATGGGATAAGGTAGTATTGGTAGGTGGCGATTTTGGTAAGGTTACTCATAACTTTACCTATTTCGCATCTTCTGCAGAAGCTGCAAACTGGTGGAAGGCACAAAATATAGAAGGTGCTTCCATTTTATTAAAGGGCAGCAGAAGTATGGCTATGGAAAAAGTGCTTGCCAAATAAATACAATCTCTTTGTAAAGTGATATTTGTTACCCTTTCCCAAACCGCATTTGTTAGCTTTGCAATGAAATTATATGACAAATTCACCTACAAATTCCAAAGATCATACTCCAAATTATCTGTTAGGCTTATTAGGTTGCCGCTGTGCACGTTGCAGAAAAGGAAAAATGTTTAAAAATCCGCTAGGCCTCAGCATTAAGAATAACATGGAAATGCCGGAAAAATGTGAGGTATGTGGCCAAAAAATGGAAATTGAAGTAGGTTTTTATTATGGCACCGGGTATGTAAGCTATGCTTTAACCGTAGCCATTAGTGTAGCGGTTTTTGTTGCCTATTGGGTATTAATAGGTATTAGCATTGATGATAACAGCCTGTATTATTACCTTGGCGTAAATGTAACCACCCTTGCTTTACTAATGCCTTATCTTATGCGATTGAGCCGATCCATCTGGCTTTCCTTTTTTGTAAAATACGACCCCGACTGGGATAAAAAAGAACCGCCAAAACCCGAAAGAATTGTACCTGGGCAAATGGGTAACTGGTAAAGCGCATTCCTTTACATTTGCCTTCTATGCAAAACGATCTTCGTAAGCAGCAGGCATTGGAATATCATTCTAAAGGCCGGCCTGGAAAAATTGAAGTAATTCCTACTAAGGAAGCTAAAACACAGCGCGATTTAAGTTTAGCTTATAGTCCGGGTGTAGCTGAGCCTTGTAAAGAAATTAAAGCTGATCCATCTACTGTTTTTAAATATACTGCCAAAGGCAACCTTGTAGGTGTAATTACTAATGGCACTGCAGTACTCGGTTTAGGTGATATTGGACCCGAAGCCAGCAAACCGGTTATGGAAGGCAAGGCAGTTTTATTTAAAATATTTGCCGACATTGATGTATTCGATATTGAAATCAATGAAAAAGATCCGGAGAAATTTGTGACCATAGTAAAGGCGCTGGAACCTACATTTGGCGGTATTAACCTGGAAGATATAAAAGCCCCGGAATGCTTTTATATTGAGCAGCAGTTGCGCGAGAAAATGAGCATCCCTGTTATGCACGATGACCAACATGGTACAGCCATTATTACAAGTGCTGCATTACTCAACGCCCTCGAAATTCAAAAGAAAAAAATTGAAAAAGTAAAGGTGGTGGTAAATGGTGCAGGTGCTGCTGCTATGGCCTGTATACAATTATATGTTGCGTTGGGTGTTAAATATGATCACATAACCATTTTTGATATAAATGGTGTTTTACACAAGGAGCGCGACGATTTGGATTCCCTGAAAACTAAATTTGCTGTACCAGCATCCAAACAACACTGGTCATTGAAAGATGCCATGAAAGATGCCGACGTTTTCCTTGGGCTAAGTGTAGGAAATGTGGTAACGCCTGCTATGATAAAAACCATGGCAAAAAACCCTATTGTTTTTGCATTGGCAAACCCCGATCCCGAGATTAATTACGATCTCGCTCATGAAGCGCGTAAGGATGTAATTGTAGCCACCGGAAGAAGCGATACGCCTAACCAGGTCAATAATGTATTAGGATTTCCATATATATTTCGCGGGGCGCTGGATGTAAGAGCCACTCAAATAAACGAAGCTATGAAACTGGCGGCTGTAAGGGCATTGGCCGATCTTGCAAAAACACCGGTTCCAGATATTGTTAACCTGGCTTACAATGAGAAAAATTTAAATTTCGGTAGCGATTATATAATCCCAAAACCACTTGACCCAAGATTGCTCAGCACTGTGGCACCTGCTGTAGCAAAGGCAGCAGTAGAAAGCGGTGTTGCACAAAATCCCATTACCAATTGGGAAGCCTATACAATAGAACTCAACCGCAGGCTTGGACTCGATAATCAATTGTTCAGGGTAATGGGAATAAAAGCCCGGAAAGACCCCCGGTATGTAGTTTTTGCCGAAGGCGATAACCTGAAAGTAATAAAGGCCGCACAAATTTGTTATGAAGAGGGAATTTGTTTCCCAATTTTAATGGGTAATGAAGATGATATTAAATCTTTGGCAGCTGCCAACCGTTTGGATATTGACGACCTGGTAATTATTGACCCCAAGGCACCGGAACAAGATGAAAAACGGGCTTTATTTGGGGAACAATTCTTCACCATGCGGGGCCGTAAAGGTTATAATCGCTACGAAGCCGAAAAGGCAATGAAAGACCGCGTTCATTTCGGATGTATGATGCTTAAAAATAGTGAAGCAGATGCTGTAATAAGCGGACCAAGCCGCGATTATTCAGGCAGATTAAGACCCGCTTTACAAATAATTGGCACCGAGCCTGGCATAAAGAAAGTTGCCGGCATGTACCTTTTGCTTACCAAAAAAGGTCCGATATTTTTGGCGGATGCCACCGTAAACATGAACCCAACAGCCGAAGAAATTGCAGATATTACCCTGTTGGTAGCCAAGGAAGTTCGCACATTTAATCTTAAGCCAAGGATCGCGCTACTCTCCTACTCCAACTTTGGAAGCAGCCCCACGCCGGAAGCGCAAATGATGGCAAAAGCGCGGGAAATCATAAAAAAACGGGACCCTAATTTAATTGTAGATGGAGAAATGCAAGGTATGCTTGCATTTAACAATGATATTTTAAAGGAAAATTATCCTTTCAGCGAATTGATTGATCAGGATGTAAATACGCTGATATTTCCTAATCTTTCATCGGGCAACATTGCCTATAACCTATTGCGCGAAATAGGCAGTGCCGATGCCATTGGCCCTGTATTATTAGGTATGGATAAACCCGTTCACGTGTTGCAACTCGGCAGTTCGGTTCGTAATATTGTAAATATGACCCTTATTGCCGTATTGGATGCACAACTAAAAAATCCAACCAATCCGGTTAGCAAAGATGAACAACGGAAACGCTGGTGGAAACGGCGCAAAAAAAATCACCTGAATAGCACCAATGATAAAATTCAGACTGCATTCAATGGTTAAAGTTTTGTATCAATCAACATGTACACAAGTTTTAATAACTTCCAATTTCGTATTTTCCCCTCATGAAGATTTTTAATCACCTTGGCCTGTTTACAATTACCATGAAGGGTATGTTTGCAAGACCCGAAAATGGTAAAATGTATTGGAAGGAATTTATGCACCAATGCAGCGAAATTGGCATTGGTTCGCTTCCAATTGTAATCATAATATCCATTTTTCTTGGTGCTGTAATGACGGTACAAACCGCCTACCAGTTAGTAAGTGCTATTATACCCTTAACAACCATAGCTATAGTAGTACGCGATAGTATGTTACTTGAACTTTCACCAACCATAACTTGCATTGTACTTGCCGGCGTTGCAGGAAGCAAAATAGCATCAGAGCTGGGTAACATGCGGATAAGCGAGCAAATTGATGCTTTGGAAATCATGGGCATTAACACTAAAACATACCTGATTGCGCCCAAAATTCTCGCTAGTATGCTTATGATTCCGGCATTGGTAATCCTTTCTGTAGTTTTGGCTTTATGGGGAGGCATGTTAGCCGGAGCATTATCTGGTATTATAGACGCAGATACCTATTTACGAGGATTGACGATGGAATTTGTTGAATTAAATGTGTACGTAACCTTATCCAAAGCCTTTGTTTTCTCTATTTTGCTTTCCAGCATATCGGCCTACTTTGGTTACAATGTTAAAGGAGGCTCACTCGAAATTGGGCGCAGCAGTACACTGGCAGTAGTAGTAAGTTGTATACTTATTTTGCTGGCCGATTATGTTCTCACCTTCTTACTCCTTAATCCATGATTGAAGTACAACACCTGCGCAAATCATTTGGCGATGTAACGGTTCTATTCGACATTTCAGCCAATTTTTATCCCGGCAAATGCAACCTGATTATTGGTAGCAGCGGGAGCGGGAAAACCGTTTTGCAAAAATGTATTGTCGGCTTGTTTCAGCCAACAAGTGGCGAAATATTATACCAGGGCAAAAGCATTTTGCAAATGGATCATAATGAAAGAAAAAACCTCCGGCAGGAAATTGGAATGCTCTTCCAGGGCTCTGCATTGTTCGACAGTATGACGGTTGAGCAAAATGTAATGTTTCCGTTGGATATGTTTACCAAAGATAGTTTTAGTAAAAAGCTAAAGCATGTAAATGAAGTGCTTGAGCGGGTAAACCTCACCGGCTCTAATAAGAAATTTCCATCCGAAATAAGCGGCGGTATGAAAAAGCGCGTGGGTATTGCACGTGCCATTGTGCTTAATCCCAAATATCTTTTTTGTGATGAACCCAACAGCGGGCTTGATCCGCAAACAAGTTTACTGATTGATAAACTTATTAAGGATTTAACAAATGATTTTAATACTACTACCATTATTAATACGCACGATATGAATAGTGTGATGGAAATTGGTGACAATATTTTATACATGTACCAAGGCTATAAAGAATGGGAGGGAACCAATAAAGATATCATTTATAGTAAAAATGAAAGGCTTAATGAATTCATTTTTGCATCCGAATTTTTACAGGATGCCAAACAAATGCGCATGATTGAAGCAGGCCATGGAAACATCCCGCCAGCAGCGGGCACAAATAATGAATAATGGCTTAGTTTTTGGCTTCTCTGCCCTACTTTTGCGCCACAATAAAAAAAATTCTTGCCATGAGCGTACTCGTTAATAAGCAATCTAAAATAATTGTACAAGGTTTTACCGGCACTGAAGGAACTTTTCATGCTTCGCAAATGATTGAATATGGAACACAGGTAGTTGGTGGTGTTACCCCCGGAAAAGGTGGAACCACCCATTTGGATCGCCCGGTTTTTAACACTGTAAGCGATGCCGTAAAGGCTACAGGTGCCAATGTTAGCATCATTTTTGTACCACCTGCATTTGCTGCTGATGCTATTATGGAAGCTACCGATGGTGGTATTGGCCTGGTAGTGTGCATTACCGAAGGCATCCCGGTTCAGGATATGGTAAAAGTAAAAAACTATATGGCCGGCAAACAAACCCGACTGATTGGCCCCAATTGCCCCGGCGTAATTACCGCTGGTGAATGCAAAGTGGGTATTATGCCCGGTTTCATATTTAAAAAAGGCCATATTGGTATTGTAAGTAAAAGCGGAACCCTTACCTACGAAGCGGCTGATCAGGTTGCAAAAGCAGGCCTTGGAATTACAACAGCAATAGGTATAGGTGGTGACCCCATTATTGGTACCACTACCAAAGAAGCGGTTGAACTGTTGATGAATGATCCGGATACGCATGGCATTGTAATGATTGGTGAAATTGGCGGTGGTATGGAAGCAGAAGCTGCACGATGGATAAAAGACAATGGAACCAAACCAGTGGTTGGTTTTATTGCAGGCCAAACTGCACCTCCCGGACGCCGTATGGGTCATGCTGGAGCGATTGTTGGCGGTGCTGATGATACCGCGGCTGCTAAAATGAAAATTATGGCAGAATGCGGAATTTTTGTAGCAGAAAGCCCTGCAGACATTGGCATAAAAATGGCAGAAGCTGTTAAATAATATTATATTTTTTTTACAGGACCATTTATTTCAAAGGGTCTTTTAAAAAGGTTTTTTAGCAGAAAAAAAAGGATTAATAAATTGAATTAAATTTCAATTTATTAATCCTTTTTTTCTTTTAGGCATGTATATATAAATCTGTTTTTGATCATTGCTTTTGTGTCATTTAAAAGCTTTCGTTACACTAACAATATTGGCGTTATCCCCAATATTGGCGATAGGAACCTAATTCTTTTCTTCGCAAATTTGTCTTTAGCGATTTCAACAATTAATGTTAGAAAAAAGAATTACGGTAATAACTCTTTAAAAAGTGGTGTTTATGAAATGTTTAATAATGGCTTTTGTTAGCATGTTTTATTTCGTTGATGGAAGATGTGGAATCCATACCGTAAGTCCCAATGGAACTTATCCGGCACAATACAGCCAAGTGGCTAATGCCATAGCGGCTGCTACTACCGGCGACACCATCATCATTTATCCGGGCAATGTGCATGAAGAAATTCTGCTGAATAAAAGATTAATAATTATTGGAGCAGGGCTTAATCCAAAAACAGTCAGCAAATCTCCTACTACATGGTCTATCAGGCTCAACCTGAATACAGGAGCATCCGGTTCTGCCATTATGGGCATTCATTTTGCGAGTTTAATGATGACGTTTGGCGAAGCAGTAGTTAATAATCTCCTGATATCAGAATGCAGGTTTACAGCAGGTGGAGATAATATTAACCTGAAAGGAAGTAATATCATTATTGAGAATTGCATTTTCTACGCTAGCTTGAGATTGTTTTTAGATGGTGCCCAAAACAATATCGTCCGTAATTGTATATTTAGTGGTGAAAATAATACCGCAGGACTTTTATACCTGGCAAGTGGAACAAATACACTCATTCAAAATAACGCATTCCTTAGTTCAAGCCTGAATACGTATGCCATCCTGAGAGCCATACATTATATCCCTATTGGCGCTGGTGTTTCAGTTGTAAATAACATTTTTTTCAGAGCAAATCCCTATGTTAGCGGCCATACTGATGAATTGGATTATGCAAACAATATTTATTATCTCAGTACAAATGATATTCCCGGCGATCCTTTAATAAAAAGGAATATCAGGGCCAATCCTGATTTTGTAAATTACCCGGCAGGCGGCCCTCTTTTCAGTTTTTCCCATGACCTGAGCCTGAATACCGGTTCTCCTGCAAAAAATTGGGGTACGGATGGAAAGGATGCAGGAATTTGGGGGGGACCTGCGCCGGTGAATGCAGGATTTGAGCCTCCTTTACCAAGAATTTACAATATAGAGGCAAGTAACACTACCGTACCTCCGGGAGGCACCATTCAGCTAAAAATACAAGCAACCAAGGCTCAATAATTCATATTAAAAGATGGCCTTTATGAAAAAGAACCTTGCCATATTTTTTTCTTTGCTCCTGTTTTCAGGAATTTCCTATACATAGCACGTTACGCGTGCCGAATATTTTTTTAATGCAGATCCGGGATTTGGTAACGGTACATCAATTTCCTTTACCGGTGGGGACAGTGTTTCCATCCTTTCAAATATTCAAATACCGGATAGCCTTCACCCCGGCATACATGTATTGTATGTAAGGGTTGGTAGTCAAACCGCATGGGGAATCCCGCAAGCATACCTGCTAAATATCAGCGATGCAACAAAATCAATTGTAAAAGCAGAATACTATTTTAATACGGACCCCGGCTATGGTTCCGCCTCCCCCATTTCATTTTCAGGTGGCGACAGTATTTCTTTTGTAAGCAACATCTTGGTACCAGATAGCCTTAATCCCGGATTACATGTCTTGTATGTGAGAGTTGGCACCCAAAACGCATGGGGATTTCCACACGTCTATTTGGTAAATATTAGCGGTGCAGCAACCCCCATTGTGCAGGCCGAATACTTTTGGGACACCGACCCGGGCTTTGGAAATGCAACTCCTTTAAACATAAATACGCCAGCAGATAGCCTATCTATTTTACAGGAAATTATTATACCAAATTTCAGCGCTGGTGAACATGTTTTGTGGGTAAGGGTAAAAAATACAGGCGGAAACTGGGGCATCATTCAACAACAGAAAATAACTATTTGCGATACCTACGGGCCTTTACCAAAATTTGAACACTATCAAGATGGAGGAGATGTAACTTTTACCAATTTATCTGAGAATGCGGTTAGTTTTCAATGGAATTTTGGCAATGGAAATAGTACTGCAACCGTTAACCCGCATCATTCTTATGCTGCAACAGGTACATACAAAGTAGTTCTTACAGCTACCAATACCTGCGGTATCCAAAAGGATTCTGCCGAAATTACGATTGCCGGACTTCAGGGTATATCTCCTGCATATGGTCCGTCAACGGGTGTTTATGCAGGTAAAATAAGTGGCTTTGGATTTCCAATGGATGCCAAAGTCTCTATTCAGCTAAATGGTGGAGTTGTTTTTACTGCCGATACCACCATTTGGGAAAGCAGTGAAAGTCTTCAAATATTTTTTAATAACAAAAACATTGCTCCGGGAAATTATGATGTGTTGGTTACTTTCTCAGGAATCACCTATTCACTTGAAAAGGCTTTAACAATCGTAGTACCAAATACTTTTAATATTTGGGCAAACATTGCCGGTCCCGCAGAAATGCTGGTAAATCAGTGGACTAAATTTTCTGTTATGGTAGGCAACAGCAGTAATCAAACCGCTTTTGGGGTGCCCGTTTTAATTGGAGTACCTACAACTGTAAATGCAACCATTACGAGTGACCTAGATACGGCTTACCTGCATCCGGTTTTAAAAAATGAACATCCCAACGGCTTTTTTATAGCTAAAGACACCATAACCGGGGAAGGTCAAAATATGGCGTACCTGTTGATACCATATATAGAGCCGGGGAAAACGGCAGTTGTAAATTTTGAAATCAGAAATCCATCCCCGGATGATTTCATCATACAATTAGCCACCAACCAACCGTACTATAATGGTGCAAACGGCAATTTCCTGTACCAGAATAGCCTTCAGGGAAATGATGTTGATCCAATTCTGAATAGTCTTTGCGATCCACCCCCCTGCATTCAATGCCTTCTTGACCTGGCAAGTTTCCATCCTGTTGCAGGTTGTGCAATAGGCATTGCAGAAGCAGGATGCAATCTGTATGAAGATATTAAACAGCGAAAAAGCAAAAAGGAAAAACTAAAAGACCTGGTTTTAAATGTAGCTAGTGCAGCAGGGGGATGTGCCCCAACCCCCGACCCTTCGAAAATATTGTCCCTGCTTGGTGCTATAAAACATGGAATTTCTGAGGGCAAAAAGGCTTTTAATAGTTTTTCTTCAGCAGCGGGCAGTTGCGGAAGTTGCTTTGACCCAAAAGATCCCAAACCCATAGGCATGCGGTTTGCCTGGGACCCCAACGACAAAACCGGGCCTTCAGGATATGGCACCCATCAATTCACCACCCTCGGCACCGGCTATCCATACCTGATTCAATTTGAAAACCTTCCTGCTGCCACAGCGCCCGCTACAACAGTGATAATTGAAGATGTGTTGGATACCATGAACCTCAATACTTCAACGTTCCGTTTTACCGGATTTGGTTTTGGCGATACGGCAGTTTCCATGGACATTGCCGATACCCTGTTTTACCGTGATATTGACCTGAGACCAGCGAAAAATATCATTGTAAGGGTAAAAGGGCATTTACAAAAGCAAAAGAAACTCGTTTTCAACTTTACATCATTCAGCCCGTTAACCATGGCGCAAACTACTGTGATCGACGATGGCTTTTTGCCACCCAATACCAATGGAACCGAAGGACTTGGTTATGTAAGCTTTCTGATTGATCCAAAACCTGACCTGCCATCCGGCACACTGATTCCCAATGCGGCAAGCATCATATTTGATGCTAATGCCCCTATTGAAACCGGGGAATGGATAAATGGAATTGACAAAGAAAAGCCGCAGAGTAAAGTGAGGCCAGACTTTGAAAAATTAAATGATTCTACCTATGTGATTAAATGGAGCGGTAGCGATGCTTATTCGAGCATACGACATTACAAAATTTTTATGTCGGAAAATGGTGGCCCATGGAAGGAAGAATTTTTTACAGATGCCTTATTGGACACTATTGTACTGAAAGCCACCGGCACATTCAGTTTTTATTCCATTGCAACGGATATGGTGGGTAATGTGGAGGAACCGCCAGGTATTCCGGATCTGACACTGTCAATTGTTCTACCAGTTCAATTATTGGAATTTAGCGCGAAGCCTGAGAAAAATAGGGTGCTGCTTAATTGGAGTACATCAACAGAACGCAATAATAAGGTTTTTGAGATTGAAAGAAGCCTTGATGGAATATCTTACCAAAAAGTTGGAAGTGTAAACGGAATCGGAAATAGTAACACAATTCAGCGCTATCATTTTACAGACTATCCTGGTGCAGCAAACCAATATTTTTACAGACTGAAACAAATTGATACCGATGGTAGATTTAAATATTCACCTGTTAGAAAGGTTCAGTACAATGCCGTACCATTATTGACCATTTTACCCAATCCTTTTAGCAACCTTATTGAAGTAAATAGTAGTCAGCCTGTTAAAAAAGCAGTTGTTATGGACGCTGAAGGAAGAGTCCTTTGGCAATCTTTTGGCCTACAGTCGGGAAAAATAAACATTGCTACTGCTAATTGGCCGAGGGGTGCCTATTTTATCAGTATTCAATATGAAAATGGAAACACAATTACTGAAAAAGTTATAAAGCTATAATCTGCATACCTTTACCTTGTAAAAAAGCTGGAGTGATTCCAGCTTTTTTTATGCAATTCTTAATCTCTTTGCATCCACTCCCATACAAAGAATTGCATAACTTACACCTAACACATTTAAAAAGCTATGAAAGCCTGCATCAAATACTTAATTTGGATACCTACTCTCACCTTTTTTTCCTTTATTGCTATGGCCCAACCAACTTTCAATTACGACGCCGCCTGGAAAAAGGTAGAAACCGCCTTTAACCAGGGAAAACCTAAAACTGCTGCGGAAGAAGTGGAGAAAATCTATGCACAGGCTAAGAAGGATAAAAATGAAGCCCAGCAAGTAAAAGCAATTGTATATAAAAGTCAGGCAATAGAACAGGTGGAAGAAGACAGCCGGATGAAAAATATCCAGGCTTTTGAAAGTGAAATTAAAAATGCACCTGAACCGGTAAAACAAATTTTATACAGTCTTACGGCAGATTTATACAAATCCTACTTCGATAATCAACGTTGGAAAATCTATGATCGTTCCGCTACGAACGATACAGATCCTGCTAATCCGGAAACATGGTCTATCACAGATTTTTCCAAAAGGATAAGTTCTTATTATGAAAAGTCTTTAAACAACCCAACGCTTTTACAAAAAACAAAACTTGATAAATACGATCCCATAATCACCAAAGGAAACATGCGCCACCTGCGCCCTACCCTTTACGATTTGCTGGCACATAAGGCACTGGATTACTGGAAAAATGAGGAGGCTGAAATTACCAAACCTGTCTATGCATTCGAGCTGAGAGACTTTGCATCTCTTGCCGTTTCCAAAATTTTTATTCGTTATAAATTTGAAACCAAAGATTCACTCAGTCATACCTATAAAGCCATTACACTTTACCAGGACCTTGTAAGGTTTCACTTACAGGATGAAAAGCCTGATGCATTAATTGACTTAGAAGTAGCAAGGGTAGAATTTGCTTATGACAAAAGTGTAATACCTGAAAAGAAACAATTGTACAAAGAAGCCCTCGAGCATATTTATACTCAGTATGGCAAAAATGAACAGGCCATGCAGGCTGGCTATCAGTTAGCATTGTGGTGGCAAGAAAAAGCTGCACTTTATAATCCACTAACGGGTACTGAAGAAGACAGAATGGCTTATAGTATTGCACTTAGCTATGCCGAAAAAGTGTACAAAGATTTTCCCAAAAGTGAAGGAGGTATTGCAGCAAAGCAATTGATGGATGCGATTAAAAAACCCGGTATTGAAATAGCGGTAGAAAAAGTAAATATTATAAACAAACCTTTTCGGGCAAAGCTTTCATTTAAATCCCTATCAAAGATTTACCTGCGATTGGTGAAACTACCTGTAGCATTAAATGATGATGAAAAATATTATGAAACCGAAAACGCCTGGTGGAGCCGGGTAACAGGCCTGCCTGCCATTCGCGAATGGGAGCAAAAAGTACCTGAACAAAAAGACTACCGGCTACATAGTGCAGAAATAAAAGTGGATGGCCTACCTTTTGGAAAGTATATGCTTCTTGCATCGGGATATGCAAATTTTTCTTTGGGTAAAAACGAATTGGCAGCAGCAGGCTTATACGTAAGCAACATAAGCTATGTAAATAGTAATACGGATTATTTTGTGTTGCACCGCGATAACGGGCAACCCCTTGACGCAGCTAAAGTACAGGTATGGTACAG
The DNA here is from genome assembly GCA_041740575.1 of Chitinophagaceae bacterium. GTDB lineage: Bacteria > Bacteroidota > Bacteroidia > Chitinophagales > Chitinophagaceae > Phnomibacter. The sequence continues at coordinate 36,577 of JBGSLS010000102.1, read as the reverse complement.
CCGGTATGATTACAATAAGCGCCGCTACATTATGGACAAAGGCGAATTGGTGAGTACAGATAAAAATGGATATTTAAAACTTAGCCCTAAAATTGGACAAGACAGGTACAATGGAGAAACTAAACTGGAAATAACCACCAAGAACGATTATCTTTTTTTGGATGATGCCATACAAAGGGTTTACAATGGCAATCCCCAACCAGAAAAATCCGCATCCGCATTTGAAGCTGAAAGAGCCCGTTATTATTTCTTTACCGACCGCAGCATTTACCGGCCGGGTCAAACACTTTATTTCAAAGCCATTGGGCTAACCACCGATGCTTCAACAGGAAAACCTAAATTATACAAACCCACGTCAATTGAAATAATACTTCGTAATGCCAATTACGAGGAAGTGGCAAAGCAAACATTGTCGCCCAATGCGTATGCAAGTGTATCAGGAACTTTTGCTTTACCAACTTCAGGCTTAACCGGCGAATTTCAATTGGAAATTAAGCAGGGTACCCAAAGCTGGCAGCAAATGGTAAAAGTGGAAGAATATAAAAGGCCGCAATTTTATGTTGGATACGAGCCGGTAAAAGGATTATTTAAATTAAACCAGGAAGTAAAAGTAATAGGTACCGCAAAAGGTTATGCCGGCAATCTGATTGATGGCGCGCAAGTGGTGTATCGCGTACATCGTACCACACGTTTTATGTATCCATGGCGGTTTGGATATAAGCGTGGCGGTTATTGGCCTATACCACAGGGTGATGATATGGAAATTGCCAACGGCACTACCACCACAAAACCTGATGGAACGTTTGATGTAAGCTTTACGGCGCTGCCCGATTTGAGTATTGATAAAAAACTGGATCCAAGTTTTACCTATACCATTGAAGCAGTGGTAACCGATATAAACGGCGAAACACGATCAGAAGAAACCACCATCAGCATTGGATATAAATCGCTGGTGTTAAATATGAATACAGGTGCCGGATTATTACAACCGGCAGATAGTACCATCAGGATAAATATCAGCACGACTAACCTTAATGGCACTCCAGAAAGTGTTCCTGTAAATATCAATGTGGTTGCACTGCAAAGCCCCGGTAAACTGATACGGGATCGTTATTGGGAAGCGCCCGATACATCCGTAATGACGCGTAACGAATTTGAAAAGCTTTTCCCGAATGATCCATTTAAAAATGAAGACAATTTCAGGAATTGGGAAACCGCCAAAACTGTGCTTGCAGCAAAAATAAATACCGGTGACACTACCCTGTTTACACTTAAACCCAATACACTTTCCCCTGGCTATTATCGTTTGGAAGCAACATCCACCGATAAGGACGGGCAAGAAGTAATGGCAGTTGAATATATTGCCATTTTCAACAGTAATAAAGGTGAATTACCTGCGGATGCTTATTGGCAGGATTATACCCAACAATCCACCGTAGAACCCGGTCAACAGGCCATTTACTGGCAGGGTACTACTCTTCCATCTGCCTATATTATTCAGCAAACACTTAAGAAAAAATATAAGATTAATAACAACGAAGGATGGGGAGAAAACGACAGTAAATTTGAATTTATAAACGGCAAAAAGGGCATGCAACGGTACCGGTTTGACGCAACAGAAGAAGACCGTGGCGGTTATGCCGTAAACAGGGTAATGGTTTTCAATAACCGGGTATTCACTCAAAACTGGATGGTGAATGTGCCATGGAGTAATAAGGAATTGAATATAAGTTTTGAAACCTTTCGGGATAAATTGAAGCCCGGCGACAACGAAACCTGGAAAGTAAAAATTAGTGGTGCAAAAGGTGAACAGGCGGCTGCAGAATTACTGGCAGGCATGTACGATGCTTCACTCGATCAGTTTGAGCCACACCAATGGGAAGCAGTAAACCCATGGAGGAATAATTATTTTAACGAAAGCTGGAATGGCCGCGCAAACTTTACCATGGATGAAGGTAGAAAGTGGTGGTGGCAGGAGAAGTACGATTATTTCGTAAAGAATTATGATTACATCATTTCAATGGGTTATGGATACCGTAATAGGTCAAGAATGTTATTGACTAGTCCTTCGGAAAATGGAGTGTTAATGAATGAAGTAGTTGTATCGGGCTATGCTAAAAGGGAGGATATGGCAATGGCCGCTGCCCCTATGCAGGGTAAGATAGAAAGTACAAAATTTACACCACCTAAAATTGTTGCAGACGAAGAAGTGAAGGAAGAAGAAAAGGCTGCTGAAAATAATAAAGGCGTCGATGATCCACAGGTACAAATCCGCAAAAACTTCAATGAAACAGCACTCTTCTTCCCCGATTTAAAAACCGATGCAGAAGGCAATATCAGTTTTAGTTTTACCATGCCCGAAGCGCTTACCCAATGGAAGCTGCAATTATTGGGACATACCACTGTTGCGCGTTTTGCCTATGCTACCCGCAATGTGGTTACGCAAAAGCAATTGATGGTAATGCCCAATGCACCGCGCTTTTTCAGGCAAGGCGACAATATGGAACTGAGTGTAAAAGTGAGCAACCTTACCGATAAGGAATTAACCGGTCAGGCACAATTGCAACTGATTAATGCCAATACCATGCAGCCGGTAGATGGTTGGTTCAAAAATGTTTTTCCGAACCAATATTTCACCGTGGCGGCAGGGCAAAGTGTAGCGGTAAAATTCCCGATGGAAATACCTTACCTGTATAATGATGCATTAATGTATCGTGTTATTGCAAAAGCAGGTGATGTAAGCGATGGTGAAGAAATGGCTTTGCCGGTATTAACCAACCGCATGCTGGTAACCGAAAGTTTTCCGCTCAACCTGCGTGGCACCAATGAAAAAACTTTTACATGGAAAAGGTTTATGGATATTACCGGCGGAGCTGAAAAAACAGAAAGCCTTGACAACCATTCAATGACTGTTGAATACACAACGAACCCTGCATGGTATGCTATTCAGGCATTACCATACATGATGGAATATCCTTATGATTGTGCGGAGCAAACATGGAACCGTTTTTATGCCAATGCACTGGCAGGAAGTATTGCCAATAGCTCACCAAAAATTAAAGCCGTATTTGAATCCTGGAAAAATGTTTCCCCGGATGCTTTGTTAAGTAACCTGCAAAAAAATCAGGAATTAAAATCAGCTTTACTCGAAGAAACACCATGGGTGCTTGATGCAAAAAATGAAGCAGAACAAAAGCGGAATATTGGTTTGTTGTTTGATATGGTTCGCATGAACAAAGAATCGGCAAATGCACTCAATAAACTAATGGAATTACAAAGTCCGAATGGTGGGTTTGTATGGTTCAAAGGCGGTCGCGACGACAGGTACATGACCCAATACATACTTACCGGTATCGGGCATTTACTCAAGCTTCATGCATGGCCCGATGAACAAGGTCCTGCCTTGTTAGCCATCATCAATAAAGCTTTGCCATATGCAGATGCAAGAATTATGGATGAGTATAATGAGCTTATGAAATCGAAACCTGATATGAAGCAAATGCATCTTTCTTCATTTGCCATTCAATACCTGTATATGCGTAGCTTTTTCCCCGAACAAAACATTCCGGGAAAATCAGAAAAGGCTTTTGAATTTTTTACAGAACAGGCAACCAAATTTTGGCCTAAGCTCAGCAAATATGAACAAGGAATGATTGCATTGGCGCTCCACCGTCAACGCAATGACAATAACACGCCAAAAGAAATATTGAATTCACTAACAGAAAACAGTATCATCAGCGAAGAGTTTGGCATGTACTGGAAAGAATTTAATAACCCCGGTTATTATTGGTGGCAGGCGCCTATTGAAAGCCATGCACTTTTAATAGAAGCTTATAGTGAAATAGAAAACAACGTACAGCGCATTGACGACCTGAAAACATGGCTGCTCAAACAAAAGCAAACGACCAACTGGAAAACCACCAAAGCTACTGCTGAAGCTTGCTATGCATTGTTGCTGCAAGGCACAGATTGGTTAAGCGAAGAACGTATTGTAAATATTGATTTGGGTAATTATAAAATAAGCAGTGCAGATGTAAAAGCTGAAGCAGGTACAGGTTATTTTAAGCAGGTAATCAGTAAGGAAAAAATTACACCTGCCATGGGAAATATAAAAGTACAAATGCAACCTGCAACCCCTAATAATAATACGGTTAAAAGCAGTACATCATGGGGCGCAATTTATTGGCAGTACTTTGAAGACCTTGACAGGATAACATCTGCCGAAACCGGTGTTGCCATTAAAAAGGAATTGTATATTCAACGTAACTCCGAGCGCGGCCCTGTACTCGAGAAATTAAAAGAAGGGCAAGCCATAAAAGTTGGCGACCGGATTAAAGTGCGTGTAGAAATTAAAAATGACCGCAACATGGAGTATGTTCATTTAAAAGATATGCGTGCCAGTTGTTTTGAACCGGTGAATGTATTAAGCAGCTACAAATACCAGGGCGGATTGGGTTATTACGAAACTACTAAAGATGCAAGCAGTAATTTCTTTATGGGATACCTGCCACGTGGTACATGGGTTTTTGAATACGAATTACGTACCACACATGCTGGTAATTTCAGCAATGGCATTACTACCCTGCAGTGTATGTATGCACCTGAATTCAGCAGCCATAGTAAAGGAGTGAGAGTGGAAGTCGAGTAAGGTACGAAGGACGAAGATAGAAGTACGAAGTAGCGACGCAATGCATTACGTTGTGTGAAATATGAAATACGAAGGACGAAGTTAGAATTACGAAACCAGTACATTTGTACCATGCGGCGGAGGAATTTTTTACAATATTTGGCGCCACTAGGTGCAGGTTTACTGGGTGGGCAGGATTTGCTCGCAGGTACCGATCCTGCAATGAAACTGGGGCTTAATCCTCCCTATTTAAAACCCGGCGATATGTTGGGCATTACCTGTCCTGCTGGAAGTATTGAACCTAAAGATGCAAGATACACCGAAGTAATGCTGGCTAAATGGGGCTTTAAATCAAGGGTGGGCAGTACGGTTGGCAAACACTGGCAACGCTTTGCAGGTACCGATTTAGAACGTGCTGCTGACTTTCAGCGCATGATTGATGACCCGATGATTAAGGCCATCATTTTTGGAAGAGGCGGTTATGGCGTAATCCGGATGATGGATTTAATCAATTGGGATTATTTTAAAAAGCACCCAAAATGGTTGGTTGGATATAGTGATATAACAGCACTTCATTGCCATATAAACAGAAACTTTTCCATCCCAACTATTCATGCACGCATGGCGGGAGGTTTTAATGCAGTCGAAGATGAATCTGAAATTTCGCTTCGCAATGCACTCATGGGCAAACAGGTGGATTATCGCTGGAAAGCACATCCATTAAACAGGGAAGGCAAAGCCACCGGAATGTTGGTAGGTGGAAACCTAAGTATGATTTACGCTATGCAGGCTAGTCCAAGCGAATTGGATACTACCAACAAAATTCTTTTTATTGAAGATGTAAGTGAGTATAAATATACAGTTGACAGAATGCTCATGAACTTAAAACGAAGTGATAAGTTTAATAATTTAGCTGGCTTAATTATTGGTGGTTTTACAGGTACCAAAACAGAAGGCGACGGGTATTTTACCATGAGCATGGAAGAGATTATTCTTGAAAAAGTAAAAGATTGCGGTTTCCCGGTAAGCTTTGGGTTTCCTGGGGGGCATCAAAGCCCGAACCTTGCTATTAAGTTGGGTATGCATTATACACTTTTTGCAGGAAGTGGTGAAAGTAACCTTACCGAAATTACCGACCCCCACCCTGCTATTCCACTTCAGCCTTATTTAGATTCTATTCCTCCACCTCCTGCCGACAGCATTATTCAAATTCCTTAACAACAACCTTGTCATGTCAATAATAGTGCCACCCTATCTGCGCCAAGGCGACACCGTTGGTTTAATATGCCCGGCAGGTTATATGTCTGCCGACCGAACCCATACTTGTATTTCGGTACTTGAATCCTGGGGATATAAAGTTAAGGTAGGCAAAACGGTGGGACATCAGTTTCATTATTTTTCTGGCACCGATGCTGAGCGTCTGGCTGACTTGCATGATATGCTGAATGACAGCGATGTGCATGCCATTCTTTGTGCCCGGGGTGGCTATGGTACATCCCGGATTATTGATAATATAAATTGGAAGAAATTTAAGCAACAACCCAAATGGATTATTGGCTATAGCGATGTAACTGTTTTACATTGCCACCTTTTTCAGCGCTTAAAAACCGCATCGTTACATGCACCTATGGCCGGCGCCTTTGCTGATGCTGGCGGCGAAGATAATTTTACCTTAAGTTTAAAAAGTGCCTTGTCGGGAGAAGCCTTGAAATATGAAGCCCCCTTTCATTCATTTAATAAAACAGGTAAAGCAACAGGTCCGTTATTAGGAGGCAATCTAAGTCTTATGGCTCACCTTACCGGAACAATTTCTATGCCTGATACCAAAGGCGCCATTCTTTTTCTGGAAGATATAGGTGAATACCTTTATAATATTGACCGTATGCTTTTACAACTTGACCGTGCAGAAAAACTACATCAACTGAGCGGTCTGATTTTAGGTGGATTTACAGATACGAAGGATACCAGCATCCCTATAGGGCAAAACATTTACGAAATCATACATAACAGGATTAGCAAATATGATTTCCCCGTAGCATTTGATTTTCCGGTAAGTCATACCCATGAAAATGTAGCCCTACGCGTAGGTATGCAACATACATTACAGGTAAAAAATAATGGAACTACCCTTATTAGTAAACCCTGATAACGCTTACATCCGGTAACAGGCAGCATTAATATTCATACCGGCACCTACCGATGCAAAAAGAACAACATCGCCTTTGGAAAGACTATGGTTTTCAATTTGCCCTTTCTTTACATTATCAAACAATGTAGGTATGGTAGCTACCGAACTATTACCTAATTCGTGAATGCTCATAGGCATAATGCCTTCGGGCACCTGCTTAATATCGTACAGGTTATAAAGCCTTTTTACAATGCCTTCATCCATTTTTTCGTTCGCCTGGTGAATAAAAATCTTTTTTACATCGTGAATACTAACCCCGGCATGATCAAGACAATCCTTCATTGCAACCGGCACATGTATCATAGCATACTCATACACTTTACGCCCCTTCATTTTGATATAGCGCACCCGCGGATCGCTTCCCGGGAAATTTGATTTTCCCATGTACAAATAAAAAGCTTCTTCATTACAATGTGATTGTACCCTTGTACTTAATAAGCCGCCGTCATTTTCTTCCATTTCCTTCCATTCCAATACAGTTGCGCCGGCACCATCACTAAAAATCATACTGTCCCTGTCGTACATGTCAAGCACACGACTTAATGTTTCGGTACCCACTACCAAAGCCTTTTTTGCAATACCAGCCTTAAAAAATGCATCGGCATGAATGACACCCTGCAACCAACCCGGACAACCAAACAAAAGATCGTAGGCTATACAATTGGGATTGCGAATACCCAGGGCGTGTTTAATCCTGCTGGCAAGGGCGGGCAACACATCAATTTGTATGGTATGCTTAATGACATTACCAAAATTATGTGCCACAATTATTTGGTCGAGCGTTTCAGGGTCAATGCCACTTTCTTCAATGGCAAGTTTTGCGGCTTCAAATGCAATGTCGGATGAATTTAATTCCGGATCAGCATACCTGCGTTCAGCAATGCCGGTAATTTGCCTGAATTTTTCAACCACCATATCGGGCGGGGTGGTTATTCTTTGGTAATGCTCATCATAAAAATCATGCATCGTGAAATCACGATTCGTCTTAATATGTGTGGGAACATAACATCCCGAGCCTGTAATTACTGTTCTTAACGTACTCATTTTCAAAAAAAAATTGAAGGGTATAAAAGTAATTCTTTTGAAATCAGGTTAATAAAAATATAATCACATTCGAAAATATTAAACAAGTTATTGCTGACCAATTACCTGCCAGTCCTTTCCATCAAAATATTCAAAGCTATCCGTTTCTGAATTATAACGCATGCTGCCCGGATCCGGAACCGGCAATACATTATGCATGTAATGGTCTGTTACCCATTGGTTGGTGGTAAAACGGCGAAGGTTTTGAGAAACATTTACAAAACCATTTGGATTGAATTTTTCGCTACCAAAGGCCCCACGGATTCCATTTATGTAACAAACAGCTTCCAATTGCGCAATTTGTAAGGCGCCAGGTAATTGTATAACCCTCATATTTCCATTATTAAAATAATGCTTGCCAGAATCAAACCCATAAATGAGATATATTCTTGATGCTCCCAAAGCAGCTGGATTGCGGTTGTAAGTTGTCAACATAAATTGATCCTCTGCACCTATATCAGCGCCTGTAATAACGTATTCTCCAGTATTTAAACTATCTTGTCTCGATGCTAGCCAAGTGCCTGGTGTAGCAGGGAGGGTATAATGAACCGAATGGTTTCCAACCCAGTTTTTTGTAAAAAGGTGAAGGCTATCCCGGTGGAAAAACATGGCTTCACAATCATACCTTGTTTTATTAGCTCCTGTGGCTGTAAAATTAGTTTGATCGGAATATGCAAAATTGATTACGGAAATTGAATCGGCTCCAATTAAAACAGTATCGCCTGCAGTTTTTACATAACTTTTAGGAACTTTATAAATTTTTAGATTTTTTCGGTTTCCATTTGCATTATTACCAAAATCCCCTATGTAAAAATGCAAGCTATCTTGCGCCATATCTTCCCAATCCACATTGGTAATCCCCGTAAAATTTATTACTTTCTGAATTTCCCCTGATGCTGTATCTACCGCATACAAATAGGTTCTAACGCCCGGGCCGCTATCATTATGTCCCCAAAACATGCCGTGCCAATACACCATACCACTCCATTCATCTAAAGACGTTGGCAGATTGGATATGAATTGGGGAGTATAATTCTGATTTGCATAAACACAACTACCATTATTAACGGTGGCATTTACATTAAAATTGGTAGCCTGCGGGTCCATACAACCTTGTACCTGTGCGTACAAATCCTGAAAGCAGGAAGCAGCTATAACCCATAAAATAAAATGTTTCACCATACATTATTGGAGCGGCTTCCACCCGTCTGTAGTATAACCTTCCAGTTTACCGGTTTCATTATTAAATCGAATCATACCTACTACCGGCGCAAGTGGTCTTTGCGCTGTTGTGCCGGATGGTAATACTAACGCGTCGGTGCCTGCAATATGTAAACTTGCCTTTGGCTGTGCGGTATTTATACCAATGCGCCCGTTTACTGAATCTACATAAAGCCGTAGTACGTTGTTAGTGATTAGCCCATAACTTTTATTGTTTTGGGTGCCTGAAAGATTAATATCCTGCGCACCCACATTACCACCCACTTTCCAAAAACCACTTTGAACGGCAGATGATTCAAGGGTTACAATGCCTTCCCATACAGGTAGTTCAGGTGTTCCGGTATTTACTTCAAACCTTGTATTGGTTGTATTAAAAATGAGCAATGCTTTGGCGGGGGTTGCTATGTTATCCCGATCAGTAGTTGTCAAGCGGGGAATTAGCAATCCCTTTTGAGTGCTTCCTATATCCAGGATAGCCGAAGGATTGGCCATTGCTCCTGAACCATTTACAGCCACACCCTGCGAAAATGCTCCTTCAAATAAAAAAATAAGCAGAAAAATAGCATAGCATCGAAAGGTAATACCTGATTTCATTGCCCGAAAGTAACATCATTCATTCATTTGTGGCAATCCGGCTAGTGCATGGCCCATTTTTTCCTTTTTTGTTAGCAAATAACGATGGTTATGCGCGTTGTGTGGTACTTCAAGTGGTACCGTTTCTACAATTTCGAGGCCATACCCCATTAAGCCTACCCGCTTTTTTGGATTATTGGTCATCAACCTTAATTTTGTTACATTCAAATACCTAAGAATTTGAGCGCCAACACCATAATCTCTTGCATCTGCCGGTAAACCCAGCATCAGATTAGCCTGAAGCGTATCTGCACCTTGTTCCTGCAATTTGTAGGCCCTTAGTTTATTGGTGAGACCAATTCCCCTACCTTCCTGGTTCATATAAAGTATAATACCTTTCCCTTCTGCTTCCACTCTTTGAAGCGCACAGGCTAATTGATCGCCGCAATCGCAACGTAAACTACCCAGAATATCTCCCGTAAAACAACTGCTATGCACCCGCGTTAGAACGGGTTCATCCTTTTTCCAGGTACCTTTCATAATGGCAAGATGTTCATTTCCGTTGCTTCTGTCCAAAAAAGATGCCATCTTAAAATGTCCGTAAATAGTTGGCATATCAACTTGCACAATTTCCTCAATCAGGCTATCCTGCTCAAGTCGGTATTCAATAAGGTCTTTAATGGAAATAAGTTTAAGATCCCATTGTTTTGCAATTTCCACCAATTGGGGCAGCCGGGCCATGGTACCATCTTCATTCATTATTTCCACCAATACCCCTGCAGGTTCCAACCCTGCAAGCCTTGCCAGGTCAATCGTGGCTTCGGTATGACCGGTACGTCGCAAAACACCACCATTTTTTGCTCTAAGCGGAAAAATATGCCCGGGCCTACCTAAATCTGCAGGTCGGGTTGCAGGATTAATAAGCGCGAGAATGGTTTTGGACCGGTCCTGTGCGGAGATCCCGGTTGTAGTATCCGATGATAATAAATCAACCGAAACCGTAAAAGCCGTTTCGTGCATCGATGTATTAGAAATAACCATAGGGTGAAGTTCCAGTTGCTGACAACGATCTTCAGTTAATGCAACACAAACCAATCCACGACCATATTTCGTCATAAAATTTATTACTTCGGGTGTGGCATGCCGTGCTCCTATAATGAAATCTCCTTCATTTTCACGGTCTTCATCATCCACCACTATAACCAACTTTCCTTGCCTTATATCTGCAATGGCACTTTCTATTGAGTCTAACATGAGAACATTTGATTAGGCAAAAATACACCGCAGTACCCCAAATGGTTGCAGAAATGTGGAAAACCTGTAATTCGGGGTAATAATTTGTTAACATAAACCAAAGTCAATGTTGTGTTGTTAGTGTTTCTTTGCACACGAAACTAAATGTTTATTAAAATGAAAGGAAAAATTCTACTCTATTTGTCAATTCTACTTCTTTCGCTTGTTCCGTTTATGGTGCAGGCACAGGTAACGACCAGTACAATAACAGGAGTTGTAAAAGACCCTAAAGGTCAATTTTTAGAAGGAGCGAGCTTAAAAGCGGAGCATTTACCTTCTGGTAGCCAATATTCTGCAGTTTCAACCAAGGGTGGCAGTTTTACATTATCTGGTCTTCGTACTGGTGGTCCATACAAAGTTGAAATTTCTTACACAGGATTCTCCCCTGCTGTTTACGAGGGAATAATACTGCAATTAGGTGAGCCATTTAATTTGGTTGCTGACCTAAAAGAAAATGAAAGTATTTTAGAGAATGTTGTGGTGAGCAGCTCAAGGAGGAAAGGAGCAACTGTTAAAACTGGAGCATCGACAAACATTAATAACCGCCAAATAACAACACTCCCCAGTATTAGCAGAAGCATTACAGACTTTACACGTTTAACACCTCAAGCTCAAGGCAATAGTTTTGGTGGGCGTGATGGTCGTTACAACAACCTACAAATTGATGGGGCTAACTTAAATAATAATTTTGGTTTAAGCACCGACGCATTACCAGGGGGAGGTAATCAGCCAATTTCTTTGGACGCTATTGAAGAAGTATCAGTGAATATTGCACCCTATGATGTTCGTCAATCAGGATTTACAGGAGCTGGTATTAATGCAATTACTAAAAGTGGTACTAATAAGTTCAAGGGATCAGTTTATGGATATCTCCGAAATCAAGATATGAATGGCACTAAAGTAGGTTCAGTGAAACTTCCTGCGCTTCAAACTTCAAAAAGTGAAATATTTGGTGCAACGCTTGGAGGAGCAATAATTAAAAATAAACTATTCTTCTTTGTTAGCGCTGAATCAGAAGAAAGCACCTTTCCTGGTGTTACACTTCAACCAACCGGTGTAGGTTCGGCGGGAACCAATATTTCAAACACACACATCGACTCACTTAATAAATTAGAGGATTTTGTAAAAACTAAATTTGGGTATGATGCCGGTGGTGCAACTAACTTACCAAGTTTTGCCGTCAAAAACAGAAAGTTGTTAGGACGTATTGATTGGAATATTAATAAAAATCATAAAGTTATTCTTAAATACAGTGATTTACTCGTTTCACAAGACGACCAAAATTTGAATGGCTCGAGTGTACCTAATAATCCAACATTTAGGCCAGCCGGAGCATCAGGATCTATTTCCCGTTTGCCTAACAACCGCTTTAGTAATAATTCATTTGCTTTTTCAAACAGCAATTATGGTTTTGAAAGAATAGTTAAATCAGGTTCTTTTGAACTTAATAGTAATTTCAGAGGAAAATTCTCAAACCAATTATTGCTTACAGCTACCAAAATACAAGACACCCGTACTTTCAAGGGTGGTTTGTTTCCCACAGTGGATATTTTCAATAATAATGGCCAAAACTATATGTCTATTGGTATAGACCCTTTTACCTATAATAATGATGTAATAAACGACATATATAGTGCAACTGATAATTTTACCTACTATGCTGGAAAGCATACGCTAACTGCAGGTTTAACCTATGAATACCAGAGAGTTGGTAACAAGTTCATGCCAGGATCAGCAAGTTATTATGCTTTCAATTCCTTGGATGACTTTATTAATAACAGGGCACCTGCTGTTTTTTCTCTTACATATGCTTTGGATAAATCAAAATCAAGTGTTTACGCAGCTGATTTAAAAATTGGCCAACTTGGTTTTTACGTACAAGATGAATTCAATGTAACTGATCGTTTTAAACTCACCTACGGTGTAAGATTTGACCAACCAATTTATCTTGAAGACCCGATAAGTAACCCTGCCTTTGCAGCCCTTACTTTCGCTGATAAGAATGGTAACCCAACCAAATATAATACAGGGATTTGGCCAAAAGCTAAGATTCTTGCATCACCAAGGGTTGGCTTCCGTTGGGACGTTGAAGGTGATAAGCGTATGATTATTCGTGGTGGTACTGGCATATTTACTGGTCGCATACCATTTGTATGGCTTACCAATATTCCTTCCAACAGCTTTATGCTACAGGCAGCAGGAACTGTTTCAGACCCATCAAGGCTTAACAATTATCGTTTTAATCCAGATCCTTTAGCTTATCGCGATAGTTTTCCTTCAACCGCAGGAACCAGTATTTTAAACAACGCAAATTTTGTAGTAGCCGATCCAAATTTCAAATTTCCCCAAGTTTGGCGGACAAACGTTGCGGTTGACCAAAATCTGGGAAATGGCTTTTTACTGACTTTAGAAGCTTTATATTCAAAAGATATAAATGCAGTGGTAATGCGAAATGCAAACGAAAAGCCAACAAATGGAACTCTTGCTAATGGTATTGACACAAGGCCTCGCTTTTTGGGATCTGCCGATCGTAGAATAAATAGTAATATTGGAACTGCTATCGTTCTGGAAAATACCAATAAAGGACAGCAGTTTACTGCAACAGCACAGTTGAGTAAATCTTTTGCTAAAGGACTGTATGGATCCGTTGCATACACCTTCTTCTATGCTGATGATGTAACAGCCAACCCCGGTTCACAGGCTACTTCCGTGTGGAATTCAAACCCAACAACAGGTACACAGAATTTGATACAAAGTGCAGTTTCATCTTTTGCTGTACCACACCGAATTGTTGGAACCCTTTCCTACCGTTTAGAATACTTTAAGCATTTTGCTACTACGGTTTCATTGTTCTATCAGGGTTCTGCACAAAGTAATTATTCTTATGTGTACAATGGTGATTTGAATAATGATGGAAACAATACTACAGATTTATTATTTGTAGCGCCAGACCCAAGTACAGTAGCTTTTGTAAACATTCCTGTTTCTTCATCCAATCCTACCGTTAAATGGACAGTTGCACAGCAACAGGCTGCATATTCACAATTTGTTGAAAATACCAAATACCTTCGCGAAAGAAAAGGTCAGTATGCCGAAAGAAATGGTGCCTTGTTACCTTGGTACAACAGACTTGATTTTAAATTGCTGCAGGATGTCTTTACTGATATTGGGAAATCTAAAAACACAGTACAGTTTAGTCTTGATATACTCAACTTTGCTAATATGTTAAGTAATGACTGGGGTATAAGGAAAGCAGTAACTTTTAGCAATCCGTTAATTGTAAACAGTGTGAATGCAACTACCGGCGTTCCAAATTTCCGTTTACAAGAATTAAACGGTCAACTGGTTACCCAACCAACTCAAAATATCATTGGTACTTCCAGTACTTGGAGTATGCAAATGGGACTTCGTTATATCTTCAATTAAATTTTTTATCAAAGTAAAGAATGGCTTCCAATTTGGAAGCCATTCTTCATTTATTCACTTTCTTTAAATAATATGAAATAAAAGTAAATTATTGAATAAACTATTAAAACAATTTCGCCTTTGTATATATAAGTTGTATGTTTAATATGCTTAATGAATATTCAAGTAATGATTTCATAATAAACATTTTTCTAGGATTACTTTAATTTTAAATTCTAAAATAAAAATTATGAAATCAAAAAATCTCTTAACAATTATTATGTTAGTTATCTTTTTTACAAGCTGTAAAAAAGACGTTGAATTTACTTCTAAACCAGATGACTTTCAAGCATCAAGAAGACCCGCGATTCCGGCCTATGTTTTTGATTGGGAGCAAACCACATATATGCCAACAGATGGGTCATCGAACATACCTATGCCTTGGAATTCAGGTAGTAACTCTATTGATCCATCAATAATAAGTGATTTTAAAAAAACAGATGGATGGGTTTTGTTATGGAATACATTCTCTCCTTCAGTAAACCCAACTACAATCCAATCTCCTTTATTTTTCTCTCTATACAATAGATATAGAGGATTACTACGCCTATATGTTTGGCAAAAACCAATAGCCACAGCAAGTAACTATGTTACTCATAGTTTGGCTCAAAAAATAGGATCAGGATCACTACTTTCACTTTTAAACTATTCAGCACAGGATTTAGTGGACCTTGAAAATCCAATTGCAAATTTTTCAGCGATTCATGTTCAACCCATAACAAGTAATCAAGGAAGCTGGTATGTTTTTCAATATGAAATTGCTTATGATCCCGAGTTGGCAAACACATCATTTCCTAATTATTACCTTGAATTTAATGCAGCCTACACATCTGTCTCATCAATCCAACTTGAAGGTGATGCTAACAGTTTAGTAAACGGTACCATAGGCGCGCAACCTGCACCATCAATTGGTGGTTTCTTTAACAATTTGCTTACTAATGCTGTTGGCACATTTTTAGGTAGCTTTCCATATATTCAAGCTAATTCAAATCAAAATAATTCAAATTACGTTGCTCCATTAAATAACGCATTAGGTGGGGTAGTAAGAGGATATTTTAATGGTATATTAGGGGGGTTGTCAGGAAGCTATGGACAAGCTGTAAGTCTGACGATTGCTACGAATTTGGAAATTAATGGAAATCTTGTATCTGGTGGCGGTATGAATAATTTTCAATTAGTTATACCAGGTCAAGTTAATGTGGAAACCGCTGATGGAAATACTCCCCATTATAAAGAATTAATTGGTTTATTCAACCTAGGGTCGAAACCTACTGTTTATATTAATAGGAATTCTCAATTTTATTCGGAAGAAGATCCGTGGTCAGGATCAATATGCGAAACATACACAAATGATGATAGAATTTATCTACTCCCAAATTCAATTAATCCCATTTTTAATCCTGCTGTTGTAAACGGCACACCAGAAGGAGTTCAAATACAAGATATAAAATATGAAGTCCTAGGCTTAGGTACATCTGGCGGTTGTCTAGATTACCAATCTTTAGAATTTATTGAACCAGACAGAATTGTTCTATTAAATTTCTTAAACCCAAGTATTTCAGTGCCAGGACTCAACTCATACATATACCAAACAAGTTGTAATTACGGTGAAAATTGCCCTAAAATACCTAGCGAATATGTTATTAGGGTATCATTTGATGTTCAACCAAATTCAGGTGCTCCAAAAAGCAAAATCATAAAAACGTTTAAAGCAAACGTTGTTATTAATTAGTTTTAAAAAATGTATTTTTTAAAACTAATTCACTCTAAAAAAACGAAGCTGTCTAAAAGAAATGAGGCAGCTTCGTTTTTAGGGGAGGTAATTGAAGTAAATTTCGAGTAACTGATTCTCAAGGCCTTCATTTTTCTTTTGACACAGTCTCCTTTTTTTATTGACAGAATTACAAAATGTAATTATGAAAATAATGAAAATTAAAAACAAAAAATCAGCCCTTCTTCACCACTTTAGCCCATGCATCTTTTAAGGTTACCGTACGGTTAAAAACAAGCCTGTCATCAGATGAAAGTAAGCTATCCAATACAAAATATCCCTTGCGTAAAAACTGGTATTGGGTGCCGGGTTTGGCAGCTAACAGATCGGGCTCTATGTATGCCTTTTTGATTACCTGTAAACTATCCGGGTTAAGATACGATTTAAAATCACCTTCTTCATTCGAAGGATCTTCTACATTGAATAGACGATCATATAAACGTACCTCAGCAGTAACGGCATGTGCAGCACTAAGCCAATGTATAGTTCCTTTTGCATGTACCCCGCTTGTATCGCTCCCACTTTTACTTTCAGGTATATATTCAGCTAACACATTTCTGAGTCTGCCGTCTTCCCCTTTTTCATAACTCGTACACCTAACTATATAGGCGCTTTTTAAACGTACTACTGTACCCGGTGCAAGCCGGAACCATTTTCGGGAAGATTCTTCCATGAAATCTTCTCGCTCTATCCAAAGTTCGTTACCAAAATGCAGCATTCTTTCGCCTGCTTCGGGCATTTCTGGATTATTCTCTGTTGGTAGTAATTCAAATTGCCCTTCTTCGTAATTGGTAATAATAAGCTTAACCGGGTCTAGTACAGCCATGCGGCGCAATGCCGTTTTATTCAAATCTTCTCTTACAAAAAATTCGAGCAAACCCAGGTCAATCATATTTTCCCGCTTTGCTACCCCTATCCTATCACAAAAATCCCTAATAGCTTTGGCAGTATAACCTCGCCTGCGCATTCCACTAATGGTTGGCATACGAGGGTCGTCCCAACTTTCAACATGCTTTTCATTTACCAATTGCAGCAGTTTACGTTTGCTCATAACTGTATAAGTCATATTTAAGCGGGCAAACTCATATTGCTTACTTGGAAAAATTTCCAGCTTTTCAATCAGCCAGTTATATAGTTCACGATGGGGTATAAACTCCAGCGTGCAAATACTATGGGTAATACCTTCAATACTATCACTTTGCCCATGTGCAAAATCGTACATCGGGTAAATGCACCATACATCGCCGGTACGATGATGATGTGCATGCTTAATGCGGTAAATGATGGGATCCCGCATCAGCATATTGGGGCTTGTCATGTCGGCTTTCACCCGCAAAACCTTACTGCCATCAGGATATTTTCCTGCACGCATATCCCTGAAAATTTTAAGATTTTCTTCAATAGTACGATCTGCAAAAGCATTTCTTTTTCCAGGTTGCGTAGGTGTACCTTTCTGCTCAGCAATTTCTTCGCTGCTGCTATCATCTACATAGGCTAATCCCTTTTCAATCAATTTTTCAGCAAATAAGTATAATTGATCAAAATAATCGGAAGCGTAAAATTCGTTGGCCCAATTAAATCCAAGCCATCTTACATCTTCTTTTATGCTTTCCACATACTCGGTTTCTTCGGTTACCGGGTTGGTATCATCAAAACGAAGATTGGTTTGTCCACCATATTTTATGCCCAATCCAAAATTGAGCACAATACTTTTTGCATGGCCAATATGTAAATAACCATTGGGTTCAGGGGGAAAACGGGTCAATATGCTGGATACCTTGCCCGATGCAAGGTCGTTTTCGATTATTTCTTCAATAAAATTCAAACTTCGTTCTTCACTCATTTTCTATATCTATTGTGGGGTTGCAAAAATACCGAAACTGCGCCTTACCACATAGAAAGATATAAAAAGACAAAACCACCCTTATTTAGGTGGGCTTGTATCATAAATTTTGTAAAAGCCGGATCAGAATTTTTTAAAGTTGAAAGTGAACCCCACCAACGCACCAAAAGATGAATAATTGGCCTTGGTTATGGTGGTTAAACCTTGCAAAAAATTGCCTTCGCTTGGTTGACCCAGGTTATTTCCCTGTGCGTAATTATCATCTCCACCTACACCCAACAATAAACCAAGGCTTATGGTGCTGCGACCTTTAACGATGGAAACACCACCTGAAAAATGATAAATATCCCAGGTAGTAATTTCAGGCTTTATGCCTGTTTCTTTCCTGATGGTAGAATCGTACCAACTATTATCTGTTCTCAACCCAAACATCAGCGACATGGTTTCCTTTAGCTTATACTCGTATCCAATAGCAAGATTAAGCACTGATTTAGCTGCAGACTTTACCCTTAAATAATTTTCGCTGCCAAAATTGGGTGCTAATTCAGGTGGGCGAACAAAGGCCCCGGGCTTAGCCGTAATAACATCGTATACTTCCACCGCCCCGCAATATTCGCCTGAAATCCCAATCACACTTTTCCCTTTCCGGTAATTTATACCCGAACCAATTTTAAGTGGCGCTTTAAAGTTTGTTTTTAATTTTTCCTGCGAATCGTTGGCATAAATATCCCTTCTAACGCCGTTAAATAAAATATCATTGGCGGTGATATCGGAAGAAACATTACCCTTGCCATAAAGGGTAAGGGATGGCGTGGTAAGTGTTAAGCCAACATCCCAGTTACCCTTGGTGTAAGCAAGACCAATTTTAGCCGCATAACGCCAATGATTATATTTGGTAGATTTCCAAATATTGCTACTCACTAAATTAAGGTCCTGATTATTGAGGTAAAACCTTGAAAGCACCACATTGGTATATTCTACACTTCTGATGGTTATTTGATTGGTTAATCCAATTGACCAATTATTACTTAACCGGTAACCCAATCCTAATCCGGCAAGCGTTTCGTTTGCCTTGGTTTTTACCTGTGCCTGTCCTGTGTAGTTTTCATTTCCCGGGCTTTCCGCATCATTTACAATTTGATATGGGCCATCCACCCTTCCATTTCCATTAAAAGTAAAGTGCATGGGGCCACCTAATCCATATCCCCATTTTATCCTGGGATTTTTTGAGGGCAGCATGCCTGCAATTAATAACGGCACCGTTACAAAATTTGCGGTTTTAAAGTCTGCTTGTTCACCGACAGCATTTTGAATTCTTATGTTTTCTACCTTGTACAAATTGGCATTAATGGAAACCATGGCGGTATCTATAAAGCCAAGGCTTCCGGGATTGTAAAATAAAGCGGTATTATCCCGTACACCACCTACCACGGCACCACCAAGTAAGGCAGACCGGGTGCCAAACTGTTGTGTTTGATAGTGGGTATCCTGCCCTATGGAAAAATTGACAAAAAGTAAAGAAAGGATTGTTGTTAGTTTTTTCATTTTTTATCGATTATTGGAGAAAAGATTTTCAATGTTCCTTTTGAAAAAGAAAACAGTACTTTTATCTAATGTAATTTATAAAAGGGTAAACACTAAGCTTAATTATGCTTGTATCAAATTCTAAATTAATGTTGTAATAAAATAAAATCGAACAATATTAATAGGTTTTAAAGTCTTTAAGTAGGTTTGGTACCTTTCAGTTTATCAACAATGGTGTTGCCAAATACAAGAGGGAAACTCAGACTTTTAAAATTAATCCCATTTATAACCAATTCCAAAAACAGTACCGTAGTCAAAAGAAACGCCGGAGCCCGATAATGGCTTATTATCGTAGTTATAATAAAACTTAAGGTTAAGGGTAAAATCTGAAATTACTTTCCAATCCGCACGTATCTCTCCATCGTATCGTACCCTTCCTTGTTGTGTCACACTAAAATAAACATTTTGGTTAGTTGAAAACGAAATTTCAGGCTTATTGAATCTAAAAAAATCGAAATCAAATGCAACCGGTATTTCAGCCGTTACCTGGTAAGATTCATCTTCAAATCCTTTTTCCTGGTTTACTACCAAACCGGTTAGGGTAGCAAAGCGCAGGTGTGTTTTGGAAATGATATTATAACCCACTCCTGCTCCTTCCTGAAATCGGCTTTCGAGACCCAACTCACGGTTACGTTGGTAATTTAGCAATGCAAGGGCCTTCCATTTGTAGTTTAATAAAAAAGTACTTGATAAACTAAAGCTTTCCCTATCCCGATACCATACGCCCTGATCGCTGGTAATAATAGCTGAAATAACATTTTGCAGAACTACCTTTTTGAAAATATATCGTAGTGTAGCATCAATATTAATCCGGCCAATATTGCTGCTTTTGGTGTAGTTGTAACCCGCAGATGCATTGCCTTCAAATATGGTCCTTCTATCACTGAAATAGGAAAGTAATCCAATATAGTCGAGCGGCATTTCGGCACCGCCTGTAGAATCTACTACCCATACATACCCCGGCTTTGCACTTTGTTGCAGGGTTGAAAAAAAAACCTTCTTGTTAATGGTTTCAATTCGGTAAAGCTTGGATGTGGCATTTATGGTTCTGATTTTATTCATTTTCAGTTCGGCCACATTAATGCCTTCCATATTAAACTTTACCTTTCCTAATGAAATACCCTTCAATTCACCATATACTTTTTGGTTATTGCGTAAATACAATGTATCCCATGCTTGTTGCGCATATAACTTCTCCCCACAAAAAAATATTTGCAGAAAAACAAAAGCAATAAAGACACTAAAGCGGAATGTATTATGCATGTGAAGATTAAAACCGGCGCCAAATTAGATAATACTCCTTAATGAACCTTAACCAAGTTTGTAGTATATGTTTAAGTTCTACTTATTTTTTGGAAATATAACCAAGCCCCTTACATTTGCAGCCCGTTTAATGCAAGGGGAATTAGCTCAGCTGGCTAGAGCGCTTGCATGGCATGCAAGAGGTCACCGGTTCGACTCCGGTATTCTCCACCACAATCAACCGCCTTCGGGCGGTTTTTTGTTTTCAATATATAACCACAACCCTAAACCTTCCTAAACAACACTAAACCAAAATAAACCACACTAAGCCCTTTTACCTATTCCAATTATGCCCCACTGTAATATACCAACCAAAACTATCAGGTCCACCGGCAACATCAATACCAGCCCTTACACCGAAAGCACGTGCAAGCAGGTATCTGAAACCCGTTCCATAATTGTACACTAAGTCAGCATCCGAAAAAGATTGTTCTTTTCCCAAGGCTTTAGCCACTCCACCAAAAGCTACCACACTCCATCTGCGATTAAAATCATAACGCTGCTCCGTTTCTAACAAGGTAGTTGTAAATCCCTGGTACCTTGCCGCAGGTATGCCACGCATCATAATAAACGGAAGAAGATAAAATGGCGGACGGTCAAAAACATGCTGAACATCCATACGCACGCCTGAAACCCATTTCTTGCTTACCGGAAAAAATCCGTTAAAAAAACCTGTCAGTTTCTGGTATTCAAAATCACTACCTGTCCAGTCATCGTCCATAGCATAAACCATATTTAACCTGAAACCTTTATTTGGGGTAAAAAAATTATCCCTTTTGTCCCAATCTCCAAACAAGCCCAAAGATGCTGTTTTGTTATCCAAATCCATGTTCGGAAATAAATCAGGATGCTGTGATGTAAACTTAGGATCAACCTTTGTTTTTGCATATACAAACTGAGCCCCTAAGTAAATATCTGATTTGCTGATTTTTTTACTCACATTCAGCAATATGGGTAGCGCTTCAATATTAAAAGAAAACTTCTGTTCCCCTGTTTGCGGAAGGTCCCTGTAAAAATCAAGATTCATATCTACGTAACCGGCAAAAGCCCTGTATTTGATTCCCGCTTTTGGAAAACTGCCAATGCGCCCACCACCCACAAGCCAACTATTATTTGCCGTGTACATGCCTGCACCTACAGTAATATCCGGTGGCACATAACCCATTCCCGCCGGAATATTTTTCTTAGGAGTTAAAAAGGCAAGCGCCAGTACCCCGCCAATACCTCCCAATGCCGGTTCAGTTATGATTAAGGGAATGGGCAAAAACCCTTTTGCTTCAAGAATGAATCGTCCGAAATCTAATTTCCCATCAATCGTGTCCCTTAATATTGCCTTACGTGCTTCCTTTTTTGATAAGGTATCCTGCCCATAAACATCCAGGCTGCAAGTAAACAGGAACATAAGTACCACACCCGCAAGGGCATTCGTAAAGATTGAATAATTTACTTTCATTGCAGGACATCATTCAGTTATACCAACAAAAATATTTAATCCTGTAAAAGTGTTTGCTGATGAATATCATAATAAAAAATCACTTATGGGCATAAAAAAAGCGCTGAACAAGTGAGCAGCGCTTTTTTCAAAATCAATAAAAATTAATCGCCCCAAATTTCGCCTTCGCCGTTCAGCCAACTCTTCACTGCATCCGTAGTCACACTCTTTGGCCTTTCTAATGGGAAGCCCAAAGCCCGTGACCAGCAAAGGTTTGCTAATACGCCCAATGCACGGCTTACTGCAAATAATACGGTATAAAATTCATATTCTTTCATACCAAAATGCACAAGCAAAGCACCGCTATGCGCATCCACATTGGGCCATGGATTCTTCACTTTTCCCAGGCTTTCCAAAATGGGAGGTACAACTTCATATATTTTCCAAACGGTGCGGCACAGCTTATCATCCCGCATATAGGTTTTACCAAAATCCATTTGTGCAATAAATCGTGGGTCGGTTTGACGCAAAACAGCATGGCCGTATCCTGGCACTACTTTTCCTTGTTCAAGTGTTTCGCGTACGTAATTTTCAATCTGATCATGGGTTGGCAGGTCTGTTCCAAGTTTTTCCTGCATTTCAAATATCCACTTTATCACTTCCTGGTTAGCCAATCCGTGTAAAGGACCTGCAAGGCCGTTCATGCCGGCAGCATAGGCAAGATATGGATCGCTTAGTGCAGAACCTACAAGGTGCGTGGTATGCGCGCTCACATTTCCTCCTTCATGGTCCGCATGAATGGTCATGTAAAGACGCATTAATTTTTTAAAGTTGGGATCTTCAAAACCCATCATATGTGCAAGGTTTCCTGCCCAATCGAGCATACCATCGGGCGTAATATCCTGGCTGTTATGGTATTTTCTACGATAGATATAGGCAGCAATACGGGGCAACCTTGCAATTAAAATCATTGCATCATCGAAAGTTGCATCCCAATAATCTTTTTTGGCCATGCCTTCAGCATACCTTTTGGCAAAAATGCTTTCCGTTTGCAATGCCATTACCCCGGTTACAAACATCGTCATGGGATGGGTGGTAACCGGTAGTGCATCAATCGTTTTAAACACGTGTTGTGGCACATGGCTTTTACGCTGCCATACATCGGTTACATGGCTTGCTTCTTCCTGTGTTGGCAATTCGCCAATCATCATCAGGTGAAACAGCGCTTCGGGCATAGGTTCGGTGCCGCCTTCTACTTTAGGAAGCTGTGCCCTTAATTCGGGAATAGAATATCCACGAAAACGGATTCCTTCATGCGCATCTAACAGTGAAGTTTCGCTTACGAGCCCGGTCATACCGCGCATGCCCTGGTAAATTTGAGAAAGGGTAACTTCTCCGATTTTTTTATTTCCATGATCTTTCAGCAACGTACGTATTTCAGCTGCTGATGCGTCTGCTTTCGCCTTAAACTTGTCTTTCAGAATGCCCATTATAAGTTTATTTATATAAGAAAAAATTAATAAGTTTTGAAGCCGCTCAAAGATAATCGAAACTTTGGACGTAAAACATGAAATGTGCTTTCAATGTTCAGCCTTAAGAAAACTTTCAGAAATTATTGTCTAAAATGTAAAATTGCCTGATAATCAGCTCAGGAAACATGATTATAGTCATTATACTTAAGCGCAATATGTTGTGCTGCAATGATGCCCGATGTCCAGGCATGTTGAAAATTAAACCCGCCTGTAATACCATCCACATCCATAATTTCCCCCGAAAAATATAACCCGGGTTGTAATCGGCTTTCCATGGTATTCGGGTCAATTTCGGAAAGGGTAATACCCCCTGCTGTCACAAATTCTTCCTTAAAGGTGGTTTTACCTTCAGCATGCAAGGTGTAAGCGGAAAGGTTTTTGATAAACCGGTTTTGTTCCGGAGCCGGTAAATCGGCCCATCGCTGATCGGGTTTTATACCGCTTGCATCCATTAAAAATATCAGCAGGCGTTCGGGTAAATCAAGCCATTCGGTATTGGCAACCTTTCGGGTGCCTTTTTCCTGCCGGTATATCAGCATTTTTTCCCGCAGGCTATTTTCATTGTAATCCGGCAGCCAGTTCACCATTACATCAAACTTGTAATTGGAACCTGCCAATTCTCTTGCAGCAAATGCTGAAGCCTTAAGTACTGCAGGGCCGCTCAATCCCCAATGCGTTATCAGCAAAGGGCCTTCGGACTGAATTTTGGTACCTATTATTTTTATTTGCGCTTTACACGAAACCCCCATGAGCTGTGTAATGGGATGCTTTGGTATATTGAAAGTAAACAAAGATGGAACAGGTGAAACCACTGTATGAGCCGTAGAAGCAGTAATCCAATCATATTGCTCAGGCTTGGGAAAACCTCCCGTGGCAATACATAAAAAATGGGTAGCAATTTGGCGGTCTCCTGCCAGCTTTACCAACCATTTATCTTCCCTTTTTTCCAGGGCTTGAACAACACTATGTACCCAAATCTGAACGTTGTATTTATCCGCTTCACGCATCAGGCAATCAATAATAGTTTCACTGGTATTAGTAACCGGAAACATGCGGCCATCAGGTTCGGTCTTTAATGCTACACCCCTTTGAGTAAACCATTCAACAGTATCGGCAGGGCCAAAATGATGCATGGCTTTTTTAAGAAATCGTTCGCCGCGTGGATACTTTTTTACCAGGGCCGGAAGTTCAAATAAATGGTGTGTGGTATTGCACCGTCCGCCACCACTTACTTTTACCTTTTGCAGCAATTTGCCCGATTTTTCCAATATCAGCACTTTAAGTCCGGGCGAAAGACGGGCAGCATTGATAGCACAAAAAAAACCAGCAGCGCCGCCACCAATTATTACAAGGTCAAACTTTTCATTTTTATCACTCATAATCCAAGCGATGCCCGCAGCCTCGGATACCCCGATCGGCTTACAGGAATTTTAGTGCCATTTTTCAACACCGCTACAAAGCTATCTTTTTCGTAGGGATCGATGCGGGTAATTTGCGCCAGTTGTACAATATATGAACGATGCGTGCGCACAAAATGGGCGGGGTCCAATGTTTGTTCAAAATAGCCCATGGTTTTATTCTTGAGAAAACTACCCTGCGCTGTATGGATTTTTACAAAATCATCTGCTGATTCCAGGTAAAGAATATCTCCAACGGGAATAATTTTTATATTACTTCCTTGCTTTACCACTACCCTTTCCCGTTGAACCGGCTGTTGCAATTCGGAAAAATCTTGTTGAAAACCTTGTTGATTTACGTGCCACCTTTCCCATTTTTCGATGGCTTTTTTAAAACGCTCCTTACTGAATGGTTTAAGAAGGTAATCAATAGCGCTGCTTTCAAAAGCCTTTATCGCATAATCATCAAACGCGGTAGTAAAAATTACATCCGGTTTATGCTCCAATAATTCGAGCATTTCAAAACCGTTGATCTTTGGCATTTGAATATCCAGGAAAATAAGTTCAGGTTTATGTTCCTGAATCGCTTTTAACCCATCAAACCCATCACCGCATAGCGCTACGATGGTAAAGTTTTTTTGTTCCATTAAAAATTCCTCGACAATACTTCTTGCCAAAGGTTCATCATCAATAATTATTACCTTGATCATGTTATCTGCGGTATTAATACAGTGGTAGTAAAAATATTTTCTGTTGTTTTGGTTATCAGCAAATCGCTCCTGTCGAAAAGCAGGTGGAGCCTTCGTTTCACCGATTTCAATCCAAATCCTGTTCCCTTATATTGCCCTGCTGTTTCACTGTCAAATGGATTGGAAACAGCTACTTCCAGCAAACTTCCTTCACACCTGGCATTAAGTGTAATATGAATATCATGCAATGTATCGTATAGGCCAAACTTGATGGCATTTTCTAATACAGGTAATAAAATAAATGGCGGTAACATACATTGACCTGCGTTTCCTTTTATCTCTACCGATGTTTGTAACCTATGGCCAAACCTAACTTTCTCTATTTCAAGATAAAGTGTAAGGTATTCAAGTTCCTGTTCCAAAGGTATATACCCGTTGTTTTCTCTTTTTAAGGTTCCGCGCAAAAAATCCGAAAGCTGTTGCACCATTAGCCTTGCTCTTTCCGGCTGCACAACCACTAATGCATTTATAGAATTCAGGCTGTTAAAAAGAAAATGCGGTTGCAATTTTTCCTGCAAACTATTGAGTTCAGCTTC
Organism: Chitinophagaceae bacterium; assembly: GCA_041740575.1. GTDB lineage: Bacteria > Bacteroidota > Bacteroidia > Chitinophagales > Chitinophagaceae > Phnomibacter. The sequence continues at coordinate 9,981 of JBGSLS010000102.1, read as the reverse complement.
TTTTGCCAATTGCAGCGCTTCGGTATTTCGTTTTTCATTAAGCTGTTGATTTTGCATGGTAAACCAAAAGGCAAAAACCAACCCGTAAGATGTAAAGACTAAAAAACTAAATGCCACCCGCACAGGTATTGATTGCATATAAAATTCTCTGTATGCGAAACTACGAACAAGCCATTTGAGAATAATAACGGAAGAGAGCCCGATAAAAATGGCAGTAAGCGTAACGATTAACCCACCTAAAAAAATAAAACGACTTTGTTGCGGCAGGTAATAACGAAGGGTATTTGCAATTAATATTGCACCCAACAACCAGAGAACAACACTCAATCCTGCATCTTGCAGGGCAATTTTGTTAGAAAAACCAAAACTGTGTACTACATAGGCAACTACTCCGCCACATAGTACACAGCTTGCTGCAAAGGCCAGAAAAAAACTTTTTTGTGCAAATGGAGATTCCATGAAGAATAAAAAGGGCGTATGTTTTTAAAATAAGACTTGCAGTAACCCGAAGAACGTTAGAAGCTTCTTATTTCGAGCCCGCCTAAAAATGCTGTACCCAATAATACCAGTCGCTTGTTACGATTAATAAGTTCCGGTTGAATACGACGCTTGTCTTCCACCCCACCAAATACGGCTACCATTTCGCTTTGTACATCCCAGGTGGGTGGAACAATCAGCTTGGTTCCGCCAAATATATTGGTCGCTTCCAGTTTTACAATGCCATTGATATCTGCATGGGTAAGGTCAATTTCTGCACCACCAAAAATGGCTACGGCTTCACCACCTTTAAAGTTTTTTGAAACTACGGTACGCTTAACACTACCAAATATGGCGGTAAGTTCTATTTCATCATCCGGACTTTTGGTATAGGTTTCATAAACAGGCGCATCCAATTCATCTTCTCTTTTAAAACCTGAAACAATGGGCTCCTGTACAGCATTTTTATCATCTGACCAATCCATAAATTTGGAATGACCTCTTGTACCACGGGTTAAAATAAGAAAACCAACTGCCATTATACCGATAGGCCAAATTAGATTTCCAAACCTGAATCCGGGAAAAACATCATCCGAAATAAAAATAAGACCAATAACCAAGGGAAAAACCCAACTGATATCGCGGAAACCTGACTTGAAACCCATAACGAGGCCGACAACAATCAGAATCATTTCCCAACTTATCAGCCAATGTGGAATGGGAACGCCCATGCGGCGGAGTAAAATGAAGAAGCCTGCCAGTATTACAAAAGCACCAATAAGGAATGTGGTACTTTTAGAATTGCCTCCTACCTTGAAGGATGAATCATCGCGGAACTTTTTATCGTACTTATCCATAAAAAAGGAATTTAATTAATTGATTGATTACACAAAAGTAGCAAGCAGCGTATGGCAACCCAAAGGGATATCCCTATGTATCGGCCAAAACTCGGTAAACGGTGCAGAACCATCGGTAACCGGGGTTATACATTACCCAAAAGCAAATATATAGACCTGATACTCATTACCGTTAAAAGGAATACTACAAGCCAACCCGCTATTATCAACCACCTGGGATGTTTGTAACCTGCTACAAATTTTTTGCCGGTAACGGCCAGTAACATTGCTGCCAATGCAATGGGTAAAACCAGTCCATTTATTGTTCCTGCCCTAACTAATAGCTTGGTGGGATTGCCTAAAATGGAAAATACCACAGCGGAAAGAATGATGAAAACGATAATGATATATCGCTGCCTTGCGGCCACCCATGTATTTACCGAAGCGATAAAACTTACCGAAGTATAAGCCGCTGCCACCACCGATGTAATTGCTGCCGCCCAAAGAATAATGCCAAACATTTTGAGCCCTATATTGCCCGCGGCCTGTCCAAATACGGCAGCAGCAGGATTTTCAGCGGGTAATGAAAACCCTGTGGCCACTACACCCGCCACCGCAGCAAACAACAATATCCGCATAATACCCGCCAATATTATGCCTGTAACAGCCCCTTTATTTACATTGGGGAGTTGTTCCATTCCTGTAACGCCTGCATCCAACATACGATGTGCACCTGCAAAAGAAATGTATCCGCCAACCGTTCCGCCAACAAGTGTAACAATGGCAATTACGTCAATTTTTTCGGGAATAATACTACGAACCACCATTTCTGCCACCGGCGGATGCGCAGTCCAGGCTACATACAGCATCATGCCAATCATAACCATACCCAGTAATTTGGTAAATGCATCCATAGCCTTGCCAAATTCTTTAACCAAAAAAATTATGATAGCAAGTGCACAACTTAATAAGGCACCTGCGGGAGGGGAAAGCCCAAACAACGATTGAAGGGCAAGGCTAGATCCACCTATATTACCAATATTGAAAATAAATCCACCGGCTGCAACCAATACTACCAACAAAGTGCCAAGCCCGGGCAATACATTATTTGCCACTTCCGGTGCACGCTTGCCCGATACGGTAATTGCCCGCCATATATTTAATTGAACAATAATATCGAGAAGGATAGAAATGAGAATTACAAAACCAAAACTGGTAAAAAGTTGCCCTGTAAAAACAGTAGTTTGGGTAATAAAACCAGGTCCAATAGCCGCTGTAGCCATTAGAAAAGCAGCTCCCGTAAAACGATTTGTATTTTTAAATAGCCTGAATCCGGATGCCACGCTTAATGAAAGTTTGGTGAATATTACGGGCAAAAGATACGGCATGCGGCCCATCTCCATGTAAACAAATGGTTTCGGCCATCAACGGAATGATAGCGCCATTGTTAGCTATAACCTGTTGTTGTACCGCCAGCATAAGTGCCTGTACAATGGCAGCGGCTTCATCAGTTATCAGTGCATTGGGCTGGCTGCGGGGCGTCAGACTTCCATCCAATTGGTAAGTTCGGTCGGCAAATACTTCAGCGGCTGTTTGTAAGCCAACGATTACCCCTTCAGCGATAGAATGGCTGCCACTTAGTCCAAATAAAATAAGCGAAGGATCAACATCATAAACGGCTTCGGCAATAGCAGCGGCGATGAGTGGATTGCGGGCACTCATATTGTATAAAGCGCCATGTGGCTTTACATGATGGAGTGTAGCACCCAATTCGCTACACAATTCCATTAAAGATTTTAACTGATTGAATATCAAATATTTTATCTCAATTAATGGAAGTTCTATTTCAGTTCTTCCAAAATTTTCCTTGTCGTCAAAAGAAGGATGTGCGCCAATGGCAACGTTATTCTTTATGCATAATTCTACGGTACGCCGCATGGTATCGGCATCACCGGCATGGTAGCCACAGGCAATATTGGCCGAACTGATAAATGGCATTAATGCCGCATCGGTTAAAAGGCCTTCGCCAATATCGGCATTTAGATCTATAAAGCTTTTTAAATTGTCCATAATAGTTTATCACAATAAATTTACAATAATGCCAGCGCATTAGGAAGCGATTGCATACTCTTTAGCTGAACCTGTAAAAGATCAGCGGCCATATTTACATCAATGATTTCAAATTGCAGCGATTCGCCGGCACCCATTTGCGCAAGCCTTGGCATATCTACGATTGCCACCTGCAATATCCGTGGATATCCACCTGTTGTTTGGCAATCGGCCATCAGCAGCAAGGGGTTGCCGTTAGGCAACAATTGTACGGTTCCAGGAAGCACGCCGGATGATAATAATTCGTCCTTTTTTTCACTTTGAATGACCGGCCCATTCAAATGATATCCCATGCGATCACTATGTCGCGAAACAATAAAGGATGCATTCAACATTGTCTTTTTTGCTTCGTAGGAAAGCCAATCCCACTCCGGACCCGGCACGACCCTTACAGGACCTGTTGCATAAAACAAATCTGTGTACACAAACCATTTACTAATCGTTAGATCAATACTGTTTAATTCCGGCGGATTACGCAGGGGAATAACATCTCCTTTTTTCAAGGCCCTGCCCTGCCAACCACCAAAGCCCGCTTTAACATGCGTGCTGTAACTACCCAAAACTTTTTCAATTGCCCAACCGCCCGATACACTAAGGTAGCACCGTTGCCCTTTTTGTTTATGTGTAAATTGAAGCCTTGCACCGGTGGGTAAATCTATTTTTCTATTCAGCGGTAATGCATGACCATCGGCCATTGCCGAAAAGTTGGCACCGGTAAGCGCAATGGTGGCACCCTTTGGAAAATAAAGCAACGGTGCGGGAAAATGCATTTCAAGAACTGCTTCATCTTTTGTATTACCTACCAGTAAATTGGCCAACCATCCGGCAAGCATATCCATAAATCCGCCTGCACCTACACCAAGATGTGTAAAGCCATGACGGCCCTTATCCTGAAAGGTATCTGATATGCCAGCTTTAATGATTTCCATCGTTATTTTCAATCATGTGTTGATAAGTGCTAAAATCGATCGGCGAAAATTTCACCAATTGGCCAGGTTGCAAAAAAGATGGAGCAGCTTGGTCCACATCAAATAATTTTAAAGGCGTATAACCCACAATATTCCATCCACCCGGACTATTAAGCGGATAAATACCTGTTTGTTTTCCGGCTATGCCCACCGCACCTGCGCGCGTGGGAACCGGTGAAGGCTTACGTGGCGTGACTATGCTCGTATCTACTTCACCCATGTAAACAAAACCGGGCAAAAAGCCAAGCATATACACATGATAAATAGGTTGCAAATGAATCTGCACGATGGTTTCTACTGATATTTTATGATGCATCGACATTACTTCTAAATCGTTGCCTAATGCGGTATCATAGCAAACCGGAATTTTGATGGGTTCTTCCAGAACAGCGGCCTGTGCCATTTCAACCTGCATGGTTTGATCCAACAAAGCACCCTGCAATTGTTGCGCATAGCCGGGGCTTTTACATATCAACAAGAGGCTATCGTAAGCAGGTATCAAATCGGCAAGCCAATGCATCCAATGTTGTTTTGCATAAGCAAACCATTGCTGCACATTTATATGTGCCGGTTCGAGCGTTTGCCCCGGAAATTGCAGCAACAAACTAACTTCATTATATGGATGAATATGGGGTGATGGCACGGGCTAAAGATAAGGCCTGAAAATAAGGCAGGGAACACATTAAATTGCACAGGTAAATAATTCCCATGAAGAATACACCTATCTTATTTTCTATTTTTATTTTTTCCATTTTGCTGTTTTCCTGTCAATCCAATAATGATGCACCTGTAACTCAATCACCCGCATCCTACAGCGATTTGGTAACGCTTTTTAAAGAATGGCGCAGGTTTGAAAAACCACCCCTGCTAAATGGCGCACCGGATTACACGGCGGCCACTTTTGAAAAACGCTGGCCCGATTTTAAAAAACTACAAACAAAACTGCTGGAAATGGATACTGCCGGTTGGCAAACGCCGGAAAAAGTGGACTGGATGATTGTATGGGCCGAAATGAATGGATATGATTTTAACCATCGCATACTAAAACCATGGGAGCGCGACCCCGCCTTTTATTTATCATTATGGACTGAACGCAGCGATGTGCCCGCCCACGAAGGTCCTACGCACCATGGCATTACCGAACTTTGGAAGTACAGTTTTCCGCTGGATGCTACCCAAAAAAATAAGCTCATCAGTGAACTGATGACCATACCTCCGCTGAATGAACAGGCAAAACAAAATCTGACCGGAAACGCAAAAGAACTTTGGATAACCGGGATCAGGATTATACAATTCCAAAGTGAAGAGCTGAATAATTTAATGGAATTATCCGGTGTAAAATCTGATAATGAGTTAGTTACAGCTATTAACGAAGCTATTACATCTACTGACTCATTGGTTACCTGGCTGCAAAAAGAAGTACCTACTAAAACCGGTCCATCCGGCATTGGTAAAGAAAATTACACCTGGTACCAGCAACATGTACACCTGGTTCCCCTAACCTGGGATGATGAAGTAATGCTGCTCAAACGCGAACTCTCCCGTGCATGGACGGCCTTAAAAATGGAAGAACACCGGAACAGGAAATTACCGGCATTAACCGATGCCAACTCACCTGAAGCATATGCCGCGCTGGCAGATAAATCAGCAAAAAGCCTGATGCAGTTTTTGGAAAAAGAAGAAATGGTAACTGTAAAAGATTATTTTGAACCTGCCTTACGCGAGCACCTTGGCGCCTATGTTCCAGCGGAAAAACGTAACTTTTTCTGGATTACGGCCCATTATGACCCCCGCCCCTTGTATTCGCATTTTTACCATTGGTTTGAACTGGCCCAAATGGATAAAGAACCACACCTGAGCGAAATAAGGCGATCGCCATTGCTCTACAACATATTCGATTCACGCAACGAAGGAATGGCCACCGCAGTGGAAGAATTGTTTATGCAGGCAGGATTGTACGATGATAACCCACGTGTTCGGGAAATTGTGTACATCATGATTGCGCAACGTGCTGCACGCGGATTAGGTTCACTATATGCACACGCAAATGAAATGACAATGGAAGCTGCCGGTGGTATTCATTCCGAATACACTCCGCGTGGATGGATGAAAACGGAAAAGGAACTCTTGATTTTTGAGCAACATCTTTACCTGCGTCAACCCGGCTACGGCACCAGCTATATTACTGGCAAATATTTGATAGAAAATGCCCTGGCAGCATATGCACGTTTGAAAGAAAGCAAAAAGGAACCGTTCATGATGAAGGACTTTCTGGATAAAATGAATGCCATTGGATCGGTACCGGCAAGTATGGCGCAATGGGAATTAACAGGTCATACCTTTCTCCCCATTTCGCAAACCCTTCCTGCTACCTTTGTGTTTTAAAATTATGGAAGAAATTTTACCAAAAGAAAATGCCATTGGATGGCATTTCGATAACAGTTATACGCATTTATCACCGGTTCTTTTTTCAAGAATAGCCCCCACTCCCGTGGTGCAACCCAGAACGGTATTGCTAAACATGCCTTTGGCAAAAGAACTTGGGCTGCATGTTGACAAAGAAGACAGGGATGCATTAACCCAAATATTATCGGGCAACGAAATACCCATGGGTGCAGACCCTATTGCGCAAGCATACATGGGGCACCAATTTGGCTATCCAAATATGCTGGGCGATGGACGCGCTATTTTATTGGGAGAACATATTACCCCTGCTGGCGCAAGAATGGACATTCAATTAAAAGGCCCTGGTATAACCCATTATTCGCGCAGTGGGGATGGAAGGGCTACGCTATATTCCATGCTCAGGGAATATATTATCAGCGAAGCCATGCACCATCTTGGTATTGCTACCACCCGCAGTTTAGCGGTAGTGGCTACCGGGCAGCCGGTGTACCGCGAGCAAATCAACGAAGGCGCCGTGTTAACCCGTGTTGCGGCAAGTCATATTCGGGTAGGCACATTTGAATTTGCCACAAGACATTTACCCAAAGAAGAGTTCCGCAATTTTTTAGATTATGTAATCAACAGGCATTACCCCGAACTGAAGGAATCGGACAATCCTGCTCTTGATTTATTGTATGCAGTAATGCAACAACAGGCTGATCTCATTACCCAATGGATGCGGGTAGGATTTATTCATGGCGTAATGAATACCGATAATATGAGCATTGCAGGTGAAACGATTGATTATGGACCTTGTGCTTTTATGAACAGCTACGATCCTGCCACGGTTTTTAGTTCCATAGACACCAAAGGCCGCTATGCATTTGGCAATCAACCTTTTATAGCCCAATGGAACCTTGGTGTTTTTGCCAGCTGCCTGTTGCCTTTAATGGATGACGATATTGATAAAGCCATAGAAAAAGCAAAAGCCGCCATTCAAACCTTTGGAAACCTTTTCGCCAACAAATGGCTTGCCATGATGCGGAAAAAACTAGGGTTGACCAATGAACTGGCTGATGATAAAAAACTCGCAGATGATTTGCTGATATGGATGCAAACCAACAAGGCAGATTATACCAATACTTTTTACCATCTTTCACAGGATACACTTCCCGAAATTGAGCTTTATCATGATGGCGCATTCAAGCTTTGGCATGAGCGCTGGAAACAAAGGCAGCTTGCCAATGAACAGCCTGAAAGCGAAGCAATTTCCCTGATGCGTGCCAACAATCCGGTTTTTATACCGCGAAACCACATGGTAGAAGAAGCCTTGCAGGCTGCAACCGTTGGGCAGGATATGTCGTTGGTTTATCAATTGCTTGAGGTAGTAAGTGAACCTTACACTTATCGCGAAGCATTCGCGGATTATCAGGAACCGCCGGAAACGGATGGAGGGTATAAGACGTTTTGTGGGACGTAGAAATACTTATGAAATGGTACCTATAAATGCGAATGGACTGATATTTTTATTGTAAACAAATTACTCGATAGCACATATCAGCCTTTTTCTGAAGGCCATTAGAAAATTAAAATATTATCCCTACCCCGTTGAAAACCAAACTACAGATAAAAGGTTATAGAGTTACCTTTGCATCCTTTCAACGAACGACTTATGCCACAACAAGATTTATTTCAAAGCCCGGATTATTTCCTGCTCGATGAGCTTTTGACCGAAGAACACATTATGATCCGCGATACCGTGCGGGCTTATGTAAAAAAGGAAATTTCGCCTATTATCGAAGATTATGCGCAGCGGGCCGAGTTTCCGGTGCAAATTGTAAAGCAACTCGGCGAATTAGGCTGTTTTGGCCCCACCGTACCGGTTGAATATGGTGGTGGTGGACTAGATTATATCAGTTATGGGCTTATGATGCAGGAACTCGAGCGCGGGGATAGCGGGGTTCGGAGCACCGCTTCGGTACAGGGTTCGCTTGTGATGTACCCCATTTATGCATTTGGTAGTGAAGAACAGAAGCAAAAATATTTACCCAAACTCGGCAGCGGTGAGTGGCTGGGTTGTTTTGGGCTTACCGAGCCTAACCATGGCAGTAACCCGGCTGGCATGCTTACCAATATAAAGGATGCAGGCGACCATGTAATCCTTAATGGCGCCAAAATGTGGATCAGCAATGCGCCGTATGCACAAGTGGCTGTAGTATGGGCAAAGGATGAAGAAGGTCAGGTGCGAGGCGTAATTGTGGAAAGGGGCATGGAAGGTTTTACCACACCCACTACGCATAATAAATGGAGCCTGCGAGCCAGCGCAACCGGCGAACTGGTTTTTGACAATGTAAAAGTGCCCAAAGAAAATATTTTACCGGGTGTAAAAAGTATGCGCGGACCATTGAGTTGTTTGTCCAAAGCCCGCTATGGTATTGCCTGGGGAACCATTGGTGCAGCTATGGATTGCTATGATACGGCGCTGCGCTACAGCAAAGAACGCGTTCAGTTTGACAGGCCTATTGGCGGATTTCAGTTACAGCAAAAGAAACTGGCTGAAATGATTACCGAAATTACCAAGGCCCAACTGCTGGTATGGCGGCTTGGTGTACTGATGAATGAAAACCGTGCCACACCTGCACAAGTAAGTATGGCAAAAAGGAATAGTTGCGAAATGGCTAAAAACATCATAAGCGATGCCAGGCAAATGCTTGGTGGCATGGGCATTACCGGCGAATACCCCGTTATGCGCCACATGATGAATCTGGAAAGTGTAATTACTTACGAAGGCACGCATGATATACACCTGCTCATTACGGGTATGGATGTTACAGGGCTTAATGCTTTTACCTGATATTACATTCCTTTACAATAAATTATGCCCCGGAAATATTTTCCGGGGCTTTTTTGTATTATTGGCAAATATTATGAAATCCCCATGAGCAGGGGCATACCCAGCACGAATGGTTGTTTGGGGGTTCCCTGCCCGTTCGGTCAGGCGGGCATGTGGCAATTAAAAAAAAATAAAATGAACACATGAAGTACATATCTATTGCTTTACTAACTAGGGTCTGCTTATAAACCTTGTAATCCTTTTGGCGCTTACATTTAGGTAAATTTAAAAGGAAACAGATGCAAGGAAAACCACGCAAGGCCTTAAGAAAGCGTGCATCGACCCCTTTGTATGTCAGTCCCAACCAACTGAC
>JBGSLS010000101.1:0-23876 GCA_041740575.1 Chitinophagaceae bacterium | reverse complement strand
GTATGCGAACACCCCCCTGTGTACTACAAACCATTCTAAAAAACAAAACCCTTTAGTAGCAAGGATTTTAGAATGTAAAAACCAAAATAATCATGAAAAATGATGAAAAATAACAGTTCTAGCTGCAATGTGGGTTAAATTAAATTACAATGCAAGAATTGAAAACTCAGCGTGAAAAATTTGTATCCGGATTATGGAACCGTGCAATTGATGTTCGTGATTTTATACGCTTAAATATTACCCCTTACGAAGCCGGAGCCGATTTTTTAGAAGGCCCTACTGAAAGCACACTGAAACTTTGGGAAATTTGTATGGAAGCCATGGCAAACGAAAGAGCGAAAAATGGCTGCCTCGATATTGATACAGAAACCATTTCGACCATTACGAGCCATGGGCCCGGATATATTGATAAAACCCTGGAAAAAATTGTGGGTCTTCAAACCGATGCTTTGTTAAAGCGGGCCATGAAGCCCTACGGAGGTGTTCGTGTGGTAGAAGGTGCGGTAAAAGAAAGAGGCTTACAGATGTCGCACCGGGTAAGGGAGATTTTTGAATATGCAAAGGACCATAATGCCGGGGTATTTGATGCCTACGACCCTGAAATATTGACTTACCGCAGCAAGGGAGTGCTTACCGGGCTGCCCGATAATTATGCCCGTGGCCGTATCATCGGCGATTACCGCCGGTTGGCTTTGTATGGTGCCAACAAGCTCATTGAAGCTAAAAAAGCGGATAAATTGGCGATCTCCGGCGATATGACCGAACACAAAATCCGTTTACGTGAAGAAGTAAGCATGCAATTAAGAGCGCTGGCGGATATTAAGGAACTCGGTGCTATGTATGGCCTTGACCTTTCAAGACCTGCAGAAACCGCACAGGAAGCCATTCAGTGGGTGTATATGGCTTATTTAGCCGCCACAAAAGAACAGGATGGTGCTGCCATGTCGCTGGGTAACGTGAGTACTTTTTTAGATATTTATATTGAGCGCGATCTGCAATCCGGATTGATTACCGAAGTAGAAGCGCAGGAGCTGGTGGACCAAATGGTGATGAAGCTTCGTATGATTCGTCACCTTCGCCCCGGTGCTTATGATGATATTTTTGCCGGAGACCCTACCTGGGTAACCGAAGCTATCGGCGGACAACTATCCGACGGACGCACCAAAGTAACCAAAACTGCATACCGCTTTTTGCAAACCCTGTACAACCTTGGCGCATCTCCCGAACCTAATATTACGGTGCTGTGGGCACAGGCCCTACCGCAGGGATTTAAAGATTTTTGTGCGCAGGTTTCCATTGATACATCTAGTATTCAGTATGAAAACGATGACCTGATGCGGTTTTGCAGGGGCACGGACGATTATGGCATTGCCTGTTGTGTGTCGCATCAGGAAATTGGCAAACGTATCCAGTTTTTTGGCGCCCGCACCAACCTGGCCAAAACCATGATTATGGCACTTAATGAGGGTAGGGAAGAAAAAGACGGCACCCATATTCTCCGTGGCATTCCTGCATTAACGGGCGAATACCTTGACTATGATGCCGTGATGGAGAATTTTAAGCTTGCCATGGACCAGGTGGCAGCCGTATATGCACGGGCTATGAATATCATCCACTACATGCACGACAGGTACTATTACGAAAAAGCACAGCTTGCCTTTATTGATACCGATCCGGGCATTGATATTGCTTATGGCGCTGCCGGTATTTCCATTATTGCAGATTCTCTTTCTGCCATTAAGTATGCCAAGGTAAAACCTATTCGGAATGAACAGGGGCTTACCACAGATTTTGAAATCACAGGCGAATTTCCCATGTATGGAAACGATGACGACCGGGTAGATACCTTATCGCAGGAAGTAACGAATTACTTTTTTAGCGCGCTGAAAAGTCATGCTACCTACAAAAATGCAACCCCCACCATGAGCCTGCTTACTATTACGAGTAATGTTATGTATGGCAAAATGACCGGTGCTACCCCTGATGGACGTAAAGCCGGCGAGCCGTTTGCCCCCGGTGCCAACCCCATGCACGGTCGCGATACCCATGGTGCAATTGCATCGCTCAACTCAGTGGCCAAACTCGATTACCGCGATGCACTCGATGGCATATCAAATACCATGAGCATGGTACCAAAATCGCTGGGAAGCACCCGCATTACTCAAATTGAGAACCTGGTGGACTTGCTCGATGGGTATTTTAGCAAAGAAGCGCATCACCTGAATGTGAACATTCTGAACCGCGAAATGCTGCTGGATGCGTTTGAACATCCTGAAAATTATCCGCAGCTTACCATCAGGGTTTCGGGATATGCCGTAAACTTTACCCGATTAAGCAAGGCGCATCAAATGGAAGTAATCACACGTACCTTCCATGAATCAATGTAGCGCTTAGCAAATACCTTGTTATATAAAAAGAAGAGGGGGGCCAATCGCTCCTTTTTTTTATTTTCGCGCAAAAAAAATAATTCGTCTTGTACACACCTGATACGTTAAGAATACACTCAATAGAAAGTTTTGGAACCCACGATGGCCCCGGCATACGACTCGTTGTTTTTACACAAGGCTGCCAGTTTCGTTGCCTGTACTGCGCCAACCCCGATACCTGGGACCCGCATGGTGGCCGCGAAATAGCGGTGGATGAAATCCTAAGGCTGGCGATGGCGGAAAAGCCTTTTTTTGGTAAAAGAGGCGGCGTTACCATTTCCGGAGGCGAACCTACCTTGCAACGGATGGCACTGCATACTTTATTTAAAAAACTGCATGCTGAAGGAATAAATACTGCACTGGATAGCAATGGGCGTTTGCTGAATGATGAAGTAAAGGCTCTCTTTGAAGAAACCGATTACTTACTGCTGGATGTAAAGCATTTTGACGATGACTGGCATCAGCGGCTAACCGGCGTTTCTAACAAGAGCGTACTGGAAGTGGCAGCCTACCGCGAACAAACCGGTAAAAAAATGTGGTTGCGTTATGTATTGGTACCCGGCTGGACCGATCAACCCGAACATTTGCATGCACTTGGGCGGCATTTTAAGGATTATAAAAGCATTGAAAAACTGGAAATACAGCCCTATCACCACCTTGGCGTGCATAAATGGGAATCACTTGGCATGCCTTACGAACTAAACGATGTGCCCACCCCTGACCGTGAGAAACTGGAAGAAGTTAAAGGTGTTTTCAGCCAATATTTTAAGGAAGTGGTGGTGAATTAAGGCTGTTCCTTTTTGGGCCACCATGGAAAAAAGGACGATGTGCGTTTTTTATAGGCTTCAAATGCAGGGTTACCTTTGTATTTTTCTTCCAGCATAGGTATGCCGGAAACAAAAACCAGCAGGTAGGTAATGGTAAGCGGGCTGATGATGGCCCATAGTCCAAAATCGGGAAAACCTGTCATTAGCCAAATGGCCCACCACATAAGTATTTCACCGAAATAATTAGGGTGTCTGCTATATTTCCATAAGCCTGTTGTCAAAATTGTACCAGGCTTCTTTTGTTTTTTAAACTGTACCAATTGGTAGTCGGCAATGGCTTGCCAAAGAAAGCCAATCAGCCAAAGAGCCATCCAAAAAGGGAAAGGCATTACCCACATATCATCAATTAGTTTAAGGCTGTAACCACTTTCAGCTAAAACATATAAGGGGCTGGCAATGATAAACATGAAAAATCCCTGCAACAGATATACCTGCAGGAAGCTGCGCCAATAAAAGGTACTTCCCCATTCTTTGCGCCAGTTTGCATACCTGAAATCTTCCTTTTTTTGGCTGTTGCGGATACCGATATGCACTGCGAGCCTTATGCCCCAAATGATAATAAGGGTATAGGCAGCTTTGGAGTGGGCATTGGAAGGATGTACCTGCAATAAAAACACTGCAATCAGGATAAACCCAATACCCCAGGCGATGTCGGCCACATCATTTCTCTTGGCAAAAAGCGAAACGATAAACCACAAAACGCTATGGCAAAATACCAGCAAGGCAACTTGGATTATTATTTCCCACAGCATAATTAATTATCGAATCCATTTTACAATGAAAAAACCTGCCGTACTTACACTAGCAGTAAGTATAGCCCCCCAAACAATATCAATAAAAACAATTTTTAAGGGCCATCCCTTCAGGGTAGCAAGATTCGTTAAGTCGTAGGTGGCATAAGTAAAAAAGCCGAATAGGGCACCATACACAATGGCAAATTGTAATGATTGTTTTTCAAAGGCAGGAAAAATTGAAAAGATGAAAACACCTGCTACAAACAACAGATAAAAGATGATGGCTGCAGTCCAGTTTACATTTTCACTCAATAGATTGCCGAGTTGGCGACGATACAAATCTTTGGCTACCAACCCAAGCCAAACAAGATCGATAATGAGAAATACGATGAAAGTAAGGCAATAAGCAAGTATTAGCTTAGGAATAGTAACCGGCATTTTTTTTATAAACCTATGGAAATTCAGGCAAACGCTGAATACAAAATTATTTGAAAGGGATACTGTTCATAATTTCAAAATTTTTCATCGCATTATGCAGCTAATTTTCCAACCCTGTAATGTTATTAATCTGGATTTTTTGTAAAAAATAGTTCCAGCATGGATCATGAACCCATATAGCTTGATAAGGCTTAATGGCGGAGAAATTAAGCGGATTTGCCCCCAATGCTTTTACCTAAATAACAACAGGCAGAATAAAGAAAAACCTGCTAAAAAAAGCGGATTAAATCAAAAACAAAAAACTAAGAAGCCTGTAATGAAGAAGAAGCTGAAGATGGTTTTATGGAGCTACCTAAAAACTTATACATCCTTTCCATAAAATAAGCATGAGGCATAGTGAGAGCTGATATAAAAATCAGGAAAAGCATAAAGGGTGAAATGCTTGCCTGAAAGACCTTGCTTAACCAAAAAAGCAAGCCAAGCCCCAAAAAACTTAATAGAGAAAAAGGTAAAAAAGATTTGATAAAAGAAAGAACAGAAAGCGGCTCTCCCTTTTCATTTTTCAAAAAATAGTATTCGGTAATGATAACCCTTGTGGCATGCCAAAGCCCAAAGTAAATGGCAAAAGCAATGAAAGGAGAAGTAAAATAAAACAGAGCTACTAAAACCATCAAAACGGCACATTCCTGTGCAAACATTTTAGCAGATAAAATACCCGAACGAAAGAAATAAAATAATATGGAAACACTTATCACACCTGAAGCAACCATGGCACTAAATACAATCTTATAAATTAATCCTGTTGGTTGAAGATTCCAGCTAAAAACAGAACTAATAATAATACTTTGCTCCTGCCAATGAAAAAGCCAAAGGGTAGCAAGAATAAAAGTTCCCCAAGATATATAAAGCAATGTTTTTTTATGATAGCCTTTAGGTATTGAAATATAGTAGAGTTGTGATTGACCAAAATGATAAGCTGCTACTGCCAAAAAAAAGCAAAACATGGTTTGTGGAATAAACAACCATAATCCAAATGTTACACCAACCATTATTAGATATGGTGTAAAAAAGGATTTAATAAGGTTATTTTTTTTCGATTTTTCTTCTTGATTTTTTAGAAAAATTACATGGTCAATTGCACCATGGGGTATACCCGTAATAGCAAGGCTAAAAATAAGTATCCAGGTATCGAAACCCAGTGGCAGCGACCATCCTAATAGATAGGGCAATAACACAATAAGGGTTATTATTCCAAAATATAAATTTTGACGGGAAGCAACCATGGCGAAAAAAAATAGTCAAAACCTACCCAACAAGTGGGTAGGTTTTGAAATGATAGGAGTGATTAGGCGACAGCAGTCTTGCGATCAGCAATTGCTATTCCATAAACAACTAAGCCAAATCCAATTTTATTGATGGCATCAGCAATGTTGTAAAACAGGTTTACATCTGTAGGTTTAAATACACCACTTAACCAACCGCCTGGCATTGCCATGTAACCAATTGGATAAATTGCCCAACCAACCAATACAAACCATGCAAGCGCTTGGATACCTTGTTTTACTGCAGGATTGTTACTTGCAGCAGCTAATTGTTTTGCTTCACCAAACCATGCTGCATACAGAATATACACATATCCTAATGTTGAAATTACACCCCAAATTACAGAGTGACTTGTGCTACCATCTGTAAATGCTTCGCCATAATAACCGGCAACCAACATAACTACAGATGCCAAAATTAACTTCCACATGAAAGATGTTTTAGCACCTGCGGGCTTAAGCAATAAATAAAATTCAAGACACATTAATGGAACGGTTAATGTCCAATCGATATAACGGAGTGCGGTTGGTGTTTCCTGTGTGGCGGTGTAATAGTCGCGCATATAATAATAATGCACGGCTGCAATTCCGGTGATAAGACCAGAAACCAGCAAAGATGTTTTCCATTTGCCATCTACTTGTCCTCTTTCAACTAAGAAGAAAACAGACGCGGCAAGCATAGCCATGTAACCGGTAAAGAAGGTAAATGCTACCGGATCATCAACTGGGATTTTTACGATGTCAAGCAAAACTGAATACATATGTTTAATTTTTTGAGTGAGCATATTAAACAAAATTAATTTTCCAAAAGTTTGAAAAAAAATAAAATAACTTGGTTTGTTTATTTTTTTTTTCATATCTGGGCACCGTGCATAAACGGTCAATTTTGTTTGTTGAGTTTTTCTTGCAAAAAGGTAATTATGCCTCTACAAATTGCAAATTGCCTTAACATGTATAAGGAATACAGCATCCCTATCCGTTTGATACTATACTTTTACACTGAATTAAGAAAAAACTGATAAATATTTGGCCAGATAAGGTTGTCCTATTACCTTTGCGCTCCAATTCGAAAAAATTATGGCTAATCATAAGGCTACCAAGAAAGACGTAAGACAAGCTGAAAAGCGCCGCGACCGTAATCGTTATTATGGTAAAACAACCCGTAATGCTATCCGTGACATGAAGGCTTTGCCTGATGCCGCTAGCATGGAAGGTCAGTTACCAACGATTGCAAGCATGATCGATAAACTTGCAAAGCGTGGTGTTATTCATAAGAATAAAGCGGCAAACCTGAAGAGCAAGCTCGCCAAAAGGGTAAATGCAGCAAAAGCACCGGTTGCTTAATTTCCGAAAGGATTATTATATATTTTTCCATAGTCCCAATCTGGTCCGCCGGATTGGGACTTTTGGTTTTTCTCCTTTCGGCGCTTTTCACCCTCACGTAATAACTTTACAAGTGAAAAACCGACATCGCATCCCATCTTTGCCGAAATTTTCAGGCTGCCATGGTACAATATTATAAGAATACAGGTAATGAAACCGTGGAAATTCAATCACCCGAACAAGGTGCCTGGGTAAATGTGCTGCCCCCGCTTAAGCAGGAGGAATTTGAAGAACTTTCTGATGAATTGGATATTCCCATTGACTTTTTGCGCGATTCGCTCGATATTGACGAACGCAGCCGGTACGAAATTGACGATAATAACAAACTGATCGTTATTAAAACCCCCGCCGAAAACCATTCTTTCAATGAAAGTGATGCCTTCTATATTACCATTCCTATATGCATTATACTCACCCACCAGCAAATTGTTACGGTTAATAGTTTTGACAATGGCGCTATAAAAAAATTCTTCAACTCATTTCAAAACCGAAAGCCCGATAACCGCAAGATGATGGTGCTGAAAATCCTGGAAAAAGTGGTGGTGAATTATATGGATTTTCTGAAGGAAATTAACAACCGGCGCAACCTGCTGGAGCAAAAATTGTACCAGGGTAACAGCAACGAAGACCTTTTGGAACTGGTGCGCATTCAAAAAAGTATGGTGTATTTTGTTACTGCTTTACGAAGTAATGAAATGCTGATGATAAAAATGGAACGTACCAACCTACTTGGTCTTAATGAAGATGAAAGAGACTTTTTGAAGGATTTAATTATCGACAACAGCCAGGCCTATGAAATGGCAAATATTTATACCAATATCCTTAGCAGTTCGCTCGATGCTTATGCCAGCATTATAAGCAATAACCAAAACGTAGTGCTGAAGCGACTTACCTATGTAACCATTGCTTTGCAAATACCCATATTATCTGCAAGCATGTATGGGATGAATGTGCCATTACCCTTTCAGGAATCGCATTATGCATTTTGGGTACCCATAATTCTTTCAATACTTACCGGTGTATTATTTGGATGGTACTTCGTGGTAAAAAAATCAATCAAATAAACTATGTTTAATATACGTGTGTACGGCATTTTAATAAATGACCAGCGTGAAATACTGGTAGCCGATGAATATATCAGGGGCGGATTTTATACAAAGTTCCCCGGTGGCGGGCTTGAAATTGGAGAAGGAACCCGCGATTGTCTTGCTAGAGAGTTTATGGAAGAAATGAATCTGAAAGTGAAAGTGGGCGAACATATTTATACCACCGATTTTTTTCAAATGAGTGCCTTTAACCCAGCCCACCAAATTATTTCTATTTATTACCGGGTACATGCTTTGGAAGCCATAACTGCCCCCATACGGCTGCAGCCATTTGATTTTGATGCAGCACAGGTAGCGCAATACCAGGCAACCGGCGAAGCAGAAACCTTTCGTTTTTTGCCGCTCGAAACATTTTCTGCTGATGATGTTACCTTGCCAATTGATAAAATAGTGGCGTCTATGGTTGCAGGCAAATGATTGTAACCCCATATTAACAGCATACAACCTTACTACTAAAGGAATGTAATTACCTTCATAGCTTGATTACCTATATTATATGGACCAACGTTTTATAGCACAATTATTTGCGCGTCAGAAGAATACCGAACAGGTTCCGCCTAACATTGTTATTGCTGATTGGGCACACAGTTTAATTTGCCTGCTTTTTCCTGAAAAGTCTGAATGCAGCTATAAATCTGTAGATGAGCTTAAAGCTGTATTTGTACAGCTCGAAAATGAGTTAACAGAAATAATGCATGGCACCAAAGCATGCGAATGCTGCGACATCAATGAGATATCAGCAAAATTTTTTAGCCAGTTGCCCGATATTTTAAGGGTATTGCAAACGGATGTACAAGCTATCCTCGATGGCGATCCTGCCGCACATTCCTATTTTGAAATTGTACGCGCTTACCCCGGGTTTTTAGCCATTTGTTACTATCGGCTTTCCCACGCATTGTATCAACTGGAAGTGCCGTTTATTCCCCGCATTCTTACTGAACATGCCCATAGCCTTACTGGCATTGATATTCATCCCGGGGCCGTAATTGGCGAGCATTTTTTTATTGACCATGGTACAGGTATCGTAATTGGCGAAACATGCGTAATTGGTAAACATGTAAAACTTTACCAGGGTGTTACCCTTGGGGCCCTGAGCGTAGAAAAAAGTATGGCGAGACAGAAACGCCACCCTACTGTAGGTGATAACGTTGTGATTTATTCCAACGCAACTATTCTGGGCGGCGAAACAATCATTGGCAGTAAGAGTACGATTGGCGGTAACGTATGGCTTACACGGAGTGTGCCACCCGGAACCAAAGTGTACCACAAAGGTGAAGTGGTAGTAATTGAGCCTAATTTATTGGAAAACTGATAACAGCAACTATGGCAACCATATTGGATCTTGTTGGCAATACGCCGATGGTAGAACTTACCAAACTGAATACCAACCCAAATGTAAAAGTGTACGGGAAACTCGAAGGACATAACCCCGGGGGCAGTGTAAAAGACAGGGCGGCACTCAATATGATTAAGAGTGCTGTAGAGCGCGGCGATATAAAAGCCGGCGACAAATTAATTGAAGCAACCAGTGGAAACACGGGCATTGCTTTAGCCATGATTGCCTGCCTGTATGGTATGGAAATTGAACTGGTAATGCCATCGAACAGTACCCGCGAACGTACCTTAACGATGGAAGCCTTTGGGGCAAAAGTTACCCTGCTGGAAAATATTGAAGTTTGCCGCGACTATGCCGACGAAAAAGCCGCATCGGGCAGCCACTTTATACTCAACCAATTTGCCAACCCCGATAATTATCTTGCGCATTACAAAACCACAGGTCCTGAAATTTGGCGCGATACCAATGGGGAGATCACCCATTTTGTAAGTTCCATGGGAACGACCGGAACGATAATGGGCACCAGCCGTTTTTTTAAAGAAGTAAACCCTGCTGTTCAAATGGTGGGTTGCCAGCCTACGGAAGAAAGTTCCATCCCCGGAATCAGGAGATGGCCGGTGGAATATTTGCCCAAAATTTATGAGCCTTCGCGTGTGGACCGCATTATTGATGTAAGCCAGCAGGATGCAACCATTATGGCGCGCAGGCTTGCGAAGGAAGAAGGCATTTTTAGCGGCATGAGCAGTGGTGGCGCGGCATGGTCGGCGCTAAAGCTTGCATCAGAACTGGAAAGCGGCGTAATTGTTTTTATCGTTTGCGATCGAGGCGACCGTTACCTGAGCAGCGATTTGTTTGGGTAAAATATAACGGATTACCTGCGCATAGCTGCTTTTTTCATTTCTTTTGCTTTATCGTGACCCAGGTAATTGTCAATTAACATATGCCCCAGGTAAATTACAGGCGTGAGCGTTACTGCCACTATGAATTTATAAATATAGTTACCTGTTCCAATACTCATCAGCATAGCCAGCGTCCAGGGCTCTCCATTGGAAGGATCAATAATGGGCCCAATGTAAAACGCGATTCCCAACACTACAAAACTATCAATCAATTGGCTGATTAAGGTAGAACCTGTTGCCCGAAGCCAGATCATTTTATCACCGGTCATTTCTTTTATACGGTGAAAAACAAAAACGTCAAGTACCTGCCCGATTAAAAAAGCGGTAAGCGATCCAATAATAATCCAAAGCCCCTGGCCAAAAACGGCACGGTACGCCACCTGCATATCGGGTACCCCTGCACTGCTTTTGCTGCCGGGCCACCAATCGGCAGGTGCAAGCCGGATGGCAAAAAAGAAGATAAAAAATGCAAATGCGATTAGTGAAGATGTTAAATAGGAAAGAAATTTCACACCTTTTTGCCCATAATATTCATTAATAATATCGGTCATTATAAAAACGACCGGCCAAAGCAAAACGCCTGCGGTAAGGTTAAAAGAAAAGGTATTTCCAAATAGCTTTAGATTGATGGGTTCAATACCGATTGTGCCTTCCAGCGAAAATATTTTCACCCCAATAAACTCTGCAATAAGTGCATTGGCTATAAAAAAGCCACCCAAAATGAGAAAAAGCCGGGTACCCCGGTCGCGAAGCATATTATGAACCATAAATAGGGTAAATATAAAGCGATTACAACATCCATGCGAATTGGTTCAAATAGGTTTATTTTGCCACTCTTAAAGTAAAGGATAAAATATGAAATTCAACCTGAAGGCGTTGACCCCTCACCTTATTGCCATTGGTATTTTTTTGGTGGTTGCGGTTATATATTGCAAACCCGCCCTTGAAGGAATGGTTTTGCAACAGCATGACTGGATACAATGGACAGGGATGAGTAAGGATGCCAACAACTACCGTGACCAATTTGGTGAATACCCGCAATGGACACAAGGCATTTTTAGTGGTATGCCTTCGTACCAAATTGCCTTTAACACCAACGCCCGGGTAGGTTGGCTGCTTCCGGAAGTGCTCGGATTGTTTTTACCCAACCCCATTAAATATTTCTTTTTGGCGGCATTGTGTTTCTACTTTCTTACAGTGGTACTAAGAATAAGACCCGTTTTTGGCATTTTAGGAGGGCTCGCCTTTGCCTTTGCCACCTATAACCCTGTGATTATTTCAGTTGGGCACCACACCAAAATGCTGTCTATTGCTATGATGCCGGCTGTACTGGCGGGATGGTTTTTAATTACAGAAAAAAAATACTGGTTAGGTGCTGGCATAATGGCCTTGTTTATCAGTAGCCTGATGGCACTCAACCACGCACAGATTGTTTATTACCTGATGCTCATTTTGGGTATAATGGGCTTTTCTTATGTAATTATTTGGGTAAAAGGAAAATCGTATAAACACCTCGCCATGGCAACCCTTTTTGGCATTGTGGGTGTTACCGTTGGTATTCTTTCTACTGCCGTGCAATTATTTACTACTTACGAATATGCGCAGCGATCCATAAGGGGCGGTTCTGCACTTACCGATGTAAGTAACGCTGCAGGACAGGTAAAGGCAGGTGGACTCGATAGCGCTTATGCCATGAGTTATAGCATGTCGATTGCTGAACCGTTGGTAATGGCAGTACCACGTTTATTCGGTGGCAGTAACAGCGACCCTTTACCCGAAGATGGAAAACTAGCTGAGGTATTTGCACAATACCAGGGACTTGCACAAAGTTTTCCGGCAAGCGCCTATTGGGGTGGCATTGGTGCTACATCTGGGCCACCTTATTCAGGCGCTATCATATGTTTTCTTGCCATATTAAGCCTTGCCATTATTGATAACAAATACCGTTGGTGGCTTGCGGGCGCTACCCTGTTGGCGATATTCTTAAGTTGGGGCGGCTATTTTTACAGTTTTAACGGGCTGGTTTTAAAATACATGCCGTTTTATAATAAGTTTCGGGCTCCGAGTATGGCGCTTGTTATCCCACAAGTATTACTTCCCATTGCGGCCGTTTTAGGTTTACAAAAAATATCGGAAAGCAATTGGAGCAATGCATTACAGAAAGCCAATTGGAAAAAAGGACTCATTGCATGTGGCGTACTTGCCATCATCATATTAGGTGTTTATTTCGGCAGTGATTTTTCTTCCGGTTATGAAGGTGAAATGCTGAAGCAGGTAAATGCAATGCCTGATGAACAAACCAAATCGGTTTACAAATCTGCATTTTCTGCACTATCCGAAGACAGACAGGCAATGGCCTTAAAGGACATCATTAGGAGTTTTGTGTTGGCGGCTATTGGCATCGGGCTTGCATGGATGTTGTTTATGAAGAAATTAAGCCCACTCATTGTGGGTGCTATTCTTTCTGTAGTTGTATTGGCCGATTTATTGAGTATTGATGTAAACTATTTGAATAGCGAAAGTTTTTCAGAACCCACTGAATATAATGGAGTGAATTTACCCGACCCTGAGTTACTGCCTACACAAGTTAATTTTGCCATTCAGCAGGATACAAGTGTTTACCGCGTATTTGATGCAAGGCAAAGTAAAAATGTAGCGGGTCGCACACTAGGGGCAAATACTTTCAGCGATGCTTCGCAAGCTTATCATCACCGTATGGTAAATGGTTATCATGCAGCTAAACTCAGTATTTACCAGGACCTTATTGAAAGGCAATTATCCAAAGGTAATCAGCGGGTATTTGACATGCTGAATACCAAATACTTTATTGTAAACGATGCACGCGGAGGAGATAGTGTGGCTTTTAACTTTGGCGCTATGGGACCTGCATGGCTTGTAAAAAACATCGAGTACGTAAAAGATGCGAATACTGAAATGAATGCACTTGATAGTTTGAACGTAACTGAAACGGCTGTAGTGCAGGAAAGTTTTAAAGCTAACATTGCACAGCAACCTGTATATGATAGCACTGCATCCATTAAAAATGTATTATACAATAACATGGAGCTGAAATATGCAGTAAATGCTCCCACTCCACAGTTTGCAGTACTCAGCGAAATTTATTATGATGCAGGTTGGAATGCTTACGCCGATGGCCAAAAAGTACCCATTGTAAAAACAAACTATGTGTTACGTGGGGTTGCTTTGCCTGCGGGCACCAAAGAACTTCACCTTAAGTTTGAACCGCAATCTTACAAAACAGGATACACCATTACTTTTATCATGCAGATTGTCATCTTCATTTTATTGGGACTTGGGTTGTGGATGTGGTGGAAGGAAAGGAAAAAAGCTTAACCGATTTTAGTACCTAACAAAACAGCCGCAGGATATATTCCGGGGCTGTTTTGCTTTTATGGAAATGTCTTTTTTTGCGAAAAAAAAATCAGTCGCGATCAAATAGTTTTTGGTAAGCATGATCAAACGCATCGGCGCTAAAATGTGCGAGTGCAAAGCTTCGTGCCGATTCAGAAAGTTTACGCACAAGGGCAGGGTTATCATCCAATGCCAAAATGATTTCTACACCCTGCTTTATTACTTCATCTTCATCCTTAACAGCGTCAATCAGCATCCCGTTATCCATGTGTTTTACATAATCCGGTATACCATCTACAGCAGTGCTCACCACTACCCTGCCCAATGCCATCATATCCATTACCACAATGGGCAACCCTTCAAATAAGGAAGTAAGTAATAGCACATCATGCGATTGATACAATGGCTGCAATAAAGAAGCCTTATTAATATCGGTTCGGATGGTAACCAATGATTTTACATGCTCCGGTACCAATGCTTCCACATCGCCTACAAGTGTAAATCCTATTTCGGGCCGCATTTTTTTTACTTTTTCCGCTATAGCCGCCACAAGATGTACCCTTTTTTGCGGCGAGCCCCTGCCCACAAATAATACCTGTAAATGCGCGTGGGATTCCCAATGTGCTGCCGGTATATCAATTTTATTATCGATAAATTGTAACCTGCTTTTTAATTCAATGGGAATTCCATTCTCATGATACATAGCCGCATGATCGCGCATAATTTTTTGGGTGCTAAAAACCCGGTGATGAATCATAGGAGCAAATGCCTGCGTGTAGAGCAGCCATTTGTTTACATGGCATAATTCAATACAAGTTGCTTTTTTGTAAACATGCGGAACCAGCTTATAAAAATAAATACACTCACCGCCAAACAGCACAGGATTCTTAGATTCAAGTATCCATTGCGCCAGAATACCCCGCCATATTACATTGATAAAATGCAAATACTTGTTGTCTATCTGCTTGCTGATATCGAGTGTGGTTACGCCTTCTATGTCAAACAAATGCCGGTAGCCGCCATTTAATTCATGTTTCGTAAAAATCATCAGCGGCTTGTATGCACGAAAAAGCGTGGCGATATCGGCATTTACTTTATAACTGCCTCCCGTATCACGATTGGGATAAATTAAAAATATGCCACCAGGATTAGGAACCTTATAAAACATACCAATCATTCGTCCTATCCAAACCAATGGTAGCAGGCAAATATGCTCAGCAATTTGTTTCCATCGGGCGGTGCGGTACGTCATACAATAGGATAATATTTTTCCAGTAAGCGGTAAAGATAATTACCTCCGAATTGCACACCGGCATCTGCTGCAATGGTTTGCACTTTTGATGTATCTATATGAAAATAATGCCCCGCTTCCACTTCGGTATAATGGCCCTGTTTATGGAAATAAGATTCGAAAGTCCTGACCATTTCGGGCATACTAAAGGATACCGGGTGTGCAATATTGATGATGGTATTTTTTGCCCCGTTTGTAAATAAATGTTTTACCAACAGGTACACATCATTCACATCAATTAAGTTGCGGAAGGCATGATTCCATAATTGAAACGGCCGGTCATGTTGAATGCATTGCGCCAGGTAATGAAAAATCGTTTTCGGGTTTCCACCCGGGCCCGCCACATTCGAAACCCGCAGCACCAGGTAATCATTCCCTGAATGGGCAAGCAGATTTTCAATTTCAAGTTTATGATGGATATAATGATTGTCTTTAAGAAATGGATCGTAAATACTACAGGTGCTAAAATAAACTAATAAGGCCTGCGGGAATTGGGCAAGGGTTGCTTTCAGCAAATCTTTTTCCCTTTGGTAAGCCGCTTCGTCCTTTGATTTGGAATCGCTTACTCCAGAAGCGAAAATCACCACTGATGAATCCGTTTGATAGGCCGAAAAACGCTTTGCCATTAATCCGTTACCTATCACCATAATTGGAAGCCTTCGATTGTTGTGGGAAAATATTAAGAGGCAAAGATAACAAAGCGCGAGGCTGCGGGAATGCAGAAAATAACTCCCAAAAAATCAACTATCGCCCCAATGCCTTCCATTGCCTGAAAAGCCAGCGGAATGGGGGAAACGCATCCAGGTATTCAGCCAGGACAATGGAACGGTTGGCCCTAACACCCGGATTAACCCTTCCACCCAGTGTTCCGATACAATTATTCAACCTTTTTACTACCGTTTTTACCGTTTCACCTTTTCTATCTTCCGCTTTTGCACCCAGTACGCGATGGCTAATCATTTGCCCATAATGGGTTACATAACCGGCAATGTTCCGGGAAACCATTTTATCCAATGCTGAATTTCCCCGAATTTGCTCCTTTAAAAAACGGGTAAACTGCTCCAACGCATCGAGGTAAATCAACCCATTGGTGGTTTGGGATGTATTGCTATGAATACGGAATGAAAAACACTCCTTTTCCGCTACTGCCAGGTACCCTTTTTGGGTAATAGCCAGCCAAAGCGCATAATCGCTGTACAACAAATTGGGGAATAAGGGAATACCGCCCACCTGCTTGTACGTATCCGACCTGAAAACATAACCGGTTGCCGTCAACTCCATAGAAAGAGACAACATTTCCTGCAATAGTTCCGGCGCTTCGTACTTTACCTTCATGGGTTTTGCCTTCCGTATCTCCTTGCCATCCTGATCTATAAACCGAAAAGGAGCGGTATATAATCCTGCAACGGGATTATCCTCTATCAATTGATGCATGATGCTAAGAAAATCAGCATCGAGCACATCATCCTGCCCCATAATAGTTGCATAAGTCGATAACGGCAAATCCATTATCTGCTTCCAGTTTTCGGTTATGGAGAGCCGATTTGCAGTAGTTATAATCTTAATCCTTTCATCTTTCAGTTCCTGCACATATTCGAGTGAACCATCAGTGCTGCCACTATCAACCAGCCAGATATCAAAGTTGGTATAGGTTTGTTGCAATACACGCTCCATGCATGCTTTTAGGTAAGGCATGCCGTTGTAAAATGGGATGATGATGGAGAAGTGAGGAGGCATGGGGAAGATATAAATTAACGCTTGTAAGGCTCAATTATATTTTTATATGCAATCTACCAGTAATATCTATACGTTGCAATAATGGAAATAAACCATTTACCTGAAAATATTCAATAACAGCCTTCTTAGCACCTTCCCAATGTCCAAAATCATCTATTATTAATGGGCCGCCATTTACTAATAAGGGATATAAAAGCTCTAATTCAATCTTTGTTGACTCATACCAATCTGTATCTAAACGAAGTAATGCAACTCTCTCTGGTTTCGTAATTGGTAAGGTATCTTCAACTTTTCCCTTTACTAATTTAATTCTATTGGCGGGATAACCAATTAGATTCATATTATTCGCAACTTCTTCAAAAGGGGCATAACACCAAATTGAGCTATCATTTAATTTGTCTTCTTCCAGAAGTTGCTGCTTAGCCAATTTTCCATTAATAGAAATATCATGTTCCGTTGGACTTGACATACCCTCAAAGGTGTCGTATAAATAAATAGTTTTATCAATAACACCCCTCGACAAAAATGTTTTAGCAATCATCATAGCACTACCTCCTTTCCAAACTCCACATTCAACTAAATCACCTTCTAATTTATTCTCAATTACATATATACAAGATTTGTATAATGAAAATAGTCGTTCAATCGATGTTTGAGTGTAAGGCTTACATATGTCATAAAATGTCAAAAACTCTGCTTCTCCTCTTAAATCAATTGGAATTGATGAACTATATTTTGTAATAGAATAACCGATTCTTTGTAGAATCTTGTTCATGCTTTTTACTATCATATTTACATTTTTTAATCTTTTAAAACATTATTTATAACTTCAAAAATGATGTCTTCATTTGAATGGAGAAATCTAACTTTCTGCCCCGCCCTTATTCCTTTTTCAACCAAATCATTCTTATTTTTAATTAAAGATAAAATGCTTTCAGCTGCATAGGCTACTGTATCATTTTCTAAAATATACCCTCCACCATTTTCCAGAAATTCAGCCGAACCTCCAGAATTCCTAAAACATATTGAAGGAACTTGTTGATATGCAGCTTCTAATATTACAAGGGGGTAAGGATCTTCAACTGATGACATAAAAAAAAGGTCAAAAGGCATTAAATTAGTATATGCGTATTCCATTTTACCAGTAAAAATGAGACGATCATCGTATTTTTTCTTTAAATAGTTGGTCTGAATTTGCTGAGCAAAGATGTCAGAATCAAAATCTCCAATCCAGAAAAAACAAATATCACTATTTTTACTAAGGACATTTTCAGCAATTTCTATAAATTTATCGGTACCCTTTCTTAAGGAAACAACTCCCATACCTACCACCATAATTGCCTTTTCAGAAAGATTCCATTGTTTAATCCAACTCTCCCTATAATAAAGTTTATCATTATTGGAAAAATTAAAATTTTGTAAAGGGAAATAATATGGAAGGTACTTAAGCTTTTCATTTTTTAAATTATGGTTTTCCAAAAGGTTTTGCTTAACAGCACTTGATGGATAAAGCAAGAACTTGGAATGTAAAAAACTATATTGAGTATCATTCTTGCTACTAAAATATTGTAAAACAGATTCCAATTCGTGTATATATGTTATTACAGGTTTATTAAAAAAACGAAATCGATGTAAAAGCCTCCCATTTGCAATAGTGTTTGAAAAAATTATATCTGAATTGTAAAAATGTGGTACAGCTCCTAGTTGCCTAAAAAAATAAATCATTCTATCCTTCAGCATTAAATAAAGGTTCTTCCTTTGACTATAATCTTTATCTTTTAAAATAGCTGTTACAGCAATCTTTGCGAATTCGTTTTCTAAAATACCACCCTTTTTTAAAACTATGGTAAAATGATACTTACTCTTTAATAATCGCAATAGATGCAAAAGTAGAATTGGTGCACCTGTCAAACTGGCATCATGACCAATTACCAGAATTTTTTTCATTCAAAAAGAATTTTATAGCTTTTTACTAAAAAGTGCAACATTATTTAAATAAAGTGAATCACTTTTCGGCAAAATATTGCTAAATATTACCCCCCATAAATTAATTGACCCGTATACAAACACCTTGTAAATGATCCTAAGTGGCACGAACTTAAACCAGTCTTTTCGAGATCGCTCATAAAAATACATATTCATCAACTGAAAAATTGTGCTCCAAAAATTACCTGATTTTGAGTATGAAACCAACTCAAATCCATTTTCCTCAAATTTAGATTTCAGGGCAAACCTTGTATAACGGGCAAAATCATTTGGTATTTCATGTTCATTCCATGCAAAAGGGCAAGTAATCAACATTTTTGCCCCCGGCTTCATTACACGATTTAATTCTTTCAAAATATCATCGAGATTAAAAACATGCTCAATTACTTCTGAACATAAAACTGAATCAAAGGAATTGTCATCGAAAGGGATTTTCTGTCCGTCATAAAATACGTCAATTTCTTCATTCTCATGAGGATGCCCTGGATTTTCATAATCTAAGCCGATGTATTTATCTACCTGAAAAAGGGATTTATATGGCTTAGAACCACAACCAAAATCTAACAAAATACCATTCAATTCCTTGGCATATTTATGAATTCCATTAAGCAATCCCAACCGGACAAAATAAAATGGGTTCAACAAACCCGGGGCAAAATCAGGCGATAATTGGTTCTTATTTATCATAAAAGCTTCTTAAATTAATAATAAACCTTTTTAAAAATGGGGGCTTTTCACCAAATGGAAAGAAAATATTCAATTTTATTAATAATCATTGCAAGATAGGATGTTGAACTAATCTTTTAACTAGTTTTACTTATTCAAGTTTCTTTTAAAAATATAAAATGAAGTATTCACTAAATAAAAAAAGGGGTTTAAGCCCCTTTTTTTATTTAGTGATTTAACTATTTAATAAAGATTTTTTCACTATACAGTTTTCCATCAAAATCCATTAACACATAATAAACTCCGCTTGTCAGTATTAAATCAGATCCACTTATCATTGAGTTTTCGCCCTTTAAAATACCATAATTCTTCGAATACATTAATCTTCCAAGGTTATCCAATATTCGAACCTTTCCTACTCCATTTTTTAATCCCGAAAATGAAATATTAAACACTCCTGTAGATGGATTCGGAAATACTTTAAACCCATTTGAGAAGTTTGAGTTTTTAATGATTAAAATATTACTGTAATAAATTGTTCCATCTTTATCCTGTACTTTAATTCTAAAGTAAATGTTTCCGGTTTTCGAGCTCAGTTTATCAGTTACATAATTATAATGATTATGGCTACCTCCTTTGGATGCTAAAACTTCTAGTGGAATAAAGGATGATACATTTGAACTATATTCAATCGTTAGAGATTCTACGTTAGATTCGTTTACTGTTTCAACGTAAAGCCTAATTTGATTATTCTCCAATTTATTTCCTGAGAAACTGATAATTTTTAGAGGCAAGGGATCTTCAGAATAACATAAATTTCCACAGGTATAGGTTAAAAGGAAGCCATCAGATTCTATGGCAGGATTTATCGCTACCCAATTGGCCAAATTTCCATTCGTAATTTGTGAAAAAGAAAAGGAAGCTTCATTTACACTAACCATGCTAGCAACTGCATCAGATTCCTTAATATCGCAACCATCAATTTGTTTCTCCAAAGGTATTCTCAACCATAAAATATCTTTACTACCAGATGATGATGATGTACCACCAAGTACAATAGCCGAATTGCCCAAGGATGACAATGAATAAATATTTTGACCACCCAATCCGCCTAATCTTGTCTTCCAAAGAATATCACCTTGTGAAGAAATATTATAAATATCAACATCATCTGGCTCATTTTCGCCCCCAGCAGCTCCAAAATATGAACCATTAGGCATAGGTAAAATATCCGCTACAAGACCATTTTTTAGAGTATTATGACTCAAACTGGTAGCACTCACTAAATTCAGAGTCTCATTCAATTGAAGGACAATTTGCCTTATGTTGCCAAAATAATTAGGTAGCGGTGATAATAATTGAGTACATGCTAAAATATACCCAGATACAGTCTTGTGAAGCATGGGATAGTATAAAATACTATTATCAGGCATTTTCCATGATTTTGTTTGTAATATGATACCATCGTTCTTGCCTACTTTTATGACAAATACTCCATAAGTTGTATTAGCATTATATAAATAACTTCCGGAAATCAGAAATCCATCTTCAACTTCCAATGCGCTTACTAAATCACTACCCTCAGAATATGGGTAGTGCTTTATCCATTGAGCTCCTCCATTCAAATCTAATTTCATTGCAAACCCTTGGGCTACAAAACCAGATGCATTTACTGTGCCCATAAGCAAATAACCACCATCCGAAGTCTCCAAAATATCAAAGGCATTATCATAATTTAAAGAGTTGGTTCTGTAAGACCTTGACCATTTTCGAACACCGTTTTTGTCCCATTTCACCACAATTGCAGAGCCTGACACTGAATTGGGATAAGTCCTTGACAGCCCTACAGCTATTGCACCAGAATCTTTAGTCGCCTTAACTCTTCTGAAAAATTCCTGTCCATTGCCAGGAATAGCTTTTGACCAAATTGGGGTACCTGCACTATCTGTTTTTAAAAGAAAAGACGCATGTACACCACCAGTTCTTACTGTTCCTCCGGCCATATAAACATATTTGTCTGGTGAAGTAGCTGTACTCCATACTCTTTCTACACCGCCGATATCAAAGTTTTTTACTATTACGTCACAAGTTGAGTTATTGCAATCTTTCTCACAATTATATGTTTCAGTATGTCCATTTTCTTGTATTGCAGGATTAATAGATACCCAAAAGTTTGAAGAGATGTTATTTACACTTCCAAAATTGAAGTTCAAATTACTGATTGAAATTAATTCAGCCGCAGCATCCGATTCATCAATTCCACAAGAAACTGAATTAGAACCTAGTTTTGTTCGTAACCATAAAATATCCTTTGAAGCAAGAGTCGACTTATTCGTGTTACCCACAAAAATAATACTACTGTCAGCTAATAGGCTGCTACTTGCTAGTTGCTGTCCGCCAAATCCTCCAATTTTTCTTTTCCAGGTTATCTCCCCATTAATATTCACACGGTAAAAATGTGCATCATCATTTTCTTTACTACCGCCACTTGATGAAATAAACCCTCCATCTGCCAAAGGAATTAAATTTACCAAATCCTGATTTTTTCTAGTTCCATGACTTATTCGTACAGCCTTTTCGAAATCAAGACTTGCGTTTAAATAAATAACTACTTGCCGGAAATCACCATTGAAACCAGGTAAATAATCTAAGTCATAACCATTAAAAAAATAGCCTCCATTTGGTCTTAATTTTAATTCACTTGAAGCAGCAATATTTCCAGGTAAAGTGAAGGATTTAATTAGTTGAACATTTCCATTAAGTTTATTTACTTTTATAATCAGAGGACGATAAGAACTATTGGAGTTAAAAAGATACTCTCCCGCTATAATGTAACTATCCGCATCCTCTATAGCTCCCTGAAATTCCAGGCCCTCGGAATAAGTATAACTTTTGGCCCATTCAAAATTACCCTGAGCAGAAACTTTCAACAAATAAGCAGATGCTTGAAATCCGGTTGAATTCAGATTTCCGGTTATTAGAAATCCTCCATCACTAGCTTGCAATATTCCTAAGGCCCAATCACCATTTGCTGAATTTGAATTCAACGACCTTGACCATTGCCTGTTTCCATTCTTATCCCATTTTATGACCATTGAAGCAAATCTGGGGTTTGCAGGGTAAGTACTGGAAATACCAACGGTAATAACCCCTGAATCACTTGTAGGATGAACTCTTCTAAATATTTGCCGTCCAGTGCCGGGAATAACCCTCGACCATACAACGTTTCCCAGGGTATCCGATTTTAAAAGAAAAGCGGCATTAATATTACCAGGTCTTGAAAGCGTTCCGGAAATGTAAATATTGCCATCCTTACTTAAGCCGCTATTCCATACTGTTTCTTATCCTTCGAGATCAATGTTTTTTACAATTGTAGTGCAATCCTGTGAATAGATTGTGGCTGAGAATAATAAATAAACTGAGAAGTTTAAAAGAAAAGTTTTGATCATAAATTTAAGTTTTTGGTGTTATGATTTTTTTATATGGGTAAAATTAAGATAAATTTAAAATCCTTATTATTTATTTAAGTTATTAATTCATCAATTTATTTGGGAAGTCAGCCAATATCAACGAATTAACAAAATGCTACCCTTCTTATCAATATCGCCACAAGCTGATCTAACTTTCAAAATGTATAAATAGTTCCCTCCTGTTTGCGGTTTCCCTTTAAATCTTCCATCCCAGCATTGGTTTGATGAAGAAGCGGTAAAAACTCTTTCACCCCATCGATTGTAGATATCAAATAATTCAATCTCCACATTTGCCCCCCATTTACTTATGCCAAAACAATCATTCAACCCATCTCCATTAGGTGTAAAGGCGGTAGGCATTTGGTATAGTCTTCCATCACCTATTGCATTAAAAAAGACCGTAACAGAATCAATAATTGTGCATCCTATTCCATCTTTTGCAGTTACACTGTAGGTGGTAGTGGTGGTAGGCCTTGCTACAGGGTTTGCGATATTGGATGCACTTAGCCCGCTAGCCGGCTGCCATTGATAACTTATCGCACCATTGGCATTCAATTGGGTAGTTACTATGTCACAGGTTATATCATTACTTTTCGTTACCGTAATGGAAGGCCCGGGATTAACTTTTATAATGGCTGTTAAAATCGCAGAATCATTACATTGGGTATCCCATACTTTTACCCGAAAATCAGTATCCGATATAGGTTGTGCAATAACCCTGCTGCTGAAATTAGTATTTAAATAGGGTCTGCTTATAAACCTTGTAATCCTTTTGGCGCTTACATTTAGGTAAATTTAAAAGGAAACAGATGCAAGGAAAACCACGCAAGGCCTTAAGAAAGCGTGCATCGACCCCTTTGTATGTCAGTCCCAACCAACTGAC
>JBGSLS010000100.1:0-6211 GCA_041740575.1 Chitinophagaceae bacterium | reverse complement strand
ATTTCGGCAATTACTTTTGGCAGGGATAAATTTCCCGATGCTATGCTGGTGTGTGATTGTCGCTTTTGTATCGTTTTTACCCTTCCTATTTCATCATATTCATTCAGGCTATGCATAACCGTAGTTTGGGCTGCTGTGCCTGTTTTTATTTGGCGGGTAACAGATAGATGCACCTGCCCGGCAAAACCATACTGCACGGTTGTTCGTTCGGTTATGCTCTCTTGTGCATTATGGCTTTTTGTTTGGATTACCCTACCATTGGCATCATACACCATTAAACTGGTAATCCAATCCGATGTTCCCAATATTTTGGTACGTGTACCGGTTACCATCCCTTTTACTGCCGCACTTTCTTTCAGCTCTCTTACATAAGGATAAGTGGTGTTGTTTTCAGCCGTGCTTATGCCAGTTTCAGGTTCACAGATCGTTGATAAACCAAGACCGCTATAAGTAGTAAGCCAACTATAATCATCATAAAATGTACGCGTAAGCTCTTCAAGCCCACTGGTGCCGGAAATTGGATAATACTGGTAGGTAATACCGGGTTGCGCAGCAGCATTGCTTCTTAGTGTGGCAAAGGTGGTGGTAGTAGTCCATATACCTGAAGCAACAGGCCTGTTAAATGCATCGTACCAGGTGTACATCCATTTTGCAGGTGTTGCCCGCATATTACCATCCTGGGTAAGTACAAGGCGGTCACGCTTATCATAAACCATATATACAGGGTCGGCACCAGGAACCTTTTTCATAATCATTCTCCGCCTTTCGTCATATTCATAACGGAAACATTGTTCACCCAGGATGGTAGTATTGGCAAGGTTCCAGCTATTTTGATTCAGCCATTTTACCCCTTCGGGTTGAACCACACATCTCAAGCTACCAAAATCATCATAGATATAGTAGGTGCAAATCCAGTGTAACGGGTTATGGTCAGTACCAGATCCACCATCAGTTACATTACCAATTTGTACTTTTTTCAAAATTACCTGCCCTTGTTTATCCTTAAATTCAATTACCTGCTTTCCATGCTCATCGGTGGTAATGCTTTTGTACAGCTCTCCTGCCGGGTATGCGCCCGATGTACTGTAGCTACCCCAATTGCCCAATGCAGGGGTGCTTGCATTCCAAATGCGTACACCATCCGTTAGCGTGTTTATAAGATAATCCTGTACTACACCACGCGTACTACCCACCCAATTATTTCCTGGTGCAAAAGACTTTTCAGGCCTGTTTAGCGGACTTGGTTCAAATTTGGTTTGGCTGTAAAAGTAAATTTCTCCCTGTCCTTCAATTGAATTCAGGTTGGGATTCGTATTTTCATAAAACAATTTTTGCATTTGAAAAGGGTTCAATGCAGTCGTAGTGCCACCCTTAAAATTGCCATTATTTTCACCCAAAACGAAAGGAAGAAATTGGTATGCTTCTCTCCCGAAATCATCATAAGTATTTAGTTGTACCAAATCTTTTGCAGTGGTTTCTCCATTTGCTGTATTAAGAGAACCTTTGCGGATAACTGTTTGAAGGGGGCGACCAAGTCCATCAAAGTATTGTGTAGAAAGCTGTACTTCAGTCGGGAACTGTGAAGTATTAGTGATATCTGATGGTAATAAACCCGGTTTCAACACAGCATAGCTCCGGACAAAATTATGGGTTGCAGGCAGTTGGGAATAATTTGCAGGCATATAGGGCGTTTGTCCCTGCAGATTATTGACGAATGCCAATAGTAATAATATAGAAACATAATATTTTTCCAAATTGGAAATTTTTAGAAGCTTCATATACATTCGATGTTTAAACGGTTTAAAGAGTTGTAACTTTTGATTTCAGCTTTGCCTTATCTGCCTGCGCACGATTTTTTCTTTTTTCATCTGCTACTACATAAGCTTTCCATTGCTTGTTGGTTAATATTTTTCGCATAGCAATGTCGTAATCTGCCATTGTCTTTTCAATAATTTGTTTTCGATCGGCAGCAACTATCTCCCGTCCATTACGCCGGATACTATCCGTCATAAGTAAGCGACTTTTTTCCAATGCATAAACTTCCCTCATTTGCGTACTATCCAAACTCAATTCAACCTGAAGAATATTAGTTCTTAAGCGGGCTAATGTATCAATTTGCATACCTTTTTGCTGACCGATTGCCGCACCTGCCAACAGGATAAAAGCAATAGAAAATAAACTGATTTTTTTCATAATATTTTTTAAATTGCTCTTAATAATTTACAATTTGATAGCCTGTCCCATTATTCAACAAATAAGAATAGCCGCATGATGTGTACCAATCAAGGAATTGATACATGGGGGCATTATATAATAATGTATAGGATGAAACACCAGAAATATAAGCACTTGTGCTATATCCTTCTTCACAATAGCTCTCTCCACTGGATAACATAGAATAGTTGACATTTAAACCAGTAACCGAAGCAGCAATCGTGCAAGAAGCATCCTGGTAAAAACGAACAACCATATCTCCATAATCTGAAAAACCATCAGACCACCAATTCTCTATTTCCAATCGAGCATAAATAGTTGTTGGATTTGCGGTACAGGTTCCATTGGCATTTGCATACCCCGGACCATCCTGATTCACTTTAGCCTGTGCAAGGGTATTGGCATCGGCAATACTTGAAAAGGATGTTACACTACCAACCGGTACGGTATAAGTAACTGTGCTACCCGTATAACCCTGGGCACAAATTGTTTTCTGAAACTGACCGGAATAGGCCTGATTATTCGTAAACGTAACATCGTAACAGTTAATGGGTAGTCCCGCATAATTATAACAATACTTCTTAACAATATTTCCTTGATGATCTTTTAAATGCATCAACCTATTAAAGGGGTCGTATTCATAAAATGTGGTAAGGATATTTTTTGAAGTTTGAGATGTTACACCTATTTGGGGTTCAAATGTGTAGGTGATTGATTTAGCCCCACTTGGTAAATTAGTATGAATTTTATTTAACTCTGATCGAAGTGCACCATCACTTACAGGGTTATTAATGATAGCTGAATTTAATCCCAAAGATTGAATATCACTGGATGAAACACCTGAAATTTGGCCGACAACATAATTATTTTTATACCCATAAATATAAAATTCATCTATATCATTCTCCTTGGAAAGTTGCAGAACATTCCCATAAATATCATAATCTTTAAATAGGAATTTATTAATACTTACGCCGGTACCATTCTTCAATTCAATAAAACTGGGTACGACTAAATTTGAGTTTCCATTCCATGCCAGATAATTTGTATTTTTCTCCATCTGTAAAACAGTATTCCGATAAATTTTCTCATTTAATACAGGGCTAATTATATTTCTTGCATTCATAAACATTTTATCAGTATAATCCGGGGGGTACTTTCTTTCAATAATTGTTTCAACTTGTTTACTATCTTTGGTCTTTATGCGCTTTGGGTAAGTATATAATGTTGTATTATATTCCATATTCGTTACAGTAATCAATTCAACTCCATTATTAGCATAATCCTTTTCAATAGTAGTTTTAACCACTGGTGAATTGAAATAAACCCTTCCTTCGGTGATATCAAATGCTTCGATTTCAGTATAATGAGGCTGATTAGGTCTGTTGGAACAAATGGATTGATAATTCTTTCTAACGAAGTAATTTTTAAAAATACTTTCATTTGTGTTTTCATAAACCCTGTTAATACTCTTTACTAACTGATAGCCGGGAACTGGTTTCTTTTTGTAATAATCAGTTTGCTCCTCTCCAATTAGTATATCAGGAACCAAATTATAAGCACTACCTAAAATTAATTCACCCATTATTGAAACAGGTACCAAACCTCCATCCATATAGTATTTATACTTATGTTCAATAAAACCATTATCAACTATTCCAGCTTTGTTATATTCCTGTACACTTCTATGATATATATGTTGAGTACCTGATGCTGTTGTATTATATATGGAATTTGAATAGGAAGTAGCTTTGGTACATGCAGGGCCGACACAAATAATTACATTATCTATCCCACCCATACCAGCGCCGCACGTATATCCATCACTCTTTACCGTTCTTACCTCACTAAATAGTGGACTTGCCGTAATTAAAAATGCTGATAATTTATTATCGGAATAATTTCTATAAATATACTCCTTTTCCAGAGCAGGTATATGATTAAAATATGAGTATGACAGGTATTTTTTAACTGAAACACCACCTGCCGGTTTTTCAACCAAATTATCGGATAAAATATAATTTGAAGTATAAACTATACTATCATATCCCCCAGTGGGATAACTCAACCTATTTAATAATCCATATTCCGCATAATTTATATCTACTGACCTATCCCCAAATGCAACTAATCCATAACCAGTGCCATTATTAAACCTGCTATAATTAATATCACCTGGCTCTAACTTTGGAATTAGGCAAGAATTAAGCAATTTCCCATTGTAAAAGCCATATATATCCTGTGCATATGAAAGTCGTTTAGGTAAATCTTCAAAATTTTTATAAACAAAACTATAAACTTGTTGATCATTTAAGGTATTAAGACCATCACGCATTTCAATGGAATTGAGAAAAAGACGTTTGGATTCAAAATCATTCAACGCATTTATGGCTGTTTTATAAATGCTATTAAAATGCACATTTTTCAATGTCCGACCCTTGAAATTTAGTAATTTAATGGTAGCTAACCTTAAACCACCCATCAAATCTGCCCTACTGACTTCATCATAAATAAATTCAATTTTATCACCATCATTAGTTTCAATTTTTGAAATAAATTTAGATTGTACCGCTTGTTCCCTGCTACATGTTGAGAACCTTGATTCCCATATATCACATGCAGGCCCCGTAGGACAACCTACACCAGGTGCAGAATGGTTTTCAGCGGCAATATTGAGAGAAAGCGATTCATTTAGACCATTTCGGAACCTTATTACGCCTGTCAAATAACTAAAATTAATTTCCCTTTGTTTTGTCGGTAAGACAATTTTTGACAAATACCAACTTGTTTTTACTTCATCAAAATACTCATTAATGAAAGTTTTACAATTGATGCCAACCAAATTCCGTTGCATGCTAGTTTCGGCATCTGTAAAATGGTACTCTGTTCCATCATCTGTAACAATTTTAAAACCATCCAACTATGACCCATTAATAACACTAATTTTTAAATTATATTGGGATAAGGTTTTGGGTACCAAATTTTGATCCAAAATAAACTTACCATTATACTGTCCAAAGGAAAACGAGAAAATATCTGATTGTTTATCAGCATTTTCCTTGTCTAAAAAATCTAATAAAGCATAATCTGGATTAGTAAAATTATGTGGAATCCAATTATTATCATTGGCATCCCTTACTTCATCTGGTACATCCATTACAGTTCGTCCTATTACCCCTCCAAAGTTTAAACTCCAGCCTATCCCAACCATACTAGCTATTTCGTCAACTCTTATTCCGGTTGAATTATAATTTAGTGAAACAGGAAGTGAAAAGTTTCCAGCACTTAAACCACAAATTGGGATCGAAATATTAGCAGCACCAGTATTGGGACTAACACTTAAAAAGTTCGCTTTTAAGATACTGGAAACTTCAGGTGTTGGTGGTATAAAATTTGGTAAATCCCCAAGTGATCCGGTATTATTACCTGACTGTCCTGATACTTGGAATACAATAATTTGGAATAGAAGTAAAATTGAAAAAGATCGCATAAAATTTATTTAAAAGGCATATCCAATGCGCATGGTTAAAGGTTTGGTAATTCCGGTGTTCATATAATTCATAAAGTCAAATAATAATTGAATATTTAAGTGCATTTTTTTCATTTCTATTTTTTTGGTAGCGCCAATTAACCCACTCTTCTCCCATGCCAATTCCTTCCACCGCACATCATTCGCTATCCTGCTCCAATAGTTCATTTCAAACCCTCCCGTTATCCAAAAATTCTGCAGCAGTTTACTACCAGCCGAAGAAATCCTCCAATCCAAAAAGCTTCTTAATCCCAAACCCTCATGCGTCCATTCAACATCTTTCCAGCTTTCACCGAGGGCAAACTTGTAAGCAATACCAACGCCTAGTACGGATCGGGGATTCATCTTATATCCAAGGCTTAAGCCCACATCACGGATAGCAGGAAAATCCTGTATACGGATAGCGTTTTGCATGTTCCAACCAAACTCAATGCGTTCCTTAAAAGTTTTGGATTTTAAAGCAGCATT
>JBGSLS010000099.1:0-8847 GCA_041740575.1 Chitinophagaceae bacterium | reverse complement strand
TGAACCGAAAAAAGTCAGTATCATTTTAGTTTTACTCAATGGAATTTCAATTTGTTCTTCTTTTGTCATTATGTTTTAATTTTAAGTTATTAAATGTCTGTCTGTTTGGTGTCGTTTTACAATGACTGCCAACGGTTTCGGGCTTGGCGAAGGTGGCGATTTTCACCACAAATGTTGATGCGGAGAACCAAACTTTGATTAACAACAAATGTGTCTGCGGAGTACTGAACCGCCACTTTTGCCAAACCCGTGTTATGCCTTCGTGCTTCTTCTCGATTATAAGTAAGTCTCCAAGAATTTAATGCTGTCTTTCTTGTCATTGAAACTTGCTTCTATTCTGTCGCCCGTGTTGTATTTGATAATAATTTCGTATTTACTCAACGGTAATTTGGCTCTGTCTTCTGAATACTTTTTCAAAAAGTCAATTGCATCGGTCACACTGGTTGAAACAGTTTCTTGTCCATGCAATGGTAAAATAATAATGCGTTCAATGAATCGAGAAACTGTGTCAGATAGTGAGTTTAAAAATTCGTCAACATTTTTCTTGTTGAGTTTTAAAAGTTCCTTGGCTACATCTTCTTTGTTGGCTAATTTATTCCAACTGTCAATTTTCTTTCTGAAATCTGTCTCTGCTGTTTTCTCGTCAAATGCAGCATTAATACCGAATTTAGCAAATGCTTTTACTACTGTGTCGTATGGGAAATATAGAACACCAAATCCAAGTGATTTTAATTGAGACAATGCACCTTCAGTAAATACACCTGCTAAAACTACTCCTACAAACGGAGAAGAATTTTTGTATTTGTTGGCTAATGGAAGAACAGCACTTTGAATTTCTTGTGCTTTATTTCTTGAATGTTTGGTGTATCGTCTCCATGCTGATTCAATGAATGCAACAGGAACACCAATTTTATTTTCTGTTCCACCACGTTCAAGCACAAAGTCTAAATCGTGTTTATTTTCTTTCGAATCTGTCCAAGTAACTTTCTTTCCTGAACGTGCTTTTCTGACACCTTTCTTGTCGAGGTAAAGTTTATGCTTTCTTGCAAACTTTTGCAAGTGTGGTTCTAAGGCCAACTCCAAAAGGTCGCCAATTAATTGTCCAAATTTATGTGATAAAGATTCTGCCATTTTTTAACTATTTATCCAAAGTCGTCCTTCATGTAAAGGAACTGTATGTTTTCTATTTTTCCATTTTACGTTTCTGTCTCTCAGCTTTTCGAATGAGTAGTCGCTAAAACCAGCCGATACCGCTAATTCCCCAAGCCACTTGTCAACAGGAACGTAAATGCCATAAGGTGCAGAGTCTCCAATTACAAAGCACATTTTGCAGTTTGGACTTGTTACTCTCCTTAATGAATGAAACACATCAGCAAGGTCATTGAAATATGCTGCAATCATTAAATGGTAATTCTTCTTTCCACCGTGTTTTAATCTTTCCGTTTTTAGTGTTTCAAATACTTCCAATAATTCAGAATGAATTACCGCCAACTTTGGATTTGAAATGATACTATCCACACTGTCACCCAATTTTGAAACATGTTGAGTGCAAGCTCTTACTAAATGTTTTCTCACGTTGTCTTGTAAGTCAGCCCAACCACTAATGTCACCCCAAAAAGTCATTTCAAGTCTTGTAGCGTCTGCATAGTCGTAATTGTTTGCATAAGGTGGTGATGTAATTACAAGGTCGCCCCAACCGTCAGGAATTGATTTAATGTCCCTTGCATCTTCGTTCAATATGATTGAATCAATTACATTTAATAAGCGATTTTGTGTTCGCTTCATATCTAAATACATTGCATTAACTTTTGCTTCAAATGCAACGAAAGGGTCAATAACTTTTGATTTTGTCTTGTTTGGTTGAATATATTGCCATTGGGCTGTTCCAACTGGCGAGGTCGACCGCAGAATTGAAGTGATGATAAACCAATTGAAGTTTTTTATTTCATCTTCTTGTTTTTTGTCAAGCCAAGTCTGCTTTAATGCTTCCAATTTTTGTAAAATTTCAATTGGATAGCAACTCATTATTAATTTTGGAAATTCTGTCTGGGTAATTGTTTTGTTTTTTGCCTGTTTAAGAAGTGAAAGAGCTTCATCTTTGAATTTGTCTGCTGGATAATTCCAATTCAGTTTTGCTTTTGCAATCCTATAAATGTAAGGATGGGCTTCAACTCCATATGATTCAACTCCTGCAAATTCGCTTTCAAGTAGAACTGTTCCTGAACCTGCAAAAGGGTCGATTATTCTTGTTCGTCCATTTTTTTGTTCTTCTCGAATTAGTTCGTTCACCCATGAAGCTGAAAAGCCTGCTGTATATCTATACCACTTGTGAATTGGCATTTTCATGTTGTCCGCAAAAGTTGCAGTATAGTCCTGTTCTACCTTAACTTCGTCAGGAAATAAATCTAATGTTTGTGTTTGATATGCCATGTGTCAAAGATAATGAATTATGTTACTGTTTTTTTCTCTAATGTTCAATGTTTGGACGGTCTTTTTAGCATGAGGCATAACGCGTGTATTTATGTTATAGTACGACCCATTTTTAAATACACCAAAAAATGAGATCGTTGATTATCAATAAGTTACAATTATACATTTTGTATTGTCATTGCGTCAATACGATTCTTCAAATGTATCTATTTTTTCGCATCTTCATTGCCATCCAGGCTTATTTTGCCCTTTTTAAAAAGATCATCCAATGGACTAACAATATTTACCAATTGCTGCTT
Organism: Chitinophagaceae bacterium; assembly: GCA_041740575.1. Taxonomy (GTDB): domain Bacteria; phylum Bacteroidota; class Bacteroidia; order Chitinophagales; family Chitinophagaceae; genus Phnomibacter. The sequence continues at coordinate 6,118 of JBGSLS010000099.1, read as the reverse complement.
ACTTACATGCAGGTATCGCTCAGTCGTTTTTATGTTGAAATGACCTAACAGCTCTTTTATGTAACGGATATCGGTTCCTTTATCCAGCAAATGCGTAGCAAAACTGTGGCGTAAACTGTGGATGCCCACTTCTTTTAATATTCTCGCTTTTGCCTTTGCATTGGTAAATATCTGCTGAACCGTACGTGTAGGGTAGGCAGTTCCACTTTGGTCCGACTCAAATAAAAATTCTTTAGGTTTAGGCTTATGGCTTTTTAAGTAGGCACGCAAAATATCAAGCAGTAAAGGGCTTAGGTTTACATAACGGTCTTTTTTACCCTTGGCATGGCGAATATGAATTTGCATCCTGCCACTATCTATATCGGCAATTTTTAGATTTACCACTTCGCTTACCCGCAATCCCGAACTGTATACGGTAAACAAAATGGCTTTATGCTTTTTGTTTTCCAGTGCTGCAAAAAGTCTTCCAAGTTCATCTTCATTCAATAATTTGGGTAATAAAAACGGTCTTTTGGGCCTCGGTATTTCATAAAAGAATTTTTCCCGCTTCAAAACCTGTTCATATAAAAACTTCATAGCATTCATACGGCTGTGTATGGTGTTTTCACTTAGACCTACTGTTTCAAGGCACCATGCGAGGTAATTGCGAAGCCGGTCGTGGGTAAAATCAGTAGCGTTCACCTGTTTTATATCGGCTAAAAATCTTCCTAACTCATGCTGGTAAGTACGGCGGGTGTTCATGCTCATACCTTTAAGAACCATTTCTTGTTCAGCTTGGGCAAGGTAGGGTTGGTTTATTGGGTAAATGATCCCCTGTGGCCGGGGCTTTTCTTTATCTGATGAATCTTTTCCCTTTTCTGCAGGTGCATCTGTCACTTTCCACTCACTTATCCTTCCTTCAAACCAGTTTTCCAGCACCTTAAGGTTGTTTTTATATAATGGAACCCGCCATGCCTTTTCCTTAGGGCTCCAGCTTGCGTATTTTATTTGCTTTATCCGCGCAATATCTGCTGTATTTTGGGGCATTTGCACCCATAACCATTGCGTATCTATGGTAAACTTTACACCCATAGGCGCTATTGGATCTTTTTTATCCGATGCCGGTAATATAGTTTGCGTTTCTTCCTTTTGCTTTATGGCTGCTGCTTTTTCAACTATTTTAGTTAATTCAGGAAAAAGTGCCTGTAATGCCATGTAGGTTTCCGCATTATCAGGCACATGCCAGCATTTTAGACTTGCACTGTAAGTGCGCCCCGGTATTTGCCGTATCTTTTGGTTGAATGCAGCCGTATTGGGCAAATCAACACGTATGCGTGCTTCCCCTTTGTGTGTTATGGTAGTTAGGGTAACCAAATTTTTAAGTGGATAATGGAGAGTGGATAGTTGATAATGGATAGTTGAAAATGGAAAGTTGAAAATGGATTATGGATAGTTGATAATGGATTATGGATAGTTGATAATGGATGGTGGATAATGGATAGTGGATTAGAGTGCATCAGTCAAATTTCAAATCTAAAATCTTAACCCCTAATTCTTCGTACTTCGTACTTCGTACTTCTCTCTTCGTACTTCTTTCTTCATCCTTCTCTCTTCGTACTTCTTACTTCCAACTTCGTTCACGGCTTCGCCCACCTCAGTCACAATTACCATTGTCTAAGGAAAAAAAAGTTTGAACCGTAAATTTGGGCTTATTTTTTCAAATTGAAACATCATCAACTATTTATTAATAAAAAAAATTAGAAATAGATGATTACCGGGAATTTTGTTTTAGGTTTTGTAAACGTTTTTCGTGTAAACGTTTTTTTGTTTACAAGAAAAACGTTACAAAAAAGAATTTTTAGGGTGGTTTAGGTTGGTTCAGTATTGTTTAGTTTGGTTAAGTGTGTTTAGTGTAGTTCAGAACTCCGACTGGCGCAAAGCGCTATAAACCAAAGGCACCTGACGCCGCGCCGCCCTGAGCCACAGCCGAAGGGCAGGCACTAAACACGCAGTACTAATCTCAAATCTCTAATCTCTAATTTCAAATCTCTAATCTCAAACTTCAAACCCGAAATAGCTACCTTTGCCGCCCAAAAACATGCCAATATGGCTACAAAGCCATTGCAGCATCATTTTTGGCAATCAGGATTTCATCATTTTCATACCAGTAACTACTTATATGTTTGGATTTATATCAAAATTATTCGGCGGAAAAAAGAGTGAACGCGACGTAAAAGAAATTATGCCCTATGTGGCTAAAATCAACGCATTTTTTAACCAGTATCAATCCCTCAGCAACGATGAATTGCGCGCCAATTCTGTACGTTTCAGGCAGCGTATTGCCGAAGCGCTTGCCGGTATTGATGGCGAAATAGCCGCGCAAAAGGAAGCCGCGGAAGCGCTCTCCACCGACGATATTGGCGAACGCGATACCATTTACCACGCAATTGATAAGCTGGAAAAAGACCGCAACGATCAGTTGGAAAAAGTGTTGCTCGACATTTTGCCCGAAGCTTTTGCTACCATGAAGGAAGCCGCACGCCGGTTTAAAGAAAATACTACGCTCGAAAGTACCGCTACCGACCTCGACCGCGAATTGGCAGGTAAGGGACGCAGCTATGTTTCCATACAAGGCGATAAAGCCATTTTCCAGAATACGTGGACCGCTGCCGGTGGACAAATTACCTGGAATATGGTGCATTACGATGTGCAGTTGATTGGCGGTATCGTGTTACACCAGGGAAAAATTTCCGAAATGGCTACCGGTGAAGGTAAAACGCTTGTGAGTACATTGGCTTCTTACCTCAATGCACTGGCAGGGCAGGGGGTACACTTGGTTACGGTAAACGATTACCTCGCCCGCAGGGATAGCGAGTGGAACGGCCCCATATTTGAGTGGCTGGATGTAACGGTAGATTGTATCGATAAGCACCAACCCAACAGCCCCGAGCGCCGCAAAGCCTATCAGGCCGATATTACCTACGGTACCAACAACGAATTTGGCTTCGATTACCTGCGCGATAATATGGTGCACAGCCCCGAAGAAATGGTGCAGCGCCGCCACCACTACGCCATGGTGGATGAAGTGGATAGCGTATTGATTGACGATGCGCGTACCCCGCTTATCATAAGTGGTCCGGTGCCAAAAGGCGACGAACAGCAATACCATATTTTACGCCCACGTGTAAATGCATTGGTAGAAGCACAGCGCCGTGCTGTAAATAATTACCTTATTGAGGCCAAAAAGAAAATAGCCGATGGCAACGACGACCCCAAAGATGCCGGTCTTGCACTCATGCGCGCTTTCAGGGGATTGCCTAAAACCGGTTCACTTATTAAGTTTCTGAGCGAGCCGGGTAACAGGGTGAAACTGCAGAAGTATGAGAATTACTATCTCGCAGATCAGTCAAAGGAAATGCCCAAGGTGGACGAAGAGTTGTTGTTTTATATTGACGAAAAAAACAACCAGGTAGATCTTACCGATAAGGGTTTGTCGGAAATTACCAAATCGGGTGAAGACCCCGAGTTTTTTGTACTCCCCGACCTTAGCATTAAGCTTGCAGAAATTGATAGCAGCGCCGCTACCGATGAAGAAAAACTCCAGCAAAAAGAAGTATTGCTGAGCGATTATGCCGCCAAGGCCGATCGTATTCATACCGTACAGCAATTGCTGAAAGCCTATACCTTGTTTGAAAAAGACGTAGAGTATGTGGTAATAGAAGACCAGGTAAAAATTGTAGATGAGCAAACGGGCCGTATTATGGAAGGCCGCCGCTACAGCGATGGCTTGCACCAGGCCATTGAAGCCAAGGAGAATGTGAAGATTGAAGCGGCCACACAAACCTATGCCACCATTACGTTGCAAAACTATTTCCGTATGTACCACAAGCTTGCAGGTATGACGGGTACAGCCGAAACCGAAGCGGGTGAATTGTGGAACATTTACAAACTCGATGTGGTAACCATTCCTACCAATGTAAATGTTATTCGTATTGATAACGAAGACCTCGTGTACAAAACCAAGCGCGAAAAATACGGCGCGGTTATTGAAGAAATAGAAAAGCTGCGCAATGCAGGCCGCCCTGTACTCGTAGGTACTACCGATGTGGCGGTGAGCGAATTGCTGAGCAAAATGCTTACGGGTAAAAAAATTCCGCACAATGTACTGAACGCCAAGCAGCACAGCCGGGAAGCGCAAATTGTAGCTGAAGCAGGTTTGCCGGGTAATGTTACCATTGCTACCAACATGGCAGGTCGTGGTACCGATATCAAGCTTGGGCCCGGTGTAAAAGAAGCGGGTGGTCTTGCCATTGTGGGTACCGAACGTCACGATAGCCGTCGTGTGGACAGGCAGTTGCGTGGTCGTGCCGGTCGGCAGGGCGATCCCGGTAGCAGCCAGTTTTTTGTAAGCCTCGAAGATGATTTAATGCGCATGTTTGGCAGCGATCGTATTGCGGGGCTTATGGACCGTATGGGTTACAAGGAAGGCGAAGTAATCCAGCATAGCATGATTACCAAAAGCATTGAAAGGGCGCAGAAAAAAGTGGAAGAAAACAACTTTGGCATTCGTAAGCGCCTGCTGGAATATGATGATGTGATGAACAAACAACGGAACGTAATCTACGTACGCCGTCGTCACGCATTGTTCGGAGAGCGCCTTGCCCTCGATTTGGATAATGCTTTTTTCAGCGTATCTGCCGATATTATTGCCACCTTCAAGGAGCAAAACGATTACGAAGGCATGAAACTTTCTGCCATTGTAAACCTTGCGGTAGATGCCGATATTTCAAAAGAAGCATTCGACAAAACCAACCAAAAGGAATTGACGCAAATGCTGTACGAACAGGCCGTTTCCACTTATCATAATAAGAAGGAAAATCTTGCTAAGCAGGCGTTACCGGTGTTTAAAAATATCCGTCTTACCCAGGGCTCACATATTGAGAATGTGGTGGTTCCGTTTACTGATGGACGTAAAGGCATGCAGGTATTGGCCAATTTGGAAAAAACCATTACATCCGAAGGCCGCGAACTGATGTCGGCTATGGAGCGCAATATTACCCTCGCTATTATTGATAATGCATGGAAAGAAAACCTTCGCTCCATGGACGATCTGAAACAGAGTGTACAAACCGCTTCTTACGAGCAAAAAGATCCGTTGGTGATTTATAAGCTCGAAGCGTTCAACCTGTTCAAGCGTATGGAAGGCGAACTGAATAAAGAAGTTATCCAGTTCCTTTGCCATGCAGGTTTACCCATTGAAGAACAACAGCAGGTAAGGCAGGCAGCCCCCGTGCAGCGAACCGATATGAGCAAATTGCGTCAGCAAAAAGTGGATCCCGATGCCGCCCCCGATGCCCACGAAAATCTCGAAGGCGGGCATTACCATGATCCATCCGATGTTGCCGTAAAACATGAACCGATTAAAGTAGGGCCCAAAATTGGCCGCAACGATCCCTGCCCATGCGGAAGCGGAAAAAAATACAAACAGTGCCACGGTAAAGGTATTGCGGAATAAAATGAAAGGCGGGTGGGGACACCCGCCTTTCATTTTAGTTTTATGGGCGGGTGTCCTCACCCGCCAATCGCCTTGGTGCGGGCCTTCACGCACCCATAAACCCTTTCGGTAGAGACGCAATGCACTGCGTCTCTACCGAAAGGGTTTATCGTGGAATTATCCCCTCCTTTGGAGGGTTGTCAGCGGCTATCAAATATTTTTTCGCAAGGGCAATAATTTCCCTGCCGCTGACGGGGTGGGTAAAACCTACTGCGAAATCTACCCACCCCGGCCGAAATAGATCCTTAATCATCACAGAAAATCAGGTCGGCCACCCCTCCGTTGGAGGGGATTTTATAGCCGTTTATGCGGATAACTTATCCCCTCCTTTGGAGGGGTGTCAGCGGCTATCAAATATTTTTTCGCAAGGGCAATAATTTCCCTGCCGCTGACGGGGTGGGTGATACCAAGCTACCCACCCCTGCCGAAAAAGCAACACATTCTTCACAGAAAATCAGGTCGGCCACCCTTCCGTTGGATGGGATTTTATAGCAGTTTATGCGGTTAACTTATCCACTCCTTTGGAGGGGTGTCAGCGGCAATCAAATATTTTTTCGCAAGGGCAATAATTTCCCGCCGCTGACG
>JBGSLS010000098.1:0-163968 GCA_041740575.1 Chitinophagaceae bacterium | reverse complement strand
TCACTCTTTAAAGGGCTTTCTAAATTAAATATGCCCCCATAACCCTGTAAAAGTAAAAACCACCAATGATTTATATTAGTTGTCAAAGAACTTTATTATCCACACACCTTATTTTCGCTTAAGTAAACGACATTGAATCATAATTCATCATTCACCCATTGACTTCACTCATTCACCATTTCTTCCCATAATCAATTTCCATAATGGCCTTTATCCCATCCGCATAAGACGTTGGCGTCATCCCAAATTTTTTCTCAAATTTCTCACTGCTGAATACATAATCCCGGTCATTCTGATACATCATTTCGGGCATCTCCCGCATAACCGGCACAAACCATCCCATTATTTTTACCAGTGTCTTTCCCACTTCTCTAAATTGGGGCTTAACACCAAAAGCAGCGGCAAAAGCTTCTACCCATTGCTTTCCGGTTAAAGGGTTGGTGGCTGTAGGTAAGTGCCACACCTGCCCGTACGCTTCAGGTGAATTACCTAACAGCGCAGTGGCTTTCCCGGCATCTGGTGTATAGGTAAAAGAGTGCAGCTTGTTGCTATCGCCCATCCAATTCGCCGTTTTTCCTTCGCTGATCGGTTTTATTACTGTTTCTGTGAGAACGCTTGTATTTTTTATGGAAGGCCCGTAAAAATCTGCAGCCCGCGCAATTAATGCTTCTACTTCGCCATTTTTTACAGCATCCATCAGCATTTGGGCAATCAATGCCCGTACCGCGCCTTTTTTACTTGGTGGATTTACCGGCAAATCTTCCGTAATCGGATTAAGATGGGTGCCATCGTACATGTAAATATTGTCAAAGAATACCAACCTGGCTTTATGTGCTTTACAGGCATGCAGCACATTTTTCATTACCAATGGCCACTTTTCCTGCCATACCGATAGTTTATAGGGCAACCCTGCTGTAAGATAAACCACTGATGAACCTGCTACTGCCATCATCACATGATCAGGATTCAGCAAATCCGCTGACATCAGTTCATCGCTTTCATTTACTTTTCGCGGATTGCGGCTTACGATCCTCACCTTTTCAAGCGTGAACAGGGGCAAGGCTTTTGCCAATGCTACCCCAATGGCACCGCCACCGCCTAATATCGTTTGTACCATAATATTTATTTTACAAGTTACTAATTATTGTCTGCCATATAGGCAAAAGGTAAAAGTCAGCATTATTCTTGGTGTTAAAACATTAACTTTTTTGTAAACTTGTGGGTTCAACCGCGCATTTTTTTATTTCCTATATAATTTTTTAAGCATTTCTACCGAATGAAATCCCCAAATAATAACTTATACCAAATAGAAATGATTATTTGGGGCTTCCATGTGGCAATTAAAAAACAATAAAAAACTACACATGAAATCCCCACGAGCACGGGCACACCCAGCACCGATGATTATTTGGGGATTCCATGTGACAATTAAAAAACAATAAAAATAAACACATGAAAATACTTCTCCACTATCTCAAGCCTTTCAAATGGCTTGTTGGCCTCTCGCTCCTGCTGGCATCGGTTAACCAGGTGTTTTCTTTGCTCGACCCACTCATTTTTGGTAAAATCATCGATCAGTTTGCCAATAACCCCCATGTTTGGAAAAAAACCATAGATGGCCAATTGGTGGAAGTAGCACGCTCCGAAGGCGAATTTATGAAGGGTGTATTATGGCTGCTTTTTCTTGCTATCAGTGTTGCGATGGTTAGCCGCATTGCCAAAGCTTTCCAGGATTATTTCAGCAGTGTGGTAATTCAGAAATTTGGCGCCAGCATTTTTACCGAAGGTTTACGGCATAGCATGAAACTCCCCTTCCAGGATTTCGAAGATCAGCGTAGTGGTGAAACCCTGAGCATTCTTACCAAGGTGCGTGCCGATACCGAAAAATTTATTTCGGCATTTATCAACGTGGTTTTTGGTATTGTGGTGGGGCTTGTATTTGTTTCGGTGTATGCATTCGATAAGCATTGGGCCATTGTTCCGGTTTATTTGGTTGGTGTATTACTGTTAAGCTGGCTTACTTCGGCACTTAGCAAACGCATTAAGGTTATTCAAAAAAATATAGTAAAAGAAACCACATCGCTTGCTGGCAGCACTACGGAAAGCCTGCGCAATATTGAGTTGGTAAAAAGTCTTGGGTTAACCGATCAGGAAGTAAAAAGGCTTAACGCAAATACCTACAAAATCCTTGGGCTCGAATTACGCAAAGTAAAAAGCATTCGTATGCTCAGTTTTGTGCAGGGTACGTTTGTTAATCTGCTACGGCAGGTAATTATGTTTACCTTGCTGTACCTCATTTTCCACGATGAACTTACTACCGGCGAACTCATCACCCTTCAATTTTATTCCTTCTTTATTTTTGGTCCCTTGCAGGAAATTGGCAACATCATCATTGCTTATCGCGAGGCCGAAGCATCGTTGTACAACTTTCATAACCTGATGCAAAAACCTCCCGAACCAAAGCCTTTACATCCTTTAAGCATTGGTCCCATTGAGCACCTTGAATATAAAGATGTATCGTTTAAACATGCCACCGCAGCGGGCTATGCATTACAGCAAATTAGTTTTGATGCACAAAGCGGTCAAACACTTGCCTTCGTTGGCCCATCGGGTAGCGGAAAGTCCACGCTTGTAAAGTTGCTTGTGGGCCTGTATCGCCCCATTGAAGGCGCTATAGAGTACAACGGTGTAAACGGCAGGGATATTGACTTTGATGAACTGCGCGGGCAAATAGGATTTGTTACACAGGATACCAATTTATTTGCGGGTACCATTAAGGAAAATCTGCAGTTTGTAAACCCCGATGCATCGGATGATGATGTGCTGAAAGCCTTGAATCAGGCGGCCTGCACTACCATTTTAGAAAGGGCAGATAATGGCATTCTTTCGGTGATTGGCGAAGGCGGGATAAAAATTTCCGGTGGTGAAAAGCAACGCATTTCCATTGCACGTGCTTTGTTACGCAAACCGCGCTTGCTGATATTTGATGAAGCCACTTCGGCGCTTGATAGTATTACCGAAGAAGAGATTACAAGTACCATTAAAGAAATCAGCAGTAACCGTGAGCAAATAACCATTTTGATTGCACACAGGTTAAGCACCATTATGCATGCGGATAAAATATTTGTTTTGGAGCGTGGCGAAGTAATTGAAACCGGTAATCACGAAGAATTAATAGCTGAAAAAGGACTGTATTATGCTATGTGGCGTCAACAGATTGGAGAAAGAAAACTTTCCAAACCAATGACAATGGCATAAAAAATAAAAGGCTTTCACGCAATGGTGAAAGCCCTTTATTTATAACAGAAGGATCAAAATATTTAGAGTACTTGCTTTACCCCCTTAAATAATGTTTACATAATTAAAACCAGGCTATTTGCCAGCCTGATTCTAATTTGAATTGCGTTAAAAATTAAAATACTGTTTTAAGTTTTGATTGGGCTTTTGCATTTTTATTTACATTGAAAAGGTATCCTGCCCTTATACCAAAGGTTAGCATATTAAAGCTTGCATCACCTTCCGTATCCACTTCACTATTCGTAATGGATTGGCTTACAAATCCATTAAAAGTTAAACCATTTTCCATTTGATAGCCAACGATGCCATTGATACCCATGTGAAAGCCTTTCAGGTCGCCATCATCACCAAAATTGATATCTTCACTTTCCTCATTGAATACAACAGTGCCGGATAGCCCAAAGTTGAAAGATGGCCCAATACCGGCATACAGCCCCGATGTTTTTCCACCATTATATAAAAAATACAGCGGAATTTCCAGATAATTTAGCGTCAAATCAATATCCATTTGGCCTATTTCGACCATATTTTCTGAATATTTACCGCCTTTCTGCAAAAAATTTATTTCCGGCTGAAAGGCAAATTTTCCGCCAAAATCCCTGCGATAAAATAATCCGCCTGTAAACATGGTTTTGGTGGTAAAATCCATGGAGATAACTTCATTTTTTTCTTTTGCCGAAGAAAATGCTACGCCCGCCTGTGCACCAAACTGGGCGAAAATAGGGTAGCTTACTAAAAGCAGAACTACCATTAAGAATAAAGTATGCTTTTTCATAGTCTCAGTTTTTAGGTTGTTAAAAATAGAATATTTCAATTATAAAGCATAAATTTACGAAACTTTTCAGATTTAATCCACCAATATGTAATTTTTAATAGTTATTTTCTAACATTTATGGCCGTCTGAAATCTGCGTGAGCTTAAAAAAAATCCTGTGTTTTGCATTATGGCTCACGTAAGGCTTCTTTGTAACAATTATCACTATCAGGCGGAAATGCCATAGTTAATTTTGCAAAACAATTTTCAAATTAAATCATCAAATAAAAATTGAATTATGTTTTTCCAACACGTTTACGACAAAACTTTGGCACAGGCCAGCTATTTTATAGGTTGCCAGAAAGCAGGCGTTGCTATGGTAATAGATCCAAAGCGCGATGTTGATACCTATCTTGAAATAGCCGCTCAAAATAAAATGAAGATTACCCACATCGCTGAAACGCATATCCACGCTGACTTTTTGAGTGGGGCACGCGAACTTGCCAAACTTACCGGCGCAGAAATGTTCCTGAGCGATGAAGGCGGCGAAGGCTGGGAATACGAGTTTCCGCACGTTGGGCTTAAGGATGGCAGCACTTTTATGGTAGGCAACCTTAAATTTGAAGTAATGCATACCCCGGGTCATACACCCGAGAGCATCAGCTTTTTACTTACTGATACGCCTGCAAGCCCCGAGCCTGTTATGTTCTTTACCGGCGACTTTATTTTTGTAGGTGATATTGGTCGCCCAGATTTGCTGGAAAAAGCAGCCGGAATGACCGGAACCATGCAAGCAGGTGCAAAACAAATGTACAAATCCATACAAAGAGCAGCCAAACTGCCCGACCATATTCAACTGTGGCCCGGCCATGGCGCCGGTTCTGCCTGCGGAAAAGCGCTGGGTGCCGTACCAAGTTCTACAATGGGATATGAGAAAATACGCAACTGGGCGTTCAGGTTTGCAGAAGACGAGCAGGGCTTTATTGATTTCCTGCTGGCCGATCAGCCCGAACCACCGAAGTATTTCGCCATGATGAAAAAGCTTAACAAGGTGGATCGCCCGCTGCTTACCGAAGTTCCGGCGTTGAAACACCTGAGCAATGGGGAATTATTTGCAGCGGTAGAAAAAGGGATTAAACTGATTGATACCCGCGATAAAGTTGAATTTGCCAAAGGATTTATTCCCGGCAGCATTAATATTCAGGGCAATAATTCTTTTTCCACCTGGGCAGGTTGGCTTCTTAATTACGAAGAACCTTTCATCTTAATAGCAGCCGAAAATACCCTGGAAGACCTTACCCGCAAACTGATGCGTATTGGTCTTGATAATATCTATGGTTACCTAGCTGATATTACTGCCTGGGAAAAAGGCGGGGGCACATTGGAAACTGCTGAAAACATTTCGCTTGATCAGCTGGATGATGCTATAAAAAATAATAATCTGCAGGTAATAGACCTACGCGGTGCAACCGAATACAAAAGCGGACATATAAAAGGTGCAAAGCATGTGTTTGTGGGCACCATTGCCCAAAACCTTGAAAAAATAAGCAAGGATAAAAATGTGGTGATTCACTGTCAGGGTGGAGACCGCGCTGCAATTGGCTATTCAATGCTTCGCAAAAATGGCTTTACCAATGTAAAAAGCTTTGTAGGCGGCATAAACGAATGGATAGCTGCCGGAAAAGAACTTGAAATGAATTAAAATGGTGGTTTAAAGTGTGGATGTAAACATCAGCAGGCCCGGTATTCCGGGCTTGCTGTATTTATACCCTTCCCTGATATTTCCTTTTATCAACGATTATAAAAATCCTTCATTATGCATTCAAAAGTATTTTTTGCCGTTATTACCTTTGTGGGGTTATATTTTTTACCTACCTCTGCAACCTTTGCACAACAGGCGCCAAGCCATAAAATTGTTATGCAACTTGCTTCAAATGACACCATGGTATGGAAGGGGCTTATGAATAACCTCCGCAACCTGAAAGAAGGTTGGGGCGACAGCCTGCAACTCGAAGTAGTAGCACATGGCCCCGGCATTGAACTGCTGATGCAGCAAAAAACAACCCAACTCGAAACCATCCGAAAGATGAAAGCGAAGGGCATTATTTTTTATGCCTGCGAAAACACGATGAAAGAAAAGAAAATCCCGGTTGAAGCTATCATTCCCGAAGCCAATTTTGTTCGTATGGGAATTGGTCATATCGTTATTCGGCAGGAACAAGGCTGGAGCTATATAAAAGCCGGATTTTAACAGTTAACCTTCTGGTTACATACAAGATGCTTCTTATAACGCAGCATTTTAAAAAGGTTATTTATCTTTAGCCCCTATGATTGTAACCAATAAGGAGGTAAAAGCACTTTTCCCCGAATTTGAGCCCGCGCTTTGGGCAAGTATTGAGCATGAAGGCACAATCAAGGAAATACCTGCGGGCAACATTATCATGCGTACGGGTCAATTTATACGTAGTACCGTACTGGTATTAGAAGGCCTGATAAAGGTCTACCGTACAGATGATGATGGTAATGAATTTTTCATGTACCATCTTGGACCCGGGCAGGCATGTGCGCTTAGCATGACCTGTGCCATTGGCCAGCAAACCAGTCAGATATCGGCCAAAACATCAAAAGACTCAGTGGTTTTACAAATACCCATCGAAAAAATGGATGAATGGATGGGTGAATACCGGAGCTGGTATCAATTTGTGGTACAAACCTACCGCTCGCGTTTTGACGAGTTGCTCCAAACCCTTGATAGTATTGCTTTCCGGCATATGGATGAGCGCATTGAATTTTACCTGAAACGCCACCGTGATAAACTCGGCACCAATACCATTCCTGTTACCCACCAGGAAATTGCACAAGAGCTCAACTCGAGCCGTGAAGTAATTTCCCGCCTGCTGAAAAAGCTTGCTGAGCGCGGAAAAATCAAACTTAGCCGATACCATATTGAAATACTTGATTTGTAAATGTTTATGGTGATTAATATCACTGTACCACCCATGTTCGCTTAGCACCTTTGCATCAGTAAAAAAAAATCAAGCAAACATGGAATTTATTGAAATTATTGGTTACATCGCATCGCTGATTATTGGCATTTCGCTGGGGCTTATTGGCGGCGGCGGCAGTATTTTAACCGTCCCCGTTTTGGTTTACCTTTTTGGTGTAGAACCGGTGATGGCTACTGCCTACTCATTGTTCATTGTAGGCTCAACAAGTTTAATAGGTACAATCCCCAAATACAAACAGGGGTTAGTGAATCTGAAAACAGCGCTCATTTTTGGCATTCCGGCGATTGCTGCTGTTTATGCAACCCGCAAGTTTATTGTTCCTATTATTCCTGATGAAGTATTTACAGTTGGTGATTTTGTAGTTACCAAGGCAATTCTATTAATGATTCTTTTTGCTGTATTAATGGTTTTTGCATCGGTAAGCATGATTCGTGAAAAGAAAAGTGCCAATGGAGAACCTGAAGGCGAACAGAAATTCAACTATCCCCTTATTTTAGTAGAAGGTGCTATTGTGGGCGTACTTACCGGGCTTGTAGGTGCCGGTGGCGGTTTCCTCATTATTCCAGCATTGGTAATACTTAGCAAACTGCCGATGAAACAGGCAGTAGGTACATCTCTGCTCATTATTGCGGCTAAATCACTCATTGGTTTCACAGGCGATTTGGGCCATACCGTAATGGATTGGAAATTACTTGGGATTATAACAACACTTGCTATCATAGGCATATTTATAGGCAACAAGCTCAGCCACAAAATTGATGGCAATAAACTAAAGAAGGGTTTTGGCTGGTTTGTACTGGTAATGGGTATTTACATCATTGCAAAAGAGTTATTCTTCCAATAGAATCGTTAAAAAGCAGGTCAAACACAATTCGCTTACCTAACTTTCTACAGGGAGTGATGATTGTCACAAATAAGCCTGTACCCTTTTTAGAAATTTGTATCATCCTTGAAAAAATCATTTACCAACAAAAAATTACGTTGTATGAAAATTGAACAGATTTACACCGGATGCTTAGCGCAAGGCGCTTATTACATTGAAAGCAATGGCGAAGCCGCAGTAATAGATCCATTACGCGAAGTACAGCCCTACATTGATAAGGCAGAAAAAGATAATGCCAAAATCAAATATGTGTTTGAAACGCATTTTCATGCCGATTTTGTAAGCGGTCATTTGGACCTATCGCAAAAGACAGGTGCACCCATTATTTTTGGCCCTACTGCAAAGCCAAATTTCGAAGCCATTACTGCAACAGATGGACAAGAATTTAAACTGGGAAATGTAACCATTAAAGTTTTGCATACACCCGGCCATACCATGGAAAGCGCTTGCTTTTTGTTGATAGATGAGAATGGAAAAGAAACAGGCCTTTTTAGTGGCGATACATTATTTATTGGTGATGTGGGTCGCCCGGACCTTGCACAAAAAGTAATTGCAGATCTTACTGAAGATAAATTAGCCGGATACTTATATGATTCCTTGCATAATAAAATTCTTCCGCTGGCAGATGATATTATCGTTTACCCTGCACACGGTGCCGGTAGCGCATGCGGTAAAAATATGAGCAAGGAAACAACCGATTTGTTGGGCAATCAAAAGAAAACGAATTATGCCTTGCAACCCATGACGAGAGAAGCATTTAAAAAAGAAGTGCTTACGGGCCTTACACCACCGCCGGCTTACTTCCCATTGAATGTACTGATGAATATTCAGGGTTATGATAGCATTGATGATGTACTGAAACGCGGACAGCAGGCGATGAGTCCGGCAGCTTTTGAAGCCGCTGCCAACGAAACAGGCGCTGTCATTCTCGATACACGCGATCAGCAAACTTTTGCACAGGGCTTTATACCTAATTCCATCAATATTGGTATAGATGGAAACTTTGCACCATGGGTTGGCGCGCTTATTCCCGACATCAAACAGGAAATCCTGATTGTTGCCGATGAAGACCGCGAAGAAGAAATTATTACCCGCATGGCTCGTGTAGGTTACGATTATACCATTGGATATCTGAAAGGTGGTTTTGATGCCTGGAAAGCCGCAGGTTTTGAAACGGATACCATAAAATCAGTTACCGTAGATGAACTGGCAGCTATTGCTGAAAAAGAGCAAATTAATATCCTGGATGTACGCAAAAAAAGTGAATACGATAGCGAGCATATTCTTGGCGCTGAAAATGCACCACTCGATTATATTAACGATAGCATGTTATTGATAAACAAAAATAAAACCTACTACGTACATTGTGCGGGTGGATATCGCTCTATGATTTTCAACTCTATTTTACGTGCAAGGGGATACGATAACCTGATTGATGTAAAAGAGGGTATTACGGCTATAAAAGCAAGTGGGAAGTTTAAGGTGAGTGATTATGTGTGTCCGAGTACGATGCTGTGATAGTGGAGAGTGGAGAGTTGATAATGGATAATTGATAGTGGATAATGGAGAGTGGATAATGGAGAGTGGGGAGTGGATGTTACTAATTTAAATCAAAAATAATCCGTGGGTAGGTAAAAATCTATCCACGGATAAAAACAAAAAAGTAAAAATAGAAATGCAGCAAATTTTAAAAGATCCAAAAGCAGTATTTATAGATGTAAGAAGTGACTGGGAATTTGAAGAAGATCATTTACCCAATGCAAAGCATATACCGCTGGAAGAAGTAGCTTTCCGTATTCAGGACTTTCGAAATGAAGAAGGGCCAATTGTTTTATATTGTCGTAGTGGTGCGCGAAGCGGCATGGCCGTAAGATTACTGCAACAAGCAGGTGTAAAAAACGTTTATAATGGCGGAGGATTATTTGACCTTAAAAGTTTAATACTTAACTAATGTTGCGATTCATAAAAAAACTATTTGGCGGGGCGCCTAAGGCTGATGTAAAAGCTTTAGTAGCACAAGGCGCGCTTATTGTTGATGTGCGCTCGCCAAGGGAATACCAGGGCGGACATATAAAAGGCTCTCTTAATTATCCTTTAGATACCTTACGCAACCATTTAGATGAATTTAAAAAGAAAGGGAAATCGGTAATTACCGTTTGCCGTTCAGGCGCAAGAAGCGGCATGGGCCGAAACATGCTGAAAGAACATGGTGTAGAAGCTTTCAATGGCGGGCCATGGGACAGTGTACAACGAAAATTAAATGAACAGTAAAATATAAACAAACGCTATGTTAAAGACTATAACTTCGGGATGGAATTTTTTTAGGATGGCACGCCTTTTGCTGGGTATTGCAGCATTGGTACAAGCTGTGATGTTGCGGGAGTGGCCACTTGCTTTAGCAGGTTTGTTTATTGCAGGCATGGCACTTGCAAACACAGGTTGCGGCATAGGTGGTTGTGCCCCACGCACATCTGTTAGTACAAATCCATTACAAACAAACAAGGAGATTACTTATGAAGAACTGGATAGCAAAAAATAAGTTAGCATTCATAGGCGCACTCGTAGGTGCCGTAGCGGGCTATGTGTACTACGCCAAGGTGGGTTGCGTAACTGGTACCTGTGCTATTAGCAGCAACCCTATTAACAGTACAGTTTATTTTGCTTTTATGGGTGCTTTGGCGTTCTCGGCTTTTAAAAGAGAACCGAAGAAAGGGAATGAGTCAATGAGTGAATAAGGCAATAAGCGATTAGGTGAATGAGGCAATAGTTGAATGCGGAATTATGAATGACGAATATTGAGTAAGAAATGATGAATAATAAAAATCATACCAATCTCTGGGTCTTTGCGGCTCTGGGTAAGCATAATTAACGCGTCAGCCAACATCATACAACAAACATCAAACAATAAATACTAAACAAAAAATAATAATGGCAACTTTTAATGAAATAATCAACAGCGATAAACCGGTATTGGTAGACTTTTTTGCAGAATGGTGTGGACCGTGTAAAATGATGGCACCTATTCTTCAACAGGTAAAAACAGATTTAGCAGAAAACATCACCATTATAAAAGTGGATGTAGATAAAAACCCCGAAGCAGCACAGAATTATAAAATCCAGGGCGTTCCTACACTTATGCTGTTTCAAAAAGGAGAAGTTAAATGGCGTCAATCGGGTGTGGTTCCTGCTAATGCTATTAAAAAAGTAGTTAATCAATTATCATAAAAAATACAGTTATGCAAAGGAATTTCTTTTTATCTGCCATCCTGTTTATTGCAGCAGGAATCTTAATGTCCATGGCATGCGGTGGAAGTAAAGCGCAAGGAATTCCCCGGTTAACCAATGAACAGTTTACCCAACAAGCTGAAAAACCGAATAGTGTAATACTCGATGTGCGCACACCTGAAGAATTTGAAGCAGCACACCTTGAAGGAGCAATACTGATAGACTATTTGGAAACAGAAAAATTTACCAAACAAATACTTACCCTGGATAAGAGCAAAAATTACCTGCTCTATTGCCGAACCGGAAAACGCTCACTGAATGCTGCAAATTTGATGAAGGAAAAGGGATTCAAAAAGGTAAGCGATCTTAAAGATGGAATTACCGGTTGGCAGGGTCCAACTGTTACAGATAAAAAATAATGAAATATTTTACAGGCATTTTAATTGCTGTGCTAACCATTGGTGTTGGCGCAGATGGAATTGCACAGCATGATCCATACTCCGGTCCACAGTGGCGCGGAAGTAAAAATAAACACAAGAATACAGATAGTACATCTTTGCTGTATGCTTTTCGGCAAGGCGAATTTCATGGACATTTTCGCAACTTCTTTATGTCAACCATTAACGAAGGCGAATTAAGCGACTATTATGCGAATGGAATTGGCGGTGGATTACGCTATGAAACCGCCCCATTTAAAGGCTTTCAATTTGCTATCAGCGGCTACTTTATACATAATATTGCCAGCAGTGATTTTAGTGAAAAAGATGAACTTACAGGAGCATCCAACCGCTACGAAATTGGCCTTTTTGATATTGCAAACCTGGAGAACGAACATGACATGGACCGCCTTGAAGAATTATACCTGAGATACAATTTTAAAGGCAATAAAATTACGCTGGGGAAGCAAATTCTTCGTACCCCATTTATAAATCCGCAGGATGGAAGAATGCGGCCTACAGAGATTGATGGTGTTTTTGGAGAATTTAAATTATCAGAAAAACTAAACCTGAACGGTGGATGGCTTTACAAAATGTCGCCCAGGAGTACCATTGAATGGTATTCAATCGGCGAATCGATTGGCATTTACCCACAGGGCTTAAACCCGGTAGGCCAACCTTCCAATTATAAAAATGCAATCAAGTCAGCAGGTATTGGATTAGTGCAGGGTAGTTATAAAATCAACAACCAATTTTCTGTAAAATTCCTGGAGCAATTCACCGAAAATGTATTTAACACTGCCTGGGCGCAGGTTGATTTTGAGAAAAAATTTCCTGCCGGAAAATTCATTGCTTCCATGCAATATACCCGGCAGGATCCGGTTGCAAATGGCGGCAATGCTGATGCAGCCAAAACCTATTTTGCACCAGGCACGCATTCAAATATTATAAGTACAAGGGCAGGCTATAACAGCGGGCCATGGCAAACTTCCATCAACTATACACGCATTACCAAAGGTGGCCGGTTCTTAAGCCCGCGTGAGTGGGGCCGCGATCCATTCTTTACTTTTTTACCACGCGAAAGAAATGAAGGATTGGGTGATTTGCATGCCGTAATGGTTAAAACTACGCGAAAAATTCCAAAGTCGCACATCTTGATCGACATGGGTGTAGGCTATTACAATCTGCCCGATGTAAAGGACTATGCACATAATAAGTATGGCCTTCCATCCTATTTGCAAATCAATGCAGATTTCAAATATGAATTCCAGGGTCTTTTACAAGGTCTTGATATCGATGTACTGTATGTATATAAAGCAAATATGGGAGCAATACATAACGATCTGAAATATGTAATCAATAAGGTGAATATGTCCAATATTAATATAGTTTTAAACTACCATTTCTAACTGGTAAAGCACAAATGATGAGTGATGCAGTTTTTGGTACATGGTTTAGCAGGATTATACGCTGGGCACTAGCAGCCGGGCTAGGGTATATTGCATGGAAATATGATGATTTATGGTTCTTCTATCTGCTGGCGGCAGCGGCGTTCATTACCGGTTTCCTGGTACCTAAAAAATGTATAGAAGATAGTTGTAACTTGCCGGATAAGGAAGCATGAAGATGCATTTCATGCTCATAACCCAACATTAAAAATCATTATCATGTCTACCAAACGTAAAGAAGAAAAAGCAAAAGCAAAAAGTTCATTTAATTCAATTGGATTACAAGGAGAAATGGCTGAAGTGCTTGCTGGTAATCTAAATGTATTACTGGCTAATTTTCAATTATTTTATATTAACGCACGAGGCTTTCACTGGAATATTAAAGGATCAAACTTCTTTGAACTTCACCTGAAGTTTGAAGAAATTTACAATGATGCCCTGGTTAAAATTGATGAAGTTGCGGAAAGGATTCTTACACTTGGATATACTCCGCATCATACTTTTACCGACTACCTTGCCAATACCCAAATAAAAGAAGTAAAAGGAATGAGTGACGGCAAAAAGTGTGTAGAAGCGGTAGTTAGCGGCTACCAAACTTTGCTGGTGCATGAAAGGGATATTCTTAAGCTTGCATCTGAAACAAACGATGAAGGTACCAATGCATTAATGAGCGATTACATCCGCGAACAAGAGAAATTAATCTGGATGTATTCATCTTATCTTAAGGGATAACAAAGGTTTCTAAGATTATCCTATTGTACATAGCTGAAAGCATCAGCGGTTAAAATACGCTGCTTCCATACAAAAAGAATAAATTTTCCCATGAAGTGCTTGTGGGTGATTTATATCACTCGCATTGAAAGGGAAACAAATCAATTTTGCAATCTAATCATTCGTAAAGTATATGCTCGAAATTTTGAAAAGTCCGTGGCCCTGGTATGTAGCAGGTCCGTTAATTGGTCTTACCGTTCCCGCCCTGCTCATTCTGGGCAATAAGTCATTTGGTATTTCATCGTCATTGCGCCATGTGTGTGCGGCATGTTTACCTGCTAATATCCCCTTTTTTAAGTACGACTGGAAAAAGGAAATATGGAACCTGTTTTTTGTAGCGGGCATTTTGGTTGGTGGAATAATGGCTGCTACGTTATTGGCCAACCCCGAACAAATTGTTGTTGCCGAAACATTGAAAACTGATCTCGCAACCTATGGTGTTACCAATTACGAAAGTATTTTGCCTGTTGAACTGTTTAGCTGGCCTGCATTGTTAACCCTCCGTGGTTTTATTATGATGGTTGTTGGCGGCTTTATGGTAGGTTTTGGTACCCGCTATGCCGGTGGTTGTACTTCCGGTCACGCCATTATGGGTCTTAGCAATTTGCAGTGGCCTTCGCTGGTAGCTACCTGTTGCTTTATGGCCGGTGGTTTTATTATGGTTAACCTTATTCTCCCTTTCATTCTGGCCCTTTAAGGCATAAAATATATATATAATGAATCAAAATACATCCGCAGGATTTGCATCAAAAACGGCTCCCTTTGTTAGTCCAATACCTGATACAGACTATGAAGTACGTTCCGATCACGCCATGTGTGTTAATAAAAGCGAATTAGATAAACCAATTACCAGTAATCTCAAATATGGTTTACTAGGGATTTTTTTTGGAATCGTGTTTGTAAAAGCCGAAATCATTTCATGGTTCCGTATACAGGAAATGTTCCGGCTGGAAAGCTTTCATATGTATGGTGTTATTGGCAGCGCAGTTATTGTAGGCATGATTAGTGTGTTCCTCATTAAGCGTTACAATGCCCGTTCTATAGAAGGAGAGCAAATAAAACTAGATGATAAAAAATTTAATAAAGGTCAGATTTATGGCGGATTGATTTTTGGCCTTGGATGGGGTATCACCGGCGCATGCCCGGGACCCTTATTTGCACAAATTGGTACAGGAGCAACTGTGATACTAGTTACCTTGTTAAGTGCAATTGCAGGTACCTGGGTGTACGGTAAATTCCGCGAAAAACTTCCACACTAAAACGATAATGATATTTACGGGCAATGCATTACATAATGCTTGCCCATTTTTATTTATTCCGTACACTTTTACACGTTTTTGGGCTTTGAAAAAATATAACGATGAAAAAGTTTCAACCGCTTCGTATTATTTCTTTTGCTAGTATAGCCATCATGGTTTTACTAATGGTTAACTGCGGTAATAATGAGCAGCAACCGGCAGAATTTTCATCAGGCATACAAAAAGATTCAGTACAACCTGAACCCTGGACCGGGCCTTCTGCCAATCAAATTCCTGTTTATTCAAGAGAAAATGGTAAGGAAATTTATTATGGTTACGAATTGATCGCCCGGACGGCTTACTTTTTGGGACCAAAAGGAAAAGTACAGCAAATAAGTAACGGAATGAATTGTCAAAATTGCCATTTGGATGCAGGCACCAAACCCTTTGGCAACAATTATGGCGCGGTAGCGAGTACCTATCCTAAATTCAGGGAACGCTCGGGCACTATGGAAACCATTGAAAAAAGGGTAAATGACTGTTTTGAAAGAAGTCTCAATGGAAAAGCGCTTGATTCTTCAAGCCGTGAAATGCAAGCCATTGTGGCCTATATAAATTGGTTGGGGGAAAAAATACCCAAAGGGGAAAAACCCTACGGAAGTGGAATTATGGAACTTGCTTACCCAAATAAGGCAGCCGACCCGGAAAGGGGCAGAACGGTTTTTACTTCCAAATGTGTTAGTTGTCATGGACAAGATGGCCAAGGATTACCCAAAGCAGATGGGAGCGGATATGATTATCCGCCGCTTTGGGGACCGCATAGCTACAATATCGGTGCGGGCTTATTCAGGCTTTCAAGGTTTGCCGGTTATGTATACAACAATATGCCCAATACTGTAAACTGGCACCACCCCGATTTATCGGAAGAACAGGCATGGAATGTGGCTGCCTTTGTTAATTCTCAACCAAGACCGGGTAAAGACCTTTCAAAGGACTGGCCAACTGTTACCGGAAAACCGGTAGATCATCCATTTGGCCCTTATTCAGATACATTCCCGGAAATACAGCATAAGTATGGCCCCTTTGGCCCTATTGCTGCATGGAAAAAAGAACATGCTAAAAAGAAATAATCCGCCTTCTTCATTTTTAAAAAACGAATTGCAGCTATGTGTAACAACCATTCCAAATCTTGCCAACATCAACAGGCACCTGATAATTCAACCATAGAAAAAGTAAAGGAAACCTCAAAAGCCACCAATGAAGGACGCCGCAATTTTTTACGCGCAGCTTCCATGCTTTCAGGCAGTGCTTTGGTTCCGCCGATGCTGGCCAATGCTGTACCGGGCGATGATTATCATGAAAAGGAGATAAAACGAAATAAAGCCATTCAGAACGGAAAGGCTACGCATTTTACATTGCTGCATACTTCGGATATACATGCACAGTTACAAACGCACGATGAATTTTTTCTTGAAAATGGAAAGGCAGTTTATAAGAAACGCGGTGGAATGGCGGTGCTAAAAACCATGCTCAACAGCCTGAAAGCAGAAAATCCTGAACATACATTATTAATTGATGGCGGTGATTGTTTTCAGGGCGGTGGTGTAGCAGCGCTTACCGAAGGCCGCGGTATAATTCCGCTTATGAACAATATTGGGTTCGACCTTTATCTTCCCGGTAACTGGGAAGTGGTATATGGAAAAGAAAATATGCGGAAAGATTTGGGTGGGTATACCGGCCAAAAAATCTGCGCCAATATGTTTCACGATACGACCGACAAAAACAAAGGTGATTTAATATTCCCACCTTACTGGACCACCATGGCGGCGGGTGTAAAAATTGGTTTTATTGGGTACAACGACCCGCTTACACCCAAGCGTCAATCCCCCGCATACAGTTTTGGCATTAAGTTTACGAAGCCCGAAATGGATGTTGCCAAGTACATCGACATTTTGCGCAACTACGAAAAATGCGCTATGGTTTTCCTGGTAACGCACATGGGGCTGGCACAGCAGGTGGACCTGGCCAATAAGCCCGAAGTACAGGGTGTGGATTATATTTTGGGCGCTGATACCCATGAACGTGTCCGTAAACCTATTCAAGGTACTTATGCAAAAGTTACCGAACCGGGCGCTTTTGGCTCATTTGTAGCCAAACTGGATGTGGTTGTGGAAAACGGTGTGATAAAAGATGAAAACTATCAGTTGCTGGATGTGGACCCGGACCGCTACAAACCCGACGCAGAAATGACACGTTTGGTGGAAAAAGTGAGCGCGCCCTACAAAAAACAACTTGATTTACCCATTGGCCGTACCAAAACCACGCTTACCCGTTATTATGTAATTGAAACCAATATGGACAACATGGTAACTGACGCCCTTGCGTGGAAGTTTCCTGAAGTGGATATTGTTTTATCAAACGGATTCCGGTTTTGCCCGCCATTGGTACCTGATGCCAAAACCGGAGAAGCCATTATTACCAACGATTTTTTATGGAGTATGCTGCCGGTGGATAGCGCTGCAAAAAAGGCTGAAATAACCGGTGCACAGCTTTGGGATTGGATGGAAAAAGAACTCCGGAACGTTTTTTCAAAGGATCCTGCCAAGCGTTTTGGCGGCTGGGTAATACGGTTTAAAGGCATGGAAGTCGTTTTTACTATGAATAACAGCTTTGGAAGCAGGGTGCAATCCGTAAGCATTAAAGGCGAACCATTAGACAAAAACAAAACCTACAGCGTGGTTGCCTGCGAACGCGAAGGCGATCCCGATGACACCCTGTGCCGGATTGAAAAGGTTAAAAATCCAAAGGTTACCACTGCTACCTTACATGATGTAATGCGCGAATACCTGGCCAAATTTTCACCTGTTTCTCCCAAAATTGAAGGTAGGATAAAGGCAACCGATGCCCCATCCACACTGCTTTCGCAACTGGAAGGTTATGATTACGAGTTCCGTTAAATAATCGGTAAAAAGAAAGCCGGCGAAATAATGAAAAAAAATATATTTGCCTGCAACCTTGTACCTTCGCAGCTATCCTGTTTAATCCCTATGAAACAATTTCGACTGGTCATATTTGTAACCTTCTTATTCACCCTTCTGGCATGCAAGTCGAAAGGCCCATCTATAGAAACAATGGACTTCATGGCCGTTGGCGATAGCTTAAGTACCGATGCATTTGATACACTTTCCATTCTATTGAATCATGAGATAGCTTCAGGTGGTTGGGAAAAAGCAATTGAAGTTTGTCGTAAAAAGGGCCCTGAACTTACCGGAATGCTGAGTGATGAAAATACCATCATTCGCAGAACTTCCCTCAAAATAAGGAACCCTGCAAACACAGCAGATGAACTGGAAAAGTCTGAACTCGCTTTTTACCATAAATTATTAGAAGCCGGTGATTCTATTAAATCCAAGCTTGTTGTTGATCACTCAGGAACCGTACACTATTTTAAACCCATTAAAATACAACCGCTTTGTTTAAATTGCCATGGTGTAGAAGGTGAAAATATTGCGCCTGCCACCCTTGCCGTTCTTAATAAAGAGTATCCAAACGATCAGGCAACCGGGTATAAAACGGGCGACCTTCGGGGGCTTTGGCACATTACATTTAATCCATTTCTAAATAAAGAAGACTAAATTATGAAATACCTGTTGTTGGTATTCGCGTTGTATTTAGGTTCATTTACAGCGTGTAATCGGGGGGGTAATAGTTCGGGGGCGCAAATGCTTCCTTCCGCTCAACTCATAAATGCAACAGGAGATGCGATTGACCTTAGTAGCTTTAAAGGGAAGAAGGTATTCGTTAATTTATGGGCAACATGGTGCCCGCCTTGTGTGGAAGAAATGCCATCTATTCAGCAACTCTACAACCAAACCCAAAACAGCAATACCGAGTTTGTAATGATCTCGCTCGATAAAAGCTTTAACATAGCGCAACAATGGGCTCAGAAAAAAAACTATTCACTACCTCTATATTTTCCTTCCGGAGATTTACCCGAATTATTCCAGGTTAGCGGCATTCCTACTACCTTTATTTTTGATGAAGAAGGGAAACTGATTTTCAGCCAGGTAGGGGGAGACAATTATAGCAAACCAAAGTTTGTAAAAATGCTTACCGATCCTGCCCAACCATAAATTATTTTACAAAGGGTGGAAGATAAAAAGCTATTGAATAAAGATTTAATTCTGCGCGAAGAACTTGCACTTGAGCGTACCAAAATGGCACAATACCGTACCTTTTTGGCATTTATCCGCACCGCCCTGTATTTTCCGGTAGCCGGTATTTCTATGCATCAGGCCCTTGACCTTACCTATGGAATTTACCTTCAATGGATAGGTATTTTTCTTGGCGTCTTTATTTTCATGGCAGGTGTCATTTTCTACCGGATATCCAGAAAACGAATCCAAAAACACCATATTTCAATTGGTGGTTATGTATTTAACCATCCTGAAAAAAAATAGGACTGTTAAATCATTAAATTCTTTCCCATATATCTAAACTGCTTATTAAACCTACCCGGCGGTGATATAAATCACTTATTAGAAGTGATGTGTTTTTTAGCTTTGACATTCTTAAAAGAACAAACAAAATGTCACAAGTCAACCACCATCAGATCCTCATTGTAGGCGGCGGAAATGCCGGTCTGTCTGTAGCATCCAAGTTATTGCTGAAGAATAAAAAACTGGACATAGGCATTATTGAGCCATCATCAAAGCACTACTATCAACCTGCATGGACACTTGTGGGAGCAGGTACTTTTGACATAGCCGATACTGAAAAAAATGAAGCTGACTATATTCCAAAAAATGCAAAATGGATAAAGGAAGCAGCTGCATCTTTTGACCCCGATCATAACAGCGTTACCTGTGCAAGCGGAAAAACATATACGTATGATGTGCTGATAGTGGTGCCCGGCATACAACTCGATTGGAAGAAAATAGACGGCCTTAAAGATACCCTGGGCAAACATGCTGTTACCAGTAATTACCAGTTTGCTACTGCGCCCTATACCTGGGAACTTATCAAAAATTTTAAAGGTGGTACGGCTGTATTTACCAACCCGCCCACAGCAGTAAAATGTGGTGGAGCACCCCATAAAATTATGTGGCTTGCCTGCGACTATTGGCGCAAACAGGGTATTCTCGATAAATGTGATGTGCAGTTTATATCAGGAGGATCCATACTGTTTGGTGTGCCCGAATACCGTGTTACCCTTGAACAAAAAGCAAAAGAGTACGGCGTAAAAATTCAATTGAAACAATCGGTACTTGCGATTAACGGCCCAGATAAAACCATCACCTACCAGGGCCCCGATAGTGAAGGTAATGACAGGACTAAAAGCATTCATTATGATATGCTTCATGTTACACCACCGCAAAGTGCGCCTGATTTTATAAAAGCAAGCCCGCTTGCTGATCCGGCAGCACCATTGGGATGGGTAGAAGTAAATCCTGAAACCTTTCAGCATAAAAGATTTCCCAATGTATTTAGTTGCGGGGATGTATGTAATGCGCCTGCAAGCCGCACCGGCGCTGCCATACGCAAGCAGGCACCGGTAATGGTTGACCATATATTTGCTTATATGAATCACACCACATCCAATGCAAAATATACCGGCTATTCAGCCTGTCCTATACCAACTGGTTATGGCGAATTGATGCTGGCTGAATTTGACTATAATAATAAACCTATGATGACATTCCCCTTTGATCAGGCAAAACCGCGTTGGAGCATGTGGATGTTGAAAAAGTATGTATTGCCATGGTTGTATTGGAATAGAATACTATCGGGGAAAGCGTGATGGTAAGTACGAAAGTAGAAGTACGAAGTTAGAAGTAGGATTTTGTTCGCTAAAGTATTTAAAAGAAATAAATAAAAAGTCAGGTAACAAAATTTAAATCAAAATAAAAAGGGTGTGGGTGTTAATGTAGTGATCCGTTTTATACGGGTCACTTTTTTTATGACGGTATATTTTGAAAAGCCACCACCTGCCCTACAACCTTACCTTTGCACCATGCGAAAAAATGACCCCATTGTTATAGCTGAAACCGAAGACTATATTGCCATCAGCAAACCTTCGGGCATGCTTACCCTACCCGATCGCCACGATGCCTTGCTGGAAAGCCTGCGCGGATGGATGGAACAGAAATTCGGCAAGATTTTTATTATCCATCGGCTCGACAAGGATACCAGCGGTCTCATCCTTTTTGCCCGCAATGAAGAAGCGCATAAATATTATAGCCAACTATTTGAAAGCCGCGAAGTAAAAAAAATGTATTACGGTGTGGTGGTGGGTAAGCCCATGGAAAGCGAAGGATTAATAGAAGCAGCTATTATTGAACACCCTGCTAAAAATGGCACTATGACGGTTTTTGCCAAAGGAAAAGCATCCATAACAGGCTACCGGGTGGTAAAATCATGGGGAGCGTATAGCCTGCTGGAATTCGACCTGCATACCGGGCGTACCCACCAAATACGGGTGCATTGCAAATACATTGGCCACCCTATCGCCTGCGATCCTTTTTATGGTGATGGCAAACCGATTCTATTATCTACAGTTAAGAAAAAATTCAAACTATCAAAGAATGATGAAGAAGAAAAACCATTGTTGAACCGACTTGCACTTCACAGTTTTTCCCTTGTATTTATGAATCGTGAAGGCATTGCTATTGTCATCGAAGCACCGCTTCCAAAAGATATACAGGCATTGGGCAATCAGTTGGATAAATGGCAGCGGAATGGATAAAGTTTGTTGAACTTTTTACCATCAAGTGAAACTAACAACAGAATAAATCATTCATGTTAGATTGAAAAGAACTACTTTAACTTTACACTAATTCAAAAATAAATCATGAAAATATTAGTTGATATACCCGATCAGGATGCAAGTTTTGGAATAAAAGTTCTGAAAAGCCTTTCCTTTGTTAAAAATGCATCTCCACTGCCAGCTTCTTCCTTAGCACTGTTCAAAGATCTAAATGAAGCGTCAAAAGACGTAAGGCTTCATAAGGCAGGAAAATTAAGACTTCAAACTGCACGTGAACTTTTAGATGAATTATAATATTATCATAACCAGAAGATTTGGAAAGGAAATAAAACGCCTTTTAAAAAAATTCCCTTCCCTTAAAGATGAATTTGCCCGGTTAATTGATTCACTTTATCAAAATCCTGCATCTGGGACGCCTTTAGGTCAGAATTGTTATAAAATCAGAATTTCCATACGGTCAAAAGGTAAAGGAAAATCAGGTGGCGCAAGAGTTATAACAAATGTATATTGGGAAAACGAAACGGTTTACCTACTTACCATTTATGACAAAAGCGAAAAACCTGATCTTTTACCTGGAGAATTAGAAGATATGATTGCTGGATTAGAGTTTTAATCCTT
Organism: Chitinophagaceae bacterium; assembly: GCA_041740575.1. Lineage (GTDB taxonomy): Bacteria > Bacteroidota > Bacteroidia > Chitinophagales > Chitinophagaceae > Phnomibacter. The sequence goes on along the minus strand of JBGSLS010000098.1, from coordinate 141,524 downwards.
TCTTAAACATTTACTACCATAATCTTAAACTCATTCTAATTCCAGGGCTAAAGTTCTTCAGAAAATCATTGAAATAAATTTCAGGTTCAAACTCCAATCTTCCTGATGCCACACCTGGCAAACCAACCTTAAATGTATTCTTTTCAAAATAATTACCCGACCTGCGGATAAGATAACCAACAGATAAGGTACTCAAGAATTCAAAGTTAGTATTCACCTTATTGTTTCTTTCCTCAAATCGCAGTGTAAAAAAATCATTCCTTGATGATTGCATTTTCCCAGAAGCATCACTTCGGAATGAGAATTGTGGTTCCCAATATAATCCAAAACCAAGACGGCTTCCGTATAAACCCCTTGTTTTGGCATAATTAAAAGCTGCACCAAAAGAAAAGGCTGTAAAAGCATTACCGCGCGCATAGGCTAATGATGGCTTTACCAAAGTTATTTCCAACTGGTCGCTGCCCGAGCGGATACCATGATAATTTTTAGATTCCGGCGAAACCATTTCCCCCGTTGCAAGATTAAATACAGCATAATAAGCATGACGTGGATTAGATTTAATGGGTGTCTTATAATTTTTGTCAATAGCCTGTGCAATTAACGCCCTTGATCTTTCGCCAGCATCAGGCGGAAGGTTTTTAATATCACCTATATTATTAACCAATAAATTAATATAGGCATTATAAGCACCCTCCTTCAACACCTTAATCCGAATCGTATCCTGATCCATTTTTACCTGCATCAGTTCACCATCTATTTGCGTAAAAGCTTTCGGTTTGTCATCGTGGGTAATTACCCTGAACAAGGCTGGCTCCTGCGTTAAATCAACTTCAATTCGCCTTACCCAACCATCTACGCCAAAAGAATCGATAAGGGGCGCTAAAAGGTTGGCCGTATGACGGATTGCTGAGTCAATATCAGGCAGTTTGCCCAATTGGTTTGCCCAGTTAAGGTCAAACCAAATCCGGTTTTTATCAGGCAGCCAAACAAAAAAATTACACTGTTGCTTGCCTATTTCGGTTGGGCTAAATACTGTTTGCGAAACCGGGGTAACATTGGGAACAAAATACGGTTGCGCATGAACATAGGATTGGACTGCCGCTCCTGCGAGCAGCCAAACAAAGATAGACTTCTTCATAATTTATAGTGATTTTTTAGGTGCCGGAGAAATATCTATTTTTAGTGAATATGGATACAACTTTTGGGTGGGGGCGTTTTGAACAGCTAGGTTTTCCCACTCAATATCCGATTTTTTAGTTAGTACAAAAACTGGTGGTGATGTTGCATGCATTCCATTCAGTTCATTATAATGAATCACTTTCATTTTCGGCTTTTTTACAGGAACTGCAGATGCAACATCGGGGGTTTTTGATGGCGCTTCAGGAGCTATTACCACAGCGTTTGCCTTGTTAAATCCATTATTCATTTCATTCTCATTGCCGTAAAATAATACAATTTCATCATCTTGCTTTATAGTGTCTTCTCTTGGATTTTTCACATATGCTTTGTGTATCTTACTATGATTGTCTTTATTTATTTCCTTTGACAATGATGTAGTTTCCTTAGAAAAATTATTAGTTATATTCCCGGTTTCTACTTTTCCAGAAATGGATGAATTGTTTTGTGCCTTTTCAATTTTATCTATATTAATGTCATTTTTATTATCAATATTTTTATTTTGGACAAAAATATCAGTTTCAGTTTTAGAATTATCTTCTTGCATCCACCATAATCCAAATCCAAGCATTCCCACTATACATGCAGCGGCAGTTAACTGCATCCAATATCCCGATAATCCTTTCTTTGATGGTTGCTTTTTCTGTTGCAATTTTTTCCAACCAGCAACAGCATTCCAGCGTTCTTCTTCTGGAAGAAAATCTGCACCATCCATCAGTTTCCTGAGTTCATTATCTTGCTTTTCCCAATCCATAGTAAGCATTTTTTTGTTTCCATAATTGCGCAAGTTTTTTACGCGCTTTACTCAACTGACTCTTACTTGCTCCTTCACTTATTTGCATCAAATCCGCAATTTCGTTATGCGTGTAGCCTTCTACTACATATAAATTAAAAACGGTTCTATAACCAGTTGGCAAGGTTTCTATCATCGCAAATAATTCCTTTGCCTGCAAAGTCATCTCGGGCGAAGTGTCATCTGTTTTATCTTCTTCAACGGCATCGGTCATAACTAAAAAACTATGCGATTTCCTTAATTGCTGCAAACATTCGTTTACCATAATGCGCCGCATCCATCCTACAAAAGCCGATTCGTTAGCAAAATTTCCATCTTTTACCTTATCAAAAACTTTTAAAAAACCATTCATCATTGCCTCCTCAGCTTCCTCTGCCGGCGAAAGGTACCTGCGGCAAAGTGCATACATCAATTTGCCATACTGTTCAAAAAGTAATTGCTGCGCCCGTTCCTGCTGCCGTTTCAATTCAGTAAGTTGCTTGCTAAAGTCCATGCAGTTTTTACTTCGTATTTGTTATATAAATGCGTGATAAAGATAAAGGGTTGCCTTATATGGATTATTTTTTGTGGGGAGAAGTAAGGGCGGGGTAAAAGATGTGTAGATATTAGTACATCCATTTTCTTAAACAATTAAAAACTTTTCCTTAAGGCAAACACCCGCCACAAAATTTATCTTCAAGCCATATTTGCAGGTTAATCCCGAAGTCGAATCCCTACCCTTTTCGATACCTTTGAACCCAATTATATAAACACTGTTATCATCATTATGAAATACAAACTCCTTGGCCGCAGTGGCCTGAAAGTAAGCGAACTCTGCCTTGGTACCATGGGCTTCGGGCAATCTACTCCATGGGGCATACACCAAAAAGAAAGTTTTGAAATAATGGAAGCCTTTGGTAATGCCGGCGGCAACTTTATGGATACAGCAAACCGTTACCAGGATGGGCAAACGGAAGAAATTGTCGGTAACTTTCTGAGCCAAAGTGCCGATCGTGACTATTGGGTGGTGGCCACCAAATACAGCCTGTACGATAACCAAACCAACCCCAATGCAAGCGGCAATAACCGTAAAAACATGATGCGCAGCGTTGAAAACAGTTTGCGCCGACTGAAGACCGATTTTATTGATGTACTGTACTTACATATTTGGGATGCACTTACCCCCATGGACGAAGTACTCCGCGGTCTTGATGATCTTGTTCGACAGGGAAAGGTTAATTATATTGCCATTAGCGATACACCTGCATGGATGGTTGCAAAGGGACAAACCCTTGCCGAACTGATGGGTTGGAGCCAATTTGTAGCTTTACAAGTGGAGTACAGCCTCATTCAACGTACACCTGAGCGCGAATTAATTCCGATGGCAAAACATTTTGGACTTACTGTTACCCCTTGGGCACCGCTTGCAGGCGGCGCACTTACCGGTAAATATTTACGCAACGATCCGGGTCGCATAAAAGCAGGAAGTAACCGCCTGAACGAACGGGCAGTTGCTATTACCAAAGAAGTAATGGCCATTGCTGATGAAATAGGCGCTACACCCGGGCAAGTAGCGTTACAATGGACCATGCAACAAGATTTTAGCAGCATTCCCATTGTAGGTGCTACCAAACTTTCGCAAATACAGGATAACCTTGGTGTGTTGAATATTTCGCTTTCAGAAGCCCAAATCAACAGGCTGAATGAAATAAGCAAAATTGACCTTGGATTTCCAGGCGAATTTTATAAAGAAGACGGCGTAAAACTTGCCAACTTTGGTGGGTTTTATGATAGTGTAGAGAAAAGATAAAACTTAGAGCCACGACTGCATGAAAAAATGAAGCTTATTCGTGCATTCGTGGCATTTTTTAAAATTTATGGCATCGGAAGGTATGGATCGTGGCATCATAGCATTCGTGGCATTATTAAACAAAATATAGTTAACCCTGTTATCGCTAAAACATCATTCTCATGTCATTATTCATCGGCAAAAAAGCCCCCGCCTTCTCCGGCGTTGATCAAAACGGAAATACAATCGCACTCAAAGATTTCAAAGGAAAAAAAGTCGTTTTATATTTTTACCCAAAAGATGATACACCGGGCTGTACAGCCCAGGCTTGCAACCTGCGCGACAACCACAGCGAACTGCTGAAAAATGGATTTGCAGTAATAGGCGTAAGTGTAGACAGTGTAAAAAAGCACAAAAAGTTTGAAGAAAAATACGAATTACCTTTTTCGCTGATTGCAGATGAAGATCATAAGATAGTAGAAGCCTATGGGGTTTGGGGCGAAAAAAAGTTTATGGGCAGAACCTATTTGGGCATTACACGTACCACATTTTTAATAGATGAAGACGGAAAATTAAAAGCGATTATTGAAAAACCAGATACCAAAAACCACGCTGCGGAAGTGCTGGAAGCCTGGAAAACCGCTGGATCGGAAACCAAGGCGACCAAAAAGAAACCATAATTTTACCGGATGGTTTCATTGCCGCACGACATCGTTTTAAAGGAAAAATCGTGGATAGCAAAATTGGCTGCCCGCAAAATGAAAGCCCATTCTGTGGCGCTTGTTTTGGGCAAAACCATCCACCTTTATAATATCTCCCCGAAGGATTTTGTGAAGTCGCCTTCTTTGGTAAGGCACGAATTGAAACATGTAGAACAATATAAAAAAATGGGGTTCCTCACCTTTTTGGTGGTTTATCTATATTACTCGCTAAAATACGGCTACTATAACAATCCCCTGGAAATAGAAGCCCGTGCGGCTGAGGTCCCCTAAATTCCTATGTTTGATGTAAGCCAAAGCCCCCTTCAGGGGGTTGGGGGCAACCAACTCACTTCCCCAAACTCAAAAATATACTCATTATTTTCCCCTGCAATTAATTGCCCCTGTCCATTTACACCTTTTATCAGGCAAGGAATAACCACTGAGTCCTTTTTAATGCGGCAAATTTTCCCCTTTCCATAAAGACTGCTGTTGTAATCTTCCAAAATCACCGGCCAGCCACCATTAATCAATTGTTGCCAGCGAATCTCCAAGAAACTGCATAAATCCTTGGCGGCTTCAGCACAATCATAATGTTGAAGGGTAATCATACGCAGCGAAACGGGATTGGGTAAATGACCGGGGAAACAATGCTGATTCATATTTATGCCAATTCCCACCACGGAACGGTTCCAGGCGCCACCTTTCATCACATTTTCTATCAAAATGCCACCTGCCTTTCTGTCATTATGGTAAATATCATTTGGCCACTTGGTTTGCCATGGGCCTGGGTCAAGTTGCCGCAACCAATCAAGCACAGCCATGGCTACAGCGGCACTCAGCCTGAAACCTTCACTGGTAGAGAGTTTGGCTGTATTTAGCACCACACTCAAAGCTATATTTTGCCCCGCTACCGACCACCATTGTTTACCCCTTTGACCCCGCCCTGCAGCTTGTGCATGGGCAAAATATGCTGAACCATGGGTCGCCAATCCTTCATGTATCTGCCGCATGGCATACAAGTTGGTACTATCTACTGTAGTTAATTCGTGAAAGCTACGGCCAATTGGGTCGTTCATACAAGGATATTAGCTAATTTAGCAGCGAAGTTAAATTTTTGAACCTTTTCTTTCAGGTTGAGGTTGTAAAGTAGTCATCATTAAACCATAAAAAGAGATAAATTTGAGTGCAACGCAAGTGTTAGCCCCGGCCAAGCAACCGGTTTCCATCAGCAGGCTTACGCGCCAGTCGAAATTGTTGAAAACAGCTATTAACGCTATTCACGAAAAAAAAGGAGAAAACGTAATTTCTCTTGATTTACGTAAAATTCCTGAAGCAGTAGCCGATTTTTTTATCATATGTGAGGCATCGAACCCAAACCAGGTAAGGGCTATAGCCGATTTTATACAGGAAGAAATTAAAGAATATTGCGGCGAAATTCCCCATAAGCACGAAGGTTACCAGAATGCCAAATGGATTTTGGTGGATTATATTAACCTTGTAATTCATGTAATGCATACAGAAACGCGCACTTTTTACCAGTTGGAAGAAATGTGGAGCGATGCACCAGCGCAATTGCATAAGGATGAATAAAGTGCCGCTATGTGGGAATACTTTATTTGTCAATTTACCGTCAAAGCATTTTACCCCATAGCAATATGTTAAATCGGCACGGGCGTGCAAACAAACAGTACCATAGTTATCTTAATATTGCCAACATAGAGAACAAATAAAAATAATGTTACCGGAAGAAAAAAAACAACAAGGAAACCAGGATAAAAAATTTAACCCGTTTCAACGTCCGGGTGGCGAAGGTGGAAAGCCGCGCCCACCCCGGTTTAGCATATACTGGATTTATGCAATCATCGCAATGGTACTTATTGGTACTCAGTACATGCGTACAGGCAGCGATGCACTTACCACAACCCGCAAAGCTTTTAAAGAAGAAATGTATGCCAACGGCGATGTTTCTAAAATTGTAGAAGTACGTAATAAACTGTTGGTAAGGGTTTACATTAAGCCGGATGCTTTGAAAAAGCCCTATTATACAGAGAAATTTAAAGCTGCTGCATCGCGTCAAAATGAAGCGGGGCCGCATTTTGAATTTAAAGTAACCGACTGGAATAGCTGGAACGACGAATTAAAAGAATTTCAGGTTGCCAAAAATCTACCCACACTATCTTCGGATGCGGTGGATGAAGCAGAATGGCTTGGCCCGGTTGTAAATACACTCGTAACCATTGGCCTTTTTGTATTGCTTTTTGTGGTAATGATGCGCAAAATGGGCGGAGGCGGAGGTGCGGGCGGCCCCGGCGGTATTTTCAATATTGGCAAAAGCAAGGCTACCCTGTTCGATAAAGATTTGAAAGTAAATGTTACTTTCTCCGATGTTGCTGGTCTCGATGAAGCCAAGGTAGAGGTAATGGAAATTGTGGATTTTTTGAAAAATCCGAAAAAATACACGGCCCTAGGAGGTAAAATACCTAAAGGTGCGCTACTCGTAGGCCCTCCGGGAACAGGCAAAACGTTACTTGCAAAGGCAATGGCCGGCGAAGCACAGGTTCCATTCTTTAGCCTGAGTGGTTCTGATTTCGTAGAAATGTTTGTAGGAGTAGGTGCAAGCCGTGTACGCGACCTGTTTAAGCAAGCCCGCGAAAAAGCTCCCTGTATTATATTTATCGATGAAATTGATGCCATTGGCCGTGCCCGCGGACGTAATGCCATGATGAGTAACGACGAACGCGAAAACACATTGAACCAATTACTGGTTGAAATGGATGGTTTTGGCGGAGATACCGGCATTATTATCCTTGCAGCTACCAACCGTCCCGATGTATTGGATTCGGCATTGCTTCGTCCGGGCCGCTTCGACCGTCAGATAAGCATTGACCGCCCCGATGTAGTTGGCCGGGAGCAAATTTTTAAAGTGCACCTGAAGCCCATTAAAGTATCACAAAGCCTTGATGTACATAAATTGGCTGAACAAACACCGGGTTTTGCCGGTGCAGATATTGCCAATGTTTGTAACGAAGCTGCGCTGATAGCTGCCCGTAAGAACAAAACGGGTGTAGAAATGGAAGATTTTCAGGATGCCATTGACCGCGTAATTGGCGGTTTGGAGAAGAAGAATAAAATTATCAGCCCCGAAGAAAAGGAAATTATAGCTTATCATGAAGCCGGACACGCGATTTGCGGTTGGTACCTTGAGCATGCCTATCCTTTGTTAAAAGTAACTATTGTTCCGCGTGGTACCGCTGCATTGGGTTATGCCCAATACACGCCAAAAGAGCAATACCTGTATAATACCGATCAATTAATCGACCAGATTTGTATGACGCTTGGCGGCCGTGCTGCAGAAGAAATATTCTTTGGCAAAATAAGCACCGGTGCGAGCAACGACCTTCAGCAAATTACGCGTATGGCGTACAATATGGTTACGGTTTATGGTATGAATGCTAAAATTGGCAACATCAGTTTCCATGATCCTACACAGGAACAAACTTTTACCAAACCATACAGTGAAGAAACCGGCAAGCTGATTGATGAAGAAGTGCGTGGTATTGTAGAGAAAGCTTATGTACGCACACTTGCATTACTTACAGAGCGAAGAGGCGAACTGGAAAAGCTTGCAAAAGAATTGCTTGACCGTGAAGTATTATTCCAAAGTGATGTAGAAGCCTTAATTGGTAAAAGGCCTTATGGCGAGAAAAAGCCGGTACACATCATTGACGAATTACCCGAAGAGCATCATGCCAAAAGTGCTGATGAAATTATCCCCATAATTAATCCCGATGAAATTTCAACCAACGGAAAACATACGGATGATCATAACTCAGAAAAAGAAGAAGAAGAAGAAGTACCTGTAGCAGATCCGTTGAATGAACCGCCCCATTATTCCAAATAACCGGCATGTCAAGCGGCGCAAAAGAAAAAATACTGGCCAAAATACAATCGGCGCTCCGGCAGGAAACATCCATACCTTTTGAAGGTGTGGATGTTTCTGTTCCGGTATATAATCCACCGGTAAATGATCTTGCCATTGCTTTTGCCGAATCATTTATAGCATTACAAGGGCAATTTGCTTTTTGCCTTAGTATTACCGAACTTAAAGAACAACTTAGCCAGTTATTGGCACGCAAAAACTGGCATCGGGTTTACTGTGCCGATCCTATTTTACGCAATCTTTTACGGTTTGATTGGTACGAAGACCTTGCAAGTTGCCAGGTGTCCATTACCGGCTGCGAAGCCTTGGTGGCCCGTACCGGCAGCATTGTATTGAGTTCAGCACAGCAGCAGGGCCGCACCGCAAGCGTGTATGCACCTGTGCACATTTGCATAGCTTACTCCAGCCAATTGGTAGCCGATGTAGGCGATGCACTTTCGCTGCTTAAGGTGAATTTTCCTAAAGGCCTGCCATCACTTATCAGTTTTGCCGGTGGCCCAAGCCGCACGGCCGATATTGAAAAAACACTTGTAACCGGTGTGCATGGTCCACGCGAAGTTTTCTGTTATTTGATTGAAAACTAAGCGGATAATTTCAGTCAGATATGAATCCACCATAGGATAATGCGTTAAATTGCACCTTAGAAATAATATTACCTATCATGCAACCCAAAATTTACCAACTATTTGTTTACGGATCGCTACGGCAGGGTTTTAACCATGCAGCCTACGAATACATCAAGCAATATTTTGAATTGGCAGGCCATGGAAAAGCAAAAGGTATGCTTTACGACCTTGGCTCCTACCCTGCTGCCGTACCTGCTAATGGCAATCATCTCATTGTTGGAGAATTGTACCGAATTATTCATCAGGATGAATTTGAATATGCCATTGCGCAACTCGATGATTACGAAGGCGTAAATCCATCCTACGATCAACCCGCCTTATATAAACGCGAACTTACTTCCATAAAACTGGAAGATGGAACGGAACATACAGCATGGATTTACTGGTACACTGGCGATATAAGCGGCAAACCCACTGTTGAAAGCGGTGATGTGCTTGAATACATTCGGAATAAAAACAGTAAGTAGCATCAGCATGTCCATAGAAAAAGCCGGTGGTAAAAAAGTATATTTTTTCAGCGATGTACACCTCGGTGCTCCAAATGCTGCAAACAGCAGGCTGCGGGAGCAAAAACTCGTTTGCTTTTTGGATGCAATTAAAAATGATGCAGAACAAATCATCATTGTTGGTGATCTTTTCGATTTTTGGTATGAATACAAGCATGTAGTTCCCAAAGGTTATGTGCGCATTCTTGGTAAGCTTGCTGAACTTACTGATGCCGGCATTCCCATACACTTTTTTGTGGGCAACCACGATATGTGGATGAGAAACTATTTTCAGTTGGAATTGAATATTCCCGTCTATTTTGGCCCGGTAACTTTCGATTTTTTTGGCAAAAAATTTTATGTGGCCCATGGCGATGGTCTTGGTCCAGGCGACCATGGATATAAATTCTTGAAAAAGATTTTCCGTAACCCGCTTTGCCAGTGGATGTTTGGCATGCTGCCCCCTTCTATTGGTATAGGACTCGCAAATTTTCTCAGCCGGAAAAGCCGTGAATCGGTAGCCGATCACGAAAAAAAATTTATGGGCGACGATGCAGAATGGCTAATGATATACAGCCGCGAAGTATTGCAAACAACGCATTACGATTACTTCATTTATGGCCACCGCCATGTGCCGGGCATCCATGCGCTTAATGACAAAAGTGATTATGTAAATCTTGGTGATTGGGTTACACATTTTACCTACGCGGTATGGGATGGTACAGCAATGCAACTTAAAAAATGGGATAGCTGATACGTATGCAAAATACATTCATCATATCAGTTTCCAATATTATTACAGTTTTGTTACTTGCAGCCTTTGTACCCAACGTCAAGGCGCAACCGTTAGATTCACTACCATTGGTAAAAACCTTTACCGACAGCATCAGCGATTTTGAAGTAGATAACCTTGGCAACATCTATCTTGTTGGCAAGCAACAGCAGGTAAAAAAGATTTCATCCACCTTCGATTCCGTAGGCTTATTTAACGATAAACGACATGCAGGTAAATTACATAGTATTGATGTAAGCAATCCTTTGCGGATGCTCCTTTTTTATAAAGATTTCGGCAGCATTATTATCCTTGACCGTTTTTTAAATGTACGTACGGTAATTAATTTGCGCACCGCACAAATACAACAGGTTAGCGCCATTACGCAGAGCTACGACAACAATATCTGGCTGTTCGATGAATTGGAAAATAACATTAAAAAAATTGATGAAAATGGGAAGGTGCTCCTCACTTCACCCGATTTCAGGGTGTTGTTTGATGTGCCACCACAACCACAACACCTGCAGGATTTCAATCGCTATCTCTATGTTTACGACAGCACGAAAGGCTTGCTCGTAATGGATTATTTTGGCGCCTATCGCAACCTGATTCCTTATACAGGCTGGCAAAACATCCACGGAATCAGCCAGGGAATTGTTGCCACCGACAGTGCAGGTCTAATTTACTATCACCCGGGAGAATTGGATTTACGGAGGCAATCGTTGCCGGCGGCTATATTAAAAGGCGCAGTTAAGATAAGGGTGAATAATGCACAGTTGTTTGTGTTGGATAGGAAAGGGATGTTGAAGATTTATAAGCTGATGTGATGCTTACAATTGCTTAACGATCTCCGCCAGCTCCTGATCCACCAACCCGGTGTTTCCAAACTCAACGATTCTACCAACTTCCTTTCCATCTTTCATTACCAGCACGGTAGGTACATTCACTACTTTAAATGGGCGCTGAATATTAGCCGGGCCTGCTTTATCACGGTCGCAGGCAATAATGGTCATATAATGCTCAGGGTATTCGGCAGCTTCGAGTGCAGCAAAATATTTGGGTAAAATTTGCTGCGAATCGTGGCACCATGTACCAATAAAAAAAACAAGTTGAAACTCATATGCCTTTTCCTTTATTACAGCTACTACTTCAGGATTGGGCTTATTGTATTTTCTATTGATGGCATACCATGCAAATGCGGTATCGTTGGTAATCTGTTGCTTGGTAATAAAACCTTTCAATATTTTTTTTTCTTCTGCATCGGGTAGGGTTTCATACCATTGGGTGGTACTTTGCGCCTTTAAACTTTCCGCATCCAAAAATCCAACCAATAAAAATATAAATACGCTTACAGCTATGTTTCGTTTCATTACAAATGGGTTTTCAGTTCGTGTAAAAAAAGTTTCAGTTTTTCCAGCCGCTGTACAAGCTCAAAGGTATCCAATGCCTTTTTCTTTGATTTAATATATTCTCGGGCACCCTCAATAGTAAACTTACGCACTTTCAGCAAATGATAAATCAGTTCAAGGTTCTTAATATCTTCCGGCCGGAAGTACCTGTCACCTTTACGGTTTTTTTTGGGTTTTAAAACATCAAATTCATTTTCCCAATAGCGCAGTAAGGATTGGTTTACACCAAACATTGTGGATGTTTCGCGCATGGTATAATATTGGCGTAAAAACAATTTTTCATCATCCGGAATTTGCAATTGGCCTTCCTTAGTTTCATTTGCATTTTCAGCATGCGCATCTTCCACTTCAGCAGCAGGTTCCCCGCCAATAATTACATCATTTGATGTAATGGCTTCCACCATAAATGGGGGCGATGGTGGTTCTTCATCCTGTAATACCAAAGTATTATCATCATCTTCTAATACAGGTGCATCCTCCTCCTCTTCCTCTTCCGGTTTTGGCTCATTTTTCTCTGCCGTTTGCTCTTCTTCTACCACAAAACCTTCAACCGGTGTTAGGGATGTGAAAATTACAGGACTTGCTTCATGACTTGGCAATTGCACATGAACCGTATCACTGGGTATGGATGCAGCATCAGCAGTTATTTCAACCGCCCGCTTATTATCAGGTTGTTCTTCCACATCAAATGGAGCATCATATTCCTGTACTTCGGCCAAATCAGACAGATGCTCCGGTTCTTCTTCTAATTCAGACTCAGTTTCATATTCGTCTTCTTCAACCGAATCAGGTACATATTCCCCTTCATCAACTACATCAGGTTCAGGCTCCTTCTCATCTGGTATATCAGATATAAATTCAACTAAAGGTTCATCTTGCTCATCTGAAAAAGGCTCGAAGGAAGGTTCATCCATAATAGCTGGCTCTGCTTCCAGAACCGGCTGGTCGATCCATTCAGGCAAATCTTCATCTTCATTATCGGCCACTGCTTCCAAAACAGGCTCTTCTGCTGTTAATTCGCGAATTTCGGGTTCCGTTTCAAGAACGGGCTCTTCTGCTTTCGCCGGTAAAGGTTCTGCAACCACCGGAGCTTCTTCTTCGCGTATATTTTTGGGTGGCTTGGGCGGGCCGCCAAATAAATCCAATTGTGTAGAAATCATAACCTATGCAAATTGTCTAATTCCTGCCAATTATACAAATGAAGGTTTGCACATTATGATGCATAAAAAAGCCCCGGTGGCAATTTACCGGGGCCTTAATAAAAAACCATTGAGAAAACTAAACCCTTTACAGGTAACGAGAAAAAAGCTGTAGGGGGAGGAGTCGAACCTCCACGGAGAAGTTAGCTATTGCGCATCGAGTGTCGGGAGGCTATCCCGGCCGCTAAGGTGGTCAACCCCAGTCGGTTCCGCTGCAGTCGGAATCGGCGTTACGCAGTGTTTATCCTTTGCTCTCCACCCTCGAGACAAGAGGGCATGTCTGCCAAAGTTTCATCACCCCACAATGTTGTTAAAAATCAATTAAAAAAGGCTTATTTTTTTCTACTTATTCAAAAATTAGGCTATTTGTTTGAAAAATATTAGTTTTATGCCGTCAGGATATTTTCACCAGCCGGAAAATTAAGCCCAATAGAAAAGAAAAGTCTATTCAATAAAAATTTTTAAAGATCTATTGCCGATTAGTTAATGAGTTCGAAATATTTCTACAATTCTTTAGATTATTTCAAACCCGTTTCCTTATTGACAATGCAATATTACCAGCACTTATTCTACTTTCCAAATTTTTCAAACAATATTTTTTATATTTAAATATTTTTCAATTTTATTGACTTTTTTTTCGAAAACTTTTAAACAAACAATGCAAAATGAGTACAAAACTAAATTTAGATAACCTTGATTTACAGATCATTCAGCATATGATGGATAATGCTGACATTTCATATGCCGACCTGGGAAAAAAACTCGGCGTAAGCGGCGGAACCATCCATGTAAGGATTAAAAAGCTTGAAGAATTAGGCGTTTCAAAAGGAAACCGCTTGGCGATAGATCATAAAATGTTGGGGTACGATGTTATTGCCTTCCTCGGCATTTACCTGGAAAAAAGTTCTCTGTATGATCAGGTAGCACGTGACCTTAAAGAGATTCCGGAGATTGTAAGGTTAAATTATACCACGGGTAATTATAGCATGTTCTGCGAAATTATGTGTAAAGATATTGCGCAACTAAGGAATGTATTGCACGATAGGTTGCAGAAAATAAAAGGCATTGACAGGACGGAAACCTTTATTTCGCTCGACGAAAGTTTCGACAGGAATATCAGGGTTTTGGAATAAATCCATCAGGGTGATATTTTGTTTGCTTTCAATTGGTCGGGGGCCGCTATCACCCTGCCCTTCCATTCGTACCGGCCAAACCTGCCGAGCCAACCTGCTATAAGTGTATAAAGTATATGAACAGGTTGAAAAAAGGGAAAAAAGATCATCCATTTTAGCTTTCCAAAAAAACCGGCCACCGGTAACAGGAAAAACATTTCTGCTACTGTTTTTGCACCTATCACAAAACCGAGTAATGAAAGCGTTGCTGAAGAAAAAATGGCGCCTAATCCCAGCAATAAGCACCAAACATTAAAAAAATAAACCAGCAATAATACCCTGAAAATTCTGCGGTCATCGTAATAAGCGGCTTTACTTGCCCACCTTATCCGCTGTTGAAAAAAGGCTTTCCAGGTTGTTGCCGCATCGGTAGTTACCATTGCATTGGCACTTCGCAGGTAAACAATGCCCTGCGGATATTGCTTATATATTTTATGCATGAGCAGCATGTCATCCCCTGTAGGCAAATCATCAATACCGGAAAAACCTCCCACTGCATAAAATATATCCCGTTCATAGGAAATATTAGCGCCGTTACACATGGTATGAAAACCCGTAGCTACCGATGCAGCAGTAATGCCCTGCAGTGTCATAAAATCCAGGGTTTGAAACACTGAAAGAAAAGTGGGTTGGGTATGATAAACTACAGGGGCTGCAATAAATTTCTTTGTACCGCCGGCGTAGGCTTCAGCCAAAGCAGATAACCATCCCGTATGATGCGTACAATCTGCATCGGTGCATACAATCAATTTCCCGCTTGCTGCGGCTATACCCGCTTCCACAGCCCGCTTTTTAAAAGACTGCTCGCCAGCCTTCGCTTGCAGTTGCACCCACTTAATCCGATGATCCTTTGCAGCATAAGCACGCAGTATTTCAGCCGTTCCATCTTCACTGGCATCATCCACCACCATCACTTCAACATGCGATGCATTATAATCCTGCGACAGTAAACTTTCAAGGCAGGCAGCAATGTTTACCTCTTCATTACGCGCAGGTACTACCACTGTAATAGTTACATACTCGTCCAATTTTTCTGCGGCATTTTTTTTGCCCGATACAAACCACCCCCAACTGTAAAAGGCAAGCACAGCAAGATAGGCCAACAGCAAAACCAACGAAATAATCGCAAGGATCATATTAACTTTCCTCCCCTTTTTCCAATCCGCTACTACATTCATGCGTTGTTTCATCGTACATACCTTTCAGGTCGTCACGTTTTGATTTTTTCCAAAGTGGGACACCCATAAAATAGGAAGCCCTTCCAATTAAATGAGCCCCAACCGGTGCGGTAAGTAACATAAAAAAAATAATGGCTATTGCACGGCTTGTAACACCGGCATCGTTAAAATACATGGCTGCACAGGTTAGCAGCAAACCAATGCCAAGAGTAGCTGCTTTGGTAGTTACCGAAATGCGCAAGTACAAATCGGGCATGCGTAAAACACCCACACCTGCAAGAAAAATAAAAATAGCGCCAAAAGTGGCAAATATGGCAATCAGGGTATCAATCATTATTCCTCCTTCTTTTTTCAAGGTAATAGGAAAAAGCAGTAGTACTTAAAAATGCAATCAGGGCAAGTATCATGGCAATATCCAAAAAGGTAGGCTGCTCGCTGATGATGCTGTACATGGCAATAATACCAATGCCAATGGTAATCAGCAAATCGAGTGCCACTACCCTGTCGCTGATGGTTGGTCCTTTGAAAAAACGGATAAATACCAATATAACACCAAAGGTGAGTATGGGTAATATGAAATAATATAAATAATCGTGCAGATTCATTTTGTAAGTTTCAGCAGGCGCTTTTCAAACCCGTTTTTTATACTGCTAATAAATTTTTCCTTATCGGTAACATACATTGCATGCACATACAATACCTTTTTATCCTGGCTTACATCAATACTTAAAGTACCGGGGGTAAGCGAAATCAGGTTGGCCAGCAATGTGATTTCAAAATCGGTAGTAACATCAAGCGGCACTTTTACAATGCCGGGTTTCATATTTAATCTTGGCGTCATTACTTCGTAAGCTACCTGAATATTAGCCTTTAATAATTCCCATAAAAAGAAAAAAATAAACCCAATAAACCGGGGAAATGCTGCAAAATATTTTCGGCTTCCTTCATCGCCCACCCGGCTTACCCACATTATTACAAAACTTAGCAAAAAGCCAAAAACATAATTAGCAAACAGAAAACTACCTGTAAGCGCCACCCATACAAACATAAGAATGATATTCAGCATCATTGGTTTTGTCATGGCGTACCTCCTTTTACCATTACCGGCTTTAATACTGCTTTTATATAATTTTCAGGTTCCGAAAGTTCCTTTGCTATGCGGGTGGCTAACCATTGAATATGTTCGGCTCCAAATCCAATATACAAGCTTATCATTGCGAGTATGGCAATAGGAACTACCATGGACACTTTATCTGATAGCCTCATTTGAGCAAAATACAAAAAGCCCTGCCTTGGAATGCCATCACCACCTGAATGCCAGAAAGCATCGGCCCATAATTTGGCTATTACATAAAGGGTAAGAAAACTACCCAACAATATAGCACCAACGGCCCAATATTGACGGATATCAATACCCGCGCGTATCAAGGAAATTTTTGGCCAGAAGCCGGATAAAGGAGGAATACCTATGAGGGAAAAAAGCGGGATAATCATGAGCAGGCTTAACCATGGATAATCGGCAAATAAACCACCCACTCTTTTCTTTTCCCAGTGCCCTTTCATTTGGTAAATAAGTCCACCCACCAAAAACAAATTGGTTTTTACGATAATATCATGAATCATGTAAAAGGCAAGCCCGGTAAGCGCTACCTTACTGCCTACCCCAAGTCCCAAAACCATAAAGCCGATATGGCAAATAATAAGGTAGGCAAACATGCGCTGAATATTTCCCTGGATTACCGCGCCAAGCCCACCGCTCACAATCGTTATAATACCTAAGGAAATCAGCAGGTTATCAAAATACGGATCGGGTGGAAACACAAGTGTAAAAACCCTCACCATTGCATAAACAGCTACTTTGGTAAGCAGTCCTCCGAATATGGCGCTAACCGGTGCGGGCGGTGTGTGGTAGGATGCCGGCAACCAAAAATATAGCGGGAATATGGCAGACTTTATACCAAAGCCAACCAAAAAAATGGTGGCCGTTATGCGTACCATGGTTTTGTTTTCTACTGCTGCCATTTTACCTGCAAGATCTGCCATATTGAGTGTGCCGGTAAGCCCGTACAAAATGGCAATAGCTGTTAGGAAAATGATGGATGCCAGCATATTGAGCGTAAAGTATTTTACAGCACCCTCAAGCTGTTGTTTTTGACCGCCAAGGCTTAGCAAAACAAAGGAGCTGATGATCATAATTTCAAACCACACATACAGGTTAAAAATATCACCCGCTACAAAGGCCCCACATAAACCCATTAACAAAAAATGCAACACCGGAAAATATCCGAAACTGATGCGATTATCCAGGATGGAGCGAATGGAAAAGATGGAAACACATAACCCTGCAAGCGATGTCAAAAGGATCAGGGTTGCAGAAAAAGTATCGGCCACCATGGAGATACCAAAAGGTGCCGGCCAATTGCCGGCATTCATGGTTACATAGCCCTGAATCAGCACTTGCCCCATGAGGCTGGCCGCAAGCAACACTGCTATGATACTCCCGAAAATACTGATTTTATGGTGCCATTCGGGACGGCGCCAGCAAAAAATCAGCGTTATGGAAAGCACCATTTGCCATAGAAGCGGTATGATTACTAATATATGGCTCATGTATTTTGATCGGTTGTGTTCATGTCGTCAAGGTCATCGGTTTGCACTACAGCCCAGGCGCGCTTTAGCAATACAATGGCGAAAGCCTGTAAGCCAAAACTGATAACGATAGCCGTTAATATCAATGCTTGTGGTACGGGATCGGCATAGGCATCTGCAATGGTCTTCAAATCTCCGGGTATAATGGGCGGCTTTCCCTTTACTACACCGCCCACCAAAAAAATCAACAGGTTAGCTCCATTGCCCAGCAGTATCAACCCGATAATAAGTTTTACCATGCTGCGCCGGAGCATCAGGAAAATGCCTGATGCATAAAGAATGCCCACCATAATGGCCAACAACACTTCCATATGCTATGCCGATTCAGATAAGGTGAAAATAATAGTGAGCGCAACGCCCACAACAACCATATAAACGCCAATATCAAAAATCAATGCCGTTCCCACCATACCAATTACGGGGAGCTGATGGGCATACCATACCCCGGTAAGAAAAGGATCTCCATTGAATAACACCGGTACCAGTCCGCTCAATAGTGCGAAACTTAACCCGGTAGGTAGCAACCAGCCTATGTTAATGCGTAATAGTTTCCTTGTATTTTCCAAACCGTTGGCAAACGCGTGCAATACAAAAGCAATAGAAGCCACCAACCCGCCAACAAAACCTCCCCCGGGCAGGTAATGCCCGCGGAGTAAAATGAATACGCTGAACAGCAACAGCATGGGTAATAAATACTGCGAAGCTGTTTTTAAAATAATCGTCTTCATATGCTATCAAATTATTTATCCTTCATCCTTAATTTCAATAACCCAAAAACCCCTAAAGCAGCAATAGCAAGTACGGTAATTTCTACCATGGTATCCAGCCCTCTGAAATCAACCAATATTACATTCACAATATTTTTCCCCTTAGCCTTTACATAAGCATTTTGAGCATAATATTCTCCTACCTCCTTGGTGCCCGGTTCGGCAAGTACCGCCAATGCAATCATAGTAATCATGGTGCCAAACATGAGTGCCACAACCCAATCGCGGATGCGTTGTACACGACTTGTATATTTCAGGTATTTGGGTAGTTTGTACAAAACCAACACAAACAAAATCACTGTAAGCGTATCAATGGTAAACTGCGTCATGGCGAGATCGGGCGCACTGTAAAAAACAAATAGCAAACAAATGCTGTAACCCACTACACCCATGGCTGCCACCGCACCCAGCCGCGAAGGTGTGAACACTGCAAAAAGCGTTCCCAGCAACATAATACCCAGAATGGCCACTTCATAAAAAGTAAGATCCAATACTTTTTCCAGTACAATTGGAAAAGGAAGGCTATTAAAAATTTGAATACCCACCATTACCGTTAGAAACAAAATAATGGTTCTTACATAGCGGCGCAGGTATCCGCTTTGGAAAAAATTGGTGTAAAAAGTAGCAAATTTTCTTAAAAAAGATGCAATGTTCATAGCCAGGGATTGCGGAGATAAATAGTTCCATCTTTCCATCTTCTCTTCTCTTGCCACACTTGGCTTCATCAAAAAATATAGAGCAATCCCCAACCCTATGGTAAGCAAGCTTAGCATTAAAACCTTATTAATCCCATGCCATAGTTTCAATGGAGCAAGCTTGGTTTCAACCTGCAATGCAGCCAGTACGGGTTGAAGCAATGGCCCATCTACGATACCGGGTGCTACACCCAAAATTAAACCCAGTACACCGAGCAGTAAGGGCGGCACCCAAAGCAGGAAATGGGGCAGTTTAGCCTTTTCAAATTCGTCGGGCAGTTTTCCGGCAAAAGGTTTTACACCCGCTACCATACCGGCGGCAAGCAGCAGTACGTTGGTAACCAAAGCAAGGCCGGTAAGAAAAACTGCCCATTTATGATGGTTAAGGGTGGCTTCGTAAATAAGATCTTTACCCACAAAACCAATTGTTGGTATAAAGCCTGCATTGCTTAGCGCTGCCAAAAAACCAGCAAGGGCTACAGGTAACATAACTTTACCCAACCCGGCAAGACGGGTAACATCGCGGCTTCCGGTGGCATGATCAATGGCTCCGGTTACCAAAAACAAGGCTGCTTTGTATAAGCCATGTACCAGAATAAACAAAGCCACCGCAATTAATGCACCCGGGGTTCCCAATCCAATAAGGAAAACCATAATGCCCAGCGCCGAAATAGTGGAATAGGCCAGTATCCCTTTAAGGTCGGTACGAAAAAGGGTATGAAAAGCAGCGAACAACATGGTAATGCCGCCTACGATGATCAGCGAAGTATTCCAGTAGCTATGACCGCCAAGCAAGGGCGTCATTCGAAGTAGCAGGTACACGCCTGCTTTTACCATGGTGGCCGAATGCAGGTAGGTGCTTACAGGTGTAGGCGCCTTCATGGCAGCAGGCAACCAGAAATGAAAGGGAAATTGTGCCGACTTGGTAAATGCTGCACCAAAAATCATTATTACAATTAATCCATAAAATCCATGTTGCGTTAGCGAAGGGTTGGATTGCAGCATTTCCTGTATGGAGTAAGTACCCGTAACCGACCCAAGTAATAAAGCACCTGCCAATAAAAACAAACCGCCAAACCCGGTAATGGCAAGTGCCATCATGGCCGACCTTCGCGATGCGGGTTCTTCATTTTTAAACCCTATTAAAAAAAAGGAACTAATACTGGTAAGCTCCCAAAAAACAAACAAGGCTACCAGGTTGTCGCTGAGTACGACACCAAGCATTGCAGCCATAAACATACTGAGGTAAGCATAAAATCTTGGTAAAAATTTATAGTCCCTTAAATATTCAATGGTGTAGGCAAATACCAGCGTACCAATTCCGGTAATGAGCAGTGCAAACAACAATCCCAAACCATCCACCCTGAACGATAAATTGACCCCAAGCGATGGTACCCAAGGATATACCTCAGTATAACCACCCGTGGCTGCTACTGTTGGCAGCAGGCTTATAAAATAAATAAACAGGGAAGCGGGCAGCAGGGTAGCAAGATAGCCTACTACCGGTTTAATCTTATCCCCTGCCACAGCCCATACCATGGCAGCTAAAAATCCTGCAATTACCGCTAACAGCATGAACAAGTATGGTGGTTGGTGATGGACAAATATAGGGATTGAGCACCTTAATGCCCCCAAAGAAGCGGGTGCAAAACCCATTTGACCCCAATCCCTTACCTTTGTAGCCTGCCGAAAGTAAAAATACCCTTTATTCCTTTCTCATTTGGCAGAAAAAAGCATTCCTTTTGAGCAGACCGGCCATTATGATCGCTTAACTATTTCCGGTCTTAATTTTATTTATTTTACATGTTATTTGAGCAATTAAACCTCATAGCGCCCATTTTGCGTGCGCTAGAAACTGAAGGTTACACACAACCCACACCTATTCAGGAACGCGCTATTCCACAGGTATTAGCCGGAAAAGACCTGTTGGGCTGTGCCCAAACCGGCACCGGGAAAACGGCAGCATTTGCCATCCCCATTCTGCAACTTTTACAGGAGCGCGCCGAAAGAAGAACTGGCAAACCCAGTATAAAAAGCCTGATTCTAACGCCAACCCGTGAACTTGCCATACAAATTGGCGAAAGTTTTAATACCTACGGCAAGCATACCAACATAAACTGCAAAGTAATTTTTGGCGGTGTAAACCAGCACAGCCAGGTAGAAGCCTTGCGCCGTGGTGTAGATGTATTGGTGGCAACACCCGGCAGGCTGCTCGATTTAATGGAGCAAAGGTATGTTGACCTTTCGCACATTGAATTATTTGTGCTGGATGAAGCCGATCGCATGCTCGATATGGGCTTTATACATGATGTGAAAAAGGTTATTGCAAAACTTCCTGCTAAAAGGCAGTCGTTGTTTTTCTCTGCTACCATGCCTCCGCCTATTGTACACTTGGCCAATACCATTCTTACCAACCCGGTTAAGGTTGAGGTAACACCTGTAGCAAGCACTGCGCACCTGATAGACCAGGTGGTTTACTTTATCGATAAGGATAATAAGCGCAAACTGTTAGTAGATTTGTTGAAAAACGATGCCATTGAAAGAGTACTGGTTTTTACCCGCACCAAACATGGCGCCGATAAAGTAGTTAAAGACCTTCAACGTGTAAATATTACTGCGCAGGCCATTCATGGTAATAAATCGCAAAATGCACGTCAGCTTGCACTAAGTAACTTTAAGGCTAAGCTTACCCGTGTATTGGTTGCGACAGATATTGCTGCCCGCGGCATTGATATTGATGAACTTACCCATGTAATCAACTACGAACTTCCTAATATTCCAGAATCTTATGTACACCGCATTGGCCGTACCGGCCGCGCAGGTGCAAGCGGATTCGCCATTGCTTTTTGCGATGCAGAAGAAAGAGCTTACCTCAAGGATATTCAGAAGCTGATTGGCAAAACGGTGCCCGTTGTTAATGATCACCCTTATCCTTTGATGCAGGCAGGCACTTCAACCATTATGGCTAAACCACAACCAGTTCAACGTCACCACCCACAAAGGCAGGTGGTTAAGACCAAAACCTGGAATGGCCATAATAAAAACGGAAGCCGGAATAGCGGAAACGGAGGAAGCTCTTCCGGACAATCGCAGCCGATTAAGTTCTCGTTCGAAAATTAAGATTCCTACATTTTTATAAAGTAGAAAAGGTTAAAAACTGATTCTTCTAACCCCTGTCGAAAGATTTTTTCGGCAGGGGTTCTTTTTTTGCTGTCTTCCCCCTTATCTTTGATTGGTTGTTTAAACAACTATATGCCAAACAACCAATTTAAAAGAAGGGAACTATACTTTGTAATTACAGGCGTGGCCAATATGGCGCTTGCCCGCAGGTTGCAAAAGTATTTTCGGGAGAAAGGGCTGGATTTGACAGTGGAGCAATGGAGCATTTTGGTGCACTTGTGGAAATATGATGGTGTAAGTCAGCAGGAACTCAGTAACCGGACTTTCAGGGATAAACCCAGCATTACCCGGCTGGTTGATAACCTGGAAAAACTGGGATTGGTGGAACGGAAAGCAAGCGACACGGACAGGAGAATCAACAGGATTTACCTGACTGATGCGGGAAAAGCACTGCGCGACCCTACCATGGAACTCGCCAACCAAACGCTGAATGAAGGGCTCGTTGGCATTTCGCCTGAAGACATTGAAATTACCAAGCGGGTGTTGGAAAGTGTTTATGAGAATTTGCATGGGGTGATGGATTTGGAAATAACAAATAAGAAATAAAAAATAAAAAATAACGAAGGGGCTGACGCGCTTTTAATAAGAGAGTAATTTTAAATACTAGTGCGACAGCCAATTTCAAATATCAAATCTCAAATAACAGCCCCGACAGCCAATTTCAAATATAAAATTTCAAATATAAAATACACCATATGAACACCACCACATCAACCACAAAAGCGGATAAAGGCGCTGAATGGCTCATCAAAGAGTCCAACCCCATGGAACTTTTTAGCCCCGAAGATTTTTCGGAAGAGCAGCAAATGATCATGGAAATGTGCCAGCAATACCTGGATTCAGAAGTAATTCCGGTTGTTGACCGCATGGATAAAATGGAACCTGGTCTTATGCCGGCACTAATGGATAAAGCCGGGGAACTAGGTTTGCTAGGGGTAAGCATTCCCGAAGAATACGGAGGCCTTGGCAAGCCATTTATAGAAAGTATGATTGTAGCCGAAGGACTCGGTGGCGGTTACAGCTTTAGTGTGGCCATGGCAGCCAATACCGGTATTGGTACGTTACCCATTTTGTACTTTGGTACCGAAGCACAAAAAAATAAATACATCCCTAAACTGGCGAGTGGTGACTGGAAAGGCGCTTACGGCCTTACCGAACCCAATAGCGGAAGTGATGCATTGAGTGCAAAATCTATTTCCAAATTAAGCGATGACGGCACGCATTATATCCTGAATGGCCAAAAATGCTGGATAACCAACGGTGGTTTTGCCGATGTGTACACCGTGTTTGCTAAAGTAGATGGCGATAAATTCACCGCCTTCATTTTAGAGCGCGGCATGGAAGGTTTTACGCAAGGACCCGAAGAACACAAAATGGGTATTAAAGGCTCAAGCACTGTTCAACTGTATTTCCAGGATTGCAAAGTACCCGTAGAAAACGTGCTGGGTGAAATAGGCAAAGGCCACATTATCGCTTTCAACATTTTGAACATTGGACGATTGAAGCTCGATGCTGCTACCCTTGGTGGAGCGAAACGCTCTTTATCCATTGCGGTACAATATGCAAATACGCGCGAACAGTTTAAACAACCCATTTCAAACTTTGGCGCTATCAAGCACAAGCTGGCTGAAATGGCGGTTCGCTGCTGGGCAGATGAATCTGCCTTATACCGCACGAGCAAATTAATACAGGATAAAGAACACGAACTGCAGGAAGAAGGCAAAAGCTTTGCAGAAGCACTATTGGGCGCTGCAGAAGAATATGCCATTGAATGCGCCATAATGAAAGTGCATGGCAGTGAACTGCTCGATTATGTAGTGGATGAAGGCGTACAAATTCACGGAGGAAATGGTTACAGCGACGAATACCCTATCAGCCGCGCTTACCGTGATAGCCGCATCAACCGCATTTACGAAGGTACTAACGAAATTAACCGTTTACTTACTGTTGATATGGTATTGAAGCGGGCCATGAAAGGCAAACTCGATTTAATGGGTCCTGCTATGGCTGTGCAAAAAGAACTGATGAGTATCCCTGATTTTGGCGCTGAAGATGAAGGCTATTTTGCTGCAGAAGTAAAAGCCGTACTTAATATGAAGAAAGCCATCCTGATGGTAGCCGGTGGTGCAGTACAAAAATTGATGATGAAGATTGAAGGCGAGCAGGAAGTGCTTATGAATATTGCCGATATGAGCATTAAAACCTTTGTATCGGAAAGCTGCCTGCTGCGTGCCATGAAACTGCATAACCTGCATGGTGAGGCCGGTGCTGCAAATGCCATTGACATGATGCGTATTTACCTGAACGATGCAGTGGATACCGTAAACAAACATGGCAAAGAAGCCATCAATGCTTTTGCCGATGGCGACGAACAGCGCATGATGTTACTTGGCCTTAAGCGCTTTACCAAATACGGACCTTTTAATAGTAAGGATGCACGCAGGAGAATTGCAGAGAAACTGATTGATGCAGGGAAGTATTGTTTCTGATGATTCCCCTTTCAACATAGCGCTAAGTCAAAGGTTTATTTCCGATGACTTAGCGCTTTTCTTTTTACTTGTCTCCCAAATAACAGTTGAACTTAAAAAGTTTCATCCGAACAAATGAAATATGTATGTGCTAAATCACCCCACTATACCATCCATCAATATATTCATCCTTCTCACAAAAAATGCATCATATTTTTAGTTACTTTGTAAAAAACAAAATCAAACGAAAATGATTATCTCTACCACAAATGTTATTGAAGGCCGTCCTGCACGCGAATACCTTGGCATTGTAACCGGCGAAACCATTATTGGCGCCAATATTTTTAAAGATCTTTTTGCAGGCATACGCGATATTGTAGGCGGTCGCAGCGGAACGTATGAACGCGTGATTCAGGAAGCCCGAGCAACAGCTTTAAAAGAAATGGAAGCCAAAGCCTATTCATTGGGCGCACATGCAGTTATAGGCGTTGATCTTGATTTTGAAACCGTAGGTACCGGTGGCAGTATGCTGATGGTAATTGCTACAGGAACGGCGGTTAAACTGTAAACATATCTTATACGGTAAAATGCTATATTCAACAGGTAGGTTAATGCATATACCTTTGTGCATTAACCTACTTTTTTTATGGTGACAATCAGAAACAAGGTTTTATTTATTTTTCCATTTCTTTTTCTTGTTTTTTTTGTACACGCGCAGGTAACACTTCGTATTATATCAATTCCCGGGAACACATCTCCCAAAGCATCTTTCTATTTTACAGGAAGCCTGCAAGGATGGAATCCCGGAGATTCCTTATTTACATTTATACCAGGGAAAAATCAAATTCCTACCTTAATTATTCCGGAAGGTAAGGGAACGGTTCAATATAAAATAACGCAGGGAAATTGGGAGAATTCGGAAGGTGATTCAGTGGGAAAAGACATTAACAATCGCAGTTTTACTTTTACGGGAAAGCCACAAATTATAGACCTTACCATTCTAAGCTGGAAAAAGAAACCGGTATCATCTGCAGCATCCAATGTAAAAATTTTATCCGATAGCTTTCCCATGCCACAACTCAATCGTTACCGGCGAATATGGCTTTATCTTCCGCCCGATTATACAACAAGTACTAAGCGATATCCCGTTATTTATATGCAAGACGGGCAAAATTTATTCGACAGCAAAACATCTTTTTCAGGCGAATGGGAAGTAGATGAAACTTTGAATAAACTATATAGCGAAGGAGATTATGGCGCCATAGTTGTGGGTATTGATAATGGTGGCGAAAAACGACTCGATGAATATTCTCCCTGGAAAAATACATCCTACGGAGGTGGTGAAGGAGATGCCTATATTGACTTTATTTCACAATCGTTAAAGCCATTTATAGATACGAACTTTCGCACCTTATCAACGCCAGAATATACCTGCATTTTTGGAAGCTCGCTTGGTGCTTTAATTGCTATTTACGGCGCCATTAAATACCCCGGCATATTCGGAAAAGCAGGCGCCTTCAGTCCTGCTTATTGGTTTAATATCAGCAACTTCGTTAGTTACATACAAGAAAATACTTCAAATCTTGGCCTTTCCAAAATAATACACCTTGGCGGGAAAAGCGAATCACCCACCATGGAAAATTTCATTGATTTAGTTCATGAAAAATTACAGACAATGGGGTTGCAAAAAGTGCAATCAAAAGTAAAAATAGATGCGGATGGAACCCATAGCGAAACTTACTGGCGGCGGGAGTTTGGCGCAGCGTATGTTTGGTTGTTTGCCAATAGCAACCTTGCAGCACAATAAAGAGATTGCGTAAAACCCTTATTTGTAAGCAATTGCCAGGTTATCTACCTGCATTTTTTATTAATATTATAAATCATTATAGAATATATTTTATATTTGTTAATAAAAGATAATTAAATGAAAAACTCTACCCAGGCAAACTTTCTCATCATTGTTCTAAGCTTTTTATCCTTTTGTTTACAGGCACAAGTTACCCTGCGATTGGTTTCTATCCCACCAAATACACGCGCCAATGCGGATATATATTTTGCAGGTAGTATACAAGACTGGAATCCGGAAAATCCTGCATGGAAACTTACCAAGGGAGGCGATGGCATATACAGTATTACCATACCGGAGGGTACCGGCACGGTCGGCTATAAATTTACCCTCGGCAGTTGGGAAAAGGTTGAAAAAGGACTAAGCGGGCAGGAAATTTCAAACCGGACCTTCAATTTTACCGGCTCACCACAAACTTTAAATCTGACCGTTGCTTCGTGGGCAGGTTTACCACTTGTTTCCACTGCTGCGCCAAATGTGCAGATCCTAAGCAACAGCTTTGCTATGCCACAACTTAACAGGACGCGGCGCATATGGCTTTATTTGCCACCGGACTATAACACAAGCGACAAACGTTACCCTGTTATTTACATGCATGATGGGCAGAACCTGTTTGACAATGGCACATCTTTTTCAGGCGAATGGCGGGTAGATGAAACCCTGAACCAACTGCACACCGAAGGTGATTATGGCGCTATAGTGGTGGGCATAGATAACGGGGGCGGTAAGCGGGACGATGAATACTCTCCATGGAATAATCCGACATACGGTGGTGGAGAAGGCGATGCGTATATCGCCTTTCTTGCAGAAACGCTGAAACCTCATATTGACGCGAACTTCCGAACGCTAAGCGAGCCTCAATATACTTGTATTTTTGGCAGTTCTCTTGGTGGGTTTATTTCCACCTACGGAGCAGCCAAGTACCCAAATGTATTTGGTAAAGTGGGCTCTTTCAGCCCTTCGTATTGGTTTTCACTCACCAACATCAATCAGTTTATCCTCAATAATTCAGCCAATATCAGTGGTCTCAGAATGGCACAGGTAGCCGGACAAAACGAATGGAATACCATAGTGGCCGATATCAATACCGTTACCAATAATCTTCTTAGCAAAGGCCTCCTCAATAGTAATTCAAATATCAAGCTTGATTTGTTTGGATCCCATAGTGAAGCCTACTGGGGTCAGGAATTTGGTAACGCTTATAAGTGGCTGTTTGCCGGTACGCCTTTGCCTGTAAAGCTTGCCAATTTCAGGTTTGTTTCTACCGGAAATTGTACAGGAATGCTGCAATGGCAAACCCTATCAGAGTATCGAAATAAGGGTTTTGAAGTGGAAGGAAGCACAGATGGCATGAGGTATGATAAAATTGGTTTTGTACAAGGCAATGGCAATAGTCAAAACCCAAAAACCTATATATATCAGATTGCACCCAATGCAAAGGAAAAATCCTTTTACCGGTTGCGCCAGGTAGATACAGATGCTACTTTCACCTATTCTTCCATAGTATCCGTTAACCCTTGTGGCAATAGTACTAGTGTTACCATTAACCCTAATCCGGCACAATCGTTTTTTACACTGCAAAATGTTTTCTTACAGCCGGGCGATATAGTAAACCTAAGCACTGCCGATGGACGGATACTGAAAAGCTGGGGCCAAACTACCACCAACCGTTTTGAAATTGGGGGAATTCCAAATGCAATTTATTTTATATGCGTGAATGGAAAATACGTTGGCAAATTATTAAAGCAGTAGAATACCCGACTTCCTGTCAAAAGCATGTGTAAGGATTACCCTGTTTCCTGCAGATCACCTATTTTTACCATGAATGTTTTGCAGGTTAATTTCCATATTGGCAGGACTCACTGTCTTTATTTCACTATCAGCACAAATGCCGGCATCAGATAAGATGCTGGCTTATACAATAAACGATGGCCTGAGCGACAACTACATTCGCCATATGAGCGAAGATCGGCAAGGCTTTGTATGGATGGCAACTGCAAATGGGCTCAACCGATACAATGGTAATGACATAACATCCTATTTTACCACCAATAGTCAACTACCATCCAATAATGTATTTCAGGTAAAACCTATACAGGGCAACAGGCTACTCCTGGGCACAGGGGCAGGTGTGGCCATCATGCATGCACTCACAGGAAAAGTTCAGGTATTCAATATTGACAAAAAAGGATCATTATATCAGCTTGCAAATGAAACAGAACATGTTTTTATGACGCCTGATGAGCACATCATAGCTGCAACAAAAACGGGTGTATATATTTTTGATAAAAACGGGGAAATTATAACGAACATTGAAGCAGGTTATATTGAAAAGGATGTGGCTGTTCGCAGGATATATTTTGTGTTGAATATAGATATGTTTGGCAATGGCGATGCTGTAATGGCTACCACACGCGGATATTTCTTTTACCACCATGAATCAAAAACTTTTGAAGCTATTGAAACAAGTACAAGGCCCTCTCTTCAATCCTTTCGCCGGTTTATAGCCCAAAGAAAAACCAGCTATATTTTCAATATTAATCGTAAAGACCAACTTTTCTTCATTGATTTCAAAAGCCCGGTGGCCGATACGCTTTTTGTATTTGATTTCCGCGACTCAAAGCGCTATCATTTACCATTGGGTGTTCAGCCAAATACCAATTTCCGCTGGGATGCGATAATAGGATTTCATGAAGATAGCCTGCTGAGCATAACCACCAACCGTAATGGAATATACTGGGCTATTTTAGACACGGCAGCAATGCGCTGGCGACAACCACCCATACGCACTTTAACCACCACCAATAACCGTATCGTACTGCGCACATCCAACCACCGTTGGTTGGTTGGTAGCGAAAGCGGATTGCTTGTCCAATCGCTTTGGAAAGAAAAAATAAAAACGATCAGCTTCGATCCATGGATTGATCCGAAACGCCCGCAACCTGTAGGAGCCATTTTAAAATACCAGGATAAATTGTGGGTTGGATTCAACAGTTCTACTGAAGGATTACTGGTGTTGGATGCGCAAAATAACCTGTTAAAAAGTATTCAGATTAATGGCCTTCTTAATCCTTATGACAACAATAAAGTACGTTGGTTGCTACCCTGGCAGGGTGATAGTTTATTGGCAGGAACAGCGGTCGGGTTATTTGTGGTGCATACTAAAAATTATTCCGTAACCCCTTTTGAAATGGGACGCTAC
The DNA here is from genome assembly GCA_041740575.1 of Chitinophagaceae bacterium. Taxonomy (GTDB): domain Bacteria; phylum Bacteroidota; class Bacteroidia; order Chitinophagales; family Chitinophagaceae; genus Phnomibacter. Next base: position 111,498 of record JBGSLS010000098.1, on the reverse strand, counting down.
CTACCCGGATTCAAATCCATACGTGTCGCATCTATTTTTCGCGATCAACAAAATTATCTTTGGATTAGCCTCGCCGGAAATGGTGTACATCGGTATAATCCCGCCACCGGAGAAGCCCGACATTTTGCACCCGGACAAGGCAGCGATAAAATACCCCTTTATTTTGTACACACATGGACAGAAGACAAAGAAGGTAATGTATGGATGGCCCATCGCAGTGATGGTATGGTGCGCTGGAACGCTAAAACAGAAACCTTCGATAAAATTATCAGGCAATGGCCGGGATTGGGGCCCGGCTTTGAGTGTACAGGAATTTTTGCTCACACCGATGCAAGCATTTGGTGCTATATCAACGGCAAAGGGTTGTTTCGCTATTTTCCCGGAAACAATAAACTGATACACGAAGCTATCATAAATGACCGTGGAGATGAAGAAACCCAAACCTTGAGCATTGCTCCCAACGGACAACTCTGGATGAATCTAAGGCATAGTATTTGTGTGTATGATACCCTTTCAAACGAATTGAAAATTATTGGCAGCAAACAAGACCTGCCCAATGAAGACAATACCGGATTCAGTCTAGGTTACAACCCGGCCGACCAAAAAGTGTATGCAGGATTTCAGAATAAAATTGTGATGTTAGATGCAGTATCAGAAGGACAATTCAGCAAATTTCGCGGCCCTTACATTACAGGTATCAAATCATTGGGCGATCTTTCCTTACAAGACTTTTCAAAACCTTTTTCACTTTCACACAAACACAACAGTCTTCGGATTGACGTAGGTTATGTGCAGTATGATGCCGGCAGAAAAATACCTTTAGAATACAGATTAGTACGCGATAAGCAGGATAATAGCTGGATAGGGCTGTACGATCAGTCAACCATTTATTTATCGAACCTTGCGCCGGGAACCTATACCTTTGAAGTAAGGCCTGCTATGCCTCAATTTGCTGCAGAACAAGTACCTGCTTCAGCACAGTTTACCATAACACCTCCCTTTACCCAAACCCTTATATTTAAGCTGCTTGCTGCAACCGTCATCCTGTTGCTTTTTTATGTATTATATCGTTACCGGCTTAAGCAGGCTTTGCGTTTGCAGGCACTGCGTACAAGTATTTCGGGCGATCTGCATGATGACATTGGCTCACGGCTTACCCAAATCCGGTTTTTAAATGTTATGGCAAAACAAAAACTGGGCAATCCATCCGAAACGGAAAGAATGCTGGCGAAAATGGAGGATGAAATTATATCGAGCGGTGAAGCCCTTGATGAAATTGTTTGGAACATGAAAGCGGGTGATGTGGACCTTGGAACCGTTGCTGCAAGAATGCGCCGCTATGCTGATAATTACTTCGAGGATGACGATCTTGAAATGGTATTCAATGCCGATAATATTCCCAATGATTTCATTCTGCAGGTCGAACAACGAAAAGATTTGTTCCTGGTTTTTCGCGAATTGCTCACCAATATTCGCAAACATGCAAAGGCAAAGGCAGTGGAAGTAATACTCCGCATGGAAAATAATATTTTGCAGATGGAAGTTGCCGATAACGGTATTGGCTTTAATGTAACCGAACCCACCACACGCAATGGATTAAGCTTGCTGAAACACCGTTTATCTAAATGGGGTGGGCAAGCTGAAATTATTTCGCAACCCGGCAATGGCACAAGGGTAAAAATTACGTGGCCATTGGGCCGCATCTCCCCCTTAAAGAGTATTTTTTCAAAGGGTTAAGGCTGCTACTTTTAGGGTATGAAAAATACATCCCCTTTTGCCCTGGTTTCCATTGGGCTTTGCTTGTTTTGTTTAAGTGCTTTTTCCCAAAATAACACACTGCCTCCACAAAAATATCAGTTGCAGGATTACAGCCTTGGAGCTATGTTGGTGGGCGTTCGTATTCCCGGTAATTGGGATGCGGCACCCATTATTATTGGCAGGGTAAATGCATCGGGTGAGCTAACCTTCGATTGGCCGGCAACAGTACCGGATGACCTGAAAAAAGCTACAGATCAGCTGAATTACGTAATACAAACAGGTAATTGCGATCCTGATGAAAATGGCGTATTGGAAAGTAAAGAACCTGATTATATGCTGTTTAACCGCATATGGCTGATGAACCCAGAAACCAAAGATGTGCAGGGGCAACTGATGGCGGCAAGTAATGACACACTAAGAAAATGGATGCACCGGCCAGACGATGAAAAAACTACAAATGGTACTTATGGATACTTACTTTATGCATTTAAAGACAATACCCTGCGCGCTACCTGCCAATTTGAAAGCTGGATTACTCCTGAAGGGCAAAGTGAAATAACACTTGAACACAAATTTGAGAACGATCTGAAAGTGAAGAAAGGCTTTCAATTCGTAATTTATGATAATAAAGAAGTCCATCCTTATGAAGGCATGCAGCCCAAATGGCAGCAGGTTAGCGCCGCTCCCGTTTTACCCGGAAATATAACCTGGAAAGTAAAAGAGTAGTTAATTCGAAAAAATATTATTCAGTAATAAAATAAATATATTATGAAAGATAAGATTTTCAGAATAGTGGTTATCGGTTTTGCTACATTCCTTTTTCTTTTTGGCAACCTTACAGCACAAACAGATACCACCACCCAATTTGGGGTGTACAGCAAATTCACTTTTGTGCCCGGCAATAAACTTATTTTCTTCGATGATTTTTCGCAGGAAGAAGTAGGCGACTTTCCCGCCAATTGGGAAACCGGCGGTACCGGGGAAGTAATTACCACACCCGGAAGGGATGAAAAATGGCTGTCCATCCTGCGCCGTTCGGGTTACATGCCCGTAATGCCCAAAGAACTGCCCGAAAACTATACGGTCGAATTTGACCTGCTCACGTCCGGTTTTACACAGCAGTCAGGTGGTGGAAATCTCATTCTATATTTTATGGAGAAAAAAGCCCTTGCCGGTGGCAATTCTGGGAAAAGAGGAAGGGTTACTTTTTTCCTCAATTATAGTGCAGGCAAAATTGATATTCAAAATAGTCCGCTGAAACCCGGCGACACCTACATTAACAATTCGGTGGTGTTTGATTACAAGAAAAAAATTAATACCCTGATGCACATATCTATTGCCGTGAGCAAACGACGGTTACAAATATGGATGGATGAAGAAAAAGTGGTGGATGCCCCTAGCCTGCTGCAGGGCAATATGGGCCGCTATTTCCTGATGGAGGCCATTGATGTGGTGCCCGAAAAAAAACAATATGCACTCATCAGCAATTTCAGGATAGCTGCAGCACCGGAAAACCAACGGAAGCTGTTTGACGACAACAATATTTTCAGCACTACCGGTATTTATTTCAACACCAATTCGGCGGTTATAAAAAAAGAATCCTACGGCATATTGAAAGCCATTGCGGAAGCCATGCAAGCTGCATCCGAAGCGAAATTTGAGATTGTAGGCCATACGGATAGTGATGGGGCAGATGATTTCAACCAGGCATTATCCGAACGGCGGGCCATGGCGGTAAAGCAGGCACTCAACAGCCAGTTTGGAATAGATAACAGCCGGATGACTACAAGCGGTAAAGGTGAAACTCAGCCTGTGGATGATAATAAAACAATGCAGGGCAAAGCAAATAACAGAAGGGTGGAGATCATTAAAAAATAAAGGAATAAAATATGGATATCAAAAAAGCTTTATTGTTCACACCATTATTGGGAATAACCCATTTGGTATTTTCACAAAATGTGGGCATAGGCACAAATACACCTGCAGCACAACTTCATGTAAATGGATTGGGCATAGGTCAGGGAAACATACTTTTTACCGGGCAGGTAAGCGGAACACCCGGTGACCCACCCGCCTCAGGACCTGGCACCCGCATGATGTGGTATCCGGATAAAGCAGCTTTCAGGGTTGGGGAAGCATTTAACAATGAGTGGGACTTCCCCCAAATCGGTAACCATTCTATAGCCATGGGCCATAACGTTAAAGCCTACGGTTCTACATCTTTTTCCATTGGCTTGAATTCAAGTGCTGAAGGTGATGTTTCCATTGCCTTGGGTTTCCAAGCTTCTGCCACCGGGGCCTATGCCAAATCCATTGGAAATCTCACAACGGCTTCAGGCAATATTTCTACAGCAATGGGCACAGGTACTATTGCCCCCTCATTTGCCGAGTTTGTAATTGGCAGACTAAATACGGAGTACACCCCCCTGAATGCAACAAACTGGAATAATGCCGACCGATTGTTTGTAGTAGGCAATGGGGCCGACAACGCAAACCGAAGCGATGCCCTTGTAATTATGAAACACGGAGGAATTGGCCTCGGCATTTCAAATCCTGCCGGCTTTTCTAACCTCCACCTGCACAATAAAAATGCGGATCAGGTGTTCCAGCGTTTCACCAATTCTGTAACAGGTACCGGTATTACCGATGGACTCCGAATTGGCATCAGAGACAATACCCATACCGGGCAGATATGGAATTTTGAGAATGGGAAACTTGCATTTGGTACAAACAATGTTGAACGAATGACCATTTCCAATACGGGCAATGTAGGGATTGGTACGCTTGACCCTTCTGCATTGCTGCATGTTAGTGGTTTTCAAAGCGGCCAAGGAAATGTCGTATTTAGGGGATCCATCAAATGGATAGATCCCGGTGCATTTCCCGTTTCAGGAGCCGGCACCCGCATGATGTGGTACCCTGATAAAGCGGCATTCAGGGCAGGTGACGTTAACGGTACTCAATGGGATGCACCTAATATTGGAAATTTTTCAGTGGCTTTTGGCTTTAACACTTTGGCTTCTGGTGAAAATTCTTCAGCATTTGGAAACTTTACAAAAGCTGAAGCTTATAGGTCCGCAGCGTTTGGTTATTACAATGTTGGGGGAGGAAATCCAACTTCCACCGTGGCTTCTAACCCCTTATTTGAAATTGGAAATGGGACTTCTTCTACAGACCGTGCAAATGCATTTACCGTACTAAAAAATGGAAATTTGGGTATAGGAACAGCAGCTCCGAAAGCAAGACTACATGTGGTGGATAGTGCGGTGCTGTTTGAAGGGCCTTCCTTTGTCAGCAACCCGGCTCCTTTATTTCCCAATCCGGCATCAGGGGTATTCATGAGTTGGTTGCCTCAAAACGGAGCGTTCAGGGTTGGACGCAATGTTGCAGGTGCCTGGAATTACGAAAATACCGGAAGGTATTCGTTTAACGCAGGTGGCGGCAACAAGGCATCTGGCTACACATCTACTGCATTTGGCGAATCTACTGAAGCATCCGGAAGTCTTTCCCTGTCTTCAGGTAACCGAACGAAGGCGTCAGGTGATTATGCAACCTCTACGGGTTGGCTTAGCAATGCAAACGGAACGGCTACCCTTGCCGCGGGCATAACAACACTTGCAGATGCATATGCAAGTACTGCCATTGGAAGATTCAATAATGGAGGTGGAAATCCAACAAGCTGGGTACCAACAGATCCCTTATTTGAAATTGGCTTTGGTACATCTGATGTTAATCGGGCAAATGCATTTACCGTACTAAAAAATGGTAGAACTGGCATTAGAACATCATCTCCAGATGCTACCCTACACATTAATCATACCAATGCTACTGCCGGCTTAATGCCAGACCAGGGTATCCGTATTCAAAATCTGTCAGGCACGAATCGCTTCTGGACCCTTTATACATTCAGCAGCAATGGGAATCTCGCACTTTATTCTTCTACCGGCGATGGGGTTTCCGTTGGTAACTTCAATGCAGGCACCGGCGCTTACACCGCCACAAGTAACCGACATCTAAAAATTAACGTTGAACTGCTTGACGCAGATATACTTGGCAGGATACAACACCTGCAACCCGCAACCTATAGTTATATCCGCGATCCATTGCAACAACGCACTGTGGGCTTTATGGCCGAAGATGTGCAACCGCTATTTCCGGAACTCGTGGATACGGTAGGCGAAAATGGAGAGAACATGGCGATCAACTATGCCGGCTTTTCTGTTGTGGCTATCAAGGCTATACAGGAACTTACGAAAGAGATAGAAACGCTCAAAAAGGAATTGAAGGAGATGAGAGAAAAGCAAAAATAGACACCAGGTTCCTTATTTATTGTTTAGTGTTTGGTATTTATTTTTCATGTTTGGTGTTTATGGTTTGTAGTTTATGGTTAGGTTTGGGTGTGGGTGTGGGATTTAGGATTTGAATTTAGAATTTGGAATTTACTTATGAACACCATGCGTGTATTGATATTTGAGGACAATGAGTCGCTACGCGAATCGTTGGTGACTATGCTTACCGACTCAGGTGAAGTGGAAGTGTTGGGCGCATTTAGCAACGGGCTCGAGGCCGCAAACATGGTGGAAGTTTTTCAACCCGATGTAATTGTGATGGATATTGATATGCCACGCATGGATGGTATCAGCGCTGTAAGAGCTATTAAAGAAAAAAGCCCTGCATCAGCCGTGGTGATGTATACACAATTTGAAGATGATGATAAATTGTTTGAAAGCCTTTGCGCCGGCGCGAATGGTTACCTGCTAAAAAAATCTTCACCGCTTAAACTGCTATCATCATTGCGCGAAGTAATGGAAGGAGGAGCACCTATGTCGCCGGAAATTGCAAGGCGGGTATTAAAAAGTTTTCATACTGCCGAAAAGGAATCATTTGAAAAAAAATACAGCCTTACCAAAAGGGAACAGGAAATATTACAACTGCTCACCAAGGGTTATAGTATCAAATTAATTGCATCCAATCTTAACGTTGGCTATGAAACAGCGCGCACCCACTTGCGTAACATTTACAGCAAACTACATGTGAACTGCGGCAAAGAAGCCATTGCAAAAGTATTGGCCGAAAAAATATTATAATTGTAGCAGTTAGCCTATTAAAAAATATCCGCCATTAATTGAACATAATTGTGCAGGATAGCACATACTTAAAAAACAAATTATGAAATTTTCAAGTATATTATTTTTATTATTTGAGATAAGTATTCTGCTAAATGCCCAGCAAAATATTGAAAAATCAAGCGTACTTGCCAGCCAACGCGGAGAGGAGAAGCGGGAGGAGAAAAAAGGTCTTGTACTGTTACCTTTCAAACATGAATTTAAAGAATATGACGGTGATGAAGTAGCGGCTATTTCTGATAAAAAAAGAAATTACAAAACCAGGGTAACCAAACTAAGTAATGCAGGTAAAGACCAACAAAACATCAGCCTTGATAATTTTATGTATTGGACTGATTATGATTTTATATATCTGTCAACCCATGGAAGCAATATAAATGGTTGTTTTTTGGGATTAAAAAAACTAAGCAATGAAAACCCTGACTACTGCCGTACCCTTATAAACACGGGCATTCTGGTAAAGGATTCAACAGAAATGATGGCATTGCGGGCGCAATATGCAAGTACGCCCGGCGTAGTGGTTGGCAAAAAAAATATTTTCGTAAGCGACCTTTTCTTTAAAAATGTTTACGCACCCGGATCATTAGAAAACAAGATCATTTTTCTTGATGCCTGCGAACTTGGGCAGTTTGGCGAAATTCCGGAGACATTTAAATTCTTGTTTAAAAACAGCCACTTGCTTTATTGGACCAATACGGTTTATGCTGATGACTCCTACGCTGCCGCAGAATATCTGTTTACAAAAATGACCAAAGATAGCCTCACCCTCAAAAGGGCTTATGATCAAATGCCATCAGGAATGAAAACCGGATTAAAATCAGACACCATACGTTTTGAGCTGATAGATGAGGATTTCGATATCAACATAAAAGATGAAGTGCGCCTGACCACCGACCTTAAGCTGATTACCGTTGGTGAACCACAACACCTTATTGAACCAATAACCCTTTTAGATCCAAAAACAAAAAAACCACTTGAAGACAATCAGAAATACACTTTTTCGGGCATCTATGGTGATGGTAAACCTGAATCTATGACAATGGACATAGAGTTGTTAGGCTATACCAAATCGGAAATTGAATCAGAGAAAATGACGATCAGCATACAAGTGAATGGTAATAAGATACTTTCCAAAATGCTACTGCTACCGGACCTGGATCCTAAGGATTTTCTAGAATTGAAGAGCGGTAATAGTGAGTTTATCAACAGGGTAGAAATAAAAGACCTTGATATGAAGCAGGATCTTCAGGAACAAGGCGAGGTAACTATAGAGGTATGGTTTCATTTTTCTGAACAAAAGGCCGGTTATCAGAAACTGACACTTTCCCTCGGGAATCCTGATATGCGCATAGAAATGCAGGGACCGGATGGACGCGTTACCTTATTGTACGATGCTGATATTGACGGAATGAAAATAGACTACCCAAAACAAAAGGCAACAATATTTGCAGACCAAGATGGGTATGCTTACGCCAATGCCGATGGCAGGTGGATGAAAATTGATTTTAAAAATATGATGCGTATGGGTGCTGCCATGCCCATTTCGGGCGTTAAGGGTATTGATATAATGGCCGACCTGCCTACCCCCATGCACAAAATCCCCTACTTTGTTGCAGAGGTTACAATCCCCAAACTAGAAAAGAATCCTTCCGCAAAAAAAATAAGCAGCCCCGATTCGCCAAATAAAGTATTTATGGTGAATGGTACCGTAAGGGTTGAGTTTGATAAAGATCGCAAATTGATGGAAATAAAAGAGGGATCTACCTCTATCCGATATTATTTTGAACCACAAAAAATTGTGTATCCTGCAGCACAGGAAATGAAATTACCATTTTAAGATAAGGAAAACACATTAGTATTATTCAGCATACTATTTATTTACTTTATTTATCCCTTGTAAAACAGGTATCGCTTTTAGCGGATTCCGTTCTATCTTACGGATGAGCCATTGTATTGGACGGGCTGGTATCATAATTCGGATAAGTTTATTTGCTTCGATGGCCACTCTGTCATCAATCACGTTTACCTGTGCATCAAAGGCAGGTTGCGCTAAAAAAGCGAGCTTCACTGCATCATCCCAGGCTTTTTGCCTCGCTTCGCAGATGCCGGCAAATACGAGTTTTTCATCAAACCGCCAACCTATAAAATCAATTATACGCCATAACGGCGAATGTTTTCCGATGCCATTTTGAATTTCATCAATCAATGTTTTCAATACATCATTGATCGTCATAAAATCCTTTTCAAGTCCATAAATTTTATTACCCGGACATACTTGTGCTGCTGCTACACTTAGGTCTAGTAAAATGTGTGCATTCATCCCCAATAATAAATGCTGAATAAGCGTAAGGTGCCTTTTTTGTGCCGCATCAAAAGCCGTTACCCATGAAAGCGAGGCCGGTTCATTTTTTCGATAGGCATAATAAGCGTCAAGGTATCTTAGTGCAAAAGCCACATCCAGTTGCTCCATACGCCGGGCATCCTCAAACCGACCGGCCTCTATAGCGTCAAGTACCGACTGCGTAGTACGGCGGTACACTGCCGAAAAAACACCCAGGATATCATCTTGCAAATAACAATCATGAGTTATAGCATCCAATTTCCCCAAAACCTGATCAATACTTTGCACTTAGGCATTTGTTTTAATTCAGGTCAAAGATTAAAATTAAATGTATAAAACAACAATAAATAAAGGAGAAATTTAAACCGGCAATTACCTCATTAGCAGGGTTGTTCCTTTTTGCTTCATTACATTTCCTTCATAGTCAATAGCCTGTACCATCCATACAAAATGGCCTAAAGCCTGTTTCTGTCCTTTCCAAATTCCATTCCAGCCTTCGTTTGGAAGAGCAGTGCTGAAAACTATTTCCCCATACCGGTTAAACACCTTGAAAAATATAAATTGCTGCATACCTGCAATGGTGGGTTTCAATACTTCATTCAGCCCATCACTGTTAGGGGTAAAAGCTGTAGGTACATAAATAGATGGCCCATTGGCAAATACCCTTATTCTTACTTCGGTGCTATCGCGGCAACCTGCATTATTATAACCTATTAAAGAATAACGTAATTCTTCATGCGGACTTGTAAAACGAAAAGTTGCATTTCCCGCATTAGGATTGCTGATCCCTGTTGTTGGGGACCATTGGTAAAGTGAAGCACCTGTTGCATTCAGTTGTAATAATTGACCTACTACCACACTTGTATCAGTTGTTACCTGCAAATCAATAATGGGTTCAACATTTACTGTTACAAAATCTACACCCGGCTTAGGACAACCTTTATCATCATACACCCGCAATGTATAATTCGTAGTTTGCAAGGGAGTAGCAACCGGGTTGAAAATGGCAGGATTACTTAATGTAGTTGATGGGCTCCATTCCACACGTGATCCATTATGTTGTGCATTCAATGTCACCGAATTCCCATAGCACAAAGCTAAGTCAGCACCCGCATCTGCCAGCGGATAAGCTACCGGTGTAATTTGAAAACTTTCTTCTGCTACACACTTACTAATGGTTGCCGTAACCTTATAATGTGTTGCCGCATTCGGCCATGCAAATGGATGCAAAATATCCGATGATGATAGCGAAACATCCGGTGACCATTTGTAAAAATTAGCGTTACCGGTAAGTCGTAATTGAATAGTATCTCCACGACAAATTGTACTATCGTAGCCTGCTGAAAGTGATACTTGATTTACTACCCTTACCTGTATGGAATCTCTACCGGTGCAATTATCAACCTGCTGTGTAACCCGAAACCAGGTAGTTACCAACGGAGCAACCCTTGGCGTAGCCGTGCTAATGCCACTAAGAATACCCGGCACAGCATCCCATGTAAAATTTCCATCACCCAATACCCGAAGATCTAAAGTATCAGGCAAACAAATTAAGGTATCACGAAATGGAATCTGTAAGGGTGGATCCTTTGATATGGGAAGCAATTGAGCAACGGAATCAACACATCCGTTTGTATTTTCTACCCGCAGAAATGCAACTTTTGTACCTTCCGACTGATAAGTAATGAAGGGCTTTTCAATCTGCCAAATATTTAAGGGGTTGGCCATTTCTCCCAATATCCAATTACGTTTTGCAACAGCACCGTATCGGGTGGTAGTTATGTCCTGAAAAAGCGTGACGCTTCCGAAACATAAACCCTGGTAATTAAAGCCAACTTTAAATCCGGGATAATACCTGATATCTGCTGCAGTGCTATCAGGACATGGTAAACCGGGGTTTGTGTTTAAATGAATACGATAAAGGCCTGTATCAGAAAACTTGTGTAAAAACGTGGGGTTGATAGATGTTGCAACGGTGCCGCCTTGACGATTTGTTAGTCGCCATGCATATGCCTGAATTAAAGGGCTTAATGAAAGGTTTGCAATGCTGAGTTCATTGGTCTCATCACATAATTGATAGGCCGGTTCCAGTAAAGCTGCTGCAATGGTACATCCGGTAATATTAAGTTGAATATCCTTACGTTGCGTTGCAATCACTTTTCCATTTCGTATTTCATCTACACAAACCGTTATTACATAATAACCTGTTCCGGGCGCAATGCCACTAACCAACCCTGTTTTTGGATCCACCGTTACATTGCTACCCAAAGGTGCGTTTCCATCAAACCCTTCGCGATAAGGCAACATAGGATAAGGAGGTGGCACAGGCGGTGCATTATTCATGCCACCACCCGATGTACCAGTTTGATACGCTGCGCAAAAAGTATATCGTAATTCATCTCCGTCCGGGTCTCTTGCAGAAAAGCTATATTCAAAAGGACTATTGGCACAAACCACCACCAAATCAGTACCTGTAAAATACGCACTGCTGTTTACAAATGCATTATCAACTGATGCAGAACCGGGTATATCTGCTGTATAAGTAGCTCCAATACTATTACTGCCAAATATCAGGTTAGCTAATCCATTCACCCTGAAATTGACTTGTGCTGAAATAGTGTAACCTTGTGCACTCGGCGCCAGTAAAACATCGGCAGCATAAGTTGCTACATCATAACACACATCCGGGGGATTGCTGATGCAGGGATTGGTGTTTCCTAGACGGATAATAGATTGGTCACCAAGTGGCACGGCAATATCCGAAAGCCGGGCATTGGTTCCGTTTGCAAAAACACTTATCTGTATTGGATTGGGAAACAATCTGCCACTATTACAACGCATGAGCAACCTGCATGTGATCCTATATAAATGATTACCATTTTGTAAACCCACATATTGGTAATACATTTCACCCCCGGTTATATGATCGGCTTGGGCATTATTTACCCCCAACACACAAAAGGTGCACAAAATTAACCACCTGATATTTTTTAGTCCCGACATGGCCTCGCACTCCGAAAATACACATGTAATGTAATAGTTACCTATCTTGTCTCAAAATTGTTATCATTCATGCGTAAATACATAAGCATTTACCTAATTTTTTTGTTGGCTGCTGCCAAAATAACCTTTGCACAGGAACAACCACATGCGTTTACCGGGGCCCGCATTATCCCTATTGAAGGCGTTCCTATTGAAAATGGAACCATGGTGGTACATAAAGGAAAAATAGTTGCTATTGGCGATCAAAACACCATCATCCCTGCAGGTGCAATTACTGTTCCTGTAAACGGAAAAGTAATTCTACCGGGGTTTGTAGATACCCATTCGCATCTTGGCGGACCGGAAGGCGGAGATAACAGCGCTGCCCTAAATCCCGATGCAAGGGCCATGGATGCTGTAAACCCAACAAGTGATGGATTTAAAAAAGCGCTTTCGGGTGGCATTACGACGATCAACATTATGCCAGGCAGCGGTTTGCTGATGAGCGGGCAGACCATTTATGTAAAAATGCGTGATGGAAAAATAATTGAAGACCTGCTGATAACCAATGAAAAAGGGGTTTATGGCGGCTTAAAAATGGCAAATGGCACCAACCCCATGCGCAATGCCGCAGGTATGCCGGGAACGCGGGCCAAGAGTGCTGCCATGGTGCGTACTTTGTTTTTACAGGCACAGGAGTATAAAAAGAAAATAGATAAAGCCGGCAAGGATTCAAGCAAAATGCCTGAGCGCGATTTAAGGATGGAGCCTTTGCTCGAAGTACTTTCCGGCAAGCGGGTTGTTCATTTTCATACACATAAATCCAATGATATTTTAACGGCAATCCGTATTGGTCAGGAGTTTGGTTTTAAGCCTGTTCTTCATCATGTAAGCGAGGGATGGGTAATCCCCAATGAAATTGCAAAGGCAGGATTAGCCAGCAGCATCATTGTAATTGATGCGCCGGGAGGCAAACTCGAAGCCATGAATTATTCCAGCACCAATGGCGCAGCGCTGGAAAAAGCAGGCGCAAAAGTTGGCTTACATACCGATGATGGCATTACCGATTCGCGGCTATACTTACGCAATGCCGCCGTTATGGTGCGCGAAGGCATGAGCCGGGAAAAAGCGCTCGAAGCCATGACACTTGCCGGTGCACAAATGCTGGACCTTGGCTCGCGTGTAGGTTCTTTAAAAGCAGGGAAAGATGCCGACTTTGTCATTCTCAGCGGTGACCCATTCAGCGTTTACACAAAAATTGAACAAACATGGGTAGAAGGGAAAAAACGTTTCGACATCAGTAATCCTGCGCAAAAGGGATGGCTTACCGGTGGCTTTGAAGTATATTCTCCCGACCGCGGCGAGTTCCACCATCATGTGGACGAAGACCATTGAGCATTATGAATTTTGAATCAGGAATTATGAATGGGCTGACGCACTTATAACCCAATTCTCCAACGCACACCCCATTCACTATTCACTTTTCACCAACCGACTTATTAATTCACCCACTATTTGACTCACTATCCACTTATTCACCAATTGACTTATTGACTTAATCACTTTTCTCTATGAAAAAATTTCTCTCCATAATATTCTCTATTCCTCTTTTTGCCGCTGCACAAACAGCTATAAAAGCCGATATTATTCATACGGCAAATGGAGCCGCTTTGCGAAATGGAATTATTCTCATAAAAAACGGAAAAATAGAACAGGTGGGAACCGGCATAGCCATCCCATCGGGTTATACCATAATAGAAGCCAAAGCCGTAACACCGGGCTTGGTGGATGCGCGGAGTGTCGTGGGTTTTTCGGGTTCACTCAATATTCCTACCGATCAGGACCAGGTAGAAAGATCGTCGCCATTGCAACCCGAATTAAGGGCGGTAGATGCCTACAACCCGGAAGAAAAATTGGTTGAATATGTGCGCAGTTGGGGCGTAACAACCATGCATACCGGCCATGGAATGGGAGCACTTATCAGCGGGCAAACCATGGTGGTAAAAACAAAACCGGGTACAGCCGATTCGGTTATTTTGTTACCGGAAGCAATGCTTGCCATGACATTGGGCGAAGGTGTTTCGGGTTTTACCAGCCCCGGCACAAGGTCAAAACAAATGGCCATGCTGCGTACCGAATTACTGAAAGCGCAAGCCCATGCAAAAAAAATGATGGATAAGGATACAGCAAAAAGGCCATCTCCTGATCTAAAAATGGATATGCTGGTTAAATTGCTGAATGGAAAAGTAAAAGGACTTATTTATGCCAATAAAACCAATGACATTATGAACGCCATCAGGCTAAGTAAAGAGTTTGGTTTTAAATTAGTGATAGAAGGTGCTGCAGAAGCCTACCGGCTTACAGATGAAATTAAAGCCGCTAAAGCCGAAGTTATTTTGCATGCTACCATGGCCCGCAACGGCGGAGATATGGTAAATATGACGCGTGAAAGTGCCGTACTATTAACTTCAGCAGGCATCCCGGTAAGTATAGAAACGGGGTACGAAGCCTATGTGCCAAAAACAAGAGTGCTTTTATTTGAAGCGGCACAAGCCATGGTGCAAGGGTTGAATTATGATGAAGCTATTAAAGCAGTTACGATCCATCCGGCGAAATTGCTTGGTATTGATACACGCGTAGGAAGTATAGTTACCGGAAAAGATGCCGACCTTGTTTTATACAATGGCGACCCATTTGAATACCTTACAAAAGTATGCGCTGTGCTGATTGAAGGGAAAGTGGTGAGCAAAGGTTGCGAATAGCCCTTCACCTCAATCCATTTTTTGGATACAATAGAATTGAGAATGATCGGATGATTTTTTTAAACAGCCTATGCAGTGCATTTAATTGCTCTTTACAAAAAAAGACATCAGGTTTTATTGAGCCCACTAATTTTTTGTTTAATAATGTACATTATTTTAAAAATCTAAGTAAAAAGGATGATTGTATAAATGGTGGCCGAAATCTATCTTCACCATTCCTGACATTAGAACTGTAAAAAATATTGGTCGATCCATTTTCCTTCAGGCAAATCCATAAAAGTATTTTATATGTATTCACATAGAAAAGGTCGGCTATTGCCAACTCAAATGAGGCACGCCATTGGCACATTATCTTTTGGCTCCGATTTTTTTTTCTTGCTAAAAATGATTGGCATTACCTGCATGGTAATTTGGCATAGCAATAGCAGCATTGCACAGGCCGGGCTACCACAGGGGGGAAATCAAGGTGCATTATTTTATTATTTTGGCGCACAAAAAATAAATCTTTCAGAGAGTCGTACACATATTTTTGTAGAAACCCGCGATGCAGCACAAACCCTGGCTTTACAAGCCGATTTACAATCCATTCTAACGTTATCCGGCACAGCATTACAATCCCTTGCAGTGCCAACCCGAAGCGTAATTACACTTGCCATCGCTTCCAACTTTGAAACAACCCTTGCCTGGCTTCAGCAGCAACCCGGCGTATTGGTAGCGCGACCCGCCGTTTACCAGCAGCCTGAAAAAGAACACTTGTATGAAGATAGATTTTATGTGAAACTTAAACCCGGAACCAGCACCAACATGCTGCAAAACGAAGCCATTAAAACAGGCTGTACAATACTCAATCCTTATGATTACGATAAGCGGGTATACCTGGTAAAAGCGGGTAGCAATGCGGATTTCGATGGATTAGAAATGGCAAATCGCTTTTTCGAAACCGGGCTTTTTGAGTATGCAGAACCTGATTTCAGGCCACTTGATATATTATTTAGTCCGCCTAATGATCCACTCTACAATCTTCAGTGGGGGCTAAAAAATACGGGCACACCTGCCCAATTTAATGGCACAGCAGGTGCTGACATTAATGTGGAAAATGCCTGGTTAATAACCAAGGGTAGTCCTACTATTAGAGTTGCAGTGATTGACGAAGGTGTAGAACGCACCCACCCCGATCTTGTGAATAATATTGACCCGCTGGGTTTCGGTCTTTCTGCCTCCAATGCTACAACCGGTAACGTACTGGCTTCCAATCGTTCGCATGGCACTTCCTGCGCAGGTATTATTGCTGCTGAAGCCGACAATGGTATTGGTGTAACAGGTATTGCACCTTTATGTAAAATTATCCCGGTTAATCTTACCATCAATACCAGCGGAAGTTTTGGCACAGCGAGCCAGTTAGCTTCATGCATAGATTGGGCATGGAACCAGGGCGGTGCAGATATTCTTTCCAATAGTTGGGGTGGCGGGCTAGCTTCTACACTCGTACATGATGCCATAAAAAGAGCCATTACGCTTGGACGTGGTGGAAAGGGCAGCCTTGTACTATTTGCATCAGGAAATGACGATGCCGGCCTGGTAAGCCCGGCTATTTTCCCCGAAACCATTGCAGTAGGGGCCATGGATATGTGTTTTCAACGAAAATCAATTAACACCTGTGATGCTGAAAATTTTTGGGGTGGCAACTATGGAACCGGTCTTGATGTTTCGGCGCCGGGCGTAAAAATTGCAACAACCAGTAACGGAGGCTACAATCAAACCTTTAATGGTACATCTTCAGCCTGCCCAATGGCCGCAGGTGTAGCAGCGCTTATCCTTAGCATCAATAGCAACCTAACACAGGTGCAGGCACGCGAATTATTAGAACGTAGTTCCCGGAAGATTGGTAACTATACCTACAGCAGGGTAATAGGTCAGCCCAATGGCACCTGGTCGGGCCAGTTAGGCCATGGCATGGTAAATGCCCATAATGCAGTACTTGCCGCACAGAACCCGGCTTTTTGTATGGTTAATATTGCAGCAAGCGGGGCAACCCAGTTTTGCCCGGGCGGTTCGGTTAATATCCAGGTAACCAACCCTATCGGGGGAGCGACTTATAGTTGGATCCGAAATGGCGTAAATGTTGGCGGTGCCAGCAGCCTGAGCGCCACTACCACGGGACAATACCAGGCGGTTGTAAGTACACCGGGTGGTTGTTTAGACACTTCCATTGGTATTTCTATACGTGTACCAAATCCGCAGGGTTCGCTGCAAGCATCAGCAGGCGTTGGTACTGCAATTTGTTTGGGTGCTATTCACCAGGTTGGGGGAAGCCCTTCTGCCTCGGGAGGAACACCCATTCATAACCCAATTCGCGGGATGTCACATAGCGGGTATAGTAATGAATTTCTTCGTTTTGATCCACAGAATCCTTCCGAATATTATAAAATAGTAAAAAGCAGTTTTAACCCCGATGTAAACCAATTTTATTGCGGGGCGGCCAATACTCCACATGGTCTGTTTATGATGTCGAGAAATAATAAGTTTGTAAAAGTGGATACCGCTACAGGGCAGGTAACTACCATCGGCAGCCCGCCACCGCAATCCGGTTTCTGGCAGGGAATGACCTATAACCCGGTCCAGCAAAAAATATACGCAATATCTTCTAATGATTTTTCTAATCTATTGTATGAAATAAATTACAGGACAGGCGTCGCTACCCTGCTGGGTACGATAAGCGGAGCAAATAATATGTTACTGGTTTGGATAGCAGCAGACGCAAATGGTGATATGTACGCAATGCGTATTGCCAGTTCGGGTAGTGCCCAGATTTTTCGCATTAGTTTGAACCCACTCTCTGCAACAGCTTTACCAAATGGCACTGGTTTTCAGGCTGGTTATGCACAGGGAGCCGATTTCGACCCCATCAAAGGAAAACTCATACTTTTTGCCAGCACCCGGGCAATTGGTTCAGGCAGAGATTATCCAGGTCTGGGTTTATGGGAAGCCAATAAAACAACAGGGGCGGCCAGTCAAATAGGTATTGTAGCACAGCCCTTCTTATGGTTGGATGCGTTGGCTTATGCAGGTCCGGAGTATAAATATAGCTGGAGCCCGGCTACCTTCCTAAGTAATGCAAAAGATGCTAACCCTATTTTTTCAGGCACACCAGAAGGAAGTTATCCTTACACCCTCACTGTAACCGACCTTTGCGGGCAAACAGCGCAAAGTTCGGTTACCATTGTGGTAAATCCGCCACCACAACAGCCAACCATTGCACCGGCCAACCCAATTTTATCTTATGCAAATGAATTTAAAGATACCCTTGTGCATAATGGTCAGCAGGCAGGCATAGGTTACCAATGGACCATAGACAATATTCCGCAGGCCGGAAATAGCAATAAATACTCTATTAATTCTTCTATTTCAACTTTCCAGCAATTCAGGGTGTTGGCTACCAATAGCAGCACCGGATGTAAAAGTCTTAGTAATAATACAGTTCAATTAAGTTACGAAACAGGAGAGCGGCTAAATACAAATACTGGTGCCACCGTATGCAATACCAGTTTTTATGATGCCGGAGGTCCAACTGCAAATACCGGTTCACTTTTTACCCGCACTTTTACCCCTTCAATTGCCGGAAATAAGCTTACACTTACCCTGTTTCAGCAAACACTTAACAGCACAGGTTCTATGATCGTTTATGATGGCAACGATGCAAATGCTCCTTTATTGGATTCCATAACATCGGCTACAAATGGTACAAGCATAAGAACGTTTACAGCTTCCAATGCAAATGGGGCACTTACCATTCGGTTCAGACCCGGTGCCGTAACAAGTACAGGCTGGCTGGGTGGTCTTACCTGCTCAGAACCCCTGCAATTCCGCTCTGTTGGTAATGGAATGTGGAACCAAAAAACTACCTGGCAAAGTAAACCCATTACCGCGGGCAGTGGTGCCTGGGTAAATGCCGCCCGTCCACCCAACCTTGGTGATGATTTTATCCAGGTAAGGCATTGGGTAACGGTAGAGTCAATGGTTTTGGCAGACCAGGTTACCGTTACTTCAACAGGCAAACTTACCATTGCTGCGGGTGCCGTTTTCACAGCGCGCAAAATAGTACCACAACCTGAATTGAAAGGGGAACCCGGCGGTACAGTAGAAGTATTGCCAGGTGGAAAAATTCAAATATTGAATGGAAATTAATGAGCAGACAAAAAAGAATATGTTAATCAGGAAGATACCATCTTCCATATCCGTTGGAATTTGCATCGGGTATGGAAGATGGTTGTCTACTTATTGAGCACTTCCCATAATTTATCCTTTAACTCCATTAATCCAACCTGGGCTACGGATGAAATAAACAATAACGGATAGTCAGTTGGCATCTCTTTTCGAATGTCATTTTTTAATTCTTCATCCAGCATATCGCTTTTACTGATAGCGATAACAAAATCTTTTTGCAATAATTCAGGATTATATTCCTTTAACTCATTGAGTAAAATATCAAATTCCTTACGGTGCCCATCGCTGTCAGCAGGTATCAGGAATAACAAAACCGAATTACGTTCAATATGCCGCAAAAACCGGTGGCCCAGCCCTTTTCCTTCTGCAGCACCTTCAATAATGCCCGGAAGGTCAGCTACGCAAAACGATTTGTTATCGCGGTATTCTACCATCCCCAACTGAGGTGTTAAAGTAGTAAAAGCATAATTGGCAATCTTGGGTTTTGCGGCACTGATTACGCTTAGCAGGGTACTTTTTCCTGCATTGGGAAAACCTACCAAACCCACATCAGCAAGCACTTTCAGCTCAAGCATTTTCCAGCCTTCAATGCCTTCTTCTCCGGGTTGGGAATAATCAGGTGCCTGATTGGTAGCGGTGGCAAAGTTTTTATTGCCCAATCCACCCCTGCCACCTTTCAGCCAAATAAATTCCTGTCCATCTTCGAGAATTTCACCTTCCTTTTCGCCCGTTTCTTCATCCAACGCAATGGTACCCAAGGGTACTTCAATAATAATATCCTTACCACTGATACCGCTCATCAGGTTCTTGTCTCCATGCTCTCCGTCTTCGGCAATCACATTTTTATAATAACGCAGGTGAAGCAAAGTCCACATCTGCATATTACCTCTTAATATAATGTTGCCGCCCCTGCCGCCATCGCCACCATCGGGACCCGCCCTTGCATTATACTTGGTACGGGCCATGTGTTTGCTTCCCGAACCACCATGTCCCGATTTGCAAAATATACGTATGTAATCTATAAAATTCGACTTTTCCACAGTACAAAGGTGCGCATATTTTCCTTATTGGTTAATATATCCATCTGCACGGGGTATGCCATAGATGGTTTTCTGCCTTCCATGGATATAGCGCATTCCCTTTCCATCGAAAAAAGCATTCTCTTCCAGCATAACCCTTATGAACTTATTCCATTCCGAAATTTCAACCGATGCGTTGAGCTCAATAGAATAGCAGGTATTGGGATATAATGTATAATCGCCGGTTCCCGGCACCCCACCCTGTGCATCCCACATGCCAATGGCCGGCCCGGCCGCGTGCCCATGCAAACCAATCGGGTGAGAATAAATGCTGGGATTTATGCCCTCTGCTTTTGCTTTTTTCAATGCTTCCGCCAACATTTCATTTCCCGAACGGCCCGATTTAAATTCTGCCGTTAAAATATCCTGAAGCCGGTTTCCGGTCGCCATTGCCTTTACCATGTAGTCAGGCACTTCTCTTTCGCCCGGCATAAGCATATAGGCAAGTTGTTGTATATCGGTATGCAAACCCAGGTAGGAAATACCCACATCACAATGCAACAAGTCTCCCGGTTTAATAATTTCTGCTTTCGGCCTTTCACTAAATGAACGTTGAAATTCCTTGTTGCCCGCATCGCTGCGTTGCACATCCACGGTTGGATGAAACCAGGCTTCCAGTCCATGGTTGGTAATATACTGCCGGAACCACCACACCACATCGTCGGTACTCGTTACGCCTGGTGTAATTACTTTTTCTGAAAATGCTTGTGCAATCATTGAATGGGTAAACTGTAGCAACTGCTCATAATATTGCATTTCGCGCTCGGTGCGGGTCTCCAGCCAGGCAACGCCTAAGGAAGATGCGCTCACAATTTTCTTTTGAAAAGCATCAGGAAGTTTTTGCATAAACTCCTTTTGCTCGGTG
The DNA here is from genome assembly GCA_041740575.1 of Chitinophagaceae bacterium. Taxonomy (GTDB): domain Bacteria; phylum Bacteroidota; class Bacteroidia; order Chitinophagales; family Chitinophagaceae; genus Phnomibacter. Next base: position 90,361 of record JBGSLS010000098.1, on the reverse strand, counting down.
TATGTTAACCCATCTGCATGCCCGTAATCTTCAGAAAAATTAAGCGCAATATTTTTAGGATTACGTTCTTTAATTAATGCTACCAACGCATCCCATTGATTTGGATATTTTTGCCAATCCCATGATTGTTTTATATGCTCCCCGATACTATAGCGGGCTACAGCCAATTTTTCAAATTGTTTAATAGCTGGGTTATTATAAAAAACGATGATGGTTCTCCGGCGCGCATGTAGCCAAGTTGCCGGCAGCATGGTTTTTACAATGGGGTCTTCATTGTATTCGCGGCAAATAAGCACCCACATTTCAATGCCATCGCGCTCCATTAATTTCGGCACCAACAGGTTAAGGCGTTCACCAATTATTTCATCCATAACCCTTGCCTGATCGCGTTCCGATAAAATTTGGGAAAAACAGGTTGTTGTAAAACAAAAAAGAAAAAAAAGGAGAATTATCCGCATGCAATAATATTTTGCAAGCAATATAGCAACAATGGAATTATCCATTAACTAAATATGGCATGTAGTTTGTCTCATGAAATGCCCACGAGCCGCTGGACCCGTCCGAATGGCAAGGCCGGGCGGGCACCCAGCACCTATGATTATTGGGCATTCCATATGACAATTAAAAACAGCAGGCGAGAGCCTGCGCACTAAAAATAAACATATGAAACAATCTACATGCCATATTGAAAAATATCCATAAACCTATTTAATAAATGGCATTACTTTTTCAACACCATCTTTGGTACGAAGCTTGAGGAAATAGCTTCCACGACTAAGCGGCAGTATCGAAATATTAACCTGGTTATTACCCTGCTGAATGGTTAACCCCTGCCTTAACATAACCCTTCCCGAACGGTCGATAATCATAGCTTCAGCCGTTTGTGCGGTTGCGCTATAAAGTTTTACAACTGCCTGCCCACCAAATACCGGGTTTTGCAGTAAACCGGAAATAATGGTTTGTTGTGTACCTACCTGTATCCATTCTATACGACTAAAGGAATAGCGTCCATTTTTTTCAAACATTTTCAGCCGATAGTAATGAATGCCGGTATTAAGATTTTTATCGAGGTATTGGAAGGAATTATTTCCGGCAGGCGATACAATTGACAATCTTTGAAACCGAACCCCATCATTGCTATGTTCTACTTCGAAATGCTTAAGTGTGTTGATATCAGATACCTGCCACTTTAATAAGCCATCACCGTTTTGAAGTTGTGCTGTGAAGTTGGTGAGTTTAATTGACAAAACACTGGGAAAAGAAAATCCGATGGTAAATGGACTAAAATCTGTTTCAACAGCAGAATAAACCAACCCAGTTAATGTATTCAAAATAGCTTCAAAATACGGAGGGGTAGCATTATTAAAATTACCGCTCGCTTTGGTAAATTCCCATGATGAAGAAGGTCCTGAATTATAGCGAACAACCCCTACATTACAACCGTCACAAGGTGGCGTTGGCGCCCATGAAGGATCAGGAACCGGTGCATAAGGAATGCCCACCCTTCCTTTGCCACTGCCTGATTTGCTTACTTCCCACCATTCATTTGCCCAAATGCCCGTTAAAGATGCATCAATAAACAGCGTGCCGCTAAAAGGCGCGTTAATCGTAGAAGTGGGAAAATATTCAGCCGTATAGGTTGTAGTTCCATTAGGTTCGAGATCGGAAATCCATACCGGTTTGTAAACGGTGACAGGTGATACCTTGCCAATTTTAAATTCAAAATCTAGATCACCAGTCACCGAATTATCGGTTATTTTTCGTAGCGCTCCATTTACAAAACTGGAGCTACTTCCACCGGTTATACTAGCTCCGGATTCTACTTGCAATACTCTTCCCAGGGATAAATCAGTGTTAATTATCCCATTCGATAAAAACAAAGCACGGTTAACGGAAACCATAGAATTTAAAGTAATCGTTCCCGGATTTGTTTTACTTACTTCCAAATCAGTAAGTCCACCACTACCCGCAAGTGTAATATTGGTAGCATTTGCCCCTTTAAAGGTAATCCTATTGCCATAATTAAGACTATTTGTAAAATAACTGCGGGTAAAATTGCCATAAACGTTTAACCTGGCTAATGAATTATTCTCATCAAGAGTAAGTGTTGCAATAACTGTTGGATCAACAGAACCTTGAATTATATTTCCCATTACTTCAACCGTACCCGAAAATGGCGGCTCCAAAAAATTATTAAATAAATTGCCATTCGCTATATGCAAGTTACCGCCAATGGTTAAATTTGGTATAGCTTCAGTTGGCCGGGGTGCAGGTATAATCGAAATATTTCTTAGCGATAGAACAGACCCGTCTTCAATTCTTACATCCCATGGAAAACCTTCTGTAATACCTATGGTAGCAGATTGTGTACTATGCCATTCTACACCTCGTAGCATACTACTTCCGGAACGATACACTAACGTTGAGTTTTGAAGATACCTCGGCCCAGCTGCATTAGCATTGTTGCTTCGGAAAGAACCTCCATTCATAATTAAAAAATCTTTGATGGTAGGAATGGAAGGGGAAGCATCCGTAAGTAATGGCAGATTGACGGTACCCCCATTCAAAATGAGTGTGCTAAAGGTAATGGCATTGCTTCCACCTATTGATCCACTACCAGCGAAGGATACAATACCGGGTAGTCCTAGTAATGCATCTTTAAAAGTTCCGTTATTAACTAAACCTGCGCCTGATGACAACTTAATTTCCGAATTTTCATCAGTTATCAGTTGACCATTATTTATAATTGCCCTATTCACATTTAATTCAATATCATCAGCCAAATCAATGGATGCACCAACATTTATAAAAAGCGTATCTGGCAAATTGGCAATAATATCATCCGTAATTTCAATATTGTGCCCATCCAGAATGGTTACATTTCTCCCTGCTGTAGGAACATTTCCTGTACCAAGCCATGTAGCCGAATTATTCCAACCACCACTGGCTTTGCTCAAGTATCCGCGGTTAATAAACCCTGCAATAGAATCAACATCAGTAGCTCCCGCAAACAAAGTAACCATACCGGCATTCATTGCTGGTAAAAATGTAAAGGCAATTTGATTCGCCGAAATAATAGAAAATTGCGTGGATGGATCGGTAATATGCGAACCTGCGGTTAAGGTGGTACTACCTACCTTAATACTGGTAATAGTATTTAAATAACAACCTCCAACAAATACTTGCGACCCTATATAAGTGGTATTTCCTATTGCTTTATCACTAGAAATAGTGCTTGGGGATGGAGATGTACTTGGTATCAATTCACCGGTGGAAAGTAAGGTTGCCGATCCACAAATTCCATCAAAACTGATTTGACTAAGTTGCGCGGCCGTAAGTCCAGAAGCGTCATTGCCTACAAATATTTGGTTATTTGCAGGTCCAGCTGAACTTCCAGGGGAACCCGCCCAATTGTATATCGTTAATCTTGCCGTAGCTGTCCACGCAATAAGATTGCTTGCGCTGAATCTTAAAATCTTTCCAGTTGTACCTAAAGCAATATTGGAATTGTCCGTTAGCTTTAAGGTACCAAGCGTAACATTAAACCCAGGTGAGCTAGGTGAATTAGATGTACTAATAAAATTTCGAAAAGTACCCCCATTTAAAACAAGGGGTGGTGTATTGGGAATCTTATTGTCAGCAGATAGACGCAGGGAAGCAGTTGTATTGATGGTTAGTTCATTTAGAAAAGGAGGCAACCCTGAATTTAAATTGGGAATAGTGGTAGCTGCATCAATAAGAACTTGTCTGTTTCCATTTATGGTAATTCGATTATCATTACAACAAAGAGATGTTGGTCTAAATGCCAATCCACCTAACCAAACAGCATTGGTTTGCCAGATTTGCGTGCCACTTCCCGTTGTAATGTATCCCAAATTTACAAATGGAGTTCCCCATGAAACTGATTGGCCTCCATTAGCTACCACCGTTACAACACCACCTACATTTGCAGGTAAGTTAGCTATCGTAATTAAATTTTCATTTTGCACAACAAATGGGACAGATGCGCCTCCTATGGTTACGCTTGTAACATCTACAAATCTGCAGCCATTCATTCGCAGTGCACCTCCAATATAGCCCTGATTGTCCAAATTAGGAGAATTAATATTAGTTGTAGTGCCGCCCCTTACCCGGGTGATGGTATGGGCAGGTGCCGGTACCAACTCACTAATTAATGGGTTACCGGTAGGAATAAGTTTTGCACCTGCACAAAATGTTGTATAACCTTCAAAATAAATTTTTAATAATTGATCTTCCGTAAGTCCCTCTGTTGCAAGGTCTTGTTTTTGAACATAAATTTTACCAGCCGTTCCGGAATTGCCAACAGTGCCAGACCAGCCCTTAATAAGCACACGGCCGGTAATTGGAAACATGGTACTATTGCCAAAAGTCAATTCAGCTGCATTTCCAAGCTCAATCCAGCTTGTACGATTACCTTGTGTTTGTGAAAATGCCTTAAATGTTTGCTTAAAATTTCCAGTACGAAAAACCCCACCTTGCATTTCCAGTGTAGCAGTTGGAGAAATCAGGTCGTTTCCGCCCAATTCAACCACATTATTAAGCCAGGGTTGAGCAACTGAATTATCGCCTTCGTTAGCATCAATTGGGTTAGCACTATTATTGGGTACGTATAGTGATCCTGAAAGGCTTACGGGGCAATTTAAATACAAAATACCACTACCCCGTTTAAAAAGATTAAGTAAAGGTATGCCATTGATAATTCCTACAGACCCAGTTACGGATATCCTGGATGTCTCATTTAAAATATTGGAATTATTAAATACAGTCAAAGTAAGGTCAGCGCTTTCAAACCCAATATTGCCTAAATCCAGCGTAGTTCCATTAATGGCATTAATGGTTGTATTACTATTAACAAGTATATCGCTGGTAATGGAATTATTTCCGGTACTGGAAGAAATAGTTGAAACGTTAGCTGCGCCACCAGCCATAATTTTTATCGTTTTGCCGCTTAGGGTAATGCCTGGGCCTGGCATGATGGATGCTAATTGAAGCAAGCCACCAGGATATATTTCTATAGGATTAGTTGCCGAAACCCCATCGGCCTTGGAAGATGTAAATGATAACTGACCTGCCCTGATAGCAATGGTACCGGTAAACCCTGTATTATCTCCTCCAAAAATCACTCTTGTATTAGACCTGTTTTCACCAATACTATTCAATCCAATATTGATTGGACTGGTGCCGGAAATACTCCCATTTACAGCAATGGTTCCGGAAGTAAACTCTCCTGAAACATTGAAAGAAGTTAAGCCTGCTCCCAATTGCAAGGTATTTGAAAGTAAAATCCCACCAGAAGATCGGGTTTCCATTAAACCTATCCTACTATTATCGTCAAAAAAAACCGGGGCCGAAATGGTTTGCAGTACAGAAGATTGCTGAAAGATTGTACCCTGAGAAGTTCCATCGATATCATCCAATACCCTTATTATATTTCCTCCCAATATGTAGCTTGTAAATCCGTTAAAAGTAAGCCGACGATAAAATACCAGAGGATCAGCATTGGTATTGTTTGATGTTGTTAAACCTGAACCATCCCAAACAAGATAATGAAAATTTGCAGAACCATTGGGTGACCAATTATTTATGGTACCCCAATCATTACTTGCCCCTTGCCAAGTTCTTACTACAGATTGGGCATATATACCAATACTCCAAAACATCAGGAATAAAAGCCATCCAAATAATAAGACCCTTTTCATATAAATATTAAAAGCAGAATTCCCGAAAATTTAATCGCACTAAGTAAAATCCAGTAAAATTTACAAAAATTGTGCAAGGTTTGGGGAACAACTTAATTTCAATTAGAGTTTAAAAATCAAATAAATGAATTGGGAACATCAATAATTTTAATAAACATGTAACCTATTCAGCAATAAAAATACAAAAATTCTTAAATAAAGAAGTATAACTTTAGTAAAAACATGTTAACAATGCTAAAAAGGAGTCAAATCTATTAATATTATTTCTTGTTCCAAGGTTGAAAACCTGCCACTTTATCAGGCTCAATGGAAATCCCAAAAGGTAAAGGTTCGCATGGACTCCAATTATCATACATGTCTGCAGGTAAAGCCTGATATATGGATGTTCCCTTTGTTTTCCAGCCAATCATTTCATCACTCACTTCCCTGATTATTTTTCCCGGGTTACCAACCACAAGACTTCGTCGTGGAATTTTTTCGCCTTCTTTTATGAAAGTGAGTGCGCCTACGATACTTTCTTCGCCCAAAACCACATTATCCATTATTACGGCATTCATCCCCACCAGGCAATTGCGTCCAATCTCGGCGCCATGTATAATTGCACCATGCCCAACGTGCGCACCTTGACGCAGGTAAACCGTAACACCCGGAAACATATGAATCGTGCAATTTTCCTGCACGTTGCAACCGTCTTCCAGCACAATACCGCCCCAATCGCCGCGTAAAGCTGCACCGGGACCGATATAGCAGTTTTTTCCTATAACAACATTGCCGGTAACAGCTGCCTGCGGATGTACAAAAGATGTGGGATCCACTACAGGAATAAAATCTTTGAATTTATAGAACATGAAAAAATTATACCGTTTTAAGGATGAGTTCTTCTGTTTCAATATCCGGCTCTTCAAACCATTTTTTATCACTCCGGTAGTAAGTCCCTTTAAAAAGTGCGATGCGGACTTCGTCATGATTGATGACTTCGGCCGTATAGATGGCCAATTTTTTACCCAGCGATTCTTCTTTTACAAAACAATTTAATACATCCCCGGGATGTATGACTTTAAATTGGCTTATACTATTTTCAACCGACATAGCTTTTCGGCCATGTGCATTTACCGCAAAAGAACAACCACTATCGCAAAGTGAAAAAGCTATGCCACCATGGGCAAAAGAAAAACCATTACACATTCCTGGTGTTACCTGCATTTGCAATTGTGCGCCACCCGGGGAAATAGAAAGCACCCGTATACCCAGCCAATTGCTGAACGCATCTTCTTCCATCATGGCATCCACTATTTTTTCTGCAAGCTTATGCATGCTATTCTCCTTTAAAATTTGGTTTTCTTTTTTCCATAAAAGCTTTTACACCTTCCTTAAAATCTGCAGTAGAAGCCGCCCGCTGCTGTAATTTATCTTCATTTTCTAATTGCTCTTTAAATGTATGTGTGCCGGACCAACGTAATGCCTGCTTTGTATAACCCAATGCTTTGGTAGGCATATACGATAATTTATCAACTATGGATTTAGCTTCTTTTTCAAAATCTTCATCAGGAAACCATTTGTAAATCATACCCATTTTTTCAGCTTCGGCCGCACTTACTTTATCACCTAACATCATGAGCGCTGTAGCCTTTTGCAAACCAATAAGCCTTGGTAAATGAAAAGTACCGCCACTGTCGGGTATAAGCCCAATACCCGAAAAAGCCTGAATAAATGCAGCCGATTCTGCGGCAATCACTATATCGCAACACAGGGCAATATTGGCACCGGCACCAGCCGCTACACCATTTACAGCTGCAACCACCGGCTTATCCAGCCATTTAATTTTTGTAACAATTGGATTAAAGTGTTCACTTAAAATTCTATTCATGCCCGGTCCTTTGGGATCTACCACTTCGGCAAGGTCCTGACCTGAACAAAAAGCTTTCCCTGCACCGGTAATAACTACGCAACGAATTTCCTTTTCGGCAGCACAACGGTCAAGAGCTTGCTGCATGCCTAAAGCCATCTCGCGGTTAAATGCATTGTATTTTTCGGGACGATTAAGTATAATATGTGCAACCCCGTTTTCAACAGAAAAAAGTATAGATTCCATGTATAGTAAATTATGACAAAAGTAAAGTAAACCCTAATGGCATTTAAAATAATCAAATGGCTCTTTACAATCATCACATTGGTGAAGTGCTTTACAAGCTGTAGAACCAAAATGACTCACCACATGCGTATGTAAAGAACCACACAAAGGACATTGAATGCCTGATTCTTCATTTACATCGGAACTACCACAGGCGCTAAGATTGGCCACAGGCGGTGCAATTCCATATTCCTTTAGTTTTTCCTTACCTGCTTCCGTCATCCAATCTGTCGTCCATGCAGGGGAAAGTTGGTTTACGATTTCTACGGAATGTACGCCTTGCATCAACAATTCCATGCGAATGTTGGCGGAAATCATATCCATTGCCGGGCATCCGCTATAAGTAGGTGTAATGGTTACCTGTGCATGCTGTCCGCCTTGCCTGTCTGAAACTTCCACATGCCGGATGATGCCTAAATCCACAACCGACAGCACAGGTACTTCCGGATCGCTTACCTGTTCAAGTAAACGCCAAATATCTGCCGGGGTATAACAGGTCGTATGCATGAATTTACTATTCTACAGTAGCACTTACTTCTATTTCAATCAGCATACGCGGATCAATCAGTCTATTTACTTCTACCAGTGTAGCTACGGGGCGTACGCTGTCAAAAAACTCATTATGTGCTTTTGCAAACTCTTCCCAACGGCTGATATCTGTAACGAAAGTGCGGGTACGAATAACATCTTTTAAACTTGCGCCCGCCTCGTGTAATGCTCGTTCTATTTTTTTAAAAATAAAAATGGCCTGTGCATACATATCACCTTCACCTACTAATTCACCTGCCGCATTTACTGCTACCGTACCTGCTACTTCTACCAGATTACCGTGGCGTACTGCCCTGCTATAGCCTACCTGATCTTCCCAGGTAGTTCCTGTTCCAAATCGATATCTCATAATCTTATCATTTAAAAATATCACCAATCATTACCGGGATATACCCTTTGAAGGTACTGCATTTCGGCTAATATATAACCAAGATGTTCGGTATGCACACCACGTAAACCCCCGGTTTGGAAAGTCGGTAATACCGGTAATGCAAGCGTTGCTTCATCAAGGGTTGAACTTACAAGTTGCAGCCATTTTTCCCTGACAATTTGGTGTTGAAATACCTGGGTATTCCAGGTGGTTTCTTCAAATAATTCACCCGTGAAAGGCCAAAGTACATTGAGCGCTTTCATCATCCTTTCATGGCTTTCTTCCGTACCATCACCAAGCCGCAACACCCAGTCCCTGCTCCATTTTACATGGTATTTTACTTCCTTCAAACTTTTCTCCGCCACAGCAGCAAGGTGTGCATCGTTACCCTGCAAAAGTTGCTCGTACATGAGTTGCTGATATTGCGAAAAAAAGTATATCTTAAGAATGGTTTGCGCCCAATCGCCATTGGGTAATTCTACCAGTAAATGGCTATTTATTTGGTGCTCCAACCGATGGTAGGCAAGGTCATCTTCATCCAATGGATAATTTGTGCCTGGTGCAAATTCTTTTAACAATCTTCCTTCGTTAATAAGTTGTGCTGCATACTGGAAAAAATTACGGCTCTGCCCCAGCATATCCAATGCAATATTGGTGAGCGCAATATCCTGTTCCAATGCTGGGCCATGCCCGGTCCATTCGCTCAGGCGCTGACTCATGATAAGATTATTATCAGCAAGGTGAAGTGCGAATTTTATGGTATCTACTGACATGAATAAAATTATGTAGCCGATTACATGTATTTAACTGCATCGGGCAAATCGTAAAAAGTTGGGTGGCGATAAATTTTGTCGTTGGATGGCTCATAAAAACTATCCGCTTCATCGGGGTTCGATGCATGAATATGCTTGCTTTCAACTACCCAAATACTTATACCTTCCATTCGACGGGTATACACATCACGTGCATTTTCAATGGCCATCTGTGCATCGGCAGCATGCAGGCTTCCGGCGTGTTTATGGTCAAGGCCTTGTTTACTGCGAATGAATACTTCCCATAGCGGCCATTCATGGGGATTATTTACGGTGCTTTCCTGCATTTCTCCACTTGCAACATCTCTGTCGCCATAATCGCCATAGCGTTGAATAAATACTCGATCTAACATTGAAATAAATTATGAATGATGAATTAGGAATTATGAATCAACGTCGTTTACTCAAGCGAATGGTGTTAACCAACCTTCCGATATTTCATAGTTAAGTAAACGGAATTGAATAGTGAATTATGATTATTTAGCGGCATTCATCCGGCTTTTTACTGTTTTAACTGATGCGACAAATATGGATAGCAATTCATTTGTTTCCTTTGTTATTGGTACAAGATCTCCCCTTTCTATTATAATATCAGATTCATCAATCATTTCAAGCCAAAAAAGGGTTTCATCGGTTTCTTCTATAACTGTTTCCATCTTTGAAATAAAATCTTTATCACTTTTCGCCCTGCATGCGGCTCTATAATTCGCGGCCACTGATGTGGATGACCTAATAATCTGATCAGTGAATGTCCATCCCACCCGATTATTTGGCAATTTTTCCGCCAACTTAATTATGGCTAGTGCATTTTTCTTACTTCTTTGTTTCAAATCTTCACCCTTCATTGTTCCATGATTTTAATTATTCAAAAACCATCATTCCGAATTCATCATTCCCCATTCCGAATTCCGAATCAAGCAGCAATTTGCTTCTTAGCACTTCGCTTAGCAGCATACGCTTCCGCCGCATCCCGTACCCATTTTCCTTCATCCCAAGCCTTATTACGGGCATCTAACCGTTGTTTATTACATGGCCCATTACCTTTAAGTACTTCGTAAAATTCATTCCAGTTAATGGTGCCAAAATCATAATGCTGTCTTTCTTCATTCCATTGTAAATCCGTATCGGGAATCTTCATACCCAACACTTTTATTTGCTCGGCACACATGTCCACAAAACGCTGCCGCAATTCATCATTGGTAAACCGTTTAATTTTCCACTTCATGCTTTGAAGGGTATTGGGGCTTTCTGCATCGGGCGGGCCAAACATCATAAGGCTTGGCCACCACCAACGGTTAATGGCATCCTGGCACATGGCTTTTTGCCCTTCGCTTCCACGGCTTAACGCCAGCAAAGCATCAAAACCCTGGCGCTGATGGAAACTTTCTTCTTTACAAATACGCACCATGGCACGGGCATAAGGCCCAAAACTGGTACGGCAAAGCGGCACCTGGTTCATAATCGCAGCCCCATCAACCAACCAACCAATAGCGCCCATATCGGCCCAGGTAAGCGTAGGATAATTAAATATGGATGAGTATTTTGCTTTGCCTGTATGCAACTGGTTATACATTTCATCGCGGCTGATTCCAAGGGTTTCGGCAGCGCTATACAAGTATAACCCATGCCCTGCTTCGTCCTGCACCTTGGCCATTAAAATGGCTTTGCGCTTGAGTGATGGGGCGCGTGTAATCCAGTTCCCCTCAGGCAGCATTCCCACAATTTCGCTATGTGCATGCTGGCTTATTTGCCGGATAAGTGTTTTCCGGTAGCTATCCGGCATCCAGTCTTTGGGTTCTATTTTAATGTCGTCATCAATTTTTTGTTGAAACCGCTCTTCAAGATTCACAATGGCCATAATCGTAAGATTTACGGGTCAAAAGTAGAGAAATTATTATAAAACTAACGGTCGTTAGTTTGATAAAGGTTAAAAGTTACTTTACAAAAAATACCCATTGGTGGGTATAGGCCGCATAACACACCAATTTAAATTTGGCTATCCACTAAATAATTTTCTGTAATACTGAAAATCTATTGCAAATAAAGCTGTCCTGTGAGCTACCCGCCAATGATCAAAGAATAAAATTACAATCAGGTTCCCCCTAACAGGTTTGATAATTGTCATGTAATTGGCTACTTTTAAGAACCTTTTCTTTTACGGAAAAGGAAAAAGTGTAAATAAATAAACCAACTCATTTGATGTTCAGAATAATAAAATGTATTGCACTCTTATTTTGTATGGGCTATAATGCCCCATGTATGGCTCAAAGCGGTTACTGGCAACAAGCTATTGATTATAAAATGGATGTAACGCTGAACCCCTCAACCCATCAGGTAATCGGCAAAGCTGTCATTCGCTATACCAACCATTCGCCCGACACCCTTCGCCGACTATTTTTACATACCTACTGGAATGCGTTCATGCCGGGTAGCAATATGGACAATCGCAGCCGCGATTTTGGTACAGTGGAAACAGGCAAAGGACGCGATAGCACCCCACGCTACGACTGGGATAGCCGAATAAAGGACAGGATTGAAAAACTAACTACGCCTGAACAGGGATTTACAAGAATAACATCCTGTACCATGGCCGGAAAAGAACTGAAATTAAAAGACTATGAAACTATATGTGAAGTAATACCTGACCGGCCCGTATTGCCCGGCCAATCGGTAACCCTTTCTGTAAGTTGGGAAAGTCAGGTACCGGTACAGGTAAGGCGTAGCGGAAGATACAACAAAGAGGGGGTGGCCTATACCATGACCCAATGGTACCCCAAATTTGCAGCTTATGATGCACGTGGCTGGCACCCCGACCTGTACACGGGCAGGGAGTTTTACGGTACATGGGGCAACTATACTGTAAATATTACCCTACCGGCCGATTTTAAGGTAGGGGCAGGTGGAATACTGCAAAATGCGGGGGAAATTGGCTGGGGTTATGATGCTGAAGGCTCGGAACTAAAGGATATCCCCAATAAAAGCCGCACCTGGAAATTTGTGGCAAATAAAGTCCACGACTTTGCCTGGGCAGCCGATACCGGATTTATCCATTTTTCGCGCCGGTTGGAAAAAGGGCCCATTTTACATTTTATCTTTAAAAATAACGAAGCCACCAATTCCCGATGGAAGGGTGTTGCCGATACCTGCGCCATGGTCTATCCTTTTATCAGGGAAAATTTCGGCCCTTACGCCTGGTCGGATTATACTTTTATACAAGGGGGCGATGGTGGTATGGAATACGCTATGGCTACCATGATTCAAAATCCTTCTATTAATACTGCCATCCACGAATGGATGCATAGCTGGTACCAACACCTGCTGGGAACCAATGAAAACCGGTATCCATGGATGGACGAAGGCTTCACAAGTTTTGCAGAAGCCCGTATAAGCCACTCTATTTACAAAAACAGGCAGGTGCCTTCGCATTGGGTGAATATGGTAGGTTATATGATGTACACAAAAGGAAAATTTGAGGAACCGCTATCCACCCCGGCAAGTTTTTTAAGAACAAATCAGGCCTACAATTATGGCTCCTATTCAAAAGGCGCCATGCTACTGGTAATGCTGGGGTATATAGCCGGCAATGAGCATCTCAGCCAAATAATGCTGGATTATTATGATGCATGGGCTTTCCGCCAACCTGGTCCTGATGATTTTCTGAAAATTGCCGAAAAACGGAGCGGCCTTCAGCTTGCATGGTTTATGGATTTATGGATTAATACCACCAAACAGGTGAACTACGGAATTGATACTGTGATGGTGCAAGGAGACAAAGCAGCCATTTCTATAAAAAGAATTGGAGAAATACCCATGCCGCTGGATATTATGATAACCTATTCGGATGGGCAAAAGGAATGGCATTATGTACCGCTTGATCTGATGTTTGGGATAAAACCACCCGAAAAAGGTGAGACAAGGGTGGACTATCAGCCACAAAAATGGGCAAACCGCAGCATACTGTTACAATTGGCTCCAAGTGGAAAGGCTATTTCTAAGATTGAAATTGACCCCGAAAACAGATTGGCTGACGTAGACATTACCAATAATACCTGGCAGCAAAACAGGTGATAAATTATTTTTTTTCCTTTCCCCCATTTTTATTGCGGCATTGTCTACTATAATCAGCAAAACTATATTTCTATGAGAAACTTTTCATTTCTGGCACTCCTGCTCCTTATTTCTGCAGGTGGCTATTCGCAGGTTTTCAGGTACAAACATCCTGATTCCCGGGGCAAAAACCATATTTTTTTTGAATTGGAATACAACTAATCGAAGCCCATTTCTTCTTTACTATAACTTAAATTCAACAATTTTTTATGAAAAAACTGTTCCTTTTTATACTCCTGATGTATTCTTCAGCAACCATGATGGCACAAAACAAAAAGTTTTTCATCAATAGCAAACAAGCCGATTGCACAGGGGTTGGCCCCATGAAATGCCTTCAATTCAAGGAAAAAAAAGATGATGCATGGAAATTTCTTTATCAGCCAATTGAAGGATTTGATTTTGAACCCGGCTATTTATACACCCTTAAAATCAAACAAACAACTATAGCCAATCCCCCTGCCGATGGCAGTAGTGTTAGGTACACACTAAAAAAAGTAATTTCAAAAGAAAAAGACCCTGCTATGGCTGCAACATCAGAAAGAAACCCTTCAGGAAAATGGACTTTGATATCCTTGCTGAAAAATGACCAATTGGAAGATGTTTCGGCAAAAGCCTTCCAGCTTGAACTCAATGCCGATGGTAAAGTTGTAACCAAAATCTGCAACCGTATTATGGGGACTTACACATATGCAAATGGCTCCATCAGGTTCAGCGGCATGACAAGCACCCGCATGACCTGCCCTGAAATGCCATACGAATCGGCATTTAACCAGGCAATAAATGAAGTTGACAATGTTGTTTTTGAAAGAAATAAAATGATTTTGAAAAAGGGGGAGAAAGTATTGCTTGTTCTTTCAGAACCCATTTAACAGGCGGAATAATTAAACATACACAAGCCGGGATTTTTTAGTAAGTATTACATCAAATTGCGGATGAAAATGAAAAAGCCTTCAGAATGCTATTTGCAGAATGGCAGCCACGGTTATCAGCATTTATTTTTAAAATATCCAAGTCAAAGGAAACTATAGAAGAAATTGTTTCAGATGTATTTTTAAAAATATGTATAAGCCGTGAAAATCTTGAAAATATCAACAACTTCAAGGCCTACCTTTTTACAGCCTGTAAAAATCAGGCAATTAATGCGCTTAAGAAAAATCTGAATGAACTAAACCACCTGAAAAATATTGAAAGAAAAAATTTCAACAATGATTTCATTCTTCCTTTTGAAGAGAGTATTTAAGATAAATTTCCACTCATAGATGCAGCCCTTAATACACTGCCGGAAAGAATTATAGTGCTAACCTTACTTCATATTTTCTAAAATAAATAATAGAAATTATAAAATTTGATTCCCCCTTTTAATCAGAGCCTGTTGTCTATAAAAATAAAATATCCTTTTATGCAAAAATTATTTTTACTGATTAGTCTTTTAATCGTTTCCTATTTAGGATTTGGGCAGGTTTATGGTTACGAACATCCCAATTACCAGGGAAAAAATCACCGCTTTTTCGAAGGAGAATATCCAGATTTTGGAAAAACGCAATTGGGACATGATAAATTATCAGCAATAAAAATACCCAAAGGATATGTAGTTTATATTTATGAGCACCCCGATTTCCAGGGACAGGAATGGGTTTATTCCTCATCAATTTCATCCTTAGCTTCCAATGTAAATGATAGGGCAAGCTCGATGATAGTGAGAAAAGGTGATGGAACAAATATATCGAATAGCAGCAGCGAAGCTTTGCTTTATGCTGAGTGCCGCTATGGAGGCAGTTCAAAATCTTATAAAATCGGTAATTACTCATCTATTCCTTTTGGTTTAAATGGAAAAATTGCATCCGTAAGGCTTCCTAGTAATTACACCGCCATATTTTACTCAGAAAAGAATTTCGCAGGGAGTGAGTATGTTGTAAAATCTTCTAATTCCTGCCTGCCTTCTGACGTAAAAGCTAAAGCATCTTCCTTCAAAATTCTAAAAGATTATGACAGCAATTTTGGCGGTTCTGGTGGCTCAGGAGGAAATAATGGCTTTGGTGGTTCGGGTGGTTCTGGTGGAAATGATGGATTTGGTGGTTCCGGAGGAAGTGGTGGTTCCGGAGGAAGTGGCGGATTTGGCGGATCTGGTGGCTCATCGGAAACTGATATGGTGTCCCTGTATGCAGATTGCAGTTACAAAGGGTCGTTTACCAAATTCAATGCCGGAGATTACAGTAAACTATCCGGCAATCTCTACCAGATTGCATCTTCCATTAAAATTCCGGCAGGCTGGAAAGTAACACTTTATACTGCTTCTAACTTTCAGGGTACAAGGTATACCCTAACATCAAGTAGTAGTTGCCTGCCTTCAAATATAAATAACAAGGCAGCATCTATGAAAATTTCAAGATAATTTGAAAGATTCTATAAAGAAACAAGGCAGAAAACCCGTAAAGGTTATCCTCATCACCATAAAAAATCATTTCTTGTATCATTTTTAAAGGAAAAATGCATCATCAATTATTAGCATGTTTAAAATATAACAGGTAAAAGGAAAAATTAATTAACAAATGAAAACTATATTTTTCCCATTTTTGTAAACCACTTGTTATGTAAGCCGTGAATTATATATTTACCATCATTTGTATGGTGAAAAAAATCCGGCTACGTGTCTAACTATCAGGAAAGCGATATATTGAAAGATGTTTCCAGGGGAAATGAAAAAGCCTTTCAGGAATTATTTAATGAATGGCAGCCAAGGCTTTCTGCATTTCTTTTCAAAATTTCCAAATCAAAGGAAACTACTGAAGAAATTGTTTCAGATGTATTTTTAAAAATATGGATAAACCGGGAAAATCTTGAAAACGTCAGCAACTTTAAGGCCTACCTTTTTACAGCCTGTAAAAATCAGGCAATCAATGCGCTGAAAAAAAATCTGAACGAAATAAAACATCTGAAAAACATTGAAAGGGAAAGTTCTATAAATGAGTTCATTCTTCCTTTTGAAGAAGGTATTGATGACAAATTTCCACTCATTGATGCGGCCCTTAATACATTGCCGGAAAGACAAAAACAAGTTTATATTCTTAGCAGGTTTCATCATTTAACCTACGAAGAAATTGCTAAAAAATTAGGCATAGGAAAAGAATCGGTAAAAACGCATATGAAGCTTGCCACTGCATCCATTACAACCTATTTAAAAGCAAGGATTCATTCCTTGATCCTGATTATTGGGTATTTTTCTGAAAAAATGTGAGGATGCTTCCCCCCTTTTCTTTTGCCCATTGTCTATATAAAGTCAGGCCTTATTAAAACAGGCAGATATTTTATGCAGCAAGCTATTTTTATTCGTTTCAATGGTCGCTATACAAGAATTAATTTTAGTGAAATCATTTATATTGAAGCCAAAAGGAACTATTTAAAACTTCATTGCCTTGACAAAAGTTACCTCATCCTCATGAGCCTTAAAAAAATGATGGAGTTACTGCCTGAAAATATCTTTTACCGGATTCACAAATCGTACATTATATCGCTTGAGCATTTAACCAGTTTTAACCATGAAAAAGCCTGGCTTGGCCAAATGGAACTACCGATAGGAGATCATTTTGGACGGGAACTATCTATGAAGCTAAATATAGCAAATGATGAATGTTTTGAAAAAAATATGGATAATCAGGTATTTGCATTAAGTATTCAGGAAATAACGGCAATCAATGGCAAATTGGCGAGCTGATTAAAGAAATAAAAAACATTGTCCGGCTGTTCACCGGAAAAAATACCAGGGATAATTATCAACAAAAATGGAGACAAATAACAGGTTTCTGCAACTACTCAAAGCTTACCTTGATGATACCATCAGGGAAGATGAAAAACAGGAGCTATCAAACTTATTGGCACAGACTGACATAACACAGCTTGATGCCCTACTTGAAAATATTTGGAATGCTACAGATGCAAAACAAAATGTTTATACGAAAGATGAATCAGCACAAATGTTGCTTAACATCCTCGGTAAAGGTACCCCTGTAAAAGTAGTTCCTTTCTTACACCGCACATGGGTGCGCATGTTTGCTGCCGCTTGTTTTGTAATAGTACTAGCTGGTTTACTGATTACTTTTTTACAGCCTTCCAGCCCACCCAAAGGAGTAACTGCTTTAAAAAATGAGATAATTACGCCCGGTGGGAACAAAGCTACGCTTACCCTTGCTGATGGTAGCACTATTACGCTTGATAGCGCTTCTAACGGAAGCCTTGCCCAACAAGGAGGGGTTACGGTTATAAAACTTGACAAGGGCCTTT
The DNA here is from genome assembly GCA_041740575.1 of Chitinophagaceae bacterium. Lineage (GTDB taxonomy): Bacteria > Bacteroidota > Bacteroidia > Chitinophagales > Chitinophagaceae > Phnomibacter. The sequence continues at coordinate 72,394 of JBGSLS010000098.1, read as the reverse complement.
TGGCCTACGAACCTTCCAGCACTACCACTACTGAAATTCTGCAAAATACTATTACCACACCGGCAGGGGGCCAATATCAACTCACCCTTTCAGACGGCACAAAGGTTTGGCTGAATGCAGCTTCATCTCTTCGTTTTCCGGCTGCCTTTACCGGAAACGATCGAAAGGTAAGTATTACAGGCGAAGCCTATTTTGAAGTAGCAAGAAATACATCAAAACCTTTTAAAATTCAGATCGCCAATAGTGGCATGGTAGAAGTACTTGGAACAAGCTTTAATATTAATAGTTATACAAATGAACCATCAATAAATACTACCCTCTTGGAAGGGTCGGTAAAAATCACATCTTTATCAGGAGAACAAATTACGCTGAAACCGGGTCAACAGGCGAAATTGAAAGAATCAATTACTATTTTGAATGATGTAGATACGGATGCAATTGTAGCATGGAAAACCGGGTGGTTTCAATTCAACAGGGCTGATTTACCAACCATTTTGCGGCAGGTTAGCAGATGGTATAATGTAACTGTTGCCTATGAAGGTAACTTCAGCAAAAAATCCTTTTCAGGTATTGTAAGCCGCGAAAATGATATTGCTGATGTGCTGAAGATTATGGAAAATGCAGGCATCAGGTTTAGGATAGTAGGGAAAACCATTACGGTTTTAGAATAAAAAAATCCGCCCTGATTACGAGTCAGGACGGAGGATGTTTCGGCAAATGAAAAGTATTTTGAAAAAATATACCGGGTACTGATTGGCGTCGGGTACCGGCATAAACAACCAATTATTCACCAAAACAAAGCAAAGCTATGGATTTAATCCGTTCAGGCTCCTTTCCTGTTGATAGGAGACTTCTTACCAAACTGCTCATGGTTATGAAACTTACCGCCTTTTTAATGTTGGGTTTTTGCCTGCAGGTGAGTGCCAATGTTTTCTCACAAAAAGTTACGCTGAATGAAAAAAATGTGTCGCTGCAGAAAGTGTTCAAGCAAATTCACCGGCAAACAGGCTATCAGTTTTTTTATGAAGACGAATTACTCGACCGCTCGGGCAAGGTGGATATCCAGGTAACAAATATGCCCCTTGAAGATGCTTTGAAAGAATGCTTCAAAAACCTGCCGCTTAGCTATAAGGTAATTAACAAAACCATTGTGGTAAATGCCAAACCTCCTGTAGTGGTGGAGCAGCCAATTGAAGACCCGCTTCCGCCGCCCCCGCCCGAAGTAAGGGGATTGGTTATCAATGAAAAAGGCGAACCGGTTGAAGGCGTTTCAGTAATGGTAAAAGGGACCCAAAAAGGTACAGTAACCAATGCCAATGGCATATTTACCCTTACCGACGTAAAGGATAATGACATCCTGATTTTTACAGCGGTAAATATTGAAACGCAGGAAGTAGCCTTACGCGGCAGGACGGCTGTTTCTGTTTATGTAAAAAGCAAGGTTTCAAAACTGGATGATATACAGGTGATTGGATATGGTAAAACCACGCAGCGGCTTGCTACAAGTTCAGTGAGTTCGGTAAAATCAGATGTAATAGAAAAGCAGCCGGTGGCCAACCCCATTCAGGCTATTCAAGGCCGCATGGCGGGTGTATCTATTAACCAAACAAGCGGTGCCATTGGCAGTGGTATGGAAATTCAAATCAGGGGTATTGGCACTATTGCCTCTGCCAACCAGCCACTCATCATTGTAGACGGAGCCATCATGCCCGATGCCCACAATGGCCTCGGATCGGCTGTTGGCAGCTATATGTCGTGGGGTAGCACCTCAATGAACTCGATCAATCCGGCCGACATTGAAAGTATTGACATTTTGAAAGATGCTGATGCAACGGCTATCTATGGCTCCCGCGGCGCCAATGGCGTAGTACTGATTACCACCAAAAAGGGTAAAATGGGCCCCACCCGCGTAAACGCCGAAGTAAGTACCTGGGTAAACAGCGCCACCTATTTACCGCCCTTCCTCAACCTGCAGGATTACAGGCAAATGCGGCGTGATGCTTTTGCTATGGGTAATCATAACCCCATTACCGGCGTGGCTATCAATCCCATTGTACCCAATGCAAACAGCGCACCCGATTTATTGGTTTGGGACAGCACCAAAGCCACCACAGATTGGCAGGATTTTGAATATGGTAATCCCGCCCCTGCCATCAATGCCCAAATAAGCCTTTCAGGCGGGGAAAAGCGACTAAACTTTTTTGCAAGTGCAGGCTATCTCAATCAACGCGACATTACTCGGGGAAGCCCCTTTCAGGAACGCATATCCACCAATCTGGCATTGAACCATAGCTCATCCAACGACAGGCTTAAAGCGAGCTTATCCATGTGGTACACCTTTAATAAACTGGAGCCATCAAGAGGAGGAGGAACCGGCGGAACCCTGCAGGGCATGCCACCAAATATGCCTATGACAAACCCTGATGGTTCTACCTGGTGGCCCGCCGGTAACATCACCCAAAATACCCTTTTGGTAAGCCCCAATGCCGCTGAAGAAGCCTTTACTACCAATCAGTTGAATAATTTTACCGGAAACCTGGATCTTTCTTACCGGATTATTAAGGGTCTTACTGCAAAGGCACTTTTTGGGTACAACAATCAACAGGGCAATACCTACAGGGCAACACCTTCTACCTCTATCAATCCGTTGATCCCATCGTCAACGCTGCCGGGAAGCGCTACCATTTTCAATAATTTCACGTCCATCAATTTTGAGCCGCAACTCAACTACAACGGGAACCTTTCCAAAGGAAAAATAGATGTACTGCTTGGTTCCACTTTCTTCGACAGAAAACGCAGCAACTATCAGCTGAACCTGGATGGATATACATCAGATTTACTCCTGCAAAGCTGGGCTGCTGCGTCTTCGGTATCGCAGCGCACCAACAGTAGCATCGATTATAGGTTTAATTCCATCTTTAGCCGGGTAAATTACAACTGGCAAAACAAATACATTGCTAACCTAACGTACAGGCGCGATGGTTCCTCACGATTTGGTCCCAACAACAGATACGGTAACTTTTGGGCAATAGGTGGCGCCTGGTTATTTACCAATGAGGACTTTATGAAAAATCTCATTCCCGGGCTGAGCTTTGGCAAACTTCGTGCAGGTTATGGAAAAACCGGAAACGACAATATTCAGGATTACCGCTATACCAGTTTATACAGCTCTGCTTTATACAACGGTGTTCCCGGCCTTGCAGCAAGCTATCTGGCCGACTCTTCTGTTCGCTGGGAAACCAGTAAAAAGCTGGATGTGGCCCTCGAACTTGGTTTCCTGAATGACCGGTTCATTTTTAATGCCAACTGGTTTAAAAACGAATCCACCGACCTGCTGATAACAAACCCCATAGCACCACAGACCGGATTTCAGAATTTTGTAACAAATATTCCTGCGGTAGTAGAAAATACCGGCTGGGAATTTGAATTTACTTCGCGTAATCTGCCTGTAAAAAGCAAGCTTCAATGGAGAACTACATTTAACCTGACATTGGTAAAAAACAGGCTTACGGAGTTTCCCGGACTGGCCAATTCAAGCTTTGCCAACAGACTCGAAATCGGAAAACCTATCAACAATCCAAGGTTCCCGCTGAACGCAGAATGGACATGGATTTTCGAAGGCATTAACCCTGATAACGGCCTGCCTATATTTACAGATAAAAATAGAGATGGCGTAGTCAATAACCTTGACCGGGTGTATGTAGGTTCTACTATCCCGCGTACCTATGGCGGCTTGGGCAATACTTTAAATTACAAAGGTTTTGAGCTTGATTTTCTCTTTCAGTTTTCTGAACAAATGGCTACTACCTGGCTGTTCAACTACATCTATCCGGGTCAGCTACAAAATACCATTGGCGATGTGTATGGAAATTACTGGAAGCAACCCGGCGACGAAAGCAAATATCCAAGGCTTTGGGCAGGTACAGCTACCAATACCACTACTAATCTGCTAAGAGATACCTACCCACTATCCACAGCAGCATTGCGTGATGTTTTCTATGTAAGACTCAAGAACATTTCGCTGAGTTACAACCTGCCGGTAGAACTTACCAGCAAACTTAAAATGAATAAAGCCTCCGTATTTGTGCGTGGACAGAATATACTGACCTGGACGAGTGAAGACTTATTTAAAGATCCGGAAACCGTAACATTCCGGGGAGGCGGTATCATGCTAAAAACCTGGTCTGCAGGACTTCAATTCAGTTTTTAATCATCGCAAAACGAGAAAAAAATGAAATTCAATAAAAATATTTCCAAACTTATACTGGGATTTTCGTTCTTTACCATCACCAGCACCGGATGTGAAAAATACCTGGAAGTACCGCTGCCCATTGATCAATTGGCTACAGAATCGGTATTTGCCACAAGGTCGGGCATTGATGCTGCCGTTACAGGTATGTATTCAGCGTTTGCCTCCGGAGTTATTAAAGCTAACTTTTATAAATTCACCAGTTTCATTTCTGACGAAGGCGAGATCAACCCGCTACCGGGAAACGATGTAGGCGCCCTTCTTGCAGCAAACATTGCCGCCACTAATCAAAATCTTCCAAGCTTGCTTTGGTTTTACCTAGGGATTTACCGCGCGAATGATGTGTTGAGCAACCTGGTTAATGTGCCGACTACCATTCTACCGGATTCGGTAAAAAGGCGTTACCTCGCTGCGGCAAAATATGTGCGTGCTGCAGAGCATTTTTCGCTGGTAACTACCTGGGGCGATGTACCCCTTACTTTGACTACCAGTGCCGACATCAATGTAAATAACGTACGTACTCCATCCGACCAGGTATTCGCAGCCATCATTAAGGATTTAGAGGAAGCCGCTGCCGACCTGCCGGCAACCGTAAACGCAACAAGTTTCGGAGCACTCACCGTGCACAATAAATACCAGCCACTCGCCCTGTTAGCCCGCGTTTATTTGTATTTAGGGAGATGGGCCGAAGCGGAAGCTGCCGCCAATGAAGTAATCAGTAGCGGCAGGTACCTGTTGGTAGATGGTGTGAATAATGTGTTTAAGCGCGGTTCCCGCGAAGCTATAACATCACATGGGGTAACAAGCCCGGGTACCCTTTTCGAAAACCGGGCCACATTAGGTTGGTTACTGCTACCCCTAAGTTCTGGTAATGCCACAACCAATTACCCCGCCATGTCGGCTTCGCTGTTGGCAGCATTTGAGGCCGATGACCAACGCAGGGTAAATGGTAATTGGACAACGCTTCAGTTTAGCAGGGTATTTCCCAATAAATATTTATACAACTTGTTTGTTCCTGCCACCACCATAGCAGCAGCCCCACAGGATTTTATCTATCAGCGGCTTGCTGAAGTTATTTTGATTCGTTCCGAAGCTAGGGCAAAGCAAAATAATGTAAGTGGCGCTGCAGCTGACCTGAACCTTATACGTACACGGGCGGGCTTAGCCAATACTGCCGCAGCTACGCAGCCCGAGTTGCTTGCCGCCATTGAAAAAGAAAGGTTCTGCGAATTGTATTTCGAAGGATTCCGCTGGTATGATCTAAAAAGAACCGGAAGGCTAAATGAAGTGCTTGGCGCCGTATCTTATAAAAAGGACAATTACCAAGAACATTATAATGTAATGCCCATCGGTCAGGCTGATATTGTGGCAAGTCCCTTGCTGCAACAAAACCCGGGCTATTAAAAAAGGTTAACACACTTTTCAATTTATTACCTGATTCATTCAAACATGAGGCGCATCCAAGCATGGAAGCGCCTCAAAAATCATATTCTTAAAAAGATAACTCCGTTTAATGACAGCCCCACAACCGTTTGGGTATCGAGGCCTGAATAAGTAAGATGTATTCAAAATTGCTAAAAACGTAACAAGTTTTGGCAATTAAACCAATCAGGCAAAGCCTGTGCCATAAAATAAATAAACATGAAAATTTCTCTTAGTATCCTTCTTTCGGTTTCATTCATTTTTGCTTATGGGCAAACCATTCAGATAGAAGGAAAAGTCACCGGAAAAGCTGCAGAAATTGTAAATGAAATACAAATCATTTGCGATGGAAGAACGCAAAAAATGCAGGTAAATAAAGATGATAAATCGTTTTCGGGAGCTTTAAAAATTTCCGAGCCACAATTTGTTGAAATCAAATCGGGTAACCCAAAGGGGCAGTATTATTACCTACTTCCAAATGAAACCCTGAAGATAACCATTGAAAAGCCCACATTGCCCGAAAGCATGCTGATACTTGATAATAAGAACATCAGGTTGTTACAGGAAATTTTTGATTCGTATTATGTTTCATTACGCAAACAGGGTGTGAATACCAATGCCAGAGATTGGCAACAACTTCTTTTTTTAAACCCCGAACCGATAAACGCAGCCGAAAATGCATTAAAGCAAAAAATGACTGCAAATAATACCATGCTTGCCAGTATTCCCAATTTTAAGCGCGATGCAAATTTATTCATGAATTTTTTCAGAAAATACATTGCAATTGACCAAATGTCATTGGCAGGAATTGACTCTTCGCTATTGGAAATAAAGGCTGCAAAACTGAAAAAAACATCTATCAATATCCCGTTTTTAAAAGAATATCTTACCGACCTTACCAATGCTTATGCAGCGCGCACCCTGGAGAAATACGATATTGCAGTAGATTTTCTAAAACAGCGCCATACGGCTCAGTTTATTGCAGCCGAAGCTATTGAAAAATATGTTGACGACAGCTTTATAAAAAGCATGCTATATACCGAAAAGATTAACCTTGAACTGGCTACCAATGGATTGAAAAATGAAGCGTTTGTAAATTTTATGGTCAATAATTCAAACCAGGGTGTAAAAGACTTTTATAAAGAAAGATTGGAATTGCTACAGGCCAATAAAGCGCCAGACCTGAACGCTCCCCGCAAAAGGGCTTTTGAGTTTTTATTGCATGATTCTACAGGTAAAGAATACCGTCTTGACGACTTTAAAGGAAAAATGGTATTTGTTGATTTTTGGGCATCTTGGTGCGCGCCTTGTAAAGCGCAAATTCCGCATCAGAAAGAACTCGAGAAAAAATATGCAGGAAAAGATCTCATCTTCATGAGCGTATCATTGGACAAATCGAAAGAAGCATGGCTTAAAGCAGTGGCCGAGGAAGACCTGCACGGATATGTGCTCCATGCTGAAGGTGATTTTAAAAACCCACTTCCCCGTGCTTACGGCGTTGACGCCATTCCCCGGTATATGCTGATTGATGCCGATGGAAATATTATTTCAGACAACATGATAAAGCCTCAACATAAAAAGGAAATCAGCGGTATCATTGATGAAGAGCTATACGCAAAAAACACAGGTGAAATCCTTGAAAAACATTTCAAAGCAATAGGCGCCGAAAAAATTACCCAACAAGGGATTTCACTGGAATACCGTCAATCTATTCCGGGGTTTAGTTCAGCTAACACTATCCTATTCAACTATCCCGACAAGATGAAGCATGTATTCAACTTTGAATCGAACGAGCAAATGTTGCTGATGCTGGGCGAAGACTTCTTCCAGGAAAAACAAATGATTATCAACGGAGATAAAATAACTTCCAATAACCCAGTTCAATCCGAAATTAAATATAACTGGGTAAATAAGATTTTCGGATTTGAATTATTTTTGAGAAAAACCCAGTTCAAATCAGTAGTTAAGTTTGCAGAAGAAAATGCTACTGAAAATGGAGAAAATTATTATGTTCTTAAAGTTTTTCTGAATGGAAACACCGAAAAATATTATATAAATAAAAAGACCTATCTGATTGATAAAATAGCGGTTCTCCAACAGGTACAACCAAGGTCAGGAGCTGGAACAATGGAGGTTGCAATTAAGTATGAAGATTATAAAAACATTGAAGGCCTGATGGTACCCTTTAAAGCAAATATGGCTAATATCATAACTTATAAAGTAGAAAAGGTTTCATTAACACCTATGGATGCTTCTGTATTTGAATGATGTAAGTGAATTCACAAGCATTTCATAATGAATACTTTAAGAATTATCTATTTTGCAAGAAGCAGGGGATTACAAAGTCGTGAATGGTTACCGCCCTGGGCTCAATCATTTTCGGCAAGCAACAATCCCCTGCCTTACTTTTGTAACATAAATTGACAACCTTGCTACAAGATTACTTCAAGAAGTTCCGCAACAACATTATTGGGATTGATTGCCAAATAGATACCCCTTATGGCACAAAAAAAATGGTTTATGCCGATTGGACGGCAAGTGGCCGCGCCTACGGACCTATTGAGGAAAGGCTGCAAAAAGATATTTTACCACTGATTGCCAATACCCATACCGAAACCACTGCATCAGGAACCGCAATGACGCGGGCATATGAACAGGCCAAGCATATCATAAAAAAACACGTAAATGCCGGCCCCGATGATGTGTTGATATTCGCCGGCAGCGGCATGACAGGTGCGGTAAATAAACTGCAGCGCCTGCTAGGGTTACGCATTCCCGAGCGGATTATGGATTATGTAAAACCTGGACGCCTTCCTTCGCATGAAGAATTAAAGCAGCCACAGGTTCGGATTCACCAATTGTTCAGTGATTACCTGGACATTGACCCTGAAAAGAAACCAGTGATTTTTGTAAGCCACATGGAGCACCACAGCAATCAAACAAGTTGGCTGGAAACCATTGCAGATGTAGAAATTATCCCCAATGATGATGCAGGCAACATTAACCTGGAAGCCCTGGAAAAATTGATGGTAAAATATAAGGACCGTATCAATAAGGCGGCGGCCATTACGGGATGCTCCAACGTAACCGGTATTCAAACCCCTTATCATAAGGTAGCACAGATTGTACACCGGCATGGCGGATTGTGCTTTGTAGATTTTGCCTGTTCTGCTCCTTATGTAAAAATTGATATGCATCCCGAAGGAATTGACGGGGGACACCTTGACGCCATCTTTTTTTCGCCACATAAATTCCTTGGCGGGCAAGGCACACCGGGTGTACTTATTTTTGATAAACAATTATATCGCAACATCATACCCGATCAGCCGGGTGGTGGAACTGTAACCTATACCAACCCATGGAAATATCATGAATACATTACTGATATTGAGCACCGCGAAGATGGTGGCACACCGCCTTTTTTACAAGGTATTAAAGCAGCGCTTGCTGTAAAACTGAAAGAAGAAATGGGCATGGACAACATGTTGCAGCGGGAAGAAGAATTAATAAAAATTATCTTCGAACGCATGCCAGGCATTCCCGGGCTTGAAATACTGGAGGGCGAAAACGCACATCGGCTGGGTGTAATATCCTTTCTCATCCGCAATACACATTTTAACCTTGTTGTGAAACTGCTCAATGACAAGTTTGGTGTGCAAACCCGCGGCGGATGTGCATGTGCGGGTACATACGGACACATTTTACTCCATGTAGATGAATTACATTCCTATGAAATACTGGGCGAAATAAATAGTGGAGACCTTTCGTGCAAACCCGGTTGGGTGCGTATGAGTATTCACCCTACCATGACAGATGCTGAGATGCATTTTATTATTGATGCCATTGAACAGGTTGCCATCCACTACCAGGAATGGAAAAAAGAATATGTGTACGAACCAGATACCAATGAATATCATCATCATTCAAAACATGATAACATGTATAAGGTGGTGAATGATTGGTTTGAGGCGTCTTTGTTGTAGAAACGTAAATATTCATTCCATAGTCTCTAAAAGCAGTGTGTTTATTTCAGGCGTACAAGCCCCTGAAGTAATCCTTTGAACAAGGTATGCCAATGCTTTACCCTTTTTCAGGTTAAGACTGTCTGCCTCCTTTTTGTTCATAAACCTTCCCATTTCCCTATAAAAATGAATGGTGTCATAAGGCGGATGTATCAGATCATTGCTGTCGAGTTTGAAACTAACATCAATGGAAGCGCTGTCGAGTATATCAAAAACAATTATTCTTGCCGGAATACGGTATTCATCATAACTACAGGGCCCACCGGCAATATCCCCCGGTTCCTGCTTAACGTCAGACCCCAGATTACATGAAATTAAGCCAGGAAGTAAACAACCGTTTTTTATGAAGTTCAGAATGGAATTCATTTGTACATTTTTAGTGCGCAGCCTGTCGGATGCTATTATTAATTGACACATAAAAATAAAAAGCTAACCCGAAATATTTCAATTGATTTATTCTGCAAGAACAAATGGTTTGATGGCCAGCAAAATAGCTTGCACAATTTTAGTCATAGCTTCAAAATCAATAGTTGAAGTATGGTCGGCTGAACTGTGGTAATACCTGTCGAAAGGATCAGTGGCCATGATGGTATTTGCCGGAATACCTGCCTGGTGAAAAGGAAAATTATCGCTCCGTTCAAATAAATTTTGCGTGGGATAAGGATCTACGGTAAAATACTTTTTCCCATAAGCCGGGCTCACCCGGAATAGGTTTGCATTCAGCATATTCCGAAAATCAGATGATTCGTCCTCCGTTACATAAGGTTGTTTTCCCGCCGGTCTTCCGAGCATTTCAAGGTTGATATTCTGTTTTACTAATTTCGGATTTAACTTTTGTACAAAATTGGATGAACTTAAAAATCCTTGCTCTTCACCGCTAAAAGCGATAAACAAAAGGGTGTATTCAGGATCACAAGTTGAGAAAACACGTGCCAACTCCAACATGGCAGCCACGCCCGAAGCATCATCATTGGCGCCATTAAAAATATTATCTCCCTTTACCCTTTTGGATGTAGTACCAAATGGAAAAGCTCTTTGGTTAGATAGTGTACCAATATGGTCGTAATGTGCAGAAAAAATAATGAGTGTATCTTTACGGCTACCACCGGGAATAACGCCGGCAACATCATAAGCCGTATCACCATTTTTTGATAAAGAAAATTTCCATGGGAGTAGAAAGCCGCCTTCCCTGCCTGCCATTTTTTTTAAGCCAATCGCCTCCATTTGAGCAGCAATATAATGCGCCGCCTTTTCGGCACCTGCTGAACCGGTCAACCTTCCCTGCATGCTATTATCGGCAAGCGCGCTCACATGTGCTTTCAGCAGCGAATCTGAAATTATCCATTGTGCGCTTGATACTTGTACAAAAAAAAATCCACAAAACAGCAACGCAATACGAAACATAATAAATCTGACCCGTTATAACTTTTAAAACCTATGAATTTCAAAAGTAAGGCGGCAAAACCGATTCATAGCATCATGTTTCAATTTTCACATGAGATACATCTAGTTATCTATTACGATATAATTGTAAGTGTATTCTGAATTCGGAACTGCTGCCTGTAAAAAAAAGATAATAAAAGTTGTGGGACTGGATTCTACATAGAATGACCTCCCTGCCGCATAAATACTGGCTGGTGTAATTATCACCTTTGCATTTTTGGAGAATGGCTTATTAAAGGTAATAAGTGCCTGTCCTCCGGCAGTATTGGCTGCGCCACCGCTGATTATAGTAAAGGTTCCTGCAACATCGGAACTACCTGCCTGAAACGAAACATTGGATAAAATGCCAGCATTAGGATATGCAACAATGCTTGGTGGCACCGTTTGTTGTGCTTGAAAATGCCCGTTACTTATAGAAAGCATAGCATTTACGTCGGATGTAGTAGCACCGATAGAAGCCCGGCCACTATTTGCCGGCACATACAATGCATAATTATTGGTTGCATCCTTTGCGGAAAAAAAGCCGGCATAATTAACCGGTGCCGGACCTGTTATTTCACTTCTTACACCGTAACCAATTGCATTGTTAGATTCAGTTCTTGCATAAACAGCAGTACCTACGCCAACTACCCTTGCATAAATTCCATAGTTGGTCGAAGCATTGGAAGCCAGAAAATTTCCACCATAATTGGTACTGCCTGCCCCGGAACTGCTTACCGAAACGTTGACCCCTGTTGAAGCATGGCCAATATTATTAACCCCTATCCTGTTGATGTTTAGCATTCTTGAACTGTTTCCATCCGGACCAGCATTTGAATTGCTGAACAGGTTTAGTAAATTACCGGTTGTGATGGTGTTGGTAGAAAGTGAAAAAGCATTACCTGCGGTAAATCCATTAAAAGAAAAGGCAGTTGTATTGGTTGCATTATCCAGGAATAGATTGCCTGTTGCACTTTGAAGTATATTCCATTTCAATGCCTGATTACTTACTACGGTTGTCCATGATGGAAAAACCGACCCGCTGGTATTATAATAAAAACCTGGTTGTCCATCAGTTTGGTAAACCATCAATCCGGGCGCGGCTTCGGGTAAGGGGTTCATCGCTATTCGCTCCGCTTCAGTAACCCTTGGTATCAATAAACCCTTTTTCGCACCTGCCATTGCAGACACATCGACATCCAGGGCTGCAGATGCATTTGCCACAGCGCCATTTCCATTAATGCCAACCCGCTGTGCATTGGTTGGTTTTGAATATATAAGGACTACAAATAAAATAATTATGCCCGATGAAACTCTAAGATGTTGCATTTTTCCTGATTTAAAATGATGATAATGCATTTTTTGCATGTTCTTACCACAAATTAAATCAGGTGCTACCTTACCCTAGTATCCAATTATTCAACGGCAAAGAAATGAGATAACGGCATTTATTTATTAAAAAGCGCATTTATTAAAGTGTCCTTTTTCCTTCGGCTTACATCCACCTCCATTCCACCCTTCATTACTAATGTTCCACTTTTGTTTAAGTATCTCTCCACATAATTCAAGTTTACAAGGTACGATTTATGTACCCGCATAAATCCATGATCAACCAGCAGATTATCATATTCGAGTAAGGTTTTACTGGCAATAATTTTACGATTCCTTGTTAAATGAAAGTGTGTGTAATTACTTTGACCTTCCGCATACAAAATATCGTCAGTAGGTACAAAATAGGGACCTTCAATACTTGCTATCATCAGCTTGAAATCATCATGCGGATTCAACAAACTTTGCTTCAACTGTTCAAGCTGTACTTGTTGAACAGGCAATAGTTCATGTGATGCTTTATCAACAGCAGCTATTAGTTCATCGGCATCTATTGGTTTAAGCAAATAATCAAGTGCACTAAATTTTATTGCCTTAATGGCATATTGATCGTAAGCTGTCGTAAAAATAACCTGGAAGTCAATTTCACTAACCTGCTGAAGTGTATCAAAAGCATTCATGCCCGGCATTTCGATATCCATAAATACAATATCGGGTTTTTGCTTTTTTATAGCTTCGAGTGCCTGTAATCCGTCTTCACATTCGCACAATATTTCAACCCGGGGACAATGCATTTCCAGCATTATCCTGAGTACTTCCCGGCAGTGCAATTCGTCATCAACAATGATTGCCTTCATGAGTTACAAATTTTGTTCCTGAACAATTTTCTTTAGGGTTAGTATTACTTCAGTTCCGGCTACCCGTCCATCATCATCTACCCTATCGCTTACTTCGGTATGGGCGTTTATCTGGTAAGCTACATTTACTACGCGCATCCGCTCAGATGTAATTTTCATACCATAGCTTTTTTGCTGCAGCGCCGACTTGCTTTTTAAGGCTTCGGATTCAGCTCTTCCAACACCATTATCTCTTATAACCACCTGTATTACATCATCCAGTTCATTTACATCCAATGATAACATGCCACCAGGTTCTTTTCTATACATTAGGCCATGCCATATTGCATTTTCGATGTAGGGCTGAATAAGCATGGGTGGAATAATGATGTTTCCGGCATCGATTTTTTCAGAAACATGAATGGTATAATCAAATGCATAATTAAATCTCAGCGATTCAAGTTGCACGTATAATTCTATTGCTTTTAATTCACTTTCCAGTGTCACCCATTCATTTCGGCTGTTATCCAATATCAATCGCATAAGGCGGCTAAACTTGGTTAAATATCCTGATGCATTTTGCCGGTCATTTTTTAAAATAAAACTGTTGATACTATTGAGGCTATTAAACAAGAAGTGCGGATTCATTTGGGTGCGCAATAAATTCATGCGAACCTGAGCCAATTGATTTTCAAAATCATGCTTAAGGGTTTCTTCTCTTTTTATTTTTTTTATTCGTGATGAAAAAATAATAAATAACACACTAAAAAATAACAGGATGCAACCTGCTATAAACCACCATGTTTTCCAAAAAGCTTTTGCAACCGTAACCGAAAGATTATCCTTCAGTTGGAACCAATCAAAACCATTGAGTGATGCTTCAACTATAAAATTATATTTACCAGCCGGAAGATTGGTGTATCGTGCGATTCTTTGTTTCCCCGCATAAATATATCCCTTATCGAATCCTTTTAATTGATACCGGTATTGAATGGTGGGGCCAAACTGAAAATCAACTGCAAAAAATGAAAATGAAATATTTTTCTGATCATGCTTTAAAAAATAATGTGTTTTCTCCGGCAGCGTAACGGTTGTATCAGTAAACTCAATGGCAGTTAACATCACTTTCAACGGCCGCTTTACCGTTTTAAGTTTATTTGGATAAAAATAATTGAACCCATCAGCACTGGTAAAAAAGACTTCCCCATCGCTTGCCATAAAAAAATTGCATAACGTATGATTGCTTTGCACAATACCATCTCTTACATCAAAGCTTTCCAGTTTTTGTGTTTGCGGGTGATACCTGGAAACACCAATATTACCCAGAATCCACATTTCACCCTGCTTATCGCATAGTAATCCAACAATATTATTACTGGTTAAACCATCAGCTTTTCTGAGTACTCTTTTAACACCATAATCTAAAGGTGAAATTATGTATAATCCGTCCAGGCCTCCCGCATAAATATTTCCACTGCTGTCAGTTGCAATTACCTGTGTCTGAATATTTTTTTGAACGCCAGGCAATGCGATTTTAAAGAGTGCATCCTTACGTTTGTTATAAAAATATAACCCACCTGCTTGTGCAATCCACCAGTTATTATATTTATCTTCTAAAATATAATACGTCGTTTTATCTGCTATTCCAGCTAAAGTCGGATGATCTAAAAAGCGCGTCATTTTCGCGGACACTGGGTCAAAAAATGCAAATCCATCATTGGCACAAATCCAAAAATCTTCATCTTTATTTTTAGTGATAGCATTTATTTCATTGCTCGGAAGAGAATGGCCAATATCATCGGCATTTCTTTTAAATTGTTCAAATTTACCATTGGGCAACAACCTGCCCATACCTCCGCCAAAAGTACCAACCCATATCCTGTCAAGCCGGTCAACAACTACAGTACGTATCGTTTTATACTTTTGCGCGCCGCTATTGCTATCATAAAACGGATAAAATATACTTACATTATTTTGCCTGTTCCAAAGCGACAAATGCTTGTTGGTACCAACCCAATATTGCTTTTTCCGGTCCTGTACAATGGTCGTAAATCCTGCATCATAGCGCTCTCCTTTATTATTTGCAAGATAGTTTTGCGAAGGGAAAAGCGGAATACTTAATTGGGTAAATGACAATCCCCTCGTATGTGCAAATAAAGTACCACTGCGGGTAACCATTAATCGCCGGCAGGTATTCCATTTGAGCGTTGCAGGGTCTGCGGGATCATGCTTGATTGCTACAGCTTCGCGCTTACGCACATCTAAAATATAGACACCAAAATACCGGCAGGCAATAGCAAATTTTTGATTTCCTATGGGTTCAATGGAAGCCGCATAACCACTTATAGGATTGCCATCAGAAGAAAGCCAATGATTGATACTTTCAGCTTTCCCGGTTTTCATATTTACCAGCGAAATAGTATCATGCGAAAAACTTCCTGCGAGCAGCATACTGTCATTAACACGTTCGGCGCACCATGCGTTAAAAACATTCAACTCCCTGATTACTTTCTGGGATTTCATATTCACAAGGAACATTTTATTTCTGAAAGCCATTAACCATTCATCGCCCTTAAATATTTGAAAAGATATCAACGATTTGTTCTGCGTAAATAAACTATCAAACCCTGCTAATTTTTTGGAGGTTCCACCGGGGCTTACTATAAAACAATTATTCTTGTTTGCCACCAGAACATTACCATCAGTTGTTTCACCAAAAAAAATACCATCATAATTGAGCTCTTGTTCATATGGCAGTCTGTGGAAACGGTTATCATGATCTTCCTTAAAATATACGCCGAGTGGGGTTGCTACCCAAATGGTTCCTTTTTTATCACAATAAATCTGAAGGATATTATTATTGCCCTTGAATGTATTGTCAGGTTGATTAAAGATACTCAACTGATAACCATCGAATACATTAATACCTTCATCTGAACCAATCCAAAGCCTGCCTTGCTGATCTTCGGCCATCACCAGCTTCAGGTCGCTCAGCAACCCTTCGGCAGTAGTAAGATGCCGGAAGCGGTAAGGTTGAGCTATGCAAATACTTGCAATACATAACAGGAATATCGTATGAAAAATTTTCAATAACTAAGAAGCAGCTAAAAATAATCAAATTAGAATGCAATCACATTTACTTTTTCCGGCGAGGCTCATCCCTTTTCTTTAATTCATTAATTTCTTGCTGTTGACGTTGAATACTTTTATTGGCTTCAATTAAATACAACGTGAGTTCTTCAATTTTTTCCATCATCTTTTTTTGCATTTCACCCAGTGCAAATCCTTCTTTATCAACAACAGCCGCTGCAGGTATATTAGGTAAGTGTTTGTTTATTTTAATAAAGGCTTCCGTTTCTTCCAATGTACGCAGTTTATAATCATCCGCAAATACATAATCAGGCCAGGAGCCTGATGCCACTACATTAAAGTCGGTAGCAGCTATTTTCCCTTTTACGGCTAGCCTATAACCGGGTGGCGGCGGTGTACCACCAATAGAAACATTGCCTGCATTATCTACAAAAAAGCGGTCAGTATTATTAGTCCGCATTATTACTTTACCACCCGTATTGATAAAGTTCGTTGCAATTACCATATCGTTTCCGTCTACCTGTAAATATGCCTTATCTACACTATTGTTCTGCAATTGAATCAAAGGGTTATTATCATCTATCCGCATAGCATCTACGTTGGAATCAAAACCATTAATATGCAGTAGCGCCATTGGGTTATCCATACTTATACCAATACGGTTTGTAAAATTAGCGGCACCAGTAACCGGTTTTAAGCGAAAAAAGGTACTATTTCCAATACTGAATTGAAAACCGTTTGTTGGTGAATGAAAATTTACAAAATCTCCCCCTTGCTGGTATAAGCTAAAAGTTGGTTCGCTCCCATTTATAAATTTTAGTGATGGACTAGTACCATCTTCGATACATATACCTCCGCCTAACACATTAAGCATACCTGGAGAGTAAGTACCGCTTCCAATATTCACTTTTCCTGTACTATCTATTCGTACCCTGTCAATACCTTTAGTACGCATAGCGATGCTACCGCTACCATTGGCAGCATTGGTTCCTAATCTGAAATCATTGCCACTGGTTTGTATAAAACCTTTTTCTATACCGTAACGCTGCAATTGCAGTGTTGGGCTTAGATCGTTTATAATCATGGCGTCCGAATTGCTGTTGGTTGCATCTACATGTAAAATTGCCGCCGGATTTGATGTACCGAGGCCAGTTTTACCAAGCGTTACCAATGCAGTGCCACCAAAAGCATGCGCGAAAGTTCCACCCGCGCCCATGTTATCAGATACACCATAAACACCGGAACCATTGCTAGTTGATCCAAAAACCCCTATTCCATCCTTTGCAATACCCCTTAAAGCCTGTCCAAATTTGTTTGAATTATCAATATTAAGGACAGTACCCTGAATATCATAAGTTCCGCTATAAGGCAATGAAAAAAGTACCTGTTTTTCCCATACCAAACTTTTCCTAAGGTAAACTGCCTGCTCATCAGTTGCATAAATCATTAATCCTTCTGCAGGGTTTACAATGGCATCAATCTCTTGCTTACGCATGCGCGGCAAAAGTAATCCGCGATTACTGCCTCCATCCAATTCTAATACGGCACTTGCATGTGGTATTTCGGCAGCACCACCAATTTTTACCTGAGCATATAAGCTTGAAACAAATATTATCAAAAAGGATGTTGTGAGCATTGGCTTCATAAAGAATGCTTTTATTTTATTTGGTAAGGAAACAGTAGAATAACTATTTTTTATTATTCAATACTTTTATTTGATTTTTCAACACGCTTATTTCATTTTTTGCTTCTATCCCCGATGCAGATAGTTCTTTGATGGCTTTGTTTGCAGCTATGAGATGAAGGGTCAATTCTTCTATTTTTTCCATCATCCGCTTTTGCATATCGCCTAGCTCAAGGCCTTCTTTTTCTATTATAGCTGCTGCAGGGATGTTCGGTAAATGTTTGTTGGCTTTTATAAACACTTCTGTTTCTTCGAGTGATTTTAATTTGTAATCATCGGCAAAAACGTAGTCGGGCCAACTTGCTACCGTCTTAACTACAAATTCTGAGCCTGCAATTTTGCCCCTTGCTGCCAGGGTAAATTCAGATGAAAAACCAAGGTCGCCTCCTATAAAAAACTTTCCATTATTTTTTATAAAAACCCTGTCTGCCCCTGCTGTTCTGAATATCAGATCAGCAGTATTATTAATGTTTGTTCCTATTTTAAAATCTCCGCCTGCCGCCTGTATAAACCCTACATTGCTATTGATGTTTACAAACTGCATAATGGGGTTAAAACCTTGAATTCTGGCAATTTCTCCTTCAATGTAGTCGCCACCGCGGTATCCATCAATATGCAATAGGGCTGCCGGATTGTTAGTTCCCATACCAACATAACCATTACTTCCTTTAATAGTCAATGCATCAATTATAGGGCTACTCCCAACTCTTAACTTCAGCCCCCTGTCGGTCGTTCCGGCAGATGTAATTTCCATATTACCGGCAACGGCTCTTATACTTCCAAAAGGCTGATAAATCGGGTTAGTACCCAAAAACCTTATCCCTGGACCGTAGTTCGAACCGTAATCGCCAAGCAAACTAATTGCAGCGTTTACGTCACCTTTTGACCTAATGTTTAAAGTGCTGTTTTCGCCAAATGTTTCACCCAAATGTAATTTTCCATCACTATCAATTCTTGCATGATCTAATCCGCTTGTTCTAAAAACAATATTTGCGCTGTTGTTTGTAGCATTTGTAGCGAGCCTTATATCATCGCCATTTAACTGCAATACTCCTTTGTTTATACCATCTTGCTGAAGTTGAATGGTTGGATTCTGATCGTTTACTATCATGGCTGTAGAAGCAGTATTGGTGGCATCCACATACAATCTTGCATCGGCAGAAGGGTTGCCAATTCCAACCAATCCTGTATTGTTTACAAACATGCGGTCTGCATTCCCCGTACGAACTATAAATGAGCCTGAAGGATTGGTTAATGCCGTTCCAAGCTTAAAATCGTTGCCCAATGTCTGCAAAAAGCCAGTACCAGTGCCCGCTTTCTGAAGCAATATAAATGGGTCCTGATCATCATTAATATTAAGTGTATTTCCGCTTTGGCTAGTACCATCAATATGCAAAACAGCGGTTGGAGAAGCAGTTCCAATACCTACTCTTCCAAGACCGGTAATGATTGCCTTGCCATTTGCATTTGCATTAAAGTATGCACCAATTCCGGTAGTAGCATATCCACCAATACCTACCCCATCCAGGGTATTCCCCCTTACGGCTACACTGGCAAGCCCGGTAGCATAGCCCAATAATGCAGAGCCGCCAGCAAGGTTATGCACTTCAAAGCTTGCTCCGTCTGTATTAAACGCACCAAAGTAGGGTAGGCTAAAAGATTCAATAGAAGTTATTTGTTTCACCCATCCATCGGTCCTGCGCAGATAAACTGCCTGTTCATCGGTCACAAATACAGAAAGACCTGCAGGAGGATTTTGTATATCATTCATATTTTGCTTTGTCATTCTGGGCAGCAAAAGCCCTTTATTGGTGCCTCCATCCAATTCAAGCACCGCGCTTGATGGAGGTGCACCCGGCACTCCACCAATTTTCACCTGCGCTTGTAATGAAATACAAAAACCCATTAAAAGAACCAGAAGAGAAGAAAATTGCTTCATAAAAGAATAGTTTATACCGCTAAGAAATAGCAGTAGGGCTGATAACTATCCCTTTTATGAGCGAATGGCAAATGAATGAGAGAACGGTTGAATTGGAAGATAAAACAGGTGAAATGAAAAAAGAACAAACCGATTTCAAACGAGTTTGCACAGATAATAAGGAATGCTAAACTATTTGCCCTTTGGCTTTACCACCAGCTCCTTATACCCATAAGTGCTATCTGTTTCCCGGTGGTAAATATGATCGGGGTCTTCACCTATTACCACTTCAAGTGTAGTGTAAACATAGTTGCCATCAAGCAGGTGTCCGCCAATGGTGCGCCCTGTACTATCGCTTACAGAAAGATGAACATGATTTCCTTCTGTACTTAATAAACCCGTAAGTGATACGACTTCAAAATGTCCTTCCGCTTTACTGCCTTCGGGTTGATTGGCAAAACGGATATGGTATTGGGTTAGGCTACCTGCTGCGGAAAGAATAAATCCTGCCTGAATGTTATTGTCAGCAATAAATTGGCGAAGGGCCGGCATTACATCCTCACCGGGATGCAGGCGAAGCGTATGTACACGAAACGATGGTTGCACGTGAGTGGAATTTTCACAATGTAAAAAAATAATACACAATACCAGGCTAAGGGCAGTTTTTATCCGTTGCATTTAAAGGATCATATTTATTCTTATACTCATGGTAGAAAAATATCCCCTCATAAAAAGGGCATATAAAGATACCCGGGATAAGTGAAGACCCTAATAAAATATATAGGAATTAAATCAAAATACTTTAAAACAATTGCATTTTTATGCGGTTTTTTACATTTATTCGCAGTAATTTTTCTTCGAAATTGATTATACATGTCAAAATTTTTAAATAAATGGAAAAATTATTAAAATTTTCTTACAAATACCTATTGTTTTCCATTTTTACTTGCGGCTTTTTGCAGGTATTGGGACAGGCAATGGAAAAACCCTTCCCTACCAACGATGCCCTTTTACAATTGGTAAAAAAGCATATTCATACACCGATAAGGCAAGTTCTTCAATCTAATGGGGATATTTTTCTGCAACGGGATTTTTCCGAATACTTGGAGGCAGTACCCGCCCATGAAGCACAGGCATTAGAGGATAACGACTTTGGCCACGACCATCGCACGGAAATGCTTCAGCAAATTCTTAACCGTCCGCACCCTTCTGTAGCTACTCTGGAAAAATACTTTTCCGGAGCCGCTGCAGAGTTTGGTGTACCCCTTGTTATTTTAAAAAGCTATGCGCAGGTACAAAGCAACTGGGCGCAGGTTAGCGAAAGTATGTATGGGTCATGGGGCATAATGGGATTGGTAGAAAACAATATGTCGCAGCAAATTACGCTGGCGGCAACGCTCTTAAACACGACGAACGATGATATAAAAAACAATGCCTACAACAACATTCGTGCCGCAGCAGCTTTATTGGCGCATTATCAAAAAAAACATGGTGAAGCACCCGGCATTGAAGATTGGTTTGAAAGCGTGTGCGACCTAACCGGGATAAAAGAAAAATATCTGCAGCAATCACTTGCTCAAAGGATTTACAAAGTTATTCAACAAGGCAGTAAAACCGCAAGTATATGGGGTGAAATTATTTTCATACAACCCACCGAAAAAACGATGATTCCCGAAAGCAAGGTGAAATTGCAGGACGATGAAATTGCCCCACTCGGCAATGGCATTCCGGACTTCCCCAATGCCATATACAACCTTACTACCTGCAACTTTAACAGTCGCCCCGCCGGTGCAGGTATCAAATATTATTTTGTGCACTATATAGCCACGGGCACGTACGAAGGCACGATAAGCTGGTTTAAAAACTGTTCATCGCAGGTAAGCGCGCACTATGTAGTACGCAACAGCGATGGGCAAGTTACCCAAATGGTAGATGAAGAAGACCGCGCATGGAGCCAGGGTGTGACTGAATACAACGATATGGGAATTGGTGTTGAGCATGATATAATTGTAACCAACCTAAGCATGTGGGATAACACTGCTATGCTTGGCGAAGCGGGAAAATTGGCTGCTGATGTTTGTAACCGCAACGGAATACCCAAACAAAGGCGCGTTAACAATGGAGAATTGGGTATTTATGGTCATAGTGATGTACGCGCAACCGATTGCCCCAACCTTACACAGGAACGTTGGAATGTTTTTTTGCAAAATGTACAAGGCGCTTTGCCTGCCGTAGGTACGCCAACTTTATTTAGTATTACAGCCACAAGCGGCAGCAGCCAGGTAACTGCTACATGGAAAGCCAACAACGAACCGACCTTACTTGGCTACCGGCTTTACTATGCTACCAACGATGCCTTAAGTAATTGGGCATTGGCCGCCAACGAGGTCATCTTAACGCCTGGCACTACTTCCATTACCTTGCAGCCATCACAGTTTGTGGTTCCGCCCACCGAACCCGCTTACCATTTCAGGCTTACCGCTGTGGTACCCAATGGCAGCGAGCCCTTGGTAGAAAGCGGCACCAGTGATGTTTACTCCCGTTCATGGCTTACCACAGGACCCAAAGTACTCATTGTAGATGGTTTTGACCGAATTAGCGGTAGTTACAAGGGCAATACCCATGCATTTGCAACAAGCTATATGAAAGCCATAAGAAACAGGGGCTTGGTGGAAATAAGCACGGCTGCCAACGAAAAAATAGCAGATGGCACGATTAACCTAAGTCTTTACGATATTGTTGTTTGGTTTGTTGGCGATGAAAGCAGCGCCGATGTTGTTTTTTCGGCTGCAGAAAAAACTGCCCTGATCAATTATTTAAACAATGGCGGAAAATTATTGGTGTCAGGTTCGGAGATTGCTTACAACCTGGGTAGAAACGGTGCTGCTGCCATTGACCTGAACTTTATGAACAATTACCTGAAGGCAACCTACGTGAATGACGGAACATTAAATTATACACCTGCAACAGGTACTGCCGGTTCACCGTTTGAAGGTTTGCATATTCCGTTTGGAGTTGTTTATGCAGAAGATTTTCCAGATGCTATTGGTCCGACAGGCGGGTCGGTGGCAGTTATGGATTATTCAATAGCACCCAACAAAGCGGGCATCGCTTACCAGGGCACATTTGGGGGCAACGTCAACCAGGGTGCCATTATCTACCTTAGTTTTCCTTTGGAAACCGCTAGCGATATCAATATGAGTGCTTTTATGCAAAAAGCGCTGCCTTATTTTGGGGTTGATCCAATACCTGCACCGCCCATAACTTTTGCAGATTCGGCAAGGATTAACAAGGGCCGGTCAAAAAGAATGTATGTCTTGGATAATGATGCCAGCAATGGAAATACACTTAATCCTTCCTCGTTATTAATTTCTAAACTGCCTTTGCATGGGCAGGCGAAAGTGCATGCGGATGGCACCATTACCTATGAAGCCAAACATAGTTTTACCGGCAAGGATACATTTGCCTACAAAGTAGCTAGTACCCAGGGTCTATTATCCAATGCTTCCGAAGTGGCATTACAAATAGAAGATGCTGAAGATTGTGCAACGAATCCGGCCGAAGTGGATGACAGGTTTCCCTTACGCGATCTGCGCGGTGCATGGGTAACTTCGGTGTTTAACCTTGATTGGCCTACCAACAGGCTGGCTTCACCTGCTACACAGCAGGCAGAACTTTTACGCATTCTCGACACGCTTAGAAACACAGGTTTTAATTCTGTTTTTCTACAGGTGCGCACCGGTAGCGATGCACTATATAACTCAGCCTATGAACCCTGGAGTTATTATCTTACCGGAACCGAAGGTCAGGCCCCAAGCCCGCTGTGGGATCCGCTGCAATTTGCTATTGATGCCGCACATGCCCGCGGACTTGAATTACATGCATGGATTAACCCCTACCGTGCAAGAACAGGATCTTTTACGTTGGCTGCCAACCATGTTATCAATCAGAACCCCGATTGGATACTCAATATAGGAACAAGCCCAATTCTCAACCCCGGACTGCCCGAAGTACGTGCCTACCTTGCCAAAATAATGGCTGATATTGCCAGCAGGTACGATGTGGATGGCGTGCATTTTGACGACTACTTTTACCCAAGTGCTATTACTGCCGGTATGCAGGATGCAGCCACCTATGCCAATTATAATCAAACCGGCATTGCCACCATTGAAGACTGGCGCCGCGATAATGTAAATAAAATGATTGCTATGGTATATGATACCATTCAGTACATCAATATTCAAAACAACCGTAATGTAGTTTTTGGGGTAAGCCCCTTTGGCATTTGGAAAAGCGGCACACCTGCAGGTATTATTGGCCAATCTTCGTATAGTGCGCTTTATTGCGATCCCATAGCATGGATGCAGGCAGGCAAAGTAGATTACGTGGCCCCCCAACTGTACTGGAAAATTGTTGGCGGTCAGGATTATGACAGGCTTTCGCAATGGTGGAACGATCAGGGGAAATTATACAACCGACCCATTTACACAGGGCAAGCCTGGTACAAAATGGTGGATGCCAACAACTGGGCGGCAAGCGAAATTGAAGAACAGATTAAACTAAACCGGCTGCCGGTTCGCAATGAAATTATGGGCGAAATCGGCTACCGTACCGGGCAAATAATGGCCAACAGTAAAGGCCTGAAAACCACATTACAACAAGGCTTGTACCGCTATAAATCCTATGCGCCTGCTTTCCCCTGGAAAGATGCCATTTGTCCAAACGCACCCACAAATGTGCGTTTAGATGGCGACACCCTTCGCTGGGACAAACCTGCTGCTGCCGCCGATGGCGATACCGCAGTAAAATACGTGGTGTATAAATTTTATAATGAAGACGAAGCCATGAACCTTGCCAATGATGGCACAAAAGTGATTGACATTGTTGCCGGAAATAAAGCATTCGTTCCGGTTTCAGGATTCGAGCGTTTTGTGGTAACAGCGCTAGACAAAAACAATAACGAAAGCCCGGGTACGGTAAGTACCCTGCCCGATATAGTTATTTGCCCGGGTGGCAGTACCGTTTTACCTGCTATGATTTCCGGCAACAGTTTCAAGTGGCAGGTATTTACCAATGGAAATTGGGAAGCCTTGAATGATGGAGCCAATTTCTCCGGAACCAATACAGCCAATCTAAGTATCATCAACCTTCCGGTAAGTTATTATGGAACCCTTTTGCGTAGTTTGGCTGATGCAAGCAACCCGGGACCGGTGTACACGCTAAAACTTGGTACCACCTGGACAGGTTCGCAAAATACCAACTGGCATAATGCCGGTAACTGGTCCTGCGGCATTATACCAACCATAGCAATCGATGCAATTATTCATGGAAATGTGAGCATTTTCCCTTTGATTGAATCGCCCGATGCTGCCGCAAGAAGTGTAATCCTGCGTAGCAATGGCCAATTGCAAATTACACCAGGTATTCAGTTACAAATAGGGCAACAATAGTTATTGGTAAAAACTAAAATGAGGGGAGCGCACAATGGCAGCTCCCCTCATTTTTTAAATACTATCATTCTTACAGCATGGCTTTCACAGCAATAATTACTGCCTGCAGACCGCCAACATCCTGACCGCCTGCAGTAGCCAATGTTTTCTGACCACCGCCACCACCTTTGATTAATGGGGCAACAACTTGTTTAATTATTTGCCCGGCATCCAATCCTTTAGCAGCAACTACTGTTTCAGCTATACTTATTGCCACAAAAGGCTTTCCATCAATATTGGCACAAAGCACCACCACAAAATCATTCAGATGATTCTTCAGGTCGAAGCATAGTTTTTTCAATGCATCTGCATTCGGCACTTCTATAATGTCGCCAATAAAATTTACCTGGTTAATAATTTCATCTTTTTGCAACAACTCATTTCTAACAACCACTAATTGCCGTGCTTCGAGTGATTCAATATGCTTCTTCAATTGTGCGTTTTCCGTAATCAGTTTATCTACTGCTTTTACCGGGTCTTTTGCTTTTAAAATATTACCGATCTCTTTCAGGTTTTCAAGGCTTTCGCTCAGGTAACGGAAGGCTGCCGGGCCCGTTAATGCTTCTATTCTACGAACGCCTGCGGCTACTGCCGATTCGGCTACCAATGCAAACAAACCAATCATACCGGTATGCATTACATGTGTGCCACCGCATAGCTCAACAGAAAAATTAGGATCAATGGTTACTACCCTAACCGTATCGCCATACTTTTCGCCAAACAGCGCCATAGCGCCCAATTGCAACGCTTCTTCTTTTGGCATGGAGCGAATAATCACCGGAATATTTTCACGGATTTTTGCATTCACTATCGACTCGACTTTACGAATTTCTTCATCGGACATTTTGCTGAAATGCGAAAAGTCGAAACGCAAACCTTCATCATTTACCAATGAACCTTTTTGTGCCACATGCTTACCCAATACTTCGCGTAAGGCCGCATGCATCAGGTGCGTTGCGGTATGGTTGTACATAATGTTCAACCGGCGCTCAACATACACGGCCGCATCCACCGTCAAGCCGATATCCGTTGGTAAACTATTTACAAGATGTACAATTACATCATTCTCTCTTTTGGTATCTACTACTTCAATTACTTCATTGCCAAAAAACAATTTTCCGGTATCGCCCACTTGCCCACCGCTTTCTGCATAAAATGGTGTGTTATCCAGTACCAACTGGAATTGGGTTTTACCCTTTCCGCTTACTTTGCGGTAGCGCATTACGTTGGCAGACACGCGCAAATCATTATAACCTACAAAGCCTTCGCCTTTTTCTTCGCTTAACACTATCCAATCATCAGTTTCCAATGCGGTTGCTGCACGACTGCGTGTTTTTTGCAATTGCATAGCTGCGTCAAACCCCGGCCCGTCTATTTCCAGGTTATTCTCATGCGCAATCAAAGTAGTAAGGTCAAGCGGAAAGCCAAACGTATCGTACAATTCGAATGCTTTTTCTCCATCCACCACACCTGTGCTTTCCTTCATCAGTTCATCCATACGGCGCAATCCACCTTCAAGTGTGCGCAAAAAAGCCTGCTCTTCTTCCAGCACCACTTTGCCTACAAAATCTTTTTGCTGAAATAACTCCGGAAACACATTTTCAAACTGTGCAGCGAGTACCGGTACCAGTTGATGAAGCAAGGGGTGCTTTACATCGAGATAACTATAATAATATCGTACTGCCCTGCGCAAGATGCGGCGGATAACATATCCCGCTCCTGTATTGCTTGGTAACTGCCCGTCAGCAATGGTAAAACTGATTGCGCGGATATGGTCAGCAATTACACGGAATGCAATATCCGCTTTGCTGTCAGAACCGGTGTATTTACGGCCGCATAGCTTTTCGGTTTCTGCAATGGTTCCGGTAAAAATATCGGTATCGTAGTTGCTGTCTTTTTGCTGCAATACGCGCACAAGTCTTTCCAGGCCCATGCCCGTATCCACATGTTTGGCAGGTAAAGATTCAAGTGTTCCGTCTTTTTTTCGATTGAACTGGATAAAAACGTTATTCCAAATTTCAATCACCTGCGGGTGGTCGTTATTTACCAATGATGCTCCATCTATGGCAGCACGGTCGGCATCGCTGCGGCTGTCCACATGTATTTCGGTGCAGGGGCCGCAGGGGCCGGTATCGCCCATTTCCCAGAAATTATCCTTTTTATTGCCCAATAAAATCCTTTCGGGCGCTATCCATTTGGTCCATTCTGCTTTCGCTTCGTCATCTGCCGGCAAACCTTCTTTGGCATCCCCTTCAAAAACTGTCACATATAAACGATCTTTGGGAATCTTCAGCACTTCCGTAAGCAATTCCCAACTCCAGGCAATGGCTTCTGCCTTAAAGTAGTCGCCAAAGCTCCAGTTCCCCAGCATTTCGAACAAGGTATGGTGATAGTGATCCACACCAACTTCTTCGAGGTCGTTATGCTTACCGCTTACGCGCAAACATTTTTGTGTATCTGCTATTCGTGGGTTAGGTGGGTTTTTAGTGCCCAGAAAATAATCCTTAAACTGGTTCATGCCCGCGTTGGTAAACATGAGCGTAGGATCGTTTTTTACCACAACGGGAGCACTTGGTACAATTTGGTGGGCCTTGGAAGCAAAAAAGTCGAGAAAAGCCTGTCGGATAGCTGAAGCAGTCATTATTTATAAAATTATTCCCCTGTTTGGGCGTTAATCATGATTTTAATGTTGGGTAAAAATTACATTTACCCTTTATTTGCGGGGTGCAAAGGTAACCAAATGACAATTGCATTGGACTTTGTTACGCGGCTTAATTTAAACCATACCACTAAAACATTAATGATAAGGGTCTTGTTAGTGAAAAAGGAATGGATTTAAAAAAGCATTTTTGAAAAAAATAAAATATTTCTACAACACGCATACCCTGCGGTATGAAAAACTCGTAACACCGTTACGGGTAAACCTGTTGCGTATTTTTGGGTTTATTGCTGCTACCCTTTTTACTTCTTATATTATCATTACCCTTGCCCAACGCTATTTCCCCAGTGCGGCGGAACGTGCGCTAACCCAGGAAAATGCCAACCTGAAATATTCCTACAAAGTGCTGAATGCTGAAATCAACGACCTGGAAAAACGCATGGCAGCACTGGAAAACCGGGATAATGAAGTGTACCGTTCCATTTTTGAAAGCAATCCTATCCCCGACAGTGCGCGCGCCAAAATGATTGAAAAACTGGAAGAATTGAAAAAAATTGGGGGCATGAGCCAGGATCAATTGATTGTATCGGCAACCGAATCCCTCAACCGGCTGCACAACCGGGTAAACTATCAACAAAAATCTTTCGATAAAATAACTGAACTGATAAATAGAAAGGAAGACCTGCTCGCAGCCATTCCGGCCATACAACCGGTAAGCAATAAGCAGCTTGAAAGAGTTGCATCTGGCTTTGGCTACCGCATTGACCCGGTGTATAAAATCCCGAAAATGCATGCCGGGCTTGATTTTACGGCCAATACCGGAACACCCATTTATGCCACCGCCGATGGTACGGTAAAAACTTCGGGGTTCAACAATGGTGGTTATGGAAACCATGTGGTAATTAACCATGGCTTTGGATACGAAACGCTTTACGCGCATATGGTACGTATAAAAGCAAGGGTGGGACAAAAAGTAAAACGTGGTGAAGTAATTGGATGGGTGGGTAACACCGGCAAAAGCACCGGGCCACACCTTCATTACGAAGTACACAAGAATGATAATCCACTTGACCCTATTTACTTTTTTTACAACGACCTTACGCCGGAGCAATACGACAGGTTACTGAAACTTGCCGCTACAAGAAATCAGAGTTTTGATTAAACTTGAAAGTGAAATTTTACAGATTAATTCCGCATTGGCACCACCCATTCCACAAATTCCACCGGTTTCAATGCATTATTTCCCAATAAAGGCGTTGCAGTAATATCGCTCCAACGAAGCCGCCCTTTGTTGCTATACGGTATCAGCCGCAAACGTTTTTGGCTGCGCTCTACTTTTATCTCCAAAAAGCTTTGAAAAAATGGCGATTCGTTGTAATCGAAAGCTGCAGAAAGCCATTCAGGTGCCACAGGCCAGCCATTAAACTTTTTGGTGTACCACCAGGCCGGGTATTTGTACCAGGCAGTAAGGTCGTCTATCTTTTTTACCAACGGATCGTGTGCCGGGTAAAATGCGAAATCTTTGGTAGGTATTTTTGAAGTATCGGCCATAGCAGCGCCAATACTTAAATAGGCACCGCCGCCGCCATTTACAAAATGGTGCATGGTATGTCCGTCGCCATTTTTTGCCGTTTCAATATAGTACTCAAGGTCGTGGGTATCGCCGGCCATTACCAAAGGTACTTTGTACCGGCGCAGCAGTTGGTGCAGGGCTTCAAACTTTGGATTAAGACTACCCTGGTATTCCCCAATGGCATAAAACGGATGGCCTAAAATAACCATCACAAATTTTTCTTTAGATGCTTCGAGTACATTTTGCAACCAGGTCATTTGCAACGTGTCTATTTGCCTTTCGATGCCTGTTTCGAGGGTAATGAGTACAAAATTGCCGTTACTTACCTGGAAAAACGGTGCTTTTTGAAAACCGGTAGGCACGCCATATTCGGTCCGCCATTTTTCGGTTTTCGCTATCATTTCATCAATCTTACGATCGGTGGTGGAAGAAATTTCCAGATCGGCCTGAATGCGCGCATGCATGGCTTTCCTTGCTGCAGTTGGCTCAAAAAAAGTAGCGGTAAATCCATCCAAAGCATCGTACCAATCATGGTTGCCGGGAATGGCGTAAACAGGTTTTTCCACCCCCTTAAATGGCATCCAAAATTTCTTTTCATAATCCTTAAGCGCACCGGAAGGATACACAATATCACTACTGATGAGCAGGAACCGCACATCGGGTTTGTTGGTTACTTTAAGTATCTGATCTTTCAACACCAATTGTGACGCATCTCCTTCACCGGGATCGCCAACCACCACAAAGGAAAAATCGGCCGTATCGGAAAGTCCTTGTTGAGGAATGGCAAATGCATTGGGGTCAGCCAGGTTTTCACCCGATACTTCAATCATGGCCATCCGCCATTCATCGGTACGAACGGCTGCCCACCGATCCCAAATGCCCGAAGCCCAGTTTTCGGTATCAAAATACCAGCTCATACCCAATACCGGCATAATGGCTGCAATTAACGCCGACCATGGCAAACCCATACGAAGCCCGGTGCGTAAAGCGGTACGAAAAGAATAGCCCGCTTTTCGAAATTGAATGGCCGTACGCATTCTTCGGGTGAGCAGCATTTGTACCGATTTTTCCAACCCTTTTAATAACCCTTTTCTTTCAACAGGTTTTAATACCCATGCCCATAAATTATTATCTATCCAACCGGAAGCTTTTTTAAAACTCAGCCGGAATGGCCAGATAATGCCAAAAGAAATAATGAATGCAACCACTACATCGCCAATTAATGCCACCAAAGGAGAAAGAATTCCAATGGCGCTCCGGTCGAGCCCCATACGACCAAGATGAATAAAAAATAAAAGGAATAAAAAACGGAAAATCCATTGCCGGTCATAAGGCGCACGGGTAGCTTCGTCATCTTCAATTGCTTGCGCCAATGCCGGCATTTGCTCAATACTATCCAGCCCCATTTCGCGAATGATATCTTCACTTACTTCGCTAAGTGTGCCAATTTTTGCAACCAGCAGGCTTAATCCAATGCCTATTATACGGAAGCCCATGATGGTTGCAAGTAACCATTGAATACCCTTTCCTGTAAAAAAGAATATAGCGCCAACCAGGATAAGATTGCCAATTCCTGCCAGCAAATCGAAAGTAACTTTTCTACCCGGCTTTTTATTACGCCAGTGATTTTTGAAATAGCGAATGGATTCTACTAAAAAAATAAAGGCTATTATGTATTGCAGAGAATCGGTAATCAACAATTTGGCATTAATAAGAATAGCGCCAAAAAGAATACTGAATGCCCCGCTAAACATGGCGGTTCGCCTTGAAGGCAGCGTATTGCGACGAAAACCATGGTATATTTCAATAAGCCCTGCCCAAACGGTTAAGGCACCAATATGTGAGGCAACTTCGGCACCGGGCCAAATGGGTGAAAAGAAAGCCATGATTGCCAGCAAAAAGCAAAGCAGGGAAAGAACCCGGGTTTGAAATTTCACATCATTTTTCACATCCATTGTACCAATATCATTTAATAAAAAATAAATATAGGTAAATCGGAGTGCGTTAGCATAAAGAAAATTGAGTGAAAAATGATTCGAAAAGAAAAGAAGATATTCCATGCTACCACTTCCCAGGATACCAGCAATCCGAAGTTAAAAATAGCTGTAAACATTAACCCGCCCTTTAGCGAAGATTTTGCCATTACCTTTGCCCGCTCATGGGCCAAAAGAAACTCATCCGCTTTGCGGCAATCAAGACTTTTACGAATGTACTGCAACACCCCGAAGGCATGGCTGGCAAGTGGGATGGTTTTTATGCAAAACCACAACCCCTTACGCTGGAACTCGCCTGTGGCAAGGGCGAATACTCCGTAGGGCTTGGGCGCATGCACCCCGAACGTAATTTTTTAGGTATCGATATTAAAGGAAACCGCCTATACATTGGT
This sequence comes from Chitinophagaceae bacterium, assembly GCA_041740575.1. GTDB lineage: Bacteria > Bacteroidota > Bacteroidia > Chitinophagales > Chitinophagaceae > Phnomibacter. The sequence goes on along the minus strand of JBGSLS010000098.1, from coordinate 40,315 downwards.
GCCAAAAAAGCATTGGAAGAACCCCTACCCAATGTGGGTTTTATGCGTGCACAAATTGATGCTATAGAAACCTATTTTGTACCCGGTGAAGTAAGTGAAATCTGGCTCACTTTTCCTGATCCGCAATTGCGGATCAGCAAGGCCAAAAAACGGCTGACACATCCTAAGTTTTTGCGTAAATACCAGCAATTTTTACAACCGGGAAGTCCCATCCATTTAAAAACCGATTCCCCCGTTCTTTACATATTTACAAAAAAAGTAATTGAACTTTATGGCTGCCTGTTAGTTAAAGACTACGACAACGTGTATGTGCAGGCTACCGAACCTGAATTATTGCAGATAAAAACCCACTACGAAGGGCTTGATATTGCCCAAAGTGGCAAAATATTTTACTTGCAATTCAGCCTTCCTGACGCACCGCTGTCATTGATTGATGAACAGTTAAAAAATTGGGTTGTTGAAACAGAAACTGACGGAGGGGATTGATTATTACTATAATGAAGATGGGTACATTGTACTCACCGAGGCCTATCATGCAGACCGCGGCTATTGTTGTGGTAATGGTTGCAGGCATTGTCCATTTGATTATGATGCTGTTCCTGAGCCAAGGAGAAGTGAAATACTAAAGGAGAAAAATTCCAAATAAAGAAATTCCAAATTCCAAAAGCTTCATCATGCATTTGGAATTTGGAATTTGAATACTGGAATTTTTACCCTGGAATTTGGAATTTGAATACTGGAATTTTTACCCTGAAATTTGAACATTGGAATTTCTCACATCATATTCCATCAATGCTAAAAGGAAGCGTACGCATCCTTTTGCCGGTAAGGTCAAATATGGCATTGGCCAATGCGGGCGCAAAAGGAGGCAACCCCGGCTCACCTACACCACCTGCAGCTTCATCATTTTCCATAATGGCTACTTCAATGTTGGTTACATCACCAAGCAATGGCATGCTGTATTCATTGAAGTTTTTTTCTACAGCTTTACCATCGCTAAAAGTAGATTGGTGCAATACCGCCGCTCCATAGGCCATCTGCACACTGCCTTCTACCTGTGCCTTTATGATATCCGGGTTAACGTACCAGCCGCAATCCATCACCACATTTATCTTTTCAATTTTTACACCCCCGCCATCTTTTTTACTCACTTTTATTACATGGCCGGCATAGCTGCCAAAGCAAAAGGTAATCGCTAAACCGTACCCTTCTCCTTTTTTGCGGTTGTTCCATCCGCTCACTTCAGCAAGTTTATCCAGCATCTTTTTTACCCTATCCGATTTCAGGTGTTCTTTACGGAAAGCCAAAGGATCCTTACCCGCAGCCATGGCCATTTCGTCTATAAAACTTTCGTAGGCAAATACATTGGTACTGCTGTAAACCGAACGCCACCACATCACGGGAATGGGTGTTTCGGTGGGCACATCGGAAAAATGGTAATTCGGAATGGATTCCAGGTAATTGTCCACCAAACCTTCTGTCATATCACTGTTTGCCTTATCCTTATTAAATTTTCTAACATTCTGCAACTCCATATTTTGTCCGGCAAAACGGGTACGAAAGGCAGCTATTTTTCCATCCTTTAGCACTGCGTTCATCTTGTACATGGCACCCGGGCGAAATGGCCCCTGTGTCATATCATCTTCACGGGTCCAGATTACTTTTACCGGCGCTTTAATTTCCTTCGAAATGGCGACAGCTTCGGTGGTATAATCCATAAAAGCCTTGCGGCCAAAACCACCGCCCAGAAAGGTCATGTTTACTTCAACGTTTTCTGGTTTTAGGCCAAAAGTGGTAGCCACATCGCTTTGCACCCAATCGGGCCCTTGAATAGGTCCCCAAATTTGAACCTTATCGCCCTGCCAGTGTGCCGCGCAGCACATAGGTTCCATACAGCTATGCGATTCATACGGCGTGCTGTATTCTGCTTCCACTTTGTTACCTGCTCCACTCCATGCCGCAGTAAAGTCGCCGGCAGTTTTTACTTTATTGCCTTCTTTATCCAGGTCGGCCTTCATTAATTTGTAAAGGTCATTTGTACTCATATGAGCAAAGCCGGAGTCGTCCCATTCTATTTTCAGCACTTTTCGTGCCTGTATGCATGCCCAGGTATTGGTAGCTACTACCGCCACACCTTCGCGCTCAAAGGCAAATACCGGCATTTTTACCTTGAAAACATGCTTTACACCGGGTACAGCCAGTGCCGCCGCCGGATCAAAGCTTTTTACTTTTCCATGAAACCGCGGATTGCGTTCTACCATAGCTATCAGCATGCCGGGTTTCATTACATCTTGTCCAAATATGGCAGAACCGTTTACTTTGGAAGGTGTATCCTGCCTCGGTAAAGGCTTTCCAATCAGTTTATAATCCTTGCGGTCTTTTAGTTTCACTTCCTTTGGCGGAGTAAGCTTTACAGCATCTTCTACCAATTCGCCATAACCTAATTTTTTGCCCGAAGGCTTATGAATTACCTGTGCATTTTCGGCATAGCATTCGGTTTTGGCCACTTTCCAGCGATTGGCTGCGGCTTCTATCAGCATTTCGCGGGCGGTTGCACCCGTTTTCAATAACTGCTGGTAAGCGCCACGTATGCTGGAACTTCCACCTGTAATCTGACTGCCATATTTTCCCTGTGCACCCCGGGCAAATTCTATCCTAACCTTATTCAGGTCCACTTCCAGCTCTTCGGCAATTATTTGCGGTATCGATTGAAAGGAACCCTGCCCCATTTCGGCACGGTGGTTGTATAAAACGATGGAACCATTTTTATCGATGGAAATCCATGCGGTCAATTCAATGCCCATGGCTTCGGCATTTTCGCCGGTTAATATTTCGGCAACCGAATCGCTGCCAAAGGCTTTGAAATAATAACCTACCGTAAGCGCTGCGGTAGTAAGCCCGCTTAGTCTTACAAAGCGGCGGCGGCTTAACTTATTTTGTTCCGATGCAGTTTGCATAGTCCTATTTTTTAGGTGGTTTTATTTGGTTTCAGCCATTATGTTAGCTGCACGTTTAATAGCTTTTTGTATGCGGGTATAGGTGCCACAACGGCAAATTATACCCTGCATGGCAATGGCAATATCATCATCACTGGGGTTGGGATTGGTACGTAACAAAGAAGATGCAGCCATTATTTGCCCGCTCTGGCAAAAACCACATTGCGGCACCTGTTCTTCAATCCATGCTTTTTGTACAGCATGGGTACTATCGGGAGAAAGCCCTTCGATGGTAGTAATTTTTGCTCGTGCCGCGGCGGAAACCACCACTGCACAGGAGCGAACCGGCGATCCATTGAAGTGAACCGTACAGGCACCGCACTGCGCAATACCACAGCCATATTTGGTGCCGGTTAATCCAATATTATCACGCAATACCCATAAAAGTGGCGTATTGGCTTCGGCTTCCACAGTATAGGTTTTACCGTTTATGGAAAGATTGTAGGTTGGCATAAAAATTAATTTTCCTGATGCGTAAATGTAGGAAGTTTAATAAGTAAATCATAACCTAATTCTTAATAGGAAGTATAAATCCTTAAACGGATTATCCAGTATCTTTTCAGAACTTAAGTTTGGTTACTTTCCTTGTAAGAAAAGAAATTTACATTCGCACCAAGCCATGAAAAAGAAGAAACCAACCATCGCTGAAACATCAAATGCAACATCCGGTCAAAGCTTTTTTGAAGATGTTTGGGATGTTGTGCGGCAAGTACCCAATGGCAGGGTAACTACCTATGGCGCCATTGCACAATATCTTGGAACCCGTATGAGCGCGAGGATGGTAGGATGGGCTATGAATGCGGCGCACACGCTTGAAGATGTACCCGCGCAACGCGTGGTAAACCGAAACGGTATGCTAAGCGGCAAGGCACATTTTGGAAGCCCTACCCGCATGCAGGAATTATTGGAAGCAGATGGCGTGAAAGTAAAAGATGATACTGTTGTAGATTTTAAAACGCTTTACTGGGACCCGAATATTGAACTTGCATTATAAAAAATCAGGTGTAATAAGGACTAATCATCAGGTACACCACAGGGCCTGTAACCGCCACATAAAACCACAAAGGCCAGGTAATTCTTGCCAGCTTTTTATGCGCTGCATACTCTGCCGTTAACCCACGATAAGCAGTGAAAAGAATAAAGGGTAGGATAATAGCGGCGAGAAAGATATGCGTAATGAGTATAATGTAATAAACCGTACGAATAGCACCTTCGCCACCAAACTCAGTACTACCCGAAAGCAGATGGTGAGCAATATAGGAAACGAGAAATAAAACACTTAGCACCAACGCACCCATCATTATTTGTTTGTGCAGTAAATACTTACCATTCTTTACAGCTAACAAAGCTGCGACCAATAAAACCGCGATTACCGTATTAATCACCGCATTCATTTTCGCGAAAATGTGAATGTCAAATCCAAGGTCAACATCCAGCTTTACACGGCCTAATACAACTACTGCCGTAAATACTACAAAGGAAAAAACACCAATGAGCAGTCGGGCTTGTTTATCATTTTTTTGCAGGCCAGGAGAAAGCATTTTTTTTTGAGATTTAAAATTTGAGATTTGAAATTCGGGATTTGAGATTCACCCAAAATTTTCAGAGTACCGTGTATTCAACTTTTTTATTACTTATTATTTATTTCTTATTCGTTATTTCTCAAGACTTTTCCTCGATCTGTTTAACCACCACATGCCTGCGAAAATAATAAGCGGCACCAGCGCTAACACGGGAAGAATTGGAATATATTGTCGAAAAATGGATGGTTTTTTCCGGTCCTTTTCCAGGTAAAGGCGTCCAATATCTTTTGCCAGGTCCGCCATATCAGCACTATCGAGACCGTTGTAATAACCGCGTACTATCATATTACGATCAATCAGCATTATCTTCTCGGTATGTATAAAATTGCTGTCGATCCCTTCGCCATCTTGTGCTGATAGTCTGAAATCATTCAGGAGCAAATCGTAAATTTCCTTTTTGGGACCCGTTAATAAACGCCAACTATCGCTGTTTACATGAAAACGATCGGCCCAACGCTTAAGTGCCGGAACACTGTCGCGAGCCGGATCTACGCTCATCGAAAGAAAATACACAATTGAAGTATCCCCAAACCTTTTACGTTTGGGATTTTCAAAACTCGCCTGCATTTTTTTGATATTGCGTGTAAGCCCGGGGCAAATGTTGGGGCAGCGTGTGAAGAATGTATTCACCACCCAAATACGGCCTTCCATATCATTACCTGTTACGGTTTCACCCAAGTGATCTGTAAGTTTGAAATTGGGTATTTTGTGCCAAATCGTATCAAAAGAAGTTTTTCCATCAATGGTACGCTCCACTACCGAATCAGCAAAATAATGTCGGGGCATCTGTGCTGCATCGGAACCTAACCCTTTTACCAGCCAATAACTTACCAGCGGTAAAAACAATGCTACACCCAAGCCAATCCAAGCGGTTTTATTCATAAACTAAGAACCTTTCCCATTTTATATGCACACATACAGTTAGATAATGTAGTAATACAAACATGAACTGTCTTGTGTTTTGCATTCAAAAAAAAGTTGTGCAAAAGTAACGTACCGCGGTGGCAATTGCCCCTATTAGAATCCCTTTATGGCAAAAGATTGACAATTAAAAAAGCCACCCCTTTTTCAGGAGATGGCTTTCTTTATTCAAAATATTAATAGTTTACTTTTCTGCTCCTTGTGGCACTGCGGGTGCAGGGGCTGTTTGCTCTGTTTCTGCCGGGCGGCTACCTGCCTGCGTATTACGAAGGTTTTTCCAACTGTTACCATCAATTAAAAAAGCTGCAATAAACCATACAAACAGGATCAAAGGCACTACAATTGTCATAATCATATTGCGTATTTCATCACCCAGGTGCATAAAGTACGAAGTAATGTAAAATGCTTTTGCCAGCGATAAGATGGTTACAACGCCCTTGATTAACAAAATGGAACCGCTGCTGCCTTCCCCAATTTTATAAATAAGCAGACCCATGCATAATTCTATAACCGTAATTACAGAAAGAATAATGGTTACTTTTTTTACCATGGCATAAAATGCACTATCGTCATGCTGTGAGCCAAAACTTATTTCATCCGATGCAAGTTGGTGAGACATATTTATTGAATATTTTAGATGGTAGATTTAATATGTAAATGTCAAATCTTCTTTAACAAAAACTTTAAGCTAAAGAATCTTTTTTAGATAAGATAGAAACAAAGGAAAACAAATACCCAAACGAGATCTACAAAGTGCCAATACAATCCTGCTTTTTCAATCATCTCGTAATGACCGCGCTGATCAAAGTGACCAAGCTTGGTTTTGATATACATAATAATATTAATAGCCACTCCGCTGAGTACATGAAAACCATGGAAACCGGTTATGCCATAAAAGAAGCCACCAAAGGCAACAGGACCAGGCAGGGTGACCGCATGGCCATCATGCATAAGCCCAGGAACTTCGGGACCCCATGGATTCATAGTAACAGTTGTTCCAAGCGGAACTACTTCACCATTCAATAATACATGGTTATCGCCGGTGATAAGGTGGGTCCATTCCCATGCCTGACAGGCAAGGAAAGCAACGCCGCCAATAATGGTCCAAAACATATATTTTTCTACACCCTTGCGATTCATCTTGTGACCTTCATGCACCGCCAGAACCATTGTTACGGAGCTAATGATGAGGATAAAAGTCATGAGACTTACAAATGCCAAAGGGAGGTTGGCATGCCCCATTCCTGGGAAGGCATTAAAGACATGGTTAGGATCGGGCCAATAGTTGGCACTGAAACGTATGGTACCGTAACTGATAAGGAACGCGCCAAAAGTAAATGCGTCACTCATCAGGAAATACCACATCATTAGTTTCCCGTAACTAAGATTGAAAGGGCTCTTTCCCCCACCCCACCATTTGGTGCCTGCCGGTATTGCTGCTGTTGCCATATATCGTTTACTGAAAAATGATTAGCTTGGTAAAAGTGGGGCAAAAATAAGCGTCACCGCTTTAAAAGTCACAGAAATGTAAAAAACATTTTTTAGACACTTAAAGGATGGAAAATAATTCGCTGTTTAAAGCCTGATTGAAACTTGTAAAAGGGCTTTTCTTTTGAAGAAATTACGAAACCAGGGTTAGAAATACAAAAAGGTATATCCAGAGTACATCCACAAAATGCCAATAGGTTGCTGCCACTTCTACCCCAACCGGGCTGTAGGTGCGGCTTTTGCCGCTAAATGCACGCTTAAGCATCCATAATAGTGCAATTACACCACCAAGAACGTGTGCCATATGCACCCCAGCTATAACTGCCAGAAAAGAGCCGGCCACATTGCTGCCGGATCCCACAAGTTTAATGCCCCGATCGGCAAGCATACCAAAACCTAACCATTGCATAATAATAAACCCAATGCCTAATAAAGCAGTAATAAGCATCATCCTGCGGTAAACATCCATCCGCCTTTCCTTAAACTTGCGAACGGCCAATTGCATGGTTACACTGCTCAGCAGAATGATAACAGTACTGTACATAAAGATTACAGGAAGATCAAAGCCCTGCCAGTTGGTTTGGCTACGCTTAACAATATAGGCGCTCGTAAACCCTGCAAACATCATTACAATACTTCCCATGGCTACCCAAAGGGTAAATTTGTAGGGGTGAATTCTTCCCTTCTGCTCAGTCATCATCATATATATTAATAGTTCTTATTAAAAATTGTTCACGAGGGTATCTTATCGGCCAGTAAAGAAATTAAAACAACAGGAAGATAAATATAAGAGCTGAACATTACCCTTCGGGCTGCTTTTACGTCCATTTCCCTGTATAACCTTATGCATTGAATAATCATAGCCACATTGGCTGCCAGTAAAAACCACATACTGTATTGCCCGCTGATACCTGTGTAATAAGGCATAAAACCCAATGGCACCATCAGCAGTGAATAGCCAACAGCCTGCAAAGCGGTATTTCGGGTAGGTTCATTTTGGTTGGGTAGTAATTTAAAACCCGCTTTATCGTAATCGCGGTGCGCCACCCAGGCAATGGCCCAAAAATGCGGGAACTGCCAGATAAACTGAATGGCAAATAATACCCAACCACCCATGGAAAAGCTATCCGAACCGGCTACCCAGCCAATAAGACAAGGAAAAGCACCGGGGAAAGCACCAATTAAAACAGAAATAGCACTTACCTTTTTTAGCGGTGTATAAATAAAACTATATAAAAACCAACTGAGTAATGAAAGCAGTGCCGATTCCATATTAAAATACTGCCACATGATAAACACTCCGAGTAACAGTGAAAGAATGGCAAATGCCCATGCTTCCGTTAATCCCATTCTGCCTGCGGCAATAGGACGGCTGCCCGTACGCTTCATTAAAGCATCCGATTCCTTTTCATAAATCTGGTTGATCGTATTAGCGCTGCCGGTAACCAAAAAGCCCCCAAGACCCAGTAAAATCAACATTTTCAGGTTGAATTCAATATTGGGAACGAGCATATAAGCCATTACGCTGCTAAACACAACGGTTATGTTTAAAGTAAACTTTACCAGTTCTTTGTAATCCCTGAGTTTGGCTGAAAAGCCTGATCGCTTTATTGTGGAGTCGTTTGTAGACATGAAAACCGGACGCAACGCATGCGCCATTTTTTTTAGAAGCGCAAAGGTAAGCGCCATTGAAGGGCTAACCTATTTAAGCAAAAAAAATCATATCGGATAAGCTTCTTTTTTTGTGCTTACAGGGTATATAAACGATACATTTTCATTTCTTTCACAATAAAGAATAACTACAAAGACTAATATTGCCGCCTAAAAATCTTTGAATGAAGAAACTTTTCTGGGCTTTATTATTGCCCGTTTTTGTAATATCCTGTAAAAAAGATGATAGCTGTCCCGAAGTAACCATTAAAGCCCCGGATGCTGAAATAGCCACTTTAAGGACCTATATAACCAGCAACGGCATAACGGCCACTGAAGATGCAAGGGGCTTTTTTTATACCATCACCGTACCCGGAACCGGAAATAACCCTACGGCATGTTCGGGTGTATCGGTTAACTACACCGGCAAACTCACCAACGGAACCCAGTTCGATGCAGGCACCAATGTATCTTTTAATCTTTCTCAGTTAATTATAGGCTGGCAGGAAGGAATTCCCTTATTAAAACCAGGCGGATCTATGACCTTGTATTTACCGCCCAGTCTTGCTTATGGCCCGGCTGCTAACGGAAGTATTCCTGCAAATTCGATTCTTGTTTTTGATATCAAGCTTAATGCTGTTTATTAATTGAAACAGCATCTTCGCTTATAAAATACGCTGGTTTCCAACATCAACATTTTTGAAATTCTTTTAAATAGGAAACCCTTACGGTACTGTTTGAGAAGAATAACATGTATAATTCAAATTTATTCTGCGGTTTTTATTGACAAATACAATAAACCTATACCCAAACTAAAAAAAATACAACCTTAAACCAAAAGTCTTATTGGATGGATCACAATTTGATTAGAATTAATTTCTATAAATCAGAACTTTTTTCTATTTTTATCATAGTCCATTCAAATGGTAGTAATCTCTAAATCTATATTAAAAGCCTTTATTCATCAACATCCGGATGCTGAGAATGCTATCAATGATTGGTATGAGAAAACAAAAAAATCAGATTGGAAACATTTTGCGGAAATAAAGACAACATTTAATACAACTGATAGTGTTGGAAATGATCGCTATGTTTTTGATATAAAAGGAAATCAATACCGCTTAATTGCACTTATAATATTTAGTGTAAGAACTGTTTTCATTTTGTTTGTTGGAACGCATAGTGAATATAACCAGGTTAATGCATCAACCATAAAATTTAAAAATTAATAAACAATGCCATATTTTATTAAATCCCGGAAACATTACCATGAAACCATGGTGAAGATTTATGAGATGATGAATAAGGGGGAACAAGCACTTTCACCTGAAGAGTTGGCTTTATTATCAGAAATGACAATATCCGCTGAAAAATATGAAGATGAAATTATGTTTTCAGGCTTGAGAAAAGAACCTGAAACCATATCAGAATGGGTTGATCGGGCACTTTTTGAGCACAAAATGTCACAATCTTCATTAGCAGATGCTATGGGTATTCCAAAATCAAAAGTATCGGAAATCCTTTCGGGCAAAAGAAAAGCAGATGTTTCCTTTTTGAAAGGACTCCACAAAATACTCGATGCTGATCCACAATTTTTATTAGAGCATGCTTAAATGAATAACAAACAATCTGAATCAATTCTTTGCTGACCACAAGAAAATAAATCATTCTTAGAAATTCATTAATCAAAAAATCCTGTCCGAAGACAGGATTTTTTGATTTGTATAAGACAACATTACATGATTAATGATTCTGTGACTCATGTTCACCCACCGGAACTGTTTGCGGGATGAAGTCTACACCATCTTTACCGTAATCATAAGCCCAACGGTGAACTTCAGGAATATCGCCAGGCCAGTTGCCATGCCCTGTTTTGATTGGTGTAGTCCATTCAAGCGTTGTACTATTCCATGGGTTTGGCGTTTGCAACCTGCGGCCATAAAAAATGCTGTAGAAGAAGTTGAAAACAAACAACAATTGCAATGCAAAGCTGATAATACTTACAATAGTAATAAATTCATTGAGGCTACCAAATTGTTTGAAACTTTCCCATTGGCTAAAGTCGTAATAACGACGTGGCATACCGGCAAGACCCGTATAGTGCATTGGCCAGAAAATCATATAAGCGCACGCCAGCGTACCCCAGAAGTGAATGTAGCCCAATGTGTTATTCAAATAACGACCAAACATTTTTGGATACCAGTGATATACGCCCGCAAACATGCCAAAGAAGCTTGCCACACCCATTACAATGTGAAAGTGGGCAATTACAAAATAGCTATCATGCAGGTGAATATCAAGTGCAGAGTTGCCCAGGAAAATACCGGTAAGACCACCGCTGATAAAGAGACTTACAAAACCAATAGCAAAAAGCATTGCCGGTGTAAACCTGATATTTCCACGCCATAATGTTGTAAGCCAGTTAAACACCTTAATGGCAGATGGCACTGCAATTAGTAAGGTTAATAATACGAAGAACGCGCCAAGGAAAGGATTAAGACCCGTTACAAACATGTGGTGCGCCCAAACCAGGAATGCGAGAATGGTAATAGCAAATAACGAACCCACCATTGCCATATACCCGAAGATGGGTTTACGTGAATTGGTAGCTAATATTTCAGAAGCCATGCCCATTGCAGGCAGTAGAATGATATACACTTCGGGGTGACCAAGGAACCAGAACAAGTGCTGATAAAGAATGGCAGAACCACCTTCATTTGGCAGGGCAGTTTGTGTGCTCTGTAAATAGATTTCACTAAGGTAGAAGCTTGTACCCAGGTTACGGTCGAACAACAACAGAATGAAACCGCTGAATAAAACCGGGAAGCTTAATACGCCGAGTACAGCAGTAAAAAAGAATGCCCAAATGGTAAGTGGCAAACGCGTCATTGTCATACCCTTGGTACGCATATTTAATACAGTAGCTATGTAATTAAGTCCACCAAGTAATGAACTTACCACAAACATTGCCATACTTGATATCCAAAGATCAACACCCAGTTTACTACCAGGAGAAGCTTCGCCCAATGCACTCAAAGGAGGATAGGCCGTCCAGCCGCCACTAAAAGGTCCGGTTTGGATAAACAAAGATGAAAGCATGATTACGCTTGCAAGGAAAAAGAACCAATAGCTAAGCATATTTAGCAATGGACTAGCCATATCGCGCGCACCAATCTGCAGTGGAATAAGCAGGTTACTAAATGTACCACTTAACCCGGCTGTTAATACAAAGAATACGAGAACCGTACCGTGCATAGTAACAAGCGCATAATAAAATTCAGGTTTAATACGACCACCTTCGGCCCAACGACCTAAAATATCTTCCAACCAGGGAAATGTAGAATCGGGATAACCTAGCTGTAAACGGAAAAACACAGAAAACAAACCGCCAATAATTGCCCAGGTAATACCGGTAATCAAAAACTGTTTGCTAATGGTTTTGTGATCCTGACTAAATATATACTTGCTCACAAAACTTTCTTCGTGATGGTGACCATGATGTTCATCATGGTGTGCATCATGCGCCGGGGTAACGGCCTGTGGTTGAAAAGTTGCTTCCTGACTCATTGCTTATTCGGATATGCTTATTAATTCCTAAAACGGACGATACCGCAATTTTGTTTTCAAATTTTTAAAGTGCCGGTTTGGCTGGCGTACTTACAACAGCTACCGTAGCAGCTGTAGTTGCAGCAGAATCAGCAACCGCAGGTTTTGCAGCCGCCGGATCCTTATCAGGGAAAGCGGCATAATAGTTTGGCTTTGTTTTTGCCATCTCTACATCAAATTCTTCCTGCGTAACTACTTTAATTACACCGCGCATGGCATAATGGTTTGCACCACAAAGCTGATCGCACACAATTTCATATTCAAACTCTGGTTTGTTGAGCCTTGTGCGCATTTCTTCAGTTGTCCATTTCGGCGTGAACCATAGCGTAGTTGGAATGCCGGGAACAGCATCCATTTTCATACGGAAGTGTGGCAAACCCACATCATGTATTACATCCTTGCTATTAATCACCAATTTAACAGGCTTACCCTTTACCAGGAACATATTGGTAGGCATTACATCATCATAATTTGCCTTGTCCTGCCAATCCTGACCCAGTGGGTTACTTTCTTTACCGCTGATCAGTTTATAATTCTTTTTTCCCAAAATACCATCATTACCCGGGTAGCGATACAACCAGCCAAATTGCTGCCCGGTAATTTCTACCACCATGGAACCTTTAGGAGGATCGCCGGTGATTTTAAACCAGTGGCGCAGACCGAGAACTACCAAAAACGTAAGCACAATGGCAGGAACGATAGTCCAAATGGCTTCTAATTTATTGCTGTGTGCAAAGAACAAAGCTTTTTGGCCTTCCCTTTCCTGGTATTTAAACGAAAACCAAAAAAGTGCTATTTGGGTAGCAACAAAAATTACACCGGTAAAAAACAGCGTCCACATGAACATGCTGTCAATTTTCTCGCCTTCAATGGAAGCCGACCCTTGTGGGAAAAGCGTTTCCTTATAAAGCAATTTATTGCAATACCAGGCACCCACTAGTCCCAATACTAAAAATACGACCATCAGGGCAGCATTAATACGATTTGCCTGTTCCCGCGATTTCTTTTCACCGCGCAGTACACTTACATACTCACTTGCCTTGGCTATTTGAAAAATAACCAGGAAGATCATAGCTACCACCAGCAACAGCATCCAAATATTCATAATTAGCTATTATTGAAGTTCAAAATTAATTTCAATCCGTTAGTACTCACAATTCTTGTTCAATCTTTTGCTCCCATAATCCTTGCATTAACATAATGGAGCGCAATATTTACCAAATTATCAACATCCGCGGTGATAAAAATCCGTATCGAAAATTTATACCTGGTGAATTACACTTTCTTTCAGGAAAGGATGATGCATAGGAACCAACGGCGCTTTTTCCAATGCACGACCCACTAAAAATACAATCATACCAACATACCCGGTAGCAATTCCCAATTCAAACCAACCAAGAGTTCCGTGTTCACCCAATGGCCCGGGCATTACCTGTAAATACATATCTACCCAGTGACCGAAAATAATCAGTATTGCGGTAAATGTCACAATAGTATAGTTACGTTTCGCACCCCTTTTCATAAAAATCAACAACGGTGCCAGGAAATTAAGTGCCAGGTTAAGGAAGAAAAGACCACGATAGTTTCCCCATACACGGGCTTTGAAATATTCAGTTTCTTCCGGAATGTTAGCATACCAAATAAGCATATACTGACTAAAGAAAAGGTACGTCCAGAATACGGAAAAGGCAAACATAAACTTACCAATATCGTGCAGGTGCTCTTCGCTAGTAAAAGGAAGGTATCCCTGATTTTTCAGGTAAATTACAAAAAGGGCAATCAATGACATACCTGCAACAAAAGTGCTGGCAAATGTATACCAACTATACATGGTGCTATACCAATGGGCATCTATACTCATAAGCCACAACCATGGTGTGGTAGATGCTACCGTAAGGGCAAAAAGAATAATGTAAAAAGCTGCATGAACGGTGTTCTTAAAAATCCACTTTTTAGCAAATTCAGTATCCATGGGTTGGTCATCTGCTTCCGCGCTTATTTTACGCATGTTTCTTCCCAGCAAAATCCAGCCACCAATCGTAATTACCGTCCAGATGGTGAAGAAGGTAGGATTTAAGAAACCACTTTTACCCAATAAAATCGGATCGCCAGCTACATGTTCCTTATCAACCCAATGATAAATATGATGTTGATGTCCAAAAACAAGGCACATTAATACGATGAAGGCAAGAATACCAAATGGGATAACGAGCGTACTGATGGCTTCAACCACCCTGCGGAATGATTGTGTCCAACCCGCCCATGCTAATGTAGTAGCACATAGGAAAAACATTGCGGCATTTACCACCAGCAGAAAATAAACACTGTTATGCAGTAATACTGCCCAAAAACGTGTTTTGCTATGTTCATCATCGCTGAAAGCTAAAAAGATCAACCCGGCCAATAAGGCAAGCACACCAACGGCGGTGAGCCCCATGCCCCATTTTTTCATTCCTGCGGGTTGAACATATTGATTATTAAAAGAAGCCATGCTATTGAATATTATCAGGTGATTGCTCTGTTTTACGTTATTCTTTTTGCTATAAATTACTTTGCGGCTACGGCAGCGGAATCGGTGCTTGCCTTCGCCATCGCAGACTTGGCAGCCATTTCAGTGCCATTACCTTTTTTACCCTGTTCCACTTTTATATAATGGATAACCTGCCAGCGCTGTTTAGGTGTTAACTGCGAAGCATAAGCACCCATCAGGTTGCGGCCATAGGTAATACTATAAAACATCATTCCTTCAGTCATGTCTTCATACTTGGCATCACCCTTCAGCGTTGCAGGCTTTGCAGGATAAGGGCCGCTTCCATCTTTCCATAGCGGTCCATTTCCATCGAGCTTGGTACCATGGCAAATGCCACAATTAACCAAATAAAGACGCTTGGTTTCTTCCATTTCCTTATCAGTTAGCATTTGAACCGGATTGGGCACTGACACTGATGCGTTGTACATGGTTTCTGAACCGGCAGAATCTTTGGGAATATGGTATACATAATCCTGATTACGACCCACGGTTCCTGCTACAGGTTGATTATTATAGCTGATTCCCTTGGCATCAAGATTACTATGGTCGGCATAGGTTTCATAAGCACGGCTATAGGACATATCGGGCATATAAACCTTACCCGGGGTGCGCTTAACTTCTTCGCTGCATGCAGCCAAAAGCGCCACACCCGTTACTATACCCGCAATCCTTAATTTATTGGTCATCTTGTAATTTTTCAAAATACGCAAATGATATTGTATCCTGTGTTGAATTAATGAGACATTACAATGTCCGACTCATCGTATAATTTCTGTTGTTTATCGTAGGTACCCAGCCACCAGCCTGTCTCCGCTACTTGTGTATGCACTTCATGCGCACCTAACTGGTTGAGTAATGCCGTTGCATCCGCTTCAGTAAGTGCACTGGTGCATTCAATAACCATTACAAATTTATCATCTGTGGAGCGCAGGTGAAAATGATGCTTTTTTACAAACGGCGCCAACTGGCACAGGTAGCAAAAAGTAAGCACCATACCTACGGCAGCACACAATACGGTAAATTCGAACGTAACAGGGATAAATGCAGGAAGCGGCAGGTTTGGCTTACCACCAATATTTAGCGGCCAGCTACTCGTAAATACCCAGCTCATAAACCCAAGCGCAATGGTGGTACCGGTAATGCCGTAAATAAAACCGGCAGTATGCAGGCTGGTTTCACGCAATCCCATTGCATGGTCAAGACCATGTACAGGAAACGGTGTGTACACATCGTGGATTTTAAAGCCGGCTTTACGCACTTTTTTCACCGCCGGAAAAAGTACTTTTTCGTCATCAAACAGGCCTACTACAAATTTTCTTACGTCCATAATAATGGTATAAATTCCAATAAAGTAAATTCCAAATATTCAAATTCCAAATTCCAGAAGAAAGTCAAATTCCAAATTCCAGAACAACAAACTTCAAACATCCAACCCTATCCCACTTTTTTATTTCTTATTCTTTATTTTTTATTCTTTATTCCTAATGATGCATCACTTCTTCAAACTCATTTACTTCCTTTTTCTCCAGTACATCCTGGTCTTGCTTCCAACTTTCACCACTCTTCTTCAGGATATGCTTGATTTCAGCTACTGCAATTACCGGGAACCACTTGGCGAACAAGAAGAAGCAGGTAAAGAATAAACCAAACGTACCGAGATAGAAGCCAATTTCCCAAATGGTGGGGCTATAGTAAACGCTCCAGCTACTTGGTAAATAGTCACGATATAAAGAAGTAACGATAATTACAAAACGTTCAAACCACATACCTACGTTTACAATTACACTCATAAAGAAGGTAACGGTAACATTACGGCGAAGTTTTTTAAACCAGAATATCTGCGGGCTGATAACGTTACAAGCCATCATACCCCAATAGCTCCAGCCATAAGGGCTCAGCAGGTTGGCGCGGCTGTAGAAGAATGCATAACCTTCATAAGCATTTTGGCTATACCATGCCATAAACAATTCTGTAAGATAAGCAACACCTACGATAGAACCTGTAAGTACAATTACTTTGTTCATCACTTCAATGTGTTCCAGCGTAATATAGTCCTGCAGGTTAAGCACTTTTCTTACAATAATCATAAGGGTTTGCACCATGGCGAACCCGGAGAAGATAGCGCCCGCAACAAAGTATGGCGGGAAGATGGTAGTATGCCAGCCTGGAATAACCGATGTAGCAAAGTCAAACGATACAATAGTGTGTACAGAAAGTACCAGTGGGGTAGAAAGTCCTGCGAGTACGAGCGAAAGACTTTCATGACGCTGCCAGTGCTTGGTGCTACCTGTCCAGCCAAATGAAAGCACACCATACATACGCTTACGCCATTTTACAATAGCCCGGTCACGCACAGTTGCAAGGTCTGGCAAAAGACCCGCGTACCAGAACAACAGTGATACAGTAAAATAAGTAGAGATGGCAAACACGTCCCAAAGGAGCGGCGAAGTAAAGTTTACCCATAAAGGACCGCGGCTGTTGGGATAAGGCAGTACAAAGAATGCCATCCAAACGCGACCCATGTGGAAAATAGGGAACTGACCTGCGCACATAACTGCAAAGATGGTCATGGCTTCCGCTGCACGGTTTACCCCGGTACGCCATCCCTGGCGAAACAGCAACAAGATGGCCGAGATCAACGTACCTGCGTGACCAATACCCACCCACCATACGAAGTTGGTAATATCCCAACCCCATCCGATGGTTTTGTTAAGGTTCCATTGACCTATACCATAGGTTACTTCTCGATATACACTGTACACACCAAATAGCAACAGCAATACCGAGATACTAAAACCGATCTTCCAAAGTTTGGAAGGTGCAGCTTCAATAGGACGGATAATATCTTCCGTTACCTGATGGTAAGTTTTGTGTCCATCTACCAATGGAGCCCTAACGGCGCTTTCGTACTTTAATACTGACATTGGGTTATCTATTTGTTCTTTCTGCAGACCACTATAGGTCTTTAGTATGGATAATTGCTAATGTTACATTTCCGGTGTTGCAGGTGTGTGTGCAGTGTGTATTGAACCCCTTAGCTATGCTTTGCTTCTTCGGCGTGGGCAGGTGCAGCATGTGCTTCATCTACTTCGTCGGTATTGCGAATTTTAGCTAAATAGTTTACGTTCGGTAACACGTGAATTTGCTCTAGTGCATAATACATGCGCAACGGGCTGTGCTCGCGTGATTTTGAAATCAAACTTTCCTTGTCGTTTGCATCACCAAAAACAATGGCACTGGTTGGGCAGGCGCTCATACAAGCCGTTTTTACCTCACCATCTTTAATAGGACGGCTATCCTTTTTGGCATTCAGCTTACCTTCCTGCAAACGCTGAACACAGAAAGAACATTTTTCAATTATACCGCGGCTGCGAACCGTTACATCCGGGTTCAATACCATGCGGGTAAGATCATCGTTCATATCGAGCGTAGTCGGGCTTACATGGCCAATTTGATTGTTGGCAAAACTATCAGCACCTGTATAATCAGCCCAATTAAAACGACGAACTTTATAAGGACAGTTGTTGGCGCAATAACGTGTTCCGATACAACGGTTGTAAGTCATTTGGTTAAGACCTTCGCTGCTGTGATTGGTAGCGGCTACCGGGCAAACGTTTTCACAAGGGGCATTATCACAATGCTGACACATCATGGGCATAAATACCACATCGGCCAAATCATCGGGATCGCCACCCGGCTTGTTTACATAGTACCGATCGATACGCAACCAATGCATTTCGTGTCCACGGGACACTTCCTTCTTACCTACTACCGGAATATTGTTTTCAGCATTACAAGCTACCACACAGGCGCCGCAACCATTACACGAATTCAAATCAATGCTCATTCCCCAATGAATACCCGGACGATCATTCAGGCGGGGATCATATAAAGATCCTTCGTTGCGATAGTCACCACCACGTTTGGCATAATTCTCAACCAGGTGGTCGCGCTCATGTTTAAATTGCTCCGGGTGTTTGGTGAAATTAGCAAGCGATGTTTCCTTCACTACTTCAATCCTTTTTACACCCAAAGAGTCAACGTAGTAATTATATACCTGGTTTTGCGCAACATCATATTTAGTATCCAATGCTTCAACGGTAGCATCAAAAGCTGCAAACTGGGCAAGACCATTTTTTATTGAAGCAAAAATATAGGCATTTTTACCTGCCCCGTCAATAGCTACACCTGCTTTACTGCTGCGGCCATAACCAAGTGCAATACCAATGGTGTTCTTATCTGTTCCGGGAATAATTAAAATCGGCAGTTCCAGTTCCTTACCGTTAGCCTTGATGCGGATCATCGGTTTGGCAGGATTCACTTCATAGCTATCAGAATCGCCATTCTTACGGATGTCAATGCCAAACAGTTCGTTGGCAGCGGCAGCCGAAATCATTGCGTAGTTATCCCAGGTAGCTTTTGATATAGGGTCGGGCATTTCCTGCAACCATGGGTTGCTAGCCTGCGAACCATTACCAATTGCAACTTTCTGGTATAAAGCCACTTCCCATTTGCCAGCTTTTGGTGCTGTACCCAGTGCACCGGCTGCGGCTGCAACCGATCCGCCATTAAAAGCACCTGCGCTTACAGGTACTTCGCCGGGATAACGGACACCAACGCGAAGCGCAGCATCCCAATTCTCCTGACTGCCTACAATTGCCATCCAATATTCCTTAAGGTAGGTAGTGTAATCTATGCTACTGCCACTCCACTTAAGCAGGCTATCCTGCCATTGGCGGGTTTTAAATAATGGATGAATGGTAGGTTGTATAAATGACTGGAAACCAGATTTTGCTTCAGCATCGCCCCAACTTTCGAGGTAATGATGATCGGGTAATACAAACTGGCACAGTTCAGTTGTTTCGTCGTTTTTGGTATTAAATGAAACGGAAAGTTTCACTTTGGAAAGACCGGTTTTAAATTTATCGGCACCTGCAAAATCGTAGGCAGGGTTTACTCCTACTACAAATAATGCACCCACAGCACCAGCATTCATATCATCCGCCAGTTTTACCATATCGGCATCTACTCCCTGGCGGTAATTACTTGTAACACCCCAATTAATGGTTTTGCCATAGGCACCAACCGCATTGTTGATGGCATTTACAAGGGTTTGAACATTTGTATCGTTACTACCACTTATTAGCAGTGCTGCACCACCCGCATTCTTCAGGTCTTTGGCCGCTTTGGTAATACCGGCTTTTACTTTCTCGCTTACACCACTTATGGTTCCACCAACCACTGCATTATACAACGCGAGGGCAACTAACCCTTCTTCTGAAGGTTTGTGCGCGAAACGCTCATCGGCATTTGCACCGGTCATGCTAAGGATGCTTTCGAACTGATAATGCTTATTGAGCGTTACGTTCTTTTCATCTATTTTACGACCTTTTGCATATTGACGGGCAAATTCAACCGGGCTAAGCCATGTGCCAAGAAAATCAGCGCCAAGGCTAACAATTACTTTTGCATTTTCAAAATGGTAGGAAGGAATCGCTTTGTTACCAAAAGTAGCTTCGTTGGCCAAAATCATCCCGCTTAGACTAACCGCATCGTAGGTTACGTGACGGCTTCCGGGGTATTTGCTCAAAAATTCGCCAACCAGTTTTTTGGTAGAAGGCGAAGTGATGGTAGAAGTTAGAATAACAACAGGTGCGCCGCCTAAACCAGCCATTTTATCGCCAACCGCCTTGTCGAATGCATCAAAAGTGGGAACTTCCTTTATTCTTCCTTCGGCAATTTGCCCTGGAAAGCGAAGCCTTGTGGTGTCATAAAGATCAAGAACCGAAGCCTGTGCACGTGCGCTTGTGCCGCCACCGGTGATGGGGCTCATATCGTTACCTTCAATCTTAATGGGGCGACCGTCGCGTACTTTTGCAATTACACTTAGTACATCGCCATCCTGCGTATAGGTGGTAGCATAGTAATTTGCTACACCCGGTACCACATTCTCAGGTTTATTTACAAAAGGAATGGCTGTTTTTACGGGTGTTTCGCAACTGGCAGCCAATGATGCAGCCGCAGTACTGAAACCGAGAAACTTAAGAAAATCGCGGCGAGGGGCTTTTGCATCCAATATACCTTTATCATCAAGGTCTGTTGGAAGATCTTCCCTAAACTCATCCTGCGCCAGTTCTTCGAAAGCTTCACTTTGGTTACGCTGTCCAAAACTTTGCCAAATCGTGCTATTGCTCATGATATAGTTAATGTGATAATTTGTTAATTTGATAATGTGATAATGTGATAATGCGATAATTGCTTCTGTATTAATTTGCTTATTTGCTAATTATCACATTTGCGAATTTTCCTAAAATCACATTTGCTAATTAATAGTGACACTTCTGGCATTCTGTTCCGCCTATTTTTTCTACTGTAACGCTATCGAGCTTACCGTTTTTCATGTCTTCGTGGAACTTCTCATAAATGCTGTAGAAGCCATTATCCTGAAACTGTACTTTGGTTTCGCGGTGGCAATTAATACACCATCCCATGCTCAGGTCGCTGTACTGGTACACTTCACCCATTTTCTGAATTTCACCATGGCAGGTTTGGCAGGCTACTTTACCGGCAGTTACGTGTTGTGAGTGGTTAAAGTAAACATGGTCGGGAAGATTATGGATTTTTATCCATTCTACCGGCTTGGCTTTGGATGGGTCCCAGGGCTGACCAGGAGTAAAGCCTGCATACTCATATAGCTTCTTAATTTCAGCCGTACCATCCACTTCGGTGCCGTCTTCTGCATAAAGTTGTTCACCCTTGTATTCATTAATAGCAAGGTGACAGTTCATACATACGTTTACCGAAGGAATGTTGGCATGTTTGCCTTCGGCAGCGCCACCATGGCAATACAGGCAATTAATCTGGTTTACACCAGCGTGCACTTTATGACTATAATAAATTGGTTGCTCCGGCTGGTAGTTTTGTGAACGACCGAGGTTTACAGCCCCTTTTGATATATACATACCGGCAACTACAAATAATACAACAGTAGTAAGTCCAATATAGAGTTTGTTCTTCCAGAAGGATACCGGCTCTGGTGAAGCGATACCTACTTTTTCGTCGGAAAGCTTACGAAGATTGCTGTTTACCTGTAAAAGAATAAGTGCAACCAGGGCTAGAATTAAGGTAATAACACCAAAAAGCAGCGAGTTATCTCCCTGGGCAGCAGGAGCACCAACCGTTCCTCCTGTAGGTACGGGAGGAGCTGGCGGCTGCCAGGTAGCCATATAATTTACCAATGCATCCAGTTCTGCATCAGAAAGGTTGGGAAATACATTCATCGCTGAAGGGCTCCAGTCCTTAATTTTTACAGCATATGGATCACCGGTTGCCACTGCCTGATTCCAGTTTTTAATCCATAGTTTAAGCAAATCTGTGCTCGGCCAACGGTCTGTTACACCTTGCAAAGCAGGTCCTGTAAGGTCTTTATCCATTTTGTGACAGGATGCACAATTGGCATTAAACAAAGCTTTACCATCCTGCGCATGTACGCTTTGGGTGGCAAGCAGGGCAGTAATGGTAATAATTCCAGTAAGGAGTAGTCGGCCTATAATGCTTCTCATTGTCATATGCTACCTAGTATTAGCGAATACACAGAAAAATATCCGTGATTGGCGGGCAAAAATATGACACGGAGGTGACAATTGGCAGATAAGAAAAAATTTTTTTTACCCTTATCTGTAAAGGGTTTCAGCGGATTGTAGCAATTAATTAGGGGGATATATATAATTGGCTATTACAAAATTGTTTAATTATTGAATGAAATTTTGACCTTTTTTAAATCTATAGGTAGCGGTTAAAATGCAAATCATAATTGTTTTGTTCCTGGTGTTCATACCGATTGGGCGCCTTACAACGCAATATTCAGAAATTCAAATGGCAAACAAAAGGGACTGACTCAAAAATTTGAATCAGCCCCTTGGTTATGATGTCAAATAGAATCAGGATTAACCACATGGCTAATCCTGATTTTTACATTTGAAACGTTCTTTTATGCTACAATTTAATAAACTTAAATGTTTTTATACCTGAAGCTGTTCTGGTTTTCACGAAGTAAACGCCTTTCGATAGACTGGAAACATTTAATTCATAAACGCCTTTATCAATTTTGCGGGCATTGGCACTGCTTAACTTACCAAAGCTATTTAATACCTGGATTTCATTAATACTTACTACATCTTCCGTAAGTTCTAACCTTATGGTTGTGCTTGCAGGATTGGGATATAGCTTATCTTTTGTAATTACATCCGGCTCTTTTACATCAATTTTTGCCTTTTGAACTACAACAGCCTGTTCATTTTCGTTTACAGCACCGCCTAGTATGCCTTCAATAACAGTTAACGTACCATTTACCAATACCACGTTATAGTTGGGATTATAATTGGCACAACCTTGTAAGGTAATGGGGTATTCGCCCGGTCCGGTTATGTCGCTAACATCCACAGTGCTTGCCGATATTTTATCTTCGGAACCGCCTCCAGGGGTATTTACAATTACAACAGCGATTGCAAACTTGCTGATATCAGCAACCTGATGGTTATCAATTTCAAATTGACCGCAATTAAACCACCAACTACCCCGCTGCGTAATGTAATATACCCCGGGAACGGTTGGTGCATTAAACCCTTGGGCAATATTATGGTATGTACCACTTACTGTACTTTCATAACAGGTTGAAAAGAAATTACTAACGCCATTACCCATACCAATATGAATCTGTGTAATACAACCCGGACAATCCATAACAGGGTTATTGTAAGAAACAAATTCTCCAGAAAGGGTTAAAGATTGACCAGGTGTGGCAAAGAAAACATTGCTGGTGCCATTAATAAGCACATTCGTGTAGGTAATTGTTCTATCGTAATCATTAATCACCTTTGGAGATGCCGGCCTTAAAAATGTTACACAAACGGAGTCTTCTGTATCATCGCCCACCAAGCCATCATAATTGATGGTTAATGCTGGAATTTCAAACTCTTCGGCAAAAATCAGCTCCTTATCATCAGCCTTTACGGTAAGCAGCTTTGGCAAAATGGTAAGGTTGCCCTTTTCGTTTACAAGCGTATAATTATCTGATAAGGTAAGATAAAAATCAATAGGGTAAACACCTACCGATGTAAATTGATCTGCATTTACATAAGGACCATCTCCTTCATTACTTGGTTTAACCGTTATTTCTTCCCCATATTCACCACCGGTTATGGTATATTCAAACTCAGGATTTTCTTCGCCATATACCTTGGTTGTATCAAAGGTTTTAACAAATAATGGTGCCGGTAAAATT
Organism: Chitinophagaceae bacterium; assembly: GCA_041740575.1. Classification (GTDB taxonomy): domain Bacteria; phylum Bacteroidota; class Bacteroidia; order Chitinophagales; family Chitinophagaceae; genus Phnomibacter. The sequence continues at coordinate 16,258 of JBGSLS010000098.1, read as the reverse complement.
TCCAACTCTTCCCAATCGTAATTAACTTCAAAATTTTCATTAATAAATGCCGCCGGAATAATTTTATGAAAGCCAACATCCAGGCCTGTTATCATGGCCATCGAAAGTATACCGCCTATATCACCTTGCTGTTTCAGGTAATCATCCTTATCTACTAAAACCATGGTTTTAGCATTATTATTGGCACCACTTACATCAAAGTTATTTACCAGTGGTTGCAATTGCCCATTTACCAGTGCTTTTAGTTGGCCGTTGGGTAGTACCCATTCCTGGCTATTCACTACTGCCCGTAACTGACCATTGGCAATCGAGTAACTGTTTACACCTTCCAACTCACCATTAACCATGGCCCTTAACTGACCATTTACAACTGCCCTTAATTGGCCATTTACCATCGCTTTTAACTGGCCATTTTCAAAAACGGTAAAGTTGATTTGCCCATCTTCTTTTGCCATAATTTCTCCGTTAACCATGGCCCTTAATTGTCCATTAATCATGGCTCTTAGCTGTCCGTTTTTAATGGGAATGTTATGGCCATTTACCAGTGCCTTCAATTGTCCGTTTGAAAGCTGGGTAACTTCATCTATTACAATGGCTTCTGAATTTACCAACGCCCGTAATTGTCCATTTACAAGGGCTTTCAACTGTCCATTTACCAATGCCCGCAATTGACCATTAACCATAGCCCTTAACTGGCCGTTTACAAGCGTAAGGTTGCTAATATCGGTATCAATATCTGTCAATTCTCCATTTACCATGGCTTTTAACTGACCATTTACCATAGCCCTGAGTTGCCCATTTACCATTGCCCGCAACTGCCCATTCACCAGTGTCAATTCGGTAACTTCTTCCAGGGTCAATCCGGGTGCTCCTTCCAAATTATTTTCAACCAGCGCCATCAATTGTCCATTTACCAGGGCGGCCATTTCTCCATTTACCATTGCCCTCAGTTGCCCGTTTACTACGGCCATTAATTCATTATTCACCATGGGGACCAATTGACCGTTTACTGTTGCCCTTAATTGGCCATTTACCATTGAGACATCCTGACCATTAACAGTAGCTCTCAACTGTCCGTTAACCAATTGCATTTCTTCTTCGCCATTTACCAATGCTCTAAGTTGACCATTGTTAACCGAAAGTTCAAAATCAGTTTCCACATCATTAACCAGGGCCCTCAACTGCCCATTAGGAACTACAACCCATTCACCATTAACAAGCGCCCGTAATTGTCCATTTTGGAAGACAATATCGGAAACATCCTGATCGGTGCCATTTACCAATGCTCTTAATTGTCCGTTTACAGCCACTTCGGTACTATCATTTACCATACCCATCAGCTGCCCGTTTATCATGAATTTTTTCTCACCATTAAGGGTGGCTGTAGCTTTACCCTGAGATAGGTCTTTCAGATTAAGGAAGCCTTTTTCTTTATTATCATCAGGAACTTCTGATAAAACAATATCATCCTGGTCAACCATGTAATTTGATAGGGCACTAAATGGGGTTTCCACGATAAATCGTTGATTACCAATATCACCTGCATTAACTATGCCTGTTAATGGAACCAACTTTCCATCCTGAAAGGTAAATTTCCTGGCATTTAATACAGACTGTAAGCTTGCCAGTGTGCTCAGGTTACCTAATTGCCCATTTTCCTGAAAATCCTTTATTACTATCAAGCCATTTTCGGCCATGTATTCTTTATGAAGCCTGCTTATTTCAGCCCTAAGTTCAACCACTTTAGGATCTTCTTCGCAATAATCGCATTCTTCACCTTCACCTCCTTCAAATCCTTCATATTCGCTACCTCCCAAATCGAAAAAATAATCATATGTTATACTACCAGGAAACTCACCATATTTTATTTGTTTAAATTGAGGTACAATGGTCAAAGGCATTTTTTGAATGGTGAGTGTTCCCGTCCGGTAAATGAAATTAAACCGATCATTTAATGGATCATTTAAAGCAAGCGGCGTGGTTCTTGCTACGAAAATTCCATAATTACCCGCTTTTGACTTTGATGTAGCAATGGTTGATATCGAAAGATTTGCTCCATCTAAACCCAAGTCAGTCATGGTTAAGCCTGATTCAGATAATGGCTCACCATCTAATGTTATTTCTACATCGAAGAACGGATTTTCTTGCCCGTATTTACGTACCTTATTATTTGCCTGAACAATCACTTCCTTTCTCTTGCTGAAGAAATATTTTTTCTCCGAAAATCCGCCATCCTCTCCACTTGGGCTTTTTGCGCTATTAAATAGCTGAAAAGCAGGGTCGGTGCCATTTGGAATGGGTGGAATGGTGGCGCTTGCCTCGGTTCCATCTTCTGAAATAGTAGTAGGATAAGGCTGCCCGTCCACAAATATCTGAGTTGTAGGGGTAAGCAATCTTCCTTTTAATACTACGATGAAAGGATCTTCTCCATTTTCACTTCCATCTACTTCCGAATACAAAGAATCAATAATGGGGCGTGCGTTGGCAATTTGCATTAGCGCTTCATCGCCCTGTGCATAACCATTACCGCCTTCAAAAGAAAATGTACCCGTTAAATAGGAAAACTTACCCGCTGATGAAATAAGTTGTTGCCTGATTTCATCAGGTGAAACGATAGTTTGCTGGTTAAACTTTTTGCGGGCCTGCATAATAAGGCCTCCCAACGCTGCTACGTGTGGGGCTGCAGCTGATGTGCCAAAGAAATTCGGCAAAAGATCGCCGTCATCAAAAAACGAACCTCCTAGGTTAACTGTAGTATTTCCCCCATTGGGTCCTATTATATCGGGTTTATTGCGGGTAATAAAGTTGTTATTCTCCTTAATAAAGGTACCCCCTCTGGAAGAAAAGGATGAAACTGAAGGCCATATAGGGATGGTAGGCCTTGGTTCGTAAAACATGGCGCCAACAGATATGGCACCATTTGAATTGGCATGCCCAACAATGGTAGAAGTATTGCTATTATAATCCAGGATAGTAGCATCGCCCCTGAAAATAACATATTTAAACCTTACATTTTCAGTACCTGCTGCCCGTACAATCATCACTTTGGCAATGGTTGTATCGTCCACTTTAAATGGACACACTTCAAATGGATCTTTAAACAAGTTGCTGCGGTTAAACCCAAAAAGTGTGAAATTATTTCCATCTACCAAATAAAGGTCCATATCGGTTTTTACACCGTTAGCATCACCAAGTGAATGTGAGTCATCGTCCCATTGTAGAACGATGGTATAGGTTCCGGGATTCAGCCTGATTGACTGGTAAATTTCATTATCTGCTGCACCAAACTTGTGAACTTGAGCAGGAGCCGGCACTACAGCAGGATTGGAGACGCCATTAAAAACGCCTTCATAGGATTTTTGCCCAAAATTACCTGCGGATGTAAAATAGGTAACACCTTGTGCAACTACCTGATCAACAGCTTTTGCTACCACTCCATCTTTAAAAAATGGTTCAGTAATATAACTTAAATCATCTACAATTATATCACATCTACCCCCTTCGAGATTGGGGTCGGCTAATTCTAAAATTCCAGTGGCAAAATCACCCGCACTTAAATAACCGGTACGGAAGGCAAGTTTTGCCTTTGGGGCAATATCATGAACAATTTGAAGCATGGCCCGGCCTTCATCTATACCCCTTTGCGCAAGGTCTTTTAATACCTGAACCCCTTCACTGTTTTCATTGGGCTGCCCATTTGATTTTACGCCGGGTAAATCACCCTGATCGACATCATCCTGTGCTGATAACTTTGAATTGTAGCTGTCGGAAACTACCCCAATTTTTATACCGGATCCATCAAGGCCAAATTGATTGCGTACCAAATTCGTACGCATAGTGCTATCGCCCCTGGTAGTTACCTGCCCGCTATTATTGATAGGGGGATACCATGGGTGAACAAATTCAACACGCGGGTTGCTATTTAACTGGTTCAATTTGGAGACCGGGAAATAGCCTGTAATTTTATAAATATGGGGGCCATTATCAATTATATCGGTCATACCGAGTGCAATCAATTCATTTTTTAAGGTTATATCGTTAGGGTCTTTACTTACCACTTCTATTCCTACCCTACCATCATCATTAAAAATGTAAACTTCGTTTTTTGGTATGTTTAAAATGGGAACCGGATTATTTGCAAGCGAGGTAAGTTCGGCACCAATTATGTTCTCTTCATCCTTTATTTTTCCCTGTGCTGGTGGCGCATAGTAAGGTTCAATAAAGGAAACGCTAGTGGCAGCGGGAGCACTGTAAGAAAGGGTAATTATTTCTTTGATATCTACTTTAGTAGCACTCCATAATGCACCCATTATATGTGGTCTCGTAGACCTTTTGGTACCCCTTATTAAAATACCACCATTGGCAGCCCACACATTCCCTAACCATAGAAACCTTCCTTCAGGGTATGCACCAGGTGCTTGAATTTCAAAAGAAACGCCATCATTTTGAACCCTTCGTTTCGTCCCATCCCCATGCACTTCGGTAAAAATTCTTGACGCGAAATCTCCATTAACAGCCCTAACTGTTATTCTTCCCATTTGGGCTTCATTCTTAATGAATAAATTAATAGTTCCTTCTGTAGTATTCTTTAAATCAAAAATAATATTATTACTACCGTTATTGAATATCTCATCAAAAACATAATTACCCGGTCCATTAAAGGTAATTGTTTGATTTCCCCTTAATTCCATATTGCGATAAACACCAGGAGCTAATACTCTTGTGGTAGTAACATTTACGGTACCTGTCAAATTATCGAAAGGCGTAATGCCCGGCATAGCAGGAAGTGAAGGAAGTATCAATGTATTATTTGTACCCCCGCCAGGTATGGGTCCAGAATAATTGTTGTTGGACGGTGATGGTACTGAAACAGTTCCGCTTATTGACGATAATTTTGATTTAACATTTGGGATAATTATTTTGCCATTGGCAGTAAGATTACCAAAAATATTGGTTCTTACAGATGCAAAAATGGCTGTATCCATAAATGCAGGAGACATTTTAAGAGCAACCAGATTTCCAGTAATTTGTCCATTAACGCCTATATTTATGCCATTACCACTAAAAATATTGCCGGTCAGATTTACATTATTTAATAAATCTACAAAATGGTTACTACCAATATTTCCCTGGATGATCCCTGAACTTCTTATAATCACTCCTTGGTTTGCATTGAACTGCCCAGCGTTTGCACTGCCTCCCCAAATAGCAAAATCCCTTACACTTAATGCCTGACTGTTCTGAGCAAAAAGAAAATGACTGTTTAATAAGAATATTAAACCCAAAAAGGACTTACATAAAAGATTAAAATAAGATTTCATAAAGTATTGATTTATCGAGATTTGTATCTGATTTCTAAAAAATGTCTAATTGAGTGATTTTTATTTAAGATTTTGATTGCAATCCAAACTAATTGCACGTTCAATAGATGTTGTATTTCAGGGAATTATAGAGTTTTTATAAAAAAGCGTCTTTTTGTATTTTTTTTCAAAAATTTGTGAATAATTATTTTATTTAATAAAAATATTCTAAAAATTAACATCTTTTATAAAAAGAAAAAAATGTTTGTAAAAGTAAGTATGCATTTCGTGTATTTTATTAAAGAATTTACCATACATCGGTTTTTTTTATCAGAAAGGGCTTTTTTCTTATCGGCATTTGGGATGTTGAGACAATCGAATGGGTAAAGTAATTAGCCAAAATAAATGAAAAATTGGGCGAACTCCTATTATAATACCTTTGTTTAGAGATATTTGCTTTCATAAAAATAAGGGTATTTGTAAAAGTGCCAATAAACTATTCATATCTTTTCCTTACGTTTACAGGGATATATTTTTTTTGAAAACAAGATGCCTTTTAAAGAAAGGAAAATAGAATCTCGTTTTAAACCATTAATATTATTAAAATTGTAGAACTTTTAGGCAATGTTTGAAACTAAAATCTGGTTTTAATACCGCTTTAAAAGCTTCATTTCGTATTTAATGACTAGTCCAATGCAGTTAAAAGGTTTTCTTTTTATTCCGTTTTTTTTATACTTTACTTTCACGTTTGGTCAAAATAATGCGCTTTCAGTTAAGGATACGGCTGAAATTAATGCCCTTATTGACAAAAGCAAAGCTTTGGTAGCTACCGATTCTGCCACAGCTATTAAAATGTCTGAACAAGCCTTAGAAAGATCAAAGAATGCCAATTATGCAAAAGGAGAAGCCCTCGCCTATAAAAATATCGGCATGGTTTATTATTTAAAAAACTATGTTGTTGAAACCCTGCTTTACTGGAATAAGTCGTTGGAAACGTTTGAAAAAATGGGCGATGATGTTGGAATTGCTAATATGCTTTCTAACATTGGAGCCATTTACATGACTACCGGTGATGATGTTAAAGCGCTTGACCATAGTTTAAGGGCATTAAAAATTGCAGAACAACTGAAGGATACCAATCGAATGGTAACGGTTCTCATGAATATTGGGGGTATATATCACAACAAGCATAATCCGGTGGCTATGGATTACTACCTCAAAGTGCAGCCTTTGGTAGAAAAATCAACAGATATTAATACCATAACCACTTACACAGGCAATCTTGCTGAAATTTACTCGGAACAAAAGAACTATGAAAAAGCCATTGAATATTTCGAAAAGTCGATAGCTGCCAATGATAACAACGGATCATCAGCCTGCTTTGCGCTTAATGGTATTGGTAGGGTTTATCGCTTTCAGGCTAAATATATTAAATCATTGGAATACCATAATAAAGCTTTGGATATTGCTAAAAAATTTGACGACAACCTTCAAATTGCCAAAAGCCTTAGAGCCATTGGAGATGTTTATCTTACACAGAGAAACCTTAATCTGGCTATTAATTATTTCAACCAGGCCAATGCCATCGCTGAAAACCTGGAAGAATTTAAGGTGGAATTAAAATCATTGTATCAAAATATGGCAGAAGCCTATGCCAAAAATCAAAACTTTGAAGAAGCCTTTAAATACCAAACTTTATACGCCAATCTAAAAGATAGCCTATATGCCGACGATACCAAATCAGAATTAACCAGGCTGCAAACAAATTTCGAGCTTTCCCAAAAAGATGCTCAAATAGCTTTGAAAGATGCTAAGCTAAAAACAGAGAAACAAGCACGGATGGGGATAACGATTACATTGGTAATTCTCCTGATAGGGTCCATCATTATTTATCGCAATTACCTTGATAAAGTAAAAACCAATAAAATACTGGACAAAAAAAATGATGAAATTGAGGGATTACTGTTGAATATTCTTCCCAAAGAAATTGCTTTGGAACTGCAGGCAAATGGCATTTCAAAACCAAGGCATTTTGAAGAAGTATCCGTTTTGTTTGCCGACTTTCAGGCATTTACAAGTATTGCCGATAAAATGTCGCCCGATGATTTGGTAGAAGAGTTGAATGAATGTTTTATTGCCTTCGACGATATTGTAGAGAAATATGGGCTTGAGAAAATAAAAACGATTGGTGACGCCTACATGTGTGCAAGTAATTTACCTTCCAATGTAGTTGACCATTCTTACAAAATTATTATGGCGGCCATCGAAATAACCCAATTCCTTGATAAATGGAACTTTCAGCGTCAATTGAAGGGTAAGGAAAATTGGGAGGTAAGAATTGGCATTCATACCGGACCAGTTGTAGCCGGAGTGGTGGGTAAAAAGAAATATGCTTACGACATATGGGGGAATACCGTAAATATTGCGAGCCGCATGGAAAGCGCCGGAACGGCAGGAAAAGTAAATATTTCTGCGCATCTATTTGAAAAGGTAAAGGACCGTTTTGAATTTGAATACCGCGGAAAAATAAGTGCCAAAAACATTGGAGAAGTGGATATGTATTATGTTGTAGGCGTTAAGGAACTGGCTAAGAACCCGGAAATAATTTTATCCTGACCCAAGACTATGCATTTCCCAAAAATCAACAACAAAATTTCTAAGGCTTGGAAATGCCAATTGCAGGGTGTCTTCTACCAATCACCCTTTCAATAATAAGGATTACGATTATGCCGGCGATATAGGCATAAATATCCATCCATGCAAATGAAGTACCAATCATAATCGATGCCACTTTAGAGTGCTGAAGCCCGAGTAGGTTTACAATCTGAAAATATTGCAGGGTTTCGATTAGAAAAGCAAATGCTAATACCCATAATGCGGTAGGTAAAACAGGTTTATTAATAAAGGATTTTACAAAGCAATAAATTAACATTACAACTAATGTGTCACCCATATAGGGCCTTATGAAACGATCATGCACATATTTAGCTATAAGTATTTCAATAATAAATAGTAATATCGCTAAAGCAAAATAGTTTCTATTAAATTTCAGGATAGGATTCATGCGTTGCCCAATAATTACAGTAAACCTTTTAATTCGAAAAAGGCAATAATTTTTTTGGTCATAATTATTCTTTTAATGTGTTATCAATAATTTAGACCCTGTTGTAACGGAAAGACTGACGTTTTTTTGGGTAAAAAGGCTTCTGCAACTTGCATTCGAATTGACCGTAACGGTTCCGGTATTTATGATAGCATCTGTAAAACCATCGGGGATGGCGTTACAGTTCCAGTTAGCAATGTTCTCCCAATGATTATTGTTGCCTGCACCTGTCCAGGTAGCAACAAATTTTAAGGTAGTGGTAGTACTTATGTTACCATTCACCATACACCTGTATGTAAACCCATACCAATGAGTAGGTGCATTGCTAATGGTAAGTGTTGCGGAATTTACGCCACCATAGTTACCGTCATTGGTAATATTGGTAAATCCACTACCATTATTTAATTGCCATTGGTAAGTATCGCCGGTAAGGTTGGATGTAATGGACGTACTTGCCGAAGGACCGCAAAGCAATATAACTTGCAACGGTAGGGCGTTAAAACTTAGATCATCAAAATAGGCATCCACCGAACTCGCATTAAAGCGATGGGAAATAAGTCTTACCCTTACTGTGCGGGTTCCCACGGGAGCAAATCTTGTATCCGTTTTTTCATCCCATTCTGTCGTATTGCCGCTCAATCCTGAATTGTAGGCTTCCAGTACCACATTGGATGCGTTTCTGTATTCTAATATAATCTGCGTGCTATCTCTGGGAGATTGATCATAGCTTCTAACATATCCCTTAAAAATAAAAGATTGAATACCTAAATCTATATCACCGGCGAATGCATTGAGGTTAATATCCTGGTATAATTCATATTGGGGACTATTATTATAACAGCCAGGGAAAAATATATATGCTCCTTCTTTAGCAGGCGGATAACCGCCCTGGTTTCCGATAATTCTCCATCCCATACTACCTCCACAATCGGAACCCTGATTTACAGCCGTCCACCCTTCGACAACAGGCGCATCATCTTCGGCACTGCCGTTGATGAGTAAAGAATTTTGAATAAAATGCTCAATGGAAACAGCATCAATTTCATTCCATGTGCTAATGGCCGGACTATTTACAGCGATTCTAACCGCATCTACATTAAAGCTGGTTAAGGGAATTTTAATCTTAAGAACATGGATACAAGCACCCAAAGCAGCAGTTGCAACATATACTTGTACCCAATTTCCATTACTGGCATTGCGCACATAAACGGTATCAATAGCGCCGGTATTAAAGGTTTGATATATCTGTATACGGTTTACTTGCTGTGGCAATGCAAATCCAAGTTCGAGGTATTCCCGTTGACCATCCGCTGTGAGTGATGCCCATGCATTTGAATTATCGCTGCAGGATGGTACATCGGGCGCACCAAGCGCTTTTCCAGCGCTGTAATTGGTTGTTGAATATTGCGAACTGAAGGAAATTACAGAAGATGCAAATTGTGGTTGGCCATAGCAATATATATTGTGTATAAGGAAGAGAAACAGCGATAATTTTTTCATGTGCACGTAAAGTTATATTAATATAAATTAAACTTTAATCGAAAATAAATTCTGTTTGGTCAAGCTATATTACCATAATTTAAAATGCACATATTCCTGTTTAATTATTGCTTAATACTATCAGGTCCATCGCATTTACGGTTACTTCTTTCATAGCCAATTTTGTAAACACATCTTTGTATTTGCCATTCTTTAATAAGGCATCTGAAAATTTAGCCGGCTGGCTTCCACGGTTAATAATTACAATCACTACTTCATTGCCATATTTTCGACTAAATGCATATAATTTGTTTACATCATCCTTTGCCAGGTCAGCATAACTTCCCACCCGGATGGATTTATATTTGTTACGTAACGCAATAAATTTTGCATACCAGTTATATAAATCTTTATTGAATACCACTTCGTCCGGATCATGCTTTGATTGATCGGGATTAAAAGTTTCTGCATCATATGTAAATTCAGGCCAAATCATCGGCTTGCGGCAATCGGGATCGTTCCCACCCCATATCCCCGCTTCATCACCATAAAATATCATGGGAGCGCCTAAGTATAGCATTTGAAAGGCCGCAATGAGTTTTTGTTTTTGCACCTGCGCTTTGGTTGGTTTCCGGGCATTGTAAGTCTTATTATTACTTTTCTGGCTCCAGTTAAAATAAGCGCCCCAGTCACCAAACTTTTTACCATCTGGGTTAGCAACCGCACTTGCAAGACGTGTTGCATCATGACTGTTCATCAGGTTTTGCATATTCAAAGCCACATCATTGCCAAATGCTTCACGTAACACTTTCAAACGCGCATCAAATTCGGTAACGGTTGAACCAGTAGTATCCTGTACAAAAAAATCATGCATGATAAAAGCAAAATTGTAGTTCATCGTAGCATCAAATTCATCACCTTTTAAGTACGGCCTTGTTTCTTCAATAGAAGATACCAGCTCAGCCGTAATGTAGGCTTCAGGATTAAGGCTTTTTACCCATTTGCTCCAGTCCTTCCAGAAAGGATGGCCTACGTTGTACGCCACATCCAAACGCCAGCCGTCTATTCCGCTGCCAATTCCTTTATTCATCGGGTTCATCCACCGTTTGGTAGCGTTGAAGATGTATTCCTTAGGTCCTGCCACTATTCCGGTACTATCTTCTTTAAATTCAGGTAGGGTTTTTACGCCAAACCATCCTTGGTACTTAAACCTGGTGCCCTTTTCGGTATCGTTCCAGCTATCCACCATAAACCAGTCCTTATAGGGAGAAGCCTGCTGATTTTTTTCTACATCCATGAACGCAAAACTTTTTACACCAATATGGTTAAATACACCGTCGAAAATAATACGCATCTTCCGCTTATGTACTTCATCGATTAGTTTCAATGCCAATAAATCGGCGCTCGTCCATACCCAGCTTTTAGGATCTAAAGGATTTTCCTTTTCCATCATCTTTTTGTCGCCTTCCGGGTCCGGACCAAAAGTAGGATCCACGTGATGGTAACAAAGTGCATCGTATTTATGTGATGAAGGCGACCAGAAAATGGGCGTCATGTAAATGGCATTGATGCCAAGGCCTTGTAAATAATCCAATTTGTTGATTATGCCCTGCAGATCGCCGCCATATCGACGACGCTGAATATTAAAACCAATATTTTTCCCATTTAATTTTTCATACGGTTGCAATTGATACCAATCGCTTGTCCATGGATGAATCTCATAAGCTGATGTATCATCGAACGGATAGGCACCGTTTTGGTCGCTTACTTTCGGGTCGTTCGTTTTATCTCCATTGCTAAACCGCTCAGGGAAAATTTGGTACCAAACCACACCCTTGCTCCAATCGGGGCCAACATTTTTTTGCGCAACTGCCGAAAATGCCAGCAGGAACAAAATTGGTATGAGAAAATTGGTTCTATAGCTACGCATCATTAATATTTTAGAAGTTGCAATGCATTAAAGTTGTTCAAATTTTTCACCAGAATGCTTTTGACATCGGTAATTGCTCAATTGCCGCAAGGTAAGCCATGCCAAAGGAATATTCGCCAACCTTTAGATGCGATGCCCGGCTCCTCCCTTCCCGTTACCTTTGCGGTATAAAAATAGATGCCATCCATGCGCTTTACCGATCTTAACCTGAACAGTGCCTTGCTCAATGCACTGGCAGATCTCGATTTTCATAAGCCCACCAACATACAGCGGAAAGTATTTTCCACGGCAATATCCGGTGCTGACGTATGTGGCATTGCGCAAACCGGTACCGGTAAAACCATTGCCTACTTGTTGCCCTGCCTCCGTCAATGGAAATTCACTAAAGCCATTGCACCCCAAATACTCATCATCGTACCCACCCGTGAGCTCGTTGTACAGGTGGTGGAAGCGGTAAATAGTTTAACCACGTATATGAATGTGGTAACCGTAGGTGTGTATGGTGGTGTAAATATTAATACCCAAAAGTATTCAGTGGAACAAAAAGTAGATGTGCTCGTTGGTACACCGGGCAGGCTTTTCGATCTCGCCATGAATGCGTCGGTTAAATTAAAATCGATTAAAACATTGGTAATAGATGAAGTGGATGAAATGCTTAACCTCGGTTTTCGTGCACAATTGAAAAATATCATTGAATTATTGCCGGACAGAAGGCAGAACCTTTTGTTTTCTGCCACCTTAACACCCGAAGTAGAAGAACTGATGGATGCATATTTCCCTACACTTGTAAAAATAGAAGCTGCACCCACAGGTACCCCGCTGGAAAATATTCAACAAATGGCTTACGAAGTGCCTAATTTTTATACCAGGGTGAACCTCCTGAAGATGCTGTTGAATGAAGATGCATCCATGAATAAAGTACTGGTATTTACCGGCAGCAGGGCATTGGCCGATCAACTCTTCGAACAAATGGAAACCGCCTATGCTGGCACAGCAGGGGTTATTCATTCCAATAAAGAACAGAATCATCGCTTTAATACCGTAAAGCAATTTAAGGATGGCGTTTACCGCTTTATTATAGCTACCGATATTGTGGCGCGTGGTATTGATATTGAAGAAGTATCGCACGTTATCAATTTCGATATACCTGATACGCCCGAAAAGTATATGCACCGCATTGGCCGTACGGGGCGTGCCGATAAAACGGGGATCGCCATTAGCTTTATAACACCAAAGGATAAGGAAGCACTTGCTGAAATTGAAGGGTTAATGAAATATGAAATTCCTATTCTGCCGCTGCCGTCAAACATTGAAATTTCAGACGAATTAACCGAAGATGAAAAGCCAAAAGTTTTCATGAAAGAAATTGAGGTAAAAGTGCCCAAGAAAGAAACTTCGGGCCCTGCTTTTCATGAAAAATCGGCGAAAAATAAAAAGGTGAATGTAGTAGTTCGGCGTAAAGACAAGATGATGAAAAAATATGGTAAGCCAAAAACAAGAGGGCAGAAAAGGAAATGATTTTTTTACTACACCACACCCAAATCCACTACCAAACTACAAATCTCACCATCTTTTGCAAGGCCCCAATAACACGCATATACTCCATCGCCATAACCCGAATTGAACATGATGATATTATGCCCGGGGTTTTCGGGCAACTCAAAATTTAGCCAGTCGCCAACGGAATTGGGATCTTCGGGATTGTCAGCATTTTGCAAAAAAGCGGGCTCCAGAAAATCTGTGTACATATCGCCTTTGGGGTAGGTTTCAAAATACTTTTCCTGCCATTGATTGTACAGGGACTGAGTGGCTGCATCGCAAAAACATCCAAGTCCGGCATCAACAGGGAAACCAAAAATGTCATCATTGGAAAGCGTGGCGGCATTTTGACCGGGAATGAGCGCCATTTCCCAGTTTACGGCACGCGCGGGGCTAAATTCCAGTTTTACGGCGGCAAACCGGTTACCCGCATCTTCGGTAAATGCCACACTAGCTACCACAGGGTAGCGACCGGGCGGCACACAGCGGGTATAGGCCGGGGTATCGTACAACCCTACAAGCGGATCGCAGGCCAATATCTTACCGGTAGACAAATATAATTCACCCAATATTTTTACATCTATCGGTGTTTTACCAATGCGCGGGTAATCAAAAAACCGGTTACCATCCATGGCATCAGCAGGCATTTCCTGCTTTACAACCGATTCCTTTTTGCCAAATAATTTGCTGAAAATGCCCATAGGGTTACGAATGTATTTGTTTATTCTACAATTAATAGTTGCCGATGGTAACCATTTAGTAATCGGTAACAATAAATGAGTAATGTGCTTCATTAGGTAAAACGGCAAAAGCCCGCGCTTCGTATGCCTTGTCACATGGCATCGGAAAAATGTATTCTTTACCATTTTGTAACTTGCTCATTACCACCTGCATCCCTATCTTCGCCATCGCTTATTAAGGGTGAAGGCTTCCAATAGTATTTTACCCAAAAACCAAAACGAACACATCCTTTCTCATGCAAGCTTCCCGTGCGCCAAGGTCCATATGTTGCGCTATTAGTAGGTTTGGACTTAGTATTTTAAAATTTTGCCTGCCCTTTTTCCTGCTTTTAGCCTTTGGCTATCCGCTATCCGCGCAACTCACGGCTTCTTTTACAACCAATAAATCCGGCGGCTGTTCACCGGTTGAAATAGAATTTACGAATACCACCACCGGGGCATCTGCCAATGCTGTATATCGATGGGAATTTGGCAATGGCAATACATCTGCATTAATGAATCCTTCGGCTACCTACGATACGGTAAAAGATTATACCATTACCCTTACCGTAACCGATGGCAACCAACAAAGCATAGCCACCCGTACGATTGTGGTGTATAAAAATCCAACGGTAGATTTCACCGTTGCCAGCAACAAAATGTGCATTCCGGAAGCGGCTGTTTTTCAAAGCAACAGCAACCCTGGCAGCGGCAGCATTGAGCGGCTTACATGGGATTTTGGGGATGGAGATACAGAGACATTTTATGGAGAATCCGCAACACATGCCTATGCGTACCCAACGCTTGCTACCGTTACCCTTACCGTTACCAACAGCAACGGCTGCTATTCCACTTTACAAAAAAGAGATTTGGTACGCATACTGCCCCGGGTAGTACCCGAAATTGCGGTAGATAAAAGGTTTGTTTGCAAAAGCAATGATAAGGTGCAGTTTAGCAATGAAAGTACCGGGCCGGGCATCCTGAGCTGGCTTTGGGATTTTGGTGATGGTACCACAAGTACGCAAAAAAATCCCGAACATGTTTTTAATAAATCGGGGGCATTTAATGTAACGCTTATGGTAACGAGCGATGAAGGTTGCAGCAAAACAAGCGACCCTATTTTAATTAACGTTGAAAATTTCGTTTCCAATTTTTCGCAGCCTACGCTTATGTGTACGGAAGATTATCACACATTAATAAACACAAGCAAACCAAGGCCAACCAAAACGCTTTGGACCATTGAAAATTTGGGCGAACATCAGCGTTGGAATGGCGAAGCCATGAGTCTTTATTATCCTGTTCCCGGCCTTGTAAAAGTAAAAATTGAAAACGAGTTTGGTACCTGCATTCAAACCTACGAACGCATGATTACCATTGCGCCAAAGCCATACATGGGCAATTTTATTGCTGAACAAGTGGGCAAATGCGGCGCACCCGATACCATTCGTTTACGTGATACATCTACCGTTGCGGTTAAGTGGAATTGGACCACCAATTTCTGGGAAAATACCATCTCCACACAAAAACAATTTAATTACCCTGTTACTGAAAACCGGGTTTATTTTTTCAACCTCACCACCACCAATGCCGAAGGTTGTACCCGAAATTTTTATAACTCGGTTATTATTACCCGTCCCAATGCTACAATCCGCATGGTGGAATCTACCGGTAATGGTTTCAATCAATCCTGTGGGCCATTTACAGCTAAGTTTGATGCGAGTGGCACCGATAGTATTACGCAATACAATTGGGTTTTCAGCAATGGGGGCAGTAGTACTGAAGCAAGTCCTACCCAAAGTTTTAATACCCCGGGGCAGCACACGGTTTCACTTGGCTTCAAACTCGCCAATGGTTGTCAGGGCACTACAAGTTTTATTGTAACAGTGTGGACAATGCCTAAGGCAGATTTTACCCATGCCACAACCCGCGATGTTTGCGGCCCCCTTGCAGCACAGGTTCGAAACATAACGGTGGGAAATACTACTGCGGTTTTCTGGAATTATGATTATGAAAATAATCCTTTCGGCTATACACCTTCGGGTAGTTGGAGTTGAACCAACATTGCCATTCGGCAATGAGTTTTCCTTAAATATTTATACCTTGTAACCATTGTTAACTTTAAAATTGTTTTACAATGGAAAAAAAACATTTCTCAGTGGGCAGTGAATGCCCTTCAGCGCACGTCTGA
>JBGSLS010000097.1:0-10500 GCA_041740575.1 Chitinophagaceae bacterium | reverse complement strand
CACACCGATTTTACGATGGCGCCTATGGAACCCTTACTGTTGGCCTGGATAGCTGCCAACCGTATTACTGCCAATGGAAACCTGATGGGTACGCAGGAAAAAATACCTGTTTACGAAGCCTTAAAAGCGATCACTATCAATGGAGCCTATGTGCTGCGGTTAGAAACCATAACTGGAACTATTAAAGCCGGTAAAAAGGCAGACTTTGTTTTATTAGCAGAAAACCCAATGAAGGTAGAACCCATCAAATTGAAGGATATTAAAGTACTGGGAACTGTTTTTGAAGGCAAATCATTTCCATTAATTAATTAATATGTTTGAGCCTACAGTCGTGAAATATGCTGAACGGCGGGTAATCTTTGCCATAGTGCTGGTTTGCGGTTTTATCAGCGGCAGTTATAGCCAGGAGCCACGAAATTACCTTACGGGTCAGTGGGGCGGGGTGCGTGATAGTCTTAAAAAAAACGGCATTATCATTAAGCCAAGAATCACTTTTTTCAATCAGAATTTTGTGGCTGGTGAAGGAGATAATAAAACTGTGTTTGCGGGTAAGGCCGACCTTGATGTTAAATTGAATGGGAGAAGGATTGGTTTGCCCCGATGGACATTGGCTGTAAAATTTGAACAGAACTTTGGTGATGTGCTCGCTGGTACCGGGAATGTGATGTTGCCTAAAAATACTGCTATGACCTTTCCCGGTTTTAATGGCGCGGACGCTTCTGATGTCACGAGCCTGTATATTATCAACCAGTTTGGCAAAGCAAATGTGCTGATGGTAGGTAAGATCAATATGGTTGACCTGGCAGCTTCCACCCGCTATACCGGTGGAGCTGGGATAGAAGCATTTTGGAACGTCGGCTTTGCCGCACCTATTTCGGGGATCACACCACCCTATATTTTTGGTGCTGTAAGCGTTATTAAAACAAAAGCGTTGAAGTACACATTTATGGTGTACGACCCCGAAAGTGCAGTGAATAAAAGTGGACTCGAATCGCCTTTCGACAAAGGGGTAGTATTATCGGCATCCCGTGAAAAAGAATTTAAAATTGCAGGGAAAGCAGGGGCCCATGCTGTGCGGGTTGCTTACAGTACGCAGGATGGCACTGATTTGTATGATCTCGGTGATATTTTCTTTCCCGTTCCACCACCTGAGGGGGGATTGCCAGGTACCATAAATTCAAGGTATTTTGTAAGTTATTCCATCAACCAACCCATTGTGAACTACAAGGATAAATCGGGCGGGTGGGGATTTTTTTGGCAGGTAGGTTTCTCTGATGGGAATCCAAATCCCGTGAACTTAAGTATGCTTGCTGGAATAGGGGGTAACAGCTTTATTAAGCAAAGGAGGCAGGATAAGTGGGGCGTGGCTTTTTATGATTATTCGTTAAGTCAAGCCATAGATGAATATTCGTTAGCAGCGGGTATTCCTTTGCGCAACGAAAAAGCATTGGAAATATATTATGATTTATGGTTAACAAAATGGATCTCTTTAGGAGGTGATATACAGTGGACCAAGCCAGTTGTAAAGAATAGCTCAAATGCAGTTTTCCTTGGTTTGCGTTCCAGTATTCGTATATAAAGGAGGATTAGTTGGTAAAAAAATAATTAGGATAAATGGGCTAAGGACCACAAAAATATTTCACCGGTTTTTCATCAAAAAACACCGTTTTTAAGGGAAAAATGTTTCCCATTAAATAAATTTCATATTTTTCCAATAAAAAATGTTTATGAAACAAATGATAAAATTAGTAATGGGCATGCTTTTTCTTGCAGGCTGTAATTCCGCTACACAAAATAGCGGTTCTACGCAAGGCGCTGATGCCATTTACTTTGGGGGCGACATTATTACCATGGAAGGTGATAGCGCCGTTTACGCCGAAGCAGTGGCTGTACAAGATGGCAAAATTGTATTTGTTGGCAGTAAGGATGATGCGGAAAAAATGAAAGGCGATAGCACGCAAATGAACGACCTGGCAGGCAAAACATTATTGCCTGGTTTTTTAGATGCACACAGCCATTACATCAACTCGTTGCTCGTGGCCAACCAATGTAAGTTATATCCACCACCATCCGGCCCGGCAAAGGATGTTGAAAGCATTATTTCAACGTTGAAAGCTTATGCCGAAGCTCGTAAAATTCCGAAAGGAGAAATAATTATGGGCTATGGATATGATGAAAACGTAATGCCCAATGGCAGGCTGTTAAACCGCGACGATTTGGACAAAGCATTTCCTGATAACCCCGTAAGAATTGATCATGTTTCTATGCATGGCGTTGTATTAAACAGCCTTGCTTTGAAAAAATATGGTATCAGCGCTGAAACTAAAACTCCACCCGGAGGTGTAATTGTTCGCAAGCCCGGAACAAATGAGCCTTATGGCTTAATTATGGAAACTGCTTTTTTGCCCGTCATGGAACAATCAGAAAAGATGACTCCAGAACAGGAACTTTCCTGGACTAAAGCAGGCCAAATGCTTTATGCCGAAGCTGGTATCACCACAGCACACGAAGGTGCTTCTCATCTTCCGCAAATTCAAACCATGAAGAGAGCTTCCGATGCCGGTGCAAATATTATTGATGTGATAGCTTTTCCATTTATAACAGACGTAGATAATATCTTAAAGAATGTCCCTTTGGCAGATTGGGGCAAGTATCACAATGGCTTTAAAATTGGTGGTGTAAAAATCACCATTGATGGTTCTCCGCAGGGTAAAACAGCATTCTTCTCTACACCCTATTTAACCGGTGGACCAGCCGGAGAAAAAAACTGGAAAGGTGAACTTACTTTCCCACAGGATATGGTAAATAAAATGGTAAAGAAAGTGTACGACATGAATGTTCCACTCAATTTGCATTGCAATGGAGACGCCTCAATAGATGCTTTTCTTACAGCCTATGAATTTGCCAGGGGAGGCGATTACAGCAAGCCATGGAATGTAACCACCATCCATTCGCAATTTATGCGTAAAGACCAAATGGCGAAGTTTGTACAATACAACATCAGGCCTTCGTTTTACACACTGCACACCTATTATTTTTACGAAGCACATGTAAAAAACCGTGGAATGAAACAGGCTCAATATATCAGCCCGATTCGTGATGCCATTGATGCAAGTATGAAGCCCACCAACCATACCGATTTTGTAGTTGCACCGCTCGACCAAATGATGATGCTTTGGAGTGCAGTAAACAGAATTTCAAGGGGTGGTGCAAAAGTGGGTCTTGACCAGGCAATAACTCCATACGAAGCCCTGCAGGCCATGACCGTAAACGTAGCTGCACAATACGATGAAGCTGATAGAAAAGGAAGTTTAAAAGCAGGCAAATTAGCTGATTTGGTGATACTCGATAAGAATCCGTTAAAGGTTGATCCTAAGACCTTAAAAGAAATCAAAGTGATGGAAACCATAAAAGCTGGAAAGTCAATTTATCAGAAGTAAAAATAAAAACTATGAAATTAAAAATAGTATGCCTTATTGCGGGTGTTGCTTTGGCTTTTGCCGCTTGCAACAATGCTACCCAACCCACCACTGTAACCAATGATTCTACCAAAGCCACCATGTATTATGGCGGCGATATTATTACCATGGAAGGCGATAGTGCCAACTATGCCGAAGCCGTAGTAGTAAAAGATGGAAAAATAATTTTCGTAGGCGAAAAGGAAGAAGCCATGAAAACTGCTGGTGAAGGGCATACGATGGTTGACCTGCAGGGAAAAACGTTGGTTCCCGGTTTCATGGATGGCCATGCCCATTTTACCGGGTTTGGCGCACAGGCCGTTACTGCTAACCTGCTGGCTAGCCCGGATGGAAATTGTAATAGTATCAATGACATTATTGAAGAGCTTAAAAAATGGCATGCGGCCAATGGCACCGACAAATCGCAGGGTTGGATATTAGGTATGGGTTTTGACGATGCAGTACTCAAGGAAAACCGTTTTCCAACCCGTGAGGATCTCGATAAAGTTTCAACAGACATACCCATTTGTATTACCCATATTTCCGGGCACTTTTGTGTACTCAACAGCAAAGGGCTGGAGATGCAAAAAATTACTGCTGCAACAAAAGATCCTGTGGGCGGGGCGCTCAGGCGTATGCCGGGATCTAAAGAACCCAATGGTGTATTGGAAGAGAATGCAGCCTTCCCTGTTTTCCTGCCTCTTTTTGGACCAACGGAACCTGCATTGGTGGATTATTATTTCGACCGCGGGCAAGAGATGGCCGCCAGTTTTGGTTACACCACTGCCAATGAAGGTATGGCTACCACCAACCACGAACAGATGGCAGATTATGCCATGCGTGGCAAAATGAAAATGGATGTAATCAGCTTTGTCAATTACCGGTTTCCGCAATACCTGCACAGCGAATGGAATAGCCGCACCTACAAAAACCATTATCGCATTGGCGGATTGAAAGTAACGCTTGATGGATCACCACAGGGACGTACAGCATGGCGCACCACGCCATATTTGCTTCCACCGCCCGGGCAAAAAAAGGGATACAATGGTTACCCCGCCATACCAGATGATAAAGAAGTTCAAAAAATTGTGGACACAGCCTTTGCCAACAACTGGCAAATGAAAGCGCATTGTAATGGGGATGCATCTCTCGACCAATGGCTGCGTGCACTGGGGAATGCATCTGCAAAATATGGCAACACCGATCGCCGTAATATCCTGATTCATGGGCAACTCATGCGAATGGATCAATTGGACAGCCTGAAGAAATATGACATAGTGGCTTCGCTATTTCCTATGCACACCTTTTATTGGGGCGATTGGTATAAACAAATAATCGGGCCCGAAAAAGCAAATCAAATCAGCCCCATCAAATCTGCACTGAATAAGGGGCTGCGTGTTACAAGTCATACAGATGCACCGGTAGCATTTCCCAATATGATGATGATTTTATGGACCACGGTGAATAGAATAAGCCGCAGTGGCACAGTGATGGGCGCAGGCGAAAGACTGAATCCCTACGAAGCATTTCAATCCATCACCATTTGGGGTGCCTATCAGTTTTTCGAAGAAGATACGAAGGGTAGTCTGAAAGTAGGCAAGCTTGCAGATCTTGTTATCCTTGATCAGAACCCGTTAAAAGTAGATCCCTTAAAAATCAAAGACATTGTTGTACTTGAAACGATAAAAGAAGGGAATCCGATTTATAAAAGACAGTAAGCATTGTCAGATAATTTTACATAGAATAAAACAATATTATGAGATTAATTTCAATAGCTTTTTTGCTGTTTATGGCAGCTTGCCAAAGCGATTCAAACATTAGTACAAACCCATCCGCTTCAATGGAAGAATTAGTAGGTGCAGACAGAGATGAAAAGGGTTGTATAGGTTCAGCGGGATATACCTGGTCTGTTGTAAAAGATTCCTGCATCCGGGTATTTGAAGCGGGTACGCCTTTTGTAAAATACGATGTAGCAACCGGGGTAATAGATTCAACCAATGTGGCTTATGTAGTCCTTTCTGATGACAAAAAACAAGCAGAAGCATTTTTTGGTACCACTGATAAACCAATTGTAATGGATGCGCTCCCGGTAATGGAAGGCGAAACCATGCCGGTTTTATTTGAAAACAAAACGGAGATGGTAAAACTGAGAAGTCATAGAGATATTTATCAACTTCTTTTTTTGGATACCGTTCGCTATGTGCAGTATTACGATGCTGAAAAGGGAATGGGGAAATGGTTAAATAAATGATTTCATATTTATTTATTAACAACATAATAATTGGACGAGTCATTAGCATTTTCATTTTATGAACATATCAAAGGGGACCTGTATCCTGATCATTTCGTTTGTTTTGGGGAGTTTGCAATATCCCTGTTTCAGTCAGCATCATGCAGCGGATACTACACTAATGCACAATCCTTCATCACATGGCATGAAAGGCAGTCATCGCCTTACCCTCGGGATGGGCCATACCCATGTATCTGAAGGTAAAGTGGATGGTAAAACAGAATGGATTGTTATGCCTTCATGGTCGCTTAATTACGATTATTGGCTATCTGCTAAATGGGCTATTGGTTTACAAACCGATTTACTGCTTGAAACATTTGTAATTGAAAACCATGAAGAGGAATTGATTGAACGTAATCATCCGCTTGCAGTGGTTCCGGTGGCTATGTTTAAACCCGGCAAAAACCTTAGCATTTTTGGTGGCGTTGGCGTAGAGTTTTCTAAGGGCAATAATCTTTCTACCACAAGGCTTGGATTGGAGTATGGTTTCCATTTACCCAAAAATTGGGAAGTAGGAGCAACTATGCTTTGGGATGGTAAATGGAATTATTATAATTCCTGGGGATTAGCTTTTACCATCAGCAAAATATGGCCGAAACGAATGCACCCTTAATAAAAAGTATTTATGCTGTATTTATCCTGGTGTCCTTAAAAATACCAATGCTGCTTTTCATCCTTTGTTGTATCAAATTTTCCAAAAAGCTATTTTGATACAAAAAAGGCAGGCATTTTCCATTTCAATTTACATAATTATGCACTCCTATTATTTTGCAATGAAAAGAAACTTTTTAATATCACTTGTGGGCCTGCTCATTTGCAGCAATACATTATTTGCGCAAACCGATTATTGGCCTAAAGAAATTCCGCTTAAAACCGGCGGAAAAATTCTCATTTACCAACCACAGGTAGATGCGCTTGATGGCATTACATTAAAAGGGCGTACAGCAGTGGGCGGTAAGGAAAAAATGGGAGACCCCATGGTGTATGGTGCCATTTTTTTTGAAGCCACCTTACTTACCGATAAGGACACAAGGAGGGGAACGCTCGAAAGTGTGAAAATTACCAATGCAAAAATGGAAGGTCTTGATGATCAGGTGAAATTACAAAAAATGATTACCCTGATTGAAACCGAAGTACCTAAATGGGAAATGGATATTGCGCTCGACCAAATTGTTGGCGCCATGAAAAGAAGGGAGGGTGATGGCGAAATGTTTAATAACACGCCTCCCAAAATTTATTACCGGGAAAAGCCTGCATCTCTTGTTATTTTAGACGGTGAGCCTAAAGTGAAAAAAGATAAAGACCTTGATGCGGAAAGGGTTTTGAATTCGCCCAACCTGATTTTTAAGGAAGGCAGCCAATGGAATATGTACAACGGCGGCACGTGGTACAAGTCATCGCAGGTAACTTCGGGCTGGACGGCTGAAAAGTCGATGTCGAAAAAGGTATCATCGATTAACGATCAGATAAAAAAGCAGGAAAAGGAAGCAAATGACGGCAAAGCGCCTACGGAGAAACCGGTAATCACCGAGATTATTGTTAGCACCGAACCTGCCGAACTTATTCAAACAGAAGGAGCGCCGGTATATAAACCTATTGATAGTACCAATCTGCAATATGTAAGCAACACAAAAAACGATATCATTAAAACGGCGGACGGTCAAATTTATATTCTGTTAGCTGGCAGGTGGTACAAATCATCTTCGTTTAACGGGCCCTGGACCTTTAATGGCGCAGATAAAATGCCCAAGGAGTTTTCCAACATTCCTGAAGGTTCGCCCAAGGATAATGTGCTGGTGAGCATATCGGGTACACAGGCGGCGGATGAAGCCATCATAGACGCGGAGATTCCACAAACAGCAAAAGTGGAACGTAAGGGTGCAAAAGCCGAAGTGGAATATGATGGCAATCCAAAGTTTGAAACCATAACCGGTACCACTTTGCAATTGGCTGAAAATTCAAATATTACTGTTTTAAAAGAAGCATCGGGCAAATACTTTGCATTGGATAATGGGGTATGGTTTGTAGGAAGTGATGCAAAAGGCCCGTGGGCGGTTTCGGATAAAAGACCCGAAGGCATTGATCTTATTCCCGCCAGTTCGGCAGCTTATAATACCAAGTTTGTATATATCTACGAATCAACAGCCGATTATGTGGTGGTGGGTTATACAAGTGGATACCTTGGTTGTTATGTACAAGGTGATCCTGTCATAATTTTTGGTACCGGCTTTCATTATGCCCCCTGGTATGGCAGTGTCTACTATCCGCGACCCACTACCTTTGGATTTAATTTTTCCTACAATCCCTGGACCGGCTGGACGATGGGTTTTGGATTCAACGTTGGATTTTTACATGTAGGCTTCAGCACAGGACCTAGTTACGGATATGGTGGCGGATGGTACGGCCCTCCCTATTATCGTCCGCCTTATCGCCCTCCATACTATGGCGGTGGTTATTATGGCAACAGGCCCGGGTACAGGCCCGGTGGCGGCAATAACATCAATATTAATACAGGCGGCGGTGATATCAATATAGGTGGAAACCATAATAATATCTACAATCGTCCGGGCAATAATAACCGGCCGGGTATATCATCAGGTGGTAATAATAACAACCGTCCCGGTAGCAATTATCGTCCTGGAAACAATAATAATAATGGCAACCGTCCCGGAAATAACAACAATGGAATAGGTAACAATAACAACGGGGGAAATCGTCCGGGAAACAATAACAACAACAATGGCGGTAATCGCCCCGGCAACAATAACAATAATGGTGGAAACCGTCCGGGTAATAATAACAATAACAATAACCGGCAAGCAGCCAAACCTTCTACCAATAACAAGAATGATGTATTTGCCGATAAAGACGGCAACGTATTTAAAAAGGATAATAAGGGCAATGTAAATCAGCGGGATAATAAGGGTAATAGCTGGAAGCCCGCTGACAAGGCATCACCAGCGGTTAATAATGTAAACCGCGAAGCGCAATCGAGAAATCATGCCAACCAACGCACGCAGAATTATAACAATGCACGTACGCCAACCAAGCCTGCTGCAAAGCCAGCTTCAAGGCCTGCTTCAAAACCCGCTGCACGCCCCGCACCAAGGCCTGCCGGCAGAAAATAAAAAATAGTAATATGCCAAAGCTTGTTTGGATAAAATAATACCCATTAATTCAACCTCCGCCCGGTGTTCCATTTGGAGCCCGGGCTTTTTTATTTTGTTCTGTTAATTTGGCGGATTAAAAATTCTCCTTAAAAAGTTGGTTTCCATCAGGATAAAAAAATCAAAATCGGATAAACCATTACAGGATGGTTTAAAATTCTTTACTTGCGGCATCATTTACTATAACAATGAAAAAATTGCGTCACATTCTGCGTTGGGTTGGAATAGGTATGGTATTATTTTGTATCGCCTATTTGCTGGGTCCACGCCCGCAACATCCGGTTTACAATAGCACTTTGCCTTTTGTTCCCGATTCGCCTATAGGCATTGAAAGCTTTGTGTCGGCACAGGAAAAATCTTTACCCGTAAAGCCAGACAATGAAGCAAGGATTGTATGGAATGATACAACCAAATCCATTACGGACTATGCCATTGTTTACTTGCACGGATTTAGCGCTAGCCAGGAAGAAGGCGATCCTGTACATACCACATTGGCCAAAAAATTTGGCTGCAATCTTTACCTGAGCAGGTTAAGTATGCATGGGCTGGATACTTCGGAACAACTACTCGGGCTAACGGCGGAGAATTATTGGGAAAGTGCCAAACAAGCATTGGCTATTGGCAAAAAACTTGGGCGCAAAGTGATATTGATGGGTACTTCTACAGGTGGAACCCAAGCCATTCAATTGGCAGCCGCTTTCCCTAATGATGTGGCAGGACTGATACTTATGTCGCCCAATATTGCCATTAAAGATCCCAATGCCTGGATGCTTAACAACCCATGGGGCATACAGATTGCAAGAATGGTAAAGGGCGGAGATTATGTAATTGCAAAAGATACCAGGCCCATTTATAAGCAATACTGGAATACACCCTACCGCCTCGAAGCCGTAGTGGAATTGCAGGAGATGCTGGAAACCACCATGAAGGCTGCAACCTTTCAGCGCATTACCCAACCCCTGCTGCTGATGTATTATTACAAAGACGAGCAAAACCAGGATAACGTAGTACGGGTTGACGCCATGCGCAATATGTTTGAAAAAGTTTCGACACCCTTTAGCCTCAAAAGAGAAATTGCCCTGCCCAATACCGGCGATCATGTAATTGGCAGCTATATAAAAAGCGGCGATGTACAAACGGTAATGTATGTAGGGGAAGAGTTTTTGAGGGAGGTGATGAAATTGGAAGTTAGGGGGGAGTGAAGAAATCAGATTAAAGAGTTTGTTTGTATGGTGCATTTCATTGGAGATAATAATTAAAAACTTTGCTACGAAAAAGTAACGAATGAGTTTAATTTCAATTTTGGCAGGAAAGGAAAATCAGGAACTGAGAGAAAAATTCAAGAGTGAATTTCCAAATCCCGGCCTTCCTGTGAAATTTGAGATTGTTTGTTCTCCATTGACAAATAATTATGGAATTATTGGAACAGCTTTTGATTATTTAATGGTAAACACACGACATAGCTACGTATTTGTGATGTCACTTTTTTCGCCTATAACATCTTATGCCAGTATTTCGTCAGCGGTAACGGATTCGGGCTGGTATTCTTTCCAGTTGTTTGGCAATAGTTCGTGCACACGGGTCA
>JBGSLS010000096.1:0-15198 GCA_041740575.1 Chitinophagaceae bacterium | reverse complement strand
GCTATCAAATATTTTTTCGCAAGGGCAATAATTTCCCTGCCGCTGACGGGGTGGGTGATACCAAGCTACCCACCCCGGCCGAAAAAGCAACACATTCTTCACAGAAAATCAGGTCGGCCACCCTTCCGTTGGAGGGGATTTTATAGCCGTTTATGCGGATAACTTATCCCCTCCTTTGGAGGGGTGTCAGCGGCAATCAAATATTTTTTCGCAAGGGCAATAATTTCCCGCCGCTGACGGGGTGGGTGATACCAAGCTACCCACCCCGGTCGAAAAAGCAACACATTCTTCACAGAAAATCAGGTCGGCCACCCCTCCGATGGAGGGGATTTAATTGTCGTTCATGCGGAAAGCTTATCCCCTCCTTTGGAGGGGTGTCAGCGGCTATCAAATATTTTTTCGCAAGGGCAATAATTTCCCGCCGCTGACGGGGTGGGTAAGACTAAATGCGAAATCTACCCACCCCGGCCGAAATAGATACTTAGTCCTCATAGAAAATCAGGTCGGCCACCCCTCCGCTGGAGGGAATTTATGCCATGTGCCGAAAAGAAACCGCGTCAGCACTTTGCGTTGTTGCATCTCTGCATGACAATAAAAATTTTACCTTGCACGCAATGCTCAACTTCACTTCAATCATCGAAAAATTTGGCGCCAAAGGCGAAAAAACCGGCTGGACCTATGTAAAGATTACACAGGCTTTTGCCGAGCAACTAAAACCCGGCACACGCCAATCCTTTCGGGTAAAAGGCAAATTGGATGAACTTACCGTTGAACATCTTGCCCTTATCCCCATGGGCGAAGGCGATTTTATTTTGCCCTTAAAAGCCGATATGCGACGCAAACTGCGCAAACAAAAAGGCGCTACCCTGCAATTGGTGTTGGAAGCAGATGATCGGCCGGTACCCTTGTCGGATGATTTTTTGGCCTGCCTTAAAGATGAACCCGCAGCGCTTGCGCATTTTCAATCCTTAACCGGCGGGCATCAACGTTATTACAGCAAATGGATTGAAGAAGCCAAAACGGACGCTACGAAAGCCAAACGGATTGCACAGGCTATTAAGGGTCTTGCTATGAAGCTGGATTTTGGGCCTATGACGAAAATAAACCGTACAACTTAATTTGGGGATCGATTTTTTTGAGGAATGGGAACAGGAAAGAATTTGTCTTCGTAATCCTTAACCAGTATCAGCGCAACTTTCAATAGGTTGCCATCAGGTGTTCCTTTTTGAACATCGGCATCAAATTGTCCATCTATCCAATCTAGTAAATATTGATGTTCTTTACTGTTTGTAATCGGTTTTAATACCATTTTTACTTTCTTCTGTACTGCAATTTCATACAATTATCCATTTTTATTATTTTTTTTTGACAATCCTTTATATTTTACGGCTTCAAACTATTTACCAAATGTCTATTGCTTTACAAACGCCCGGTACTTTCGCAAGGGAAGTTGCAACAAAAGGCCCGGCCAAAGCCCTTTCCATCGCCGGTATTCCTGTGTATGTATATGCAGTTTCGCTGGCTTCTTTACTGGTAATCCTCGGCATTATCTGGGATATAAGCTGGCACACCACCATTGGCCGTGATAAACTGCTCTCGCCACCGCACATGCTCATTTATATGGGTGCTGTTTTCGGCGGATTGTTTTCCGGTATACAAGTACTATGGAATACGTTTAAGGCCGATGCTACTGCAAAAAGTGGGCTGGTAAAGGTTTGGGGATTTTTTTACAGTTCGTTGGGCGCACTGTTTTGCATTTGGGGCGCTATTGCCATGCTTACTTCAGCACCTTTCGATGATTGGTGGCATAATACCTACGGGTTGGATGTAGAAATTCTTTCGCCCCCGCATAGCATTCTCGCGTTAGGCATGATGTTTTTGCAGTTTGGTGCCTGTGTAGGGGTGGCAAAATACCTCAATATGGCCGATGGCCTGAATCCAAAAAGGGTGTTGATTTTACGCATTTTGTATGTGGTAGCGGCGGCAAGTCTGCTTACCATGATTTGTACCATCCTTTCCGAATTTCTCGATACCCGCAATCAGCGTGGTGGTCTGTTTTATATCGTCGCTGCTTCATCTGTTTTACTCTTTTTAGCCGCGCTTGGGCGTGCGCTTAACCTGCGTTGGGGAATCACCTTTATTGCCATCGGTTACTTTTTAATTCTTGCTTTAAGCAATTGGATATTGCAAATGTTTAAAGCTGAGCCCTTACTCGGACCTATTCAAAATCATGTTACCCATTATCAGCCTTTACAATTTCCTTTATTGCTATTTATTCCCGCGCTGGCTATGGATACTATTATGCATAAAGTAAAAGCAAATGATTGGGTAAAATCCATATTGATGTCTGTTTCGTTTGTGATTTTGCTGGCATTGGTACAATATCCTTTAAGTGGCTTTTTACTCGAATCCCCATCGGCACGCAACTGGTTTTTTGGTTCGCATAGCTGGTATTACGGTGCTAATCCCAATTGGGAATATCGCTTCAAATTCGCACCATGGGAAATTCAATCATGGGGATCGTTGCTTTCGCAAATGGGTATTGCCATTGCTGTTGGTGGACTTATAACAGCGAGGTTGGGTTTGCGCTGGGGAAAATGGTTGGGAATGGTGAGGCGATAAATTCCAAAGAGACAAATTCCAAATTCCAACAAAACAAATTCCAAATTCCAAATGGGCGAATCTTAATTTTCAAATTTCGAATTTCAAATCCAATCAGCCGTAAGGCAGCGCTTTGGAATTTGGGATTTTAGTATTTGGAATTTCAAAAATTTATCAATGAAAAAAATATTATTTTTAATATTAATTTGTTTTTTAGGAATTCAAAACTCCTTCGCCCACATCGGTAGTCCCGGTGTAGTAATGCAAGGAAAAGCCGGCCCGTATAACCTGATGGTAAATGTGGAACCGCCTGATGTAATTCCGGGTGTGGCGAAAGTGACGGTATATATGCAGGGAGAAGAAATTTCGGCGGTGAATGCGCGTGCTATTTATTTCAGAACGGGTGATGAAGGCGCACCAAAAGCTGAAGCGCTTGTGCAGGTTGCAGGTCAGCCGGGACAATTTGCAGGTGAAGTATGGATGATGGCTACCGGCAGCAGCAGTATTCAACTATTGCTCGAAGGACCAAAAGGTAAGGGCGAATTGATTGTACCGGTAGTAGCCGTTAGTACTGCAACCCGCGATATGCCTGCATCCACAGGATATTTATTGGCCGGGTTGGGTTTGTTCCTCGTTATTTTAATGATGACCATTATTGGTTCGAGTGTAAGCGATGGATTGACCGCAAAAGGCGAAGGCATTACCGGAAAACGGTTGCGTAACCGGCGTATTGGTTTTACGGTTGGGTTGCTGGCATGCGCAGGTATTTTATATGGTGGCAATGCATGGTGGCAAAGCTGGGCAAATGATTATAATCAATATAAATACAAGCCTTTTTCTGCAACTTCTGCACTGGTAATAAAAGACAGTACGCAATACCTGCAATTTCGTATTGATACGCTTAATAAACAACGGAGTGCATCACTTCGCTTTGTGGTTCCCGATCATGGTAAAATGATGCACATGTTTATTATGCGCATTCCCGCCATGGATGCATTCGCGCATTTACACCCGCAACGATTGGATAGTGCAACCTATACGTCAATCCTTCCATCGTTACCCAAAGGAAAGTATCTCGTTTTTTCCGACATCGTGTACCTGAGCGGTTATACCGAAACCATCAAGGATACATTTTTATTGGAAAATGATATTGCCGATCATAACCGTAAATTGGATAAGGATGATGCCTATGCTTTTGCATTGCCGGCAAACCTTGTGGATGCTGCACCACCGAAAGGGGAGGAAGAAAACTTTTTTATATGTGGTAAACCGGGTACCGGCGTAAAATTGAAAGATGGCAGCAGCATGGTATGGGAAGAACAAAAGGATGAAAGCATGTATGCCGGAAAGGTTTATAATTTGCAGTTTGCTGTATATGCCCCGGATGGAAAGCCCGCGGAATTGGATGCTTATCTTGGCATGGGTGGGCATGCAGCCGTTATTCGGAACGATGGAAATGTTTATATCCATATGCACCCGGCTGGAACCATAAATATGGCCGCACAAAATGTATTGAACAAAAGAGTAGCTGATACTACCAAACTTGCGATGTATCCTACCGATGCAAAAGCTTTTAGCGATAGCGTGGATACCTGGATGCAATATGTAAACAGCCTTCCCGAAGCATTGCGCGACAGCTTGTTAATGACCGACATGCCTTTTGAAAATAATATGGATGCAAGTATGGTGATGGATGGCGAAACCCATTCTAACATGCTCTCTTTTCCTTATGTGTTTCCTGCAGCGGGGCAATACCGCATTTGGGTGCAGGTAAAAAGAAACGGGCAGGTGTTAACAGCGGCTTTTGATAAGTTGGTTGAATAACCGTTTGATATTTGAAGTTTGATGTATGAAGTTGACTGATACACCTAACCCCAAATTCCAACTCACACCCTGTTCACTACTCACTATTCACTTTGAAATGGCCCTGGAAACTCCATTTTTGGCAGAATTTGTTTACATTTGATAAAAGAATTTCTTATGCAAAAAGAAGTGCTGGAAAAAGTGATGACGGAGGAAGAGTACCTTGCCTATGAAATGGAAGCTGATGTTAGGCATGAATATATAAATGGTAAATTGTTTGAAATGGCAGGAGAAAGTAAACTCAACAATGACATAGCAGGCAATATCTACATTCTTCTAAAAGCTATCGTTAAGGCTAAGGGATGGAGTATTTTTAGCCATAATGTCATGCTTAAAATTGCAGATCAAACTATTTATTATTATCCTGACCTATTTATAACTGATGAGAAGGAATCAACATCTGAATACGTTTGTCATTCAGCATTATTGGTTGTAGAAATCCTTTCACCTTCAACCCGTCATTTCGATATGTTCGATAAATACCTTCAGTATCGAAAAATAGCCGAACTCCGCTACTATTTATTGGTAGAGCCTTCCAAACAATTAATTACGCTTTGCGAAAAAGATGATAAAGGCGAATGGAGTACGGAACTTTTTGATGTGAAAGATGGTAGGGTACAAATGAAATACCTTGGATTCGAACTTGAAATTCCGTCTGTTTTCGAATAATTTTCACTTGTGTACTTTTGCATCTTTATATTTCAATGTATAGGATAAAAAAGTGCCTTCCATCTATTTATCGGGGCATCAATTATCCTGCGTCAGCCAATAATAAATAATAAACGATAAATAATATACATCAAACCTCCCATGCTACAACGCCTGCACATACGCAACTATGCCATTATCGATGAACTTGAAATTTCATTTGACCGCGGACTAAACATAATTACCGGTGAAACAGGCGCAGGAAAAAGTATTTTGATGGGTGCGTTGGGTTTGGTGCTTGGCAACCGCGCAGATACTTCAGTTTTACTCGATGGTGGCGAAAAATGTTTTGTGGAAGCCACTTTTTATGGCGGCGCCAAAAAAGCTATTCAGCAAGCGTTGGCCGAACTGGAACTGGATGAAGAAGAAACCCTGATACTGCGCAGGGAAATAGCTGCCAACGGAAAAAGCAGGAGTTTTGTAAACGATACCCCGGTTACGCTACAAGGGCTAAGGCTCATTGCATCCCTGCTCGTTGATTTGCACAGGCAGTTTGATACACTTTCTCTTGGTGAAGATGTTTTTCAGTTTGAAGTATTGGATGCGCTCGCAGGCAATGCCGATTTACTTAAAAAATATACCGAATCGTTTCAGGCATTTAGAAAAGCTGAAACAACCCGAAAAAAACTGAAGGAGCAGCAGGACTCGGCAACCCGGGAACTCGATTATACCCGCTTTTTGTATAGCGAACTTGAAGAAGCCGCTTTTCAGCCCAACGAACTCGAAATATTGGAATCAGAAGTTGAATTGCTTTCGAATGCTGAAACGATCAAAACAGCCATTGGGCAGGTCGTATTTGTGCTGGAGGATAGCGAGCCTTCCATGGTGCAGCAACTTAAGCAGCTTGCCAATCAATTATCGGGCATAGGTAAAGGCCTGCCCGAACTTTCGGAGCTGGCCGACCGCCTGCATTCTTCTCATATTGAAATGCAGGATATTGCCCGTGAGCTAAGCCGCGTAAACGATAAAGTAGGCCTTGACCCTGTAAGGCTGCAGCAAGTAAATGACCGGCTTTCGATAGGGTACCGCCTGCTAAAAAAACATCAACTTGCCACCACACATGAGCTGCTGGATTTGCAGGATAGGCTTAATGAAAAACTTAGTGCCATTGAAAATTTGGATGAACAGCTTGCCTTTGCGGGTAAAGAAGAAGAAAAATATCGCAACCATGCGGTAGAAATTGCAGGTAAACTTTCTGCGGCACGCCAAAAAGTTTTGACCCCATTGGAAAAAACAACAGCGGAATACCTTGCACAAATGGGAATGCCCAATGCCAGACTGAAAGCCACCTGCACTAAAATGGAAGCCAACGGTGCGCCCATACTACAATCTTTCGGCATTGACAGGGTATCATTATTGTTTGATGCCAATAAAACAGGGCGTTTTGAGCCATTGGAAAAAGTGGCAAGCGGGGGCGAACTTAGCAGGCTTATGTTGGCCATAAAAGCACAGGTGGCGCAAAGTGTGCATCTTCCAGCCCTTATTTTCGATGAAATAGATACGGGCATAAGTGGCGAAGCAGCACGGCAGGTAGGTTTGCTGATGAAGCAACTATCAACCAACCACCAGGTAATTTCCATTACCCATCAGCCACAGATTGCAGCAAGGGCCAATGCGCACTATTTCGTTTACAAGCAGGAAGCCGCAGGCGCTATAAAAACCCGTTTGCGCAGGCTTACCGAAAAAGAAAGAGTGGATGCAATTGCCCGGATGCTTAGCGGAGAAGCGCTTACCGAAGCCGCATTGGCCACAGCCCGCGAAATGGTAGCAACCCATTAGGTGGATTTGTGGACATTTCTACCCCAATATTCCACCTGATACCGTACTTTTGCACGCCAAATTAGGGGGGATAAAGGCACATTGTGCCCAATATCAAATTTAAAATTTCAAATTTTCAATAAATGAGTGGTGCCTTAAAAGAAGTTCGTAACCGGATTACCTCCGTTCAAAGCACACAGCAAATTACCAAAGCCATGAAAATGGTAAGTGCGGCCAAATTGCGCCGTGCACAGGATTCCATTACGCAAATGCGGCCTTACGCCCGCAAAATGCAGGAAATGCTCAGCAATATTGTAAGTAATACCGAAGTGGAAGCAGGTGGCGAATTGGCAACAGCCCGCCCTATTGAAAAAGTGTTGATTATATTAATTACCAGCGACCGTGGATTATGCGGCGGGTTTAATGCCAACCTGATTAAATTAGCCAAACTTACCATTGAAGAGCAGTATGCTGCACAAATGGCAAAGGGTAACGTAACCATTTGGGCTATGGGTAAAAAGGGTTTTGAAAGTATGGTTAAGCAAGGTTTTAAAACTGACGAAACCTATAAAGATATTTTTCATAATATCAAATACGAAAATGTGCAAGCTTGCGCACAGGCTGCCGTACAAGGCTTTCTCAATCACGATTTTGATGTAGTAGAAGTGGTGTACAGCGAATTTAAGAATGCTGCTACACAACGTTTTATGGTGGAAAGGTTTTTGCCCATTGCCAAGCTTACAAAAGTACCGGGCGTTTCCAAGGCAGATTTTATTTTTGAGCCCAACCAGGAGAAATTGCTCGCAGAATTGATGCCAAAAATATTGAATACCCAATTATTTAAAGCTGTACTTGATTCTAACGCAAGCGAACATGGGGCACGTATGACAGCTATGGATAAAGCAAGTGAAAATGCAAATGAATTAATTAAAGCACTGAAACTTAGCTACAACCGCGCAAGGCAGGCAGCCATTACGACCGAACTTACAGAGATTGTAAGTGGCGCCGCTGCGTTGAACGGTTAAGATTTATCATTCATCATTCCCTTCTACTATCGCTCAGGGCAATCATAAATCATAAATCATAATTCATAAATCAACATTCAGCATTCATAATTTTTTATAGTCAAACTGTATTTATTAAAGGGTTATACCTTTTACCACCATGGAAATTTCGTTCATAATTCCGCACATTGAAGCACTGGTTTTTGCCAGCGATAAACCGGTAACTACCATGGATTTGGTTGAGTTGCTGAACAATGCCGTGGGATTTATGGAAGACCGCGCAACGCTCGACCAGGTGGAAAGCGCGCTTGATGCCATCAGGGAAAAATACAACAGCGAGTTTTACCCGTTCAGGGTAGTACAAAGTGGCGGTGGCTGGCAGTTTCTTACCAAAAAGGAATACCATGCTACCATCAGCCAGCTAAATGGACAAAAGTTCATGAAGAAACTTTCCACGGCTGCGCTGGAAACCTTATCTATTATTGCTTACAAACAACCCATAACCAAAGGTGAAATTGAAAATATAAGGGGCGTTAACTGTGATTATGCAGTACAAAAGCTGCTGGAAAAGGAACTCGTAATTATTACCGGTAGAAAGGAAGATGCGCCCGGGCAGCCGCTCATTTATGCCACCAGCAAAACCTTTATGGATTATTTCGGCATCAACAGCCCGGCCGATTTACCACAATTAGGAGAACTTGCTTCACAAGAAATGGTAAACCCAACTGTGGTAGGTTCTTCGCATATGGTGGATAGCGATTTACCCGAAAATGAATCGGTTGCGCTTGCGGTGAATGATCAGGGAGAGATTGTAGTGGCGGAGAGTGAAACGGATAATTATACGACTGAGCCAGTAACGGAAGACGAATCGTTAGAAACATCGGATGAAATTGTTCCTGAAGAATCTACACCCGAAGTTGAAGGTGGAAATGAAGATGTTGAAGAAGACGAAGAAGACAATGAGAAAAAGGTTAATGAATAGCGGGACGGCTAGCGTTTGCTTCAAATCAAATAACTTGCATGCCCGCCTGAAATTCAGGCGGGATTTTTTATACTTTTAGATTTTTTATGCACCAATCACTTACTAACGAGCAACTCATACAAATCGCCAACGAATACGGCACACCCGTTTATGTGTATCATGCCGATAAAATAAAGGAGCAATACCAAAAACTCCTGGATGCATTTTCAACCACCGATGCGCGGTTTTTTTATGCATGTAAATCGCTCACCAATCCCAATATTTTACAATATGTGCGTAGCATGGGTGCTTCGCTTGACTGCGTAAGCATTAATGAAGTAAAGCTTGGATTGATGGCTGGTTTTACCCCGGAGCAAATATTATTTACCCCTAACTGTGTTGACTTTAGCGAGATTGAAGAAGGAAAAAACCTGGGTGTAAATATCAATATTGATAATATCTCTATCCTTGAGCAATTTGGTAACCGTTTTGGCGGCAGCTACCCGGTTTGCATCCGGCTTAATCCGCACATTATGGCAGGAGGAAATTTTAAAATTTCAACCGGGCATGTGGACAGCAAATTTGGAATCAGCATTCACCAGGTGCGGCACATTGAGCGTGTGGTAAAAAGCACGGGGATAAAAGTTACGGGTCTCCATATGCATACCGGCAGCGAAATAAAAGATGTACAGGTGTTTTTGCGTGGGTTGGAAGTGATGTTTGAAATTGCCCGCCATTTCATGGATAACCTGGAGTTTATTGATTTGGGCAGCGGCTTTAAAGTTCCTTACCAGGAAGATGATATTGAAACCGACGTGCAATCGTTAGGCAAGCAGGTAGCCGAAGCGTTTAAAGCTTTTGAAAAGGAAACCGGCAAGCATTTGCAGGTTTGGTTTGAGCCGGGTAAATATCTTGTAAGCGAGTCAGGATATTTTATTGTAAAGGCCAATGTGGTAAAAACAACAACGGCGACCGTTTTTGCCGGGGTTAACAGCGGATTTAATCATCTTATCCGCCCCATGTTTTATGAGTCGTATCATTTTATTAAAAACATTACCAACCCTGCAGGTGCTGAACGCATTTACACCGTGGTAGGTAATATTTGCGAAACGGACACATTTGCCTGGGATCGAAAACTAAATGAAGTAAGGGAAGGCGATTACCTGGTATTTTTCAATGCCGGCGCTTATGGGTTTGAAATGAGCAGCAACTTTAACAGTCGTTTTAAACCGGCAGAAGTGATGGTAGAAGGGGATGTGCCACGCCTTATCCGCCGCCGCGATAACTTTGATGATTTGGTGCACAATGTGATATGGGAAGATTAGGTGCGCCTGTTTTTGTTCATATAGTTCCGGTTAATGGGTTTGATTCTTGGTTGGGTTTGAACTTTTATATGGTAAAAGGCCTTTACTTTACAAACGGTTATTGTTTGTAATTACACCCACGGAAAATGTTATTGTCAATGCGCCTTTTGAGCTTTGTTTTTATTGGTATATTTTTTTTTGGTAATATAGTTTCAGGTCAGGTTAATAGTCCCGTCTCCGGTCAGCCGGGCACCGGTTCCAAAGCTACCCTTGTTCCGGTAAGCGAGATACTTGCACTCGATGCTGCTACCCCCGCACCTTCCTTTATTCGCATCAGGGAAGAGTTTAAGGCCGGTAATAAATTTAAAAAAGAGTCGGGGAGTGAATTGCCGGGTAATAAATTTCCGGCGGGTGAAGAAGGTGATATCATTCCTTTAAATATTACCCAAAGTATTCATTCCAATTTCCAGGGTATTCAATTGAGTGAAAGCGGATCCATACCGCCGGATTGCATGGGAGGTGTTAGCCATACCCAAATATGTGTGTTAAGCAACGGCAGAATTAAATTTTATCCCAAGCCTACCGTTTGTGATGCTGCTGTGGTAACCAGTGTAACGAATAATAATAATGGAAGTCTTGGAAACCCTGTTTTTTCTTCGGCACTTCGTACTTTTTTTACGAGTGTTTTAGGTGGTTCAGATGTTACGGATCCCCATGTATATTTCGACAGGCTTACAGGCCGTTGGTATATAATCGCCATTAATGTAGCCAATGCAAGCAACCGTATAGTGATAGCTGTTAGCAATGGGGCCGATGTTACGGCACAGAGTTCATTTTCTTTTTTCTTTTTTAACCATGATAATGGCGCGCCTGCTAATAGTCCCGATAGGGGTGCTTTTTGCGATTACCCTATGTTTGGGTTAGATAAACACGCACTTTATATTGGCGGAATTATATTCAACAGCTCGGGCAATTTTATCGGTTCGTCCGTCTATGTGGTTAATAAGGCATCGTTAACTGCCGGTGGAACCTTGCAGTTCACTGCCTTTCGGCAGGTGGGGCTGGTTAATTCAGGCATTTTTGCCCCGCAAGGCGTTTACAATGATGATCCCGAAGCTACCCGTGGCTATTTTATGGGGGTAGATAATGAAGTATTCGGAAGGTTACGCTACATCGTGGTAAATAATCCCGGTGGCACTTCGCCAACTATTTCGCAGTCAACTGTTAATGTACCTGCAACTTATTATCCTTACGATCAACCTGCGCTTGGCAGTACCCTCCCGCTTGATGACCTTGGAGACGAACGATTGCTTGCCGCACAAATGATGCGTAATAAGCTCACCGGGCAAAACGCCATTTGGACAGCACACCATATTGCGGTAAGTGCTAGTGGAACGGCTGTTACAGCTGATGGTGTTGCAGGCGCCAGAAATGCCGTTCGCTGGTATCAGCTTACGGATAATAATGGTACCCTTTCGCTTACACAATCAGGCACTTTATTTGATAACGCAACGGCCAATCCCAAAGGATATTGGATGGGAACCATTGCAGGTAGCGGGCAGGGTCACGCTGTTGCTGCTTCATCTGTGGCAGCGCCCAATTTGCATGCCAATGCCATTGTGGCCGGCAGGTACGCTTCCCAAACCCCCGGCATACTAAACCCAGCTGTAAATGCAACCAATTTTACGGCAGTGTACAATCGCGAAACATCGGGCGAAGAACAGCGTTGGGGCGACTATTCACAAACCGTTGTAGATCCATCGGACGATATGACTTTCTGGACATTTCAGGAATATACCAACAGCACTAATAACTGGGGGGTTAGGGCTATTCAACTGAAAGCACCGCCGCCTGCCAACCCTGTATCAATTTCAGATATTATTTGTGATGTAAACCGTTTGGCACAAGTAACCCTTACAGGACAAGCTAATGATTTTGCAGGATTTTTTGATCCCGGTGCAGCAAGGGGCGGTCCCGAATATGTAAAACGGCTGCGGGTAACCAGTACCGGAAATGTAACTGTATCCGGAATCGAATTGTTAAGTGCTACGCAAATTCGTTTTGTAATGAATTTTTCAACTGCAACATTGGGAAGCCAGCAAACACTTACTATCACCAACCCCGATTGTCAGTCTGTTACTTTCGCTTATACTTTACCCGCTACTTGTGCAGGTACGCCACCACCTACCGGCATATTTGCCATCAACCGCAATCCGGTAGAAGGGGGTGAAATGACCGTAACATTGCCACAAACAAGCGGCTCGCTACGCATGCTCGCAACCGATGGTAAGCTGATTGAAACATTCGCAGTTACAAATACTACCATGCGGATAAAAACCGATAAATATGCTTCGGGTATATATTTTTTAGAATATATAAATGATAATAAGTCAGAAGTTTTGAAAGTGTTTATTACAAGGCAATAAACGAATAGAAACCAACTATTACATTCTAATCAACCTAAATAACTTTCTATGGCAATCAGAATGGTGGATGATCCTAAGGATCCTAATGAATATAATGATAATAGCGGTGGTGGCGGGCGAAGACCTTCATCCGGAGGAGGTGGCGGTGGACTCATTCAGATGCTATTGCCATTGCTTTTTTCTTTATTTCGCAAGCCCGGTGGTTTACTCATTCTTGCTTTGCTGGCAGGGGGATATTTTTTATTGAATCAGCAAGGTTGTGGT
Source organism: Chitinophagaceae bacterium (assembly GCA_041740575.1). GTDB lineage: Bacteria > Bacteroidota > Bacteroidia > Chitinophagales > Chitinophagaceae > Phnomibacter. Next base: position 2,309 of record JBGSLS010000096.1, on the reverse strand, counting down.
ACAGGCTTGTTTTCCGAAGGAAGCGAAAGCAGTTTTGCCACAGGGGGCAGACTTGACCCGGAAGAATATCGCAAAGCACAGGTATATGAAGGATTAACCGATGATGATATTCGTAATCCTCTACCCGGTTTCATTTCGCTTGCGCGGTATGCACCACCAAGGCTTAACCAGGGAAAGCAAGGAAGTTGTGTTGCATGGAGCAGTGCCTATGCAGCCCATACCATTCTTTCATCTGCCAGCACCGGTCAGGCGCCGCAACAGGTGGCCTATAGTCCTGCCTTTTTGTATAATCAAATTGCACTCGAAGGTTGCCAGGGTTCTTACCTGGAACGTGCCATGCGCGCCATGTCGCAGCAGGGGAGCGTGCCTTTCAATTCGTTTCCTTATGATGAAAACAATTGTTCCAGACCTCCGCCTTCATCGCTTAATAGTGTTGCTGCACAAAACAAGATTCATGGATTCAATAGGTTAACCGGTGGAGAAGACGTAAAAGGCCTGAGTGTACGCGCCATTAAAGAGCATCTTGCCAAAGGTGCACCGGTGGTAATTGGTATGATGGTGGGTGGAAGTTTTATGGAAGGCATGATGGGTAAAAAACTATGGGAACCTACCCAGCGGGATTATAGTCAATCAGGTTTTGGCGGACATGCCATGGCCGTAATTGGCTACGACGATCGGCTTGCCGGTGGGGCTTTTCAGCTAATGAATAGCTGGGGACCGGAATGGGGAGAAAATGGAATAGGATGGGTGCGTTATGGCGATTTTAAGGAATTTACCCGCGAAGCATATGGCATTGATCCGCTGGCAAAACAAGGTGCTGAAAATCTGCCCTTTGATGTTGAAATTGGATTAGTTCGTGTGGACGATAAGGCGAAAGCAGCAGGATATATTCCTATTAAAGGTTCAGGAGCAAATACTTTTACGAGTACCTCCACTGTAGCAAAAGGCACGCGGTTTAAAATAGAAGTAAAAAATAATACATCTTGCTATGTGTATGTTTTTGGCCGCGAAGCAGATGGCAGAAGCTATACATTATTTCCCTATCCGCTGGATGCAGATCCTACTAAAACAGCCTATACTCCATATTGCGGTATTACGGGCTATCGCTTATTTCCAAAAGATAAAAGCATGATGCCCGATGAAGTGGGAAACAAAGATTATATGTCGGTAGTTGTAAGCAATAAAGAACTAAACTGGTACCAATTAAACCAAAAGATTGACCAGGGGAAAGCGGGTGCATATTCGACTGCAGTTAGCATGGCAATAAATGGAATAGGCACACCCGGCCGTATGCAGGTTAGCAGCACCGGTAATGGTAATATGAAATTTACAGCACCTGCCGGTGAAAATGGAATTGCCTGGGCAGTGGTGGAAGTGGTGAAGTGATTTGTTTGAAGTTTGATGTTTGAAGTTTGATGTTCCATCCGGATTCAAGGCTTTGTTAGTGATTAGGGACTTGAAGCAATAATGTGAATGTGAAACGTGAAAAGTGAAACGTCAAACCTGAAAGGTGGGTAGTGAATCGTTAGTAGAAAGTGATGAGTTAGTTTTAAGTGCGTCAACCAACTTCCAACTCAAAAAATTAAACTTGCTTGCGCCAGCCAACATCAAACGAAAAACTCCTAACCTCCAACTATAACTCACTCTCTAACCAACTTCAAACATCAAACTTCAAACATCAAACTGATATGTCTTTCCAATCTCTTGCGTCAAGCCGGCTCCGTTTTGGGTTCTTTATGTTGTTGAAACTGCCGAGTGCATTTTTCAGCGGTGTGCGATTGAGAAAGATTACAGAAGCTGAAGCAATAGTAAGTGTGCCTTATAAATGGTTTAGTCAGAATCCTTTTAACAGCACCTATTTTGCCTGTCAGGCAATGGCTGCTGAAATGAGTACAGGTGTGCTTGCATTGGGGCAATTGTATAAAAGGAAACCGGCGGTAAGTATGCTGGTAACCGGGTTGAAAGCGCAATATTTTAAAAAAGCAACCGAACGATTGTATTTTACCTGTGCCATGGGTAATGATATAAAATCGGCGATAGAAAAAGCGATTGCTACCAACGAAGGTCAGGCGATTGAAGTAATAAGCACCGGGCGAACAGCAGGTGGGGAAATTGCAAGTGAGTTTGTGATTACGTGGAGCTTTAAGGCGAAATGATTTATGAATTATGATTCAATGTCGTTTACTTAAGGTTTTACAACTGTTTATAGTTCATTGATGGTGGTTTTTTCTGTGTTTTCTTTCTTGGATTAGTTCTGTTTGGTCTTATTAGTTCTGTTGTTGATTGAAGTATCTTATCCATAGCTTTTA
>JBGSLS010000095.1:0-46249 GCA_041740575.1 Chitinophagaceae bacterium | reverse complement strand
CAGGAAGTTCCGCCACCACCGGCCAATGATGATTGCAGCGGGGCCACCCCCATTATCATTCAAACATCCGGGTTCACCTGCGAAAATCCTATTTTGGTAAATACGGCCGGAGCTACCCAATCTCCACAGAAAGCAAGTTGTCAACCGGCGAATAACGAGGAAGATGATGTATGGTATCGCTTTACAGCAACCACACCGAAAATCCGCTTCATATATGATGATTTGCAACAATTGCTGGGCAGCCCCAACAATATTGGCTATGCCATTTACCAGACCAATTGCCCTATTGGAAGCAGCACTTTTCTATGCAGCAATTCACTGGGCTTCAATAGTGGGAAAATCATTCTTACAGATTTTGTTCCCGGCAGTGAATACCTTTTGCGGCTATGGTCTACAAACAATGACAATTTTGCATCTTTTACTATGTGCCTGCAGGCTGTGATAACACCTGAAAATGATGAATGCGCCAATGCCATCGTATTGCAAAATGGTGCAGGATTTTGCACACAACCTGTCATTACTAATTTATTTGATGCTACTACATCTGCAGGTTTTTCCAATGCGCCTTCTTGCAGGGGCGGTGCGCGCACCGAAGATGTTTGGTACAAAGCCATCATCCCTGCAACCGGAAACCTGGTGGTAGAAACATCGCCGGCGAATGCAACTGTTACAGATCTTGTGATGGTAGCCTATACCGGAACCTGCGGTTCGCTTACACAAATTTCGTGTGACGATAACAGCAATCCTAATCCGGCACCGGCTGCAGGTCATCCGCGGATCGTCTTTTCGGGTCGCACACCGGGAGAAACCATCTATCTCCGTGTAGTAGCCACAAGCGAAAACAATATGGGTCGCTTTGCCATTTGCGCAACGGATACTACCACATCCATACTACCCGCTATTGCACCGGCAGGCACCTGTTTGCCCACTACCACGCTATTTATTTCTGATAGCCTTGCAAATGGTTACCGGTGGTTACCTGTATTTGACAATGTGGGCCGCATTGTTGCCGAAGTGTACCCCAATAGTGCAGTAAAAGACACGCTACATACAAGTCTTTTTGTAAATGAAACAGGCACCGCGCGTGCGCGCGAAGGCAAATATTATGCCGATAGAAACATTGCCATTACGAACACGAAAATGGATATCCCCGGCCGCATAAGATTCTATATAAAACAAGATGAAATTAATGCGCTAAGAGAAGTGGATTCTACTGTTGCAGGCATCACCAATTTACAACTGAGATCCGATACAGTTGCCTGCAGCCCACAGTTTGAAAAACAGGTTTATTCACATGTAACTACCTGGACAAATTATGCAAACAATTACTATTTGCAAACTGATGTAATAAGGCTGGGGCAATTTTTTACAGACGGAAAATGCGGGCCGGTTATCACCTGGAATGGCAATAAAAACAGTAATTGGCACGATCCGGAAAACTGGGATTGCGGTGGTGTTCCCTGGGTAAACTCACAGGTAATTATTCCCTCCGGCAGACCGCACCAACCGGCTATCAGTCAACCGGTGGAGGTAAAAAAGATAACGGTACAGCAAAATACATCCGTTACTATTCAATCGGGTATTCCAATAAAAGTTAACGGGCAATAAAAGAAATTATTTTACCACAATTACAGGGTCACCATCCGCTTTAACCATAGTACCCATGGGTACCATGATTTCACCGGCATGGTGTGCTGAAATAATGGCCTGTACAATTTCGAGTGCGTCGGGGCTTACTGCAATTAAAAGTCCGCCATTGGTTTGCGGATCATTTAAAAAAGCAAAGGCTTCCTTCACGGTGGTTTGTACAAAATCTTTTACCGCATTCCAGTTGCGGAAAGTATTATCGGGGAGTACAAATTGCGCAGCAAATCTTTTTGCATTTTCCATGAGTGGGATGGCTGCGAAATCCAATTCGGCAGAAAGCCCTGCACCATTGCACATTTCGAGTAAATGACCATAAAGACCAAACCCGGTTACATCGGTCATGGCATGCACACCTTCAATGCTGCCCAATGCTTCACCAACGGCATTCAGCTTGCTGCAGTGCGCTGCGAGCAGCCATTCATCTTCGGGGGTTGCAAGGCCACGCTTAATGCCGGCGCCAAGCATACCCGTACCCAATGGTTTGGTAAGCAGCAATACATCCCCTTCCTGGGCGCCTGCGTTGGTTTTTATATGATCGGGATGAATAATACCGGTAACCGACAATCCAAAAATCAATTCACCGATATTGATGGTATGTCCGCCTGCCATGGGAATGCCAGCTTCTTTACATACTGCTGCAGCGCCTTGTAATATGGCTTTTACATCTTCCGCTGCAATGCCATCTACCGGAAAACCCAGTACCACATTGGCCATTATGGGTTTACCGCCCATAGCATATACATCGCTTATGGCATTAGCTGCACCAATTCTGCCAAAACTTACCGGATCATTTACAATGGGTGTAAAAAAATCGACCGTTTGTATTAACGCCATGGTATCATTCAGCTTATAAACAGATGCATCATCGGCCTTATGATTACCTACGAGCAACTGCGGATAGCTGTGGTCCGTTGTAAGACCTTCGAGTAATGATTTTAATAAAGCAGGTGGCAGTTTACAACCACAACCTGAAGCTTTACTAAAAGAAGTGAGGGTTTTTATTGGTTCCATATTTTTTTGCTTAATTCCATTAATGCGTTTATTTCTTCATTTGAATTGCCGGATAAAGTGAGCGGATAAGATGCCCCGACGCGCACATTGCGGCTATGCGCATAGGTTTTGTCGTAATAAGGTATTAATATATCAAGCCAACCCTGCCAATCTTCTGAAAGCAGGGCCTGACAGGCAATTTTCATACGATCGCCGCCTAACCTGCGTTCCAGCTTTTCTGTAGCTTCAATCAATGCGGTTATGGGGAAAATTCCGTATTCATCCAGGATCAGTTTTCTTCTTGCTTCTTCTGTTCTTTCTATTTCAATTAACGGCATTGCAACCATTTGATTGAAAATTGGATCGGGTATTCTTGCCTTACCAATGGTGCGGCTTTCGCTTTCCACCCAAATCGGTTTGTCCATATCAAACTGTCGCAGTTGCCATGCTATCTTATTTTCAAATTGTTCAACCGTTGGTTGTTCTAACTCACCTAAATGGCCAAAGGCACTGCCTTTGTGATGTGCGAGTGCTTCAAGGTCAAGCACCTGCTCGCCACGCGCCGCTAATTGACGCAGGAGTTCCGTTTTACCTGAACCTGTTTTGCCCGATAAAATAATCCACTTATGATTTTGTGCAAACAAACCATGCGCATATTGCCGGTAAGATTTATATCCACCCTGTATCAGGCTAACATCATAATCGGCCAACGCCATCATCCATGCCACAATATTGCTGCGCATACCACCACGCCAGCAATAGAGCGCCAGTTCTTTACCCTTCGACTGGCTCAGGGCGGCGCCCTTTGCATTTTTTCGTACTTCCCTGAAAAGATCGTAAAACTTTGGGCCTATCAGCTTGAAGCCTTTCATTACAGCGGCTTCCTTACCCATTTGCTTGTAAAGTGTGCCCACTTCAATACGAGCCGCATTATCGAGTAAAGGAATGTTGATACTGCCCGGTATATGGCCACTGGCAAACTCACCTTCGCTGCGCACATCCACCAAGGGTAATGTTTCTTTTAGTTTCAGCCATTCTTCCAAAGTCACCACACGCGTCATGGGCGCAAATTAGTTCAGTTAGCTGTATTAACGTGCGATGAGTATTTTTTGGGTTTTGGTACCGGCTTCCATACCTACCTGCAAATAATATACGCCTGATGGAAGATGGGGAACCAATACCTGGCTTTGGGTAGCGCCGGGCTTTGACGTATACAATATTCTGCCTAAGGCATCGGAAAGTCTGAGCCAATTCATTCCGGTTTCAGCAAATACGGTAAAGCGACCATTTGCTACCGGGTTAGGAAACACCAATATACCTCGCGTATCATTCACCGAAATATTTGCCAGCGGACTAATAAACTTTTGCCCTTTTGCATCCGTTGCAACTATCCGGTATTGATAATTTCCGTTAGCAAGTAAATCCTGATCGCTGAAATTATAGGTTGCACCCGTTTGTGAATATCCACCGGGGAACACCACACCGAGTGTTGTAAATGTTGAACTTCCCTGCAAGGCACGTTCTACCTGCATTTGCAACCATAGTCTTTCGTATCCTGTTGTCCAATCCAACAATGTGGTTTTATTGTCACGTCTGCCGCTAATGCTTAACCAATGCGGTGCCAATGCTCCATTACCTTTTGGACTTCCCATACCTACGCCACCGCTGCCTGCCTGCCGAATGGTATTTTGTATCCATACAACGCCCGGTAAATAATTGCCGGAGGTATATTGAATAGAATCGGTTTCAACTGCATGGTAATCAAATTGCCAAAAACCTTCCTGTGCATAGTCTGCAGCAATCCGCACCCCGTTATGCCCGGTTGCGGGCGATGCATTTCCACTATTGGCACCACGTACCTGCCATGCATTTACCCTGAGCGTATCATTGGTAGTGGCAGGTGGCGTAAATTGTGTAAAGGCAAGCTGCTGCAATGCATTCAAATCTGCCTGCTGCACATATTGTCTGATTTGAATATTCGTAGGTGGCGCTGTCCAGTTTTCAATTTGCCAGTATTTACCGGTTGTGGCCCAACCACCCGGGTTTCTTATGTAGTTATTGTTGGTGGCCATTAATTGCGCACCCGTATTTCCACCAGCCCCTACTACCAGTTCTTCATCCACATGGCCAAGGTTTTCATTGGGGTAAGAAAGGCTTAACAATAAGCTACCCAATGAATCATAATAATTTGTAAACCCATCCGAAAAATCGAATTGTGCCACGGCACGGGTATAGTTGCCATCCGGAACTTTTGGTGTTGTGGCAAAAACTTTTATTTCATCGAGATAACAGTTATAACCCCATGCACTCCGAAACTTCCAACGAATGAATAGGGCTTCACGATTACCGGCATCGCGCGGCAAGGTTACCTGTTTATTTTTCCATTTGTTGCCGCCAAATTCAGGAATACGCGAATAGGTAATAACGCTATTCCAATTAATCTTATCAAGGCTCCACTCCAATGTTATGCCTTCCTGCTGAAAAAATTCGCCGGTATAATCACTGCCATCTTCATACCACTTAAAAGAAACATCTACGGATGCAATATCCTTACTGCTCAGCTTGGGAGATGTCATCCAAACTTCATTGGTTTGGCGGGTATCGTAAGAATTAAACTGCAGCATATACCTGCCTGCAAAAGGAGCAATACCGGGATTCATTCCTTTTTCCACTACTTCCAACTCGGGCCAGGGGCCTGCCGTAAAATTGCGGAATGCCGTAGTATCAAGCGAACAATCCAATAAAGAAGAAGGACTAATGGAATCGATAAAGGGCAAAGAATAAGCTGTGCTGAAACATAAAGTTTTCGCACTAAAAACCTGGGGATATCCAAATCCCTTATCTAGTACCGGCCACACGCTATAATTATACAAGGTATTCGTAGTTAAACCGGTATGCAAAACACTATCTGATGGGCCACGATACAACACGGTTCCATCGCCGCCGGGCAGCACATCACCCGGTTTTAGATCACCAACAGGTAGGGTGAAATTCCCTGAAAAATTATACGCTACTAATACATCGCCTGAAAAACAAGTATCGCGCTGCCAGCCAACAACAATAGTGGCCGTATCAATTTCAAAGGGAAAAGCGCTTGTTAATGCAGCGGGCGTAAAGGCTTCTACGGTATGTGGCAATCCATAACTACCATCATCAAAAACAGGCCACAACTTATACCACAGCGACATTGAATCTTTTGGTACAGAAAGACTGTGTAAAAATTCAGCAGCATTACCCCTATACAAAACGGTTGCTGCGCCCAATTTTGCACCCGGAACATAAGTACCGGAAGGGTTTCCAAAATTATTCGTGGTATTAAAGGCTATTAAAACTTTTGGTGATACACATCCTTCAAGCGGTATCCATGATAAGGCAGTTGTGTTGTAACAATTCACTTTTGCCATAAAAGTATCAATAACCGATGTGCCTTCAATGGGTGGATAGGTTACAATACCCATACTGTAGTTACCGGCTGCATCTGCAGACCAAACTTTAAAATAATAATTTACCCCTTCTTTTGGCTGTGAAAATTGGAAAGAAGAAGCACCACCCCTGTAGATTACCAACCCTCCACCCGGCAATGAATCGCCGGCAGCATAATTACCCGATGGAATGCCAAATAAACCACCCCTTGCATGATTGGTACTTACTGCCACCAATACGTTTTGTGCAGCAGCATTTTTTTGCCAATTCAATAATATGTTATTACAAACTTTTTGCGCTCTTACCTGCGCAGGCGGCATAAGCGCAGGGGCGCTCATCATGGCCTGCACTTTAGCTACTGCTTTATAAGCATTCAGCCGCCCTGTTCCCATGCGGTTTTGGAAAAAAGCATCCTGTAAATTATTTATGGGATCTACCTGCGTAAGTAAAATGCTTTTAACATCATCGGCGCTTAACCGGCCGCGGCCCTGGCTTGCCACCAATGCGGCCACACCACTTACCTGTGGCGCTGCCATACTTGTACCCTGCATATAACCGGTAGCACCTGCTGATTGAACAATGGTACTTAAAATACCACCCCTTCCACCATTTACCAATGGCCCACCACTAAATGTATTCAGCTCGCCACCCGGTGCAGCAATGTCTAAGTTTTCATGATAGGTTGAATACCAGGCCTTCTTGTCGTTATGGTTGGTAGCAGTAACACCAATTACCCTGCTATATACGCCCGGCCAACGCTGCGCATAATCGCCGCCATTGCCACCCGAGAAAATAACAAGCCCGTTTCTCAGTACACTACCACCGCCATTATCAATAAAAAAATCTATTGCATCCAGAACACTTTGATTGTAAACGCCGGGTTGCACATAACCCCAACTGTTGCTACTAATGGCAGAGCCATTTTGGGCACTCCATACAAAAGCATCTTCAATACCCCCGCTCCCCGCAGGCACCCCGAAAATCTGACAACTTAGCAAACGGATGCCACTATTCGGCAATCCATCACCACCTGCAATGCCCGAAACCCAGCTAACATTTTGATTAACAGCGCCAATGGTACCACTCGTATGATTGCCATGGTTACCGGCCACAAGTTGTGGCTGCCTGTTATAAAAATTATATCCGCGCTTAGCAGCAAGATTGGCACGCAAATCGCCATGCATGGTATCTACTCCATTATCCATAACAGCCACCACCACATCCGGATGACCGCGTTCTATGGCCCATGCTTCCGGCAAATCAATATCTGCATCAGGCGTACCCCCTGTTTGCCCGGTATTATGGTAATGCCATTGCCTTGCAAACATGGTATCATTGGGAAACCATTGGGCTTCAAAAAAAGGTAATTTTTCGTCATCGTATAATTCCACGCGATACACAGGTTCCGCCACTTCTACCCACTCCCTTAATCCTTGTAAAGCATCGAGTGCAGGTAATAAAGCTTTTGGGTTGGCCAATTGAATTTTCACCCAACGTAATACCTTATTTTCTGAAGGATGTAAACCGCCTTTTTCTGACCGTAATGGTATGGTAACCAAAGGTTTGAAAGAAATAAAACTGAATTGATTCCATACTGCAGCGAGTTCGGGTATGGCTTGCAGATCGTTGCCCTGAGCAGGAATATTTTGATTGGGTAATAATTGTAAGGCTGCTGGGGTAAGTCGTATTTGCAACACATTGGGCAAATAACTGGAAGCAGGTGCAGAATGATACATTGCACCATAATTTTGCGCATACAACCCTTGGGCTGTTACACAAAACAGCATAAACAATCCTATTAACCGCCTTACATCCAATCTATTGATTCTTATAACAAACGCAATGTAAGGGGTTTTGTTACCAAAAATTATGATTTCTTGAAAAGTTTTTTTCGGCTTTTAATATTTTTTTATTAAACCCAATAAAAAAGAATTGATTTTCAATATTTTATCAAAGGAAAAAGAATTTAAATATCCTGCAGGATGATCCGCCGCTTTTCTTTCAACTTTTTAAAATGCGTAGGTGTTAATCCCGTTTCCTTTTTAAACTGGTTGGACAGGTGGGCCACACTGCTGTAATGCAATTTGTAGGCGATTTCCGTCAGGTTAAATTCTTCCAGAATAATTAACTCTTTTATACGTTCCATTTTAAGGGAAATTACAAAGCGCTCAATCGTATTGGCTTCTACTTCCGAAAAAAGATTGGCGAGATAACCATAACTCAGGTGTAATTTTTTACTGAGCAAATCTGAAAAATTGATATCAGGTTTTTCAACAGCATGATAAACGTATTCTATAGCTACTTTTCTTATTTTTTCAATGATTACACCTTTCTTACTTTCAAGGAGTTCTAATCCAGCTTTTCTGATCTTTTTATTCAGCTCTATCTTTTCTTCGTCCGTTAATTCTTCTGTTGTATCTACTTCGCCTAAATCTACCTTAGCGTTAATGCCCAATTCTTCCAGCGCTTCCTTCACCACTATTTTACAGCTTTCGCAAGCCATATTCTTTATGTAAATTTTCATAGTAATTTTTACTTAATACAAATGAAAAAAACTAAAGCTTCCCTTCAATAATCTCTTCAACAATTCCCGGATCAAGCAATGTACTTGTATCGCCAATATTACCATGCTCACCTTCTGATATTTTGCGCAAAATGCGGCGCATAATTTTTCCACTGCGTGTTTTGGGCAATCCACTTACAAACTGAATTTTATCAGGTTTGGCGATTGCGCCAATAATACGTGTCACCGTTTGCAGAATATCCTGGCGTGTAAGATTTTCATCTTCATGGAAACCATTAAAAATTACAAATGCATAAATGCCCTGCCCTTTAATATCGTGCGGATAACCTACTACCGCGCTTTCCACCACACCACTGTGCATGTTGATGGCATTCTCCACTTCTGCCGTACCAATACGATGTCCGCTTACATTGAGCACATCATCTACGCGGCCTGTAATGCGATAATCACCATCTTCATCACGCAGGCAACCATCACCTGTAAAATATAAACCGGGGTAAGTGGTAAAATACGTGAGGCGGCAGCGTTCATGATCGCCATACGTAGTGCGTAACATGCCAGGCCATGGATATTTGATACAAAGGTTGCCACTTACACCATTGCCCACAATTTCGTTACCGTTTTCATCTACCAATATAGGCTGTACACCCGGCAAAGGTTTGGTAGCATAGGTGGGTTTTGAAGGCGTAACACCTGCAAGATTGCTGATGAGTGTAGCTCCTGTTTCGGTTTGCCACCATGTATCTACGATGGGGCATTTTTCTTTCCCTATATTTTCATTATACCAGTTCCATGCTTCGGCATTAATGGGTTCGCCAACAGTTCCCAACACTTTCAATGAATCTAATTTTTTTCCATGCAACGGACCTTCTCCAAATGCCATCAGGCTGCGGATTGCCGTAGGTGCCGTATATAAAATATCTACACCAAATTTTTGTACAATATCCCAAAACCTGCCGGCATCGGGCCATGTTGGAATACCTTCAAACATAAGCGATGTACCACCTGCACTTAACGGTCCGTAAAGAATATAGGTGTGCCCGGTAATCCATCCGATATCTGCTGTGCAAAAATGTATTTGCCCGCGCTTATACTGGAATACATTGAGGAAAGTATAATTGGCCCAAATCATATAACCTGCAATGGTATGCACCACACCTTTTGGCTTACCGGTGCTGCCACTTGTATATAAAATAAACAATATATCTTCTGCATCCATTTCTTCGGGTTCCACAAACGGATTGCCCTGTGTTTCTACTTTTTTAATTTCATCTTCCCACCATACATCGCGGCCCTTTATCATACTTACCGGTGTGCGGGTATGTGTACACACAATTATTTTGCGAATGGAAGGACAACCCATCATAGCGTCGTCAATCACCGATTTGAGCGGGATGGTTTTATTGCCACGGAAAGCGCCATCACAAGTAATCACCACACTTGCTTCGGCATCCTGAATACGGTCTGCAATGCTTTGTGCACTAAAGCCGCCAAAAATTACGGAGTGAATGGCGCCAATGCGTGCGCAGGCCAACACCGCAATGGCGAGTTCAGGAATCATGCCCATGTATATGCACACGCGATCTCCTTTTTTAACCCCGTTGTTTTTAAGCACATTGGCAAACTGCATTACCTTATGCAGTAATTCTTTATACGTAAGAATGCGGTGGTGATCATCGGGGTCGTTGGGCTCCCAAATGATAGCCGGTTTATCGCCACTTTGGGCAATATGCCGGTCGAGACAATTTTCGGTGATATTCAGTTTGCCGCCTTCAAACCATTTGATGGAAGGTTCGGTAAAATTCCAGTCGAGCACCTTATCCCATTTTTTACGCCATACAAAATGCTCGGCCACCCCTGCCCAAAACTCTTCGGGGTGTGAAAGGCTGTAGGAATAAGCCATGTTGTATTGATCGAGGGACCTGATTTGGTAAGGAACTGACATGTTGCAATCTATTTAATGAAAAAAATCATTGATTTCAGCCCGCTAAAGTAGTCAGGGCAATTAAATCATGAATATTTTTTTGTTTCCCTATTTTCACCCCGCAAAATTAAAAGTGGCAAATGGTATCATCCAACAAAGGCGGGAACGTAACAGAAAATTCAGTGACAACAGATGTTGAAGCAGCAGAAACGCCTACTAAAATAGGGTTTATTATTGGTGCATCAAGCGTAGGCACGCTTATTGAGTGGTACGATTTTTACATTTTCGGCATGCTCGCCACCATTATTTCGGTACAGTTTTTCCCAGAAGGATCCGGCACATCGGCGCTACTGAGTACCCTCGCCATTTTTGCCGCAGGTTTTATTGTACGGCCCTTTGGCGCATTGGTATTTGGCCGGCTTGGTGATTTAATAGGTCGTAAATACACTTTCCTGCTCACGTTGGTGCTAATGGGTGGTTCTACTTTTCTCATAGGGCTGGTACCCGGTTATGCAACCATTGGCTGGGCAGCACCTATACTGGTATTGATACTCAGGTTGGTACAAGGTTTGGCGCTAGGTGGCGAATATGGCGGCGCAGCTACCTATGTAGCCGAACATGCCCCTCCCGGCCGTCGTGGTTTTTACACAAGCTGGATACAAACGACCGCTACACTCGGACTCTTTCTGGCATTGGGTATTATCATCCTGATCCGTAATGCACAGGGCGTAGAACAATTCAGCAGCGAATGGGGCGGTTGGCGCTACCCTTTCTGGATTTCGCTGATACTCGTGCTCGTCTCCATTTTAATACGCATGAAAATGAGCGAATCGCCTGTTTTTTCTAAACTGAAAAAGGAAGGCAAGACTTCTACCAACCCGCTGAAAGAAAGCTTTGGCCATAAGGCGAATTTCAAAATGGTGCTGCTCGCACTCTTTGGCGCGGTAATGGGTCAGGGCGTTATCTGGTACACCGGGCAGTTTTACGCGCAAAACTTTTTGGAAACCGTTTGTAAAATTGACTTCCTGCAATCGCGCAACATCATGATTATTGCGATACTTTTCGCCACACCCTTTTTTGTGGTGTTTGGTGGATTGAGCGATAAGATTGGGCGAAAATGGATTATGATGCTCGGCATGCTGTGCGGTATTGTTGCCTATTTACCCATCTACACCAAATTCCTGGAATGGACCAATGCATCGGAACGGGTTTCGCTGATAGATGCAACAACTACCAAAGCAGGTTTACCGGAAGCTTTTTATGATGCCAAACATCCTGATCGCTTATTGGTAAAAACCATTCACGATACAGCCTATACCGATGGCGCTCATTTTATTTATACACTTACCGATACCATCACGTTACCTGAACCCTTTACACCGCGCAACCAGGTAATAAGCTTTACCGAACCAGCTACGGGGTTGGTGAAAAATGTGGCGATGCATGCCAAAAAGAAGGAAGTACTATCACCCGGCATTACATCGCTTACTATAAAAAATATCAGCAGCAAGCCGGGCACCGTTGTAGAAAAAAAGATGGGCAGCGCCATCTATTGGAAGATCATCTTTTTTGTGTTCCTGCAAATATTGTTCGTTACCATGGTGTATGGACCAATTGCGGCATTCCTCGTTGAATTATTTCCTACCAAAATTCGCTACACATCTATGAGCCTGCCTTACCATATTGGTAATGGCATATTTGGCGGATTGGTACCGTTTTTAGCAACATTGATTGTAGAATTTACCAAGACACCTGAAAATCCCGCGGGCAACCCGCTTGCAGGACTTTACTATCCTATTGGTGTGGCGGTGGTTTGTTTTATCATCGGGTCGATTTATTTAACTAATAAGATTGATGAGGATGTGAATGATTAATTATCTGTTTGGTATTTATGGTTTAGTATTTATTGTTGTTTTGACGATTACAAAAAAATACAACTAAACTAAATAAATCATTTTACAGAAAAACATTCATATCCAAACTCAAGCATAAATAATAAATACTAAACAAAAAAATAATAAATAAAATGAATGCTTTCAAAAAATATCTCGGCATCCTTTGGATGATAATGGCTCCTGTACTCATCATTTTTATGGGCTGGCAGGCATTTGAAAAAATTGGTGCGGCATCGGGTGATGCAAAAGCAAATGTGGTGCTGCAATGGATAATAATCCTGATGGTATTCTTACCTATTTGTGCAGGCTTCTTCATTTTCGGTAAATACAGTTTTCATGGTGACTACGCGCATTTGCCTGAGAGTAGTGAAGAACTGGATGATTATGAGGAACCGGTGTTGTAGGTTTTTTCAGTTGATGGGTGGCCGAAGTGAAAAGTTGACGGTTTGGGGTGCGATGCCCTGCAGGCATCGTTTAAGTGAATCGCCCTGTTGGGGTTTGTACACATAACATTCTTTCAAAAAATATGTGGCCACAAAAGAACACATAAGACGAGAAGAAAACAAAAGAAAAGCGGCTATGATGCGCCAGCTCTTTTGTGCTCTTTTGTGATAAAAAAATCATACTTAAGCGTGACGATTGGTCGGGAGAACAGAACGCGGCGACCTTGATAAAAGCTTCCTCGCGCCAGCTCTTTTGTGCCCTATTGTGATAAAAAAAATCACACTTCAGCGTAGCGGTTGGTCGGACCAGCAGAACGCGGCGACCTAGGCAAAAGCTTCTTCGCGCGCAAGCCCTTTTGTGCCCTTTTGTGATAAAAAAATCACACTTCAGCGTAGCGGTTGGTCGGGAGACCAGACCTCGGCGACCTTTATAAAAGCTTCATTGCGCCAGCTCTTTTGTGCCCTTTTGTGATAAAAAAAATCACACTTCAGCATAGGGGTTGGTCGGGAGAACAGATCGCGGCGACCCTTGTAAAAGCTCCCTCGCACCAGCTCTTTTCTGCCCTTTTGTGATAAAAAAAACCATACTTTAGCATAGAGGTTGGCCGGGAGAACAGAACGTGCCGACACATCCTAATCATTGGCCCCCCTTTCATTACAACCATGCCCTTTTGTCTTCGTAGTGCTCAGGAATATAGGTAAGATATTGTACCAGCCTTGGCTGTTTGCCAAGGTTGGGTGAAGCACAGTGGGGCAATGCCTGATGCCAGATAATAACATCACCGGCATTACCGGGTACCGAAACAGGTTGCAGCGTTTCCAGTGCATGTTGCCGCGGGTTTTTACCGGCTGGAAGGTTTTGCATCCACTGCGGCAGCATTTGGTGAAAGCCAGGCACGCATTGAAAGGCGCCTGCTTCCTCCGTTACATCGTTCAGGTAAATTAATCCCTGGAACCTGTCAGGAATGGGCAATACAAGGCTCGTATCCCAATGGAGCGGGCTGCCTGCAAACCTGTAATTTTCATGTTGGGGCGGATTGAAACTAACCTTGTCAATGATTTTATAAATGGCCGTGGTTCCATACAGTTGCTCAAATGCTTTTCGTATACGTACGGCATTCCGGATGGCATGCAGTGCGGGATGTTGTGTAAAAACCACCATCAAACCATTTTTTGCAGGATGCTGACTGTACCAGCTTTCCGGATCATCAGGGTCTGCACCCAAAAAATCCCAGATAGCACGATTGGCTGCACGATGTTCTTCCATACTCACCGCCTGCTTCAACACCACAAAACCATATTTATCCCAATGTGCAAGGTCAACCGCGCTCAATACATCTGCCCCGCTGCCGTTGCCTGCATACGGCAGGATTTTATTGGCAATGGCCCATTCCAGCCAACCTGCAAGCCCTGGCTGTTCATGGTATAAAAACTGCAATAACTCCTGCATACCCAACCCGAGCTCGTAGGCATGCCGCATATCCGATTCCCATTTTCCTTGGCTATCCTTAGCCTTTCCCATAACCCGTTGCCAAATACGCGTTAAGGCTTGTACCTGCAAATCGGTGAGTGCTGATGGTTCCATGCGTAAAAGGTGTCTTTTCGTAAAAATAGGCGGCATTTACCACTTTGGTAGAAAAACCGGTAAAAAGCGTTTTTTTTTCCGATGGTTGGATATAGGATTATTATGATAGATTTACATTCAATTCATATAGGGCAAGGCACCCTACCCGCATAGTTTGAGCTTTACCCACAGGCATCCATTGAAACAGGGTTGCGTAGGGCAAAATTTTCAAATCTTCAAATAATGAATGCGCTCAAAAAATACCTCGGCATCCTTTGGATGATAATGGCCCCTGTACTGATCCTGTTTATGGGCTGGCAGGCTTTTGAAAAAATTGGAGCGGCATCGGGTGATGCAAAAGCAAATGTGGCATTGCAATGGATAATTATCCTGATGGTGTTCCTGCCTATTTGTGCAGGCTTCTTCATTTTTGGCAAATACAGTTTTCATGGCGACTATGCGCACTTGCCGGAGAGTAGTGAGGAGATAGATGATTATGATGAGGGGGTTTTGTGATTGTTTGGGTGGAGTTGGATGGGTTGCTATAAAGGTTTTATCAGATAATTTCAACAATCTTGTTTTACAATTTTTAATACAAATAAATATGGCTAATTAAAAAAAAATGCCAATTTTGTCTAAAGAATTGAATACCAAAATCCAAAATCAGGAATTTCAAAACTAAATTTGTTAGGCAATCCAAATTTGCTAATAAAAACTGAACCGTGAAATACAAATTTCGCCAGAAAAACTAGGTACAAATTTAATACAGAATTTCAAAAAAATCATCCCCTACGCTTAAATATCTGTCAGTTATGAACATAAAATCTCTTCGGTACATTTATCTTGTTTTATTAAGCTTAATTTTTCACTCAAACGAAGTTTTTTCTCAGAATGATCTTGAATTAACTTGGGCTAAATCTATCAACAATACCAAGCCATTTCCCGGTTATTTACAACCAAAAGGAATTGTAGTTGATAAGGATGGGAGCGTTTTTGTAACTGGCACTTTTTTAAATAATGCGGATTTTGACCCTGGGCCAGGCGTGTTTAATTTGACTAGTGCCGGGGATTTCGATATTTTCCTTGCAAAGTATAGTCCAAATGGTGACCTAATTTTTGCATTAAGCTTTGGAGGCAATAGCAAAGAATCTAGTGGAGGATGCGCTATAGATGAAGCAGGCAATGTTTATATAACCGGTACTTTTAAAGGGAAAATTTATATTGATACAGAAGGGAAGGACATGGTGATAACCAGCAAAGGAGCAACCAATACAAATGATATATTTATTGCAAAATTTTCTAATGATGGAAATCCCATCTATTTCAGGAACATTTTTAGTACAGGAGTATTAGATGTCAGGGAAATTGCATGTGATGCAATTGGAACCTGTGTAATAACCGGAATGTTTAGTGGTACAATTGACTATAACCCAGCTCAAGGATCTGCTATAGGAACTACCAATGGAAGAATGGATATATTTTTTGCTAAATACGACTCAAATGGTACATTAATTTTCGGAAAAAACATAGGTGGGCCGTCAGATGATTCTGGGATAAGAATTAAAATATCAAAACAAAATAACATTTTCATTACCGGATATTTTTATGGAACAGTGGATTTTGATCCAGATGCCGGAGTAACTAATATCAAAAGTTATGGGCTAACTAACGACATATTTTTTGCAAAATACACACCTGAAGGAATGCTGGAATTCGCAAAAGTAATTGGTGGAAGTTCTAATGAATCACCATCAGGTTTTGCGGTTGACAGTTCGGAAAATATCTATATTTCAGGCTCTTTTAATAAGTTTTTTTTCGATTTTGATCCAGGACCTGGTGAATATATTTTAACCAGTAAAGGAAATTCAGATTTTTTTCTAGCAAAATATTCAGTTAATGGCGATTTCATTTTAGTTAAAACAATGAATGGGGCAGGCAATGCCACTGGTATTGACATTATTACGACTGATGATGGCAATCTTTTCCTACATGGAGTTTTAACAGGCACTGTAGATTTCGATCCTGGGGATGATACCCTTAATTTGGTTTCAGCAGGTGCCTATGATATTTTTTTAGCCAAATTTTCGAATGTGGGTGATTTAAATTATGCATTTAGAATTGGAGGAATTGAAGATGACTTTAGCAGGTGTTTGACGGTTAATCAACAAAACGTGATTTATATTACCGGCTATTTTACAAATGCTGTTGATTTTGATCCGGGGATGGGTTCTGCAATTAAAACTGTAACCCCACCTATCCAAAATGGTTTTATAGCATCTTATAGTAACCTTGGCATATTTCAACAAGTTTTTACACTAGGAAACTATAATGCTTTACCTGCACAATTAAGTGATACTGGAAGAGCGATTGTTACAGATGAAAGTGGAAATATTTATATTACCGGTCAATTCAGGGGCGATATTTCATTTGGAGATGAACACCCGGAAACACTTCAAACGAGCAAGGGTGGTTCTGATATTTTCATTGCAAAACTTGAAGGCGATGGCAACCCAATATGGATAAAAAGTATTGGCGGACTTAGAGATGATGCAGGGCTTGGTATTAAACTTGATAGTGCTGGAAATGTAATGTTATTCGGGACTTTTAGGGGCGAGGTGGACTTTGATCCTGGACCATCTGTGGTTAACATCATTTCATCCGGAGGCATTAATGATGTAAATTCTGATATATTTTTCGCCAGGTATACAAACAGTGGAAGCTTTATTAATGTTCAAAAAATTGGAAATGACTCTTTGGAAATTTTTCAATCAGCAAGCATAGATAAGGATGAAAATATTTACTTAACTGGTAGTTTCAAAGGCATTGTAGATTTTGATCCGAGTCCAAACCAGACTTTACTTGAAAGTTCAGGATCAACTGATTTGTTTTTTATAAGCTATGACTCAGCGGGCGCATTAAGGTTCGCTAAAAGAATAGGAGGTATAAATGCAGATTTAGGTACTGATATAGCTATTCAACGAAATGGAAAAATATTACTCACCGGAAATGTTGGGGGCATAGTTGATATTAATCCGAATAATGAAATTGATATGACATCAGGTCCGGGTATATTTTTTGCCATATTTGATTCATCAGGGACATTTTTAAAAGGGAAGCATTTAAACGGCAACTTACTTGTTACGGCTATTAACGAGAGTTTTGATGGAAAAATTTTTATTACAGGTACTTTTAGGCAAACTGTTGATATGGATCCCGGAGCTGCGGAAAATAACATAACATTAGTTCCAAATGCCCTTCAAAACAATATATATTTTGCCTGCTATGACCAAGAAGGAAATTTCATTTTTGCAAAAAGTATTGGGAATACGCGTTCTTGTAATGTTTATGACATCATTGCCAATAACAAAAATCAAATATTAATTTCAGGTATAATAATTGAAGACGTTGATTTTGATCCTGGCCCTGGTACTTCAATACCAAAAAGAAACATTTCCAGAAATGGATTTATTGCAGCTTATGATTCATTAGGTCGCTTTTTATTCACACACGTCTTAGGTGGTAGTTTATATGCAGAATTTAATAATATAACAACCGATTCTACCAATTCAATTTATAGTGTAGGGTTTCTTACTAATACAGCCAATTTTGCAACTGGTTCAGCTGTTTCAATGTTGAGCGCTATTAATAGCAATGATATTTTTCTAGCCAAATACCACATCGTTCACAACGTTTATAAAACAGCAATGAATGGCAATTGGAGCAACCCTGAAACCTGGGTGGGAGGTATGGTACCCCCGGAAGGTGCAGATATTTTAGTTGGCCACATTTTGCAGGTTGATGTAAATGCCAAGTGTAAATCAATGAAGTTTTTAGTTGGAGGTCAGGTTCAAATTGCGCAAGGTATTTTGTTTGAAATAATGGAATGATACCTAAAAAGTATCCTTGGATATTTTTTAATAAGAAGTAGCATTCATCCCTACACCTTTTTTACCAACTTTTCTATCGCAAACCATTATTGCCAGGTCTTCATTCAATTATGCATATAAATAAATGGAAGATTTACTAAGGTAAAAACTATCCCCCTGTCCATACCTTCTTCAACTTTTCACGCAGCCCTTCGCGTAGCGCCGCAATTAAAATGGCGATTGTTTATGATGTTGAGCAAAGAAACAGATTGTAGCCATTTACATTGAATGCTGTGAAAGATTACGCAGCAAAGGCTGTGCATGGCTAAGCGCATGGTTAAAAAACCCTGCGCCGGCGGGTAAGTGATAATGCAGGTCGGTGGGCTGAAGAAAGCGCAGCATGTTTTCAAAACTGAAATAAGCCCTTGGGTCTTCGCGGGGCCGCATGGGGCTTTGGATATCTGCCACGAGCGGATCAGATAATCCGGGCGCAAAGCAAACCTGTACCCTTACTTCGGTGGCGCCTTGCTGCACAAGGTTGAGGGCATAGCGACGTGCAGCATAAGCGGTGAGGCGGTCGATATGGGTTAAGGCCTTTCCATACAAAGCCCCACCGCCAATGGGTATGCGGGGGCCATAATAATCCATCACGAGCTTACGACCGGTTTGGCCGTTGTCGCCATCGCTGCCTGCCTGAAAAAACGGGCCATTCGGATTTATGAGCAGCCGGATAGCTGCCCACGGCATTACCCAACGGTTGTCAGCTTGCTGTATCTTGTGGTAAATGGCGAACAGTGTATCCTGCACCAACCGCGTGAAATCGGTAAATGGCACACCGGGCAACTGCTGCAGGGTACAAAGCAGGGTGTCGATCTTCCACCCTTCGGCATCTTCCTGCATGGTCAGCAATATTTTTCCATCGGGACCGTGTCCTTTCAGCAGGCCACTTTGCAGGTCCAGTATCAATTGTTCACGGAAATACCAGGCGGCAAACTGTTCCGGTGGCAGGTAACGGGTGTTGGCATCGTAGCCGGCATAACCTGTTACAATGCATTGGTCGTTGGAGAAACCACTCCATTTACGCGGGTCATCCTGTACACGGCAAACCGTATCGTGTATTTTATAGCGGGTAGCGTCAATATGGTTTCCGCTGGTATAGCCGATAGCCGTTCCTACCTGTTGGATGATGGCCTGCATATTAAGGGAAAGGGCAGCCTTTGCAATGAGGGCGCCGGTCAGGAATATTTCATCGCTCCACACACTTACTTCCACCTGCCCGTAGGTGCCGGCATCCTGCTGTGCGGCTTCGCGGAGAATGGCGTCGGCGACGAGGTCGCAAAATTTATCGGGGTGTCCGTTGAGAACGGTTTCTGCAAATCTGTTCATTTAAAAATATTTTTTTCTTACATCCTTACAACACGATTACTCAATTTCTTTTGTACCTTTTTGCTTGTCCAAAAAGGGCCCCCGCCGCTTAATACCCTCTCTACATTCGTAGAGACGGGAAATACCCTGATTAACCTTTTGTACTACTGTAGTGCCGGACATTGGTTCCCTGATGCGGTTCATATAAGATGATATTCCTATTTTTTATTTTTACTTAAAAGCACATACTTGTACTACTCTCTAATTTGCTTTGTACCTTTTTGTTTGCCCAAAAAGGTACCCCCGCCTGAATGCCAAAGGCGGGCAGGCAAAAAGGGCCCCCGCAGCTTAATACCCTCTCTACATTCGTAGAGACGGGAAAAGCCCTGATTAAGCTTTTGCACTACTGTAGTGCCAGGCATTTTTTCCCTGATGCTTTTCATATAAGGTAAGATTCTTTTATTTTTTAGTATTTAAGTTTTATTCATTCACTTTTTCTATTGGTGTAATGGTGGCAACCGGAAAACATCCATTTCCATGCTGTGGAAGATGCCTGCCTGCCCATCGGGATCGAGCAGGATGTTGATGTTGTCCTTAAGTAAACCGGTGAGTGCCGATGCATCGAAATCTTCCACATAACCATCGGTTACGATGAGCGCTTTTTGCACCCTGTGCCGCCGCATGTGGTCAAATACGCAGGTGATGCTTGTACCGTAAGTGCTTTGATACTGCAAGGCGCCATCTTTAAAAACAGCCGGGGTTACCTCGTTGGAGAAAGCCCACAGGGGCTGATGGATATGTGCGCGCAGGCCATGCAACAAGCTGATAAAATGTGGCAAAATGGCATCCATGGAACCGCTTACATCGAGGTAAACAGTGGCCTGTTCACGTTGCCGGAGCAGTGGTACCCGGTGTTGGGCAAGGGGCAGCAGCCCCCCCGCATGCCAGCCTACCATGGCCCGGCGGTCGTTGTGGCTAAGCATCGGCAGGTGGATAGACGATTCCTGCCACTCCGTTTTACGGGCATCTTTTACCTGCAAACAACGCCGCAGCAGCCTGAGGGTGCCTGATTGCCAGTGACGGATATGGTGTTGTTGCAGCGCCCGTTTTTCCTGTTCCAGCTTATCACTTTTGCCGCGGCCACGGCTTTTTCGCCATATACCCACCCCATCAAGTTGGTCCACCATATTATCCAGCAGGGTTTGATTTTCTGTGGACACTTTTTCATCGCTATGGTTGCCTATAAAAACGATACCATCAAGGTCTGCTTCGGTGGCTCCTTCCTGTTGCAGGTATTCCAGCAGTTCATGCAGGTCATCGGCGCCAAGCGATCCGGCATACACTTTACGGTGGATATCATGCAGCGTGTTTTGCGCATTACCCAACACCGGCGAAGGTTGCAGCAGCGCGGGCAGGCCTTCTTTGGGGTAAAACCTGTCGAAAAAATGACTATAGGCTGCTCCATAGGTGCGGTGAATAATGGAATTGATGATGGCATCGAGCGCCACATTGAGCAGGTTGCTGTTGCACTTGTATTTTACCGTATGACCCAGTATATGATGCAGGCATTCGTGCAGCAGCACCGCCTGAACTTCTGCCTCGGTAGCGGCATGCTTGTTTAAAAAAGACAGGTTAATAAAAAGCCTCGGCTTTCCCGAGAGCGAAATAGCCAGCGAAGGCACTTTTTCGGTGTAGCTTATATCGGTAATTTCCAGCAGGGTGCGGCAGGCAAAAAGATTTTCGGATGCAAGGTCGGCCATGATGGCGGCGATATATGCTTCAGTCCAGGTCATAGTAACGGGAGGTTTGTATGCGCACGAGCCTTATGCGCCGGTGTAGCCGCGTACGGGTAAAAATGGCCGGGCTATCGGGCAAATAAATATGGCTGTTGCATTTGGATAAAATAAGGGCTGCACGAAGCTGTTCGCGCGCGCTGCCTTCGGCGCTATCGTGCAAAATGCTTTGAGGCTGTACCATCCATTTTCCGGCCGGCAGCATGACTGCATTTTCAATGGCAGCCCAACTATGGAGCCCCAACCGGGCAGCAAGCTGCTCCACCCATTGTTTTGGATGATGTATGTTTTCGGGCAGCGACAGGCTGATGTATTGTTCGGCGCCCAGCGCCTGGCAATTCTTCAAAAGGTCTGCAGATGCATGTACCCATTGAACACGCGACATAGGCGCCCCGATATTGTGCAACCAACGCGATGCACCATTTACCGTTTGGGTTAGCGTTTCGTTCATGCGGCTTTTGTTTGATGTTGGTGCAGCAACCCATAGCGGCGTGCCGTTTCAAAACACTGCTGCAATTGCATTTCCAGCCAGCCCGGGTTGTGCACTTCATGCCCGTTTACCAAGAGGTACATAAACAATTGCCGGGCCCTTTCGCGCCTTTTACTGTCTTCTTTTGGCAAAGTGCCCAGGTACTGTTCGCAGGCAGCCCACCCGGTAAGTTTATCACTCACTTTTATGTCGCCCTCTACCGCCAGCACGGGTGCAGCAAAGCGACCCAGTTCGCCCAGCGCATCTTCGGTAAACAGGTCCGTTTCCAGCCAAAGCGGGTAAGCAGCCACCATGAGCATCGTACGCCGTGCGGGGGTTTCGGTATGCAGCAGGCGCATGAGCCCAAGGCTACGCGTATCGCGGGAGATGCTGTCCGGCCGCATCAGCATTACGACCATTACCGACGGGCTTGCAGCAGAAAGCAGTTGGGAAATCCAGATGGCTTCATCGCTTGCCCCGTTGGCGAGTTGCCAGGCTTCGGCATGGGCAGCATCGAAAATGTGCGTAGGTGGCCCATTTTTCCAGGCAGGGTGCGGCAGGCTGTAACAGAGGGTGTTGTGGAAAAGCTCTTTGCGCGCTGCTTCATTATCGCCGTCACCCTGTACACCGGATACCACCGCCACGGCGGTAAGGTTGCGCACCAATTGCTGTGCCCTGCGCGGCGACATGCGCCAGCCCGCCTGTGTAAGGAGACTGCAAACCAAACGGGCATAGCGGATAATGGTATAATCGGGGTTGCCGATGGCCGCTTCATACTGCGTACGCCAAGCATCCAACAGCGCCATTAATTCGCGACCCACGCCCGGTTCCGGAACCGTATCCTGCCGAAGGATGGCTTCCTGTTCAAAAGGCTCCAGCTCGGGCCAGTCGGGCACGGAAATGATGAAACCGAAACGGTCGGCGAACGCCGGATCGAGCGCTTCGCTGCCGGTATATGCTTCATCGGCACCATCCTCCATACCGGGCGGGGGATTCATAGCCGCCCACCGGTAACGCAACCCGCTTACTTCAATGCCCTGCAGCCGCCGCTCGTGTATGATGGAGAAAAATTTGTTCTGCACTTCGGGCCGGCAGCGGCTGATTTCGTCCACCAATACCGAGCCTGCCTGCCATAGCGTAGCGGGCGTGTGCAAAAAGGAAACAGTGCCTGCCGCGGCATCGGGGAAAGGGAAGCCTACGAGGTCGTCGAAAGAAACGAGGCTTGCATTGTAATGCCGGTGTTCGAGTTCCAGTGCCGCAGCAATACGATTGAGTAAAAATGTTTTCCCGGTTCCTGCCTTGCCATTCAGCAGCAGCGGATCGCGTGTTACGAGTGCAGCAAGCAGCAACGGCTCAAGCTGACGATAACCATGAATGCCTAACCGGGGTAAAACAGGGAAGTAAGCTTGCATAGATGACGGTTTTTTTAGATGATAAAACATAGGTTACAAATCATCATCGTAAAAACCGCAATATGAGGGGAACGCTAACCGCGCTAACGCAGGTTACGAACATTTTTGGTATGCAAACCCTCATCGTTTTACCACCGTGGTGTTCACTCGGTTGGTACCCTTGCGGGATTCTTGATGATAAAGCAAATGTAGGGGGATTTTTTTTATTTATGATTTGGGGTTTATGATTTATGATTCCATCCGGATGTAAAAATCCCGGGGCTTAATGTTTCAAAAGGATGTATTTTTTCTTGCTTATGAGTCAAAAAAAAATACCGGATGGCAGACAAGGAATTCATAAATGCTATCAATTGTGGTTACTGAGGCTACAATCATCGGGCTACACCCGGATGTGTAGCTGAATCGCACCCTTGGGGCTTGTATTTATGACTAAAATTTGCGTTTTTTCCACAAAATAGCAGATCCCTTTGTTTAAATGCGGTTGAAAATGCCCTAATTTTGGATTTAATCAACAGAAATGGTTATGATTATCAGTTTTAAGGTTAAAAACTTCCGTTCTATTAAGGATGAAGTTGAACTGAGTATGGAGGCTTCTACACCAAAAAGTAAACCTGAGAATGTTTTCGAAGTGGAAACCAAGCCTGGAAAAGTATTCCAGTTGCTGAAAACAGCGGTAATTTACGGCCCCAATGCAAGCGGTAAAAGCAATGTTATAAGGGCCTATTGGGCCTTCAGGCAATTGATTTCATTATCCTTTCGAAATGATATAAATGACCCGATAAAGATCATAGAGCCTTTTGAGTTATCACCTGAAACAAGCAGGGAACCAACGGAGTTTACTTTGCATTTTATTGGGCCTGAAAAAATACAGTATATCTATTTCATTTCCATTTCTCAGGAGGAGGGAGTATTGGAAGAAACTTTGAGATTTTACCCTGAAAAATCCCCGATTTTAATTTACAAGCGAAAAGGCAGAAACATCATACACTCCATGCCTTTCTTTTTTGCTGACCTTTCCTATCCTAAGGTTGTCAATCCCAAACGGTTACTGTTGTCGGAACTTGGAAACTCTGGCGATATATTCTGGGAGAAACTCCGGAATTACTTTGTTCTTGATACGATGGTATTGAACAGTGCTGCAGCCGGAATGATTTATAAGCTTACAGGTGCCGCCAAACGGATATTTGAAAATGACAATGAGAAGGCCTCAGAAATTAAGAAAAAGGTTATTCGGCTGGTAAAACTATCTGATTTGGGCATTACAAATATTGATCTTGAAGAAGAATTAATAGAGGAAAGTAAAACAAATATTGTTGAAGAGCCAGATGAAGATTATGGTAGCGCGAGAAAGGAGAAGCGGTTTAAGACATATCATAATGTTTATGAAGGCAACGAAATTATTGATATACAGCAATTTGATTTATTGCGTCAGGGTTCAACGGGAACAGTTGCCATTGTTGGTTTGAGTACCGAAATCTTAATTTCTCTTGATGCTCCATTTGGCCGGACTTTATGGATTGATGAAATGGATAACAGCCTGCACCCGCATTTATGTCGTTTTCTCATAGAATTATATCATCACCCAAGAACCAACCCACATAATGCTCAACTAATTTTTGCCACGCACGAAACCACACTGCTTGATAAAAACATGTTCCGGCGGGATCAGGTTTGGATCACATCAAAGGATAAGTATGGAGTAACCCAGCTCTACAGTGTTTACGATCTTGATATTGATGGCCTTCGCGAAGATTTGCCTTTTGACAAGTGGTATTTGAGCGGTAAGTTTGGAGGAATACCCAGGATAAAAAGCATGGACTTTATTTTTGAAAGGGAAGAAATAACTGCCAATGGCTAGAAAAAGAAAAGTTACTACAAAAAAACCGGTACTCTTTATTGCTTGTGAAGGAACCAGAACAGAATACGATTATTTCACATCCTGGGCACAAAGGGATGATGTTTTATCCTATTTTGAAAATGTGGAAGTCTATCCTGATGCTGATGAAGAAGAAAATTAAATTAGCGCACCACAACCACCGTTTCTCCAGGCGCAACCTACAATTTTGCAAGGCTTCTCAGGGTTACATTATGAATACCACTTAGCCATTTACTTTCTTCAGCTTCCGTTTTTTTCCATAGCCATTGCTAAATCCTTCTTTGTCATCTTTTATTCATCCAACTGCTGGAATACATAATGGGCTATGACCATGCTCATATCTCCCATCATTAATAAATCCTTAGGCGCAGCTTGCTGTATGGCATCAAGTTCAGGGATTTGTTCTACTGCTGCCGCGCTTCCAAATTGCTTTTTATGGGCAAAGTAGCATTATTGTTTGTGGGTTTTGGGGGCAAAAAAATTTTTGGGAACAGCCGGACCAGCCTGCCCAAAGTTATGGGTGGTTGCCTTTTAATTTTTGTCTTGATGCCCGAAAATGAATTTGTAAACGTTTTTCCTGTAAACGAAAAAACGTTTACAGGTTTTGTGTTTACAAGGTTGGGGAGTTGATGGTGGGGTTCTTAAATACTGGAAATATGAATTTTACTGGAATCGGTAAAAACACTTCTTAATAATACTCCTTTATATACCCATACGCCCTGTCAAACAGCATCTGATCTTTATGCAGCTTATACTTCAGCAAAGCCTTGCGCAGGGATTGCTGAACTTCCCGCTCGCCGGTGGTGGTTTTTTGCCAACCGGGAAAACGTACGATGCGCACGATGGCATCAATATCATTTACGATCCGCTCTACCACCGCGGGTGTTTTATCGGTTTTTAGTTCGAGGAACAAATCAGTGAGTGCAGCCTTTGGTGTTTTGTCCTGTAATACTTCTTCCAATTCCTTTTCGGCTTGCAAGGTTTCTTTGGCAATCTTGCAAAGTACTTTTACAAATTCAATGGAGGTAATCAATCCTTTTTCGGCACGATCGCGGAGCTCTTCAAGTCGCTCGCTCAGGGCTTTGAATTTTGGATTGCCGGTATGCTTCTGTAAACGGCTGACCAATATTTTTTCCAACTTCTTCGCATTCTTGGGATCAGGGTTGTTGAAGATGTTTTCAATCACATCTGCATCGAGCACAAACTCCTGTAACTGATGTATTTCTCCTACATGAATATTATCGTGAATGAGTTTGGTGGTTTGGGCGCCAAGCGAAAACCAGAGTAACTTTCCAATCGTATCTACGGCAGGACGTACCGATTCAAATACCTGCGAAAGCCATTTGTAATCCTGCTCATACAGGTTCAGAATATTATCAGGAGACAGCGCTTCCCATATTTTGGATAAGTGTTTAAAATCGGCGGCGAAGTCATCTTTCTTTTCTACTGTTTTAATCGCATCCTGCGCTTTTTCCAGTCCTTCAAAGCCTTCGATGGTGCGATCTACCCCGGCAAAATGTGCAAGTGCATCATGCATCGCTTTGGGCAATGCATCCCGCAGGTTCGATAAGTTGGTGATGATCTGCTGAACACTTTTTTCGTCAAACTCCAGCGCTTTTGCTGTATCATCAAACACACCGAAATAATCTACAATACGTCCAAAATGTTTATTGGGCAGCAGGCGGTTGGTGCGACAAATTGCCTGCAGCAAGGTATGGTCCTTCAGCGATTTATCGAGATACATGGTTTGCAGAATGGGTGCATCAAAACCCGTCAGCAATTTGGCGGTAACAATAAGGAATTTTATATCCGATTGTGCATCATTGAATTCATCGGTTATTTTCTCCTGCTGCGATTTATCAATGGCCCATCGCTGTTTAAATTCAAAAGGGTCGTTGGCCGAAGTGGAAATTACCACGCGGCTTGCTTCGGCTGGATAATGTTTATCAAGCTCTTCTTTGTATTGCACACATGCATAGCGGTCGGGGGTAACAATCATGGCCTTAAAACCATGTGGTTCCACTTTATCGCGAAAGTGCTGCGCAATGTCGGTCACTATTTTGGCTACCCGCTCGGGCGAGCGCAAAAAGGCCGACATCTTCGCCGATTTTTTATTCAGTGCATCTGCTTCTTCATCAGTAAGCGCGGCTTCTTCGCTGAATTCGGCAAATGCTTTATCAATCGTTTCTTTATCTACATGCACATCTACCAACCGCGGTTCAAAATGCAGGGGCAGCGTGGCATTATCGCGAATGGAATCCTGAAAAGTGTATCGTGAAATATAGCCTCCCGCATCTTCTTCGCTGCCAAAGGCCCAAAAGGTGTTTTTATCGGCCTTATTTACCGGGGTACCCGTAAGCCCAAACAAAAAGGCATTGGGCAAAGCGGCCCGCATCTGACGGCCAAGATCACCTTCCTGTGTGCGGTGCGCTTCATCTACGAGCACAATAATGTTATCGCGGGTATTCATGTTGGGTTTGGCATCGCGAAACTTATGAATCATGGAGATGATGATCTTACGCGTATCGCGCTCCAGCAGGTTTTGCAATACGGTAATGCTGTCGGTGGTTTCCACATTGGGAATATCGGCGGCATTAAAGGTTCCGGTAATCTGCGTATCAAGGTCGGTACGATCTACGAGCACAATTACGGTTGGACTTTTTAGTGCCGGATCGCGGCGCATTTTTTGCGCAGCAAACACCATGAGCAGCGATTTGCCCGAACCCTGAAAATGCCACACCAACCCTTTTTTAATGCGGCCTTCTTTTACACGGTCCACAATTTTATTGGCGCCTTCGTATTGCTGAAAGCGGCAGATGATTTTGGTACGTTGTTTCTTTTTATTGGTGGTAAAAAGCGAAAAGTTTTGCAGGATATCGAGCAGCCGGGCGGGTTGCAATAAATCACTCAACTCCTTACCTATTTCTCCCAAACCAAGCCGCTTCGCCAATGCATCTTCATCATTTTCGAGCCGCCATGGCGCCCAGTATTCGAGCGGAGTACGGATGGCGCCAAAAAAAAGTTCCTTACCCTCGGTAGCAAAGGAAAGAATATTGGGTACAAATAACTGCGGCACTGCATTTTCGTACACCTGATGAATTTCATGCGCACCATCGAGCCAACTGATAGAAGGCCGGATGGGTGTTTTTGCTTCGCCAATTACGACGGGCATACCGTTGATAAATAAAACGATATCGGGTATCTTGGTTTCGCGGTGGTGAATGCGGTATTGATTGGTTAGCAGGTAGCGGTTGTTGCTATGCACATAAAAATCAATGAGCCTAACGGGCACATGACGGTTGTTTTCACCAAAGGGCATAGTTTTATCGCCCGTCATCCATTTAAAAAATTCTTCATTGGCTTTTACCAACCCAATTTGATTCACCGAAATCAGGATGGCGCGTAATTTATAGATTACTTCTTCGGCAAGTTCGGGTTTGGCGGCTATTTCAGGGTTTAGGCGTACGAGTGCTGCTTTGAGTTCTGTTTCTATCAGCACTTCGTTTACACTGCGGTTAAGTTCCTGCGGCGAACAGTAAGTCCAACCGGTACCATAAGGAATGCCCGGGTCTGCAAACGACTGTGTATTCAGGTTTGCGCCACTCAATTGGTGGATGATATAATGTTCTACGCTATTGAGTTCGTTAAAGGCCATAAGCTTGATTGAGTATTTGGGTAATTTTTTCTTCCACTATTGGCATTCTTTCTTCAATCATTATTGGATGAATGTGTGCCAATAAAACTTCCTGCAATAAACCTTTATCGACAATGCTTTGGAGCTGAGCTTTGATAAAAGTTGTAATGCGGCTATCTTCTTTGGCAATTTCTTCTACAATGGCTACCCGATTTTCTAACACATAGATGATATCCTCTATATCGTGACTGGTTCTGTAGTCACTACCTCTACTGTTGAAGGCCTCAAATTTGGTGGCCAAATAGCATGGCGCTGACAGCATTTTTATTTCCTGGTCTTTGGCTTTTGCTATCCATAAATTCTCAAAACCCATTTTGTACCAACGGTTGGCCGGGCCCAATGGACCATCTTCGGTGGCCATAATATCTACCGGAATATCTTTGTATTTGTAACTACATATGGCATGGCCAAAGGGATCAGGATGAAAACCAAGTGTGGCCAATTTTTCTTGTACCTCCTTCCAATGATTAAGATTGATAATGTTTAAAGTCAGATCAATATCGTGTGTTGGTCTAATTTCATCAGCCGCAGGATCATCCGTATATAAACTGACCACTGCACCTCCTACAAATACCATGTGTTGTTTGATATCCTGCAGGGCTGCTGCCACTTCTGCTACTACAGCTATATTGATGGTTTTATCCTCCAAGTTCCAATTGTTTTTTTAGCAATATAACAGCTAATTCTTTTTCGCGCGCCCGACCCACACGCAAAGCATCTGCCAATGCAAGTAACGCATATAATTTTTCATCTTTTAATGCTGCTTCGGGCACTGAAGGATACAAAGGCACGATACTATGCCCCCGTACCGTGCCTTTTCCATACGGCCACACATAATCTTCACTACTCTGGATTTGCTCTTTTAGCGGACTTGCCGAATGCGAAGTAGGCACGCCGCGTACCACAGCACCCGGCTTTTGTGGAAATACATACCGCAGGCCATACTGAAGAAATTCCATCAAAGCCATCTTCATCACCGTTTTGCCATTGGGTGCCAACAAGCCTGCGTATTTACAACGAGCCACTGCTTCACTTACCTCCGACTGGCTCATTCCCAATGCATCTGCCACAGGTTTTTGATTCCAGGATGGATTATTTTCGCTCACTATTTTGAGTAAGAGCAACACATCTTGTGGTTTTAGCTGTTTATTTTGCGTCTTCATGCTATGCTATATTGCGTATCGCGATATGCAATATTCGTTATTTTTTTCTTGTTAAACAAGTATTTCAGTTACTTTATCGCGTATTGCGATAGGCGATATGTTGATGCTACCAAAGATGGGCACAGATTTTTCTCTTTGTTTATATGTATTATCTGTGGTGCTGAATGCTCTACGCTATTGCGTTCGTTAAAGGCCATAAAGTAATGGTTATAATAAAATGGGGAGCTGAATTATTTTGATTTCCTTTTTAATGCATATTCAATATCGCTTAGTGAAAGTTTATCTGCACCCTTCAAAATCATTTCTTTAATGGTTTCTTCACAAGCTTTAACAACATCAGAAAAATTCAGCCCTTTTGCTATTTCTGCAAGTTGAAAATAATCGGGCTCTTTGTCGAAAGAAAACCCTTGAAGGGAATTTTTTATGATACCCATGATTTCAGCCTTTTCGGGTAAAGGATAGACCATTACTTCATCAAAACGTCTGAACAAAGCTTTGTCCAACATTTCCGGCATATTGGTAGCCGCAATAATAATGCTGTTGCTTTGATCTTTCTCAATATGTATCAAAAAACTATTCAGGATTCTTTTAATTTCGCCTACATCCTGACCCTGATCTCTATGTGATCCGATGGAATCAAATTCATCGAATAAATATACACCCCGGTTATCTACCATTGCTTCAAATATCAGGCGAAGTTTGGCTATTGATTCTCCCATGAATTTTGAAACCAATCCATCTAAACGGACAATGAAAGCCGGAATACCAAGTTCTCCTGCGAGTGCTTGCGCCGTCATAGTTTTGCCGCAACCGGGCGGGCCAATCAACAGTAATTTTCTCCGTGGCATTAAATTGTACTTTTGCAAAGCTTCCCAATGCTGTTGCTCCTTTATCAATTTGTCAAGTGTTTGCCGGATATCTTGCTGCAAAACCATATCCTTCAATTGAATGCGTGGATGGAAAATATCCATCAAATCTTTTAATTCACGTTTAGGTTGGAGAATTGGAATGGTTTGAGCCCTGTCGGTAAAACCAAACGAACGGTTCTTTTGAGCTTTTTCAATTAAAGTCTTTAGTTCTTGTGCAAAATTGGTATGGCCTTTTCGCGCTTCCATGGCAGCAATTTGCAAAGCAGATGAAAAAAATCTTTCTTCATCTGCTTCGCCAAAATACTTTATCAAACTTTTTATTTGTTCTGCTTTCATTGGCTAAAATTAATCAACTTGGAAAAATAATTTCCAGGTTAGTCATAATATGATTCCATAACGTCTGCAAACCATGTATCTGTCATAAACTTCTAAATATATAATTGATACTAAATTATAGTACCAATTATATTCTTAAATAGCAGTTTTGATTTATTTATTCTTTCAATTTGTTTTTTTTCAATTTGTTCAATGCCTTTCAGTTTTATAGCAATTTCCCTTTGAACATTTAAATCACTTGGAATAGGAATTTTTATTTTTCTTAAAATTTCAAGAGATACTTCTTTGAAAGTACTCCCTTGACTAACGGAATGAATTTTACTCCTTACTGGTGTTGTTTGAAGGGCATATTTAAAATATAAGTTATCATGAATATTTTTTAGTGATATCCTTGCTACACCTCTTGCAATATTTACGGTACCGAGATCAGCGCTTAAAATTGCAACATCTCCTAAATTACCCCTCAAAGAAAATAGGATGTCTCCTTCTTCAACTTCAGACCTGGCATAAGCTTTTGCAATTTCAATTGATGTTTTTGAAAGTAATTTGGAAATAGAACCATTTTTTATATCGGAACTTTGAATATAAGGAATACCATTCTCAATATTTGGCCCTGGTTGTACAATGCCATATGTGATAATTTTTTTTACTGCAAAGGAAATTTCCAACTTGCTGAACTCTGAATTAGTGATGCTATTTTCCCTAACTGAAAGGAAACAACGCTGAATATTTTCAAGAACTTTTAATTCCATTATAATAACTTCATCCAACGCCCACAGCAATTCAGCTAATGCGGTTTGCTGCTCAATAGTGGGCAACAGAAATTCAAAATTTGCCAAGTCCTTAAATTTTACCCTTGGAGAAAGTCCGCCGGCAGAATGTTTCATAGCATAATCAAAAAACTTTTCGTTGTTTACAAGAAATGGTAACAATGCGGGCAACAATCCTTCTTTCGCACGGAATACGGTAATGTCACCAGAGCAGATACCTGTAAACGGCGCTACTGCTGCCTTTTTCAAATAAGCCCTTCTTCTGCCAAATAATACATCCCCCTTCCTGAATTTCTTGGTAAAGGTGGTGGCTTCTTCTATGCCTGCAGAACGCCGTAGGTGAATATCTTCCGAATCAATATGGTCGAGACCCACCACATGTTCAATGCCTTCCTTTGCCAGGTTTTTGGCTGTTTCTTTTGGTTCCATCACTACATCACCAAACCGCACAGGTTTCCAATGGCGCTTATCAATTTTCAAACCTTTATGTAATATTTCTTCCAACATTATTTTTCCAGCATTTCAAAAAGTTCATTCATAGATTGTTTCAATACATTTCCCTGCGCTTGCCAGTTGGCAAATGCTTCTTCAAACGTTTCATGCTGTTCGTTCATCTGCTGCTGTGGTCGTACATACAGGTTCAACGACAAATTTCCCTTATTGACTAATACATCTTCCACACTAACCAACTTTGAAAAGTTTTCAATGTCTTTACAAGCCTTGTAAGCACTAAATATTTTTTCAATGTGGTAGTCTTCCAAATAGCCAATGGTTTTTTCCTGTTTTACTTCATGTACTGCATTTATGAAAAGTATTTTTCCCTTCTTCGCTTTCTCCTTGTTATTCCGGGTAATCAGCAAACAGGCTTCCATGGGTGAGTTGTAAAACATATTGGGACCAAGCCCAATTACACAATCCACCACATCAGCTTCTATCATGTTGCGGCGCATTTCTCCTTCCGATTCGCGAAACAAAATACCATGCGGCCACAGCGAAATAGAACGCCCGTTTTTAGGATCAAGGCTTTTTTGAATATGCTGCTGAAAAGCATAATCGGCACAGCCCTGCGGCGGTGTGCCCCAAATATTGCGGCCAAAGGGATCGTTGGAAAAACCGTTTCGGTCCCATGCCTTAATGGAATAGGGCGGGTTGGCGAGTATTACATTAAACTGCTGCAAGGCATCATGCTGCAAAAAAGCGGGTTGCGCCAAAGTATCGCCCCGCACAATGCTGAATTCTTCAATGCCATGCATAAACATATTCATGCGTGCAATGGCCGAAGTAATCAGGTTAATTTCCTGCCCGTACAATTTCAGCGTGCGGTATTCCTTGCCTTCATCCTTCAGGTGCAGCGCGCAGTTGAGCAACAACCCGCCCGAGCCACAGGTGGGGTCGTACACGCTTTCTCCGGGCTGCGGGTCCATTATCAGGGTCATCAGCTTTACCACCGTGCGGTTGGTGTAAAATTCGGCGGCGGTATGCCCGCTGTCATCGGCAAATTCTTTGATCAGGTATTCGTAGGCATTGCCCAACTTATCATCGGGCACTGTTTTCAGGTTGAGCACCTGCTGCGAAAAATGTTCCATCAGGTTGTTGAGCGTAGCATCGGAAAGCCGTTCTTTATTGGTCCACGATGCATCGCCAAAAATACCTTCGAGTGTGTCGGGGTTGGCCTGTTCAATGGCACGCATAGCTTTTTGAATAGCCATGCCCACATGCACCGTGGTTTCCCTTACATCGTTCCAATGCGCACCCTTGGGAATCTGAAAGCGGTGGTTTTCTTCGAAGGCGGCATATTCAAGGTCGCCATCGCTATCGGCGAGTGCGTTGGCAAATTCTTCATCATACACATCGCATATCCGTTTAAAAAACAGCAATGGAAATATGTACTGTTTATAATCGCCGGCATCAATGGTGCCGCGCAGTACTTTGGCTGCGCCCCATAGGTATTTTTCGAGTTGTTGTTGGGTCATACTATGGGATTTGCTTGGGGTGTGTATTGACTCATTTGGTTTAAGACAAAATCAATAAAAGGATTCACTTTCGTATTCAGGTATTCATTGAGCGATGCTTCAAAATTAACTTTACCACTATCTGCTGCTTCCAGGTAAAAGGTATCGCGGAATAACTCATGCCATTCTTTGGCACCCGGTTTCCTTTCACTTATTTTAGAAAACACCGTACCAAAATTTTCAATTAATGCATCGTGATTGGGTACTCTCAGCCAGGTAGTAACGGCATCTTTATATAACCAAAACTGAACTGTCAATTCCCGCTTTGAAAAAAGATTTCCAATGCCAATGACAAGGGAAAATAAATTATCGTTTGACCGGAGCGCAATGCTGTATTTGTGCAAACGCTGAAAGTTAAACCTTGTTTCTGCCAAGGATGACCTTAAGCTATTTGTCAATGCTAATTCAGCTTCCTGTTTCACATCGGTTACTTTTTGTATGAGCTGTCCATGCTGAAAGCAAAATTCCAACGCTTCTGATTTTTTGGTGGTACTCATGCGGTCGAGATTATTTAGAAAGTCCTTAAAATAGCTAAGTTGGGTAAGGTCGGCATTCAGCGCTGCTTTGCCTAACCTGTTGAACAATTCAGTAAGTAATTCCTGATAGTGAATGTTTATAAAATTGGATGGATGCGTTTTCATTTCCATCGGCCTTGCAGAAAGAACAATGCCGGTTTTGCTGCCGCCTTCATTAATTTTGATGGAAGCATAATAATCATTCAGGTCGTTGTAAAGCAATGCTTCCACCTTATGTTCAATAATAATTACCTGCTGAAACAAGCTATCCTTTATTTTTTCATTCTCCTCGCAGGTATTGTACAAAAGCAGGTCTATAAAATTCCCTTTGTTGGTCATCACTTCTGAAAAGACATGCAATTGATCGTCCATCCAATCAAATGAGCGTTGTGGTATTTTTTTTACCATCAATACTTTTAAGGATTCGGTAAGTATCTCCGAAAATCCGGTTGCATTATCCGATTCCAGAAAATAAGCAAACCAGTTGCTTAAGACGGTTTCAAAATGTGGGAAACCAGAAATAGTAAATAAGTCAGGCCGTGCCGGTGGCAAAGGTTTCGGAATTACTTTTTGTATTTCCAATAATTCCTGATTTAATATTTCCAGATTTACCTGCCCCATTTTTTCAATTATTTTCCAACATTTTCTTTACTGATTTTATCATGGTTCCTTCCCATAAAGTTTCGATTTCCATTAATATCCATCCTTCTTTTCTGCAAATAGCTTTACATGCCCTTATCAGTTTTATATAGTCTGCATATTCCTTTATTTCCTTAATGGTGCTGAAGTTCTTTAATGATTGCAGGATTTCATTTTGCCCCCGATACTTATTTCTTATCCCCTGTATCAGTCCGTTATCAATGGGTGGATGCAAACAGCTAATCAAACCCGGTCTGCCAATCATGCCCGTGTAGCTAATGGTTTTTAAATATACATTGATGAGTTTTGCAGCCCATCCAATGCAAATTTCTCTTTCATTACTAATTGCTATACAGCTTTCTTTATGCCAGCTATCAAATTCAGCTTCATCTATTTCCTTGTCTCCAATTAAAATTTGATCATATTTTGGCAACTGAATGAGTGGGTACACATCCGCTCTCGATTTCAATGGGCAACCTGACCGGGTAGCTGAAAAGGCACACCATTGCGCATAATTTTCAATTACCTGATGCCTAAGTATGTTTTTGTTTAATGGTTCCATTATAAAAATTTACTAAGAATGGTTTTAAATTTTTCTTCGGCCGCAAGACTTTCTTCCCAGGCCTTTTTCAGATCCGTCAACGCTTCTTCCACGGTCGGCAAATTATCTTCAATAACCTTCTCCACGTACAAGGGGATATTCAGGTTGAAATCATTCTCCATAATATCATCCAGAGAAGCCAGTTTCACATAATTCTCTACATCTGCATAATCCTTGTACCAATCGAAAATTTGTTGCACATGTTTTTCTTCGAGAAAATTTTGCGCCCTGCCCACCCGCACCTGATCTGATGCATCCATAAACAACACCTTTTTCTTTTTATGCTTTTGCTTAATTTGCTTGAACACCATTACACAAGCAGCCAACTGCGTACCATAAAAAATATTGGCACCAAGCCCAATCACCGCTTCCAGCAAATCCATTTCCAGTAAAGCCTGCCGTATTCTTCCTTCCGCCCCCTTGCGAAACAGCGCTCCATGCGGTAGCACCACGGTCATGCGACCGGTGCTGTTCATAGATTTTATCATGTGTTGCACCCAGGCCATATCGCCATTGCTTTTGGGCGGCACCCCGGCAATATTTCTGCCAAAGGGATCATTGACCCAGTTTTCAAAACCCCAGTCTTCCAGCGAAAACGGCGGATTGGCAATGACACAATCAAAAGTCTTTAACCCATCGGCTTCAAAAAAAGCAGGATTCCGCAACGTATCGCCCCGCACAATCCGGAAATCTTCCATGCCATGTAAAAACATGTTCATCCGGGCAATAGAGCTTGATGTCAGATTTTTTTCCTGTCCGTACAAAGTTAGCGTACGGTAATCTTCGTTGTTTTCCTTTAAATGGGTTACACATTCCAGCAGCATACCACCCGTTCCACAT
Organism: Chitinophagaceae bacterium; assembly: GCA_041740575.1. Taxonomy (GTDB): domain Bacteria; phylum Bacteroidota; class Bacteroidia; order Chitinophagales; family Chitinophagaceae; genus Phnomibacter. Next base: position 9,619 of record JBGSLS010000095.1, on the reverse strand, counting down.
GCAGGGTCGTACACACTTTCGCTTTCGTGCGGGTCGAGTATGAGCCCCAGCAAATGCACCACCGAACGCGGGGTGTAAAATTCCCCGGCTTTTTTATTGGTAAGGTCGGCAAAATGCTTGATCAGGTATTCATAAGCCTGCCCGAGAATATCGGGGTCTACCAGCGAATTGGAAAGGGTATATTGGGAAAAGTGCTCTATCAGGTCGTTTAGCAAGCGGTCGGAAAGTTTGTTTTTATTGCTCCACTGCGCATCGCCAAAAATGCCGTACAGCATTTCCTGATTAGCCTGTTCTATACCTCGTAAGGCTTTTTCAATAGCTTGTCCCACATTCGTTGTTGTTTCGCGTACATCATTCCAGTGGCAACCGGCAGGTATTTCAAACCGGTGAAACTCGGGCAGCGCGGCATATTCCGCATCTCCTTCCGATTCTTCCAACGCCAGCCTGTGTTCCTCATCATACACATCCGATAGCCGTTTGAAAAACAACATCGGAAAAATATACACCTTAAAATCAGATGCATCCACCGGACCTTTTAATATCCACGCGGCTTTGGAAAGGTATTGTTCGAGTTGGGAGAGGGTGAGTTTTTGTAGTGTCATGATTCTTATTGGCAATCATTAATGTTTAAAAATACAGAGACTTCAAAAATAGTGGAGAATGGGATAGGGGGAGGGAGAAATATGGGAGGGGATGTTATGGAAGTCATCAGGTGAAAAATCATTTTTCATTTTTTCTTTAGACGGTGTATTGATGGCTTTTTGTAAACACGATTCGTGTAAACGATTTTTCATTTACAGGATTTGTGTTTACAAAGTTGGGAAAATTGAAGCGCGCTTATTAATGAGTGGCCGGAGCCTGGTTTTTAAGCAAAGTACCGTTAAGGCAATGGCTATGCAAACGGGTTTACCGCCATTTCATTTGCAAGGGCATTATCGTACACAGAAATAAACCAATCATCGGCAAGGTGGAGTTCTTTTTGACTACGGGTGACGGCTGTGTACCACCATTGGTAAATCTGTGGTTTGCCCATACCATGGATTTTTGTTTCCATATGCAGGTACACTTTCGGCCATTCGCCGCCCTGGCTTTTGTTGCAGGTTACAGCATAGCCATAGGTTGCCCTCAGGCTGTTGAGGTAAGGATCGCTCAGCATGGCATCATTGAAAGCGGGCGTTTTTTGTTTTATTTTTTTGGCTGCCATTCGTTTATAAAAATCGATATACATTTCCCGGTGCTCATCGGGCGTTAGATTGGGTGTAGTACGGGTAAGGGGTGGCAGGGCCAACAGGCTTTGATGGTGGGCGTTATTATGCAGTGCTTTAACCGTTACTTCAAGATAAGCAATATTTCCCTGCACTTTTATTTGGCCTATGGCGGTTATCACTACAAAATCACCATTTACCAGCGGTACCAGATAATTGTTTTGGGTAATTTGCATCAGGTCGCCTGCCATAGGCAAATCGCCGCTAAAATGCAATTGCTTACGGATATAATTACTGATATGATAGTTAAAAGCATTGGTACGTGTAATGAAAATGGCTTCTTCGTATCCGTATTTCCGTATGGTTTCAATGTATTGATTAATCAGTTCATCGGTATCCTTATGTATATTAATATCCGAAAGGCCTTTGGCGGGTAAATGCGCAAATTTTCCATCCTGTGGATACTGTACAAAATGCCGTAAGGGTAAACTTAGTTTAAGAATGCTATGACCTTTCTTTTGCCGCACAATATCTGTAAGTTCGAAGGAAGCGGTATTTCGTCCAAAAACATTTTTAATATATTCCGTATCCAGTGCAGGTGAATTGGATTGTTCTATCGGGGGTAACTGACAATTATCGCCTACAAAAATGAGTTTGCATTGATGCGCATACTGCATAAGGTCGGTAAGTAGTTTGCCGGTGCCAAATTCAGCTATATGTGTACCCCCGCTGTGTTCATCGCTCAGCATAGAAGATTCATCCACAATAATAATTTGCTGTTTGGTACTTTCCGTTATTTCAGCGGGTGTTTTCAGGTCGAATAATAATGAAAGTTGGTTGGTTTTTGGTTTCGATTGTGGCGTCCTGATTTCTTTTTCCAACGTTTCAAGGTCCTGGTTCAAATCTTTGAAGGCGTAAATAAAGGAATGAACCGTACTCGTATCAAACCCGGTTTTATCTCTCAATACCTTGGCCGCCCTTCCGGTAGTTGCGCAAAGGAAGGGCTGATATTTATCTTTTACCTTTTTATCTTCCAGTATCCAGTTCATCAGGTATTGCATTAAGGTTGTTTTACCTGTACCAGCATAACCTTTCAGTACAAATACCTGGTCTGCCGGATTAATGACAAACAACTGCAGCCTTTGCAGCGCGATGGCTTGCTGAGGGGTAAGTTCGAAGGCTGGTAATTTTACAGGTGCAGATCGGTGGGGACTTTCCATAATCAATAATCTCTGAATTGAACAAACTTAAAAGTACTGGTTTTATTTCCCTTGCCATCTTCGGATACGATGCGTTCTGTGGTGCTGGCAATGCAAGGGATGCCAATGGATGTGAGTTTATTTACCAAGCGAAAGGTAAAAGTAAGTTCGCCCATGATATGCACTGCAATTGGTTTCAATTCTAATATGATTTGTAGGTATTCATCTACCATTTCATTCAAAAGTGCATTTTCAATATCAGGTGGTATTTGTGGGAAAGGGATATCCTTTACATTTTGGAATAGTTGTATCGCTTTTTCCAATTGAATTGCCGGCCATTGGTTTGAAGGATGATTGGTTAAATTAATAAGCATAAAATTAAATTATGATGGATTTGTTACCAGCTGCTTTATTGACCTGTACGTATTAAATATTTCCTTTAGTCTTTCTGAAAATTGTCCGGATTTTTGTAATGCATTTTTTTTAAAACCTCCATGGTTAATATCGTTTCTTAATTCAACAAGTTTGTCAAAGTTGGCACGATGATCTTTTACAAATATGTCTTCCATAATGCTCATTATTATTTCAGGATGTTCAATTGCCGGTTTTTTCCAATTGGCTTGTTCAATGTTTCTCGAATAGATATTAAGGGCCTGAGAAACCAACTCCCTGTCTTGAATGTTCGTTACATCAAGTTTATTTCGTTGGCATACATATCCAATAATTCCTTCCTGCAATTGTGTAATACCCTGTTGTTCCAAACCATGAAGTATGCACCATTCAACACCGGATTCCCAATTCAGATTTGCATTATGTCCAAAATTGGCAATTTTCTCCTGAATTTTAAATAGTATTGGTTTTAGCGGTGCAAAAACACCTGCTGTGTTTTTTATCACTTCCTGCAAGGTATTTTTGGCTTCTAAAAAATTGGTACCGTTCGAAATTAATTTACCCCGGTTGGTAGCAATTTCTCTCTCACCTCTTTCAATAGCATTTGTCACGGTTCTAAGTAGGGATGCCGTTTCATTTTTTCCTTTACTTTCAATAAGTATAGGAATTAAATTTTGCCTGGTTAATTGGGTAATACCTTCCGGGTTGCCTGTTTTTATGAAGGTTTGTGCTGCAAATGTCCAATCCTGTAGAATAGAAAATGCAAGTAGGTTTAATAGAGGTGCCTTACGATCATTGGGGTCCGGGATGTTGGTATCAATTTGATAAGATGGACCTAATACTTCAAACGCTCCATAGAAAATCCCCTTTACAATAGTATTTTTTAAAGCTTTGGCATAATTAAGCAGTACCATTGCAAGCATAGGTAAAGAACGAAACCCATGCGTAATATCTAAAATAATCTCATCATCTTCTTCCAAAACATTTAAAACATTTTCGAAAATTTTCCATACATCGCTTTCATTGTATCCTTCCGGAAGTTGTGTAACCGGATGCAGGGATTCGGTATATTTAGAAAGGCATTCGAATAGACCTGGCCAGTTTTTCTCTTCAGCATCTTTGGTTAAAAATATAAAGACTTTATCCTTTGTTGTAAAATCTCTGCAAGCTAATTGGTAAATGGCTTCCTGAACAAAATAAACCACACTGCTCTCACCTAATTCCGCGGAAACATATTTGCATGGTTTGTATCCACCTGTACCTAAAAAAGATAAAAAAACTTTACGTCCCATATCCAATAATTTTTTTGATTTTATTGATAAAGTCATTTTTGTTCATCATATCTTCTAAACCCAATACCCTTGTAACCCGCATAGCATCCGATATATCGGAGATGAATGCTTTACGGTTTTCATTGGCACCAAATGGAGCTAATATACATACAATAGATGTGGCTTGTAAACCCAACGCCCTGCTTACCGATGAAATTTTATAAACAGCTTCCGTAATTTTCCTTGGATTGATTATGGTCATGCTATATACTTTACACTCCCACATAAATAATCGGTTTTTGTAAACAAAAGCTACATCTACTTCATTGTCCGAATCTGTGTTTCTAAGCGAATATTTATTTTTTAATTTTATATTATAGGCAATGGATGTATCCGGTAGTGTGAGCGCGTCTTTTAAAGTTCCATATATCCACTCTTCAAACCATCCACCTGCCAAGTAGCCTTTTTCATGACCGGTATAATGCGGACTTTTTGCCTGGCTTATTTCATCAACAAAGGCTGCACTACCTGCAGTTATGCAGGCATTAAATATACCTTGTGTCCTTTTAAATGGGTTACTGAATTGGGTTTGCGCCTTATGTTCAAAGCCATGCGCAAGAAAGTAAGTTTGTAAATCAATTTGGATGGGGTTGGATGGTTTTACACTTTCAATGGTGGGGTGCAGACGTTCCAGTGTGTCGCCGCCAATCGGCCAATAATAAATTTCTGTATTTCTTTTTTCCGAAAAATGGAGATAAGTCATCTGACTCATCATTTTGGTTCCACCGGTTATATTTACCAAATATTTTTCACCTTCAGGCCATTCGTATTGGTCGAGTATTTCAAGAATTAATGCGGGGTTGTTGGCATCAATCTGTATTACCTGGTAATGCTGTATGCCCAATCCAAGTGCAAAAGCAATGGTAGCTGACTTATGCTTGGCTTCCATTTCTTTGGTACTCAAAAAAATATGCCTGTCCGATGCCTTGGCTATTTGCTTTATGAAGAGTACCACAGGAATGGGCTGATCTGAAAGTATGGAAACTATTACACGCATGGCTCAAATCTAACAGGTTTCGGTGATAAAATAATTACAACTCAAAATCTGTAACCTTTACCAGCTTCTTGCTTTCATGGGGTAGGAATTCCCCATTGAAACGCTTAAGCTTTTTATCAGTTTCTCCGGGTAGTTGATGATTGCCGATGGTTAGCGTAAATCGAACCGATTTTTTTGTAAGTGTGTCGCGAAAGCTAAACATACTTACATAAACCCTGTACCTTCCTTTTTGCGGATTTACTCCAAGTGGCAGGTAGATATGTTCTACGGGGTCATCCATCATATTGCCGGAACCGGCATTGGCATCGAAATCTAATTCGAAACCGGTGGCACTTTTGGTTTGGCTGTAATAAACGGTATCGCCGGCAGGGGTAACCACATAAAGATCAAGATCGGACCTGCCATTCCATTCCAAAGCAATATTTACAAGCCCGGTCTTTGGTGTCCGTTTTACGTTTGCACCTGTATTATTGGTTGCTTGTGTGGAATCATAGCTATTTCCTGAAGAATCGCTACCCCGATAGTTTACACTATCTTTTATCCCGCTAGTACCTTTTTCATCCTTGTTGCCCGGGTTCCCTGATGGCTTGTTCGTCGTAGTGTCTTTTCCATTATTCAACGGTTCGTTATTGGTGCCGTTGCAACCATTGCAGCCGCATTTTCCGGTGAGCAAACAATACAATAACAACAATAGCAGCAAAAATAAAAGCAGCCTTGGCAGGCATCCCAATCCAAAAAGCCAACAACCTGGCTTTTCTTCCTTCTCCGGATTTGAACCTTTTTGCACTGCGGGCGAAACCACATTGCCGGGTTCGGGTAATGGCTCGAGGGCGGCATAAATATTTCCTGCTATTCTGCCATAAGTGTGGCTGCCTTTTTCAATCGTGTCATGCAATTCAACTTCGGTAATAATAACTTTATACAGGTTTCTGAATTCGCTTTTAGAAGCAGTTTGCAAATCAGGATTATGATAATGGATCCATACATTTTTAACCAACAGCGGCATCAATGATTTTTCCTGTTGACGGTCTATTTCTGCTATATTAAATTCGGGAATTTGTTTTGCATCGGTAATGACAAGGTCAAATAAAAGTAAATCCCATTTCGACATTTTCATGCCGTCGGTTTTTAAGTTGATGCCTTTATAAGAGCCGTTTACCTTTCCATAAATGAATTTTTCTGCACTCATATTATTTCCCGAATTTTTTAAGGTACAAATCAAAAGGGCCTGCCTGATGGGCATTATGAGAAAGCATTTGTAACATTAATTCATAACCCAATGCGTATTCATCTTCATGTTGACTCATAATTTCCTGCATTTCTTTCAGCAATTCATATTCACCATGCTTTTCCAAGGCATCCAATTCGGCCCATCTTGCCAGGCCTTCGAGGTACAACAATGATTTTCCGGTTGTATCCAGTTTATCTTTACTTAGGTTATTAAATTGCCAAACATGCACCAATTCGTGTATGATGGTAGCAAAAACACGGTTGCGGGAAAACCCTCTTTCGATAAAAATGGTATCGAGGTTATTGGTAGTATGGGGCGCTGCCGCCAACCCAATGGCTCTTTTGTCGAAGCCCGGTGTGGGTGTAAAGGTTTCGCCATCAAAAGCAGCAATTTCCTGTGGGGTAGCAAACCTTGGCCTTATATAGCGGGGTAGTTGCACATGATGTGTTTCAAAAAAGGCAAGCGCTTCTGCAAAAACCTTATGTAATTCGTTTTCGTCTTCCAGCGCATTTGTTTGGCAACGCATGCATCGTGCCAGTCCGCTCTCCAGTATGTGTACTGACACCTTGGGTTCGCCGCAATAATCACAATCCTGTATGGCACGTCCTGTTCCTTTTTGTGCTGCTACTGCCTTTTCAATAGCCTTATATTCAATGGTTTCCACCATAGCAATGGGAATGTTTACCCGTGCATCCGGGTCCAGCAGTTTATGGGTGAATGGATCAGGAACAAAGGAATCACCGGGAGAAAAATCTTTGCGCAACCAGCTTCCCGTAGCTTCTTTCAATGTGAGTGTGTAGGCATCTTTCATATAGGTATACTGATCGCGTATCCGCTGATTTTCAAACTGATTACGCAGCCATTCATACTCGCCATTCCGAAAGGGCCGAAAGTAGAGCTTCAATATCATGGGCAACAGGTAGAGCGCCACCATTGCCGCAAGCAATACATTGTAAACAAGCGCGCCTAAATAGCCATACAGCCAACGCAGACGGGCTGCCATACCCATGCCGGCTTCATCGGCCGGGATAACCGCATGTATGGTATGGCGATATAAAAATACCAGCAGGCATAAGGATACCGCAGTGCCCATAAAACCAAGCAGCGACAGCCGCCATGCATCGGCAAAGGTGGGATGATTGGTGAGTTTGAGCCCGGTATCGTAGGTGGCCCGGCAGGAGATGGTAATAAAAAAGAAACGATACAAATTAAGCAGCATACCTGCAAACAGCAGCCCGACGATTCCAGCGAAAAAGTGACTTGCCCCCAATAGTTCCACCACATACATGACCGCAAGCGCGGTAATAAAAGCATACACCAGCAAGGATAGGCCAAGCATGCTGTGATATAACCGTTGCCTTGGCCGGCAACGATCAATCAGTACCGGGTCCACAGAAGCTATGTAGAGCAGGGCGTTCATGCTTTGTCCGTTTCGCCGGGGTTTACGAGATAATCATCGAGATTGGCATCGATCTTCGCCTTTTCTCTTTCAAGATAAAGTTTTACGATATGTGCCGACAATTCTTCCTGCGCTTTTATAATATTATCCTGTTCCCTGATGATTTGATTGGGTACATAATATTCGGGTTTTGCCACATCCTTCCCGTTTTCATCTTTCATAAATGCCCTGCGAATTTCAATGGCCTGTCTTGCCTTTATAATTTCCTGCAGGTTTTCGTCGAGGTAATCGTAAGGTGATTTTATCAGCATCATTTTGGTTAAAACAGGTGTTAGTTCCAGGATAATAAAAAATAGCATAATTACATAGGGAATCAAGCCACCAATTTCGTGCGCAACCGCTATCCGTTTCATTAACCCTGCACTCGCGAATACTTCATTTTTTGCTGCATCCTGCTCGCGCTTTAGTCGGTCGCGATTACTGTTATAGGGCTCCGATGCTTCCAGCTTTGCTTTTTGTTCTCTCAAAACATCCCGTTCGGTCCGGTAAGCGGCGGCCTGTGTTTTTGCATCCCGGAAACCCGGCCCTTCTCCTGCAATTCTTCCCCTGCCACTTGCCTGTGCGGTGGCTTCATTTTCCTTCATATTGGCTATTGAGTCTTTTTCAAGTATCAATTTTTCCAGCCGGTGCATTTCATCTACTACATCGCGGTTTTGATTATAAAAATTATCATTCAGTTCTTTCAGCGATGTATTGTCTTTTGCTCTTTGTTCCGCCTGGATGGCTGCATTAATTTCCTTCTCCATTATTTTTACTTCGAGCGGGGCCGATATCACCACACCGATAATTAAGGCAAGCAACATTCTTGGCCATCCCGACTTTATATCTTCTTTACTGATACCTTCTTTACCATCGCCCTTGCCGGTAGCCGCAATAATAAAACGGTCGAGATTATAAATCATAAGCCCCCACACAAAGGCAAAAAAAGCAGCACCTGCTATTACACCCCATTGCTTGGGTAATTCCGCATTTTCCAATGCCCAATCGCGTTTATCTGAAAAAATGGCATAGAAGGCAAAGCCCGCAGACAAGGCAGCAAGTATGGCCGTAAAAATTACGATGGCGCCAATTCCTGCATATTTTACATGATCGCTGTAGGAACAGTGTTGCAGCACTTTTTCGTCGGTGCCGGCAGCCTTCCACAGGCGGCGTGTTAGCCAGTCCTGCTTTTTTGATTGGTAATTCATCAGGTCTCTCATGTGGGATGTATTTGTAGGTTATGTTTTATTGGTAATGCTTTTCCAGTTCGTTCTTCAATTGTATAAGTGCATCATCGTTTTCACAAGCATGCAGTTTATGTAATAAATGTTCTGTATCGGATGTGGGTAATGTTGTTTGTGCATACATAGTTTGCCTGCTATGTGCAGGTGGAGGAACACTTATTTGTTTCGGTGCTTGTATATGCAGATTAATATTTTGAATACCGATGCGTTTACATGCTATTTGGTTTCTTTTAATGCTGGGAATTGCTTTGCATTGATTTTGCAGCGTATCAATCAATAAGGAAAGATTATTTGAAAGCATCCCTGACATTTGAACCGGCTGCCGGGTTATTATTTCAAACGCAACCTTACCATGTTTTGCAGCACCATCCAATTGGGGGTAAGGTAGCGGCATGAGGTCGGATGCTATTTCTACCCGGCATTCCTTGCTTGCTTTTCCGCCTATTGTAAATTCTGGTGATGTTGACCCACCATTCCGGGATGTTGACCCACCCCTTCATTGGCTGGTAAGTACAAGAGCTTTTTTCTTTGATAAAGATAGGTTACGTTAGTTATCTGGTTTCATTTTTTTTCTTCTCATAGAT
>JBGSLS010000094.1:0-72934 GCA_041740575.1 Chitinophagaceae bacterium | reverse complement strand
ATCTATGAGAAGAAAAAAAATGAAACCAGATAACTAACGTAACCTATCTTTATCAAAGAAAAAAGCTCTTGTACTTACCAGCCAATGAAGGGGTGGGTCAACATCCCGGAATGGTGGGTCAACATCACCAGAATTTACAATCATCTATTAAATCGCGAAGACCTTCCGGCCGTTTCAAACTGGTGCGGTGGTATTATCATTCCATTACTTACGTGGTTTCTTTTGTATCGCATACAATGGAGAAAAAGCAATAGCACAGAACCAACCATTATACCTAAAAATGTACTTTATGCCTTTATAGCTGCCTTCTGTTTTGGCATATTGGTTTCAGTAACTTTTTCATTTGGACTTGCAGATATACCATTCTACATGATGATAGGATTACTCATACTTGCACTCTTCTTCCCCATTTATCGCGCTGAATGCTTCCTGGGATTTGTATTGGGCATGGTCTATACTTTTGGAGGTGTACTGCCGATTGGTGTGGCCTCCGTTTTTGCTATATTGGGGGCAGTGTTGTACCTGTTAGCTAGAAGATGTGTTCGGTTTGTAACATCACATTTTACTAAAAGACAATCTATTCTTTTATAGCAGTATTTACTAACTAAACTTCCAACATTGGAAGCCTTTTTTGGTGTTATACACCAAAAAAACACAGTAATTTTAGCCCCTTTTTTTACTAAAAAAATTTAATGCATTTATTACATTTATAAAATGTCGGTCGAAAAGACCTACAGATACGACATCAATCCCATCTCCTTAAATACCCATGATCAGTCATATATATCCTTCCTATGACCTAAATTAATTACATCCACTAAAAGTATATCATCAAAAATTTCGTAAATGATCCGGTAATCTGCAACTCGAATTCGATAACCATTTCTTCCCTTTAGCTTTATATATCCCTGGGGTCGTGGATTATTCGCAAGGCTGTAAATGGCAGACTTGATATTATTGTAATAAGGTTCATTAATGTTTTGCAATACTTTAATTGCCCTTTTCTTTAAGGTAACCTTGTAAGTCATTTACTTCATTTTACGTTTAGCTTCTATCATTCTAAATGCTTCATCAATGGGAATGGATATATCCTTAGATTTTTTTGCTTCATCATAAAGTCTGATGTCTTCCAACTCTTCGAGATTCTCCATTAAACTTTTGAATTCCTTCAAAGGAAGCACTACTGATAATTTTTTACCCTTTTTATCTGTTATATATTGCGGATTTACACTAATCATACCAAATTATTTAAAAAAATATTTTCAAAATTACTTAAAACCTTTTGCATCTTTTTATGGAAATATTTTTCTTACCCATAGCCATCTTTCAAAATATGCTTTCTATTTATTTCTATCCTAATAAAGAATTTGATTATTTTCCACCCTTCAAACAATAATCTGTTAGCCAATCAAATATGAAAACATTATTCACCAGCATCGGATTTTTTCTCCTGATCGTCACAACAACTTTCGCGCAATCCCTCAAACCCCTATCACCTGCAGGCCAAAAAGCCGCAAGTGTAAACCCCGAAAGACTCAATCGTATCGATGCCGTTTTTCAGCAATATGTAGATAGTCAGTGGATTGCAGGTGCCACGATTATTGCAGCAAAGGATGGACAGATTATTTACCAAAAATCCATTGGTTACAGCGATGTAAGCAAAAAAACAAAACTCAGCAATGATGCCATTTACCGCATTGCATCACAAACCAAGGCCATTACAAGCGTTGCAGTTATGATGCTGCTCGAAGAAGGTAAACTGTTACTCGATGAACCCATAAGCAAATACATTCCTGCATTTGCCAAACCGCAGGTGCTGGATAAATTTAACCCGGCAGATAGCAGTTATACCACCATTCCTGCGAAAGGCGAAATCACCATAAGGCAATTACTCACGCATACTTCGGGTATCAGCTATGCACAAATTGGCACCAAAGAAGCCAATGCTATTTATGGAAAAGCAGATATAACGGCAGGCATTGGTGTAGAAAATGGCCGCTTGCTGGCACCCGATATGCTCAAACTGGCCAAATTGCCCCTGATGCATCAACCCGGTGAGAAATTTACATACGGCCTTAATACAGATGTTTTAGGCTACCTCGTGGAAGTTATCAGCGGTCAACCGCTCGACAAGTTTTTCAGCGAGAGAATATTTGTACCGCTCGGCATGAAGGATACCTGGTTTTACCTGCCTGCCGATAAGCATAACAGGCTGGTGACTTTACACACCGAAAACAATCAGCGGAAAGTGATAGCCGCAGGTGAAAACATTAACCGCAATGGCCCGTGGACAAGCGATTATCCCAAAAACAAGGGTACCTATTTTTCGGGCGGTGCGGGGCTTTCATCTACCGCATACGACTATGCCGTATTTATGGAAATGTTGCGCAATGGCGGTATGTACAACGGTAAACGGCTCATAAGCCAGAACTCGGTGGATATGATGACGCAAAACCAGATTGGTGCCGTTGATCGCGGCCCAAATGAAAAATTTGGATTAGGCTTTGGCATTCTTACCGAACAAGGCAGCAGCAGGCTTGGCCTTTCCACCGGCACATATAGCTGGGGCGGCGCTTTTAGCAGTACCTACTGGATTGATCCCAAAGAAAAAATAGTAGCGCAGGTTTTCATCAACCAATCACCTATTAGCCACGGAGATATTCACGATAAGTTTAAAGTATTGCTCTACAGCGCTTTTGAGTAAAAAGAAGAAACATAGGTAGTTATACGCTTGCAGAATGCAATAAAGCGTTTTAATTTTACCAAACTAAATATAAATCCATGCTCCGTAAACTTTTTCCCAACCTCTTAAACTTAAATTTTGTGCTATTGTTGATTTACCTCGTAATAAGCCTGGTAATGGGGCTTTGCAACATAAGTCTCGATTAAAAGGCTATTTTTTAGGACAGGTACTTAACCCAACTATTTTATACAGCGGGCAAAAACCAATAGCGCTGGTGGCAAGAAATACGCCGCCTAAAATTAAAAGTATCCAACCCGCTGTACCGGTTACGGTGCCTGTAAAATATAGTGCACCAAATACAATTGCAAGAATTACCCTGATGATACGGTCTGCACCTCCCATGTTTGTTGACATAACTTATTTGTTTTATGGATGTAAAATACTATTTAAAAATGATTACAAGCAGGTAAATAAGTCCAACGCACATTACGCAAACGGCAAGTAATTTCACCCATTTCTGCTGCATGTTGTAAAAGTGGTGTTTAACCATCAATTAGTTTATGACTTTTGTCACCGGGGCAGGTAAAAAAATTTATTTGTAGCATTGCGCTATGAAGGTTCATTTCAAAAGTCGTTTTTTATGCCTGGTACCGCTAATTATCGCAGGTAGTTTATCTAGTGGTTTACATGCACAACAAAAAGCCGATCTTATCATACGCAATGCACGTATCGTAGATGGTAGCGGCAACCCCTGGTACCGCGCCGATATTGCGGTTCGTGGAGAACGAATAGCTGCAATAGGACACCTTGCTACCTGGCAGGGCACCAAAGAAATTGATGCCAAAGGACAGGTGGCAGCGCCGGGTTTTATAGATGTGCATACCCATATTGAAGGGGACGAAGACGAAAACCCGCAGGCGACGAATTTTATTTATGATGGCGTTACTTCGGTTATTGCAGGTAATTGCGGCTCATCCAATACCAATGTAGAAAAGTACTACCAATGGCTCGATAGCCTTAGAATTTCGGTTAATGTGGGCACACTCCTGGGGCAAAATGATGTACGTCGCGCGGTAATGGGCCGGGCCAACCGACCCGCAACCGAAGATGAGATGCGCCGTATGGACAGCATCGTTCACAAAGCCATGCAGGATGGCGCATTGGGGCTTTCCACCGGGCTTATTTACATTCCCGGCAGCTACACACCTACTTACGAAATTGTAAGGCTGGCAAAAATAGTGGCAGGCTATCAGGGTATTTATGCCACCCATATGCGCAACGAAGGCGATAGTGTGGTAAATGCCATTAATGAAGCTTTACACATTGGTCGCGAAGCCGGCATACCGGTCGAAATTTCGCATTTTAAAGTAAGCGGACAGCAAAACTGGGGCCGAAGTAAAGAAACGCTTGCCATGGTAGAAGCCGCACGACGGGAAGGACTTGACGTTACCATTGATCAGTATCCCTATACCGCAAGCAGCACTTCCATGAGCACGCTATTTCCTGATTGGGCATTGGCCGACGGGCAAGACAGTATTAAAGCAAGACTCGCCAATAAAACCTTGCGCGACTCCATAAAAAACAGTATGAAACAAAGCCTTGCAAGAAGAAAATTGCAACACTGGAGTTATGCCGTAGTAGCTTATTACGAAGCAGATACCACTTTAAACGGCAAAAGCATTGAGGCTATTAATCAGTTGCTGAAACGCCCGAATACTAACGATGCCGAAGCCGAACTAATTTGTATGATGATGGAAAAAGGCGGCGCAGGCATGGTGTTTCATGGCATGAGCGAAGATGATGTGATATATTTCATGAAGTATCCGTTTAATATGTTTGCGAGCGATGCAAGTATCCGGATATTTGGCAAAGGTGCACCTCACCCGCGTGGTTATGGCACCAATGCACGCGTTCTGGCTCGCTATGTACGTGAGCAAAAAGTTATCGGGTTGGAAGAAGCCATCCGGCGAATGACATCCCTGCCTGCACAACGGTTCGGGCTAAACGACCGCGGCTTGCTGCGCGAAGGCATGGCAGCCGATATTGTATTGTTTGATGAAAATACCGTTACCGATAATTCCACTTTCGATAAACCGCATCAATACACATCGGGGTTTAGTTGGGTGCTGGTAAATGGAAAAATAACTTTGGAAAATGGAAGTCATAACGGAACAAGAGCGGGTACTATTTTGTATAAGAGGGAATAAAACAAAAACTAAAAGGCAGCCCATCTTCGATTAAATCGTATTGCGCTACCTTTACAACTTATGGGTTGGTGAGGACACCAACCCATAAGAAGAACACCAACTCGTAATTAAATAAAAGGTTTTCGTACAAACGGTTGTTGTTCTTATTAAACGGCGTCTCAATGGCTATTGTCATTATTGGTTGGTGTCCCCACCAACCAATAAAAATTTAAAATAAAAAAATCTATGAAAAAGTTAATCATATTATCCCTGGTCGTTGTTTCCGCATTTGCAGCTTGCGAATCAACCGAAGAAGAAACGACCACCACCGTGGCACCATCACCTGCCGCAATTGTAACCGCACCTGCTGCTACTTCAATAGACACTTCGTTGGAAAGACCTGTCCCTGTTAATCCCAATATTACCCAGGTACCGGTGCAACCACCTGTAACGCAGGCTCCGCCTCCACCCATTAATATGGCTTCTGCACCCAAACTAAATCCCGCACATGGTCAACCGGGCCACCGTTGCGATATTTCGGTTGGCGCTCCGCTTCCAACTGGTGGCGCACCTACCGCAGCAGCAGCACAGGCCGCCACTGCACAACAACCCGTTCAAATGACCGTTCCGCCGCCACCTCCACCCGTTATGCGGGCTAATCCATCCACTGCCGGCAAGATGCTAAATCCTGCACATGGGCAACCGGGTCATCGCTGTGATATAGCTGTGGGCGCACCGCTGAACTAATTTAATACTTTATACTTTGTAACACGGCCTTTGGATAACCAAGGGTCTTTTGCATACATATGTTTTTTAATACTTGTATCCTTAAAATCCCCCGCCGATAAATTTATTGTCCTGTTCGTACAAGAATTTGCATTTTTTGCTGTTAGGTTATTATCTTACCCGACCAAACTATTTAAAACAGCATTATGCAATTAATCATTTCCAATCTTTCCAAACGCTATCCTAATGGCGTACAGGCACTCAACAATGTATCATTAACGATTCCACAGGGTATGTTTGGGCTGCTTGGCCCCAATGGCGCGGGTAAAAGCAGCCTTATGCGCACCATTGCTACCTTGCAGGAAGCCGATAGCGGCAGCATTACCCTCGATGGGCTTGATGTGCTGAAAGAAAAAGAAACCGTTCGAAAAATACTCGGCTACCTCCCACAGGATTTTGGTGTATATCCCAAAATAAGCGCTGAGGAAATGCTCTACCATATTGCACAACTTAAGGGCATTCACAACGCAGCCGAAAGAAAGGAAACAGTGCAGGGATTACTCCACCGCGTAAACCTCTTTAACGACCGTAAAAAAAATCTAGGCACCTACAGTGGTGGTATGAAACAACGTTTTGGCATTGCACAGGCCTTGATGGGTCAACCAAAACTAATCATTGTAGATGAACCCACCGCAGGGCTCGATCCCGCAGAACGTAACCGTTTCTACAACCTGCTGAGCGAAATTGGTGAAAATACGATTGTAATTTTAAGTACCCATATTGTAGAAGATGTGCGCACACTCTGCAGCGATTTCGCCATTATTTGCAAAGGCGAATTGATGCGCCACGATCAACCCGATGATGCTGTAATGGAAATGAATGGTAAAATTTACAGCAAGTCAATTGCAAAAAGCGATATAGACCAATACAAGCAGCAATACGAAGTGATTTCGGTACAAATGAAAAGCGGGCAACTAAGCCTGCGCGTGTACAGCGAAACCGATCCCGGGAATGATTTTATCCCTGTAATACCGGTGCTTGAAGATGTGTACTTCCACCAGATAGCCGGCAAAATGGATTTGGTTACCATTTGATTATTTTCTTTCATCATCACTTTATTGCATTCATATGTTTTGGTCAATATTTTTATTTGAGCTGAAGTATCGTCTTAAGCGTCCCGCGACCTGGATTTACTTCCTCATCTTTTTTCTATTTGCTTTTATCAGTATTTCTACCGGCAGTTCACCTGCTTCGGAAAAAGTTTTTCATAACGCACCCTGGACTGTAGGCAGCCTGAATATTACCTTCAGTATGGTCATGATGCTCGTATGTTCCGCCATTATGGGCGTGCCCTTATTTCGCGATATCGAACACAGTACGAGACAGTATTTATTCTCTTACCCTATAACCAAAGGTGGCTATTTCTGGGGTCGTTTCTGGGGTTCGTTTTTTTATGTGGCACTCATTGGCACATCATTAGCATGGGGCGCCTGGGCCGGTGCAATCATTGGTCCTATGTTCGATTGGGTGCCCGCGGAACGTATAGGCCAATACGGATTGAGCAATTATTTTTATTCCTTCTTTACCGTTGCGCTCAGTAATTTATTTCTTTCTTCTACCATCTTTTTTGCCCTGGTGGCACTTACACGTAATGTAAAAGTTATTTACACCGCAAGCATTACGCTTTTTATTGCCTATTTGCTATCTAATTTTTTGGTAAGAGATATTGAAAACCATGACCTGGTAAAACTGCTCGATCCTTTTGCTCTAAATACATTTGAACTTACCACACGCTATTGGACACCGGTTGAAAAAAACACGCTTCATTTAAGTATTAGCGGTGCTTTACTGATGAACCGGATTATTTGGATGGCCGTTGCATCAGCCATCATTCTTTTCACTTACTTCCGGTTTAATTTCAACGATTTTTTATTACCCGAAAAACAGAAAAAACAAAAGAAGGAAGAAGCAGAACCTATTTTTGCTACCGGGCATACAATACCCAAGGCAAGTATTGATTTTGGTAAAGGACATAACTGGTCGATCTTTAAAAATCTCACCAAAATTGAATTCCTGAGCATCGTAAGGGATAATTATTTCCGCGCCATATTGCTGGGTGGTGTCGTTTTTCTTGCCATTGATTACTGGATAGGAAATACCTTGTACAGTGTATCGGATTTGCCGACTACCATCCTGTTGATGGATTATAAAAATTACAATTTTTCCTTATTTATTTTTATCATCCTGTTATTTTATGCAGGTGAATCCATTCACCGCGAAAAAACAACGCGGTTCAATATCATCAACGATGCGTTGCCGGTAAGCAACCGAACCTTTATTTTATCCAAATTAGCCGGACTCGGTGGCATTGCCGTCATGCTGGCTACTATTCCTATTGTACTTGGTGTAATCGTGCAAATTCTGAAGGGCTATTTCCATTTCGAATTCCCGATTTATTTTGCAGAAATGTACCTGCTAACGTTGCCAGGCTATATTCAAATGATATTACTCTCGTTTTCGGTACACATGATCATGAATAATAAGTTTGCGGGTCATGGAGTGGGTTTAATTATCTGGATTGCTCTGTTTATGCTGCGCAACTTTGGCGAATTTAACTATAACCTGTTCTTCTATTTTTATACGCCCGATTACCGGTGGAGCGATATGAATGGCATTGGTCATTTTGCAAAACCCCAATTCTGGTTTAACCTGAACTGGATTTTCCTGGGAACACTACTATTCCTGTTGGCATCACTTTTTTATCAGCGCGGCATTACCGGTGGCTTTAAGGAAAAATGGCGCGTGGCTATGCAGCGCTTTGGCCCCAAACAAAAATTATTGGCTAGCTTACTTACCATTGGATGGCTTGGTTGCAGTGCTTTTATTTATCAGAATGTAAGTATTACCAATCGCTACACTACTACCAACGAAGGAAGGTCCCGCAGTGCGAAATATGAATTAGCGCTGAAAAAATATGAAAAAATACCACAGCCCAAGGTAACCGACCTGTATATTGAATCGGATATTTTTCCCATGGAGCGTATGGTAAAAATAAAGGCGAACATAAAGGTGAAGAATAAAACCAATGTCGCCATTGATACCATTCATTTATCCGGCGAACAAAATTTGAAATACAGCATGCTATACAACGGTGCCGCCTTGACGTACAAGTCACCACTTATTCATGAAAGGCCGTTATTCACCCTTTTTGGAAAAGAGAAGGATACACTTAATTACCGTTTATATGCACTACCTGCGCCGCTGATGCCGGGCGATACTGCAGAAATTACCATCTATTCCACCATTGACTACGAAGGATTTCCCAATAGCGGACTTGGCAGGGAAATCATTTTCAACGGTACCTTTTATAGCGGTGGTTTACCATCCTTTGGCTATAGTTCACGAAGCGAATTAGAAAGTGATGAATATCGTAAAAAATATAAACTACCTAAAAAAGATGATGAGTATCCGCCCCATGATGATCCATATGGCGTAAGCAATTTATTGTTCAATGACGATGCCGATCTCGTAAACCTTGAAATGGTGGTTAGTACTACGCCTGATCAAATTGCAGTGGCACCGGGTTATCTTTTAAAGACATGGGAAAAAGATGGCCGCAAGTATTTTCATTACAAGCAGGATACACCGATTGATTTATTTTTCACCGTGGTATCTGCCGATTATGCAGTAATGCGCGATACGGCCTTTATGCCCGATGGCAAACCTGTGAACCTTGAAATTTTCTACCAAAAGCAACATACGCGCAACCTCGACAGGTTTATGAGCGCCTATAGCGATGGTATAGATTATTTCAGCAAATCGTATGGCAACTTTCAGTACAGGCAAATGCGTTTGCTCGAGTTCCCACGCTATGCAGGTTTTGCGCAAAGCTTCCCCAACACCGTTCCATTTGCCGAAAGCTTTGGATGGAGTGCCGATTTCAGCGATCCCAATTCTTTCGACTATGTATATTTTGTAACGGCGCACGAATTGGCGCACCAGTGGTGGGGTCACCAGGTAGTACCTAATTCTACGCGCGGCAGCAACCTGGTTTCGGAAGCATTGGCTGAATACACGGCATTGATCCTTACTGAACGCAAGTATGGGAAAGATAATATGAAACGCTTTCTGAAAGACGAATTGGACGGTTACCTGCGTGGTCGGGCAAATGAAAGCAAAAAAGAAAATGTATTCATTAATTGCAACCGGAGCTATCAATGGTATCAAAAAGGCAGCATGGTATTTTATGGTTTACGCGATTTGATAGGCGATGAAAATCTTAATACGGCACTGCACGAATTTCGCGACAGCTTTGCGCTGAAAGAAGAACCACCGTATGCCGGCAGCAATGACCTGTATAGTTTTGTAAAGAAACATACACCCGATTCTGCATTATACTTTCTGGAAGACACATGGTTAAAAATTACCTTGTATGAAAACAAGTTTGTAAAAGCTTCATCCAAAGATGCGGGCAACGGCATGTATGATGTAACGCTTTCAGTAGCTGTAAAAAAATTCTATGCAGATAGTACGGGTACCGAAACAGCAGCGCCGATGAATGATTATGTAAACATTGGTATTTTTGGTGAAGAAACCACCAATAAAGACGGGCGCCGATTAACCAATCCTTTGTACCTGAAAAAGCACAAACTGAAACCGGGCGAACATACTATAACAGTGAGGGTAAAAGGGAAACCCAAAACTGCCGGTGTTGACCCGTATAATATTTTGATTGACAGGATACCCGATGATAATACGGGGAATGTGGACTAAGACTTTGGTTTAATCGGATACAATACATGTAACCGCAAAGAGACGAAGTAGGCGCAAAGCACGCGAAGGATAATGCATTCATAATTATTTCTTTGCATTCTTTGCGCTAAATACTTTGTCTCTTTGCGGTTAGAAAAAAAATAGCATGAAAAAATCAAAAATTATAGCGTTATTCATTTTCATGTCCATTGTAGTAATTTCCGTATTTGGACAATCGGAAAAGACCATGAAACTGCATCGGAAAGCCATTCTCGCCGATACCCACAATGATATTCTCGGCGATGTAGTAAATAAACAGGCGAACGTTTCAACGAACCTTAGTGCCACCAATCATACCGATATTGCCCGCTTGAAACAGGGCGGAATGAAAGTGCAGGTATTTTCGATTTTTTGTGATGAACGCTTTGGAAAAGGTACTGCATTTGCTAGGGCTAACCGGCATATGGATAGCCTGATGGCCATTGTGAAACGCCATCCCGACGAATTACAATTAGTTACCACACCCAGCCAGATAAAGCAGGTAAATAAAAAAGGAAAGATTGCCTGTATGATGGGCGTAGAAGGCGGCCACATGATGGAAGACAGGCTTGACTACCTCGACAGTCTCTACAAGCGTGGCGCACGCTATATGACTTTAACCTGGAACAACAGTACATCATGGGCAACAAGTGCAAAAGATGAAACAGAAAACACTATCCCGGATATTTACCTGCAAAGGGGATTTGCACGGCCCGACCGCGGACTCGATTCATTAGGTGCATCGGTAGTAAAACACATGGAAGCAATAGGCATGATGGTTGACATCAGCCATGTGGGACAAGCCACCTTTTGGGATGTTATGAAAATAGCTACCAAACCCGTTATAGCAAGCCACAGTAGTGTGTACAATATTTGCCCCCAACGGCGCAACCTGAAAGATGACCAACTGAAAGCAATCCAAAAAAATAATGGCGTGGTATTTGTAAATTTCTACTCGGGATTTTTGGACAGCGCATACGACAGCCGAAAAAATGATTTTCTACAACGTCACCGTGCAGAAAGGGACTCCCTACGCCAAGCCGGTAAAGTGGCATATGAAATTGATGATATGCTGAGCAAAAAATACCCGGAAGAATCGGGGAAACTAAGGCCCCCACTCAGTGCGCTGATGGATCATATTGACTATATTGTAAAACTTATCGGCATCAACCATGTAGGCCTCGGCAGCGATTTTGATGGCATTGAATCGGCGCCACTCGGTTTGGAAGGCGTGCAAGATTTCCCAAAAATTACACAGGCACTTATCGACCGTGGATATTCAAAAAAAGATGTAGCAAAAATATTGGGGGGTAATTTTATGCGGGTGTTGAAGGCAACGAGTAAAGGTTAAAATACCCATCTTAAAAACTGCGATCGGGAAAATTTTCCGGAATTTAAAAAGCATCCGTATGTAAAAAAATTACTTTTCCTAATTACCATAAACAGTAATTTTAACCACTTCAATCATAGATGTCAGCATTGTTTGCTTTAGAACATTCATCTTCTTAAAAATTGAATTGCCATGTCGAAAATTAAAGTAGGTGTAGTAGGCACCGGTTTTATAGGGCCTGCACATATCGAAGCACTCAGGCGCTTGCCCAATATTGAAGTGGTAGCACTTTGCGAAGCTAATATTGAATTGGCCACTGCAAAAGCCACCCAATTAGGTATTGAAAGAGCCTGCGTTTTTGATGACCTGCTTACGATGGAAGATATTGTTTCGGTTCATATTTGCACGCCCAATTTTTTGCATTACCCACAAGCCAAGGCTGCTTTACTTGCCGGCAAGCATGTAGTATGCGAAAAGCCTTTGGCAAAAGACCTCCACGAAGCGGAAGAATTGGTAGCACTTGCCGAAAAAACAGGACTAGTAAATGCGGTACATTTCAACCTTCGGTATTACCCTTTGGTGCGGCAAATGAAAACCATGCGCGAAAAAGGAGACCTCGGTGAAATCTATTCCGTATTGGGATCATATTTGCAGGATTGGCTGTTTTTTGCCACCGATTATAATTGGCGTCTTGAACCCGACAAATCGGGGGATTCGCGCGCCATTGCAGATATTGGTTCGCACCTGATGGATATTATTGAATATATCACCGGGCTTAAAACAACCGAAGTATTTGCCGACTTTAATACCATACATAAAACCCGCAAAAAACCATTGAAGGCAGTGGAAACGTATTCGGGAAAAATGTTACAACCCGAAGATTACGCCGATGTGCCGATCACTACCGAAGATCATGCGAATGTATTGTTACGTTTCAGTAACGGCAACCGTGGTTCCATTACTGTATCGCAGGTATCAGCAGGCAGAAAAAATCAATTGAAGCTGGAAATATCGGGTTCCAAAAAAACATTTGCCTGGAATTCCGAAGCGCCCAATGAAGTGTGGATTGGTAACCGGAATGGATACAATGAATCGCTCATGCGCGACCCATCGCTCGCCTATCCCGAAGCAAGCGCCATCATGACTTTTCCCGGCGGGCATAATGAGGGTTTCCCCGATACTTCCAAGCAATTATTTAAAGAAGTATATGCGGCAGTGGCAGCAGGTAAGCCATCCGAACATCCACCTTATCCAACTTTTGCAGATGGCTACCGCGAATTACTGATTTGCGAAAGGATTTTGGAAAGCAACAGGAAGCAGGGTTGGGTGAAAGTGTAGAAAGTAAATAATGCATTTCGATGCGTTGAATCCTTTTACCGGCAAAATAAAATTCCGGGGTGAACTATAATCACACAGGAGCACATATAAAAAAATAACATAAAATATTCACCGCTGTTCGGGCTGTTCCCAAAAGCTGTTCGTCATTTATAATGGCGAGCACTTATCAGCGGTTTTGCAAACCGCAATTAAAGCTTAAATGGACATACGATCACCACTTTCCATTTTTTAATAAGCCATAAGCTTCTCCACCATTAATCCCATCCTGCTCTTCGCCATAAACTGTTGCTCCAAATCTATATTAAACGGAACCGGCGTATCGAGCGATGCACAACGAACTATGGGCGCATCGAGCATACCAAAACAATGCTCGGCAATCCAGGCAGCAATTTCGCCGCCAAAGCCACCGGTATGAGTGTCTTCATGCAGCACCATTACTTCTCCCGCTGCAACTACCGCCATTTTTATAGCATCTTAATCAAGAGGCTGCAAACTACGCAAATCGAGGATATATAATCATTATGAAGGATTCTTTCCTTCCCAACAAAGTTTCCCCTGAAGGTAAGGGATGTTGTTGGGTAGGTACAAAAACCAATTCTAACCAAACAATTCTTGTAATAACAATTCTTTTGTACTATTGAAGTGGTCAGCAATATTAGAAAGGATAGAAGATAAAGTCCCTATTTTGAGTGGCTTATGATTGGGAACAGTTATATGATGCTCTCCATTTAATTGTGTCGTTAAACGTATATGGCTTCCAGTTTGACGGGTTACAATATATCCATAAGGCTTAAGGTATTTAACCAGTTCTTGTCCGTTTAGGTCACGAGGCATCTTCATGCTGCCAACACTTCTTCTTTCACAATATGTAATCGAACTATCCTTTTCCTATCATCATCAAAATGACAATGGACCGCATCAATTATGGCTACTTTAAGCGCGTCAAGTGTTTCCTCTTGTGTAAAAATTGAAACCCCCAAGCCTTTTGCAATGAATCCCCCTTCGGGACTTTCTTCAACCAAAAATATTATTTCTTCCATTTTTTTGGATTTAAAGCAAATTTAGCAATAAAAAAATAGGACTCAAAACTTTAAAAATAACTTGTCGACAACCTCCCAAACTCTTTTCGTCATTTATAATCCCGAGCACCAATCACCGGTTGCAAACCTCCTTGTAAGCTTACATGTACATTCACTCGCCACTCTCCTTGTCACGCTATTCCCTGATACCGAGAATGCCTGTTACTTAATAAACTTGGGAAGAAAAATACGTTTTTTTTAGCCCGACTTTCTCTAATACTTTAATAACTTCCCTACTGCCGCATCCAGCCTGCTTTTCGCCATAAACTGCTGCTCCAATTCTATATTAAACGGAACCGGCGTATCGAGCGATGCACAACGCACCACCGGTGCATCGAGCATACCAAAACAATGCTCGGCAATCCAGGCAGCAATTTCTCCGCCAAAGCCACCGGTTAAAGTATCTTCATGCAGCACCATTACTTTTCCCGTAGCGGCAACGGCATTTTTTATAGCATCATAATCGAGCGGAAGCAAACTTCGTAAATCGAGTATGTACAAAGATTGTGCAGGATGGCGCTTGGCATATTCCATGGCCCAATGTACCCCAGCACCGTAAGTAATAATGGTAACATCGTCGCCTTGCTGCACCACGCGCGCTTTGCCAATAGGCACTTCGTAATAGCCAACCGGTATATCGCCGGTAATGCTGCGGTACAATCCCTTATGCTCAAAATACATTACCGGGTTAGGATCGTTAATTGCTGCAATCATTAACCCCTTTGCATCCTGCGGTGTGGATGGATACACTACTTTCAATCCGGGCGTATGCGTAAACCATGCTTCGTTGCATTGGCTGTGGAATGGTCCCGCGCCTACGCCACCGCCCGTAGGCATGCGCACGACCACGTCGGCATTTTGCCCCCAACGATAATATATTTTAGCCAGGTTGTTTACAATTTGATTGAGGCCAACGCTTACAAAATCGCCAAACTGCATTTCCACCATACTCTTAAAGCCTTGCAGCGACAAGCCGAGCGCCGTTCCCAATATGGCGCTCTCGCATAAGGGGGTATTGCGCACGCGCGCCTTACCAAATTCCTGTAAAAACCCTTCGGTAATTTTAAAAGCTCCGCCATATTCCGCTATATCCTGCCCCATCAAAATAAGGTTGCTATGCTTATGCATGCTTTGGTACAGCCCATCGCGGATGCCATCAATAAAACGTGTTTCTTTTGTATGGGAATCGCTCAGCAGCGAAGGATAAGAAACCGGTGTAGCGCCAAACCTGCCTTTCTTCTCCGTTACAGCTTCAGCAACGGAGGGCGCATACACGTCGTTCAATTCTTCCTGTGCATCGGGAATCATTTCTGATGCATCGTAAGCAATGGCCAATTCGCTTTCAATGGTGGCTTTAAAGCCTGCTTTTATGCTTTCCACGTCCGATGCGGATAGTACGCCTGTATGCAGGAGATAAAATTCAAAATTCTCTACCGGGTCTTTCTTTTTCCAATCTTCAAATAATTGTGGCGGTACATATTTGGTGCCGCTTGCTTCTTCGTGCCCGCGCATACGAAATGTCATGCATTCCACGAGATAAGGCTTCTGATTTTCTATACAATAATTGCGTACGCCTTTAATGGTATCGAGCACGGCAAGAATATTGTTGCCGTCAATTTGCACGCCTTCCATTCCGTAACCCTTGGCCCTATCCACAAGGCTGTTGCAACGGTATTGTTCATTTACCGGCGTGCTTAATCCGTAGCCGTTGTTTTCAATGATAAAAATCACGGGCAAATCCCAAACCGCGGCCACATTCAATGCCTCATGGAAATCACCTTCGCTTGTGCCACCATCGCCGGTAAAAGCAACGGCCACCTTTTTTTCCTGCTTCAGTTTATGCGCTAATGCCACGCCATCTGCTATAGCTAGTTGCGGGCCCAAATGGCTGATCATGCCACAGATATGATGGTCAAGGCTGCCAAAATGGAAACTTCTTTCACGGCCCTTGCTAAAGCCATCTTTATTGCCCTGCCATTGCATAAACAGCTTATGTAGCGGCATGCCCCTGCCGGTAAAAATCCCGAGGTTTCGGTGCAGTGGCATCACCCATTCATCCTGCTCTAAAGCCATGGAAACGCCTACGGATATGGCTTCCTGCCCAATGCCGCTAAACCATTTGGATATTTTTCCCTGCCGCAGCAGCACCAGCATTTTCTCCTCAATCATGCGGGGCAGCAGCAGTTGTCGGTAAATGGCAATCAGGTCGTTGTTGGTTAGTTTTTTACGGTCATAAAACATGAACGCAAATTACATGTTTGATGTTTGAAATTGCATGTTTCTTGTTTGAAGTTTGAGGTTTGAGGTTGGCTGCCGCATACAAGGTTGCAATGCGGGTTGGATGTTTGGGTTTGAAGTTTCGGGTTTAAAGCTTGATGTTTGATGTTGGCTGACGCGTAAAAAGGTGAGATGAATAGGAATGGATGTTTGAGGTTTGCCAACGCGTGTAAGAGTAGATATTTAGAGTTAACTTATGGACGAGATAATGCGGTTTGACACTGAGTGTTTTACTCTTATTTGGTTTTACCCTATTTTTAGTAATAAAATCAATCAAATCATGGCAACAATAACCCGCTTTGAAGACCTTGAAATCTGGCAATTATCAAGGGAATATTGCAAAAATATTTATCCGCTTACCTGTGTAACCCCTTTTTCCAGGGATTATAAATTGAAAGATCAGATTAATGATTCTTCGGGCTCGATAATGGACAACATTGCTGAAGGTTTTGAAAGAATGGGTAAAAATGAGTTTATTCATTTTCTTACCATCGCAAAAGGTTCTTGTGGCGAAAGCCGCTCCCAACTTTATCGTGCTTTTGACCGAAATTATATAGATGACAAGTCTTTACAAGACCTTGTGAATGCATCTGAAATAATTTCTAAAAAGACGGGGGCTTTTATTTCATGTCTTAACCAATCCAATAATCCCGGTGCAAAATTCAAGGATAGGGTTTGAGGTTGGAGGTTTCGGGTTTGAGGTTGGAGGTTTCGGGTTTGAGGTTGGAGGTTTCGGGTTTGGGGTTGGATGTTTCGGGTTTGGGGTTGGAGGTTTCGGGTTTGGGGTTGGAGGTTTCGGGTTTGAGGTTGGAGGTTTCGGGTTTGGGGTTGGAGGTTTCGGGTTTGATGTTTGGAGGTTGGAGGTTCCATCCGGTCGTTGGGCAACATCAAATTTTTAAATTCATCCCGCTTCTGTCAACATCATACAAAAAGACTAAAAACCCTTATCGCGTCAGCCAACTTCAAACATCAACCTCACACATCAAACCCAAACCCATCCCGCGCTAGCCAACTTCAAACATCAAACTTCAAACCTCATACAAAAAGACATTCAAACTTCAAACATCAAACCCTTCCCGCGCCAGCCAACCTCAAACTTCAAACATCAAACTTCAAACCTTTAAAGAACAATATGTTGCAGGAGTGCACTCTTTTCCGGGTAATCGGTATTGAAATGCAATCCCCTGCTTTCTTTACGGAACTGAGCACCTTTTACAATCAGATAACCCACCGTAATCATATTGCGTAATTCGCACAACTGCGGCGAAATAGAACTCGTACGATAGAGCTCTTCAATTTCTTCGTGTAGCAAATCGAGCCGGCGGCTTGCCCGCTGCAAACGCACACTGTTGCGTACAATACCTACATAATCGCTCATCAGCATCCGCAATTCCTTCAGGCTTTGTGTAATCAGGATCATTTCGCGCGGGTTATTGGTACCCTTTGCATTCCAATCGGGAATATCGGCAGCTTTTGTTTTTTGGGTACCGGCATCATAATGCGCTTTTACATGTAAAAAAGCACGGTGGGCAAATACCATGGCCTCGAGCAGGCTATTACTCGCTAAGCGGTTGGCGCCATGCAGACCCGTACTTGCGCATTCGCCCGCAGCGTAAAGGTTACGAATACTCGTGCGCGCAAAGGCATCGGTTTGAATACCCCCACAGCTATAATGTGCCGCCGGCGAAACAGGAATCATATCCTTCGCCACATCAATGCCAATGCTTTTGCATTTTTCATAAATATTCGGGAAATGCTCGGTGAATTTTTGCAGGTCCATGTGCCGGCAATCGAGGTACACAAACTCGGTACCACCCACTTTCATTTCGTTATCTATGGCACGCGCCACAATATCGCGCGGGGCAAGGTCTCTGCGTTCATCATAGCGTTCCATAAATGCTTCGCCTTCTGCATTGCGCAGAATGGCGCCATCGCCGCGTACGGCTTCGGTAATTAAAAACGCATGACCTTTAATACCCGTTTCGTAAAGTGCCGTTGGGTGAAACTGAATGAACTCCATGTTCTCGACTCTTCCCTTTGCCCGATACACCATCGCTACGCCATCGCCGGTGGCAATAGCCGGGTTGGTAGTGGTGCGATATACACTTCCATTTCCACCTGCAGCAAGAAAGGTAGTTTCGGCAATAATCTTATCAATTTTCCTGGAAACCGTATCTAAAATATACACACCATAACAGTTAATGTCGGGCGTGGTTTTCATAATCAGGTAACCAAGATGATGCTGTGTAATGATATCAAGTACAAAACAGTGGTTCAGAATTTTTATGTTTTTAAGGCTCGCTACTTTATGCAACAGCGCTCTTTCCATTTCTTTACCCGTTACATCTTTGTGATGTAGTATGCGGTTTTCGCTATGCCCGCCTTCTTTTCCCAGCCGGTAGTCTCCATCGGCCGCTTTATCAAATTGTGCGCCCCATTCAATGATCTCACGAATACGGTCAGGGCCTTCCTTCACCACAATCTCCACAATATCGGGTTTGCAAAGCCCATCACCCGCAACCAGCGTATCTTCTATATGTTTAGTAAAACTATCCTTTTCGTCGTCCCACACACCTGCAATGCCGCCTTGTGCGTATTTGGTGTTGGTTTCATCACTCACCGTTTTGGTAAGTACCAATACTTCTTTATCAGGAAATGTCTCGGCTACTTTTACGGCATAGGTAAGCCCGGCAATGCCTGAGCCGATGACCAAAAAATCTGTTTGCATGTAAATCAGTTTCAACCGGCCACAACTTGCAGCCATTTAACCTTACAAAATAACGGGTTATCCTGTTTGCAAACAGGCAACATTTAAGCAGGTGTCAAAAACAAGCAGAAATGGATAAACATCCTTTCCCTTTTTCAGTATTCCATTTCAATTTCTTTTAAGGTTTCTATCCGGAAAAATAATCCTTATTACATTTGAGGGATGGAAGCACCTGAAGCGATACAGGCAACATTTACCACCAACAGTTTTGCCAGCAACCCATACCAGGTAATTGCCGTAGGATTCTTTGCGGGTATGAGCCTGATGTTTTTTGGGATCATGCTCGGCGCGCCGGTTATTATTTCTATGGTATTACTTTTTGCCGGCATTGGTTTATCATACGGCTATGGAATTGGCAAAGTGCAGTATTCCATCACCCAATCGGGAATCGAACAAAAAATCCGGCGGTTTATTCCTTATGCTGTAAAAGGTAAGGAAGAAACAAGAATGATTAGCTGGAATAAAATAAGTTCCTTTAAAAATGACAGCGATAAAAAACGATATGGCGGTGAATATGAATTCATCAAACTCTACCTGAAAATATCACCGGGGGAAATATGGATTACCGACGAACATGATAAAGCAGGGTTTCAGTTGTTTAAGGATGCCTTCTTGCTGATGGTAGGCGAAGTAAACGCTCAGAAAGAAAAAGCAACAAACGCAAACTTACAACAGCTGCCGGTATCCCAAAACTCACCATCCATAAATGAAGGGAAATACCGGCAACAAAGCAAGCGTTTATCTTCCATAAATGAAAACCTACCTATCCGGCAACGAAAAGGCTTTTATGAAACCTTTTTTGCAAAAGCACTTACCCTATTTTTTACCCTGTTTACCATTTTACTCATTTGGATTATTGCTTACCAGGGCATGCATTTTACCAATTGGTTCAAACTGATGTTTATTGTACTACCCGGAACGGTGTATATGCTGTACCGTGTATTTTTTAGTCCATCCAAAAATGATGATAACCCGCAACGATATCAAAAATGAAAGACCAACAGCATATAATTGAGCAAACAGCACTATTTGTAAAAAAGTCACTTACCGATGCAGAAGCGGGGCACGATTGGTGGCACACCTACCGCGTATGGAATACGGCAAAGCATATTGCTGCAATTGAAAAAGTTGATATCCTGATGGTGGAACTTGCTGCCTTGTTACACGATATAGCGGACGCCAAATTTCATGATGGCGATGAAAATATGGGACCTGCAATAGCTTTTAATTTTCTTAACGGGCTAGGGGTTGAGGCAGCCATTATTGAACAGGTTGTAAATATCATTCGATACATGTCGTTTAAAAATAGTTTTGATGGAAACGCATGGACATCACCCGAAATGAAAGTGCTGCAGGATGCCGACCGGCTTGATGCCATTGGTGCTATTGGCATTGCGCGGGCATTCAGCTATGGTGGTTTCAAAGGGCGTGCTTTTTACGACCCTGCTATTCCACCGAATTTACACATGGATAAAGAAACGTACAAAAAAAGCGATGCGCCCACCATCAATCATTTCTACGAAAAACTTTTGCTGTTAAAAGATAAAATGAATACGGAAACCGGAAAAAAAATAGCTGAAGAACGCCATCGGTTTATGGAAGTTTATTTAGAGCAGTTTTATAAGGAGTGGGAAGGGATAGTTGATAATTGAGAGTTGATAATTGATAGTGGATAGTGGACAGTGGACAGTTTTACAGGTAGCTATTTAAATTCACATGCTTAATTAAATTAAGCATTCCATACTAAAAATATTTCATCAAAACCTTTTTCCTATAGAAGCGCCTACCCAAGGCACAAACCCAAATTCATTGATAACAGGTGTTACACTCACCCTCCACATTACGTTTCTTGCTGTATGTTTTCTGTATCCGATACTAGGCACAAAATTGGTGAAATGGTCTGCCACAGTATTCTTGCTTTCGTTAAAAAGAATACCATCTTCCCGAACCCAGGTTACGCCAAGCCCGGCATCAATAAAAGTATTTTCCCTTTTTAGTTTAAAAAGGTAATTTATGCCTGCTGGAATCGTCAGGTAAAATGCTTTCTCCGTGTAGAAGCCCAAACCAATTCTTGCGCCAAGGGCAGGTTCCTTTGTTAATTGACGCTCGTAGTTAACGGAGCCAAAAAGACCGTTGCCGCCTGCTTCCAGGTAAATATCATTCTTCTTAAAATTGCCTTGTCCAAATGAAAGGGTTACTGCGCACAGGGTAAAAAGGGTCAGTAAGACAGGGATTTTAAAATGCTGCATTTGAGATTAGGTTGTTTTTATGTAATTCGAAATTAAGCTAAAACAGCCATAGGACTGCGAAAAAGGTTGATAATTTAAAATTACACTTTTAACCCTGGCTTTACAATTCAGCTATCAAAATTAGGCTTTCGGATAAAGATTTGAATAAAAAATAAGGTGCCATATTATCCATTCAAATAAATTATTAAATTTACCCATGGATAAAGTCAACGCAACCATTGTTGCCCTATTTTTCTGCCTTTACTGCTTCGCACAGCCATCTGATTTGGAGAAATATTACGATGAAGGATTTGCCTTATACAAGAAAGGTGAAATCCAAAAGGCGCTAGCCATATTTGAAAAAATTTATGCGATGGATTCAACTGAAACCAATGCATTGGATTTTGCAACCATCCTGTACGGTCAAACAGGTCAATATGCCAGGGCTGCTGAAGGTTGTTCAAAATTAAGTATGCTATTTCCGCAAAATGATAATTATTTCAGTTCAGCATGCTTTTTTTTTACACTAAATAATCAGCCTGAAATAGCGGAAAAATATGGAAAAAAAGCGGTTGCCTTAAATGAATACCGGTTTAATAATATGCTTAATCTTGCGCACACCTACCTGCTGCAATATAAAAAAGATGAAGCTATCTATTGGTATATGAGGGCCATGCAATGGCTACCAAACAAACGCTCTTTTGACAGGGCTTTTTTAGGAGACTTTGATTTGATTGATAGCTTGAAACTAATGCCGGCCAATATTGTACAGCAGTTCAAAAAGGGCCTAACGGCTGAATGCAAAGCCATTGATTTCAAGTCTACTCCATCTGTAAAACTCGATTCCATTCTTTCCTATATCGATAAAAAACCTACGCCGCTGGAAACCCAAAAAATCATTCAATGGAAAAAAGATTTTATCGAAGAAGAAGCGAAAATATCAATAGCCCGCTATGATGTAGCCGCCACTTTTTCCGTTGACATTGGCCTGCAGGAATACCGGAACCGAAACAGGGCTACAGCTATGTTTCAATATTTTGATAAAGCCGTAGAAATTTATAAATATGCCGGTGATAGCCTGCGCCATGCAGCACTCCTGATATTTGTTTCAAAAGAATTACTGACATTTCAGCAGGTAGAAAACAAATTTGGTAACAATTCAATGATTCTGGATTACGCCATAGCGGGAAGAGATGTAGTAGAAAAATATCAACTGGATGAATTGCAGGCATCGTCACTGCATCAACTATCTGAAGCCTATTTTCAAAAAGATGATCAGGAAAATGCATACAAAACACTTATACAACTATTGAAATGGTCCGAAAAAAAAAGAGATGGCAAAGGATATTTTTGGGCCACCAACAGCCTTTCGGTTTATTATGCCGAAAAATATATATATGATTCTGCCATTTATTATAACCTCTTGTGCCAGCTAAGGGTAGATGAAGCGGATATTACAAGGGAAAATAAACTTAAGGTTAGCTTAAATGGGCTGGACCTGCTGTACAGTAGCGGGAAATATGATATTGTTTTGCTAAGGGCAATCATGCTAAAAGAAGACCTTACCGAAAATGATGGCATGATATACTCATCTATCTGCGAATTGGAAGGTGCATCATGGATAGGGCTAAAAAAAACCGACTCTGCCTATGTATATTTTAGGGAAGCGGTGGATAGCTATATTGAATACAGCAATTGGATTGAAAAAAATAAAAAAGACAATCTTCCTTTGCAGGTAAACGAAGGAAGAATGAATACGCTTTGGGCACTATGTGGCATCGCTGCAGGGCGTAATGATCAAAAGGATTTGTTCAAATGGATAGAGATGATGAAGGAGAACCATCTCAGATACCTGATAAGCCTGGAATACCAACCTAAAAGTGTAACTACATTGGAAAAAGCAAAAGCAGCCTTACCCAAAGATGCCGTTGCCATCACATTTATTGGTCTCAACCTTGACAAATCACCAACCCTATGCTTCGACAACAAAAACGGAAAAATTCACCATGTTGAAAGTAATACCATTCTTAAAGAAATTCAGCAATCAGGATTAAACCTAACTTTTTCACAACTATTAAAACGCACTAATAAAAACATTCATACCCGCCGCGACTCTGCTGCTGCATCAAAATTGCTGGCCCTTATGCAATTTACTTATCTATCAAACCTAAACCTTGATGATGCGCGTGGTATTGCGGTTAAAAAAACAGAAAGTAAGGATGACAAAGAACTTGCTATAGAGAAAATAAAGTTAGCTAAACTCCTGTATCGGGTTTATGTACAGCCCTTTGAAAATATGCTGGCTGGCAAAAAAACCATTTATATCAGTGGAGATTATATGGTTCACTTTATTCCTTTCGAAAGCCTTATGATGCCGGATGGGCGATACCTGGGAGAAGCTTATGATATTATATATACGCCTGGCTTTACCATTAAAGAAAATCTTGAAAACAGAACCTACAACAACGGGGAAAGAATTGTCGCCATTGGCAACCCCGATTATAGTACTTATCATCCTGAAAAACTACAAGGCAGGGCACTGGATTACAGTATGGTTGGTATAAAGTCATGGACTGACTTACCCGGTACACTGCAGGAAATAGAAATGCTTAAGCAACAGTTTGATTCAGTTAGTATAATAACAAGCAACCAATTATCCGAAACCAAAGTGAAAAAACTTAGTGAAAGTGGTCAACTAAGCAATGCTGCTATTCTCCATTTTTCGTTGCATGGCATGGCGGGTACAAAGAGTGCTTTTGAAGATAATTCATTAGTAATTACAGAACCAGATAATGGCAAAGAAGATGGACTTCTTCAATTTTATGAAGCGTATGAATTGGATATTAAACCAAGTCTGGTTTGTTTATCGGCTTGTGAAACCGGTCTGGGCATGTTAGCTGCAGATGGTTCTTTAACGACCATGGCTACCGCCTTTCTTGCTGCAGGTGCCAAAGCAGTGCTTGCTACCAACTGGTCAATTGATGATGCAGCAACTGCGCTTTTTATTAAAGAAATATATAAACAGGTGCATGAGCAGAAAATTACTTTTGCCGCATCAGTAGCCAATACCAAACGCAGGTTTATTAAAGGCGAATTTGGCGAAAAATATAAACAACCGCTTTACTGGGCGCCCTTCAAATACTATGGCAATTGACATCGGTTGAAAAAGGTTTAATGCATTCTTCAATCATGAATCCCTGCCTAAAATCATTTTTTAGGCAATTGAGTTCAGGTACCTTTGATAGGTGGTGATAGTGTAATGTATTCGACAAAAATTTGCAATTAAAAATTTAAAATAAACAATTAAACATGTGTCGCTGGCTCGCCTATAAAGGTTCCCCCATTGCAATGAGCGATCTCCTCATTACTCCAAAGCACAATCTTATACAGCAAAGCCTTAAAGCAAATGCACCACGTACTCCAACGAACGGAGATGGGTTTGGTCTTGGCTGGTACAGCAACAATCAACCCAACCCCGGTTTGTTTCGAAGCATCCGTCCGGCATGGAATGATACCAATCTTGCAGACCTTGCTTTACATGTTGAATCGCCTTTGTTTTTGGCCCATGTTCGTGCCACTTCGCAAGCAACCATTCAGGAAACTAATTGCCACCCCTTCCGGTACAAACAATGGTTATTTGTACACAACGGACAAATTGCTGAATTTGCGAAACTCCACCGCGATTTACTACTCAAAGTTGACCCGGCTTACTTTAACAATATACAAGGTACTACTGACTCGGAAATTATGTTTCACCTTGCACTAACCTATGGGTTGGAAAAGGATGTGCCTGCTGCTATAAAGAAAATGGTAAACGTAGTGAAAACCACTGCCAAGGAACACGCTATTGATGCTGCTTTATGGATGACGCTTGGCATTTCGGATGGCAATAATTTATGGGGTTTTCGTTATGGCAGCGATGGTAGATGTCCCACCTTATACATCAGCCCATCCATAGATGACCTTATGCTTGTAAACCCCGAAATAGACGGTCGCTTTGGCGAATTTGCCGTATGTCTCGTTTCGGAACCTATGGGAAATTTTGAAGAGCTTTGGAAGGAAATTCCCGAACAAAGTATGATAACCGTAACTGATGGCCAACATGGCATTGAACCTTTTACGCCAGGCTAACATATGTGAATTATTATGTTAGGTTAATTCACTATTTTATGCTTTCCCTCTTCAGGTTTAAATAGTATTCCTTTTCACCTTTATCAAATTGCTCAACGGCATAACGAAGTGTAACACGTGGCATGGTAATAGCATGCTTGTCTAAAAAAGCAATAAGTTTATCCCTGTGTTTTTTGCCTGCTTCTCTAATCCAACTTCCTACCGCCTTATTTATTAATTCCTGCTTATCATTCATTAATATTTCAGCAATATTGAATGTATCGTCTGTACTTCCATTCTTTATAAAAGCAGATGTACTAACAATTGCCGTTCTGCGTTCCCAGGTATCTTTTGATGTGGCCAGGGTGTACAAAATATCCTTGGGTTTTCCAATTAAATACGCACCTATAATACTCCCTGCACCACGATCTACCAAATCCCAGTTATTGATTCGGTCGTGCCTGCGCAGATACAATTCGAACAGACCTTTTTTTTGTTCTTCCGTTGCCCTTCTATATTTAGCCTGAAAATCCATAATACTAACCGCACCCATTCTTACTTCGTAAAAATCACTCTCCAGTAATTTTTCTATTTCTTCCAAAGGCATTTGTGCAAATGCCTTTGCCGTTGTAAAAATATCATCAAATTTTACACCAAATGCTTTGGTTACACCGTCATTTCCCTTAAAATATTTTTCAACTTTACTTAATTCTTTAACCGCTTTGTACCTCGCAAGTGTATCTCTAAAATTTTGTGCGGTAATGCTTAATGTATCAATAGTTTCACTGGGTTCTGTATTTGACATTTATTGCCGTTTTATTATTCGTTTACTTAATCAAAAGAATCGTTATTGCAGGTAATGCGTGGAAAGGTAAGCGAAGTCTTTATAATAAGTTTCCCCGCTTATACAAGATTTCCTTCTGCAAATAGTTTTCTAATCTCCTTTTTATCGAATTTACCAACACTCGTTTTTGGCACTTCTTGTATATAAACATAGTCCCTTGGTATCTGATATTTTACAAAGTCTCTCGATAAAAAATCCATTAGTTCATCAGTTGTAGGTTTATCATCCATATCCACTGGAACAATAGTTGCCAAAGGTTTTTCGATCCACTTTTCATCGGGTACGGCAATTACGGCAGCTTCCTTAATTTTTGGATGCGACATTAAAGCAGATTCCAATGCCACACTCGATATCCACTCACCCCCGCTTTTAATAAGGTCTTTTGTTCTATCAGTAATTTCCATGTAACCATCTTCATCCATTGTACTTACATCACCGGTTCTAAACCAACCATCTTCCGTAAAATTCTCCTGGCTATTCGTTTTAAAATAGGAACGCACCGTCCATGCACCTTTAATTTGTAACTCTCCCATAGTTTTTCCATCATGTGGTGCCAATGACCCATCATCTCTTACAATCCTTAATTCAACCCCAGGGAAAGCAATTCCTTGTTTGGCGCGTATTTTTATTTTTTCCGCATCCGATAATGGTTCATGTTTTGATTGTATCCGGCTCAGCGTTCCCAGCGGCGATGTTTCTGTCATGCCCCATGCCTGTACCCCCTTTATTCCAAAGTCTTTTTCAAAACCTTCAATAAGACTTGCAGGTAAGGCCGAGCCGCCTACCAGATATTCTTCCAAAGCCAATTTATCCCCTGGCGGGTTCTTCTTTAAAGCATGATACACCCCAAGCCAGATAGATGGCACACCATTTGCTTTATTTACCTTTTCCGCTATCAGCACTTTAATAATGGCATCAGGTTGCAGATTGGAGGAAGGCAGCACCATATTGGCCCCTGCCAGCAAACACATATACGGTGCGCCCCAGGCCATCACATGAAATTGGGGTACAATCAGCATCACCGTATCCTTATGACTGATATTACCTGCATTGGGTGTGGCAATGGTTAATGCATGCAAAAATGTAGATCTATGAGAATACAAAACCCCTTTGGGCAAACCAGTGGTTCCGCTGGTATAACACATGCCACTTGCATCATTTTCATCTAATGTGGGCCACTCGAAATCTTCTGAATGTGCTGCCAGCAAATCTTCGTAATGCAGGGTATTGGGTAAGGTGGTGGTAAAGGTGCTGCTTGCATTTATGATTACAAAACATTCAACCGTTTCGAGTAGTGGAGCAATCTTTTCTAACAGCGGCACAAGGGTGGCATCCACAAAAATGACCTTATCTTCAGAGTTGTTAATGATAAATTCCGTTTGCTTGCCACTTAACCGAATATTGATGGTATGACAAACTGCTCCAATGCCTGATATGCCATAGTATAACTCTACATGGGGGCCATGGTTCCAGGCGAAAGTGCCCACCATATCTCCTTTACTGATGCCCAATTTTTGGGTTAGCGCATTGGCAAGCCGCTTACAGCGCTTATACATATCCCCAAAAGAATATTCATGCCGCGCTCCATCCGGCAGATAGGTAATGATTTTTTTATGGTGAAACACACTATTACCATATTCGAGAATCGTATTGGTGGTTAGTGGATAATGCATTATTAAACCTTCCATAGCAATTATTTACATTTAAAATTATGGATAATAAGTTGCACATTTCATAGTAAAGTTCGTTATCCAGCTTACTTCAACCGGTTTTATAATAATTTAAGGGCTAAAAGACTTAATTCTAATTGCTCCGGATTTTCAAAATGAATGGCATACAATCCAATTTCCTCAGCAGCCTTTACATTTTTAAGGTTATCATCAATAAAAACGGTATTGCCCGCCTGTAAACCGTACCTGTCGAGCAACAGGTGATAAATTTGCTTATCGGGTTTAATCATCTTTTCTTTTCCTGATACCACAATGCCTTCAAACGCGCTAAAAAATGGAAAACGCCGGTAAGCAATATCAATGGTTTCATCGGACCAATTGGTTAATCCGTACATCCTGTACTTTTCCTTTAACCTGTACAATAAGGCAACAGAACCGGGAATATCACCCTTCAGCATGGTTTCCCATTCGCCATAAAAGCGTTGTATCTGCGCATGAAATTCCGGAAATTGAGCCTGCAACAATGCCGTACCTTCTGCAAGGCTTCGACCTTTGTCTTGTTGCAAATTCCATTCATCGGTACATATATTTTCAAGAAACCATTCCATCTCGTGCTCATTGCTGAAATGATTTTTAAATAAATGCCTTGGGTTCCAATCAACAAGAACTCCGCCGAAATCAAAAATGATGTTTTGTATTTTCATGAGATAAATTGTCGGAAAAAATCGCAATTATTTTTTTGAAAATGAATTATTCAATGATTAAGTCTTCGGAAAAATATTGGTTAACCATAATCATGAATCGCTAGATTTCAATGTAATAGAAACGAAAAATAACAACCTATTTATTAGTCCCTTTGGTAAATTTTTTCTTTGATGGTTTCGTTTATTCGCCAGCTTCTTTCAGTGCCTGCAATTCAACCTCAGCTGAAATCCGGAAATCAGTTTCTCTGATTTTTTCAAGAATTGGCTTGATGGATGGAATTACCATTTTTAGTTTGGCCTTGATATTTACTCCAATCGTTCCGGTATAGTTCAACCTTAATTGCTCTGCAATTTTTCTGGCCTTATAATCGTCCAGGATTACTGTACTATCCGGTGTTTCTAAAGCCAAAGCAATCGCGCTTGATTCTCCTTTGTCAAGTTGCATTTCCAGTAACTGTTGCTTATAGGGATCAGAAACTTTAGCAATTATAACCCATTCAGGTAATGTATCACCATATTCAATAGCCATATCAATAGTAGTAATAATCTGTCCTTATAAGCGCTGCAAAAGTTCTAATTCTCCAATATTAGATAGGATGATAAAACAGCTTGTATCTGCAATAATGGTTTTAGGCATTGACTACATCTCTTACAATTTCTGAAGCAGGAAAATTGAAAATAGAAACATGGTAGCTGCCAAGTAATTCGGAAAATGACCTTTTTGTTAAACCTGCGACTTCAGCAGCCTGCCCAAGTGAAAGCCTGCCTTGTTCGTATAATCTGCTTGCTAATAGCATAGCCAATTGCTGAATATCTACATCTAAATTATCAGGAATATTTAAAGTTATCGATCTCATTGTGACAAATTTACGATTTTTTCTGTTGTCAAAATTTGTGTATTTATAATTGCCAGCTCACCTTGGCTACAACGTTTGATTCCCAATTAGCAGGAGAAATTATGAAAAACTAATTATCATCCAATTCTCCCCTTTCTTCCGATTCCGAATAAATATACTCAATATTAAATTTCTATTACCAACATCACCCATTCCCGTACTTATCGTAATATTGCGATGAATATGAGAAAATTATTTTTATTAGTTCCGTTGTTAGCTACCATTGCCTGTGAACAACCTGCTCAGCCCGAAGCAGTTTCCCCAAACACCATCACCGAAATAAAACAACCAACTATGTTTCCTGCTGTACAATCCTACATGGATAGCCTTGTGAGTGAATTTGAACTGATTCCCGAAGAAAGAAAAACCGCGCTCAAACAAATGGCAGCATATATAAAAGCCCAGAAAGACAGCGCTCACCCTGTAGAACTCACTTTTATTTGTACGCATAACAGCCGCCGCAGCCACCTTGGGCAAATATGGACCGCTGCTGCCGCATCTTTTTACCAGGTTGATGGGGTAACTACCTATTCCGGTGGAACCGAAGCTACCGCCTTCAACCCACGGGCTGTTGCTGCAATGGAACGTGCAGGTTTTGTAATTGAAAATCCCGGTGGAAATAACCCCCGTTACCGGGTTCATCTTGCTAATGGAGATGCCGGGCTTATATGCTTTTCCAAAAAATACGATGATATCGCTAACCCACAAAAGGATTTTGCCGCTATCATGACCTGTTCGCAGGCCGATGCGGAATGCCCGTTTATTCCGGGAGCTAAATTCCGGCTTTCATTGCCTTACAACGATCCTAAGGAAGCTGATGGAACACCTG
The DNA here is from genome assembly GCA_041740575.1 of Chitinophagaceae bacterium. Classification (GTDB taxonomy): domain Bacteria; phylum Bacteroidota; class Bacteroidia; order Chitinophagales; family Chitinophagaceae; genus Phnomibacter. The sequence goes on along the minus strand of JBGSLS010000094.1, from coordinate 42,476 downwards.
AAGAAACAGCCCGCTATGATGAGCGCTGCCGGCAAATTGGAAGGGAGATGATGTACGCTTTTTCTACGCTGTAACGTTTTGGGTTTTCTTAAGCCAGCGGTCGTAAACGAACGGGCCAAAGGGCATTACAGATGCGATAGCACCCAATGCTGCTGTTTTAAACGACCATCCAAATGCCTGCCGGCACTCATGCACCATATACAGGTAAGCTATAAATAAAACCCCATGCGCCATGCCCACCATGCTTACAGCCTTGGGCATACCCATCATATACTTAAGTGGCATAGCTACGCCAAGTAGTAATAAAAACGAAATTCCTTCCAGGGCACCTATACGTACAAACCACTTGAAGAGCTGTTCTTTATTCATATTATCGGAATATTTTGTGAAAGGTTAAGCGTGAAACGCGGCCAGCATAAAATAATGTAAGATTCCCTTTCATACTGCTTTTTAAACCGTTGCAAATGTAAAGTGTCCATCCTGAATGGATTTACTAAAAAGGATATAAGCTTTTTAGCAGAAAAAAATAGGGCGCATACATATGATGAACAAAAACATTGTTGGGATCATCGGGGAACTTCTTTTTATAATCTTCAGTCGGCTTTAAGATGATAGGTGCGCCCGCAGTCATGTAATTACTTCCATCGCTGTAAACCGGCTGAACGAAATCTGGCAGCGACTTGCTTACCAGTTTGCCTACACCATTTCCCAGGTACTTTTGATACCGGTGGGCTGCCCTTTCGCTTCCTTTCCGCATTTTGTTGTAAACGTGCTTCATCACCATCCGGTCGGGCCATTTTTGCTTTTTAATGGCTTCTGGCGCACCTGCCAAAGGGTTTACCGCATTAAAATCGCCAAGACCCTGTACCGAAATGGGCGACTCCGGCACCCAATCGTCGGTGTTAACCACCCGGTACCCAAAACCAATGCCGGTTATGTAATCAAAATCGTAAGCATAAAACAGGTTGCCGGGCTTGGGGGCAGCGCTCGCGTAGGTTTTCAGCTTAAGCCCTGGGTATTTATCTTTAAAATAATAATGTATAAATGATGTATTTAGAAAGCTTAACGCCCCACCCTGACTATGGCCCGTAACGATAACATTCCGCAATCCGCGCGCAAGTAGTTGCTCCAACACAGGCAAGTATTCTTTCACTAAAAAACCAGTACCAATGGTCCAGCCGGAATGTACCATGGCATCTTTACGTTCCGCAAGTTTATAGGTAAAATGATAATCATCCCTTAGCTGAATGGAGCCTTGTGCCGGTACCATGCCTGCATAAAAGTTCGCAAGCCAGCTTTCCAACTTTTTTACGGTGCCTCGCAGGCTCACGATAATTACCGAATCGCTGCGCAGGTAAATTTCAGCCTTGTTTGCCAGCCCAACTTCCGGCGTACGCAACAACCTTTCATAGTTGCCACGGTTAAGGGTCATGTTGCGTTGATCTTTCAGGCTATCGGTAATGCCATAAAAAGCCAGCCATAAAACATCGGCGTATTCGGCCGCATCAAAGCCGGACTTAAGAGCCGCCTGTTGGCCATAGGCAAATGGCATCCCGGTAAAAAACATAAGAGTGAGAAAGAAAATCGGGGTAAGTCTTTTCATCTTAAAAATGATTTGTGTGTTTTGGGAGGCAAAATACCAAAATCAAAACACGTGGAACATGGAAATTGTTAAACATTATAATACAAATGAATATCAGTAGTTACACCCAAGCATAATTCGTACCTTGCAGCCCGAATTTAGCAGCCGAAAAACCATCGGTAAACAAATTAAAAAACCAATAAAAAAGAAGACATGAAAAAAATGCTTGCAATGATGACGGCACTGGTAATTACCGCCGGTACATTCGCACAAACTGCACCTAGTCCAATGGAATGGACCGAACTCAAAACTTTTCATAGTGTGATGAGCGAAACCTTCCACCCTGCTGAAGAAGGAAAGCTGGACCCCATAAAATCACGTAGCGGCGAAATGGTTGAAAAAGCGGTGGCCTGGCAAAAAAGCACACCCCCGGCTGATTTCAACAAACCTGAAATTAAAGACAACCTGAAAAAGCTGGTAAAAGGAAGTAAGGAACTCAATAAAATGGTGAAGAAAGATGCAAGTGATGCCGATCTAACCAAAAAACTTACCGATCTGCATGATGTGTTTCACACAGTAGTAGGGCTTTGTAAGGATTCACACTAAAAATTAGAATTGTAAATTACTTACGGTTAAATTGAAAAATGGGCGCCAAAAGCGCCCATTTTTTATAAGATTGCCTAAAATATTTCAGAACTATTTCTTTTCATCAATCCGATCGCAAAGCCGCGCAAAAATCTCTTCAATGCTCCCTTCACCATCTATGCGGTCTACCTTATCAAAATTTTGGTAATAACCGGCAACCGGTAAGGTTTCATTACGGTACACATCCTGCCGCTTTTTTTGTATTTCAGGGTCGGCATCATCAAGCCGGCCGCTCGTTTTAGCACGGCCAATAAGACGTGTAATCAACTCTTCCTGGTTTACTTCTAAAAAAAGTACGGTTGCAATGGAAGTATCCTTTGCGCTAAGCAAATGGTCCAAAGCTTCTGCCTGAGCCACCGTACGCGGAAAACCATCGAATAAGAAGCCTTTTGTATTGGGGTTACTGTCTACTGCATTGGCAATCATACCTACCACCACTTCATCGGGCACCAATGAACCTTTTTCAATCAGGCTTTTGGCTTCCAATCCCAAAGGTGTTCCTTCCTTCATTTCTTTGCGCAGCAAATCCCCCGTGCTCAGGTGAATAAGTCCGTATTTTTCAACCAGGTGGGCGCTTTGGGTTCCTTTACCACTGCCGGGAGGGCCAAATAAAACTATGTTGAACATGGTGAGTTGTATGATTGATTTGCTGCGAAAATAATGGAACGTTGTTATTTTTTTAACAGTTTACGTTAAAACCTTGATTTTATAAAACTTTTAGCCATGTTGGATAAACCAATTATACCTTTCATGCGTATGTTTAAGGTATGAAATACCCAGCGATGTTTTTTTGTTTTGCATTGGCCTTTAATGCCTGCACCTTTGCCCATAACGGGAAAGAAACAAACCTTGAAATAAAAAATACAATGAGCGAAGATACTACCAAAAAATCTGCGGTTTATAACCGTGCTGCCACCGAAAAGGTGAAGCTTAGCAATGATGAATGGAAAAAAGTGCTTGACCCGGAAGTTTATCAAATCGCACGCCAAAAGGGTACCGAAAGGCCATGGACCAGCAAGTTTGAAGGTTTTAGTGAAAAAGGTACCTATTATTGCGCGGCTTGCGGCAATGCGCTTTTTGTAAGCGATACCAAATTTGAAAGCGGCTGCGGATGGCCCAGTTTTTATGAGCCTATCAGTAAAACCAGTCTTATTAATACGGTAGATAACAGTCACGGAATGAAGCGTACAGAAGTTATGTGTGGCCGTTGCGAAGCACATCTTGGGCATGTGTTTGATGATGGGCCACCACCAACCGGACTTCGCTATTGCATTAATGGGGTAATACTCGATTTTGAAAAGGCAAAAACGGTTGAAGAAAAATACAACAAAAAATCCTGAAAAAGATGTTGTCAGTGTTCGGTAACAGTTTGAACAGGGTTCCAAATCAGAGCCTTTGTTCCAATTGGCTCCATACTTAGATCCTTTTTTGTTATATTTTTAGGAGAAACAAGGCTCATAATAATAAAAATTGCAAAAACACTAATCGTTATACGCTGCATCCGGAAGCGAACGCTTTTTTGGCGGTTTCGATCCATCATTCCTAAAACATCAAATAACCAGCTGAGTAACAGCCACCACATCCAGCCTACAAATACAACTACTAAAGATACCGGGAGTATATTGAAATTCCTATTTAAAAAGACCAGTGCCTTTTGCCGGCTGCCGGTAAATAATAAAAAAACATCTGAACTAATACGTGTGTCCATTGATTTAAGAAAAATCAAATCGAAAATGTAAACCACAGATAGTAGCATAGCAGTAATGCAAAAATAACTGAGCATTACTATCTTGCCTCTCTTCGACTTGTATGGATGTAAAGAGGGTATCCAACTCAACGCAAGTGCTCCCATCCCAATGATAGAAACAATACCGGCATCCTGCACCAATCCTGCCAACATAACGACTCCTTCCTGCGTGGTTTCTGCATCAAAAACCAAAATCAGTACCAAACGATAAAGCGTCATTGCAATCAGCATAATGAAGCTAGCAACCAATACCCATCTTAACGTAGATGGCAAGCGAAGAAGAGCCATGGCTGCAAAAGTATGAGAAACATATTATTCCTTAACGGAATTTTAAAACTAACAAGTGTTAGTTTTGTGATCTCATTTTATACAACAGCATTATGGAAACATTAGGCAATTACCTCGCCGGGCAATGGGTAACCGGATCGGGAATGGCACAAACACTATACCATGCCATTACCGGTGAAGCCATTGCTGGCGCCACTTCCGGCGGAATAGATTTTAAGGAAATGTTGGATTTTGGCCGAACCAAAGGCAATCCCGCACTACGCAAAATGACCTTTCACGAAAGGGGCCGGATGATGCGCGCTTTAGCATTATACCTCGGCGAGCGCAAGGAGAAATATTACGAAATCAGTTATGCAACAGGTGCCACCCGCGGAGATAGCTGGATTGATATTGAAGGCGGTTTTGGCAACCTTTTTGCCTATGCATCGCTACGTCGTAAACTCCCCGATATGCCTTATACCTATGATGGTGAAGCGCATTCGATGAGCAAAACAGGGAGTTTTATGGCGCATCACCTGCTGATTCCTAAAGAAGGGGTTGCTGTACATATAAACGCTTATAATTTCCCGGTATGGGGAATGCTGGAAAAATGTGCCGTCAACTGGCTGGCAGGTGTTCCGGCCATTGTAAAACCGGCAACCATTACCAGTTTTCTTACCGAAGCTGTCGTGCGCGACATTATTGAAAGTGGCATTTTGCCCATAGGCGCTTTACAACTTATTTGCGGCAGTGCCGGCGACTTACTAGACCATGTTGGTAGTCAGGATGTGGTAACTTTTACCGGTTCGGCTACTACCGGACTTATACTAAAAAGCAATAAAAATATATTAGCAAACTCGGTACCCTTTAATATGGAAGCCGACAGCCTTAATTGCATTGTGCTGGGCGAAGATGTCACCCCCGACATGACCGAGTGGGAGATTTTTGTTAAAGAAGTACGCAAAGAAATGACCGTAAAGGCCGGACAAAAGTGTACCGCCATCCGCCGCATTTTTGTACCTGCCAATAAAATGGAAGATATACAAATTGCATTGGGCAAAGCGCTGGCGCAAACTACCATGGGCAACCCATTAAATGAAAAGGTACGAATGGGCGCACTGGCAGGCAAGGGACAACGTGCTGAAGTAATGGAGCAGGTGCAAAAATTGCTTGCGGTTTCGCAGATCGTATATGGCTCCCTCGACAGTGCCGAACTGATCGATGCCAATTGGGAAGCAGGGTCGTTTATGAGTCCCTTGCTTTTGTGCAACGAAAACCCTTTTGCCAGTGATATTGCCCACGATGTAGAGCCTTTTGGACCTGTTAGTACCTTAATGCCTTACAATAGTATGGAAGAAGCCATTGAACTAAGCCGTAAAGGCAAAGGCTCGTTGGTAAGCAGTATTGTAACCGCATCGCCAAAACTTGCTACCGATTATGTAATTGGTGCTGGTCCGTGGCATGGCCGCATGTTGGTACTGAATGCACAATGCGCCAAAGAAAGTACTGGCCATGGTAGCCCGCTACCCCTGTTGGTGCATGGAGGTCCGGGCCGTGCAGGTGGTGGTGAAGAAATGGGTGGGCTGCGTGGCATCCGTCATTACATGCAGCGCCTCGCCATTCAGGGTTCGCCCGATATGATTACTGCTATTACACAGCAATACCAACCCAATGCCACCGGCATAGATGGATGTGCCCATCCTTTTACCAAATACTTTGATGAACTACAGATTGGGGAGCAAATACTTACCGAAAAACGACTGATTACCCCAGAAGATATTGATGCTTTTGCCGATCTGAGTGGGGACCATTTTTACGCACATTTGCGTGAAACTGATTTTAGTGGAACCATGTTTGAAGGGCAGGTAGCACATGGCTATCTACTCATGAGTGCTGCTGCAGGTTTATTTGTAGACAGCTATCAAAAAAACCCTGTTTTATTAAATTATGGTATTGACGAACTCCGATTTACGAAACCTATGTACCCCGGCAGTCATATGCAGGTGCGATTTACTTGCAAGGAAAAAACTTCGCAAGAGCAAAAAGAACCGGATGATATTCCCCGTGGCATTGTAAAATGGTATGTGGAAATATTGGATAATGAAGGAGAAATTGCAGGCGTAGCCACCATTTTGACAATGGTAAAAAGGCAATTGGTATAATAACTACACATTTTCGGGATTTTGTTACATAATTCTCAGGAATTGTTAATATAAATACAAGGTCAAGCTATTATTTTAGCAGTCAATTTTTCATCTTTCACAAAAAAAACAACGAATGAAAAAATTAATTGCAGAATTTTTAGGCACAGCCTGGCTGGTATTGGGTGGTTGCGGCAGTGCGGTACTTGCTGCTAATTTCCCGGGAGCAGGCGCAGAAAATAGTCTTGGTCTTGGCTTTTTAGGTGTGAGCTTTGCCTTTGGTCTTACCGTAGTTACAATGGCATATGCCATTGGGCATATATCGGGATGCCACCTTAACCCCGCTGTATCCGTAGGTTTATGGATGGGTGGTCGTTTTGACAGCAAGGATCTTCCCGGTTATATTGTAGCACAAGTATTGGGCGGCATTTTTGGCGCTACAATATTATACCTGATCGCCACCGGAAAAGAAGGGGTTGACATTGGTGGTTTTGCATCCAACGGATACGGCGAACTATCTCCCGGTGGCTATAGCATGACTGCTGCCTTCGTAACCGAAGTGATTATGACCTTTTTCTTCCTTATTGTAATACTGGGTTCTACGCATGGTAAAGCTTCACCCGGTTTTGCAGGTTTGGCTATTGGACTAGCCCTCGTTCTTATTCACCTCATCAGCATCCCGGTTACCAACACATCAGTTAATCCTGCCCGTAGCACTAGCCAGGCACTTTTTGCCGGTGGTGCATTTTTACCTCAGCTTTGGTTGTTTTGGGTAGCACCTATTATTGGGGCTGCACTTGCTGGTATTACCTATAAGTTTTTAAGTCCTAATGACGCAAAGTAAAATTTTATAGGCCACGAAAATTATATTTAGCCACGAATGCATGAATGAATAACAATTCGTGCATTCGTGGCTAATCCTATTAAAAACATTATCCTTTCAGCGCTTCCCTCAACTTCAGTGCAATCTTCGATCCAAACAATTCAATCGATTTCATCAATGATGCATGCGATGGCCCGCCCACATCCATGTGCGCTGCAAACCTTGTAAGGCCAAACATTTCCTGCAGGTAAAGTATTTTGTCAATGGCTTCGTTTACATCGCCAATAATCAGGGCGCCATTTTTACCTCTTCCTTGGTCATAAGTACTGCGTTGATAGGGTGCCCATCCACGGTCAATACCCACGCGGTTCATTTGGCCGGCATAATGCGGGTAATAAGCATCGGCGGTGGCTTTGCTATCTTCTCCAAAAAAACAATGCATGTGTACACCGGTTTGCATCGTTGCTACATCATGACCAAAATCGGCGTATAACTTTTTGTAATAATCAAAGAAGGGTTTGAACTGTGCCGGGTTACCGCCAATGATGGCAAAAATCACCGGCAGACCAGCTTTGGCTGCACGTACAACTGACTCGGGTGTACCACCTACAGCTACCCAAATGGGCAACTTATCTTGCTCCGCCCTTGGCAAAATGGTTTGGTTATTAAGCGCTGCCCTGAACTTACCACTCCAGGTGATTGGGTTCTTTTCGTTGATCTGTTTTAGCAGGTCAAGTTTTTCGCTAAAAAGCCCATCATAATCCTTCAGGTTAAATCCATAAATAGGGAATGATTCAGTAAAACTGCCACGACCTGCTACAATTTCTGCACGGCCATTGGAAAGTTGATCAATCGTGGCAAATTGCTGATACACGCGTACGGGGTCAGCGGAACTGAGCACGGTTACAGCACTACCGAGTTTAATGCGTTTGGTAACCGTGGCGGCGGCGGCAAGAATAATTTCGGGTGTGGAAACCGAATAATCAGGACGATGATGTTCACCAATGCCGAAAAAATCGATCCCCACTTCATCCATCAGCTTTATTTCTTCTATCAGTTCGCGCAGGCGTTGCCCCACAGGTTGGGGCTTTCCCGCCGCATCGTAATGATTATCGCCAAACATGCTTACGCCGATTTCCATAAACTTCTTTTTTAGATGCCGCGAAAGTAAAACGGATAGGGATAGGGAAGGGTTTACTTTTTTGGCGTTAGCAAAGCAATTGACAATACGGATTACACATTTAAATAATAAAAGTGTTGATCCATCTGTTCCTATCTGCAGGCGAGCCCTTCCATGTAGATTTTTTTTAGTCAGCCACAGACACTGATTCCTTCATTTTGCAATTTTGGATAAATAACCCACCCCGGCTGTGGCAAATTATTTTTGCCCTTGCGCAATTAATCTTGGTAGCCACAGCCACCCTTCCGAAGGAGGGGATTAGCTACTGGCCGCCCCAATTCACTAATTCACTTATTGACTTATTCACTCATTGACTCATTCACCCATTGACTCATTGACTTATTCACTCTCCCTTACCAAATCCTTATCCTCTCCTCCGGCTTCTTATAAAGCTTATCCCCGGCTTTTACATTGAAGGCTTTATACCAGGCGTCCATATTAACCGGTGCACCAATGGTCCTGTATTTACCCGGAGAATGTGAGTCAGTAATAATCAATTGCGCTTCGGTTTGTGGTAAAGTGTTCGCACGCCAAACCTGTGCCCATGCAAGGAAAAATCGTTGATCGGGCGTAAAACCGTCAATCGGTTTGCCCGATTTTCCCTGCGGTGTCATTTTAAAGGCTTCGTAAGCCACATTCAATCCACCAAGGTCGCCAATATTTTCGCCCAGCGTTAATTTGCCATTTACATGGATGGTATCCTGTACGGTGTAGGCATCATATTGTTGAACCAGGGTTTTCGTTTTTGCATCAAACTTCGTACGATCTTCTTCAGTCCACCAATTACGTAAGGTACCATCGGCATCATACTTGCTGCCATTATCATCGAAACCATGCGACATTTCGTGCCCGATTACTGCGCCTATACCACCATAATTAATGGCATCATCGGCATTGGCATCGAAAAATGGAAATTGAAGGATACCTGCGGGAAAAACGATTTCATTGAGGGTGGCATTATAATATGCATTCACAGTGGGAGGCGTCATTCCCCAGCGTTCCCTGTCAACCGGCTTTCCTAAACGGCTGATCATATCATTATAATTCCACTTACCTACATTCCGAACATTTTCGAAAAAGCTGTTCTTGTCAATTACGAGTCCATCATAATTTTTCCAAACGTCGGGGTAGCCGATTTTGGGACGAAAAGCAGCGAGTTTAGCCAGTGCTTTTTTCTTAGTGTCTGCACCCATCCAATCGAGGTTATTAATCCGGTTGCCAAATGCAGTGCGCAAATTGGCTACGAGTTCCTCCATCCGTGCTTTGGCTTCGGGTTTAAAATAATCCTTTACATACAACTGACCCAGCAACTCACCAATAGAACCATCGGTAAGTGATGACATTCTTTGCCAACGTGGTGTTTGCACGCGTTGCCCGCTTGTTACTTGTGTAAAAGCAAAATTGGCATCCACAAAAGCGCTGCTCAAATAAGGTGCTGCTGATTTTAATACATTCCAATGAAGATAAGTTTTCCAGTCCTGCAATGAAACCGATGCAAGCATTCCTGAAACTTCTTTGAAAAAACCGGGATTATTTACCAGCACACTATCTTCATTTTGCACCTTAAGATCGGAGAGCGTTCCCCGCCAATCCATGCCGGGTGTGGCTTTGCTAAAATCATCCACCTGCAATTTGTTGTAAGTTTTGTAGGGGTCTCTCATTTCCACCCGGCTCATTTGTGCATTGGCTAATTTTTTTTCCAGGTCAAAAATGGTATTGGCATGCTGTTCTGCATTTTCCTTTGATGATCCTGTTAAACTAAAAAGCGTAACGATATATTTTTTATAAGCAGCCTGTATCTGCGGATTGCGGCCATCTTGTTTTAAATAATAATCTCTATCGGGGAGCGTTGTACCGCCCTGGCTGAATTGCGGAATCATGATCTCCACATTTTTTCTATCCTGCCCTACGGAAAAGCCATAGAGTGGTGAACCTGCACCGGTAGTGCGCAAATGGGCAATCATTTTCTGCACATCTTCTATATTTCCTATAGCGGCAATTTCATTTATCAAGGGCTGAATGGGGCTAAAGCCTCTTTTTTCAATAGTGATGCTATCCATTCCTGCACTATAAAAATCGCCCACTCTTTTGGTAACTGAACCATTGGCCGCTGTTTTATCTGCCGCTGCTTTTTCCAGTACTGTTTTTACCGCGTTAATATTGAAATCGCGTAAAATGGTGAAACTTCCCCAACGTGTTTCCTTAGCCGGGATTGGATTATTTTTAACCCAGGATCCACTGGCATAGGTATAAAAATCATCACCCGGCTTTACGGATAAATCCATGTTGGCCGGATCGATAAATTTTGCAGGAACTGTTTGTGCGTATGAAATTTGGAAACTGCTGCATACAAAAGGAAAGCAACTTGCTACCAATAGTTTATGGATGTTATTTCTCATGCGATAAATGTAATAGGAGATGGGCTTACAACAAAATGATTTTTGGGAATAAGAAAGGGAATTATCGTACTGACTAAAATAAAAAAATTAGTAAGGGTCAACATTTTAGGAATTATTTGAAAAGAATTTTGTCGTTATATTATGGAAGTAATTACCCACCCCGGCTGTGGCATTTATCTGTTCGCCCTTGCGGAGATAGTTGTTGTAGCCACAGCCACCCCTCCGGTGGAGGGGATTTAATCACGGCCGCTAATTACCCATTATTTCACTTATTGCCCCATTCATCAATTCACTTATTGACCAATTCACTCATTGACTCCTTCCACAGTTCCGCGAAATTTTTCGGTGCAAATTCCAGCGGTGCATGCCCGCTTGTCCAGGCGGTGAAGACTTTATTTACCACCCAGTTTTTGGTTTTGGAGCCTGCCATTCCCATTAATGGTTTGTTGAGCATAGCAGTTTTCCAGCCTTTCCATGCGAGGCGCTCGGCTAGGGTGCTTTCCCCGGTGGCTACGGCTTCGTGGCGGTTATCCAATAAAAGCTCGTGTAGGTTGATACGCACGGGACAAACGGCTGTGCAATTGCCACATAGCGAACTTGCATAACTAAGGTGTTTGTAATCGTGCATGCCTTTTAACCATGGTGTAATTACTTTACCAATGGGGCCGCTGTAGGTAGTTTCATAGCTATGGCCACCAATATTTTTATAAACAGGGCAGGCATTGAGGCAACTGCCACAACGGATACAGTACAACGCTTCACGGCTTGGAGCATGTTGGAGAAGTTCGGTACGACCGTTATCCAACAGGATCACAATCATTTCTTCGGGGCCATCGGTTTCGTTTGCCTGCCGCGGCCCACTGATAATGCTGTTGTACACGGTCATCATTTGACCGGTACCATAAGTGGCAAGCAAGGGCCAAAAAAGTTGCAGGTTGTTGATGGAAGGAATTACTTTTTCGATACCCGCCACCACGATATGCACTTTGGGAAAAGCACAACTTAAGCGACCGTTGCCCTCATTTTCGGTAAGACAGATGGAACCGGAATCGGCTAATAAAAAGTTGGCGCCGGTTACGCCTACTTCGGCCTGCACATATTTTTTACGTAGATTGATTCGCGCAACCTGTGTAAGTTGCTCAGGGGTTAGGTTGGGTTCAGTACCTAGTTTTTGGGCAAAAAGTTTGGCAACATCTTCCTTGCTTTTGTGCATGGCGGGTGTTACAATATGGTAGGGGGTTTCGCCATCCAATTGCTGAATGTATTCACCAAGATCGGTTTCAATACTTTCAATGCCGTTTTTTTCCAGAAAAGCATTCAGGTGAATTTCTTCGGTCACCATGCTCTTGCTTTTCACCAGGGTTTTGCAGTTTACCCTTTGGCAAATGGCATGGATTTCTTTCAGGGCATCTTCGGCGGTTTCGGCCCAAATCACCTGTCCGCCGCGGGCAGTAAGTTGCTCTTCAAAACGCAACAAGTTTTTATCGAGTTGGGCTATTGCCTGCCACTTCAGGTTTTTGGCCTGCATACGGGCTGTTTCCAGATCGGCAAACTGTAATTTACCTTTTGGAACTGCGGCATTGTATTTTCCGATATTAAAATTAATCTTCCTCCGATGCTCAACATCAGCGGCTTTTACCGTGCTGCGGGCTATAAAGGAAGTGGCGGTGGACATGATTTTTTATTTATGGTTTATGGTTTATTATTTATTGTTGGTTTGAAAGTGGGGATAACAAGTGTGGGTTAAAAAATATTCAAGCTACTTACAACAACACCCTAACAAACCCTAACAACAAATACTAAACAATAAATACTAAACAACAAACGTGAAATTAATGACCCCCATTATCCCCCTCATGCTGACGCATTTGGTACAAAAGGGCTATTATGCTGAGAATAGCAAAAGTTAATAACCCAACTACGCTTAAAATAATGGCCCAGGCCTGATGCGAATCAAGTGCCTTAATAAACATCATAAAACATAAAATGGTAAGCAAAATGGGGGCAACAAAGAATGGAATCTTCATAATGAAGTTGAATTTTAGTAGTACGAAACAAATATAAGCCGCAAAAATAAAGGGTAAAGACAAAAAAAGGGGGAGTAATCGCTACTCCCCCATAATTTCTCTTGATTTCTTAAACGAACGAGGTGGTGTTCCATCCATTTTTACAATTTTTGGTGTGAATTTCCCCACCACATCTACCAGGTTTTGCTGGCTTTGCATCACCGCTTCTATGTCTTTGTAGGCAAAAGGCGCTTCATCGAGCCCGGCGCCCAGCAGTTTTACGCCATGTTTTTTCAAAACATCATTCAATTGGCTTTGGGTGATGCTTTGCATGGCTTTGGTACGGCTCATTTTTCTCCCTGCCCCATGCGAAGCGGAGTTAACCGAAGCTTCAAGCCCTTTACCTTTTACAATAAAACCAGGTGCCGTCATGCTGCCGGGAATAATTCCAAGCACACCCTCGCCTGCCGGTGTTGCGCCTTTACGGTGTACAATCACATCGCGACCCTCCCATTTCTCCTTCCACGCAAAATTGTGGTGGTTTTCTACCATCCGTAATGGCTTATGGCTTAACGCCTTGGCAATTTTTTCGTGAATGATATGGTGACAGGCCGAAGCATAATCACCCGCAAGGTTCATCGCCATCCAATATTCCTGCCCTGCCTCTTCATCGAGGTTAAGCCAGGCAAGGTTGGCCGCTTCGCCGGGTAAACGACGGAGCTTTTTGGCCAAAGCCGTATAATGTGCGGCAATATTTGCCCCTAATCCACGTGAGCCGGAGTGGGTAAGTAAGCCTACATAAGAACCGGGTTTTATACCGAGCACTTCATCAGCTTCACCAATTTCTACCAATCCAAATTCAGCAAAGTGATTGCCCGATCCCGAAGTACCCAACTGCTTCCATGCCCGTCCGTGCAGGTTTTTCAGTAAAGGCAAATCGTAAAAAGCGGGGTTCTCCATTACGGCATGGTCTTCTGGTTGCTGAAATTGTCCCCCGCTTCCAAACAGGGTAGCTTCCAGTAATTCACGGGTAAAAAAGGCTTCGCGTTTTACCAGTTCAGTGGGAGGTATTTCAAAAACACTCAAACACATCCGGCAACCAATATCCACCCCTACACCATAAGGAATCACCGCATTATCGGTAGCAAGCACACCGCCAATAGGCAGTCCGTAGCCCGAATGTGCATCCGGCATCAGCGCTCCGGCAACACTTACCGTTAATTTTGCAGCCGTGTACATTTGATGCAAGGCGCCTTCTTCAATATGCTCCTGCCCGAAAATGGCAAATGGGATTCCGCTTTGGTTTAATGAAATGGTTTCGCCTTCACCCACTTCAACGGGCTTTGGTAGCAAAGCTTTTGCAATGGGGGCTAATACTTCATCTTCTGCATATTCAACAGGTGTTTTTAAAATCGCTTTTAAAATGGTTTGCGCTTCGTGCAACGAATGATGCTTGAAGTGCTTTTCCATGATGTTAATGGCAAGGCTAATCACCGGCGCCTCCGGGTAACCGAGCCCGCGGATGTCTTTGCCACGTATAGATAACTTTTTCATATGTTCATTTTTAGTGCGCTGCCTATCGGCTGCTTTTTTTAATTGTCATATGGAATCCCCAAATAATCATCGGTGCTGGATGAAGCATAGTACCTGGGGATTTCATTACTTAGTTTTAAGCACCGTCTCCCTGCACTTAAGCGGGGGACAGTGCGTTTTAAAATTACTTGTTTACAAAAATCTGTTTCAACTGTTCCATCAAAGCCCCGTTGCCGGTAACACTGATGGTACTGATTTTTTCTGCGAGCTTTTCCACGTACTCCATTTCTTTCAGTTTCCACAACATCGCATTTTCTTCCATCAGTTTGGCAGTGTTTAACAAACTCCTCGTACTTGCGGTTTCTTCTCTCCGCATAATTACATTGGCCTGTGCTTTTTTTTCAGCAACCAAAACCTGGTTCATAATGTCGCGGATATCACCAGGCAAAATAATATCCCTGATACCGAAACCGCCGACTTCCAAACCCAATACTTCCGCCTGAACTTTTACCGCATCAATCACATGGGGTGCAATGGTTTCTTTACGCTCGAGCAATTCATCGAAACTGTAGCCGGTTACATATTCCCGCAAAGCCAATTGTAAGGTAACATACAATTGCTTTTCGTAGTCCCTGTTTTCCAACAAAGCCTTTTCAATGTTTGCTACCCGGTATTGTGCCCATGCATTTATCCGCAATGCTGCTTTGTCCCTGGTAAGAATTTCCTGCCCGTTGATTTCCATTTGCAATTGCCGGGTATCGGTTTTAGCCACATTTATGGTGATGGCATTTCTCCACCATTGGTATATACCGCTTTCCAGCACTTTTACAAATTTCCCATCCACAAACAGCAAGCCCCTTTCATGGCTATCAATGGTGTAGCTACGGATATAAGGAGCAAGCAACTTATGCGCCAGCAAACTTTTCTCCAAAGTTACATCGATTTCAGTTTGGCTGATATCCACTTTTACAAACCTGTTAGGCACCACACTTTTCCAGAAAGCATGTAAACCGGTAACGAATACTTGCTTAAGCATGTTGTTTTGAAAATGCAAGGCAAGTTCATTGTCCTGCACTTCAATTATTTCAAGTCTTTCCGCCAACCTCATATCCTGCAATAGAATATTTAAATCAACGGGTGCGATAAATATGCGGGTAGTATCATACAATTTCACTTCGGCATTCCATACCCAATGCGCACCAGGCGCAAACATGCGCTGATAAGTTCCATTTTTCATTACCAAACCAATTTGGTAGTTGTTAATTACAATCCTTTTCATATTCCAAATTTTGTATTATAAATGCACCAATAATTAATTCCATTTTCAATGCATTCAAGTCCATCTATAAAAAATAAAACCCAAAGTCGCCGACCACCTGTTCAGACGGAACATGAACATGGGAATGGTTTTAGTAAGTGAAAAAATATGCATCCGGCTTTTGCTTTCCTCATCTGTTTTCAAATGCTGCTGCCATGCGGCTGTTCATGCTTCAAAGTCTTTACCCGGTTGCTTTTGGGTTGAAAAAAAAATCGCTATGCAAAATGATTTCCGCGCCATCAGCAGGCCTTTGACTTCAGGTTTAGTTACCACACCTTTTTTGGGAAGTGGTGTGCTTCCGGTCTTAATCAAGCATCCTCAGTGCTTTGCGTTACCATTCTGCCATTATCCATTTTACTGAATAAGTGGGATTCGAACCCACATGATTGAAGTTGTGCTCTACCAACTGAGCTATGTTTCCTTTCGAAAACAGGAGGAATTGAACCCCCGACACCAACTGTGGTGGACCCGTCCGCATGTTGGCAATAGCATACAGTATGTTACTACACCTGCACTGCCTGGCTTATACACCATGGCCTGGTTTGCCCTCATCGGAGAAAGATCCATCTTCCCGTTAAGGAAGCTTTTGCGTGCAATCTTTTGCACAATATTTTAATTCATCATTTCGACGGGGCGCCTGAAACCCATTACTTCAATCCTTTGTATGCTTTCACTACGTTCGTGCTGATTGGCAATTTCTGCAATAGTCATTGGCTGTTTAATTTGTTTATCAAACCCGAAATGATCCGATAACTTTTGCGCCTTTGCCACACCAAGTTTACCAAATTCGTACCGTGCAATCAGCCTTCCTTTACGCATCAATGCTTCATCTATCAGCGTAAGCGAACTATTGAAAGTGCAGATTAGTTGTACATTCAAAAAATCACTTAGTAACCCATCTGAAATATTGAGCAAATTGCTTACTGATGAATCGTGGCTGTTGCGTCGGTCCATGATTATGTTTTCTGCATCTTCAACTATCAGCACCGAATTCGGATTGTCTATCAGCAATTGAATAAAATCAGGATTCATGAGGTTGGTAGCAACGGAAGGCGATACAAACAATACCTTCTTTTTTATTTGACCAATCAGGTAACGCAGGTAGGTAGTTTTGCCGGTACCCGGCAAGCCGTGCAGCAATACAATGCCTTTGTCATTTTGTTTCCTGAGCCGTTGCCGGATGGTTGTATCTACTATTGCAAAATCATCTTCATAAAAAAGCCCGATATCCAATTTAGTTTTTTTAATCTCCAAAGCTTTCAGATCGAGGTTGTTACGGTCCTGTACAATCAGGTTAATCTCCAAAGGCTTCCGCCGGTTTCGTTCTTTGAGCTTTGAAAGCATAGCCACTAAACTTTGCACGAAGGCGTCATCACGACCATCATGCAATATCTCGCAGTACCAATCATCAAACTCAAGAATACAGTTGTTCTTCATCACTACAAGGGTGCGGTCGAAACTCTTTTGCTTGCCACCATTGCTGAAAGCTTCACTTTTAAGTATCTGTTCTATCCAATTGCCAAATGCAGCTTTTACTGTTTCGAAAGCCTTTTCGCCTTCAATGTAGTTTACTGTTGTCTTGCCGGGAAGCGCATTGAACAAATGCAAAAACAGCAGTTTGGATGAGATATAAGTATTATCGAAAAGGTTATTTGCATGAATCACCTTTTGCTGAAATAAATTGTCCATTGTCTTTATTTTTAATGTGTTTTATAATGGCTGTTCCGGTATTTCGCGGAACAGCCGGTTATTGTTCCAGGGGTTATAATCCATTTATTGCACCACTTTATTAGCACAGCTACTCGAAGCAAAAGCATGTGGTTTAGCTTTGAAAGAAAACCCCATTCCTTTAATGTATCCCATAGCCACACTAAGTGCTTCATTACTTTTAAACCCGGGATTGGTATTGATATCGGCATGTACTTCCATATCCACGCCATACCGGCTAAATAATGGAGACAGTTCGTAGGCTACTTCAATACTCTTACTCACTTCGGTTAGCATCCTTTGCTTAATGTTCATCTTTTGCAAAGTGGTTTCGCTGCGTATAAACATGAAGCCACCTTTTCCCTTCCGGATAAACACTATGACGGTAGCAAACTCGGTGAGCTTTCCTTTCACCTGGCTATCGGTACCAATGCATACTTTCAATGCATGTCCTGCGGCGGTTTCTGCTTGCAAAACCATCCCGATTTCGCACGCAATAGGTTCCTGAATGCGCCGTCCATTCAGCCTTCTCCATTGTGTCATGGCTTTACCATTTTAAACATTTACAAATTCCCTTCGGGTTTCAGACTTAACATCAGCCTATTTGCAAAAAGGTTTTAGCCTTTTCACTAACCCGCTTTGGTGGTACCCCGGGGAGTCGAACCCCGATATCCGGTTTTTCAGGCCGGCGCATACAATCCGCTTCTGCCAAAGTACCTTTTGGTTGACGCCGGGAATCGAACCCTGTTCTCCGCATGCACAGTGCGGCACTTTACCAAATAAGCTAACGTCAACATATTACCGTTATTGAAGATGGATTCGAATCTACCTATCGGCAGACAGACCATCGCCATCTGCTTCAAAGACAGATATGCATCCCAAACACCATTCAATATTAAAAATGTATGGACAATAAAAGTCCCTTCGGCTATTTCTTCCGTTTTAATAAGGTTGATCAAACCTTGCTGACATAAAAATATATTGGGCAGAAAAAAAGCCGGCTGCTTTTCAACAACCGGCTTTCTATTTCATCATGCACCTATCAAATTTGCTGATGGTAACATGATTGAAATTTCCGGAAGTAAAAAAGATGAAAACTATTTGGCTGCTTTGCATACCTATCGATTGCAATACCAGTAAAATCAATACTTTCAGGCATTGACCACTCCATTACCTTTATAAATGCAAGATGATAATTTGTATGATTGCTCCTAAACATATTTTACTGATGCATAAATTTAAATGATTATTTTTTGATATAAATATTTTCTTTCTTTTGTTATAGTTACATAAAAAAACCCCGCAAGGTGCGGGGCTCTTTTTATTGTACATTAATTATATTCTAATGATACATAATACGCCCCGCAAACACTGCTTCACCCTGAAGGCAAAACCTGCTCGACATTTTAATATGATTTGTATTGCGTATCATTTTTCTATTCTGTTTTTTGATGTTGCAAAGATGAATACAATTATTTCAATCCACCAAATTTTTCTAATACATTTTTAAAAATACTTTTTCAGGAAAAAAGATGCACGTATAAAAGCTTTTACATAAAACTATTATCCTTGAAAATCGAAAATGAAACTTTTGATTTTCAAGGATGAATAATTACAATGCCGGTAGATGATTTATCAAAAAATCTTTCAGGTTACAAATAATTACACCATCCTTATTTTTATATTCATCTACCGAAGGAGTTATTACAAAATTTTTCTTAGTTGCCAAATCCTTAAAACTTTGCATATTTCCTTTTGAAAGTTGCGGGGCATTGTTCAATTTTATTTCAATACCCGCTTTTGGTTGGATTCCATCTGCAATCACTATATCACATTCGGCGCCGGCCTGCGTTCGATAATAAAATAAAGTATGTGAAGGCTTTTTATGCTGATAAATTTGCTCTAATACATACCCTTCCCACGATGCACCCACTACCGGATGTCCTTTGAGGTTATTCATTCCATTTATTCCTGCCAGCCTGTGCAGCAAACCGGAATCCCTGATATAAACTTTTGGTGCTTTTACCAGTCGCTTCTTTGTATTAATATGAAAAGGTTGCAACTTATGCAGTAAAAATGCACCCTCAAAAAAATCAGCATAGCGGTTTACAGTTGGTGCGCTTATACCGAGGGAACGCGCCATCATTTCAGCATTCCAAATGCCGCTATCAACATGAGCGAGCATACTGAGCATGCGCCGGATAATTCCTGCTGATAGTTCCACACCAAACAAGGATCCAAGATCACGTTCTATATAGCTTCTTATAAAACTTTCCAGCCATTCAACAGACTGTGCTTCGCTACGCGCCAAAAACGACAAAGGGAAACCGCCACGAAGCCAATGCTTGTTTACAGATAAATTCAATGGCAATTCCCGTAACCCAATGGGGGATAATTCCCGATAGGCTATCCTTCCTGCCAGCGATTCGGAAACACCTTTTACCAATGGTGGCGATGCGCTGCCGAGTAAAATGAAACGTCCATTTTTTCGGTCAGCATCAATAATCGATCTTAACACGCCAAATAAGGCCGGAACAATTTGTATTTCATCAATAATGATGCACTCATCACGGTTATCATTTAAAAAGGAGAATGGGTCTTCCAGCTTTTTTATATCTATGGGATTTTCCAAATCCAGGTACATAGCCGGTCGCTTTTGCAACGCAGCTATGATTTGGCAAGGGTGGTCTTACCCACTTGCCTTGCACCTAATATGGCTACAGCGGGAAATGGCTTCATCAGTTTCCCAATTTCTGCCTGTAAATGCCTTTCAATCATTAACTAAAAATATATGTCTTCCTTGTAAATCAAAAATCTAATTTTTGATTTACAAGGAAGACATATTAAATAAAAATCTATTTTTAATTACAATATACTGAAATTCAATTGATAATGATAATTCTATTTTTCATAGTGTTTTCTAGCTATTGCATCCAGTGTTTCATAAAACTCACTTCCATATTTTCTTTCCAGAGGCTCCTTTAAAAATTGATAAACCGGCACTTTTAGCTTTTTTCCCAATTTGCATGCCGGTTTGCAAAGGTCTTCCCTTGGCTCATAGTTTACATACTCCTGCTTACCATTCTTGCTCAGCTTTATGCGTACCGGAAACAGGTGGCAACTGATGGGCTTCTTCCAGTTTACTTTTCCATCCCGGTATGCTTGTTCTATGCCACATTTTACAATACCCAATTCATCTGTAACCGCATATACACATACGCCGCCATCTATGGCCGGTGTAACCCAGCCAAATTCGTCATCCCATACATAATGACCCTGTTTCTCAATTTCCTTGAGACTTCGCTCATTCAGATAAGGTTTTACAGCGGGCAGCACTTCGTCGATATTGGCACGCTCTTCGGGGGTAAGTGGCGCACCCGCATCACCATCCACACAGCAGCCGCCTTTACATTTAATCAAATCGCATACAAACTGTTCTTCCACCAGTTCGTCGCTCACCAATATGTTATCAATAATAATCATAAATAAAAATCCCAATTATCAAATTCCAAATTACAAAACGCAGGCTAACCCTAATCCCTATTCACTTCCCCCACTATCAACTATCCATTATCCACTATCAACTATCAACTATCAATTACCCACCCTTCCATTCAAACGTTTCAATCAAATGCAACATATCCTGCTTTAAAAATGCATTTACAGGTTTGAGCGAATCCTCATTGGGTGCCGTATCAAAATATAAAGCACCACGCAAAAAATTTCTTACGCTATCGGTTACAAAAAATTGGTTGGCTGTAGCCGCATTACCACCTACTTTAAAATATATACCATGAATACCCTTTGCAGTTTGGAACAGCGAATCTTCAATACTGCTTGCTTTTACACTATGCTTGTAGGAAAGTTTATAAGATCCGGCAATCAGGTTAGCAAACGTATTCATAGCAAGGCTATCGGCATATTTCCCATCTGGCTGCTTTACTTTGTAGGTGGCAATACCTCCAATAATATTATAGCTCACATAAATTCTTCCATTCAGTGAAGGAAAGTCAATATTAATCCACCACGGATTTTCAGGTGCTTCGCCAAAATAACTGCTATCTTTTACTACAGTGGCATAAACCGGGTATTCAAACTTATAGGGATATCCAGGCTGATCGAAAGTTCGGTAAGCATGAGCAGGCAAATCAATCTTGTAGTAACCCCTGGGCTTAGGTAAATATGGCTCATTGCAGGCTGTAAAAAACAGCCCTATTATCACCCATAAAAAATATTTACAACGCATAATCTCTCAATGGTGATAACACAAATTAAATTGAACATCAAAGCGATGTTTCAATTACTCACTCGACCGCATTTGTATAGTTACCCTTATTTTTTCAATACGGTTTTTCTGAATCTCTTCAATGGTAAAATCAAAATCCCCTACCGAAATTACGGCTTGTTCCGAAGGAATTTCGCCAGCTACTTCCAATATTAGCCCTGCCAGCGAATCGCTTTGTCCCTTAACTTCATCAAAAGTGATAGAGCTGATATTCATCATTTTACAAACATCATTCAGCATAGTCTTACCCTCAAAAAGGTAATTCATGTCATCTAATTTTCGGTTACCCGTTTCCTCATCATCAAACTCATCCTTTATTTCTCCTATTACTTCTTCAAGGATGTCTTCCATTGTAATAATTCCACTTGTACCGCCAAACTCATCGGCAACAATGGCAAAATGAATGCGCTTCTGCTGAAACTCCTTCATGAGGTCTTCTATTAACTTTTGCTCATGAACAAAGTAGGGTTTGCGCATTACCGGGTGCCAGTCAAAATCATCGGGCTCATCAAGGTATTCAAGTAAATCCTTTGTTTGAATCATACCCTTCATTGTATCTAGCGAACCTTCATATACAGGCAGTCGGCTGTAGTTCAATTCATTTAACCTTGCCTTTAGTTCTCCAAATGAAAGTGAAAACGGTATGCCCTGTACATCAAGCCGTGTACGCATTACCTGTTTCACGGTAATGTTTCCAAACTTAATGATCCCTTTCAAAATATTTTTCTCATCAAGGGTAGCTTCGTCATCAGCTGTAAGATCAATGGCGTGATTCAATTCTTCAAGGCTTGATGATACAGACCGCTGACCCATTTTTTTTTCGATGCCATCTGAAAATCCTACCAGTATACTTGCCAACTTGCCAAATAAGAGATAAACACCTTCTATAAGCCAGCTAACATCTTTAGCAAATCGTATATTGTTTTGCGCAGCCATTGTTTTAGGCAATACTTCGGCAAGCATTAAAATGAGAAGAACCATTATCAGTGCCTTTGCCCCAAAAAGCAGCCAGGCATCCTGAATAGGTAGCAGTAAATCCAGAAAATGATTCCCAACAATTATAATAGAAAGATTGGTAAGGGTATTCGCAATAACTAAAGATGTTTGTAAAATTTTAGGTTGCTCTAATTGGGTTACTACCCTTTTGTATCCGGGTAGTTGCTTAGATTTTAGGAGGTTAATGTCTTTGTAGGTAAGTGAGAAGTAAGCTACTTCGGCACCGGAAACACAGAAGGAAATAAAGAAAAGCAATAATATTATAAAAGCAACAATAGTGCCTCGTTCGGGGCTAATAAAAGCCGGAATATTCCAGATAAGATGATGTGTGAAATGATATACCTTTTCCAATTTGCTTTAAAATTATTGAATAAATGCAGTATCAGCAGCCTTATGTGCGATAATGCAAAGAAATGAAGGTATACAACACAAACCATTTAGCCAAAGGCTAAAAAATTTAATCTATTCCAAAAATTGACTTTATTAAAAGGGAAGTGCATCCGCTGCATCTGGCATTGGAGGTATATCACTGCCTGTAAAACCTTCTATACCTTCCGATGTACCATGGTTATTACCCACCATGCCACCTTCGTGCCTTTTATCCAGCATAATCAGGTTTTCTCCAATTATTTCAGTTGCAAACTTTTTATTTCCATCCTTATCTTCCCAACTGCGGGTTTTAAGGCGTCCCTCAATATAAACAAGGCTCCCCTTGTGCAAATATTTCTGGGCAAGTTCGGCGAGCCCACGCCAAAGAACAATTGTATGCCACTCGGTCTGGCTTATCAGCCTTCCCGTTTTATCTTTATAGGTTTCTGTGGTAGCAAGCGAAAATTTTGCAACGCCTATATTCCCATCAAGATACTGAACGTCCGGATCTTTTCCCAGATTTCCAATTAAAATAGCTTTGTTTACCCCTCTCATCTATTTAAAGTGTTTTTCGGTTTAAGTTTAATGTGGGTTCCAAATTATACTTTTTGTTTATAAATTCAAAATATTTCCATTATTAAGATTTTTGTATTGCTTAAAACCCATTTTCTTTTAGGTAAAGATTAATGGTTTTGGGAAATGAAAGCTTTTTTATGGATTCTTTATTTACCCACTTTCCTCCAGCTATTTTAGGTTGGGCTTCTAATTCCAACCTAAAAAATACCATTGATATTTCTTGATGTGTTAGCATTTGTCGGTAGATTTCCATATGCTTTTCAAGTGCAATATATTTCCATTTTGACAATTCCGGGTATGAATCAGGAATAAAATCTATTAAAGCCTGTTCATCGGGCAGTTCAATCCTGTACAATTGGTTAAGAAATCGCCAAATATCTGACTTTTGTTGCCCACTTACCCAGTACTTTCCTTTTACTTCTAATAAAATGTATGCGAAAAACCTTCTTCTTCTTTCCAACTTTTTCGCTTTTACGGGTAGTCGCTTTTCATTTCCGGAGGAAAACCCTTTACATGCATCGGCAAGCGGGCATTGGCTGCACAAAGGCGTACCCGGCTTGCACACCGTTGCACCAAAATCCATAATAGCCTGGTTAAAAGCTGCTGGTTGGGTTTTATCCAATAATAATTGTACCAAAGACCCCAATTTATTTTTGCCTTCGGGTACATCCACCGGTGTATCAATATTAAAAAAACGGGATAGGACTCTCAATACATTACCATCTACAACGGCATAAGGCAATCCGAAACCGAAGGATGCGAGTGCTGCGGCAGTGTAGGGGCCTATACCTTTCAAAGCAAGCAATGCATTATAATCAGCAGGAAGGCGACCATTATTTTCATTTACCAATTGGCGGGCAGTAACCAGCAGGTTACGGCACCGGTTATAATAACCCAAACCCTCCCAATACTTGAAAACTTCATCATCTTTAGCTGAAGCAAGTGAGAAAATATCGGGAAAACGGTTTACAAAGCGTTCATAATACGCCTGACCCTGTCCTACCCTGGTTTGCTGCATAATAATTTCGCTTATCCAAATTTTATAGGGTTCAGGCTCTCCTTTCCATGGCATATCCCGATTGTTCTCATCCTTGTGCCATTTCATCAATAAGGATGTGAAAGATTGTAATTGATTTCTTTTTGCCATAACTGTTTCATTAACCCAAAAAATACAATATGATTTCCACAACCCTTAAAAAGGAGCCGTTCATCATCAAATATTACATTTTTTAAGAAATATTCCGTTGATAATGAAATAATTATAAAAAAAAATACTATACTTGTACTTGAAAATATCCGGATAACCTTACCGGCATCTTAAAACTGAAGCTCTCAAAAATTTTAGTCATGCGAAAATCTGATCTTATCAACAACATTGCCGAAAAAACAGGCATTCCTAAGGTTGATGTGCTGGTTACGCTCGAATCTTTTTTTAAAGAAGTAAAAGGAAACCTTATAGAAGGCGAGCATATTTACATCCGCGGGTTCGGGAGTTTTATCACAAAAAAAAGAGCGGCAAAAATTGGACGTAATATTAAAAGAAATATAGCCGTAGAAATACCGGAACACTTTATTCCTGCCTTCAAACCTTCTAAAGAATTTGTAAATGAAGTAAAATCGGGTAAGTTGGCACCTACAGAGTAGGTACCTTTGCGGCTCAAAATTATGAGCGCAGGCATGCAAAAACAACAAATTTTATTAATAGCGGGCGCCCTTGTAGTAGTACTCGGGCTTTATTTTGGTATACCTACGGTAAACCCAAATAAAATTAATTCCACCGCTCAACCCGGTGCCGATTCATCCGAATTTAGCATTGAAACCTATGAAAATCAGATTATTGCGCAACTAAGCGAACCAAGGCAAGCCTATATAGCATCGCTAAAAGCAGATGTAAAAAGGGGCGATGTTGCAGACCAAAGCCATACGCTTGCGCACAAACTTTCCGCTTTTTGGCAAGATAGTGTACAGGACCCTTTATTACACTATAACTATCTTGCACAATCTGCAGAGTTGGATAATAGCGAAAAAAGTCTCACCTTTGCCGCCCATTCAATTTTAGGGTACCTTCCTTTTGAAAGAAATCATGCCTATCAACACTGGTTGGCCGATAAGGGAAAAGAGTTATTTGACAAAGCATTACGAATTAACGCCAATAATGATTCAAGCATTGTAGGCATGGGTGGCTGCATTATGTATGGAGCCGATGGAAACCCCATGGAAGGCATTATGAAAGTAAGGGAAGTAACTACCCGCGATAGTACGAACTATTTCGCCCAATATATGCTGGGCATAGGTGGTATGATAAGCGGGCAGTACGACAAGGCGGCAGAAAGGTTTGATAAAGTAGCTAAAGGAGAACCTGGAAACATGTTGGCCTTTTTTAAACTGGCTGAAGCGCTGGAACTGAGCGGAGATAAGGAAAAAGCGGCTGAGTGCTATGAACAAATTAATGGTAAAGTGGATAACCCTGAAATGAAAATGGAACTGCAGAAACGCATACAAGCGCTACGCGGTAAATAGAATTGAATACATTTTTTTTGATCACTTATAAAATTAGAACTGATTATGCCTTGCGGTAAAAAAAGAAAACGTCATAAGATCGCTACACATAAGCGTAAAAAACGTTTAAGGAAAAATCGTCATAAGAAGAAGAAATAATCTTCTTTACATGCATATACCTGTTGCAGCTTCAAACCCTGCAACAGGTTTCCACATTATTTGTTGGCATACCTCTTTCCGGCTTTCTCCCGTACATTCTATCCCCCTGTTTTTGTTGTCCGGAATTCCAAAAGGTTATGGCCGATTGTTTTATTATACCTATTGATTTGATCTTGTGAACAAGGAACTGATTATTAATGCAGCGCCGCAGGGGGTAGAAATTGCATTTCTCGAAGAAAAAAGACTGGTAGAACTCCATCGCGAAAACGTAACAAATTTGTTTGGTGTGGGTGATTTA
The DNA here is from genome assembly GCA_041740575.1 of Chitinophagaceae bacterium. Taxonomy (GTDB): domain Bacteria; phylum Bacteroidota; class Bacteroidia; order Chitinophagales; family Chitinophagaceae; genus Phnomibacter. The sequence continues at coordinate 15,946 of JBGSLS010000094.1, read as the reverse complement.
TACCTGGGCAAGGTGAAAAAACTCATGCCCGGGCTTAATGCTGCATTCGTGGATGTTGGGTTTGAAAAAGACGCTTTCCTTCATTACTCCGATCTGAGCCCGTATGCCAAGAGCCTGTTGAAATTTACCCAGCAAAATATTGAATGGAAACCTGAAGAGCCTTTTGACTTTGAAAGGTTTTCCATAGAACCTGAAATTGTAAAAACTGGAAAAATTACTGAAGTTTTATCAGGAAAACCTAATGTATTGGTTCAAATCCTGAAAGAACCTATTGCATCCAAGGGGCCAAGACTGAGTTGCGAAATATCCATTCCGGGTCGTTTTGTGGTGCTTACTCCCTTTAATGATATGGTTGCGGTATCGCGCAAAATTCACAGCAGTGAGGAAAGGCGGCGCTTGCAAAAGATTATTGATGCTATAAAGAAGAAAAATTTTGGGGTAATTGTACGTACTGCTGCAGAAGGCAAGAATACTGCTGAACTGCATGAGGACCTCAGCCAATTGCATGAAAAATGGAAAATTATTCAGCAAAACCTGAAAGGTGCAGCCGCACCGGCAAAAATTCTAGGGGAACAGGATAAAACCACTTCGCTCCTGCGCGACCTTTTAAGTGCCGATTTCAACCGCATAGTGGTAAATGACAAAAACATTTACTTAGAAGCAAAAGCGTATATACAAAGGGTAGCTCCTGAAAAGGCAGATATTGTAAACTTTTACCAAAATGGATCGCCCATTTTTGACACCTATGGTGTAACTAAGCAAGTAAAGGCTTCATTTGGTAAAACAGTAAGCCTGCATAGTGGTGCTTACCTTGTAATAGAGCATACTGAAGCGTTGCATGTAATAGATGTAAACAGCGGTTACAAAAGCGCAGGAAACAGCCAGGAGGAAAACAGCCTGCAAACCAATCTTGAAGCTGCACAGGAAATTGCCCGTCAACTCAGGCTTCGTGATATTGGGGGTATTATAGTGGTAGATTTCATTGATATGAAATTACCAGATAATAAAAAGAAGCTGCACGAACAAATGGAAGAGTTTATGCGCACCGACAGGGCAAGGCATAGCATTTTGCCCATCTCCAAATTTGGGCTCATGCAGATTACCCGGCAGCGGATGAAACCCGAAATTGATATCAAAACAGATGAAAACTGTCCTGCATGCCACGGTAGCGGAAAAATAAGCAGCTCGCTTTTGTTTGAAGATGAATTGGTAAAAAACCTTGAATACCTGGTAACCCATGGTCACAAAGGATTAACCTTAATGGTGCACCCTGTTTTTGCAGCATATTTGGTAAAAGGCTTTCCCAGCATGCGAATGAAATGGAGTATGCAGTTTAAGCAATGGTTAAAAATATTGCCCACCAATACATTGCACCTTACTCAATTCAAATTTTTGGACAACCAGGGTGAAGAAATTAAGTTATAAAAAAAGGGGCAGTGATGCCCCTTTTTTTATAACTTATACATCCCTTTCCTTTAGGCTATTTGATATTATAAATTCCATTTTGAATGGCATATATAACCAAACCAACAGAATTTTTTACTTTCATTTTTTCTAATATTTTCAACCGGATTCCTTCCACCGTACGCACACTTAAAAAAAGTTTCTCCCCTATTTCTTTATTGGTAAGCTCGCTACAAATAAGCTGTATCACTTCGATTTCCTTTTCGGTAAATTCTGCCTTTTCGTGGCGCCTGAATGCATGGTATTTATTTTTGGCAATTAACCGCATCAATTTACCACTTGTAGTATGGCAGTAATAAGGATCGCCGCCACTCACTGTGTGAATAGCTTCAAGTACTTCTTCTTTATTTGCATTTTTTAGGAGGTAACCACTTACACCTGCTTCCAGCATTTCCATAATCAGGTCATCTTCGTCAAACATGGTAAGTGCAATTACTTTTACCCACGGCCATTTATCAACAATGGCTCTGGTAGCGCCTATTCCATCCAGTTCGGGCATTTTAATGTCAGTTACCACAACATCGGGTTGGAATTTTTCAACCAAATCCAACAACTCCTTTCCATTGGAAGCTTGCGCCAACAGCGTAATCTGTGCGTCGGAACTGGTTATCAGTCGAAATCCGTCCCTGAAGATGGCATGATCATCGGCCATTACCAAACCTATTTTTCCATTACCAGGTACCATAATTGCATCTTGTTTATGCCAGCGGAATTTCAAAAAGGTAGCTGGTTCCTTTACCGGGTGCCGATTTACAGTTAAACTCCCCTCCCATCACATCGGTCCTGCTTTGCAAATTTAGCAGTCCGAGCCCAGCTTCTTTGCGTTGATGAATATTTTCAGGTAATCCTACGCCATCGTCGGCTGTTGCCACTACAATCATACCATCTTGTTGCGAAATCCTGATTTTAAGCCGGCTTGCTTTTGCATGCTTCAAGGTATTATGCACCACTTCCTGAATGATGCGATACAGGTTCACTTCCTTTTCTAACCCTATTCTTTCTTTAAGGTCATTTTCAAAGGTTACTTGCAGCGGTGTACTATGGGTAACTTTTGAAATAAAGTCTTCTGCAGCTGCAGGCAGCCCCCTTCGAACCAAAATATTTGGAAGCAAATCATTTGAAATCTCCCGCATTTTTTTAATTACATCATCGATATACAAACTTGATTTTTCAACCAATTCCTTTTGCTGTCCGCCGGCCGATATATCGAGGTGATTTATTTGCAATTTTACCGCGCTCAGTAGTGGCCCCACTTCATCATGCAGGTCACTGGCTATCCTTTTTCGTTCGTTTTCCAATGTAGTAATCTCGGCATTAATTTTTGCCAGCGATACTTCGCGGTACCGGCGCTGCTGCCTTATAATTGAAATAATAAAATACAGCAATATAATACCCACTATGCCCAGGGCAATCAGGAGAGCTGAATAAATGGCTTTTTCGGAGGTATCCATAATATGGCAACCGTAAAAATAAGATAGATAAGCGGATTAAACCTTCCCCTGATTTGATAAACCGAAATATAAAAATCAGGGGATGTTTTGGGAGAGAATAAAAATACCCCTTCAATAATAATGTAGGGCACAAAGAAAAATAACAATCCAAGACAAATTAGAAATGAAGCATTGCGCAGCAGACTATGCTTTTCGGATACAATTAGCTTATTAATATGTGAAATAGCAAACAAGCAAAGCAACAAGGAATAGAATAACCTGTAATATTTTGTAGGACTTGATATCCGATTTCCATTTATTATAAGGTGATCAAATACCCAGGCAAGTGAAAGTATAATGAGTACAAGATAATATGGCCTTGTTTTATTTTCGAAAAGTCCCCACTTGTAAAACAATATCGTGTAAAGCAATCCTATGGCTAACACATATAGGTTATAGCCAATAGTGGAAATCCCAACAGGCCAATTCAACCCTTGATAATAGTTATAAAGCTGAATAGTACGGTATGTTTCGGATAATACCGCGCAACCCAAAACGGCAATAAAAGGATAATACGAACCGTCTGTCTTTTTATATCGGTATAGACCCAGTAAAAAGGGCACCAAAGGGGCTAATATGCTTATCAGTAATGTAATATGTTGGCTTATTTCCATGGCGCCGGATTATAGTATAGGGTTGGAACAAAAATTATGGGCCAATCGGTGGAGGTGGGTATGGATTGGACTCATCAAGAAATCCGCCATCATCATCATTATTATCATCGGCATTTAGGGCAGCAGCCCCACCCGAAATATCGAGAAATGTGCTTTTCCTTGCAGCAGTTGCTTCGGCAGCACCTGAAAGAATCTTGTACTCACTATCTGCAACACAAAGTATAGGTGATATGGATTCTTTCGGTTTCCCCTTTTCCTGTGATTCCGAAATACCAAGACTAATTATGAAATAATGCGCAGCCGGATTATCCAGTAATTCCTTTACTTCCTTTGCTTCAAAAACATATCCATCTGGTAATAAAGGAAGTGGTTTGGCAGGGCCTTGCCCCCTTCTTTTTTTAAACTTATCAATCATTTCACGTGCTTTACTACGTGGAATACGATGTTTTGACATAAAGAAAAGATTTTAGTAGTTGAAAGTGACAAATTAACGCAATATAGAATTAATATAAATACGTATTTATACTTTAAATTTCACGTATTTATGCTTAATAAAATCAGGTAAAATCCATAACAATTTATTTACATTACTATGGCACCTTTGCCGGGCAAATAACACACACACATATTCCTTCAACCCTTTTACACACATATTAGGCCCCCGACACCTTGGGACATACACCCACAGGAAATGGCAGTATTAAAATACTGTCAAAAAAAAGTAAAAGCGCTTTTCATTAAAAAATGAAAGGCGCTTTTACCCTTTTAAGCTTATGGCTTAATCCAATTTAATTTTTAGAAAAATTCCGTGCACTTGCATCCATCCAGGGCTTTAAAGCTTCGCAAGTATTAAATGTGGGATCCACATAAATGAAGTAATTCTTTATCTTTTCATCAAACCAACGCTCCAATACATTTTGTTTCTTTTCATCAAGGGCACGACTTGCAATCTTGTTATAATCATCCTTCATATTTTCAATATGAGGCTCGGTTCGCGTGCGCAGATACAACAAGCGTACACCTTTTTTACCTTGTTCCGTAATAAAAGGAGTTGGCTGTGAATATTGACCGGGTTTAAGATCTTTCAAAAGGGGTATAAGCTCTTTATCAAGTTGATCAATAGTAATAAGAGTACCATTATCCCGTGCCATTATCCAGCCACCACTAAATTTGTCCTCATCGTCGGAATATTTAGCAACAGCTTCCCCAAAGGTTGTTCCCCCGGTCATAAGCTTTGCCCTTACACTATCCAGCATATCTATTGCGCCCTTAATTTCATCATCGGTAACAGGGGGCACCATTAATATATGCCTTACCACTGCATCATCGCCGGAACGGCTAACACATTGAATGATATGCAAACCAAATTTTGATTTAACTACATTGCTGATCTGACCTTCTTTCAATTTAAAAGCTGTATTAAGAAATACAGGGTCCCAGAATTTATCTTCGCGGTTTAGGGTGTATTGACCTCCGGTATTCTTACTTCCGGGATCTTCACTATAAGCCTTTGCCATTTGGTCAAACCTTTTAGCACCGCTCTCAATTTGCTTTTTTATATCGTTCAGTTGCTTTGCTGTATAGCTTTCTATATCCCTGTCAGCTTTGGGAAAAACCAAAATTTGTCCCACTTCCAACTCACTTTCATAATAGGGTAAACTATCCTTTGGAATTTCTTCCCAATATGCCTTTACCTCAACCGGTGAAATTTTTACATTCCCAAGTATTTGGCCACGCATTTTATTCGCAAGTTCTCTTTCACGAAATGGAACTTTAAAATCCTCCTTTAATTGGTATACGGTTCTACCGGCAATTTCTTCCAACGCCTGTACACTTCCATACATTTGCATAAAGCCCCTGATCTGATTATCGATAAGAGATTCTATTTCCTCGTCTTCTACAGTAATTGAATCTTTTTCGGCCTGTAATACCAAGGCTTTTTTAATAAGCTCCGATTCAAGCACGATACATTCAGGATCAGGCGGCAAATCACCACCCTGCCTTTCAATATCAGCAATTGCATTGGAAACATCGCTCTTAAGAACAATGCGGTCTCCCACTTTTCCAATAATCTTATCTGCAACTATTTTTTTTGTTTGGGCAAAACTGCTGATTCCCAACACACAAGCCAGCAAAGCCAGCACTCCTGTTTTTTTTATCACCTTCATAAATTGCGCTAAGAATTCAAAAGTACCATGTTTAGGTACGATATGCCACATTATAAACCGATTTTAACATTGTAAAAATCCCGCAAAGCCTTTGCTCCACGGGATTAGTATCTACAATTCATTTTGTTCTATTCAACATTTACTATAAAGTCCTCTTAACTTCTTCTTCTTCAATGGCCACAATGGTATCACCTACCTGAATATCAATGAAGTTTTTAACCGTAAGTCCGCACTCGTAGTTACTTGCAACTTCCTTCATGTCGTCCTTAAAGCGTTTCAGGCTACCTAGTTCGGCATAAACACCTTCGGTACGTGGGTAAATTAACACCCCATCGCGGTAAAGGCGAATCTTCGCATCGCGCTTAAGCTTGCCATCCAGTACATAACAACCAGCGACAGTTGCCTTGTCAAATTTGTATACTTCCCTTATTTCAACGGTAGCAACTTCCTTCTCCTCAATCTTCGGTTCCAGTAAGCCTTCCATTGCACTCTTAATATCGGCAATAGCGTTGTAAATAATCGAGTATTGTTTAATCTGAATGCCTTCCTGTTCCGCAAGCCTTGAAGCCTGAAGGTTTGGTCGCACATTAAAGCCCATAATGATGGCATCCGATGCACTAGCCAATGTAACGTCATTCTCACTGATGGCACCAACACCTTTCAATATTACATTCACCACAATTTCCGGAGTGCTCAACTTCTGTAAGCTATCGCTTAGTGCTTCTACCGAACCATCCACATCACCTTTGATGATTACATTGAGTTCCTTAAAGTTGCCTAATGCCAAACGACGACCAATTTCATCGAGGGTTATGTGTTTACGGGTACGCATTCCCTGCTCACGCAGTATTTGACCACGTTTATATGCAGCTTGCTTAGCTTCGCCTTCATCTTCAAACACCTTGAATTTTTCACCTGCTTGCGGTGCACCATTCAGGCCAAGGATTAGGGCAGGGCTGGCAGGTCCTGCAACTTCTACTTTTTCATTCCGCTCATCGAACATGGCTTTAACCCTTCCAAAATAAGGTCCACTTACCACTACGTCACCAATTTTAAGGCTACCGTTGAGTACAAGTACCGTTGTAACGTAGCCTCTGCCTTTATCAAGTGTTGCTTCAATTACTGTACCCATTCCCAATTTTTCGGAGTTGGCCTTCAGATCCAGTAATTCAGCTTCAAGCAATATTTTTTCAAGCAGTAAATCAATATTAAGACCCTGCTTTGCACTTATTTCCTGACTTTGGAATTTACCACCCCATTCTTCAACCAATAAGTTCATATTGGCTAATTGCTCGTAAATTTTCTGGGGATTGGCTCCGTCCTTATCTATTTTGTTGATGGCAAAAATCATTGGAACGTTCGCAGCCTGTGCATGGCTGATAGCTTCCTTGGTTTGCGGCATCACTGCATCATCTGCTGCAATTACAATTACTGCAATATCTGTTACCTTGGCACCTCGTGCACGCATGGCTGTAAAGGCTTCGTGACCCGGTGTATCCAGGAAGGTTACTTTTTTACCACTAGGGGCAGTTACTTCATATGCACCAATGTGCTGTGTAATACCACCTGCTTCACCACTTGCCACTTTGGCTTTCCGGATAAAGTCAAGCAAGGATGTTTTACCATGGTCAACGTGACCCATAATGGTAACAATAGGTGCGCGGGGCTCAATGTCTTCCAGTTCTTCATCATCATCGTCCTCGTCATCCATGTCCTGATCTTCCAGTCCCACGAATTTCACATCAAATCCAAATTCTGCGGCAACCAGTTCAATAACTTCTGCATCCAACCGTTGGTTGATGGATACCATGATACCAAGGTTCATACACTTGCCGATTACTTCGGCAAAATTTACATTCATTAGCGAAGCAAGTTCACTAACACTTATAAATTCCGTTACTTCCAATTGGCTATCCTGCTCACCATCATGCTGAGCTTCGGCCATTTCACGACGTTTATCGCGACGGGCACGGGCTTTCATGCCCTTTCCTGGTCTGTTACCACCACTCAGTCGCGCCTGGGTTTCCTGTAGCTTACGCTGTATTTCTTTTTCGTCGATTACTTTATCTTCTCTTGGGCCGCGTCCTGTATTTCGGTTGTCGCCATGACGAGGCGTTCCGACACCACCACCAGGGCCGCGATTGATAGGTCCTGAACCACCAGGAGGTCTGCCGCCCGGATGACCGCCACCCGGTCGCTGAGGAGGCCCACCGCCAGGGCGTTGCGGAGGTCCGCCGCCAGGGCGTTGTTGTTGCTGCCCCCCACCTTGTTGTCCTTCTTTACGGGCAACGGGTATACGGGCGCGTTTTCTTTTTTCGCGTTCCGAAGGTCCTTTAGGACGCGTATCATTATCTACCGGAAGTTCAATTTTGCCAATTACTTTAGGGCCTGTAAGACGCTCGGCAGCAATATTGGTAATAATTGGCGCTTCAGGCACAATAGGCTCCGACACCACAGGTGGCGGTGGAGCTGTTACAGGTGCCTTTTGTACAATGGGAGGTTGCGTTGGTCGCGGTTGTTGCCTTTGTTCTGGTTTAGAAGGAGCAGTTTTAGCAGCACCCTTCTTTGGTCTTGTACTTGAATCTATAGTTGAAAGGTCAATTTTATTCAGAATTTTAGGTCCTTCCAATTCAGGCGCTTCCAGCCTTACTACTTCGGGTGCTTCGGCAACAACTGGGGTTTCAGGAACTGTAGGAACTTCCGCAACCGGCTCCACCGTAGCTTCTACAGGGACTTCTAAAACAGTTTCAATAATAGGTGGTTCGGGCTTAGGTTCAATTACTTCCTGCACTTGCACGGGAACTTCTTCTATCACAGGCTCCACAGGTGGAGGCGGTGCAACCGGTATTTCAGGTTCCTGGGGTACAGGGGTAGGTGCAACTGGTTCAGGCTCAATAAGAGGGGCTTGTGGTTTTATTTCACCAATAACTTCCTTATCCTTATCGTGACTTACCTTTTTCTCTTCCTTCCTGAAATGTATTTCTTCATCTTCCCTACGCTTGCGTGCTTCGCCAGATGCGCCCTTAGGCAAGTCGATCATATCGCTTTTTGCCTTGGCCACCTTATCACCCTGGAATTCCTTCTGCAGGGCATCATACATTTCTACCGACAATTTGGCGGTAGGCTTAAGCTCTTCGCGACTAAATCCTTTAAGGGCTAAAAAGTCAATGAGGGTATCCTGACCAACATTAAATTCTTTAGCCGCAGCCAACAAGCGTGGTAATTTTGTTTCTATTGACATTCACTCCTCCGAAACCGTCCCTTTTACAGCCGGTTCATGGTTTATTTTAATAACTATTCAAAAATTAGGTGCAAGTAACCCAATACCCGCCAAATAACAAGTAATCGTTTTTATTCTGCATCCAATTCTTCCTGCAAAACTCTTCTCACTTCAGCAATGGTTTCCTTTTCCAGGTCTGTTCTCCGCTCCAACTCTTCCGCACTCAATGCCATTACAGACCTTGCCGTATCACAACCAATCCGCTTTAATTCTTCAATAATCCATGGCTCAATTTCATCGCTAAATTCATCAATCCCCACGTCAAAAGAACTATCTTCTTCTTCTATATCGCGGAATACATCGATTTCCAGCCCTGTAAGTTCACAGGCGAGTTTAATATTTACCCCACGTTTCCCAATTGCCAGACTTACCTGATCGGGTGGCAAATACACATCGGCATGCTTACGTTCCTGATCAATTACCATACGGGTAATTTTCGCAGGTGTAAGCGAGCGTTGAACCAACAGGTTTATATTATTGGTAAAATTAATTACATCAATGTTTTCGTTCTTCAATTCGCGCACAATGCCATGAATACGGCTTCCTTTCATTCCCACGCACGCACCTACCGGATCAATTCGGTCATCAAAGCTTTCAACTGCTACTTTGGCTCTTTCACCCGGTTCACGAACTATTTTACGAATGGTAATAAGACCATCGAAAATCTCGGGAACTTCAATTTCAAGCAATTTTGCAAGGAAAGAAGGATGTGTTCGGCTTAGTATAATAACCGGTGAATTATTCTTAAGTTCAACTTTCTTTACCACCGCGCGAATGGGTTCACCCTTTTTAAAATAATCCTGGGGAATTTGCTCGCTACGGGGTAGTAATAATTCATTGCCTTCTTCGTCAAGCAACAATATCTCCTTTCGCCAAACCTGGTAAACTTCTGCACTCAGGATTTCTCCAACACGGTCGGCATATTTTTTAACGAGTAAGTTCTTTTTAAGATCACCAATACGACTGGCAAGGGTTTGCTTAGCAGCAAGAATGGCCCTACGCCCAAAATCAAACAGGTCAACTTCTTCAAACAGTTCTTCTCCCACTTCGAAGTCAGGCTCTATTTTTATAGCATCACTATAGGCAATTTCTTCGTTCGGATCCATTACGTCTCCGTCTTCCACAATCATCCTGCGCCGTATAATTTCAAGGTCACCTTTTTCAGCGTTTACAATTACGTCAAAATTGTCATCAGCGCCAAATTTTTTGCGTAAAAGCGTTTTAAATACATCTTCTACTACCTTCATCAACGTAGGCCGGTCAATGTTTTCCGCATCTTTAAACTCCTGGAAAGCCTCAATCAGGTTAATACTTGCCATTTTCTATTTTCAATTTACGAATGTTAAATTTTCACTTCTACCACAGCCTTTTTAATATCATCAAAAAGAACAGTATGTGTAATCTTTTCTTGTTTTTTCCCTTTTCCTTTCACTTCTTCCAGCACTATCCCATCTTCCGTACAATCGGTTAATAACCCTTCCAACTGTTTCTCATCCTTCAGGTTAATTACCAGCCACCTTCCGATGTTCTTTACATATTGCCGGTTAAGGATAATTGGTTCGCCAACCCCCGGACTGCTTACTTCAAGCGAGAAGGCGCCATCTTCAAACAGGCCCATTTCTACAATCCTAGCATATAGCCCACGATTAATTTTAATGCACCTGTCAATGCTGATTCCAGCATCTGTGTCAACAAAAACCTTAATATTATCAGCAGGTTTGGCTTTTACCTGCACCAAAAAAACATCAGGTAATTCGGTCAGAATTTGATGTAATATTTGTTCAATAATTTCTTTACTAGATTCCTGTGACATTTGTTAAATTCAATTCCTTTTGAAAGATGGATATCCTTTAGGGGTAAAGTAAAAGGGAACGGTCTCCGTTCCCTTTCTTCCATCAAATCCGGTGCAAATGTAGGAGATAGAGATTTCTTGACCAAAAAAAACCTATATAATGCTAATTTCCTTGATTTGGGTTTGTATACTCCTGGCGAAAGTTTCAATTTTAACAGCAATGAAATGCTTGTATAATTAATTTTGCACAACTATGTCATACGTTCTTGTGGCTATACTGCTTTACATTGGTTATCGGTTTGTCACCGGTTTTTTATGGCCTGTTTATAAGGCTACCAGCCAGGTCAAAAAGCATTTTCAATCTATGCAGGAAAATATGCAAAATCCTGAAAGTTATGGTGCTTACCCAAATTCTCCAGAAAGTGAAAAACCCAAATTTGATTTAGGGGGAGAATACATTCAGTATGAGGAGATTAAGGAAAAATAATACGAAACGGTTTGAGAAAGGCTAACATCCGGAATTATGTTTATTCTTCAGACCTTTACCTCAACAACATAAGACTACCCTTTTTACTGGTAGATGCACCTTGGTAACATTCTGTTTCGATAATGAAAATAAAGCTACCCGATGGCTGCACCTTCCCTTTATAGGTACCATCCCAACCAAGTGTTCGGATGTTAGGTTCGAAATTATATCGTTGAAACACCAGTTCCCCAAACCGGTTATAGATTAAAAACCTTGTTACAGTCGGCTTCCCCTTGGTTATTGGATAGAAAAAATCATTTAATCCATCGTTATTGGGGGTAAAGGCACTTGGCATCATAAGGTTATCTTCTGTACATTCAATGGAAACCAGAATACTTGCAGAGTCTTTACATCCTTTATCGGTTGTGGTGGTTACAAAAAATGTGTTTGTCTCCAAAGCTACTCCCGAAGGTTCAGGACAATTGTTGCAACTTAATAAACCTGCAGGTTGCCAGTTATAGGAAACGATATCGCTACTATATGTTGGCCTTATGGTAAAAGGGGTATTAAATGGCATGTATAAATCAGGGCCCATGTCAATTTCTGGGAGAGGATATACTTCCACAACTGACGATAATGATTTTACAAAACAACCCGCTGAATCTGAAATAGTAGCCGTATAGGTAGTTGTTACCTGTGGTGTTGCCAATGGATTTGCAATATTAATAGCTGATAGTCCGGTAACGGGTGCCCAACTAATAATTTTATCATTCAGTTGTAAATCAAACTGAACACTATTACCAATGCATATGCCTGTATCTCTAAGAAGATTGGGGGGTAGAGAATAATCAGGCCACACATCAATCGAAAATGACTGATTGGTTTTGCAACCAAAAGTATCTACTGCCATGGCATTATAACTGGTAAACGCTATTGGATTAACGATAACGGTGGAACAGGTATCACAATTAAAAAGGTTAGATGGACTCCAAAAAACGGGTGATGTATGAAGTGCTTCAAGTGATACATCCTTACCAGGACAAACCAGACCATCTGGTGATAAAATCTTTAAAATGGGTAACCGATTTACTCTTAACTGTTGCATGGTACTATCAACACAGCCGTTTCCATCTTTAGCTTTTAGACTTACCTGGAAAAGCCCGTTCATTTTATACACATAGGGAAGAGGGGTTTCCATATTACTGGTTGAGCCATCTCCAAAATTCCAAATCCATTCTACAACCGGATCAATAGAAAAAGCAGTGGTGGTGTGGTTCTCAAAAAATAATGTATCTGAAAAACAAATAGATGAATCAAAACTTATAGATACAGATGGTCCTGCAACCCGAAAGCTTGTATTTTGAAACAAGGTATCATTGCAATATCCTTGTCCATTACTGATTACTACGCTATTGGTAAAAATACCAGGCGAAGTAATTTTATGAGTAATAATTGAATCCCTTATACCAGTAAGATTATTACCACCAACGACCCATGTGTAAAGCGTTCTTGCATTGGGATATGTATCTGCTATTCGCATGGTAACTGAATTACCAATACATGCAAATGTATCAGGATTCTGTATTTTTGGCTGGCCTGTAAAAATGTTCACCCGGGCGGTATCAAAGCATCCGGATATATTATTACCAGCAATTAAAGTAACCGGGAAAACACCCTGAACCGGAAATTGGTGAACAGGCCTGACTGATGTTGAACCTAACAATGTATCTGCAAAAAACCATTTATAATTATTGGGGTTTCCGGAACCTGTATATCTGAATTCAAACCTGTTTCTATTACTACATGTATTTACACCCCTAAAATTTGCTATAACTCCTCTAACTACTATTGATAGAGAATCAGCAGTTCCTTTGCATCCATTATTAACAGGAGTTACCTTTACTCTAAAAGTTCCAAGTGAATTAAACTTGTAAACAAGCTTGTTAGAATTTGTATTAATGGATGTACCATTGGAAATTTCCCATAGAAATCCTTTAGCTCCGGTGGATGTTGCTGTAAAAATTGCTTCTTCAGATGAACAGATGGTATCTTTCAACACCATGATGGAAGTTTGCGTTGGCTCAACACCCACATTAATATTTTGGAATTTGTAACTATTGGAGCATCCATCAGAAGTAGTAATTTCCAGCGTTGTTGTATAAGAATTGGGGATTGTATATAAATGGGATATGTTGTCTGTGTTTGTTGTAACCAAAGGACCTCCATCACCAAAGTTCCATACATAACTGTTTATACTACTGCCAGCTGGTAAAGATACCTTTGCAGAAAAGAATACATTAATCGGCGAACATCCATTGGCACCAGAATCAAATAGTATGGCAGGAGGCTTTTGGATAGTGACATTTGATTCTGCAACTCCTTTACATCCTCTTATATCTGTTGAATTAACAACAATATTAAAGTTGCCAAATCCAAGATATGTATGTGAAGTATCATTCTCACCGATAGTGGTATCTTTTTGATTATCGCCAAAATCCCAAAATACACGACTAAGACTTACATTACTTGCAAGCTCAAAATTAATAATACCCGGCTTGCATAGGTAGTTTGCATTGGGTTTTATAACTATGTTAGGCGACCCAAAAATTCCTATATTTTTTTGGGTTTCATAGATAGTATTTTCATACAGCACGATAAGTTTTACTGTGTAGGAACCTGGAATACTATAAATATATGTGGGCTCCGGTTGATCACTTTCCTCACCTGGTATGCCAAATTGCCAATAAAAAGACACCGGCGTCTCACTAAAAGTAGCCTGAAATTTAATGGGAGTAGGGGCGCAAAAATTTCCATTCACAGGCGTGAAAGAAAAATCTGCTGTTTGACTAAAAGAATATTGATTTGTAAAAAATAAAAACAGGCATACAAATAAGCAATGATTTCCCTTAAACCTATGAATAGGAAGCCGTTGGTAATAAAAGAACAAAGTGTAATTTATAAACATGTTTTTTCGGGAATCATCAATTGGGTGAAATTTGATGCTTTATATAAAGTCAAGAAAATTGAATATTGAAATTTTAAATAGAAGCACTTACACTTTTGTTTCGAAAAAAATCCAATATTCTAACCAATCTCCGTTCTTATATGTTTTAAGTTCAGACAAAAATAATCGATTTATCCAACATTACAACTTTTGCGTCTTAATGTAAGTTATCATAACTTATACTTAATTTATTTTCTTATATTTAATAAACCATCCGAGTGCTCCGAAGCCAACGGAATATGGTTTATATTGAAAGTCGGCTTTAGATTAGATTATTGTATTGCATTAACGAAAAATACATTTAAATATTCTTTCTTTTTCAAGAAGCCTGGAATAATTTGCAAGATTCAAACAAATACATTTGGGGTCACATAAATAAAAAAGCGTCACGATTTTATTCGTAACGCTTTGATTTTTAAGCTCCCCCTGCTGGACTTGAACCAGCGACCCTCTGATTAATCCCGCACGTGCGGGACTCTAACCAACTGAGCTAAATGACCCGTTGGCCGGAAATCAGGTTCAATTAATTGTTCAATAAGACGACGACTTTTTTGCTTTTTTATGAAGTGTTCCACTTTCCTCGCTTCTCCTTCAGTTTCTCCGCATACAAACAAAGCTGCCATCTCCCATGGACGATGTTTTGAAGTAAATGTATCCCGGTCGGTTGTATTATGCAATTCTATTCGGGAAAAAGCATTCGTAGAAATCCCAACATAAAATAAATTGGAACCAGAAGAGTATAAAATATACAAATAGTACATATAACTAAAAAGCAGCTATGAATTTTAATTCATAACTGCCTAATTATCAAGCTCCCCCTGCTGGACTTGAACCAGCGACCCTCTGATTAACAGTCACCATCCTTTACCTTCTTTTCCTTTTCTTTATTTTCTAATGTATTGATTATCAATAAACATTCTTCCTTTTCTTTCCTTTATTACTATGTTATTTAGTATTATTTCGTACCTTTAAGGTCACATTTGGGGTCACATTCCCCCGGTGTGACCCCAAATTATGAATACTTCAAAAGCCACTGTATCGTTTTTCCTCGATGCATCCCGACCAAATGCCAATGGTAAATGCCTTATCAAACTCAATATTTTTTGCAAGCCTAACAAAAAAAGGTATGCCACCCGTTTTCATGCAACAAAAGATGAATGGGAAAAAATCAATAGCCCTAACCTGCGGGATGATGATTTAAAGAAAATCAAAAAGGGGCTGGCAGAGATAACACTCAGGGCCGAAAAAACTATTGCCGGTTTGGAGCCATTCTCATTGGTTGCCTTCGAAGAAGCATTCTTCAACAAAACCGCCAATCAGCTTTCCACATCCTTAAAGGCCTGGTTCGAGAATTACATCACCGCCCTGAAAGCAAGAGGACAAATTGGCACTGCTTCTTCCTATAATACTACCTTCAATTCAATTGATGGTTTCAAAAAGAACCTTACCATTCACGATATAACGCCGGCTTTTCTTAACGAATATGAAGCCCACCTGTTAAAAAACGGGAAATCCATCAGCACGGTTGGCATTTATATGCGGCAGCTTCGGGCCATCATCAACCAGGCCATAAACGCCAATTTGCTCACTTTGGACCGCTACCCCTTTAAAAAGTACCAGGTGCCCGCTGGCCGGAATATAAAAAAAGCCCTGTCCGCATTAGACCTG
>JBGSLS010000093.1:0-61456 GCA_041740575.1 Chitinophagaceae bacterium | reverse complement strand
CATGTGTACTACAAAACGAATAAAGCCCATATGCTTAGCCTATAGGATTTTGTACTGTACCCCACTACAGTATTTTGATTGGAAAAAACATTGGAAAAACTAATATTTTAACATTTAATGGCTGAAATGCTGCAATGTGGGCTACATTGGTACCGGTTGCGGTTACGGTAACATCTGCCATTGGCTTTCCCGTGCGTGCATCCAACACATTACCTGAAATGGTAGTGTTTTGGGCCAGCAATTGAAGTGACAAAAGCAAAGCTCCGGCAAAAAATAGTGCCAGTTTTCTCATGTGCTGTTTTTTTTGAAACGATTAAAAAAAATAAAAAATACTAAACGCATACAACCTTTTGAACACAGAATGGTGTGAATGATACATTGCCTTTTATGGCAAAAAGATAAGATGCGTGAGAAAGAAAGTTAAATTCTGTTGGTTCATTGAGCGCGGGCGCAATTGTACAAGACAATGCCAGAAAAGAAAAAGTTGCAACAGTTTAAAAATAATTATTGAAATTTTAACAGCATCGCCCTTTTTTAAATTTAATAGATTGTAAATCAATGCATTAAGTTATAATTTTTTCCCTTCCATGGATGTTTTTTTCTTCAAAATATCGAGCATAAGTACCGGAAGGAACACTAAATTGGTAAATGTGGCAACCAAAAGGGTAAAACTCGTTAGCCAACCCAGTGCAAAAGTGCCTCCAAAGCCGCTGAACATAAAAATGACAAAGCCAGCCACCAATACCAGTGAAGTATAAATAATGCTGATACCTGTATTGCGGATGGTAGCTACGGTGGTAGAAAGAATATTATGATGGTGCTCGGGTAATTCCTGTTTGTAATTTACCAAAAACCGTATAGTAACATCAATCGCTATCCCGAGGGCTACACTAAAAACAAGAACGGTACTTGGCTTGAGCGGTACCCCTACCCAACCCATAATACCGGCCGTTACCAGCAAAGGAATAATATTGGGAATGAGCGAACAAAGCAGGATTCGCCCATTGCGAAAAAGGTAAAGCATGCATAAGGCTATCAGTAAAAAAGCCCAGAATATGCTGTCGCGGAGGCCATTTATGATAAACCGGCTTCCTTCTAAAAAAGTAATGCTGCTACCCGTAAAAGTTACAGTGTAGGCTGATGTATCGAACAAGGCGTCTGTTTCTGCACGCAGGGTATCGAGCAACTGTGGCAACCTTTCGGTACCCACATCAGCCATATTTACGCTTATACGGGCCTGTTGCTTGTTGCTGTCTATAAAGCTATTCATCATTTTGTTAAGCTGGCTGGTGCTATCTGCCGCTCCTGATTGGCCTCGCAGATAAGGTGCCAAAAAGGCCATGTCAAAATCGTTGGGCGTAATATAACTCATACTATCCCCATCATAATAGGCCTGCTTGGCAAATTTCAATCCTTCTACCAGGCTAAGCGGACGGGACATTTCGGGCTGTTCTGCAATAAACTGACTTAGGTAGTCCATTTTCTCTATGGTCTTCAAGTTTCGCGTTACCCCATTTTTACGTTTGGTATCCACCACAATTTCCAATGGCATTACCCCGCCAAAATTGCTTTCAAACCATTTAAGGTCGGTATAAATCTTATCCGTTTTAGGCAAATCGTCAACTATAAAGCCAACAGACTTCAACTGCAAAATGCCGAGGATTGCAAAAACCATCATGGCACCTGTAATTGCATAAATACTTTTGCGACGGCGCAACACCCAATAACTGATGCGCACCAACAGGTTTTCAAGAAACTTATTTCTAAGATAGCGGGTGTGGCGCTCCTTGGGAGGAGGCAAAAAGCTGAGTACAGCAGGAATAAAAATGAGAGAAATGAAAAACAGCATCATGATATTGATGCCGGCTACCACGCCAAATTCTTTTAGTAATTCGCTTGCAGTAAGGGCAAATACTGCAAAACCTACGGCCGCTGCAATATTACAAAACAGGGTAACAACCCCCATTTTATTAATCATTTGTACCAGCGCATTGTACTTTTTCTGTTTTTCGTCAAGGTGGGGGTTTTTAATTTCTTCTGCTTCCCATGCCATGTGGTATTTATTCAGAAAATAAATACAATTAGGTATGCCAATTACAATAATTAAAGGTGGTGTAAGCGCAGTTAAGAGTGATATGTTGTAGCCAAATAGAACCATTGTACCCAGTACCCATAGCACACCCATAATTACCACCACCATACTCATAAGGGTAGAACTAATGGACCGAAAGAAAATGAGGAGCGTTATAACTGCGAGAGCCAGCGAGCCTACCAAAAAGTAATTCATCTCATTTTTAATACGGTCTGCTACCTGTGTGCGTATAAGTGGTAGCCCGCTTAGGTGTATTTGTACCCCTGTACGTTGGGTATATGCGTTGGTTGCTGCAATAATTTCATTCACAACCCTTGTTCGGTCGGCACTAGCCAAAATTCCTTTATTGATGGTTGCACCTGCCAAATAGGCGTTATTAGCAGGATTATGCAATAGGCCATTGTAAAAAGGTAGGTTATTAAATGCTGCGGCGGATGACTGTAATGCACTATCGGAAATATCGTCTTTTGGAAATAGGGTTTTGGTGGTTAGCTTTTCACCTTCACCGCTTTTTACCAGGGTAATAGCTGCCGGTACACTTAATATCCCTTCTACGCCTTGTATTGCCTTTATTTTCTGCAGCATTTGCCCATAAGCATCAAAATGGCCATTTGAAAAAAAAGCATCATCATTTACACCAATTACCAGCACATTGCCATCTTCGCCAAACTTTGCTTTAAAAGAAAGGTAGTCCTTGTATTTTGGATTATCGGTAGGAATAGCTCTGGCAAACTCGTAACCTAATTTAAGTTTACTAGCCTGATAACCCATAAAGGTTGTTAACAGTATTAATATGATCAGCAAAGGAATTCTATATCGGAGCACCCAATGCGCAATTTGCGTCCACATAAGCTCAAAGTATCAAACCCGGGGGTTTGAAATTTTTTTTCTGAAGTGATAAACAATGCGCAAAGAAACTAATGTTTGATGGAGTGTCAGGAATATTTTAGCAGGAAAGACGGCTATTTCACTGTTTACCTTTTAATTTGTGCCAACGATTACGTTTGTGTTTATGGGAATAACCAAATACAGCGCTTACCATCACCTTTCAATTGTCATATGATGAACGAACCAAAAAGATTGTTTGATATAATAAACTACCGTCATGAGCGGTTTGGAAATATTCCCATGCTTTCGGCAAAAGAAAACGGCGAATGGCGCACGTATTCAACCGAAGAAGTATTAAATATCAGCCGCCGGATGGCAGCAGGATTGTTGCAATCAGGGCTAAGTGGCGGCGACTTTTCTCCTGAAGGTGCAGATAAAGTAGCCCTGCTGAGCGCCAACCGGCCTGAATGGCTTTTTCTTGATTATGCCTGCCAGATGGCAGGGATTATTCTTTGTCCTATTTACCCTACTACCAACCCATTGGAATTGGCCTTTATTTTTAATGATGCCGGCATTAAGTACGCATTTGCAGGGAACGATGATCTTTTTGAAAAAATTAAGGGGATTGCAACAGAAGTGCCCACGCTTGAAGGCATATTTACGTTTGATGAAGTGCCTGGTGCAACACATTGGAGCAGCCTTGGCAACAGGGCAACGGATATCGGATTGGCGCAGGTTGAACAGTTGGAAAAAACCATTCCCGATACCAACCTTGCCACCATCATATACACCAGTGGAACCACAGGACAGCCAAAGGGTGTAATGCTAACGCACCGTAATATTGTAACCAATGTACTGAATAGTGTAGCTAGTTTTCCCTTTCCACCGGCACCGGGTAAAAAGGTACTTAGTTTTTTGCCGCTTAACCACATATTCGAACGCATGGTTACCAGCATATACCTGTACAGCGGCCTGCATGTATATTATGCCGAAAGCCTTGATACCATTGGCGAGAACCTGAAGGAAGTGCAACCATCTGGTTTTACTACCGTACCCAGGTTGTTGGAAAAAGTATATGAAAAAATTATGTCGAAAGGCCATGAACAAACCGGACTGAAAAAGAAGCTTTTCTTTTGGGCCGTTGACCTTGGACTCAAATACGATAACCTTAAAAGCGGAAATCCATTTTACAATATTCAGCTTAAAGTGGCCAACAGTATTATTTTCAGCAAATGGCGCGAAGGATTAGGAGGAAATATTGAGTTTATTATTACCGGCGGTGCTGCCTGCCAGGAAAGATTGCTACGGGTTTTTAATGGTGGCGGTATTCCCATATATGAGGGTTACGGCCCTACGGAAAACAGCCCGGTAATTACCGTAAACCGCAGCACACCGGGACAAATGAAATTTGGTACCGTAGGCCCGCCCATTATTGGACAGGAAGTAAAACTTGCTGAAGATGGAGAAATATTGGTAAAAGGGCCTAGTGTAATGGCGGGCTACTATAAACGCCCCGACCTTACCTCCGAAACCATAAAAGATGGTTGGCTTTGTACCGGTGATATTGGTATTTGGGAAGAATTTGATGGTGTGAAGTTTTTAAAAATTACCGATCGCAAGAAAGAACTATTTAAAACCAGCGGAGGCAAATACGTGGCACCACAGCCTATTGAAAACAAACTGAAAGAATCACCATTGATTGAACAGGTAATGGTGGTAGGTGCCGACAAAAAATTTGTTGGTGCCCTTATAGTCCCAAGCGAAACGAACCTGCGTGCCTGGATGCATACGCATAACATGAAATTTACTTCGCTTACAGAAGCTGTAAAAGAACCCATCGTTTTTGAACACTATAAAGAAATTGTTGATACGTTTAATGACTATTTTAACCCGGTAGAACAAGTTAAAAGATTTCAACTGATACCGCAGGAATGGACCATTGATACCGGCGAACTTACACCAACCTTAAAAGTAAAACGTAAGATTGTAATGGAGAAATATAAGGATGCGGTGGAGGCAATTTATGGAGGGGAACACAAGAATTAAAGTACGAAGTACGAAGTTAGAAGTACGAAGTAATAGAAGAAAAGCCCGACTTCGTACTTCTAACTTTGTACTTCTAACCTGATTTATTCTTTCATAATCTTATAATTTCCTTTTACACCATCATCGGTAAGTATGTGAATAATATACATTTCTGATGCTAAGCCACGTGCATAAACCGGTATTGTGTTCATACCCATTTTCAGTTGTGCTTTTTCGGTACGAACCAACCGGCCGCGGGTATCAAAGAACTGAATATGGATAGCCTGATTGCATGCAGATAGAACCGTCACCTGAGTAAGATCGTTTACCAGCGTTGGTTTCAGGCTTACAATGGAGGTAATAATCCTATTGTAAACAATAAGTACCACTTTGCTGTAGATTTTTGTGCCATCCTTGCCTATCATGTACAAACGATAATAGTTATTCCCGCTTACCAGCCCGTTATGCACGAATCGGTAATTGGCACTATTTCCGGCTTTTACCTCTCCGGCCTTTCTAAAGTTTATTCCATCACCACTATGCTCAATAATAAAGTTGTTTACTTCCTTATTATCCGCCACGGTCCATTGCAGTAGTGCCTGTTTGTTTTCAAGCACACCTGAAAATGTGATAAGCTGAATGGGCAGAACAATTACTTTACCCAAACCAAAACTGTAATATGAGTCCCTTGTACACAGGTTCATATATTTACTCCAAACAAGCCCATTATACTCCCAATAAAGTGACTCAGGCCTTGATGCATCAAAGGTTCCTCCATCAAGATCAGGGAAATCGGTAAAGTACCAATCCAGGGATGGACCGTATCTGGCTGCAATAGCTACCATACAATCCGTGCATTTCACCGGTGGTGCATTTGGGCCAATCCCTGCCCAGCTGGCATTGGATGGGGGATTTATATAGGGTAAAGCAATGGAAGCATCTGAAGAGCAATTTTCTCCTTTTACATACCATTGTTCGTCATTTATTACGCCTATCAACGAACTGCCAACGGTACCCAGGCCATTATAGTCCAATAATGCTTCATTAGGGGAGTAATATTCGGCGGTAAATGTATTTGGCGCTGTTGTTTCCGGCTTTACATAAGCTGGCCGGTAAGCACCTGCTAACCTGGCCGGATCGCCTACGGGAAACAGATATGCGACGGTACTTTGGGTACACCTGCGGATGCGTCCGTGTATATAAGAAATTTGGCTACCACCATCTACAGCGCTTACATCACAATTGGTAATATTGAGGAGGTTGGTTTCATTTGAAACTACCACACCGCTGGTTAATGATAGGATTCCCCCAACATTTACCCGGCTATTGAGCATAAGCCCTGCAGTATAATTTCCTGCAGATGGTTTATTTACGACCAGATTATGGAAGTTTTGTTCTCCCGATGTACAAGAAATAGTTTGTGCATTGATGCCCCTAAAAGCTACTATTCCATTGCCTGCATCAAAACATGCCGCACCAGCTGAATTGGTCCAGTTGCCATATACATGTATAGGGCCATTGTTCATCATATGGAGTCCCCTTCCGGTAATGGTAAAATTGTTTGCAAATGCAAGGCCACCCGCAGCCTTACCATAAGATGTGGTAGGATCAATGGTTACATTACAAGTTGCAGATGCCGGTATGGTAACATTGGTAAACTGATCGGGCACCCTGCCGGTACTCCAGTTACGGCAATCAAACCAGTCGATGCTTTGTTTGCCTGTCCATATTGCCTCGTTGCCACCAACAAATACATTTATTACCAGGCATTCATCACTTACCAAGGCTGTGGTGGGGCAATTGAATCCATTAAGGATTACACTATTTAATCTGCGGTAATAAGTGGTTTGTAACGGCATTGCCGATGGTGTATAACTTGGGCCTGTAGCGCCAGTAATATTTGTCCAGGGAATCCCTGTACCCGTGCAACCCACGGTATTACTTTGCCATTGGTAAATGGGTGTGGCTCCTCCCACCGCAGTTGCCGGGGTTCCGGTAAGGGTGGGTGGTGTTAAAACAGCACAATCATTACCACCAGATATCATTCCTTTGTTACTTAACCCAATTACATCAATGATTATTACATTCGAATAGGCATAACACTTGAATTTAGGCTCAGGCCCATTTGTTCGCTGCGCGAACACCTCACGCCGGTACCTGGTAGTGGTTGTAATTCCTTCTAGTGGATCGAAAGATGGTGGTTCTTGCGGATCAGTAACGCCAGCAGTTACATAAGTCCAGCCAGACCAGGTAACACCCCCATCATTGCTGGTACTAGCCTGCCATCTGTAGGTTAAGGTGCCCTTAATAGACGGTGAAGTAAACGATGCCGGGATTGATGATGTTAATGGAGAAGGATTTCCACCTACACAAACTGTTTGGGCAGTACCCACCGTACCTGCAACAACCGGGTAAACAATCGCTTCAATAGTGGCTCGGGGCCCTTCGCAACCATTTTGCACACAGGAAATGTAGAAATTCCTCGTAACATCAACAAAGGTGGTAAATGTTGCGCCCGATCCAAGAGGCGTTCCACCATTTGCACCATCATAGTACCTAAATGTACCTCCCGGGCACCCGGTGGGCGTAAAAGTTACATTATCGGGACCACATGCTGCAGGTGCTTCAGCAGTTGGTGCGGAAGGCGTAGGCTTCACTATAATTTTAAAAGTTGTTGGTGTACTCCCCACACAAGTTATTTGGGGATTTCCACCCGTCGAAACAGCCGTAATCGTAACAGTTCTTTCAATATTAGCCGTAGTAGCATTTACAGCCGTAAAGGATGGGATAGAACCTGTTGCAACAGGATTCCCCGTGGCAAGAGAAGTTCCGGTAAGGGCAAGACCAATAGAAGGCCCTGGATACGACCATTGGTAAGATGTGGCATAGTTGCCGTAAATGGCAATTGGACCAAGCGTTGCGCCATTGCAAACGGATTGATCTGCGATGGTGGTTATGGTAGGGTCTGGCAATACGGTCATGAAAACAGCAGATGATGACCCGTCTTCACAAGCACCATTCTGGTACCTTGCCCTGAACTGATTATGCTGGTTTCCTGCAACCGGCACCGTTAAAGTGGAAGTCAGATTGCCGGTATTGGTGGAAGTGGTAGAATTGGGTACTAGTGACCATGTAATGCCACCGTCATTACTTACCTCCCACCAAATGGAAAGTAAATCCTGACCACCCATCGCCCTTGTTGTAAAAGTAACTTCTGAACCCAATGACCCACACCCCGTTTGTGAAACAGGAACCGTCTGAATATTTAATGCAGAAGAAACTGTCATTGACGAAATATTGGAAATTGCAGTTCCGCAACTATTCTGAAAAACAGCCCTGTATTCAGTGGTTTGATTTGGATTCTTAACATCTTCTTCTACGTACACTCTATTGGTTGCCCCTGAAATATCCGTCCAACTATTTCCAGTTGTCCTTTTTTGCCATTGAACCGTTGGATATGGTCTGCCGGTTGCATCTGCGGTAAATGTGGCATCTGAATTTAAGCAGGCATTCAGGGTGGGCGTGGGATGAACGGTTACCAGCGGTGGAGCATTAATCACAGCGATGGTTTGTGCCGTATTTACACAGCCATTCGCCCCTGTAAAGGTGTAAGTTATCAGGTAATCGCCAGCCAAACTTCCAGCCAGATTGATTAATCCTGATGTGGTATTTATTGCCAAACCATTTGCAGGCCATGCGGGGGTAGCAGGTACCGGTACATAAGAGAAGGATGCGTTGGAAAATGTACCGCCTAAAATAACATTAACGCCGACTGTTGGGTTGGTAGCAGCATTGTTGCAATAGGACGCGGCGAGGGAGAGGGTGGCTTGAGGGAGGGGTTTTATCGTTAAGGTTACCGCAGATCTCGTCAAACTCTCGCAGCCGGTCATATTATCTCTGGAAGCTGCATAGTAAGTAATAATGCCAACGGTATTGCGTATGGGACTCGATACTACACTGCCGCCGGTTGCTGTAGTATACCAAACAACCGTTGAGCCGGTTGGAGCCGTCGCTGTCGCTGTTAATGTCTGGATAGGTGATAACTCACATTCAGTAATATTATTCGCATTCGTAGGAACTGAAGGCGCAGCATTTATCGTTAAGGTTACCGGTGCTCGGGTCAAACTCTCGCAGCCGGTTACATTATTCCTCGAAGCCGCATAGTAAGTAATGCTGCCAACGGTATTGCGTATGGGACTCGCTACTACACTGCCGCCAGTTGCTTCAGTATACCAAACGATTGTTGAGCTGGGAGCAGGCGTCGCTGTAGCTGTCAACGTCTGAATAGGTGATAACTCACATTCAGTAATATTATTCGCATTAGTAGGAACTACAGGCGCAGCATTTATCGTTAGGGTTACCGACGCTCTCGTCAAACTCTCGCAACCCGTTACATTATCTCTGGAAGCTGCATAGTAAGTAATACTGCCTACCGTATTACCTATGGGACTCGCTACTACACTACCGCCGGTTGCTGCAGTATACCAAACGATCGTTGAGCTGGGGGCAGGCGTCGCTGTAGCTGTCAACGTCTGAATAGGTGATAACTCACATTCAGTAATATTATTCGCATTCGTAGGAACTGCAGGCGCAGCATTTATCGTTAGGGTTACCGCCGCTCTCGTTAAACTCTCGCAACCCGTTACATTATCTCTGGATGCTGCATGATAAGTAATACTGCCTACCGTATTACCTATGGGACTCGCTACTACACTGCCGCCGGTTGCTTCAGTATACCAAACGATCGTTGACCCGGTTGGGGCCGTAGCCGTCGCTGTCAAGGTTTGGATAGGCCATAACTCACATTCAGTAATATTATTCGCATTGATTGGAACTGCAGGCGCAGGATTAACAACTACTGTTGTTGCCCGGTTTGCTATACAATTATTTATATCAGTTACAAAAACACGGTAATTCCCAGCATCTGCAAGGGTCATATTCGCTCTCGAAGGGCTTTGAATATTAGAAGCAACAAATCCATTTGGCCCTATCCAATTCATGGTTAAAGTACCAGTACCGCCTATTGGATTTGCAGACAAATTCAAAGTATTGCCTATACAAACGGGTGAATTGGAAGTTAAGGAAAGTGCAGGTATATTAATAGCAGGTGGCGGGGTAATGGTTATGCTGGTGGTAGTATTAACAATACACCCATTCGCATCCTTTACTCTGAATGAATAAGATACCGGGGTACCTGCTGGATTTCCCAACCCTGAAAAAACGTTGTCAGTCTGGTAAGTTAAACCGCCATCTCTTGAATATTCATAAGGTACTATGCCTCCGGACGCAGTAACTTGAATAATTCCATCAGTAGAATTATGACAACTTACAGCCCTCCCATTATAATTGGAAGTAATAACCGCACTTACACTTAATGCTGCTGCTGGTTGGGTGAGTGTTACACTTGCATTAGCCGAACATCCATTGTCATCTGTCACAGTTGCGCTGTAGGTTCCTGCCAAAAGGCCTGTAATATCTTCAGATGTTGCTCCGTTGCTCCATACATAAGTGAATGGTGCCGTACCGTCTGTTACTGTAAGATTAGCTTCTCCTGTTGCACTACCAAAGCAAAGTACATTTGTAACTGCTATACTCGCAGATATACTGCAAAGGGTGAATTCAGCCTTGAAATTCACTCCGCCATTGCTTGAATAATGCGGTTCTGCCTGTTGAACTCCATTAATTTTATAATCTGCTGTGGTAAATACTTCAAGATAATAATTACCGGGTTCAGTTAATCCATTTAAAAGGTCATACCCTGCAAAGGTACCTGTCCAGGTTTGATTTTTACCCGCGCCTCCACATGCAGCTCCAAACTCATTAAATACCGGATCCAAAAATTCTATAAAAGAAGAAAATGCAGGAGCAGGTTGCCCCACTTTATAAACCCGGTAATGAATTTTACCATTTATAACATCATCGGAACCACAAACCCAAACCTTGTTTTGTCCACCTGCAATTAGAAAAGAACTTGATGGCAAAAATGTTCCCAAATTTGCCCCGTTAAAATCCGGATTACCCGTATTTGCCTGTAAATCATAATACTGATTCCCGGTTCCATTAATATTCAGAATAGCATAGGTTTCAAAAATGCCAGATGATTGCCCATTTACAATCGTTACCAGCCCTAATAGCAATAGAGAAATAAATAGGCGAAGCGTATTAAAATACTTTTTAATTAATCCCGAAGGAGTGTCCAGTAATAAACTATTGGCTCTGAAATAAGAAGACTTTTTTTCTTCTCCATCGTGAGAAGTTGTTGAGTACATTAGATGTGACATACAGGTAAAGGTTGCCCTGTAATATCAAAACCAAAATAGATACAACTATCTTAAATAAAAACAATCCAGATAATATGTATGCTATTAATCCCTTAGATAAACAGGAGTTTTAATTAAACAATATCCTGCCTGTATGACAATTCCTGATCAGTAAAAAATTAACTTCCCTATCTGATATGGCAATCATTTATGCCTTTGACTTTTTCGGATATAAAGTTAAGAAAAATTGTAATATTATATTGAAGTTTTTAGAATATTAATGACAAAAAAACTTCCGTGTTTCATGATATACATGAAACACGGAAGTCAAACATTTTTTTGATATTTAAAGAAATCTTATTCTTTCATAATTCTAAAGGTTGCCTGTACGCCATCATCGGTTAATACCACAATATTATACATAGCGTTTGCCAAATTTTGCGTTAACACAGGCACCGTATTAAGACCCTGATGCATCGAAGTTTTCTCCGTTCTTACCAGCCTGCCCCTTGTATCAAATATACGGGTATGAATTGCCTGATTTTTGGCAGAAATAACACTCACATAGGTCAGTTCGCGTACAAGTGTAGGTTTAATGCCCGTAATGGTAGTGGTTATTAAACCATAGTTGAGTACCACAATATTACTGTAGAGCGTAGAACCATCCCTGCCATTCATCACAAGGCGATAATAATTACTGCCCGGCACCAAACCATTATGATAGAACTTATAGGCTGCCGTACTGCCCTTAGGCACTTCGCCAACTGCGGCAAAACGGATTCCATCGGCACTGTGCTCTACCTTGAAGCTTTTCACTTCTGCATTATCCGCTACGGTCCATTTCAGCGATGCCTGCTTGTTTTCGATGGTTCCGGTAAAGGAAATCAAGCGTATCGGCAGGAGCATATAATAGGCATAACCAAAGCCAAACGGACTGAAGCTTTGCATATACTTGGAATATACCGGGCTACCCATACCTGTTTGACTATGCCAAGGAATAGCTTCAGGCTGTGAACCTGTTAATGCAAAGCCGGAAGAATTATCTGCAGAGTAGGCTGGCGTAAAGTTCCATGAACCATTTCCCACCACACCCTCATGCTTGACGATGGCAACTGCATAGTTGTTATCCGGTGGTTGCGGACCTTGCCAATGGGTGGAACTCGTTGGTGTTAGATACAGCAATTTCACTTTTGCCGAATCGCTTCCTGCCGTCCTGTCAATCTGCCACCATTCTGATCTTACAATTCCGGCAATCAGATCAAGATACATAGTAGGATCTGGAGGGGTATTAGTAAAATACTCGGCTCTGAAGGTATGGTTATTACTTGTTTTAGGTAAAACCGATGGCGGACGATAGTTTACATAAGGTGCGGAAAACTTACCCACCGGGAAATAATATTCTGCGGTTGTATTTGTTTGCCGCGCCATGGGCCCATTTACAAATGCAGTGTTTGAACCACCAACCACAGATGTAACTGCCCGGTTGGTTACTGTAAGCAAGTTGGTGGATGTTGTTAATACCCTGCCATTCGTAATATTAAATATTCCATTTACATCTATCGCAGCGTTTGCTATTACATTATTTACGGCACTACCTGTATTATTAACCGTAAGGTTATGGAATGTTTCTTTTCCGCTTACGTGACTGATAGATTGAGATGTTGGGGCATTTCCTCTGAATGATACCCTGCTGTTGGCTCCTATAAGGAAGCCATTTGTGCCCCGGTTATTATTCCAACCTGCTCCAAAAATGGTAATATCTCCTCCATTTGCAGTATTTACTTCGCCTGTATTGGCGTTAATCGTTAATATTCCCGAAACTTCCAGCGTATCCCGGGTATTTAAAAAGCGAAGTGGGCGACTTATGTTGATATCTCTTGCCAAAGCCTTTCCATTATAAGAATTGGCCGGAAAATCTCTACCTATTACCGTTTCGGTAGCCGAAGCAGGAAGCGTTACATCATCATTACTTGTGGGTATGGTACCACTAACCCAGTTGCGGCAATCATACCAGTCTGTATTAAAGGCCCCGGTCCACATACCCCTGCCAATATTAGGATCGGCCACTGCCATGGTGTTTGTATTAGCTGTTCGATCGGGGCACCCAAAGCCATCCCGAACTGCAAAAGTGTAAATCCCGCTCTTTGGATTACTGGAACCCGGTATAACAGGATTCTGAACATTGGAACTATAACCATCCGGACCAGTCCATGTGAATGTGTAAGGCGCTTTGCCACCGGTAAAATTGGCTGTCAGCTGAACATCTACCCCAGGGCATACAGGTGTTGGCGCATTTGCTGTTACATTTTGAATAGGTAATGGGGAAAGCTGACCAAAATTAATATCATCAATGGCAAAGTCATTACCATTTTCCGCAGTTTCCAGATTTACTATCCTAAGCGTAACCGGACCGGAAAGGGAACCTGAATTCCATAACGGATCACTATAAAACCTTGTCCAGTAATTATTGGCATTTACCTTGGTAACATTATTGGGGCCTTCTTTAAGTTCTGCAATGGTGCCTACCTGTACTCCGTTTATTTCAAACCGCAACCTTGCAAATGGTGGCACAACATTAACGCTCATGGCGTAAGCAGAAAAATAATAGTCGGTATTGGGCGTTACAATTACATTTTGCTCCCACACAATATAATTCGAGCCCCTTCCATTTACAATCAACATATTACGGGGGCCTGTTGTGTTGCGCGTATGATCAATACCCCAAAAGTTTGGATGATAATTTTGTCCATTGGTACCTACGCTTAAATAGCCTTCTGGAATCAGCTCGTTATTTACAGCAGGATTATCATTAACATAACCATAAAGCGCTGTCGTAAACCCGGTATTTCCTTGTGTAAAATCACCATTTATAACCTGGTTTTCCGAAACCTGAATAAAATTAGTTCTTTTACATCCGCCTGAATAAGTTACTTCCACATTAAATATGCCCGCCACATCTACCAAGTAGGATGAGAAGGTATTTGGATTGGTTGCCGGTATTACAGGTGTCCAGATATAACTTGACCCTGATGGTGCAGTAGCATTCAGC
Source organism: Chitinophagaceae bacterium (assembly GCA_041740575.1). Lineage (GTDB taxonomy): Bacteria > Bacteroidota > Bacteroidia > Chitinophagales > Chitinophagaceae > Phnomibacter. The sequence continues at coordinate 47,202 of JBGSLS010000093.1, read as the reverse complement.
GCAACCTTTCCATTTCCAACACAATAGTTAGCAGATACCAAGGGCAGCGGGTTCTGCCGTAAAGTTACAGATGGAGAAGATAAAGCCCCGGCACTCCAGCAATTGGTTAGATCATTTTTTGCCCGCAGATACAATACCTGGGTACCGGCTAACTGGCTAAAATAAGTGTTTGTACTGTTAGATTCCACCTGATCGCTGGTTGTAGTTTGCCAAAACCAACTTACCCCTGCACCCGGTGTACCTGTTCTGGTAAGGGTAGCACCCACATCTTCACAATTGTTATTACCTGCTACGGTAATACTTCCGGTTGGTGTTGCCGGTAAAGGATTAACTACAACGGCCACACTTGATGAAGCATCACTCCAGCAACCGTTATCACTTTTTGCCCTCAGGTAATAGATTCCTGATGTCAAGGTGTTAAGGGAAGATGCAGCATTAGCTTCACTGGTACCATTGGCATTGGTCCCCTGCCAAAACCAGGTTACACCTAAGATGGCAGGATTAGCCCTTGTAATAGTAACACCTGTGTTGAAACACTGTGGTGAATTAGAAGTTGGCTGGGCCGGGGTAGCCGGCAACTCACGAAAAACAGCTACTACCGAACCTGATCCGGTGCTCCAGCAACCACTACTGGTGCGTGCCCGCAGGTAATAAGTACCTGCCGAAGTAACATCAAAAGTTGCAGCAGCATTAGCCACAGAAGTGCCGTTTTCAGTGATTTGCCAATACCATAATGTATTTGCAGGCGGTGTGCCATTACTTGTTAACCTTACTACATTACATTGCGGTGAATTACTGGTTGGATTGCCAGGATTTGCCGGTGTTGGATTTACCACCGCAGTTACCGAACCTTCCCCAATACTCCAGCACCCACTGATATTATTTCTTGCTTTTATGTAATAGGTTCCTGAAGTAAATACAGTATTGGTGGGAGCACTATTAAGGGTATTGAAACCACCCGGTGCCGTTTGCCAGTACCAGGTTTCATTGGTGCCCGGTGTACCATTGCGTGTAATAACAGTACCATCCACAAAGCAACCGGCCGCAGGTGTTACAGGGTTAGCCGGAATAGACGGTGCCGGGAGTATGCTTACTGTTATGTCCTCTGCAGGACTCCAACAGCCCGTTGCAATCCTACGCGAACGAAGGTAAAAAGTGCCGGATGTAGAAGTAGTATAGGTAGCTGCTGAATTGATGCCAGCCGTTCCTGTTCCTGTTGGTGATGTTTGCCAATAATAATTAAATCCGCCAGGATCCGCTGCACGGCTTAGGGTAATCGTACTTCCTTCACATTGTGGTTGATTGGAACTAATGGCAGGTGGTGGTGCTGGTGTAGGATGTACGGTAACGGAAATACTTCCTGTACCAAGGCTCCAGCAACCGGTAGTATTATTACGGGCATTTATAAAATAATTTACCGGATTACCCGTAGCATTATCCACTACTAACGGGTTTAATCCTGAAAATGAAACGGACTTTTCATTTGGCCCGTATTGCCAATAAAAAGATGTACCGGCAGCCGGGTCTCCCGACCTGGTTAAGGTTGTAGTGGCACAGGCAGGTGAAATGCCGGTTGGGTTGGCAGGCGTGGTGGGTGCGGGATTAACTGTTATCGTTGTAGTAGATACCTGTGCAAGGCATGGTCCTGCAGGATCGTTGGTAGTAAGGGAAAGAATAACAGACCCGTTGGTAATAGCTGGTGTATAAGTAGTGATAAGTGAAGATGTTGTAGGCGACAATGTACTTCCAAAACCACCCGAAGGAGCCGACCAGGTAGCGGATGTTGCGGCACCACCAATAATTCCTGTCAGATTTACCACATCGCCCTGGCAAATTGTCTGTGCCGATCCTGCATTAACCACTGCAACCGGAATGGGGCTAATGGTAAGTGTAATACTGGAAGATGCGGCTGTACAGGGTCCGGCAGGATCGTTGGTTGTAAAAGTAAGGGTAACAAATCCGGCAGATACATCACTGGCAGATGGCGTATATACAGGGTTAAGAATCGTTGCATTACTAAAATTTCCCGTACCGGAGCGTGTCCATGTTCCGGATGCAGCACTTCCACCCAAACTGCCAGATAGCGTTGCAGTACTATTGGCGCAAATATTTAAATCGCTTCCTGCCGATACGGTTGCAGCCAAATTAACACTTACTGCCACGGTAGCGGAAACGGCAGTGCATGGGCCATCCGGATCATTGGTGGTAATGGTAAGTGTTTCGCTGCCATTGCTAATAATGGGTGTATAGTTGGAAACAGGTGAGTTTGCATTGGAATAACTTCCGGTACCACCCGACCAGCTTACGCTGCTTGCACCGCCGCCAAAGCTACCGGCAAGGCTTGCTGTACTTCCCTGGCAAATGGTTATCGGTGCACCTGCATTTATGGTAGCAACCGGGTTTACCGTTACCACCATGGTGGAAGATTGTAAGGTACAGGGTCCTGCACCATCAGGATCAATGGATGTAAGGGTGAGTGTAACATTACCGCTAGTAATGGTTGGCGTGTAGGTTGTATTTAAAACACCTGCATTACCAAAACCTCCTGAAGGTACTGCTGACCAGGTACCCGTACTAGCTCCACCCGTAATACTGCCATTTAGTGTAATGCTTCCATTGGAACAAACCGTTTGGTTGCTGCCTGCATTAACCACTACTAATGGGTTAACCGTTATTACTGCATTGGTATTCAGTGTTTGGGTACAAACCGTACCCGACGTATAAGCCACTTGCGTTAAACGATAAGTGGTAGTTGTTATAAGCACACCGCTATTAATGATAGCACTTCCCCCTGCACCAAGGTTTACGGTTTGCGTAGGTCCATTGTTAACAGTATAACTAACCGTTGTTTGTGGCGTTCCGGTTATAGTGATGTTGGTGCTACCGCCTTCGCATAAGGTGGTCGTTCCCGTAATAGAAGCCGTGGGTGTTGGCCTGATGATAACGGTTATTTGATCCGTTCCGGCTGCACAAAGACCTGCGGTTTGATCTGTGGTATTCTTTAATGTTACCGAACCACTTAATATATCTGCTGCGGTAGGGGTGAAGGTGGTTACACCGTTATTTACATTTCCAAAATTTCCTGTGGTACCTGTACCTTTTTCCCAAAAACCGGAAGTAGCTGCACCACTAAAGTTTGCGGTAAGATTAATTACATCCCCTGCACAAACAGGAAGAACAGGCGTTATGGTTACACCAGCGAAATCACTTACCGGAATTATATCCGTATGATTAGCACTTGTACCACAACCATTGGCCGCATTTACCTGAATTTGATTGGGTCCAAAAACGGTGGCTCCTGAAAGGGCGACGGTAATTTTATAGGTACCCGCACCCGATAAGATACTCCATCCTATGGGCAAAGTCCAGTTATAAACAGCCGCTGCAGGTATTACAGGTACTTCGTAATCTACACCACTAAGCGGAGGGCACAAACCCAGCGGACCACTAATACTAACTGGTTGTACAGGTGTTGCCGCATCCCTGCGGATGGTTCCATTTACAGTGGCATTTATACATGGGCCTGTAGTGGTAACCGTATAATTATGCACCCCATTTACAGTTGGGTTACCACTTATCGTCAAAATACCTCCGCTGTAACTATAGGAAACCCCGGTTGGTAATCCCGAAACATTTACACCGGTAACATTGCCTCCCACGATATAAGTTACATTAACAATGGGGTTGCCTGCACATATGTTTTGTATAACAGTGCTTGCTGCGGAACTCAGGGTAAGTGTGGCATTAGCCTGAATAGTGAGCGTACCTGTGGCAGTAACCGGCGTGCAATTACCGGTTGCAGTAATGGTATAGTTAAAAGTCCCACTAACCGCAGGCGTACCCGAAATGGTAAAAACACCGGCATTCAAGGAACCTGTTACACCCGTGGGCAAACCGCTAACCGTTGCAAAGGTAGCACTACCACCCAACGCATGTGTTATGTTGGTAAGCGCTATATCAATACACCTTGTTTGGTTATTGCTGCCGGCACCCGAAGTTAGCGTAAGCGTTCCTTGCGGTAATATGGTAACCGTTGTATTGGCAACTACCACGCCACACCCACCGGCTGCACCAATGGTATAAGTAATAGTGTAATCACGGGCAGGGGCATTGAGCGGGGTAATATTGCCGTTCCCTGCATCAATGGTTAAGCCCGCAGGCGAAACGGAATAAGTGCCCCCTGTAAAGCCCCCCGTACCTGTGCGGGTAACCGCTATAGGTGTGCTGACATTATTACAAAATGGCCCGCCTGCATAGGCAATGGATGCTGTGGGTAATGGAGTAATGGTAATACCTGATGTACTGCTTACAGCCGGACAGCCATTGGCGGCAGGGAATGCATTTGTAACTGTGTAGCTACCGGGCGTACTTGCAGCAAGATTTACTAACCCTGTATTTGCTGTAATAGCCAAACCTGCTGTTGAAGAAAAAGTACCTGCAGTTCCACCCATTACAAAAGTAGGTGAAGGATTGATGCCATTACTACAGTAAGGTGTACCGGAAAAATTAAAACCTGCAACCGGTAGTGCAGTAATGGTAATGCTTGCGGTAGCGGAAACGGCTCCACAACCCTGCGAAGCTGCAATGGTATTTGTAACCGTGTAGGTACCCGGCGTACTTGCAGCCATATTTATTTCGCCCGTTGCAGCACTAACAAAAACAAGCCCTGCTGTAGATGAAAAAGTACCAGCTTTGCCGCCATTACTAAAAGATGGCATTATATTTCCTCCATTCTTACAATATGGATTTAACGGATAGCTAAAAGAAGCAATAGGAACCGGGGTAATTACTAAAGCGGCTGTCCTTGTTACATCATTACATCCACCTGTGCCTTCTATTTTATACGAAACAACATAGGGACCTGGAATAGAACCCGCAATATTTACCGTTCCGGTGGTGGCATTTAAGGTTAATCCTAATGGTGTTGCCGTAAAAGAACCGGTGGATGGGCCGCTGAGGGTAACAGTGGCTGTTGAAAGATTGGCGCAATAAGGTGTGCCGGCATATGAAATGGAAGGTACAGGCAATACTGTTATGGTAACATCTGTTATAGCCTGAACAGCGGGACATCCATTTGCCGCTGGAACTGAATATGTTACGGTATAAGTACCCGACTGAGTCTGATTTTGCCCGGTACCACTTAAAGGAATGGCTCCGGTAGCACTATTGAACCCGATAAGCCCTGATGGTGAAGCAGTGTAAGTACCGCCACTAATGGCTCCTTGTCCGCTAAGGGTTGGCAGCTTAGACCCATTAAAAGATGTACAATATGGGGAACCAATATATTCAATTGTTGCACTTGGTACTTGAGTAATAGTTACTGTAGTAGTGGTAGTAAATTGACTACAACCACCCGAAGCCGCTATGGTGTAGGTTACGGTATAAGTTCCCGGTGTACTTGCGGCGGTATTGATAGACCCATCAGTAGCATTTAGAGAAAGTCCGGCGGGAGATGCTGTATATAAGCCGCCCTCAGTTCCTGTTCTTGTTACAGGTACAAGTCCGGTGTTGCGGCAAAAAGGTGACCCGGGATAATTTATCGTTGCTGAAAAAACCGGGGTAATGGTTAATACTTTGGTTGATGTAACTATTGTACAGGGGCTTACACCCGTACCGGTAAGCGTTAGTGTTACAGACCCCGCTGCAATATCTGCCACACTTGGTTGGTAGGCAGCTGCTGTAAGGTTGGTTGCATTGGTAAAACTCCCTGTTCCACTTGAAGTCCAGGTAGTATTGGTGGTATTGGTGGCAGTAGCACCGGTGCCAATTACAAAACTGGAAACATTAGAACAAATGACTACGTCAGCACCGGCATTCACCGTTGGGGCCGGTAAAAACGTAAGGGTTTTGGTTCTGGTAATAGTGCTGCAGGTTCCATTACCTGCTGCGGTAAGGGTAAGTGTTGCCGAACCATTAATCTTATCGTTTGCGCCTGGCGTATAGGTAGCTCCATTAAGCGATGTGGCATTGGAAAAAAGTCCGTCGCCACTGCTTGTCCATATTTGTGCGGGCGAATTAAAGGCAGCAGCGTCGGTTCCTACGCTAAAATTAACCACGTTGGAACAGGTAGTAAGATTAGCGCCGGCAATCGCTTCCGGTTCAGGCGTGATGGTCATAATCCTGTTTGCCACCGCCTGATTACTGCATCCGCTTAATCCGTTTGCAGTAAGGGTAAAGGTTACATTTCCGGTTGATTTGTCAAGTGGTCCGGGTATATACGATGCGCCGGTTAAATTCGTATTATTATTTAGGGTACCATCTCCGTTCGTTGTCCACACCAAAGAACTGAAATTCGTTGCCGTAGCACCTGAAGCAAAATTTACCGGTGTAATATTACTACATACTTCACTGTTGGCTTCTACAGTAACTACCGGGGCTTTTATGATAAAAATGGTTTTGGTATCTGATGCCGTACAACCGCCATTAATCGCTATTATTTCAAGGGTGCGGCTACCTGCAGCAATATCGGTTGAGTCGGGGGTAAAAGTAGCAGTAGTTAAGGAGTTGGGGTCCACTACAGGCCCGTTTCCATCCGTTGATGACCATATAACAAAGGTTTCATTTGTTGCCGATGAGCCCGCAGTAATATTTACTGCACCTACACTGCTGCAGGTTGTAATGTTGGTGCCTGCTTCCACCGTTGGCTGTACACCAACACCAATTTGAGCAGATGAATAAGTTCCATTCCCGGGTCCGCATCCACTATTATTATCACTAAACCAGCAACTGCCTTCTACCCTGATATCAAAATTAAGTGTGTAATTGCCCGGGGCTGTAGGGGCTGGTATGTTGGGGATGGTAATTTCCTGTGCATTACCACTGGTAAGATTAGCAAAACCACCGGTGGTTATGGCAGGATTATCACCTCTTACCTGATTACTCCACCACCAATAGAGATTAACTCTTCCATTGCCAACGCCACTTGTCCAACTGGTTACACCGGAATTTTCAATGGTAATTTTTACAGGCCGCACTTCCCCACTACACCAATCAGAGTTTCCGGTATTAAGCGATACATATCTTGCTAAATAGGGTGTGGCAGTAACCCACGAAATGGCAACCTGTCCATCTGCGCCTCTTCCTGATGTGGCCGTGCCCCCCGATGCCTTTCCACCACCACCACCGCCGGGTTCAATTCCATCCTGACCGTTTCTTTGTCCACCTGAATTGGTACCACCATTGCCGCCATTCCCTGTACCAACGCCTCCGGCTGCACCTGCATTACTTGTACTATTAGACCCATTATTACCTGCTACATTGGGAAACGCTGACCCACCACCACCACCACCACCACTATTGGTTCGATTCCGCCTTGTTCCACCGGTACCACCACCCCAAACTGAATTTACAGCACCAATACTACTACTTGCAAGGCCACCTAATCCCCTTGTTCCGTCACCATTTGAAGATCCACCGCTACCTCCTGCAGCTCTTACTTCCAGAGGTGATTGAAATCTGGATTGGGTTCCAGCCTGACCAGGGGCACCTCCCTGTCCTACTTGAAGTGAAAAAGTTTGTCCCGGTGTTACTGTAATTTTTCTACCGGCGTAAGCACCACCACCACCACCACCCATTGCATCGGTATTATTGGCAGCAGCACTTGCACCGCCACCACCGGCTCCCCAGGCTTGTACTGAAATCTCGAAAACATTTGCCGGAACCGTAAATGTGTAAGTGCCCGGATTATTATAACTTGTACTGTTGGGTATTGAAATAACGACCATACCTGGTGCTCCGCTGCCTGCCGTTGCATTACCAAAAGACCCTTTGCCACCACCACCACCACCGGGAGCTAATCCATCTGACCCACTACGTAATACAAGATCATCGCTTATTCTGTCACCTCCCTTACCTCCGGCTCCGGTGCCGAAGCCACCAGCCCCACCTGTAATGGTAGTTGTTTGTACTCCATTACCCCCTACACCGTTTGAAAATGCTGAACCACCGCCACCCATGCCTCCTGTACTGTTATTGGAATGGTTGGGACTATTACCTCCTGAAAAACGAAATTGGCCAATACAGTTGGTACTTCTGCCACCTAACCCTATATCTGTACCCGTTGTCGGCGTTAATCCGCCTTCTGCAAGTACTAAATCTGCACTTGGTGTGGGTGAAGTTCGCCTGAAAATAGAGTTTCCACCGTTATTACCGGGTGCGTTAAAAACCCCAACTCCCCCAGCGCCTACAACTATCTGATATACTTCGCCAGGTGTTACAAGTAAAACACTTGAAGAGTAGGCACCACCACCACCACCACTGGTGGCTTGGGTTGTTTGGGAAACTCCAACAGAATGCCCACTTGCGCCAGCGCCCCATGCCTGTATATTTAATATGGTAACTCCTGCAGGAACAGTGTATGTATAGGTACCAGCGTTTTCATAACTTACCAATACCTGACCGTGACTTTGGGAAGTAAATAAGAAGGAAACCAACAAAAGCGTAAAGAATGAAGAAAAAAGTCTAATTCCACTTTTCTTTTGCCTAAGGGAATGAAAAGAAAATAAGAAAAAGTTTACTTTCTGAATAAATGCTTTTGTATTACAAGTGCCAAAAACTAATCTATAGCTTCTTGTATCTTCAAGGTGTGTCAGGCATAAAGCCGCTATTCCAAGTCTTGGCATCTCAATAATTTTATATTAAGCTAATGTGGCATAAAAGGTTTTTTCACCCCTTCCGCCTATTTCCGGTGACTATTTTCCTGATACCATGAACAATAGTCTAAATCATCTTCCTATCAATTCCTCAATTCCTATCTGTGGATAAAAATATGTAAATATGTTATTCAAATGCAAAAATTGCCTGAATTTGCTGAAATTTTTTCATTTCCACGGTCTGAAGTGTTTGGTTTGGGTGTGGATAACACTATTTCAACCCAATTGAAATAGCATGGGATTTGTCCAGCACTATCCCCGCTTCTTTAAAAGAGGGGGCGCTAAACATGGGTCGTACATTATTACTGAAACCATAAGCTTCTTTGGGAATTCCGAGTGCGTTGGTGTTTAGTTTACCATCATTGTTGGTATCATGATAAACGGCAACGGCACAGGTTCCCGCTGGAATGCCTGTGAATGAAACCAAAACTTTTCCTTTGGAAGCGGGCACACTTTTTACGGCAAATGCATTTTGTGCCTGTTGGGGGAAGCCACGGGGATGGGTGAATAGTGCAAACATTATTTTTCCTTTTGCAGAAGTTATGTTATTTACCTCCACAGTCAGTTCATGACCTACAATTGGTTGCTGCCAAGTAAAAAATGTAACTATCCAAACCAAAAAAATATTCGCCATGAGCAAAGAAACAGCTCCCTGCCTATAATGTTGGACTAAAAAAGTGGTTTTAACGCATTTCCACGGCGTACACTTACATTTTAACGGAAACTGTCTTAAGAAATAAAATGAAAAACTATGGTAGCCATTGCACCACCTGCAACAGGTCCCAAAATAGGAACCCATGCATATTTCCAGTCGCTATGCGCTTTACCGGGAATGGGCAGCAGGAAATGAGCGATTCGCGGACCAAGGTCGCGGGCAGGGTTAATAGCGTACCCCGTGGCACCTCCCAGGCTAAGGCCGATACCCAGCACCAATAGTGAAACGGGTAAAGCACTGATGGAACCCATGTTTCCTTCGGAGCTCGCCAGGAATAAAACACCCAGCATAAAGGCAAATGTTGCTACAGCTTCACTTACAAAGTTCCATCCATAGCTACGGATGGCCGGGCCGGTGCAAAAAATGGCACGGATGGCATCGGGATCGGTGGCTTTGTCAAAATGCCTTTTATACATAAGCCAGGTAAAAACCGCGCCGGTAAATGCACCGGCAAGTTGTGCCAGCAAATAACCCGGTACTATACTCCATGAAATACGGCCGAGATAGGCCATTGTAAGGGTTACCGCCGGATTGAGATGACCACCACTTACCCCCGATGATACAAAAACGCCGAGAAAAACACCCATAGCCCAGCCAAAAGTGATAACAATCCATCCCCCACCTGCTCCTTTGCTATGGGGTAATAAAACATTGGCAACTACCCCGTTGCCCAGCAGTATCAGCAGGGCAGTACCGATATATTCATAAACCAACGGCATCATATGCAAGCAGAATTAGGTTTCGAATATAGCAACATTCAGGAAACAACAGCAATAGGTTTGGCTTTTGCAGGGGGAGGGGCTAATAATACCTGGTGCAAATGATCCAGCGCCTTTTCGTAGGCGGCATTATCTTTAAGCATTTGCAAACCGGTGCTAAATGACATGTATTTGTGTCCAAGGTTCCTATTTGCCTTACTTACCTTCCAAAGCATTTGCCAATGTCTGATAATTTCGCCCCAAGCATAAAAAACAGATTGCGAAGGATCGTAAATATGGGTTGGCTCACTGCCTGCTCCGTTTAACTCAATAATGCTGTAAGCGCCATCGTTCAACAGCGCTTCCCAATCGTCATATCTAATATCAAGCCGGCCAAAATAAAACCCATCTATGCGGGCAGCGAGGTCGTTTGCCCATTTGTTCAGCCGTTCATCGGCAAGGTGGCTCCAATTGAAAAAGGCAGTACCGCGCGCATGATTTCCAAAAGGAACCAACATTTCCTTTTTGCCGGCAGGAACCACTTCCTGCAACCTTTCGGCAAGTTGTTCCGCAAGGCTTTCGATGTATAATTTCAATCGCTCATCCGCAAGTATTAGTTGTTGAATAGTGCTGGTACCATCCCCGGTAACTGACCCAAAGGCTTTGCCAACGATACCCGTAATTTTTCCTTCTTTTTCTCCGGGATTTTTCACATAAAATATACCCACTTCTTCTTTGTAATGCACCCATGGTTGCACCAAAAAAGGCATATCGTATTTGGGCACATAAAAATTGAGTTCTTCCTGATGACGGATAATTACTACTGCCCTGCCACGGCCACCAATATCGGGCTTTAGCACCAGGGGATATGGCAGTGCCGCACTTTCTATTTCCTGAATGAGCTGATTTATTGCAACGCCCGGTTCAAAGTACAAGGTGGGCGGGTAAGTGCCTTTGGGTAAAATATCGTACACTGCCTTTTTTGACTCCATTACGAAGCCGCCATTTTTAATGGTAGGGTTAGAAGCCGAAAAAAAGAACCGGAAACCCGCCCTTGCCAAATAACCAACAAAAATGAGGTAAACAGGACCATACAACCAATGAAAAGGCCAGTATTCCCACTCCCTGATTTTCTGTAACCAACTTCTGTTCTCCATAATTACAACTGAGGAACGGCATCAACGATAGCCGTGTGCAGCGAACTTCTCAGGCCGCTAAGGTAATCGCAATAATCCATCTGCACTTTATCAGCACTTTTTCTTACAATGGTGGTACTTACGGTAATAATTCCATCGGGACGGGAAAGCATAATATCAACCTTTGGATCGCCTTTTCCGGCTGTACCATGAAAATCTATGAGTGTCTGAATATTTACAATTCCATCTTTTTGAAAGGTTTCTAAAAACCAACGTTCCCTTGTTTGCTGCTGATCCTTGTTGTAAAGCGTAGCCGAGCTCCAGCAAAAAGTGCTTTCGGGATTCAGTTGTTTTTGAAACTTATGTGTACCATCCCAGCGACATTCCTGTAACAGTCCGGGACCCGCTATAATAAGCGTAAAGGGTTCGATATTATGCAAATCCAAATCATTAAATACAGCATCGGGTTGCCCGGCTTTCATCATGGCAGGAATGATAGCGCCCCTGCTATGCCGGTAGGGCGGGTTGGCAATATGTAATGTAAAAGCACCATTTAATAAAACAACCGACCAGCCATCTTCCCGCGCTGCTATCCAGGTGCCGCCTGCTTTGCCATCGCGGGGCATTAATAGGTAACCGCTATCTGTTTCTATGCGCTGGGGTGCCAATGCAGGAATACGGTTTTTATTTTCATCGCGGTTACTACCGAGCAAATAACCATCTGCCAACGGCAAATAACTTACGAAGCACATGCTGCACGATGTTGTAGGGTGGATGGAGCAACACCAAAATCGTCCTTCACAGGCAGTTGCAAGGATTTCAATCCAATTTTAATGATCGCCATATGATGAATGGCATGTTCAATATTATAGGCAATTTCACGGTACAGGTTGGAATGAACCATTACAGTTACACCATCCTGCTTACCCAAACAAAGCTGCATGGGCTTATTAGGAATGTCCAGGGTAATGGTTACTTCATTTAATATTTGAAGCGCAAATTCCTTATCGGTTTCAATGGCGCGGTTGCGTGCCCGGCTTGCATAATCTACTTCCTCGGTTTCAAATGCATTGGACACACATTGAAAAAACTCCACTACATGACGGGTATGTTCGCCAATGGAAGCGCCGGATAACAGGGGAAGCGGAAGGGTATATCTTTCGGGTGCACAATTGTCAAGTGCGGAAGATAAATCAGAAACAATGGCTTGCATTTGGGTTGCAAGAAAGGCTTGTGTTTCAATTTCGGCTAACATATTTTTTATAATGCTTTATACTTTTCTGATTTATGCGGCGATCCTGGTTTTAATAAAATCGGGAAGAAATCCTATTTTTAAAATATCTCTACGGAACAAAAATGCGATAAAAACACATGCAAACAAAACTACAAAGGCTAAAATGAATAATTGGCCGCCATCACCAGCCGATTCAACACCTATTACCAACAAATGTGATGCAATAGCACCCGCCATAAGACCCATGCCCATAAAAGCACCCAATAATACAGTTGGTCTCCATAAAAGCATGGCAGCGGTAATAAGTTCAATTACGCCTGTGGCAATACGTCCCCAGGGTTCTACACCCAATTTAGTAAATAATATTACCGATTCGGGGTGCGCTGAAAACTTAAAATAAAGGGTTTGCAGCAAAATGATAGCTGCCACCAAACGAAGCGCCCAACTGATATAAACCTGATTTTTTTTCATTGTATTTTTTTAAATTTTTACAAACCTTTTTTCTGCCAAACCTTATCTGCATTGGCTTTTAGTTTCATTTCATCCTTATTCCATTTGGGCAGGGTATTATTGCTCCAGGTATGATAAAACAGATATAATTTCCCATCCAGAATTTTAAATGTTTCAGGATCAATTTCCACCTTTTCACCGGTAGCGCCCATGGCATAAGCACACCAACCGCCGTATTGCGGTTCATATTTTTTTGGGTTTTTTACAAATGCATCTTTGTTGGCAGCAGAAGAAAAATAATAAATTACACCTTCAAAATTAGCCGCCCACTCTTTTTTTCCTTTGATGGCTGTATGAACTGTGAAATAGGAAACCGGATCGTAACCCTGAATAGCCAGCCCTTTTTCCAGGTTGAATTCCTGCTGACGTTTGGCTATTTGCGAAATGGCTGAAAACCCGATTGCGGTTAACAATAATGCCAGTAATGTTAATTTCATTGCGTCGTAAATTAGAAAGTGAATAAAAATTTATGGTAATAAGGATTTCCAATAGGTATTGGCTAACTGAATGCGATTTGCCGTATCTTTCAACCACTCTTCTCTTACTTTTAAATTATAGTTGAGAAAAAGTTTGTCACCTACAATGGTAAATGCTTGAGGGTCTGTTTCGGCTTTGTAACCGCGGCTTGCGCCATATGCGCAGTATCCACCATATTGGGGTGCATACTTTTCTGGTTTCGCTGAAAAAGCATCCTGGTTTTTTTTGGAGGAAAAAAGCCATTGTCCTCCCTTCCATTGATAAGTAAAAGATGGTTCTCCTTTTACAGGTTTGCCTTCAGAAAAATATGCAACCGGATCGTAACCCTTTATTGCTATACCATCTTTCACATTTAGATGTGTCTCGCTTACTGAAGTACTTTGACCAAACGAAATGGTAACAACCCATACCAAAAATACTGCGGATAGTAATTTGCGCAGCGCAGCACCGAAACCCGCAAATCTTATTGTATTTTGTTTCATAGTGCAAAGTTGTCTTTGCATACCCAAGCCAACAATGGACATATTGCCCTTTCCGTTGATGATTTTTCCCTAAAGATGAATTTCTGCTGCTTTTTTGTAGTTGGAAGGCGTTTGTCCTGCATAATTTTTAAAGAACCGGGTAAAATGCCCCGCATCTTCAAAACCCAAATCTGCTGCGATTTCTTTTATAGATTTGTCGGTAAAAGTTAATAGCCCCTTTGCTTCCATCGTTAATCTTTCCTGAATTACTTCCAATGGCTTTTTGGCACCATATTTTGCAAAGGCGTTACTAAGTGTTTTAGGTGATTTAAACAATTTTGCGGCATAAAACTGTACGGCATGTTGCTCTTTAAAATGCATTTCAACCAGCAGGTTATACTTACGGACAATATCAAATTTCGGTTCATCGGTTAATGCTTGCGGAACGATAATTTCCCTGGCAAGCCTGGTAATCGTAATGATTAACCTAACCAACAACATTCTCAGCATTTCACCCTGAATATTATCTCGGTTATCAAATTCATCTTTAAAAACTTCGAGTAATAATGACATTCTTTTTTGCCTTACTTCATCGGGTGTTACAATAGGTTGCCCCCAGGAACCGTAAAACAAAAAACCGGCACATCCTACTTCCTTATCATGGTTTACAATGCAGTAAAACTCGCGGTTAAATTGCCACAGTACCACATCTTTAGCAGAAGAAAAAGAGTAGGTTTGGTTAAACATTAAAGCAACCAAAGCAAAAGGCGGAAGTGTATAGTTGATGCCATCAATGGAAATTTGCTGTGCATTTTGTGCGTAGTTCCAGGCAAGGGTGTAATATGAAACGGGATGTTTTTGACCATAATAATTGGGCACGTGCAATGCTTCGCCCCAATATAAATTAAATTCACCCCCGCTTGCTGTATCCTTGTAAGAAACTATCATACAATCCCTGTCATTTGGCTGTTGTTCAAATGTATTGGATATTGCACTATCAATGATAATTCTGTTATGACGCCTACTATTTGGTATTGTTACGATGCTTACTGCGGATGGTGCTATGGATTTAGCCCGGTAATAAAAAAATTATACGATAACTATAAGGAGCAAATCGTGTTTGATGTACTAAGTGGCGGTATGATTATTAATGAACAACCGCCGCATATCAGCGGGATGGCGGGGTACATTGCAAACGCCTACCGGAATGTAGAAGAAATGACCGGTATAAAATTTGGCGAAGATTACCTGTGGCATATTTTGAACCCCGATCGCAGCGATTGGTATCCGGATAGCCTGAAACCCGCTATTGCTTTAAGCGTATTTAAAAAATATTACCCGGAAAGGGCCGTAGAATTTGCTGCCGATTTACAATATGCGCTGCACTACGAGGGCCGTGATCTAACAGATGATGAAGCTTACCGGCATCTTATAGAAAAATATGATTTACCTACCGAATCTTTCTATGAATTACTGCACAGTGAATCCTTCAAAGACAATGCACTTTACGAATTTCAACTGGTAAAACAATTGCAGGTAACGGGCTATCCCTGTGTGCTTTTGCAGGTAAGCAATAGTAAGTTTTATATGCTGGCAAGGGGTTTTACCGACTACGAAACCCTTGAAGATAATATGCTGAAAGTGTTAGAGGAGGATGAAAACAGTTAACTTACCCACTATGAAAATAACGCTTACGATTGGAGGGTTGCTACTGGTATGCTATGCATCGTTTGCACAGGATAAAGTTATTTTACGCAATGGCGATACAGTAAATGTTGTTATTCCTGCCGATCCAAGAAAAGAAACCGATTTAAGCAATAAAGCCATAGGCCATATGAATGATTATGGTTTTAAAAGTGTGGTGGCTATTTACCATAAAGATTCCATACGCATACACCGGCCTGGCGAAATAAAAGGTTACCTTCGGGAGAAGAATGGAACCTACCTGGGCAGCGGACATTTCGAAAGCAGGATTATCAACGAGCGCCAATTGGGCTATCGGGTGGATAATAACCGTACCGTTTTTCTGCAACGGGTAAATTTCCATAAGGATATTACGATCTGGTATTTTCGGGAGGACCTTGGTAATGCCATGCCGGATGGGTATTTTTTACTCGAACAGGCCGGCGTGCCCGGTACTACCTTGGTGAATAGCTATAAGGCCTGGGCCAAATGGGCAGTTAATTATCCGCCACTGGGTGAAATCACCTATGAAAAACCCATTCCCAAAAAAGCAAAGAACCAGGATGGCCCTTTTTTTAAATACCTGATGGAAATAATGGATATCTATAAAACAAAATATCCCTGATACAAGCGCTTAAAATCAACCGATTCCCCACGATTTTCGGCGTTTTGCCCAAAAACCTATCAATGAATAGGCCTACTTTTGCGACATGATTATTACTGTTACACTCAATCCCTGTATAGATAAAAGCTCTGTTGTTGCCAAATTAAAGCCGGAAAGTAAACTGCGTTGTACCGAAGTGGTGAACGAACCCGGCGGCGGCGGCATTAATGTTACCAAAGCACTCAACCGGCTCAATGTTTCATCCATGGCACTTTTTCCTGCAGGTGGGCATAATGGCGATATGCTGAAAAGCCTGCTCGACGAAGCCAAACTCCCCTACCACGCTGTAGATACAAGGGTAGAAACCCGTGAAAACTGGATTGTACTTGAGTCAGAATCTATCAAACAATATCGTTTTACCTTTCCCGGAAGGGCTATAGAAGAAGCAGCCATTATACAGTTGATTGATGAAATCCGCATGTTTACCCCCACATACGTGGTAGCAAGCGGCAGCCTGCCCCCCGGGCTCCCCGATTATTTTTATGGGCTTATCGTAAAAAACGCCAATGCCATGGGGGCAAAATGTATTGTGGATACATCAGGACCCGCATTACAGGCATTACAGGGCCGTAAAGCTTACCTGATAAAGCCTAACATTGGCGAATTGTGCAAGATGCTGAAAATTGATTTTCTTGAAAAAAGCGAAGTACCCGAAGCCGCTCAGCAGGCCATTCACGATGGTTTTGCCGAACTGATCGCGGTAAGTATGGGACCCGATGGTGCCTGGCTGGTAAGCGATAGCGAAAAGCATTATGCCAAAGCACCGGATGTACCTACCCGCAGTACGGTTGGCGCCGGTGACAGCATGGTTGCCGGCATGACGTTTATGCTGGAAAAAGGCGCATCGCTGGAACAGGTAGTACAATTTGGTGTGGCTTGCGGCAGTGCTGCTACCATGAATGATGGTACACAACTCTTCAAAGCCGAAGATGCTTACAGGTTGTTTAACCATATCAGGGGAGAAGGGGTTTAAGGTTTGAAGTTTGATGTTTGAAGTTTGGGGTTTTGTTTATAGTTTGTTGTTTATTGTTAGCCGAAACACACCCAAACCCTTTCTGCTAATAAAAACAAACTCACACCCAAAAACAATAAACCATAAACACCAAATAATAAACAGAAATGAATTTTAGCAGCAACTTATTAGATCAGTCCGTACAGGAATTTAGCCGGCTACCGGGCATTGGAAAAAAAACTGCGCTCAGGCTTGTACTGCATTTGCTGAAAAAAGATCCCGCCGAAGTACAGCTTTTTGCCGATACCATTTCGCGTATGCGGAACGAAATAAAATTTTGCAGCCGCTGCCATAATGTAAGCGACGGGGACTTCTGTAATATTTGCAACAACCCGATGCGCCGCCAGCATATCGTATGCGTGGTAGAAACCATCCGCGATGTAATGGCGATTGAAGCTACGCAGCAATTCAATGGCACTTACCATGTGCTTGGCGGGGTAATTTCGCCGTTGGATGGTATTGGTCCCGACCAACTTACCATGGATAGCCTGGTAAAAAGGATTAAGGAAGATGGCGTAGAAGAATTGATTTTTGCGCTGAATGCCAATATTCAGGGCGATACAACCATTTATTATATTCAAAAGCAACTCGATGGCGTTCCGGTGCGGTTTACCACTATTGCCCGCGGCATTGCGTTTGGTGGCGAGCTGGAATATGCCGATGAAATGACGCTTGCCCGCAGCCTGCAAAACCGGCTACCGGTAGATCAGGTAGTAAAATGATCATATAATTTCCAATTGTATTACTTTTGCGCCCGCAGGAAGATTTGTTTATTGTTCAGCCTGCATGGTTGCATATAGTTGCAGCCAAAAAAACGGAACTAATAAACGAAGTGTGTCAACAAAGGCAATCTCCTCGTTTATAACGTTCCCCATTATTTATGATTCGTCCGATGAATTTACAATTCACCAAATTGTAATGAGGGTTCCTGCAACCTTTCTACGGCGAAGGAAGTTATAAATTGAACTATGCAAAAAGACATCAGGAAGGCATTGGAAGAACGGATTCTTATTATTGATGGTGCCATGGGTACCATGATTCAGCGTCATAAGCTGGAAGATGCAGATTACCGTGGCGAAAGGTTTAAGGACTGGCCAAGCGATATAAAAGGTAACAACGACCTGCTTAGCATTACACAGCCCGCTATCGTAACCGGCATACATAAACAATACCTGGCTGCCGGCGCCGATATTATTGAAACCAACACGTTTAATGCGCAGCGTATCAGTATGGCCGACTACCATATGGAAGAACTGTGTGTAGACATAAATATGGCCGCAGTTGCATGTGCTAAAAAAGCGATTGAGGAATACTTTGCCGAACACCCCGAAGATACCCGTGGTACCGCTTGGGTAGCCGGTGCCATTGGCCCCATGAGTAAAACGCTTAGTCTGAGCCCCGATGTAAATAATCCCGGTTTCCGTGCGGTAAGTTTCGACGAAGTAGCCGAAGCGTATTTTGAACAGGTAAAAGCGCTTGCCGAAGCAGGTGCAGATTTATTGTTGATTGAAACCATATTTGATACCCTGAATGCAAAGGCAGCTATTTATGCCATCAAAAAATACTTCCGCCAATCGGGAAAGGAATTGCCGGTGATGATCAGTGGCACCATTACCGATGCGAGCGGGCGCACACTTAGCGGCCAAACACTCGAAGCTTTTTACACGAGCGTAATGCACGCCAAGCCGCTATCCGTTGGGCTTAACTGTGCGTTGGGTGCGCAGGAAATGCGTAGCCATATTGAAGAGCTGAGCGACATTGCAAGTTGCTACACGAGCGCTTACCCCAATGCAGGTTTGCCTAATGCCATGGGCGAGTACGATGAGCAGCCGCACGAAACCGCGCATTTTATAGAAGATTGGGCTAAAAATGGCTGGGTAAATATTGTAGGCGGATGCTGTGGCACTACACCCGATCATATAAAGCATATTGCGGATGAAGTAAGGAAACTGGAGCCGAGGAAAAGGCCGGAATTAGCCAACGCTTAATAAAATTGGAGATCACAATTTGTGACCTCCAATGATCAAAATCCAACCTGAAGTTTAGAAAAAAAAATTATATGTCAGCAATCATTCATCCATATCTCCGTCTTGCAGGGCTCGAACCATTGGTCGTTCGCCCCGAAACCAATTTTGTAAACGTAGGCGAGCGTACCAATGTAACCGGTAGTAAAAAGTTTGCAAGGCTTATACGCGAAGGCAATTACGAAGCTGCGCTAAGTGTGGCACGTCAACAGGTAGAAAGCGGTGCACAAATACTGGATGTAAACATGGATGATGCGCTGCTTGAAGGCGTTACAGCCATGACCACTTTCCTCAACCTGCTGCAAGCCGAACCCGATATTGCGCGTATCCCCATAATGATCGACAGTTCCAAATTTGAGATTATAGAAGCGGGGCTAAAATGCGTGCAGGGTAAGTGTATTGTAAACTCCATCAGCATGAAGGAGGGCGAGGAAAAGTTTATTGAACAAGCCTTTACTTGTCTTGCCTATGGCGCTGCCGTTATTGTAATGGCTTTCGATGAAAAAGGACAAGCCGATACAGAAGAACGTAAAGTTGAAATATGCCATCGTGCATATAAAATTCTGACCGAACAGGTAGGATTTGCACCGCAGGATATCATTTTTGACCCCAACATATTTGCAGTAGCCACTGGTATTGAAGAGCATAATAATTACGCCGTAGATTTTATTGAAGCAACCCGTGAAATAAAAAGACGCATGCCGCTCACCAAAGTAAGTGGTGGTGTATCTAATATCTCTTTTAGTTTTCGTGGCAACGATCATGTGCGCGAAGCCATGCACAGCGTTTTCCTGTATTACGCCATAAAAGCTGGCATGGATATGGGTATTGTAAACGCCGGGCAGTTGGTTATTTATGATGAAATAGAACCAAAGTTGCGCGACCTCTGCGAAGATGTATTGCTCAACCGCAACAATGATAATAACGAAGCTACCGAGCAACTCATCATTTTTGCTGAAACCGTGAAGGCAAAAGGTAAGGTGGAAGTAAAGAACGAAGAATGGAGAAATGCAACCGTAACAGAAAGACTGAAACATGCATTAATAAATGGCATTACCGATTATATTGATACCGATACCGAAGAAGCAAGACAGCAGTTTGCACGCCCGCTCGAAGTAATTGAAGGCCCGCTGATGGCCGGCATGAATGTGGTTGGCGATTTGTTTGGCGCCGGCAAAATGTTTTTACCGCAGGTGGTAAAAAGCGCGCGTGTAATGAAAAAAAGTGTGGCCTACTTAACGCCATTTATTGAACAGGAAAAGCTTGATAATCCACTGGCCAAACAAGGCGGTGCAGCAAAGATATTACTTGCCACTGTAAAAGGTGATGTACATGATATTGGTAAAAATATTGTGGGCGTTGTACTTGGTTGCAACGGCTACGATATTATTGACCTCGGCGTAATGGTACCAACCGATAAAATACTCGATGAAGCCAAAAAACATAACGTGGATATCATTGGCCTTTCAGGGCTTATTACGCCATCTTTGGATGAAATGGTACACGTGGCCCGCGAAATGAAACGCAGGGGCATGGTGCAGCCGCTATTGATTGGTGGCGCTACTACGAGCCGTATGCATACAGCGGTAAAAATTTCACCTGAATATCCGCATGGCGTTATTCATGTACTCGATGCAAGTCGTAGTGTAACCATTACCGGCAACCTGCTGAGCAATGAACAAAAGCAAGGTTTACTGGAACAGATAAGCAGTGAATACCATTCGCTCCGCGAAAGCTTTGCCAGTAAAAAATCATCCAAAAGCAGTCTTAGCTACAGCGACGCCAAGGCGAACCCCGTTGCAATAGACTGGGAAGGTTACCAGGCCGTAACGCCCACATTTACCGGCGCAAAAGCCATCGATGGTATAAGTGTTTCCACGCTTCGCCCTTATATAGACTGGAAGCCCTTTTTTATTGCATGGGAAATGCATGGCAACTTTCCTGATATACTGAGTGATGCCATTGTAGGAACCGAAGCCACCAAATTATACAATGATGCCAATGCACTGCTTGACAGGATTGAAAAAGAAAACTGGCTTACACCCAAAGGAGCGGTGGGTTTTTGGCCTGCATGCAGTACAGGCGATGATGTGCTGGTAAAAAATGGCACTACAGAGATAACACTGAATTTTTTACGGCAGCAAAGCCAGAAGGTGAAAGGGCAGCCGAATTTTTCGTTGGCGGACTTTATTGCCCCCCCCAGCCCCCCCGCAGGGGGGGAGATGGCTTCGGCTGAAAATCCGTCGGCTTTTGCAAGTCAGAGTTCTTTTGCTGACAACCTATCCGTTTCATCTTTACCACCAAGTTCCTTTGTCGACTACTCCCCCCCTGCGGGGGGGTCGGGGGGGGCCCTTTCCCCAAGCGAAGGACAGCAGGAAGGGGCCGACCTTCCGTTTGAAGGCCTTGCTGACCCAAGAGTTTACGGGTTGCTTAAAGAATTTGCCAAAACAAACAGGGCATTGCAAACCGAAGCTGAAAGCGCATTATGGAAATACCTAAGGGATGACACCCTTGGTTATAAATTTAGAAGACAACATATCATCGGCAATTATATTGCTGATTTTGCCTGCCTTTCAAAAAAACTAATCGTTGAAGTTGATGGCCTGATCCATGAGCACCCCGATCACAAACTATCTGATGAAGAAAGAACAAAATGGCTTAATGAACAAGGCTTCACCGTTATCCGATTCTCAAACGACAGAGCCATATTTGATACCAAAGAAGTTTGTACAGAAATATTGGAAAAGCTTAATAAATTGTCGGACGCCACACCCATTTCTCATGATGACGTCTCCCCCTCTGTGGGGGGGCCGGGGGGGGCCGACTTCCTCGGTGCCTTCGCCGTCACCATCCACGGCATAGAGCCCCATATCAAAGCATTTGAAGCACAGCACGACGACTATAACAAAATCATGCTGCAGGCCCTTGCAGACAGGCTCGCAGAAGCCTTTGCAGAATACCTCCACGAAAAAACACGCAGGGAATATTGGGGATACCACGCAGATGAGCAACTGAGCAATGATGAACTGGTAAAAGAAAAATATGTGGGCATCCGTCCTGCACCGGGCTACCCTGCCTGCCCTGACCATACCGAGAAGTACAAATTGTTTGACCTGCTGAATGCTACCGAAAATACCGGCATTACACTTACGGAATCACTTGCCATGTATCCCGCATCATCGGTATGCGGCTGGTATTTCAGTCATCCGCAAAGCCAGTATTTTGGAGTGGGTAAAATTCAGCGCGATCAGTTGGAAGATTATGCACGCAGGAAAGGGGAGCCGATAGAGTTTGCTGAGCAATGGTTAAGGCCGATTTTGGACTAAAAAAGAGAATTTGTATATTTACCGAACAAAATGATTTTATGAAGGCTTTGGTCACGGATAAAATACTAACTGTAGAAGAGTACATTCAACATGAACTTAAAGCAGAACGCCGCAGTGAATACATAAACGGTCAACTATTTGAAATGCCCGGAGAAAAGGATATCAATAACGAATTGGCAGGCTTAATTTTTATGCTGCTTTTTAAACTATTAAAACCAAATGGTTTTACAGTTTATAACCATGACATAAAGGTTTCTATACCAAACGAAAAAAAATACTTCTACCCAGATGTTTTTGCAACACGGGAAGCAAAAGGAAATGAAAACCAATACATTAAATATTCCCCCGAAATTATCGTAGAAGTTGTTTCTCCCCGCTCCCATAGCCACGATTACATTGACAAGTACATTGAATACACCAAAATCCCCTCATTACAATATTACCTGATTGTAGAACCCGAAACCATACTGATTACAATGTATGCCCGTACTGAAGAAGGATGGGAAGTGCAGAAGTTTACCAAGCTTGCCGATGAAATCTCATTACCTGCATTGGGTGGTAGCTTGTTACTAAAAGATATTTATGTAGTGTAATCTGGCTTTCTTCCATATTATCAATAGATAGGATGAACTTGTAGGAAAAAATTTAAGACAAGTTTTATGGAAATAGCTTTTCCCTGAATCTCATGAGCTAAATCTAGCTATATGAGACGAATCAGAATCATCATCCTTTCGCTGATTCTTTTCATACCCCGTGTATCCATCTTTGCTCAAGATGTTATACCAAACTGTTTCATAACAGGGCAATTCAATGGAGCGGATAATGGAATTATATCCATACTATCCGAAAACGCAGATTCTACCATTGCACAAGGCTCCATAAACGATGGAACTTTCATCCTTGTAACACAGGTAACCGACCCACAACAATATCTATTCAGAATAATGCCGGGAAATTGGAATTTCAAAGCCATCATTCAAGCAGGTGAGATAAAAATACTTGTCGATACTACCAGTGCTGAACGATATGGAAACCCTTTGGATAAAGAAAATTCATGGGCGCTTATCTGGGAGATTGAACAAACCGGTTCGCCCGTTGCCGATGATTATGCCCACTTTAAAAAAGAGACCAATGAAAAGAATATAACTCATTCCATAAAAAGTATTTACAATCGACTTGACCTTCATAAAGAACAACCCGACTCGGTAAAAGCCATTGAGCAGGAAATCAACCGGCTTCAGAATAATTTGCTAACCACACAAAAAGAATGGTTTGTGCATTTTACTGCGCAAAATCCCCAATCCTTATCCGGACCATTTTTACTTTACGAACTTTTTCAACGTGACCCAAATCCTGAGTATGCATTTTACCAAACACAAATGGGAAATTTTCAGGATGAAGTAAAAGCATGGCACTATTACCGTGTATTAATAGAAAACATCACGCAATTAGCTAATCGGCAACTGAACAATCCCGCTCCCGATTTTTCACTGCTTCAGGAGAATGGTTCTACATTTTCACTAAGCAGCTTACAAGGTAAATATGTGTTGCTGGATTTTTGGGCAAGTTGGTGCGCACCTTGCAGGGCAGCTATACCCAAATGGAAAAACACTTTTGAAAAATACCAAAACAAAGGACTTGAAATAGTAGGTATCTCGGGCGACCGGGATGCAAATGCATGGAGAAAAGCGCTGCTGCAGGAAAAAATGCCGTGGATACAGGTAATAGATTCTTTCCCCTTTAAAAATGAATCTGCAATGGTTTCGAATTTGTACGCCATACGGGCATTTCCACATTATATCCTGATAAATACGGCAGGAGAAATAATTGCTGCGGATACCGATGCGGATATCATTATTACAAAAATTGAGGAGGTCTTTAAAAATCTATAATAAAAAAACAGCATCATAAAAAAGATGATTACTGAATGCAATTCATCCTTAATTTCAATTTTGAAAGATCAAAGCCAAAAAATCACAAAACAACCTGAGCAATACTAGTTAAGAACTACTTTCCTTAAAATCAATCCCAAATAAATGCCAAAAAAAACCAATCCCATAATCATTACTATTGTTTTAATTTTTCTCCTTATGGGTAAAAATATAACTGCCCAATACACCTTTAACCTTGTGGGAACTGATTTTAATAAATATAATGAATCGGCAGTGGAACTTCATTATACCGATTATTCCAAGGATTCTTTTGAAAGATTTGTTATTCCTGGTAAAATAAAGAATGGAAGGTTTGATTTTGCGGGTGACATACTAAACCCTGCTGCTGATGCATACCTTTTTTTCCCAGCATCAAAAAGACAATACCTGTTTGTATTAGATAGCGGAAAAATGGAAATAAAATTTAAGGATGTAGGGTTAGGAAAGATTACCGTTCCTGAATACTCCAAAACAAATAAGCTTAATAGTGCATTTACAAAACTGACAGATGAAAATATCTATTATGGCAAACCAACCGGTAACCAAACAATGGTAGATATCCGGAAAAAGGAGCTCGAATTGGTTAAAAAAAATCCGAAAAACTTTTATAGCTTAATTAAGCTGGCACACTTATCCAATTCGATTTTCAGCCTTAAGCCCGATGAAATAAATGAAGTATTTGAGCTTATGGATCCGGATGTAAAAAACACTAATCTTGGAAACTGGATGGCGAACACCATGGATAGTAGAAACAATGCAAAAATGGGTTCAGCCCTACCAAATTTTTCATTTTATGACGAATCGGGTAACCTATTTAGTAACGCCGATTTATTAACTAAAACCTATATATTGGCATTTACCGCCTATTGGTGCGGACCCTGTAAAAAGCAAATACCCGCCCTCAAAGAAATCTTACAGGCATATAAACCACAGGTAGAAATAATCTACATTAACCTTGACTCCAATAAAGAAAAATGGCAAAAAATGATTACTGATTATCATTTAGATGCATTCAGGAATGTATCGGACACAGTGGATATGAACAAGAGCAAAATGGCCGAAAAATTCTTCATCCATGCGCTTCCAACCAATATCGTTATTGATAAAAATAAAATTATTCAATATAATTCTGCTGAAATAGAAGATTTGGAACTTAAGCAAATAAGGAGCTATATTGATAAAGCGATATCGGGATAATGGTAAATTGAAAACTGATATAGGTTAGAATTAAAAAAATACTTATGAAAAAATTTCTTATTACTATTGGATTATTCTTGATGGTTACCGTTCTCAGTTGTTTCTTATCAAATGGTCAGGAATCAGGGAAAATGATTTCTGGTGAAAAACTGGTAGCATTATTAACTAGTAATCAATATTATAAGTATGCGACCTGCCTTAACACATTCTACCCAAATGATTAAACTGTTCCATTTTCTTATACTTATTTTGGTTTTAAATCAGTCCTGCTTAGGTAACACAGGTTGCCAACAGGTAGAATTAAAAGTAAATATTCAAAACGGTCTAAAGGGCTATTTGTATGTTTCAACCAATGAGCTCACCACTTTGAGAACGGATACCTTCTTATTAGAACAAGGTGAAATAAAAATTAAAGACTGCATATCGGGACCCAAAAAATATGCATTCACAATTGAAGCCGCAGGTTATTCAAATCTGAGCTTTCCGCTGTTTATGGAAGCAGCTATTCCTTTGGAATTAAAACTAAATACCAAAAACGATTCTCTTGCATACGCATTTAGCGGGTCGAAAACACAGGATGAGTGGAACCTGTATGAGGAAAGTACCGGCGAAATAATGCATAAGACCAGTAATCGGGATAGCATGCAGTTATTCGAGAAAAAATTTATTAGGGAATATCCGGATTCATATGTAAGTGGTGTGATAATCGCACTAAACGCTACATCATGGAGTGCAGATACTATTTTGCAATATTTAAATATGCTTTCGCCTAAAGCAAGAACTTATGCGTATGCCATCTATGCCAAAGAAATCCTGACAAGGAAAAGTTTAAATTCCGTGGGAAGCGCTATGCAATCTTTCACTGCCATTGACTGGAAAGGATACGGCATTTCAAGCAATCAGTTTACAGGAAAAATGTTAATGTTCGAATTTTGGGCAAGTTGGTGCGAGCCATGCCGTAAATCATTTCCTGAATTGCAAAAAATAATCAGATATTATCAACCCTTTGGCTTGGAAGTGTTAGGTATATCGGAAGACATACGCTCCGAAGCATGGCTAAAAGCTATTGAAACAGATACCCTACAAAACTGGCATCATATATTAAGTGGGTTAAAAGAAGATGTTGAATCAAAAGGACCTGAACAAAGAATTTCCTACCGCTTTGGCGTAACCGTTTTTCCAACAAGAATTTTGATAAATGAAAACGGAGTAATTATAGGCAGGTGGGAAGGGGAGACTGAAGTTAATACAACAGAATTAAAGGAGCTGTTGCAAAAGACTTTCAAAGTTAAGTAGCTTAATCGGTTGACCTGGCATCTGTAAATATTTTTTTGAAATAGAAATCGGAAGAATCTTCCAGATTAGGTGGAAAGTTCTTCCAAACAAGTTGCGGAAAAATGATTTTTGAATAGAAACACCCACCAACTTTACAAAACAAATACCTGGCCGGGTGTCCATAGCAGATTTCTTAACTATTCAAATTTCAAAAAAAATGGAAACAAAAAAAATGAGCCTTGCGAATATACAAGGCAAACTCAGCAGGACTGAGATGAAGAACATAATGGCTGGGGATGAAAATGAAAGTAGCGCTTGTGGTACAGTAGGAACAGCAAGTAATTGCCCCCCATTTACAACACCTGAAAAATGCGATAGCCAAGGACGAGCATATTGTAAAGATGAGAATGGAAGTTGCTATTTTATGGGAGTTGCTACCTGTTCATAATTCATAAACAATGGTGTAGGGTATTCTCAATACCTTACACCAATGAATTTTAAATCTAAGCGATGTATATTAAAATATTTTTGCATTTCTGCTTTCTACTCGTTTTAGGTAAAATGGCCTTTGGGCAGGATTCACTAATACTGGTTGCTGAAAGAGATGTCACTTTAATTATAGCTGCTGTCGAAGGCCCCTTTTTAAAGAATGCCGATACATTAATTTTATCGGCCGAAACACCTATCTTTTATAAAATAGAAAAAAAGTCTAACCATTGGGTTTATGCTTTGGCAATACCTAACCAAAAAGAAAAGTTCTATTTCGTAATGAATGAAAATAAAATAATTATAAGTGTACCCTCAAATATTTTATTCAGTAGGGTTCAGCAATCTCCGATAAATGATCAGGTTAGCAAATGGATGCAAAGCAAAAATCAATTTCAATATAAGTTGGATAGTGTTTATAAAGTTCAATACGAAGCATTTGCATCAAAGAATATGGATGGTTACCATTCCGCAACAAAATTGGCAGATAGTATCACACGGTACTTTGGAGAAAAAACCTACAATGATATAATCAGATATCCTGATAGTTTATTAAGCCAATTTAAACTCATTTTTTTTTATCACTATTTTCCAGATAACCAATTGTTGCGTGTGTTGGATGAGCTGGATAAACATGGCAACCTTTACATGGTGCCTTCTCAGGTGAAAAAAGTATTTAAAGCAAAAGTAAATACACAACCTGGTAAAAAAGCGCCAGATTTTTGGATGACAACTACTAAAAATGAACGCATAAACTTTGCCATAGCCAGTGATTATCCGTCATTCATCATTTTTTCTGCAAGTTGGTGCAAGCCATGTAAAACTTTGAAAGATCAACTTGCTCAAAAGGTTCATGATAAGAGTCTTTCCGGCAATGTAAAAGTTTATGTTATTAGTACTGAGAGAGATGAAAATGGCATTAAACTTGCTATGGAGCATGCATTTAATGACCCTGAAAGTTGGAACCAAATTTTGCTTAAAGAAAATGATGGAGGATTAACTGCACAGTTGAATATAAGTGTGTTACCAACTGTTATAGTCCTTAATAAATATGGGGTAATTCAGCATATTTACCAAGGTTATTCTGATGTTGAATTTGATGCTATGATTAATGCAGTATCGAAACTTTGAGTGTTGAAGATTAATAAGGTTACAATTAAATTAACATGAGTAAACCATGAAGAAAAATGTAATCAAGTTGGACTTTACTCAAATATTTTAATCTTCATTTTCCGGATGGGGCGGCATTTTCTCCAATTCCCTTTCATACAACAACCCAATTTCATCTAAACTAATCTTAAATCCTTTACTTATTTTATGTATATCTGAAAAGCGAACACAAGTAAGCCCCTTTTCCATTTTATACAAACTTGAAACAGACAGCCCCATGTGGATGGCAATATATTCGGGTTTGAAATTGTGGATAATGCGCAATTGTTTAATCGCTTTTCCAAGGGCTTTACTTTGTTTAGTGTGCGTAGATTTTGGGAACATACATTTAAAGTTAGGTAATGAACAGTGCTCCCCAACTCCTGTTTTGTAACATGCCTTTTTTAGTGTTAACATCTTTTTAACAAAAAGGGAAGAATCTTCCGAATGAGGTGGAAGAATCTTCCAAACAAGTTGCGGAAAAATGATTTTTGAAAGTTTGTTGCGCTGAACTTTGAAAATCGAATACCTGGCCGGGTGTCAATAACCAATTTCAATAATCGTTTAAATTTTAAAAAATGGAAACAAAAAAAATGAGCCTTGCAAACATACAAGGCAAACTCAGCAGAGCTGAGATGAAGAACATTTTGGCGGGTGATGCAACATTAGAAAATGGTGATACCAATGCATGTAATGTTTATTGCGAAAACAATACCAGTCTTTGTAAAGGAGCGTGCTCTAGTTGTGAAGGCGGACCTGGATTAGGTGACAGAAAAATGTGTGTAAGACCTTAATTTTGGAGGAGCCTGAGATATTATTTAAATAATTCAGGCTCCTCCTTTTATAAAATTGAATGCAAAACATTATATTATAAAATTTAATAACGCCTTAAAATTTTAATACCACAAGGAAGCATGCTAAATTTATTTAGGAATATAATTATAAACTACCTGTTTTTTATCTCCATTACCACAGTAAACGCCCAATCATCCGAAACAAAGATGTTTACCATAAATGGACACATCATTGGACAACACACAGACTCTTTACTGGTAATGTACACAAATGGTTCGGGAAGATATATTAAGAATTATGTTCCCGTTAAAAATCAAATGTTCCGTATTACCGATACCCTGTTAACACCCATTAGCATTACCATTCGTTCAGCTAAATATCGACAGTATTCCATTACAGAAGCTGAACTGACACTTTATGCGGAGGCAGGTAATAATTATCTGGCACTTGAAGATGGAAACTACTCAAAAGCAAAACTTCCAGACAATCCTACTCAAAGAGACTTAAATTATTTGAATAGCCAAATAAAAGAATCTAAGATTTACCTTGATGCTGCCATTGTTGAAAAACAAACAACTATTCAAAACCAGGGCGTAAAAATGGATAGTTTAGTGGAAAGACAGATAATGAATGAAATTGATTCATTGCGAATTATAAAATCGAAACGCGTTGCAGATGTTACAAAAACATTCATTCAATCGCATCCTCAATCATATGTAAGTCTCAGACATTTTTATTCGATTATAGATTTTACGGAGCCAGGCGAATTATTGCCGTTGTTTTTTGGACTAGCTCCTTTTTTACAGCAAACCTTGCCCGGTAAACAATTACTACAGACTCTCACAGCCATTGATGAGAGCCGTGAAGGCAATCCATTACCAAAGATTGATATGGTTGATTTAAAGGGAAATGTATTTAACACAGATATACTATTAAAAGATGGACCCATACTTTTCGATTTTTGGGCAAGTTGGTGTATTCCTTGTCTTCAGGATGTACCCCAAGTAAAGCGGATGGCAGCCTTATATGCATCAAAAGGCCTAACGGTTATATTTGTATCCATAGATGGAAAAGATGAAATGGCCTGGAAAAAAGCTATTGAAAAATACGATTTGGATTCATACCGCCATTTCTTGGTACAGGGAAATAGTATAGATTCTATAACAAAAAACCTTGCTGTTCAGGGCATACCAGATAAAATATTGGTTGATAAAAAAGGGGAAATCATTTACCGGAAACTAGGTTCGGGAACAGATTTATTATGGTTATCATTGAAAAAAATATTTCCAGAAGATTGATTGCTAATAGCGGCTATATTCTAAAAATAAAAATTGACGTGGCATGGTTACTAAAACTTCATTAACTTTTTCTCCGGAATACATAACGACCAATTCACAATTGTTCTAATCTTCAGTTTGCTTTAGAAGAACAATTTATCTTCTCCAATTCCTTTTCATACAACAACCCAATTTCATCTAAACTTATTTTAAATCCTTTACTTATTTTATGTATATCTGAAAAGCGAACACAAGTAAGCCCCTTTTCCATTTTATACAAACTTGAAACGGACAGCCCCATTTGGATGGCAATATATTCAGGTTTGAAATTGTGGATAATGCGCAATTGTTTAATCGCTTTTCCAAGGGCTTTACTTTGTTTAGTGTGCGTAGATTTTGGGAACATACATTTAAAGTTAGGTAATGAACATTGCTCCCCAACTCCTGTTTTGTAACATGCCTTTTTTAGTGTTAACATCTTTTTAACAAAAAGGGAAGAATCTTCCGAATGAGGTGGAAGAATCTTCCAAACAAGTTGTAAAAAAATGATTTTTGAATGAAATCAGGCTCCAATTTTGGGAAACGATTGTTCATCAGAACCAGAAAACCGTTTTTCATCAAATTACCTGAATTTCAATTAACACATGATTTCCGTACCTTATGCATACCATACTCAGGCCATTCAGCGATGGTTAACATTATTGGGCATTAAGGTGCCTGCCACGGCCATTGACAAAACGCTTGAAAACCACCCCGAATATCCAAGCCTGCTTTGCGTGAACGATGCACTGAATCGCTGGAAAATACCCAATGCTGCGGCAAAGGATGAAGATAAAAAGCCGGAACAGCTTCCTTTACCCTTTTTGGCGGTAACCCACCACCCCGAAAGGCCGTTTGCCATTGTAACGCAGGTACAGGAAAATGATGTAACGCTATTTCAGGAAAACTATAATAAATCCACCCGCATACCTAGGGAAAGTTTTTTGCAACAATGGACCGGGGTATATATGCTTGCTGAACCAATTACGGAAAGTGGGTTACAAGCCGGGCAAACTGATTACAAAAAAGGTAAAGCGCAGAAAGTTATAAGTGCAATAACTGCAATATCAATCCTGTGTTTATTAGGCTATAGTTTTCTCCCTCATGTTTTGGATGCTCTATCATTTGCAGCCGGGCTTGGTGCTGCAAGCCTATTTATACTCTATATAGCAGGCATTGGCATCAGCAGCCTGCTGCTTTGGCACGAAATAGACAAAGGCAACCCGCTATTACAAAAAGTATGTACCGGCATTGCCAAAACCAATTGTAATGCCATACTCGATAGTAAGGCATCCAAGTTATTGCCCTGGCTTTCGTGGAGCGAAGTAGGCTTTTTATTTTTTGCAGGTGGAACACTATTGCTTGCTATACCGGGCTATGCGCCATGGGCTGTGGACTATCTATCATTGATTAGTATTCCTACGATTATTTACCCGGTTTTCAGCATTTATTATCAGTGGCAAGTGGTAAAGCAGTGGTGTGCGCTTTGCCTTGCCATACAGGTTATATTACTGCTACAATTTGCGGCAGCATTACTTTTTATATTTCCAGCTAATTTTGCCTTTATAAATATTACTTCTTTATTACCCTTAATTATTGCATACGGCTTACCTGCCTTGCTATGGTACACGCTGAAACCCTTGCTACAGCGGCTGTACACCGCTAAGCAAGAGCGCAGGGCCTATCATAGGTTAAAATTTAACCCGGATGTATTTGATGCTTTGTTGAAAAAGCAAAAAGCCATACAAACATCTACAAATGGAATGGGTATTCATTTAGGTGATGTACATGCGCCGAATACTTTGGTGAAGGTTTGTAATCCTTATTGCGGGCCTTGCAGCGTGGCACATCCTAAAATGGAAACCATACTTCGGGCCCATACTGAAAAGGTGAATGGCAGGATTATTTTTATGGTTCCCAATGTATCGGACAACAAGCTATATAAGGCTGCCATCCATCTTACTGCCCTTGCAAGTCTTTCGCCATCTATTATTGAAGGAGCGCTTGATAATTGGTACTACCCTGAAAACAAGGATTATGCATTGTTTGCTGCTAAATATCCGTTGAATGGAGAAATAGAAAAGGAGAAGTGGAATATGGATAATATGGCAACTTGGTGCAAGGAAAATAAAATCAGTTATACGCCTACCATTTTCTTCAATGGCCATGAACTCCCCAAGGAGTATGACTTGAAGATCTACCATACTTTCTGCAGGA
This sequence comes from Chitinophagaceae bacterium, assembly GCA_041740575.1. Classification (GTDB taxonomy): domain Bacteria; phylum Bacteroidota; class Bacteroidia; order Chitinophagales; family Chitinophagaceae; genus Phnomibacter. Next base: position 14,245 of record JBGSLS010000093.1, on the reverse strand, counting down.
ATAGCTCTCCTGCAAAAATACCCGGATGAGCTTACTACGCTTGCGCAGGCGGAGTACCGGGGAGGCCAACGCCTGAATGGCCTAAACTGCCGGGCAATTTATAATCCAATCTGTTAATCGTTTAAAATTTTAAAAAATGGAAACAAAAAAAATGAGCCTTGCGAACATACAAGGCAAACTCACCAGAGCCGAAATGAAAAAGATTATGGCAGGTGCTGAAGGCGAGGAAAATAGTTGCAATGTTGGATGCAGTGCAAACAAAGATTGTACTAAAGTATGTCTTAAATGCGAATTGGCACCTAATTGGCCGCAAAATTTTTGCGTACGTTAATAGAAGTAATTCAAATTAAACATAAAGTAGTTGCTTTTAATTTTAACTAAAGCAACTACTTTTTAAAAAGGTCAAATTATGAAAATATATTTTCTAATTTTATATAGTTTATTTTCTCCCAATATTTTTGGTCAACCCTACAAGTCAAATATAAATGAGTTTAATCTCACTGGAATAATAAAAGGCAATAGTGATTCAATAATTATTCTAAGATATGTTAATTATGAGGGTAAATTCAGTAAGGATACAAGTATAATTAGAAATGGCAGATTTAATTTCAGCGGTACAATAAAAGGTGCAACTCTGGCAAGGATAAGCTGCCAGACTCTTTCAAATTCTGTTGATGACCCAAATTTTGTAGAAATTTATTTAGAACCAAATTCAATGGAAGTTGAACTGGAAATTAATAATTTCAAGGAAGCAATAGTATTGGGAAGCAAAACGCAAAATGAATGGAATGCCTTTAGAATAATGCAAAAGCCTTTAACGGGAAAAGCTGATTCTATTTATTCTTTAATTGTTTATAAAACAGGTCAAATTGAAAATATAAGTAACCAAACAGAAAAGAAAATTGTGGAGAAAGAAATTAATGATTTACAAAGGGAATTAACATTTCAGAATAAAATTAGAAAGAATATTGAAATCAAATTTATAAATGAAAATCCAGGATCAAGTGTTTCTGCGGAACTATTATTCTATTGTGCAACGGATTTATCATTTGACTCTTTAAATTTGCTATATAAAAATTTTACACCACATGTATTAGAAAGTCGTTCAGGAGAAAATGCAACCCAACTGATAAATAAAATGTCGAATTCAGAAGTAGGAGCCAAGGCTCCTGATTTTGATATCATAAACCTTAATGGCGATACAATTCGTTTATCAAATTATTTTCAAAAAAAAGCCGTACTACTTGAATTTTGGGCAAGTTGGTGTCAACCATGTCGGGCAAGTTTTCCACAAATAAAAGAAATTCAAACAGAATATAACAATAGTAAACTTGAAATAATTGCTATATCAAGAGATTTAGATGAAAAAGCTTGGAGAGGTGCAATTAAAAAAGATGCAATAGAAAATTGGGAACATTGTTCGGTTTTTGAAGATTATCGAAAAGATGAAAAAGGAATGTTTATTTTAAATGAGATTGAACATAAATATTATATTCCAGGGATTCCCTTAACAATCTTGATTGACAAAACAGGTATTGTTACTGGATACTATTTTGGTAAATCCAACGAGAACTACGAAAACCTAAAAAATAAACTTTCGAATTTGATGAAGGATCTCTAATTAATTTGGAATAAATAAAAAAATATAGCGACGAAATAAAACATGGTTTATACTTTTTAAAACATAATTATTTTTAACTGAAAATTACTTTCTATAAAGGTAGCTCTCTCTTATAGAAAAACCTGAATGAGCTTACTACACTTACGCAGGCGAAGTACAGGAAAGGCCAAAGCCTGAATAGCCTTAACTAACAGGGATTTTAACCAAATTTTTCAATCGTTTAAAATTTTAAAAAATGGAAACAAAAAAAATGAGCCTTGCTAACATACAGGGCAAACTTACCAGAGCCGAAATGAAAAACATTATGGCGGGTAATGCAGGTTTTGAAGGATGTAAATTGAAATATGAATCTGAATGCGCGACATCAGGCACAGGTGATCCTAAAGACTTATGTTGTTCGGGATTAAAATGTGAAATGAATGCGTCTAATACAGGCACCATTTGCGTCTAATTTTGATGGATGCAGGCTGCAAAAACATTTGTAGCCTGCATCATTAGTATTTATGAGATTCAAACAATAAATCAGATGTTAATAAACATTTCATATTCATCAATATTAAGTTTTCTTGTATCCTGGATTATTGTAATTTCAGCAACAACAGCGAATGGTCAATACGATAAAAATAGTTGCCCAAATTTAAAAATCTGTTTATATAATAAGGATACAATTACAATTGACTTTTGTTCTGCATATCTAAAAGCAACTGAAAGTAAAGCTGAACTAGGTTTTGGTTTATATTATATTTTTGAGAAAGGCGATATAAAGGCAATTGATATTGAATTTTCCAAAACTTCAAAAAACAACCTTATTGCTATAAATGATACATCTATAAATGTTTTGGTTGTGGTAGCATTCAACAGAAACACAGGTGAATTATTTGATTCACACATAATTAGAGCGCCTTTATTTTATACATTGCATAATACCAGAGGATTAAACACAATGGCAGCATTATATGGTGGAGTATTCAAAGGTATTACAGGGATAAAGGCCAACAAGGCACTACAAAAAATTTATATAGACTCTTTTTATTCTAACCTGACTAATCAAAATTTCTCTGTACTTATAGATTACTATGTTTACCATAAAGATACCATCGCACTTCATTCATTAATCACTAAGGCTATTCAAACTGATACCTTACAAAAGCAAGAATATCAGTATGCTTCACTATTTGCAAAAAGATTTCTCAAGGATGTGAATTTAGGATATGTTTTAGATAGTTTGGCAAATGGTAAAGATTCAATTAATTTAAAATGGGAAACATTATATAAAAATGGGCTTAATAGTGGGAAAAGTAAGGATTATATTGAAGCGCTCATTTCGTTACAATTAAATAAGCCGCTAAATGAAAATGAAATCTCCAAAGAAATTAATATAAAAATTGCCATCAGCAAATCTATGGCTAGCGAAGGAGAAAAAATTACAGAAATATTGAAATGGAGACCCGATAATATAACTAATTACCAATACTGGACTAATTATATTCCAATAGTCACTATTTCAGCAGGGAAATCGAGTAAAGATGATTTGGATATTAAGGGTTGGCTAAATATTCTGGAAGATGAAATAATTCAGGAAGAATTGAAATTAACTTCTCCACCACAAAATCTTCTTCGACATCAATACAGGTCTAATTTGAAAATTCTTTTGGAAGGAATTGCGGAAGCTTATTCAATTTTAAACGGGAAAATGCCTTACTTTTTTGATGATTTGTCTTATCAAAAGAAACTACTCATTAATTATCCAACTAATGGCATTATTCAACTCAGCTATTTTAAACTTTCAAAATATTTCAAAGGAACTGATAGCGCCATAACAGAAATTAATGCCCTGATTGGAGCTGAATCGTTCTCAAAAATACTCAAGGATACTATAGCTATGACCAACAATATGCTGAATGAGCCTAAAAATCCCCTAGTAGGCAAGGATCTTTCAAAGTTTGAATTCGAAGATATCACTGGAAAGAAAATTAAAATTGAAAAATTTAATGGAAATATAGTTGTAATTGACCTATGGGCAACATGGTGTTTGCCATGTATTCAATCAATGCCATCCATAAATAAAATAAAAGAATTTTTCATAGATAAAAATGTTCAATTTCTTATGCTTAACTATTATGAAGAGAAAAGAAAAATGGATGCTATCAATTTTCTATTTCAAAAAGGATTTAGTCACGAATCAATGATCTTTGATGGTAGTAATAAAAGTTTAGAATCCTATGGAGTCTCCAGCATTCCAACAACTATTATTTTAAATAATCATGGAATTGTTGTTGATATTATTCAAGGCTTTGATATAAATAATTCGGATAAATTTGAACAAAGTGTATCCGTAGCGATTAAAAAAATACTATTTTAAATGATTATCAGAATTCCATAGATATCTACTCCATAATATAAGGCAAAATTTCAAGGAATGAAATGAAACTTAATTTTACAGGCAATGCTGAATTTGTGAATGGAGAATCCGTAAGATGTACTATTTTCTGTAATTCAAACAATATGTGCGGCACTGAATGCCCATGTTGCAAACATTATGGTATTGATTTAGCTTGGGAAATTTGCTTTCTGAATTAGAATTTTCAAAATTACCTAGCCTTAATGACTCAAGTCCGAGTTATAAATTAATCTAAGTTCATTTATTTTATTTATGTTAAACTATTTGAATATTTAAAGTTCAAGCAATATTTTGAAACCTTTTCCCTTTTTCCGCCAACTTGATGCCATGGACTGCGGCCCTACCTGCCTGCGTATGGTGGCCAAGCATTATGGGCGAAATGTTTCGCTTGAATATTTACGGCAAAAAACGGAATATGGCAAACAGGGGGCTTCGCTACTTGGGTTGGCCAATGCAGCAGAAGCCTTGGGTTTCCATACCATTGGTGTTAAAGTTAGTTTTGAGCAGTTAATGAAGGATGCACCCTTACCTGCCATTTTGCATTGGGATCAGTACCATTTTGTAGTGCTTACACCGGGCAGTAAAGCGGGTAAGCTGCAAATTGCCGATCCGGCCAACGGCATGATACAACTTACTCCGCAAGCTTTTAAAAGCCACTGGCTCAGCACGGCAGAAGGGGCCACACCCAAGGGGATAGCCTTATTACTGGAGCCTACAGATGCATTGCACACACCTATAGAAGAAGGAACCCCGGCACAGGCTTTGGGTTGGTGGTCGCTGATACGCCAATTGGCCGGGTACAAAAGCTATTTGGTACAGGTGGCGCTTGGGCTGCTATTGGGCAGCCTTCTACAGCTTATTTTTCCCTTTCTTACCCAAAGCCTTGTAGATACGGGCATTAATACCCGCAACCTGCATTTTATACAAATTGTACTGGCTGCGCAGCTTATGCTGTTACTCAGCCAAACGGTGGTAGAGTTTATCCGCAGCCGCATATTGCTGCATGTAAGTACAAGGGTAAACCTTAAACTGCTCAGCGCTTTTTGGGCAAAGTTGCTCCGGTTGCCTATTCATTTTTTCGATAGTAAACATCCCGGCGATATTTTGCAGCGGCTTGGCGATCAGCAGCGGATAGAACAGTTTCTCACCGGGTCGGCGCTTAATACCTTGTTCTCCCTCTTTAGCCTGCTTATTTTTTCGGTGGTGCTACTACAATACAATGCCCAAATCTTCTTTATTTTTATGATCGGCAGTGTTTTATACCTGTTGTGGATACGGCTGTTTTTACGGTTTCGCCGCCGGCTCGATTATCAGCGCTTTGCCATTATGGCACGCGAAAACAATGCGAGCATGCAACTAGTATATGGCGTACAGGAAATAAAACTCAATAACGCCGAAAACAGTTTTCGCTGGAAATGGGAAACCTTGCAGGCGGGCGTTTTTCAACTCAATTTCAAAAGCCTGTCGCTTAACCAATACCAGCAAATAGGTGCGCTGTTTATTAACCAGGGAAAGAATATTTTTATCACCTTCCTCGTGGCGCAGCAGGTGGTAAATGGTCAGCTTACGCTCGGGGTAATGCTTGCGGTGCAATACATTATTGGTCAGCTTAATGCGCCTATTGAGCAACTCATAGGGTTTACCCAACAGGCGCAGGATGCCGCTATATCGCTGGAACGCATGAATGATATCCAGGTGTTGCAAGATGAAGAACCGGCGGGTATGCCCTTGCAACAAAGCTTGCCGCAGGATCATTCCATCCATATCAGCAACCTTAGCTTTACCTACCCCGGTGCCGGTAACGAACCGGTACTCAAAAATATTTCGCTCAGCATTCCCCAACAGAAAACCACCGCCATTGTGGGTATGAGCGGTAGCGGCAAAACCACGCTCCTTAAGTTGCTGCTAAGGTTCTACGATAGTTACAGCGGCGAAATAAGGCTGGGAGCAACGGCATTTACTACGATCAGCCCGCGGTACTGGCGCAGGCAGTGTGGCGTGGTAATGCAGGATAGTTTTATTTTTAATGATACCATTCTTAAAAATATTACCGTAACCGAAGACAGGATAGATATGGAAGGGGTGATGCATGCCTGCCGTACCGCCAATATCCTGGAATATATAGAAAGCCTTCCCTTGGGCTTTTTCACCAAACTGGGGGCCGAAGGCGTAGGTATGAGCGGTGGTCAACGGCAACGACTGTCTATTGCCCGCGCCGTGTACAAACAGCCATCCTTTATATTTTTTGATGAAGCTACCAACTCGCTGGATGCCAACAACGAAAAAGTGATTCTTGAAAATCTTCAAAACTTTTTTGCCTGCAAAACGGTGGTTGTGGTGGCGCATCGCCTGAGCACGGTTAGGCATGCCGATAATATAATAGTTATGCATAAAGGGCAGGTATGCGAGCAGGGTACCCATCAGCAATTGATTGACCTGCGTGGGAAATATTACGAACTGGTAAAAAATCAACTGGAACTTGGAAACTGAAACCTTACCTATCGAACCAACTGCGGCAGAAAGCCTGACGCCTGTACCGGTTACCGGGTTGAACGCAGAGGATGATGGCTATGCTGCCGTGCTTTCGCACCGACCACCCTGGCTGGTTCAGTGGGGCATTTCGCTTTACTTTTTACTGTTGTGTGTTGTATTGGGCATTGGTTGGTTTATCCGCTACCCCGATAGGGTGGTAACAACCGGTCGATTGGTGGCCGTAAATGCCCCCCGTTCTTTGATGGTTCGGTCAGAAGGTCGATTGCTGGATTTACTGCATCAGGATGGCGATTCGGTGGAGGCTGGCAACCTGCTGGCTGTGCTGGAAAACACGGCGGATTATGAGGCGGTTTTGGATGTAAAAATGCTAGGCGATAGCTTACAGGCTGCAATGATGACAGGTAACAGCGATGCTGCACCTGCTTACTACCAACGGCTACAAAAAGATAACAGGGTACGTAACCTTGGCGAGTTGCAAACCGATCATCAGCAGTTTGTACAGGCACTCCAAACCTTTACACAATACCTCGGCAGCGGATACTACCTGCGCAGGCGCATTATGCTGCGTACCGATTTACAAACCGTTGAAGCGCAGCGCAAAGTATTACAACAACAGCTTTCGCTTACGCGGCAGGATGTAGCACTTGCAGGCGAAAACTACACCGTAAGCGATAAGCTGGCCAAACAACAGGTAATAGCTCCGGTAGAATTACGCAACGAACAAAGCAAATGGCTGGGAAAACAAATGCAAATTCCACAACTGGAAAACGCGCTAGTGGGCAATGAAACACAGCATAATGAAAAGCAAAAAGAAATAGCCGCACTTGAAAACGAAATTGCACAGCAAAAAGCAGTATTTGTACAGGCACTCCATAAATGGCTGGCAAGCTTGGCTGCATGGGAACAGCAATACCTGCTATTTGCCCCATGCAGCGGCAGACTGATACTCACAGGTTTTTTACAACAAGGCAGTACCCTGCAGCGTGGCGAAATAATGGGAAGTGTGCAGCCACCCGATGCAGGTTATTATGTAGAAGCAAATTTGCCGCAATATAATTTTGGCAAATTGCGGCTTGGGCAAAAGGCACTTTTAAAATTTGATGCCTATCCTTTTGAAGAATTTGGTGCGGTAGATGGCAGTTTGCATGCTATTAAAATGCTGCCTACCGATAGCGGCTATCTTGCCAAACTCATACTGCCCAATGGGCTTACATCAAGCCGTGGAAAAAACTTACATTTTCAGGCAGGGCTACGCATGCACGTAGAAATTATTACAGATAACAGGCGGTTATTGGAGAGATTTTTTAGTGTTGTTACCAAAAGTTTAGAGCGATGATGTAAAATAGAAAAATAAAACGGTAAAAGAGGAAGAATCTTCCATACTACTTAATAAAAAATGATTTTTGAATGAAATTGAACAGTAGTTTTATAAAAGCGAATCAATTACAACGTTTGACACCTAACTCAAAATTCCTAATAGTGACAAAAACTTTAACCATAAAAGAAAAAAATCCAATAATCCGTTAAATAATTCCAGCAATTTAAGATAAGTAAATACAAACATTTTAAATCATTGTTTTAAACCATATTTTTTGCAGGTGTTGGTGCGTAAGGCCAAGCGATGCTATACCTGCAAAAATACCCGGATGAGCCTACAACGCTTGCGCAGGCGTGGTACCGGGGATGCCAAAGTCCGTGCGGCATAAATCGTCGGGCATGTAACAAATTTTGATAACCGTTTAAATTTTAAAAAAATGGAAACAAAAAAAATGAACCTTGCGAATATGCAGGGTAAACTTACCCGGGCTGAAATGAAAAATATTTTAGCAGGTGCGGAAGATGGTGGCACCAACATTAGTTTTGGCGCCTGTACAGGAGGAAGTATTGGTGAATGGGAATATAACCCACCAGTTTCATCGGCCACCTGTCACGATGATATTAATCTTTACTGTGCATCCGGGTACGGAACTTGTGGAGGAAGTGATTAACTAATTTTTTCCAAGAAGGCCTCATCATTAAATGAGGTCTTCTTTTTATTCTAATAAAACTAATATCCAATTAAATTCAATGAGAAAGCCCATCCTGATTATTATTACCCTGCTATTGTCGTTGTATGACATTTTGCATGCCCAGACTACTTTGAGTGGAAAAATATCTTCCACCACTTCATTTGCGTATGATCTATATCAACCAGTACATGGATATATGAATCATTACTTTGTTACTCAGCCAATTGAAGGTATAATGACCAAGGATAGCTTCCATATACACCTTAACCTGGATAAGCCTTCGTTTATAACACTATATTTTAAAGATACAACTGGATCATTTCTAAACAGAACGCAAACCCTTGTTATGCCAGGGGATTCTATTCATCTTGAAATTGATCCGTATAAAAGGGATGAAGGATGGGTAAAATATACAGGTTCCAATGCCGCCGGTAATAATATGTATAATCTACTTAATCAATTGGCTGTAAGCAAACATCAGGAATCCCTAACATTACTTAACAAAATAAAATCAGGGTACAGGGGCGATATTGTAGCCGCATTGGATAGTATTTCCAACAATCTTTTATTACCTTTTGTTGATTTAAAAAACAAAAAGCTGATATCTGAATCCTACTTGAAATACATGGATACTACATTCAGTTTGATGACTTATGCAGTACCCAGTTTAAGGCTAATCAGTTCATCGAAGGAAATTAATTTGATAGATAAGAGATGGCGGGACAGTATTGTACAGCAGCTATTCAACCGCCTCGACCCACTGAACAATAGCCTGTCATCTTTATATGCTTCATCAAACTACTTAAATTTATACTATAAATATTTAGCTTACAAAAAATTGGGACTGAAAAACATCGAAGAATTGAACATGGCAAAAGATACTTTGATAGATTCGAAAAGAATTAAATTAAAAGGTGAATTAACTCAATTTATTTATACCCCTGATCTTTCGCACCGGCAGGACCTATGGGCATTAGCATTACTTATGGGTTTTACATTTTCAACAGGCTATTACACCATGGCTGATATTGATTTCTTCAATAATTCCTTTCCAAATTCAAAGTGGTCTACGCTGCTTGCAAATCATTATGAAATAAATAAGCCTGTTCCTAAACCTGTTCTTACCAAAGCAGATAGTGCCAATATGATTTTTCTGAACCTGCCCGAAGAAGGTGAACATAGTGACTTTAAAAGGCTTGCTTCAAAAATTAATCAGGGACCCAAAAAAATGATATTTGTGGATGTATGGGCTAGTTGGTGTGGACCCTGTATAAAATCCTTTCAACAAAACCCCAAATTAGATTCCTTGTTAAACCAACTTTCGATAGCTAAACTATATCTAAGTATCGACAATGGCGGCTATGCGCTTAATTGGCAGAAAGCCATATACAACTATGCGCTGAAAGGTTTCCATTACCGGGCAGATAAGGAATTGTTTAGCCACCTGCTGCCAATGCTCGGCATGAAAAATATGAATGAATTAAGTATTCCACAATACATGCTGTTGGATGCCCAAGGGAAATTGATAGATGCAAGCTTACCTTCACCATTAGCTTTTAGCCAATTGAAAAAGGTATTGGAGGAGCATTCGAATAAATGAAACTACATATCCTCATAATAATTGCAAGTATTCTTACGTACATGAATGGCTATACGCAAGAAGGCAAAACCACCATAATTTTTGATGGAAGTAAAACACCTGTTACCCGCTTACAAAAAGGGTTCGCAGTACTACCTATTACTTCCAGGGCGAACAACTATCATGGGAAATGGGAAATTACTAAAGCGTTACCAAAACCAGATAAAATAATTCAAACATTTTACCTGAAAGAAGCAACCTGCCTTATGCTTACCGATATGTTCGGACATATGGTGTATGTAAGGCCTGGCGATACAGTATACATTGAAATTGATTCTTTACCCAATAACAGCTTCTATATAAAACCGGGTATCAGCACACCATGGTCGGTTAATTTTACTTATACTGGTAGCAGGAAAATGGTACACGGTTTATTCGACTCCTTAACCTATGTAAATGGTGCGTTATATCTTAATTTGTTTACACCCAAATCAATAAATTTTGACCTCGATAAGTTTATTGATTCTGCAGAAACCATTCGTAAGTTGAGACTGAATTTTTTAAACGAATATGCACAACGCCACAACCTGAATGGTCAGGTTATTGACTTTGCTATATCAGAGATTGAATGGAGTTTTGCAGCGATGGTGATGTCCACGCTTAAGTTTTACAAAGCAGGTTATACAAAGGATAAACTGAGTGATCGATACCTGCAAGTGATGAATAATTTTGGATTTAAACCTGATATCTTTTTCAACCAATCATTTATACAGTACAAAGTAATGATAGATTACTTAAAATATTTTGCTGTTCCAATTGATCCGGAATATTCATTCACGAATACACACCTTGAAGGCATGGCAGCTTTTGCAGATTCAGCTTACCAACCAGATGTAAATCGAATTATCATGGGTATCAATTTGGAAGAATATTTGGCAAATGGAATTGTACCTACAGAAAAAACCATGCGGTATTTTGAAAAGAGTAATCCTGATAAGGAACTTACCCATACCATTACCACCAAACGCGATAGCCTGATATCTAAAAAATCGGATTTTGGTAGCGTGCTAAACCTATCAATACTCAATTCATCAGAAAAAGTGCTTACAATAAAAATGCTGACGCAAAATAAACCACTGCTGATAGATTGTTGGGCTAGTTGGTGTAAACCTTATATTGATGCATTTCCTTTGATGGAAAAGTGGAAACAAAAGTATGGCGATCAAATACAGTTTATTACGCTTTCATTTGACAATAATAAAAACCAATGGAAAAATGGTATTGCTAAGTACGATCTGAATAAAGATGATGCCTACTTGCTGCCTACGAATTTCAATAGTGCATTTGCCCAGTATTTTTCTATCAACAGCATACCAAGATATATTCTGTTGAATAGCAGCGGAAAAGTGATTTGTGCGGATTGTTCAACGCCAGAAAATGAGGAAAGCTTTGAAAAATACTTATTGATGAGTATTGGTAGTAAATAGAAAATTAAACAGCATTGTAATTGCCTGACCGCAACAATCGATAATCCTTAGGCATTTACAATTCATTACTGTGAATAATTACCTGCGTCGAAAAAACATGGGGGCTGTTGGTCGAAAAGATGCAAAAAGCGGCGACCCGGTAGACATAAACTTTTTAAATACTTATATTACAAAAAGTAACAATTGTTTATTTCATTTCGCTACCAACAGTGGGGTCAAGGTTAACCAACACAATATCGTATTGCCCTATTTCCATGCATCGAAATTTTCATCATCAAAAACATCATCTATCAACAGGGCACCATCCCCGCTTTCATGCATTTGCCTGAATGAAGCTTCCCAGTCCTTCCGTGGCGTTGTTGCCGGCTTTAAAACGATCTGACCTTCTTCCATTATCAATTCCAATTTATCCTGAATATTATACTTTTCCAGAACAGTTTTGCTTAACCTGATGCCCTTTGAAATATCGATACTGATTACTGAAACTTCCATTTTGGTACCTTTTGAGTTATCATAAAGTAATTACCTTTTTTCCATAGTACAAACAGTTTTCTTCCATATCTGGGCATGTAAAAGAATAATTTGCCAATAGTTTTTATCCTACAACTCCTTCATCAACATCGCCAGCGGTATTATTTATAAACTCCAAATCATTCTTCCACTATTCCAATTCCCTGTTCTAGTAATATCTTCTCCAACTCCAATTCAAACAACACGCAGAATTCATGTAAATCTACACCGAGCGTTTTACATAAAATATATACATCGATAAACCCAAGGTAGGTTACTCCCTGTTCTATCTTATCCATACTTGATAATGAGATTCCTATTTTTTTTGCTAAATAAGCACGTCTAACATCTTTCCTTTTCCTTAGAAGCATTAAAGTCCGTGAAAGGGGCTTGCGATGGTCTTTGCGAATGGTCTTTGGGTGCATACATTTAAATTTAGGCAATCATAGTTGCCGCCAAATTCAAATTGTAACATTGAAATGAAACTTTTCTTGAAAAAATTAAAAATCGTAAGAATCATACAGATAAGGTGTCGGAATCTTACAGAAATACTTGTTTTAACTATTGTAAATTTAAAAATTTCTATCAACTTTTACACCATGCAAAAAGTAAAGCAGTACAAATACAAGGTTTTGCTTTTTGTAAAAAACATTCAGTAGCTACGAATTGCGGGATATTAATTCCTAATTGACCCAAAGAAAAAACAAAAAAGGACTGCAAGGCAATGGCAGCGGATATTGCAAGGAGTACCATAAGGTATGAGGGAGTAAACACTGTACGCCCTGTTCGGAAGTACAACGAACGCAAGACGAGAATTATTTTTTAAATTTATTATTATGAAAAAAATGGAATTAAATCAGATGTCCCAAATTGAAGGTGGGATTGATTGTCGCAGTGCGGGACAAGGAGCCACTGTTTTGGGCGCATTAGGTTTAGGCCTTACAGTAGTTGCTTTAGTCGCAACAGGCCCATTAGGTGTTGCTGCTGGAATAATGGCATCCATATGGGGTGTAGGATCAGGAATAACGAGTCTAGGATTGGGAATTGCATGTTGGTAAATCAATGGGTGGGGAATTTATCTCCACCCATTTCTTAATTTTTTAGTATGTTGGATAACATTCGCATAAGGTTAATAACAGTCTCCATAGGTTTAACTACCTTAATATTTAGTTTTATTTTTAATGCAGCTAGTTCGGTTATAATAAATGCAATAATACTCTTATCCCTGTTTTTATTTATTTCAATACCCTATTATTTTAATTTGATGAAAAATATAGGGTATAAGTATAATTTTTACATCGCAATAAATTACCTTCTTTTCCTAATATTTTTAATCATTATAAAATTTGAACTCTTTATTATTACATTAATTTTTTTGCTTATATCTATATTTGCAAATTATTTGATGATAGCCAAAAGAAAATCTTCAATAGAGGTAGATGATTATTACAGTCCAGTACATTTTGCAATAAAAAATTATAGAGAAATGAATTATTTATTAAATATTTTAATATTAATCAGTCTATTTTATTGTTTTTTTTTATTTACAACATTGTTTAAATTGTAAATTATTATGTCTTTTTCATTCAAGAATAATTTTTACACATTTGGTATCATAAGCTTGATTTACATATTAATATCCTATTGGGGGCAATCACAACTTGTTAGTTCGGAATTATTTTATAACCAATTTTCAGACCAGATTAGCCTTAAAAAAGCAAATCAAGTGTATGAACTCAGCAAGAATTTCTCAGTAGTAGGATATATTTTAATCCCATTTTTATACGCTGCAAAATTCTTAATCATTGCAGCAATTATACAAATAGGAATAGAGATAGAAGAATTAGAACTCAGTTTTGCAAATTGTTTTAGAATAGTAATGCAGGGAGAAATTATTTTTATTTTACCTGCCCTTATAAAGATAATCTGGTTTGGATATTATGAAACCAATTACAACATGGATAGGCTAAATGATTTTAGTCCGATCTCCTTATATTCAATTTTTAGGATTAGGCATTTTGTACGCATACCATCAAAAAGATTAGATAAAGACTACATTATTTAGTATTTTTGCACTAAATATTGTAGCCATGGATAACTTATTTTACGGAATCAATGCAATTGAGTTTGGAAAGAGATTTAAAA
>JBGSLS010000092.1:0-4981 GCA_041740575.1 Chitinophagaceae bacterium | reverse complement strand
GAGGAAATCAATTGCTGCTAATTTAAGGAGTATATGTAATTTAGCCCTTCCAAAAGTTCTTTGAAAGTCTCTAGGTTCATATTCGTTCGGCATGATAATGCCGCAGCGCTCAACTAGCTCAGGATCATATCGTTATGGGTTTAATGGACAAGAAAAATCCGATGAAATCAAAGGCTCTGGAAATAGCTACACCGCAGCTTTTTGGGAATATGACCCTAGGTTGGGAAGAAGGTGGAATAGGGATCCAATATATAAGAATAGTCCTTATGAGGCATTTGGTGGAAACCCAATTATTTATGCTGACCCAATGGGGTTAGATACCATAAGTTTTAACAAGCATACGACTATTGTTACCCCTTCGAATTCCGGATTTAGCGGTGGGGGCATGAAGGCTACTGTAAAATCAACTTTTTCTATAAATGTTAAGCAAGCACCTGGTGAAGATGTTTTTATGTCAGTTAATACATCAACCACAATCAATGGAGATGGTTCAGTTTCCCACGGGCGTCCTCAAACAAAAATTTTAGATCCCTATTCCAACCAAGCTTCTGGCGTTACAAAAGGTCAAAATTTATATTTTGATGGAATCCTGACAACTGTTAGAGATAATAAGGATTGGGAGTCAGTTGGAAAGTTCATGAATCTTGATAGGGGGTTCTATGATTATATGATAAACAGGCATTCTGCATCTGCGGGGTGGAGATCCAAAGCATTGTCAATTGAAGCGATGGAAGGCGTATTGCCTGTTTTGGTTTCAAGTGGATTGGGTTCTTATGCTGGCTTTAGGTATGCGGCTGCAGCAAAATCTAGTACAGATCTTACATTGCAAATACATCACTTTGCAACTAACAAGCATAGTTTCTATACAAAACAAATGTCAGAAATTGCCGATGAGTTTGGTTTAAGTCTTGATGGAGCTTGGAATAAGCAAGCACTACCACATTTAGGAAGGCATCCAAATGCATATCACAATTTTGTTTTAAACGGGATGCAAAATGCAAAAAGTAGGGCGGGTGGAAGTCAGGCAGAATTTTTAAATTTGTTTAATAAATATGTAAAACAACCTGTAATACAAAACCCAGGTCTTTTACGAAAATCAGGTTGGTAAAATGGAAAAGTATTATTCATTAAGTTGGAAAGATAGAAGGGAGCCATTAGCAAGTGCTTTTGCACCGAAGGGAACAAAGTTGGCACAGGATTTAATTCCAGAATTAAATGGCAGAAGTAATTTGGCTTTTGATTTAAGTTTAGTTAAGTTATCAAGCGGTAAAAATGGACTTATTGAAAGCAATGACTTAACGGATTTAAAAGAAGTTTGGTTGGATTATCAACCTAACAGCCTTGCCTGGCCATTATTTTCTGAAAGATTAAAATTTGTTATCGAAGCTAATCTAAAAGGGAATGAGCATATTGATTGGATTTCTTGTAACGTAAAAAATGGAAACGAAGAAAGACCATATTTTATAATAAGGTTCAACAAAATGTTGGACGTATTGGATATGCAGAAAACTATGTTTGTTCAAGGTACTGACCACATATTAAAACCCGTTTTTGCAGCTTCCAAAATTAGTTCTTACAACATTTTCACTAAGCCTTCATCACACGATTTATGGAAAATCACATCTGTGCTTTATATTAGTGAAGTGTTGAAAAAAGCGATACAAAAGGCGAAACTAACTGGAATAGAGTTTGAAATGACATCAGTTGTATAGAATACAAAACTACCTTTAGGCGGTATTCATCATTCTGGCGGGTTGGTAGACCCATCACATACGCGTTTGCAAACCCTCTGAAGATGATATATTTAAAAGAAAAGGTACTAAACGTTTAGGTAAAATAGAAAAGCCCCGCAATGCGGGGCTTTTCTATTTTACAGCAATATTTTGCTTTGCCCTTGGGTGTCTTCCCCGCCAATGCGTGGTGTTATCACCCGCATTCCTTGATTTACTTCTTATTCATTCCAGCCGAAACAGTTTTTGATAATCAAAAAGCCGCTCATTGAGCGGCTTTTTGTTGATATTTACTTTAATGCGCAAACACCTTTTTTGCCTTTTGATATTGTAGGTATAAAAGCATCCATCAGGGCGAAAACATGTGCTTTGTCATCGGGATCAAGTTTATAAATACCTGTATTCTTTTAACTGCATTGTTGTGGAGTTCAACGTTTGTTTTACCGACCAGAAAATCAATGGCCACTTCCAGGGTGCTGGCTATTTTAATAACTACCTTCTTTGTGAGCAGGCATAACGGCAGCGGGCTGGAAGATCCCTTTTAATTACGACAAGCTAACAAATGAAATTTAATTTTTTTTACAAATAATTAGCATAAAAAAAATGCCACAACATTATCCGCCACATTTTTTTTATGTGGCAAGTTTTTGTGTGACAGACAAAAAAAGTAGAAAAAATTCGTTGTCCGGTAATCTGTTAAGATTTATAGGAGAAAGGATAACCGGTTCTTTTTTCCACCACAAAAGAATCAAAAGAGCACAAAAGAATGCGCAATACTTTCAGGATATTACAAATCTGAAAGCATCAACTTAACATCCTTATGATGCGCCCTTGAAACAGGTACGTATTCCTTATTCTTAAGGCATATATCTAAACCGCCCAGGGTTTGGTATTTCAACCCACTTATAAACCTTCTATTTACCAGGTGCTGGTTATGACATCGGATAAATCCAAAACCTGCAAGTTTCTTTTCAAAATGAAACAATCCTTGCGTAACCAATAATTTATTTCCATCTTCCAGGAAAAAATAAGTGTAGCTACCATCTGCCTGTAACCGGATAATTTCAGCCGGCTTTACCATGAGCTGACCGCCTGGCACCGGCAAGGAAAGGTTATAGTGCAGTGCAGCTACTTGTTGCTCAAGAGCGGTAATAAGCGCAGGTGTTATTTGAGTAACACCTTTTTCTTTTCTTCTTTTGTTTACCCTTGCCATGGCTTCACATAAAGCGGAAATATCTACCGGCTTAATCAGGTAATCTACTGCATCAGACTTTATGGCATCAATACCATAATGGTCGTACCCGGTTACTACGATCAATGCAAAGGAAGGCTGGGCAAAAAGCTTCAGCAAATCGAAACCACTCATATCACCCAACCGGATATCAAGGAATAAAATATCGGGCATTATTTTCTCTATAGCTTCATGGGCTTCAGCAATCGATGTGGCAATGCCTAAACATTGCATAGCCGGGAAAGTTTTTGATACCAGATTTCTTAAATGATTGGCAGCAGGTGCTTCATCTTCCACCACTAAATAACTTAATAGGTCCATATACGCATATTTTTACAATAAAATGTTACCGAGCTTTGGTGCTGTGAAAATTCTTTTGCTAAGGTTATTATGGCTTCCGGATACATCCGATTATGAAGCGATAGCCGTTCATCTAACCATTCAAGCCCAAACCCTGAACCAGTATTAGAAACAGCATTTACCAGGTCACTTGATTGGGGATTGCCTATTGCCATTATAGTTAAAAACACATCATCCTGCTGAACAATGGCAGTAACCACAAGGGATTCATTGGCATTACCGGCAAGATTATATTTAATGGCATTTTCAATTACGGGCTGTAAAAGCCCGGCAGGTAATTGCCATTTTTCCCATCCTGCATTATCGGGCATCTGGATGGTAACTTCAAAACGCTGCCGCCATTGTTGTACTTCTATGTATGCATGTAACATCTTCCATTCATCAGCCAGGGTATGGTAAAGCTGCCGGTGGCCTTTATAGGCCCGCTGCAATAATCTGCACAATGCATCGGCAAATCGTTGGGCATGGCGCAACTTGCCCTGGATCAGCAAATCCTGCAAGGCAGTTAATGCATTCCGCATCATATGGGGTGTAATATATGCCTGCATGGCCAGCATGCGGGTAGAAAGATCAGCATGATAGCGCAATGAAATTTTTAATTTGCGGCGGTAATATTTGAAAGTTATTGCCGTAAAAAGCAAAAAAGAAAGGAGAATAAAAGAAATACGGAAACCGGTGGTTGCATACCATTTTGGAACAATCACAATGGGTATAGCTGTAAAAGCATCCAAACCAGTGTGCCGGACCAATAATTTATATCTGCCCGCTGCCAAATCCATTGGTATCGAAAAATACCTGTTTTCTGCTTTTGTCCAATTATCCTGATAGACTGAATCTGACTGCTTCAATAGTTGATATGCATATCCCGCAGAATCATCAATCAAAACCTTTTTTAATTTTAAATGCAGGTATGCTGAAGGATGGAGGACAATAGGTTGATCATATTTTTTTAATGTAAGTGAAATCTGTTGCTGGTAAGATTTTTCAAACCAATAATCAAAACGAAATGGGATAAGCCCAATATATCCCCCTTCTCCCCATTGTTCCAAAACAGGGGAGAAAGCATCCGCTTCCATTTCAACCAGGAAAATGATTGTATTTTTTGATTTAGGGAAAAATTTTATTTCAATACGATCTGCAGGTTCCAGAATATCGGAAAAAAGAAAAAGCGGGAGCGGCATAGAGGAAGATTCCTTTAGCCCAGGTAAATCGCAAGCTTTCCGGAAAATGGCACCGTTTTTCCAGACTTCAAATTGCAACCCATTATGCCGGTAAGACGTAAGAGCATGCCCATAACTTATGGTAATATCCGAACTTGATAAAGAATTCCATCCTGCAAAACAAATATCCACTTTGCCGGGGTACACCTGGAACCGGGGCATATCCGTATCTTCTGTGTGCTTCAATATACCCTTAACGGATAATGGGATCGGTGTTAACACAAACACTTCACCTGCTATGGTTCGGCAGGTAAACAAGCATGAAAGCATGCAAAATAGGCTTTTGCAAAAAAAATTAACCCACATTGCAGCATTTCAGCCATTAAATGTTAAAATATTAGTTTTTCCAATGTTTTTTCCAATCAAAATACTGTAGTGGGGTACAGTACAAAATCCTATAGGCTAAGCATATGGGCTTTATTCGTTTTGTAGTACACATG
>JBGSLS010000091.1:0-58423 GCA_041740575.1 Chitinophagaceae bacterium | reverse complement strand
GTGAGTATTGACTTTATTTCTGCTGCTGACCTTCTATGGATGGATGGCTTATTATTTAGTTCCATGTATAAAATTTAAATAAGCCAAAAATACAATCACTACCAGGGTACTAACAATACGCGCTATCTCGGGTGTTTACAGATGTTATAGGCGAAAAAAGTGACATCACAAATACGTAGCTATGTCGTGTGTTTACATATATTATCTAAATTGCAAAATGCAAATAAATCTGAAGTAAAATCTGAATTACAAAACTCACAAACACATTTAGGAAATGTAAATAACGCACTTAACCCAAGATCAGAAAGGAATAAAGTATTTTTTAAAAAGCATAAAAAAACATTAATTACTATTTCAGTTATATTTTTATTGGGGATGGGCATTGGATTTTTGACCCTAAATGAAGATGGTAAAATGAACAGGAGTACTACATTAGAAGTAAAAGAACAATCTTCTATACATAGGAAAGAATCTGAACGTATTACTAACAAGATAACAGAGAGTAAGGAGAAAGACGTTACTTCTTCAACAGAAAATCAGATAGAGTACATTCGCAAAGTATTTAGTGATATTAATTCGGCAACTCTTAACCAAAGAAAAATTAAGTATAATGATAAATGTGGAGTTATAGATGCAACAATAACAGTCTATACCAACAATAATGGAGAAGTAAGGAAGATTACAGATACTGGTACAGGAGATGATGATAAAGCGCCAGCAAAATGGACTTATCAGTATTATTATGAAAACGAAGAATTAGTTTTTTCTTATGAATCAAGTTCAGGATTTGACAATGAAACGGAAAAGCAATATTCATATGAAACTCGGGAATATTTTTCTTCTAATAAAATGATCAGACAAATCAAAAATGGAAAAATATCAATTCATCAAAATAGTTCAATTGATTTATCAGATATTAGATACAAACTAAAAGAAGTAACCAATAAATCGGATATAGATAGAATTTATCAATGTCTAAACTGACAATTGCCCACAACATCTGCATTGGCTAGATGGATGGCTTGACGAACAATCCATTAAAGGACAGAAGGATTTTTGCTATGGTTCCGGTGGAACGAAGATTTTTGGCATTTTATCTTTAATTGAAACATTATAACTTTACCGGAAATTGTTATCAGGGCAGAAATAGCAATGAATGCCGCTAAATCACCAATGCTTTTCCGGCGCTAAGCAACATATTACTATAGGTTCATAATTTTTAGTACAGTTCAAAAATAGATTATTTGCTTTTAGCATACTGGTAATATGCTAAAACGACAACCACCATCATTCATTTCCCAACCGGAAGCACCAAACTAAAATGGGTCCGGATATTTGGGAAAGGAGATCGGAACCCAAGAAATAAAGAGCCAAAGGGATAGATGAGAAATATTTTTTGAAAAATAATGTAAAGGGATTGCAAATGTTTGACAAAGCGCTATTTTGGAATGTAACGTGAAATAAAGTAGACATTTGTTTCCCCTAAAAGAAGTTATGCCTCATGCTAAAAACATAGACCATGGACAAAATGAAACAACTTGAAACACAATTAGATGAAACACGGAACAGCTTATCTACAGACAGACTTGACATGTCTTTTGGCGAAATCATGAGCATGTACGAAAGAGATGAAATTGTAATTGACCCTGACTTTCAAAGACTTTTTCGTTGGGACATTTATCAAAGAACACGCTTTATTGAATCAATATTAATTGGAATTCCTATTCCACCCATATTCGTTGCAGAAGACGCAGATGGAAGATGGGAACTCGTTGATGGGTTACAAAGAATTTCTACAATATTTTCATTCTTTGGAATTCTAAGAACAATGCCAGATAAAAATAGTTGGATAATGTGCAGGGGTGACATTGCTAAAGACCTGGAAAATTTAGCTTGCAAAGACTTGCCTCTAAAATTTCAACTCAACATTAAGCGAGCCTCTTGCAGAGTTGAAATAATAAAATGGAATAGTGCATTCGACATGAGATATGAACTTTTTAATCGTCTTAATACAGGCGGTTCAGAATTGACAGACCAAGAAATTCGAAATGCAATTTTCAGGGGAGTAAGTAAGGAGTTCAACGCATTTTTAAGAAGATGTGCAGAAATCTCAGAATTTGTAAATCTCATTCAACCAACTGAAAGGCAATTAGAGCAATTATACATGGATGAACTTGTTCTTCGTTTTTCTTCTCTCTATGACTTCCAAGAAGAACTATCAAACAACATTTCTCAGCACATGACAAATTACATGAGAATGGCTGTGACTACACCCGAAAAAATTCAAGAATTAGAGGGCGTATTTAGAGAGACAATTAGAATTTTAGCTCCAATTGGTAGAGAAACTTTCAGGGGATCAAATAATGTATTTTCTACAAGTCTATTTGATTGTGTGACGATCGGTATTTCAAGATACATATCTCGTTATTCCCAGAAGAGAACAGACATAATTATTCAAAAAATCAATGATCTTAAACAATCCGAAAACTTCAAAAGAGCTTCGGGTTCAGCCTCTGCAAGTAAATCAAGAATAATTAAAAGAATAGAAGTTGCGGACGAAATATTTGGGAATTAATCATGGTTACTTTCATTGACGAAATATTAGCAGACATTGATTGGAAAGTTTCCGAACTAGCTATTCTAAAAAGTATTCCCATTCGATACAGCTTTAGACCTGAACATAAAGAACTTCAAGTCAAATATACAATACCAGCTATTTATGCTATTTGGGAAGGATTTGTAAAAAGTTGTTTTGTGATATATTCTAATCACTTAAATTCTTTATCAATAAGTCGTTTAGAAATTGCCATCCCTTTGCTAACACACCAAATTGACAGCGAATGTGACTTCAATAACCCGAGAATCAGTTTTGATGCAAAACAAAAAATGGTGACTTTAATTGACTCTCTATTGACTGACATTGTTACTATCAAACCAAGTGTTCCGACTGAATCGAATATAAATTTTAAAGTGCTTAATAAAATACTTGAACGTTTCTGTATTGATAAAGTTCCTGACCACTATGATTCAAAGCTTAATAAGCTGTTACTTTTTAGAAATAAGGTGGCACACGGTGATAACTCAATAACAGTTAACATGACACATGTAACAGAATTTATTTCGACAGTTGAAAATTTAATGTTAGACGTTGCAATAAATGTAGAACAAAATGAGAAAGTTGGGACATACAAGAAATAAGGCAAGAAGACATAGGATGGGGTTTTGTGCAAGTTGGGCAAACAGAATAACAAGGAGTATTTGTAATGCTATTGTGCTGTGGTTCAGGCGGGCTGTGGTTCGGGCGGAAGGAAGTCAATTTGCTATTGTACTTTACTTGAAACTTTTTAACTTTACCGGGCATTGGTAGGCGGGCATACACAGCCATGAATTCCAGACAAATCGCCAAAGCTTTTACCTAATAACCTCCCTTTAAAAAGAGTACTAAATGACATTAAATATGATAATTTTTGAAGCAATCGGTGCGGCTACAGTTTTACTTGGAGGTGCGTACTTTTTAATTAAGTACATGGAAAATAGGGAATCTATTGAAAAAGAAAAGAAAAAGTTGATAGCAAATAATGATAAATGTAAAGAATTGATATCCAAATACAATAAATCAGTCAAGGATGGCGAGCCGATAATGACCAATGAAGATTTAAAAAAGAATTTATTTAAAATAATTGATGACCCCAAGGAAGCGCAGAAAGCTTTAGAAAAGATTAACCTGAATTATGATATTGAAGAAAGGTCAAAAATTGAACATGAAAAATGGAAGGCTAATAGAAAAAAGATTCAGAATAAGTATGAAGATGAAATATTTGAAATATTTGATGTTTATCGTGAACTTGAGATTGAGGAGATATTAAGTCGCACAAAATTTAAATTTAAAATGGAAAATGATGATGCGATTCAACTTTTAAATATTTGGATTACAAATGCACTTATTCAAAACTGTAATTGGAATGATAAAAAATATGAAATTGGTTATGTATTAGAAAGAGGAGAAAAAACAGAAATGACAAGATCAAAATGGCTTGAACAAAATGGAAAAACATTAGTTCCCAAAAGTAAGGAATTTGAAAACTATCTTAAAAATCGAAGTGATGACCTCCCTTTTTAACCGAAAATAAAACATGCTACAACATGATTGGCAATATGGATGGCTTGACGAAAATGCTATTGGGCGATAGTTGGGGCGGAAGGAAAACTATTTATCATTATATTTTTACTTGAAACATTTTACCTTTACCGGACATTGGTATCTGGGCAGCCGAAGCAATGAATTCCGTCCATTTCGTAATACTTTTACGTTGGTGACAATGCTAAAAATAACAGCTTAAATTATAAAAAGCAATATGACGACTTATATTCGGGGAATAGGAGTTCAAAATTTTAAAACCTATTCGAAATATCAACTTTGTGAATTTTCTTCAATTTCCCTACTCATAGGGAAAAACGGAGTTGGAAAATCTTCTTTTATTCAGGCAGCTCAATTCATTTTCAAATATCTTAAAAATCCAACCGCATTTAGATATTTTCCTGATGATGAATTTCAAATGATAAAAAATGAAAAAATTGTGAATGATGATGTATTCTCTGAAAATTTTACTCATTTAACACAATTCATTAACGACATTTCAAAACCTCTAATAGTAGACTTATTAATAGATTTTGGATTTGAGAACAATAAATTTTTTATTTGCCCATTAAAGTATCGTTTTACCTTTAATGTTGTCACGTTAGAAGAAGAACAATATTTGTCCCTTAATGAGTTAAAAATTTTCAACATTGAAAATAATCAACTGATTTTCAAAAATGACTACGAGCAAAATAATGAAAGCTTTAATATAGAAGTTACAAAAGAAGGAGCAATTTTTTTATTAACATCGTTTATTAAATACACCAATAAAGAAGATTTACCTAAACCAAAAAAGGGAAGCTTAAAAATACTATTAGGAAAAGAAAATATAAATGACAAAAAAAACGAATTAAAAGCAACATTCGCATCGTTTGAAAGGCAATTTTTATATGAAATTGATGGAATTAAAATTTCATTTACAAGTCAACGATTTTTACCAGAACATGGTTTTGGACCGGACGAAATATTGACTGAAATTAATTTATTTAATGATGAAATTATATTTTGTTTTTCAAATTGCTCTAATGAATTAAAATATATACTAAATATATCATATCAAGCAATAAAAGAGAGCTTTCAAATAAATGCAAAGAAGTTACAAGAAATTGAAACAATAAAGATTTCTGAAATAAGTAGTAGGAAAAGAACATTAGATAAAGATGAAGTTTATTTAAAATGCTTTTCCAATCCAAATTCGTTAAATAGTGATTTTCTCATAAATAATCTAAGGCGATTTAAATTTAAAGGTATTCCAGAAATTACTCTAATTTCAAAGGATGATAAAAAATATAAAGCTGTTCTAGTAAACAACAATCCAAAAAAAATTAATTTGATAGATGAAGGAAGTGGCTATTGGACACTTACCTATTTAGTATTGATGTTGGGGAATGAAATTAATAAAAACAAAATTCTACTTATTGAAGAACCTGAAACCTATCTTCATCCTCATTTCCAAGCCAATTTAGCTGACTTATTTATTGAGGCTTCTGAAACATTGGGACTACAACTCATTATTGAAACACATAGCGAATACTTAGTCAAAAGATTACAACGTCGAATTTCTCAGACATTTAGAAGAGACCGTCTGAGTAGTGGCATTATCGAAGAACAAGAACCGATACCCTTTAATCTGTTTCCTTCTGATGTGTCAATTAATTATATCCATGATGTAAGTTTATCAAATGATATTGTTAACATTAAGATTGACATTAACGGAGAATTAGATCAGCCATTCCCGCCAGACTTTATGGATGTTGCAATAAATGAAGATTTATTGTCTTTTAAATTAAAGAATTTGAATTAAATGGATGCACATTGTATAAAAGTAGCTATTGATAAGGAATTCTTCTTAAACGAACTTTCTTATGAAGGAAACCCATCATTAAAGAACATTTTAGCCCTATTTGAAGGGAAGAAAGTTAAGTATATCACCACTTTCACTAATCAAACAGAACATTACCGGATTTTAAGTTCTCCAACAGGTGCCTTATCTAAAGAAGAACAATTCTTGCAAATAAGACTCAGAAATTTCAGTAATGGTTTAGAAATAATAGAAAGAATTTTAAATGGAAAAGTAACCCAAGAAAATATAGAATTATTACCTGATATAATTTTTTCTAATAATGCGCAGCACCAAATAATTTTACAAAAATTTGGAATTCTCTGTATAGGCCAAAGCTTTTTCAAACAAGAAGATAAAGTAACACTTTGTATTAAGAAAATTAGTGATTACTTTAAAGTGACAGTCCAATTGCCTTATTGGAAAATAAGAATTGAAGACCGATATTTAATTAAAAATATTTGCTCTGAAAAGGATGCTGAAAGGCTATTTGATACTTTAAATATTAATGATAAACATTGCTTCATTGAAGTTTTCTATTCCGGAAATGAATATGATTATAAAGGCAATAATCAAAATGATTTTGTTGATGCTACTGAAAGAAAAAGGAGAATTGACATTTTAAAAAAGGTAGGTAAAAGACATGCATTAAAATTTTATCCAAAAGCAGGACATGATAGGTATTTTTGCACAAATAGTGCCCTTTTTATATTTGGCAATTCTATAACATCCGATAAAGAGACACACATTTCTTATTTTCCAATAATTCAGTATTATAACGCATACTTCAAATTTCAATAGCATATGCCACCAACATTGCTAGATGGCTAGCTTAAAGGAAATGCCTTTGGGCTGAAATAGTTCTGTTGACCTGTGATTCGGATATTAATTCGTTTTAGTTCTCTGTTACAACCAACCCATAAAAATCCAACTTTGTAACAACCCATTATCAAATAAAATCCCCTCCTAAAACAACCTCCCCCCAAATGCCACCGCCACTTCCGCCCCTAACCGCGCATTATGCTTTATCAACGCAATATTCGCGTCAAGGCTTTCTCCGTGGGTATGGGTGGCAATATATTTCAGCAGGAAGGGCGTTACCTCTTTACCCGTAATTTGTTGTTGTTGGGCAGCAGCTAAGGCTTGCAGAATATGGGTTTCCATTTCGGGTGCGGCAATCTCATCTTCAGCGGGTACGGGGTTGGCAATCAGCACGGCACCGTTTAGTCCCAACCGCCATTTGGTATCCATCAGTGCGGCCATCGCTGCGGGGGTATCTAACCGGAGCGGCGAAGGAAATCCGCTGCTGCGCGAGTAAAAACTCGGGAAGGCATCCTGTCCAAAGGTAACCACCGGTATGCCGAGCGTTTCAAGGTACTCGAGCGTAAGCCCGATATCGAGAATGGATTTTACCCCGGCCGAAACAACGGCTACGGAGGTTTGCGCCATTTCGGTGAGATCGGCAGAAATATCCATGCTGTTTTCGGCACCGCGATGCACACCGCCAATGCCACCGGTTACAAATACTTTTATGCCCGCCATCGAAGCAATGCGCATGGTAGCCGCAACGGTGGTAGCGCCATATAATTGCTGGCTGATTACGTAAGGCATATCGCGCAGGCTCACTTTCCATACCCCTTTGGCCTGTCCAAAATATTCAAGTTGGTCCCTGCTCAACCCTACGCGGCATTTTCCTTCAAAAATGGCGATGGTGGCGGGAATGGCGCCGTTGGCACGCACGGCTTCTTCCACCGCGAGCGCTGTTTCTACATTTTTCGGGTAGGGCATGCCATGCGAAATAATGGTGGATTCGAGCGCTACGATGGGTTTGCCTTCCACCAATGCATGCGCTACTTCAGGTTGTATGGCTAAAAAAGGATTCATTCGCCGGGATAATATTTGGTAACCTGTTTCAGTAATTTTTCTTGGGTAAGATGCGTGGCGATGGCGCCGTTTACCTGCAATATTTCGGCAGATAAGGTGTGGGCTAGTTTCAGGCAATCGAGGTCTTTTTTGCCCAAATATTTACCCAGAATAAACCCCGAGAGCGAGCCATCCCCTGCCCCGGTGCAATCGAGCACTTCTATCTTGGGCGCATGCAGCGTGATGGCTTTTTCCTTGTTGTACAGCGCCGAACCTTGTTTGCCATTATGCAGCCATACGTGTTCCACGCCCCGGTGAAGCATTTCTTCCACCTGCAATTGGGTAAGAAAAGCATCGGTGGAACAAAGCACGGGCAACTCATCTTCGTTGGGGGTAATCAGGTGCAGCCCCTGCAGGTTGGCATGCCGGAATTTGCGTGCCGGTGGTACCGAAACGGGTTCGAGCACAAAGGGAATACCGGTTGCGCGGCTAAAAGATAAGAGCCATTCCACCGAGTAAAGACTCAGGTTGGCATCGGCCAGTAAATACGAAGCGGTCAGCAGCAGTTCGCGCTGACTGTCGAGATGTTCGGGTGTAATAAGATGATTGGCAGCATTAGTAAGAAATGCGGTGTACAGCGAACCATCCACATTGAGGATGCCGGTATATTTTCCCGAAAGCCCTTCTTTGGTAATGGATCCGTCGAGCCGCACACCCGCCGCCTGCGATGACTGCTTCAGCCAATCGCCATCGCTGTCGTTGCCAAATACGCTGATCAATTGAACGGGTACCCCGAGCAGGGCCAATTGGTGCGCAATGTTGCGGCTTACCCCCCCTGCGGTTTTGCTTACGCTTGCATCGCTGGTAGTGGCGAGCAGCAGTTCGTTGGTTACATGAAAAAGCTCATCCACCAACGCGGCGCCAATACAAATTACTGGTTTTTGCATGGGGCAAATGTAAGGAGGCGGGGGTTGGTTGGAGTAAAAAGTCAGGGAAGTCGGGAAGTTGGGAAGTTGGGAAGTTGACGAGTTGACGAGTTGACCAGTTGACGAGTTGACCAGTTAACCCATAACTCGTCAACACATTTAAGGAGCAAGCCTTTCTACCTTCCAACTGCCATCACCAGCTACCGGCGTGTACAAAATCCTGTCGTGCATGCGGCTTGGGCGGCCCTGCCAAAACTCCATGCGGGTGGGACGCACGCGGTATCCACCCCAGTGCGGGGGCTTGGGAATTTCGCCATGCTTAAAACGCTCGGCATAATATTCAAAGGTTTCTTTTAGCCAGGAAGCACCCGCCACCACCACACTTTGCGGTGAAGCCCAGGCGCCAATTTTACTGCCATTGGGGCGGCTGTTGAAATAGGCAATACTTTCCGCTGAACTAATTTGTTCTGCAATACCGTTGATGCGTACCTGCCGTTCCAGTTCTTTCCAGAAAAACAAAAGGCAGCATTGGCTATTCTTATCGAGTTGCGTACTTTTTGCACTATTGTAATTGGTGAAAAACACGAAACCCTGATCATCAAAACCTTTCAGTAAAACGGTTCGCGCATCAGCCATACCGGTTGCGTCCACGGTGGCAAGCGTCATAGCATTCACTTCGGATATCTCGCTTTGTTCGGCATCTTCCCACCATTTTTTAAACTGATCGAAAGGTGAAAAAGCTACATCTTCTTCGTTGAGCGCGTGGAGTGTATAATCTTTACGTATAGCGGCTATTTGTTCCTGTGTCATGGTAAGTAAACGAATGTGGATGGCGAAGTTAATGGCTCTGTTTCTTTATGTTCTTTTTTGTAGAGCCAACCCTGTTGTTTTTACCTAATCTACCATACCCACGCCTTCACCTACGAGCTCCACGCCCCTATCCAAGGCCTGTTCATTCAATGGCAATAGATGATAATATTTTTCGGGCAGTACTTTTTTAAGCGCTTCCATTATAGATTCCTTTTGCACAATAGGCCGCAGTGCCAGATAGGCGCCGAGTACAATCATATTCATCACCTTTGCATTATCCATTTGCAGCGCTTCGGTGGTGGCATTAATGCCGACTACTTCAATATCGGTCCTGCGGGTGGGCTGTAAAATATTCCCGCTTTCATACAGTAATAAACCGCCCGGCTTAATACGATCCGCAAACTTATCCATCGATGGCTGATTGAGTATGATAGCCGTATCAAACTGCGAAAGTATCGGTGAACTGATGCGTTCGTCGGATAATATCACCATACAATTCGCCGTACCACCCCGCATTTCAGGCCCGTAAGATGGCATCCAGCTAATTTCCTTCCCTTCCACCATTCCCGCATAGGCAAGCGTCATTCCCAGCGATAGCACGCCTTGTCCGCCAAACCCCGCAACGATTATTTCTTCGGTTTTCATGTTTTTTATTTTAGAGATGACAGATTGGAGATGACAGATTGGAGATGACGGATGACAGATTTTTAGATGACAGATTGGAGATGACAGATGACAGATTGGAGATGACGGTTGACAGATTTTTAGATGACAGATTGGAGATTACAGATTTTAGTTGACAGAATAGAGATGACGGATGACAGATTGGAGTTGACAGATGTTAGATTTTCGTTATTGAATTATTATCAATTTAAAAAAAATCATATTTTCCTTTTTCCCTTCGACTGCGCTCAGGGCAAGCCCTATTCTTTTATTCATGTATTCCTTATTCATGTACTCATTTATTCTCTCAACCTTAACCTTAACCTTAACCTTAACCTTAACCTTAACCTTAACCTTAACCTTAACCTTCCCCTGGAACCTTCACATCCCCCAACGGAAAAGCCTTCACCATCTCCTCATCAATAAACCTATTCGCTTCAATCGGTGTCATTTTCCAGTTACTCGGGCAGTTGCCAATAATTTCCACGAGACATGTGCCTTTATTCAATTGCTGATATTTAAATGCATTTTGCAACGCCTTTTTGGTCCGGCGTACACCGTTTGCGCTGTTAACTACCTGCCGTGTTACATAATACGAACCCGGTAAGGTGGCCATCAGTTCTGCTACTTTAATAGGTGCGCCATAAAAGCTTTGCTCCCTGCCATAAGGACTTGTGGTAGTATGCATGCCGATTAAAGTAGTAGGCGCCATTTGCCCGCTCGTCATGCCATACACCGCGTTGTTGATAAATACAATCAGGAAGTTTTCGCCACGGTTAATGGCGTGCAAAGTTTCGGCAATGCCAATAGCGGCAAGGTCACCGTCGCCTTGATAGGTAAACACATATTTATCAGGCATCAGCCTTTTAATGCCGGTGGCTACAGCGCATGCACGACCGTGTGCGGCTTGCTGCATGTCAACATCCATATAATCGTAAGCAAACACCGAACAGCCAACGGGCGCTACGCCAATCGTTTGCTCCTGAATGCCCATTTCTTCCACCACTTCCATAATCAGTTTGTGCACAAGGCTATGCGCACAACCGGGGCAATAGTGCATGGGTGCATCTACCAATGCAGCAGGACGATGATACACCTGTTCAAATACTTCTACATCCTGACATTGCGGCACCACCCTATCCGTTTCGGTTACAGGAAGTTCCAATAATTCAGTTTGCATGATGATAATTTATAATGGTTTCCAAATGTTGTACAATCTCTTCGGGTGTAGGTACCATGCCGCCCAATCTTCCATAATAGCTGACAGGCACCTTTCCGTTTACCGCCAGTTTTACATCCTGCACCATTTGCCCGGTATTGAGTTCCACGGTTAGCATGTGTTTTACTTTACCGGCCAGTTCAAAAAGTTTTTGCTCTGGAAAAGGCCACAATGTTATAGGTCTTAGCAAACCAATTTTTATCCCTTTTGCACGGGCAATATCCATGGCTTTATGGCAAATGCGTGCGCACAGTCCATAGGCTACAAATAAGTAATAGGCATCGTCGGTTTGCATTTCTTCGTAGCGCACTTCCTTACTTTCTATTTCGTTGAATTTTGCGAGCAATTTCAGGTTATGCTGTTCCATTTTTTCTGGCAAAATATGCAGCGATGAAATGGAATTTCTTTTACGTGTGGGCGGCTTACCCACCGTTGCCCATGATTTATCGAAATCGGGCTTCTCGTAGGGTTTAAACTGCACTTTTTCCATCATTTGGCCAATAGCGCCATCCGATAAAATCAGTACGGGATTGCGGTACGTATCGGCAAGATCAAAACCAAGAAAAACGAAGTCGGCCATCTCCTGTACCGAAGCGGGTGCTAGTACAATCAGTTTATAATCACCATGCCCGCCGCCTTTTACCGATTGAAAATAATCGCCTTGTCCGGGCTGTATGGTTCCAAGCCCCGGGCCTGCACGGTTTACATTTACAATCAGGCAGGGCAATTCTGCGCCTGCCATATAGGAAATGCCTTCCTGCATCAGGCTGATACCCGGTGATGATGACGATGTCATGGCACGGAATCCCGCACCGGCAGCGCCATGCACCATATTAATGGATGACACTTCGCTTTCGGCCTGCAACACAATACGACCACGCCCGGGCATTTCGCGGGCAAGGTATTCGAGCACTTCGCTTTGTGGTGTAATGGGGTAACCAAAATAGGCATCGCATCCGGCAAGGATGGCGGCTTCTGCAAGTGCTTCATTGCCCTTCATCAGCCTGATATCTTGTATCATAATCCGGTATTTTAGATTTTCACCAAACTCAGCAACTGACTGCGGATATCGTCAGACATAACCGCTTCCTTTTTCTTACCCGATTGTGTGCGGTAAACAGTTATCACCGCATCGGGGCAAACCAAGGCACAGTTTACGCAACCGGTACACTGATCGTTTTTTACCACCGCATAACGGTATCCTTTTATATTGATGGTTCCTGAAAGCGAAATCGCTTCTTCTTTACAAGCGTTCATACACAACTCGCATCCTTTGCAACGTTGTATATCAATTTCTATCCTGCCTTTTACTTTACGCGTAGCAGCAGGTTTGGCGGCAATGGTATCGTTGTTCATAGCAATGGTTTGGGTGGTTAAAAAAAACGAACCCACATTACAAAATCAGTTTCAAAATTACCCGCCATCGTCAAATCAATCTATGACTGAAATCATACATATTACCCGGAGCATTCAATTTATTTTTTCAGGATGACAATTATCATAATTAAAATTATTTACTGTTTACAACTTTGTGCCACGTTTTTGTAAGCTTATCCTGATGGCATTAGCCAAAAAAATTATCGGATGCAGGTTTACCTGAATAAACTCTCTTTCTATGAAAAGTTCTGCTGCAAATGAATGGGTAACGGTACACGCATCCGACCCACGCGTAAAACTCGTGGCTGCCAAAATGAAAAAGGAAAACTACCGGCCCGATGCACTCATTGAAATTTTGCATACCGCGCAAAATGCGTTCGGGCATTTACCCATGGCCATTCTCCACTATATAGGTAAAGGCCTCAAACTTCCCGGATCACGGGTATTTTCCACTGTTACCTTCTACCATTTTTTCTCACTAAAATCTAAAGGCGAACATACCTGCCTTGTATGCACCGGTACGGCTTGCTATGTTAAGGGTGCACAAGCTATTTTAAATGAAATAGAAAATAAACTCGGGCTTAAAACGGGCGAAGTAACTAAAGACAATAAACTCGGTATACAGGTAGCGCGCTGCATTGGCGCCTGTGGGCTTGCACCCGCTGTAGTGATAAATGATGAAGTTCACGGAAAAATATTGCCTGCCGATGTGCTGGCTATGATTCACCAAAAAATGACTGCACATGAAATCCCCCAGGTTGATGCATCCGTTGTAACCAATGATGAGGGATTCCATATGGCAAATAAAAAATAGCCCCGACACCTCGGGGCGCACTAAAAATGAACATATGAACAGGTTGGAACTGAATAATTATGTGGATAAGGCGAAAGCAAATCTTGCTGAAAAAGCAGGTACACCTCAGATAAGGGTTTGCTGTGGTGCCGGATGTCTTTCTTCGGGTGCTGAAGATCTCGTAAAAACATTGAACCAGGAAGTAAAAGCTCTGAATATAGATGCACAAGTAATTCCCACAGGGTGTATGGGTCCGTGCAATCAGGGTCCGCTGATAAAATGCGACCCGGGCAATACCATTTACCAGAAAGCGGAACCGGGCAAAATGCGCGACCTGTTGCAATCGCACTTTGCAGAAAACACACCTGTTTCGGAACAGTTGCTTTTTGCCGATTCTAGGGAAACACCTTTTTTGGATGCAGACGAAGACCCGTATTTTAAAAAACAACTGCGAATTGCCTTGAAAGATTGCGGGCAGCTTGACCCCGAAAAAATAGATGATTACTTAGTGAATGGCGGTTACCATGCGCTCGATAAGGCATTGTTTGCCATGTCGCCTGAAGATGTGATCTCCGAAGTAAAACAAAGCCGCCTGCGGGGACGCGGTGGAGCTGGTTATCCTTCCGGACTTAAATGGGAAACGGTTTATCGTTATGTAAACGATCAGAAATATGTAATCTGCAATGGTGATGAAGGAGACCCCGGCGCTTTTATGGACCGCAGCCTGCTCGAAGGCAATCCGCACCGCATACTCGAAGGCATGGCCATTGCTGCTTATGCCATCGGCGCTTCCAAAGGATTTGCCTACATACGCGGCGAATATCCGCTTGCCATTAAGCGGTTTGAAACGGCTTTAAAACAAGCCAGAAAATTAGGCCTTTTAGGTAAAAACATATTGGGCACAGCATTTCATTTTGATGTGGAAGTACGCATAGGTGCCGGCGCTTTTGTATGTGGTGAAGAAACGGCGCTGATCGCTTCCATAGAAGGTAAAAAAGGAAATCCCCGGCCAAGGCCACCCTACCCTGCCGAATCAGGTTTATGGGGCAAGCCTACGTTGATAAATAATGTGGAAACCTATGCTGCTATTGCCCCCATTATTACCCGCGGTGGCGAATGGTACAGCGAAATTGGCACCGCAAAAAGCGCGGGAACGAAAGTGTTTGCCCTAGCAGGAAAAATAAACAACGCCGGCCTTATAGAAGTGCCCATGGGAACTACCCTGCGCGAAGTGGTGTATGATATTGGCGGGGGCATTCAGGGCGGCGGTAATTTTAAAGCTGCGCAAACGGGTGGTCCGTCAGGTGGCTGTATACCTGCAAACCATCTTGATGTAAAAATGGATTACGAATCGCTGGTAAGCCTGGGTTCCATTATGGGTTCGGGCGGGCTGATTGTAATGGACGATAGCAGCGATATGGTGGATGTGGCGCGCTATTTCATGGAATTTTGTATGGACGAAAGCTGTGGCAAATGCGCACCCTGCCGGATAGGCACCAAAATGATGCACGACCTGTTGCAGAAAATCTGCGACAACAAAGCCACAAGAATTGACCTGGAACGGCTGGAAGAACTCGCTGATTATGTAAAAGATACAAGCCTCTGCGGGCTTGGCAGTTCGGCACCTAATCCGCTGCTGAGTACCCTCCGCCATTTCAGGGAAGAATACGAAAACCGAATAACGGAAACGTCGCCCAAACATCCTGTTGTTGCTTAAAGACATTCATATGAACACCATTGAAATTTTTATAAACGGAACCGCAATACAGGCCGATGCCAACCAAACCATACTCGAGGTTTGCCGCAAGCATGATATTGAAATACTCACCATGTGCCACCTCGATGGCATAAGCGATGTAGGCGCCTGCAGGCTTTGCCTTGTAGAAATGGAAGGCACCCAAAAATTAATGCCCGCCTGCACCACAAAGGTTACCCCCAATATGGCCTTTACCACCACCAACGAGCGAATAAGGCGGTACCAGAAAATAACCACGGAACTGTTTCATGCTGAACGTAACCATACCTGTGCGGTATGCGTGGCCAACGGGCATTGCGAACTGCAGGACATGACCGCCAAACTGGAAATTACCCATATCCGCTACCCGCACCTGTATGCCGACTGCGATATGGATACCTCGCACCCCTGGTATATTCTCGACCACAACCGCTGCATTATGTGTACACGTTGTGTGCGCGTGTGCAACGAGGTGGAAGGCGCGCACAACTGGGATGTAATGAACCGCGGACATAATGTGCGTATCATTTCCGACTACAACACCCCATGGGGCGAATCGGAAACCTGTACATCCTGCGGTAAATGCCTGCACGCCTGCCCGGTAGGCGCTATCTGGCCAAAAGCCATATCACAGGGGCAGTTGGTAAAAAATCCCGGCATGATTAATGAATTGGTTGAAAAACGCAAAATGCATTTATAAATGAATATTATCTTAAAGTAATAGTGAGCAAAACATAAAAACAAAGGAATTTCAAAATAAATGAAAAGCATCAGGGAATAAATGCCCGGCACTACAGTAGTACAAAAGTGTAATCAGGGCTCCCCCCGGCCGCTTGGGGGTATTAAGCGGCCGGTGCCCTTTTTGCCAGCCCGACACATCATTCTGGCGGGGGTACCTTTTTGGGCAAACAAAAAGGTACAAATAAAATGCCGAAGAGATATACTAAAAATGAAGAAATGAAATCTACATATATAGTTGTATACAGGAGCACAGATGAACATCTGAGTTGAAATAAAATCGCAATGTCCCCTACGGGAGACATTGCTAAAACTATAAAAATGAACCGAAAAAAAATAGCAACAGTATGGCTCGGCGGATGCTCGGGCTGCCACATGAGCCTGCTCGATATGGACGAACGCATCCTTGATGTAGCCGCGCTTGCCGATATTGTAAAAAGCCCGATTGTGGACGGTAAAGAAATGCCCGAAGTAGATGTAGCCATTGTGGAAGGCGCCATTACAAGCGACGAACACTATCATGAAATCCTGCATATCCGCAAACAGGCAAGCATTCTGATTGCGCTCGGCGATTGTGCTATCCACAATAATGTAACCGGGCTGCGTAACTTCTTTAACCTGCAGGAAGTACTCGATACAAGTTACCTGCATGCGCCAAGCAACGATGCGGAAGGCGTATCGCCCAGCGACCCTTTGCTGCTCAAGCTGAATGAAAAAGTGATACCGCTATCCGAAGTGGTGGATGTGGACTTTTT
Organism: Chitinophagaceae bacterium; assembly: GCA_041740575.1. Classification (GTDB taxonomy): domain Bacteria; phylum Bacteroidota; class Bacteroidia; order Chitinophagales; family Chitinophagaceae; genus Phnomibacter. The sequence goes on along the minus strand of JBGSLS010000091.1, from coordinate 41,566 downwards.
CATCAACGGATGCCCGCCCGATGCCGATTATATTTTCTATGTAATTTTTGAATACCTCAACGACCGCATTCCTGTTCCCGGCGGACATAAAAAAATACAATATGGATAATAAGAAGATCATTATATCGCCGGTAACCCGCATTGAAGGCCATGCCAAAATATCCATTGACCTTGATGAATTTGGCTATGTTGCCGATGCTCATTTTCATGTAGATGAATTTCGTGGTTTTGAAAAATTTTGTGAAGGCCGGCTGTACACCGAAATGCCCGTCATCACCCCGCGCATTTGTGGCATTTGCCCGGTAAGCCATACCATTACAAGCGTAAAGGCCTGCGAAATGATTCAGGGCATAAAGCCTACCTACACCGGCGACCTGCTGCGGCGCCTGATGCTGCTTGGGCAAAATGTATCATCTCACGCACTTTCCTTTTTCCATCTTTCCGCGCCGGATATGTTGCTCGGTTTTGATTACGACCCGGCAAAAAGAAATATTCTGGGTTTAGCCGCTGCCAACCCTGACATTGCAAAACGCGGAATTCGTCTGCGCAAATTCGGGCAGGAGATAAGCGAACGCATTACCGGTGAAAAAATTCATAGTTCGGGTATTGTTCACGGCGGCATGGCGCATGCCCTTACCAAAGAAAATAAAAAATATTTATTGGGATGGATTCATGAAGCCACAGAAACCACATTAATGGCGCTTGATATCCTCAAGATATTTATTCAAAGCAACCAGGAAATGGTAAATAGTTTTGCCACTACGCCCACCATGTACCTTGGTACGGTTGGCCCCAATGGCGAACATGAATTATACGATGGTAAACTTCGTTTTGTAGATGAAGATGGAACCATACTGCAGGATCAGCTTTCGCCCAAGAAATACCTCGATTATATTGCTGAAAGATCGGTGGGATATTCTTACCTCAAGTACCCCTATTACAAGCCGCTTGGTATTGAAAAAGGCATTTACCGTGTAGGCCCGCTCGCAAGGCTGAATGTGGCCACCAAAATGAAAACCACAAAGGCGCAACATGAGTTTGATATCTTCAGGCGATTGGGAAAGGGCAAACCGGTGCACGGCACTTTTTATTTCCACTTTGCAAGGCTGATTGAAACTTTGGCGAGCATTGAAGAAATTGCTCATGTATTGCATGATGATGAAATAACCTCTCATCACTTAAAGCACAATGGGTATTGGAACTACCCTGAAGGCATTGGTTGCGCTGAAGCACCAAGGGGCACGCTCTTTCATCATTACAAAACAGATAAGGGAGGCAAACTGACCCATGTAAACCTGCTGATTGCTACCGGGCAAAACAATCCTTCCATGAACCGTTCGGTACTTGATGTTGCACGTCAATACATTAAAGGTCCCGATATAAAAGAAGGTATGCTAAACCGGGTAGAATCCGCTATCCGTTGCTACGATCCCTGTCTTTCCTGCTCAACCCATGCATTAGGCAAAATGCCGATGATAATGGAAGTAAAAAATCATAAGGGGGAAGTGGTGAACAGGTTGGAGAGAGTTTGATCACTTTACCATAATATATTTCCCATCTTCGAAACCGGTAGATGCAAAAGCCGATTTATATTTCATTTTAGATTTACGTATGCTTTAAAAAGATTATTAAAATTTATAGATAACACCAAAAATGCAAAAAAACCAATGAGTAATTTATTTGAAATGCTGGAAGCAAGAAAAGTGACTTTGCCCGATGATGCAAGGGAAATCCTAAGCAACTGTAAATCGTTTAAGGTATTTGATACCGTTAATCAATTAGCCATTGCGGCCGTTGATGGCGAAAACAACAATCAGTTTGAAGTTAAGTACACCCTTCCCAATGGCGAAGTGGTTACCGAGGTAGTGGTTCATAAGGTTACAAACGGTATTTCGGCCAACTATACCGAAGCGTATATGAGAAGACGCGACCCTGATACCATGTTGATTGGCGATGATTTGCCTACCGACAAAATGCGGTTCAATGATCATATGGGGTATGAATTTGAAGATCTAAGAAAAGAGACCATCAGTTGGATGCAGTCGCAGGACTTAGCCGTGTTTTTTTATTTTGCAGGAAGAGATCATATTGGTACCGGGGGCATAGCCATTGCACCGGCCAATGCAGGCTTCTTTGCCATGGGGCTTGCCATGCTGCAGCAAATAATACCGCATGATGCATTACCCGATGATTTTAAAATTGAATCCGCTATTTATGTGGCCCCTACTTTCAGGCATACACATTTTAAGGGCAAACAAATTGTGGTGCATAAGCGTTCCGATCAATTACACGAGATATTCTCTTACAATTTGTATCCCGGCCCAAGTGCAAAGAAAGGCTTGTACGGCGCTTTATTAACCAAAGGTGAAAAAGAAGGATGGACGACCGCCCACTGTTCTACGGTGCAAGTAGCAAGTCCGTATGATAATATTACCACCTTTATGCACGAAGGCGCAAGCGGTGGGGGAAAAAGCGAAATGCTGCAAACCATTGTAAGGGAAACGAACGGTGAAATATTGGTTGGAACCAATTCAGTGACCAAAGATAAAATCGTAATCCATCTTCCGCTTTTCTGTTCCTTTTTTCCGGTAACAGACGATATGGCTTTGTGCCATCCATCCATTCAGAATACACCCGGAAAATTATCTGTATTGGATGCAGAAAATGCCTGGTTTATAAGGGTTGATAGTATTACCGATTACGGTCATGATCCTCAGCTTGAAAAACTAACCATTAAGCCGAAGGAACCGCTTTTGTTCATAAATGTACAATCCAATCCCGGTTCTACGGCCCTTATCTGGAACCATACCATGGACAGCCCGGGCAAACCATGCCCCAACCCGAGGGTGATTGTTCCAAGGGCGATTGTGCCCAATGTGGTTAGCAACCCGGTGAATATTGATGTAAGAAGTTTTGGTATCAGAACGCCACCCTGTACCAAAGAAAATCCGACCTATGGCATTGTTGGTTTATTTCATGTATTACCACCTGCACTTGCCTGGTTGTGGCGGCTTGTGGCACCACGCGGCCATGCCAACCCAAGCATTGTTGATGGCGGTGGCATGGGAAGCGAAGGCGTAGGTTCGTACTGGCCTTTTGCAACCGGCAAAATGATTAATCATGCCAATATCCTGCTCCATCAGATTATTGACACGCCACGCACCCGCTATACACTCGTACCCAATCAGTATGTAGGTGCCTGGAAAACCGGGTTTAAGCCCCAATTACTCATGCGTGAATACCTTACCCGCCGGGGTAATGCAAAACTGCGTCCTGAACAATATCAGATTGCCCGGTGTCCATTGCTCGGATTTGAATTCAATTATCTTACTATTGAGGGCGAAAGAATTCCAACCCGTTTACTGAAAGTGTACAAGCAGGCAGAAGTGGGAACAGAAGGCTATGATGCCGGTGCGGAAATATTGTTCGATTTCTTTAAAAGAGAATTGCAACAATATCTAACGCCGGAATTAGACCCATTGGGAAGGCAAATTATTGAAACCTGTTTAAGGGGCGGTTCGGTAGAAGAATACAAGGAACTGATTCCGATGGCTTACTAGTAAAATACAGAAAGTAATATCTAAAGAGGTATCAGGTGTTTTAAAAAACATTTGATGCCTTTTTTTATGCGATACCTTTTTTAATTAAAAGGGCTCATCGGAACAATATATTTTCATTTCCATATTTACTTGTAAAATAAGCCTATTACCCATTACGATAATTTCTATATTTTCACTCTTCCAACCAACATATTCCTTCCTGCTATGACCATCATCCAAAGAAAGCCTTCCACTACCATCATGCTCCTGATGAGCCTTACCTTCATGCAATGTTCACAACCCGAGCCGGGTACCGAAGCGCATATCAAAGAAGTAACGGAAGCCATCGATGATGATTACCTTGCCCATGCCGATAATACCCCCGAAAACTGGGTAACTTATGGTAAAAATTATGCGGAAGACCGTTTTAGCATGCTAAAAGAAATAAACAAGGATAATGTGGAAAGGCTTGGCCTTGCATGGGCGCTGAACCTGGAAACAACACGTGGCATTGAAGCAACGCCACTTGTGGTGGACGGTATCATGTTTCTTACCGGTCCATGGAGCAAGGTTTTTGCGGTAAATGCAAGAACCGGCAAAATGATATGGACCTACGATCCGCAGGTGCCCCGCAGATATGGCAACAAGCTTTGCTGCGATGTGGTAAACCGGGGCCTTGCCTTATACAAGGGTATGGTGTATGTGGGCACGCTCGATGGCCGGCTGATTTCGCTGGATGCATCCAATGGTAAGCCTGTTTGGGAAACGCTTACCGTAGATACCTCAAAATATTACACCATTACCGGTGCGCCGCGTATTGTAAAAGGCAAAGTAATTATTGGCAACGGCGGGGCCGAGTTTGGGGTGCGTGGCTATATTACAGCCTACGATGCTATGACCGGCGAACAAAAATGGCGGTTTTATACCGTGCCTGGCGATCCATCCAAACCCTTCGAATCGAATACCATGGAAATGGCGGCTAAAACCTGGTCGGGCGAGTGGTGGAAATACGGCGGTGGCGGCACTGCATGGGATGCCATGGCCTTCGATCCCGAACTCGATTTATTTTATGTGGGTACGGGTAACGGTTCGCCCTGGGATTGGTTTCACCGCAGCAATGGCAAAGGTGACAATCTTTTTCTTTCTTCCATAGTGGCGCTCAACCCCGATAACGGGGAGTATGTTTGGCATTACCAAACCACTCCTGGCGATGACTGGGATTATACCGCTACGCAGCAACTGATTCTTACCGACCTGGAAGTGGAAGGCAAATCGAGAAAAGTAATTATGCAGGCGCCCAAAAACGGTTTCTTTTACGTGCTCGACAGGCAAACCGGCAAACTGTTATCCGCCGAACCTTATACCTATATGAACTGGGCTACCGGGGTAGATAAAGTCACCGGCCGGCCCATGGAAACAAGTTTTGGCAGGTACAAAAATGAAAACCGGGTGATTTCGCCAGGGCCGGTGGGCGGGCACAACTGGCAGTCCATGGCCTATAATCCCAATACCGGGCTGGTTTACTTTCCTACCCATACCCTTTCGTTCGCCTTTGGCAACGATTCAGCCTGGACTTTCAACGAAAAAGGCCGCAATGTATCGGTGCCTCTGCCGCATTTGCCAACCATACCCGATACCAACCGGCCTTCCAATATGGATCAGGGGCAACTGGTAGCCTGGAATCCGCAAACGCAGAAGGAGGTTTGGCGGGTAGATTACCCGGCCACCTACTGGAATGGCGGTGTAGTGGCTACAGCCGGCGGACTCGTTTTCCAGGGCACGGGTGAAGGAAAGTTTTTTGCTTACGATGCCGTGGATGGTAAAAAGCTGTGGGAATTTAATGTGGGTTCGGGCGTAATTGCGCCGCCCATAACTTATCAGATGGATGGCAAGCAATATGTGAGTCTTGCCGTAGGTTGGGGAGGCAACCCCGGCCACCGCGTAAGGTTTACGGAGCAAAACTACCCGGGCACTATTTTCACCTTTTCACTTGATGCCAAAGTAACCTATGATGGCTTTTATAAAACGAAACCAAAGGAGCTTATTCAACTACCGGTTACTGCCACAGCGGCCGAAATCAGTAAAGGCAAAGTCCTATATAATTTCAATTGCCGCACCTGCCATGGTTTGATGGGCGATAATGGCGGTTCCATTCCCAACCTCACCTATTCAAGCGAAGGCACTTTTGGCATCATAGAAGAAATTGTGCTGAAAGGAATGTTTTTCAACAAGGGCATGCCCGATTTTTCTGACCGCCTGAATCCAGATGATGTACAGGCAATCAAAAATTACATTCTTCATTCGGCGAAGGAATTGAGGGAAAAGAAATAACACGCTGTTTAATGGACAACAAATTTGCCATTAAAAACATCACAGTTCCATATCAATAGCAATCAGTATAGCTTCTGCTGAAGAATTTACACCCATTTTTTTATAGATCCTTTTTATGTGTGTTCTGATCGTTTCATACGTATTGCCCGTACTTTTCGCAATTTCTTTCAGGTGAATACCTTGTCGCAAATGTTTTAAAATTTCTTTCTCCTTACCAGTCAAGTCATAATGCCTGGATGTTTTCACTCTTTTATTTTCTTCATTTAATCGAAGGTGTTGGATGATGGATTTAATACCGGATACTTTTTGACCCAACATTACATCCTGAATAATTTGTGGTAGATTTTCCGGATCATCGCTATGCAGGTAAAAATGGTGTGCACCTGCAAGTAGTGCTTCCACAGCTTCGGCTTCATCAGCGGCAAGGGCTATCCAGCGGGTTGCTTTCCATGTTTCAGAAATATGCTGAAGTGCCGGGTAAAAGGATGCATCAAAAATGACAAGATCGGGTGCAGGTTGTAGAAATATTTCCTGTATAAAGGAATGGAAAACAAGCGGATGTTTTTGAATATGCAGATAATGTAACAAGGTTTTTAACGCCATGGCAACATCATTCCGTGAAACTACTAAAAAGACTTGCAGGTTGTTCATGGTGGTGATTTATAAATGTCCGGTTAGCTCGGCATAAAAAAGAGCATCGTTCAGGCAGACAACCATTTCATCTTTGCGTCCCTGCCACCAATATTGCACCCCTTGCCTCAGACTGTTTTCCATAGGCTCGGGAAGCCTTTTCCTGATGGGGTAAAAAAGTGTACACACATAAGGTCCGCATTCCATGATTTTATTTTGTTGGATCAGCCCGGCTATCAGCGGCATAACTGTAAGCCAAATAAAATTATGCCGCACTTGCGTTAGTGTCTGATAGCTGTATTCTCCAAGAGAAACTGCGCCAGCATAATCACCGCGCTTTATGCAGATATAGGCAAGGTTGGCCTTGCTCATGGCTTCGTAAATAATGTTCTTTTGCTCAATGGATGATTCCAAAGACTTCCTCGCCCATCGTTCGCACTCATTAACCTTTCCGGTCATTCTGTAGCTTACGGCCAAATAATTGAATACAAGCGGTAACCATTGATTTGCTTTTTCACCGGTTATGTCAAGGCAACTTTTAAAAAAGGAAATGGCTTCTTTATATTCATTTCTGAAAATATGAACCATGCCCACCTGTGCATAGCAATGAACAATATCTGATGCATTATTTAGTTTTTTGGCAAGCTCCATCGTGTGCAGCGAGTGGGTAATGGCTTCCAATGGCAGGTTATACCAATGGTGCCGACGCAGCATGCTGAGATAAATATTCATGTAAAAGAGTAACCGTTGTTGGCTGCTGCCAAAGTCTGCCATTAATGGATTCAATTGGTCAAGACATTCATCCAACAGCGGCTGACTAAGCCCATTAAAGTAAAGCACATTGGCTTTTACCAGCAGCATATCAATCATTGCTCCGCCCCAAACTTCATTGTCTTGTTGGCATTGCTTAAGCAGTTCTTCTGCTCTTTCAATACAAGCCAGTGAAGGATTCCAGTCCTTTTGTTGGATATAACTTTTGGCTATAAGTGTATGGGTGCCGGCTTTTTGGAGATTATCATCAGATAGTTCCAAAATGGAAACGAGGGAACTTCGGGCTTCTTCAAAAGCACCTTGCTCCGTTGCCGTTTTGGCAAGAGAAAAAAGTGCTTCAACACCTATCCCAGCTTCATTGGCAATAAGAGATGGGGCAATCATACGGGTCTATTTTTTTATAAAAACCAACTTAACCCAATTGGGGTATTGTTTTCAAAATAAAATGTCTCTTTCTTTGAATTCGAAAATAAATTTATATGATTCCTTCCAACAAACCAACAATACTTGTAGCAGGTGCGTCCGGGGTGTTAGGGAAAGCGCTTACCAGGCATTTTTCAGAAAAAGGATATAAAGTATGTGGCCTCGTAAGAAATGCAGCTTCTGTGCCGGAACTTTCTGCTATGGGCGTAGGGCTAAAAGAAGCAGACATGTCGAAGCCGGGCTCACTTGCGGGGGTTTGTAAAGGAATGGATGTGGTAATTCCTGCGGTACATGCCATGCTGGGCAAAGGGCGCAATGTACCGGAAAACGTGGACTGGCAAGGGCATGCCGAATTGATTAAACAGGCCGCAGAAAGTGGCGTAAAACAATTTATCTATCCATCGGTTTACAATGCATCTCCTGAGCATCCCCTTGATTTTTTCAGGATTAAATATAAAGTAGAACAGCAATTGAAAAAAAGCAATATTCCTTATACTATCTTTCACCTGCCTGCATTCATGGAATGGCATGCATGGCGGCTCATTGGCAAAGAAATTAAGGAGAAAGGCAAGGCTTCCATTTTTGGGAGTGGAAAAAACGCTATCAATTTTGTAGCCGCCGATGATGTAGTAAAAGCCATTGACCAGGTTGTGCTGAATCCTGCATGGTATGGATCAACCATTCAATTATCCGGGCCAGATAATATGAGCAGAAATGAAATTACTGAGCTGTATGCAGAGCGTTTTTCCAAACCGGTTAAAATCAACCGGCTACCAGTAGGTGCGCTAAAAATGCTGGCGCCGGCTGTTCAGCTTTTTCACCCGGGCATTGCCCGAATTATGCGCTTTGCCATTCATACAGAGCATACCGATGAAACACGGCCTGCATCTCAAAGCATTAGTCAGTTTGGATTACAGCCAACAGGATTAAAAGACTTTGTAATGCATTACGCTGATTGATTTTTTGGGCTTATTCGTTAGCGGCTATCAGCCGCCATTAAAGTGACCATTGAAAAGATACTGCTTTTCGGGGCTGGAAGTTTTATGCCCATTCTTCATCCTTTTTTTCTCACTTAAATATGTATTTTATGAAAACAAACAAACCAATCGTAATGCTGGCAGTAATTGCCATTTTCATGACCACTGCATGTCAGAAAAATGTAGATGACATCCGCCTACCCGATGAAGTATTTATGGCAAAATCTGAACAAAGCCAGAAAAGAGCCTGGAAGGATGCTTTTAACAACAGCTATTTCTTTGTGCCCGATTTTGCGGGTGGGTGGGCGCCGCCTAATCCTGCGCCTGCCTGGTATCCCGGATCCGGTACCGGTAATGCCACACACATGGGAAATGCAACAACATTTTACAATCAGAAAGCCATTTTTGGTCCATCAGGTCTTGCATCCATTCCGCAGCCGGTAACTATGTTTTATGCTGCCGAACTATCTGCAGCCAATATTTTAAATGTGCCGGATAATGTAAGCAGTATTGTGCTCGACAGCAGGGGCAATTCGGTTTGGTTTGAAAGCGAAGGCAGTACCACAACACCGGTAAGCCCCACCCGCATTGAATTTACCGCTGTGCAAAAAATTGTTGGAGGTACAGGCAGGTTTGTTGGCGCTACGGGCGAAACCATTTTAACCGGCTTTTTTAATCCAACCGATCAACAGGATGCAGGTTCTCAAAATGAAGGATGGATCAGGTATTAAACTTAACCAGAAATACCATTTAATATTTTCAACCATATTAAACACTAAAGGAAATGTTACCCGAAAATGTTGTGCAGGCTGCAGTTGTATTGACTGTCTTTCTGTACAACATTTTCGCTTTGTTTAAACCGGGAAATTGTTACTAAAAATTATATTCTATGACAAATAAAATGCTACACTTTCTGGGATGGACAATTCTTATTTCAATTAATATCTACTTTGTTTACAACTTTCCTTTAAAACATTTCAATTATGAAGCATGGAGCGAACCATTTGGACCATTACTCACCGTACATATCGTTTTTGGGTTGATAGCTATTCTTATCGGACCATTCCAGTTTTTCCCATCTATTAGAAAAAGGCAGCCTCACATTCATAGGATGACAGGAAAAATTTATCTTTTATCAGTGTTGATAGCAGCCTTCGCAGCGACTATACTTGCCATTAACCACAATATAATCGATCAGCATAGAATTGTATTCGGAACAGGACTTTTAGGTTTAGCTGCTGCCTGGTTTCTAACATCTGGGATGGCATTTTGGGCAATAAAAAACAGGAACTTTTTACAACACCGTGAATGGATGGTAAAGAGTTATGTAGTAACATGCGGATTTACAACTTTCAGAATATTTGCAGTAACTCTAAACAGCTATTTTCAATTAGACTATAACAAAGAAATGAGTGGGATTATGGCATGGGCATGTTGGTCTGTCCCATTGCTAGCCACAGAAATATTTTTACAAGCTAAAAAAATTAAAAAAGCAAAAGTTGTAAGGAAAGCCAACTACTAATGTTATGCTGAATTTTATATTTATCATTTTGTTAGGGTCTCAAACAAATTCCCATCGCGTTTATACACATCCTTACAGAAATGAACAAGGCCTGTTTCATCGGCAAATGCAGTAAAGTAGCCTATATAAACAGGAATTTTTCGTTCCAATACAACCTTTTGTTCTTTACCTGCATTCATGGCATCTTTAATTCGTTTGTCGGTCCAGGAAGAATCATAAGCCAGTACTTTTTTCGCAAGGTCAAAAGGTTTCTGCACCCGGATACAACCATGCGAAAACGCCCGGGTATCTTTATTAAATAATGATTTGGAAGGTGTATCATGGAGGTAAATGCTATTGGAATTCGGGAAGATAAATTTCACCAAACCCAATGAGTTATTGGGCCCTGGTTTTTCGCGAAGCGATCCCCCACTCCACTCCATATTTTTCCTCCGCAGGTAGCTTGCACTTTTTGCCCTGCTCACTCCAATTTCATTATTGATAATGCTTTGTGGTACATACCAATATGGACTGAATACCACATAATCCATTACGCCCGAAAAAATAACCGTTTCATGTACGGGGGTGCCCACCACCACATTACATGTCCATTCGGGTACACCCTTTATGTAATAATGTAATTTGAACTCAGGAATATTCACCACAATTAATTCATCAGACACAATTTGTGCCGGTACCCAACGAAAGCGCTCCATATTTACCACTAACTGTTTTACCCTTTCAGCAGCGGGTACATTAAATGCGGCAATCAGTGAATTATCAATGATGGAATCTTCTTTCAATCCATAAACACGCTTTGCTTTATTAACAGCCGCAATCATTTCAGTGGTATAAAGTGTTGTATCGGTTTGGGGCAATGAATATCCTAACTGCATCATGCGTTTTCTTAACAGGATAACGGATGGTGCATTGACGCCGGGCTTTACACGGCTACCACTTGCGCTTAAGGAAGGAATATTTATATCAGGCCCACCTGCCTGTACCTGCTTGTATTTTTTCAATTCATCCCTTAAATGGAAGTATTGTTTGTTCAATGCATTCTTTTCGAATGCATCAAAATCTTTTGCCGTAAGAAAACTATCCAATAAAGCGGTCATGGAAACCTGCTTGCGCGGAATCATCCATCCCAGTTTTTTACTTACACTTTCATCAACACCCTTGAGCACTCTTTCAGCATATAAAAAATACATACCCGTAAGCAGCAATTCAGTTTCCACATGCGGGGAATCAACTGCTTTGGGATCGCTGACTTCGAGCGGAATCATCAGGCTGTCAAGTAATTGTTTGTAGGGTATTTCCACACCATCGCCTTCAAAGCCAGCGAGGTTGGCCGTTAATCCAAAGGCCGCTTCATTTAAGCCTTTGGAATGATACCAAACATATTGATAGTCCCGTTGACGGTAGAAATCATTGAATGCCGTTTTCAAACGATTGAAATCTGGATGTGAAAGTAAAAAACTATCCAACGCCAGGCTATCAAAACGCTCGTTGGTGGGAGCAGTAGCGGTAATCATGGCAATGGTGTCAGTTATTTCGGGCGTAATTTCAGAAGGCCTTGATTTGCCCGATTTACAGGCATTCAATAACAATATACCCAGGACGAAAAAAAATAAAACACCTGTAAACGCTTTACGCATATCTAAAAAAATTTATAGCAAAGTTAGTTAAGTAAATGCCATTTATCTTTATGGCTGTATGAAGAAGAACGCTATAGAAAAAGCCATCGGATACCTGTCTGCTTTTTATAGAGCCGATGCAACTGCTTTGGAAGCACTCTCTACTTTATGCTTTGAAGGCAAGGTTTCCAAAGGAAAAGATCTGCAACCCATTGGCCACACCTGTCGTACCATTTACATAAATGTAGAAGGCTTATTACGTATTTATTATTTTAAGGATGGGATAGACATTACGGAAAGTTTTGAAAAAGAAAACAGCGTGGTGGCGCGCGTTGAAAGCCTTTTTTCGGGCCGTGCATCCCGCAAGGGCATTCAGGCTGTTGAAGACACCACCTATGTTTCCATCAGTGCCCCACCGCTTTTTTCCCTGTACGATAAGCATCCATCGCTCGAAAGGCTTTTCCGAAAAGTGTTTGAAGCGGGCTATGTAAAAACCGTAAACCGGTTGGAAAGCCTGCAATTTCATACAGCAGAAGAGCGCTATCGCCAACTGATGGAAGAAGAACCCGACATTTTGCAACGCGCACCCCTAAAACATATTGCAAGCTATCTTGGCATGACGCAGGTAAGCCTTAGCCGCATACGCGCGCAATGGTGAATTATTTATCAAATGTAAAAGGACATGCAAAAGCCGCATGAGACCTTTGCTCCATGCATAAAATACCGGTTCAGGGTCTTCGGGAAAACTGGAAACAGTTTGGTTTACTGGTACTCATAAATGGCTTTGTGGGTGCCATGATAGGCATTGAACGTACCATTTTGCCCCAACTTGCCGAAACGGCCTTTGGCATTAAAGCCGCAACGGCTGCGCTTTCTTTCATTATAGCTTTTGGCGTAGTAAAAGCTTTCTCCAACTATTTTGCAGGCCGTCTTGCCAATAAAATTGGCCGCAAGCGTTTACTGGTTGTGGGTTGGGTGCTTGCACTGCCCGTACCCTTAATCCTGTTGTATGCCCCTACCTGGAATTGGGTAATTTTCGCCAATGTATTATTGGGTATTCATCAGGGGCTTACCTGGAGTACCAATGTATTAATGAAAATAGAGCTGGCAGGTGAAAAACAACGCGGACTTGCCATGGGGCTAAATGAATTTGCCGGTTATTTAGCCGTTGCATTAGCTGCATTTGGTACGGGTTGGCTTGCTTCACATTTCGGTGTAAGACCCTATCCATTTTACTTGGGTATTTTTATTTCGGTAACCGGTTTGCTGCTAACCGTTTTGTTTGTAAAAGATACCCACGGCCACGCATTGACGGAGCAAAAAACAAGCACCATTCCAAGGCTAATAAACCCCATCCGGCAAACTACCTGGACAAACCCAAACCTGGGATCCATAACACAGGCAGGGCTGGTAAACAACCTGAACGATGGCATGGTCTGGGGATTATTGCCCATGCTCCTGATCCGGGAAGGGTTTTCATTATCCGATGTAGGTTGGATTGCAGCAGCTTATCCTGCCATATGGGGTATCGGGCAATTATACACCGGTGGCCTTTCGGATAAAATGAGTAAGAAAAAACTGCTGATAACCGGTATGTTGCTGCAAGGCGCGGCTATTCTTTTCATGATACCTGCCACTACCTTTTGGGAATATCTTTTTCTTGCCGCCTTATTAGGAATGGGAACAGCTATGGTGTATCCAACTTTTTTAGCTGGCATTGCCGAAAATACCCATCCTGCCGACCGCCCGCAAAGCCTCGGCATCTTTCGCTTTTGGCGCGATTTGGGTTATGCAATCGGGGCATTGCTTACCGGTATCCTTGCCGATCAATTTGGGTTTAGCAGTGCTATTGGAACCATTGGAATTCTTACGATTCTTTCAGGTGTTATCATTAAATTCAGATATATATAATATCCAACAAATAAATTAATCCCAATATTAGAATACAAATTGCTTTTATTATTTTGCTTGCTAAAAGACAAAGGGACTATTGCATAGTAAAATTTTTCTACATAGATTTGAGAGATCGAAAATCAATAACCAATAAATTTTCACCACTACAAATCACTCAGCTATGCAGCCGGACAAACCCATCAACATTTCGGATTTTATTGCCAAAACAGGTGCTGATGAAATTGTGACAGAAATTAAAGCCAAACTTAGCAATGGATCGGGAGAAATGCCCGCATTTTCAGATTTGATTAAAACGGAAACGGATGAAAACGGCAATACCAAAACCTTTCAGTATGTAAATTACGTGCAGGAAGGCGGCGGCGTTTTGGGCGTTGGTTTGCTAGGTTATACGTATGTGTTGGAAAAATTGGGTATCCGCTTTTATAAACTTGCCGGTACAAGCGCGGGAGCCATCAATACAGTACTTACGGCTGCGGTAAACCCCGAAAATTATAAAGAAGTAGCTATTAAAAAAGATAAAGACCCACTGCTAAAAAGCGAGGCAATTCTATATGAATTACTTCGTAAGGATTTATTTGAACTTGTAGATGGCGCTAACCTTGCCAGGAGGATTATCAAGAAATACCTGATGAAAAAGGATTATTTCGGCAGGCTAATCGACAATGTAATTACAGCAGTTGTGATTTTACTGGCAGCATCAGCGGTTTTGGGCATCCTGAGTATGTTGGATTTCTCCATAGATTTTAGCAAGTTTTGGATGGTGGTAAAATTGTTGTTAGCCATCCTTGTGGTGCTGCTTATTGCTATGAAAGTTGCCTTGTATTTTTTCGGAAAAAAATACATAGGATTATTTGTACGGAGTAAATTTGGCGTATGCACCGGCAATGATTTTCTTAAATGGATTACAGTTGTATTAAAAAAGAACGGCATTCAATATACACCCGATCTAGAAGCTGTTATAAAGAAAAATCAGGAAGGTGTAACACTGCGGGAAAGTCGCGCGGCGGAACAAAACCAGGGTGATACCCGGCCTGTTGCAGGTCCAGACCTTGTATTGATTGCAAGCGATATTACCAACCAACGCAAAGTGGAATTCCCCGCCATGGCAAAATATTACTGGGACGATGTAGCTAAATCATGCCCTGCCGAATTTGTAAGGGCTTCCATGGCCATCCCTATTTTCTTTGAGCCATTTGTAAAGATAGTAACGCATGCACCGGTTACAGAAGAAGAACAAATGATTCTGCAAAATATTCCGCCAGGTACCAGTCCGCAACATCCATGTGAAGTAAGATTTGTAGATGGTGGTATACTTTCCAATTTCCCCATTAATGTTTTTCATAACCCAACCATAAAAGTGGCAAGGCTTCCCACATTTGGTGTAAAACTCGAAGATGAAGAACATGAAATACCCGGTAAAGAAAAAACATTGAAGCAATCCTTAATGAAATATGTGGGCAGTATTTTCAGTACCATACGTTTTTATTACGACAGCGATTTCCTGCTGAAAAATCGCCTGTACGAACGCACTATCGGGCACGTGGATGTAAGCAAGTTTAACTGGCTCAATTTCTTTCTTGAAGAAAAGGATAAGGTAGATTTATTCCGGCAAGGCGTGGAAGCTGCTAAAATCTTTTTCCTCGGCGGCGAAGTCTGGGTGGATGGAAAACCACGCAAGTTTGCAGCATTTGATTGGGAATCGTACAAACAAGAACGCAAAGAAGTGGTTATGGTAGAAAGGAAAGAAGCACCGAATAAATTAACTGCCGAATAGCTTCGTCTAACCCATCGTTTGTAATGACCATAGTGATTGCACCTGATAAATACAAAGGAAGCCTTGATACATTCGCTTTGTGTGATGCTATGGCGGATGGAGCAATTATGGCAGACAAATCCATTCAGTTAATAAAATTACCTATTGCCGATGGTGGCGATGGTTTTGCAAAAGTATTGGCACATTATCTTGGCACGGTTACGATTACCGTCGCCACAGTAGATGCTGCAGGAAAACCTTTGAATGCATCGTATCAATGGGACGATGTTGAAAGAACAGCGATCATTGAACTTGCATCCGCTTCCGGCATTGCCTTGCTGGAGAAAGCAGACCATCACCCAATGCTAACTTCTACTTACGGCACCGGGCTAATGGTAAAACATGCGCTGGAAAAAGGTGCACAACACATCATGTTAGGTCTTGGCGGGAGTGCTACCAATGATGGCGGCACCGGGCTTCTTGCAGCACTTGGTTATCGCTTTATGGATGCAGAAAAAAAGGAGTTGAAACCCTGCGGTGCATCATTGGGATTAATTGAACAAATTTTACATCCTGACCTGCAAGTAACCGCTTCCTTTACCATTGCGTGCGATGTAAAAAATCCGCTGCTTGGCCCTTCGGGTTCTGCACGGACTTATGCAGCACAAAAAGGTGCCACACCTGCCGAAATTGAATTACTCGAAAAGGGAATGGAAAATTTTGCTTCAGTACTGGAAAAGCAATCTAATATTTCTATTGCAGCTATTCCCGGTGCAGGCGCTGCGGGTGGCACGGCTGCCGGCCTCATGGTACTTCCCCATATCAAACTGCAAAAAGGCACCGATATCGTGCTTCAATACAGTAACTTTTTTCATCATCTGTCAAGTGCCGATTTTGTAATTACCGGTGAAGGCAGTTTTGATGCGCAAACATTGCAGGGGAAAGTAGTGTTTGCTGTGGCACAAGCATGCAAGAAAGCTGGCATTCACTGTATTGCCATTTGTGGTAAAGTAGAAGCAGATGAAGAAACGATAATTGCATCCGGATTATCCAAAGTGGTTTCCATTTCAGATGGAGATGATGATAGTTTTAGGAAGGCGGGTGAATTGGTGATGGAGAAAGTGAAGGAATTAGTAAGTGCGTTTATAAAAATTAGCCATCTGTGAATAAATGTTTTCAAATTATTATAAGGCTTAAGGGGCCGATTCATCTAAAAGATGGGAGAAGCCCTTCTTTGTTAATAAAAAACTACTACATAACCCCATGCATTCTCACCACATCCGCCAAACCCTTATGATACGGTCCTTCGTCTAACTCCGTTTGCATTTCTGCATTTTCCAAAATTTTCAGGTAGCTAAGTTCCTTTGCAAGTATTTCGCTTGTCAGTAAAAATGAAAGTTCTTTCGGTCCGCCGGATGTGTTTTGCAATTGCGCGGGTGTAAATGCTTCGATGATTACATGTCCACCCTGTGGTAGCCATTCCTGCATACCAACGTGCATGGCTTGACGCAGCACAGGCGGCAAATGAAAAAAGATCAAAGCGACGGCATCAAACTTTTCTGTTGTTACAAAATGCTGTACGTCTGTGATTTCATAACGGATACTAACATTATGTTCTGAAGCCAGTTTAAGCGCTTTATCGCGCCCTGCTTCACTTTGGTCAAAAGCAAGAACATCCCACCCTAACGTTGCTGCGTAAATAGCATCTCTGCCTTCGCCTGCACCGGGCACCAATAGCTTGCCTGGCGGCAACTTATCAATCACAGATTTAAAATATGCATTAGGGGCCGTACCATAAGCGAAGCCGGGTTCGCTGTATCGTTGGTTCCAGAAGTCTTTCATAATGCAAAGGTGGGGTTTAGGTAATAATTGAATACAAAAAGGATGACTCTCCTGAACGGGCACGCCTAGCAACGTAATTTTGCCCAATCTCTAAATCTTCAATTTCAAATGAATAATCTCAAATCTTCAAATCTCAAATTAAAAAAAGCCCGCCCCTTTCGGAACGAGCTCTTTTCAAAAGTTATAGCGAAATAAATTAAGCTACTTCTACTTCAGCACCAGCTTCTTTCAGCTTAGCTTCAAGATCAGCGGCAGTTGCTTTGTCAACACCTTCTTTAACGGGCTTTGGAGCGCCGTCAACCAGTTCTTTGGCTTCTTTCAGACCAAGACCGGTAAGGTCTTTAACAATTTTAACTACGTTCAACTTGTTAGGACCAGCAGCTTTCAGAATAACATCAAAAGATGTTTTTTCTTCAGGAGCAGCAGCGGCAGCAGCAGGAGCAGCAGCTACAGAAACTGCAGCAGCAGCGGGCTCAATACCGTACTCGTCCTTCAAAATTGTTGCCAGTTCGTTTACTTCTTTTACAGTCAGGTTAACCAACTGTTCTGCAAATGCTTTTAAATCAGCCATTGTTTTCAAATTTACCCGCCTTCATTGCCTGTGCTCCGGCGGAGATTTATAAAATTTGTAATATAAATTAGTCCCAGGCGTGGACTAACAAGGTTAAGCTTAAGGTTCAGGTTTAGATATCAGCGACTTCGCCTTAACCTAAACCTAAACCTTAGCCTTTGTTTAATTCGCTCTATCTTCCAAAGCCTTGATCAATCCGGCTAATTTGTTACCCGCATTAAGCGCGCTGATAACATTCTTGGCAGGTGATTGCAACAAGCCAATAATTTCGCCGATAAGATCCTGCTTGCTCTTCAGAGTCTTGAGTGCTTCGAGTTGGCTATCGCCTACAAATACACTTCCGTCAATAAAAGCAGCTTTCAGTTGTGGCTTCTCCGATTTGGTTTCCGTACGGAAAGTAGATAGGATAAGGGCCGGCTCTTTTGGATTTTCGCTAAACAACAGGGCAGTTACGCCATGCAGGTTATCGTAAACTTCGCTGAACCTTTCTGAATCAATAGATTCAAGCGCCTTGCGGATCAGGGTGTTTTTAGCCACCTTAAGTTCCACTTGCTTATCAAAGCAAACACGACGCAATTTGCCAACCTGTGCTACAGAAAGGCTTTCAGTATTTGTGATATAGAAATTGTTGTACTGGGAGAATTTATCCTTCAGCACTTCAATTACTTCGTTTTTTTGTTCTTTAGTCATTGCCTTCTGATTTTAGAAGATGAATGGTTAATAACGGTATAGTAATGTGCCGTTAGATTAATGTATAAATGATTTGGTATCCACCGTTACGCCGGGGCTCATGGTGCTTGCCAAACTAAGGCCTTTCAGGTAAGTACCCTTGGCAGTAGATGGCTTCAGCTTTATGATAGCCTGGATAAGTTCGTTGGTATTTTCAGCTAATTTCTCGGGCGTAAAAGATACGCGGCCGATAGAAGCGTGAATGATACCGGCTTTATCAACCTTAAAGGCTATTTTACCACCTTTCAGGTCATTGATAGCGCCAACCACATCGTTGGTTACCGTACCCGTTTTAGGGTTTGGCATCAGGTTGCGGGGGCCGAGTATTTTACCAAGCTTACCAATTTTAGGCATTACGTTAGGTGTTGCAACAATTACATCCACATCGGTCCAGCCACCTTCTATTTTCTGAATATATTCATCCAACCCTACAAAGTCAGCACCGGCTGCAGTAGCTTCGGCTTCTTTATCGGGCGTACAAAGTACAAGTACTTTTTTCGTTTTACCTGTGCCATGCGGAAGCGATACAGTACCGCGGATAGCCTGATCGGCTTTCTTAGGATCTACGCCAAGACGCACATGCAGGTCAACAGATGAATCAAATTTGGTGCAATTAATTTCTTTTACCAGGGTGGCAGCGTCCTTAAGGGAATAAACCTTGTTGCTATCAACCTTTGCATTGGCTACTTTTCTTTTTTTGGTCAGTTTCATGCTATTATATTTTCAGGTTGATAAATTAGTTGGCCCAGGGAGCTGCACCATCAATATTTAATCCCATGCTGCGTGCAGTACCGGCAACCATTTTCATGGCACTTTCCAGCGTAAAGCAATTCAGGTCGGGCATTTTATCTTTCGCGATCGTTTCAACCTGTTCCCAGGTTACCTTACCGTTTTTAGCACGGTTAGGCTCTTTACTACCCTTCTTGATGTTTGCCGCTTCCATAAGCTGAATTGCAGCAGGAGCAGTTTTAATTACAAATTCAAATGATTTGTCGCTGTACACAGTAATCAGTACAGGAAGAATTTTACCCATTTTGTCCTGGGTACGGGCGTTGAACTGCTTACAGAATTCCATAATGTTCAAACCCTTTGAACCAAGCGCAGGCCCGATGGGGGGCGCCGGGTTGGCTTGTCCGCCCTTGCACTGGAGCTTCACATAGCCTGTGATTTCTTTTGCCATTTTCTAAAAATGTTTTTGGTGATAACGTCCTTCCCGTCGCTGCCGGAACCAATTGGATCCGCGCCGGAAAAACTCCCAATTCCGTTGGTAAGTTGTTTTAGCCAAAATTCAAAAAATTATACATAATATATAGATGTATAAAATGATGGATACCTGGTTTTAAACCACATTTTACCTGAAAAGAACTTTTTGGGGCTGCAAAAGTAGATGCAAACAGGGACATAAACAAAATATTTTAAAATAAGGTATCTACGCCACATTTTCAAACTAGTAACATATAATTTGAAATGGAATTCCTGACCATCGTCATTTATCACCCCAAATCGGCTTTCTACCTTTATATCCTGAAATATTACATTGGAAACATAATTAAAATAATTATTATGAAACCCACGATACTTGCCCCCATTGATTTTTCGCATGTTTCATTAAATGCTGCGCAATATGCCGCTCAACTCGCGCTTCATATTCATGCCGATCTTAAGCTTATCAACATTGTGCAATTACCCGTAGTTTATGGTGAAATACCTATGCCTATTGGAAATTATGAGCATATTGTGGATGAAGGGCATATTCAAATGAAGGAACTGGTTCGGAAAATGACCCAGGAATTCGGTGTGGGACTATCTATTCAATACGACATTAAAGCCGGCAGCCCCGTATATGAAATAGCCGAAATGGCTGAAAAGGAACATCCGCTTATGTTGGTACTTGGCACACGCGGCCTTGGCAGTATGGAGCGCTTTTTGTTGGGTAGTGTTACGCTAAGCCTTATTAAAGAAAGCCCCGTTCCTGTGCTGGTAGTACCCGATAACTGGAAATTTAGCCCAGTGGTAAAAATTGGTTTTGCTACAGATTTAGATAAGGTGGTAAATAACACACCCGATGAATTGATTCGCAAATTCACCGATATGATGGATGCCGAATTACATATCATCCATAACGATCCAAACTACCATGAATACGAACCCGTATTTATGCAGGAAGGAATGTTGCTCGACACCATGTTTGCCCGCCAAAAGCACCAATTTCACTTTTTACATAGCACTTTTACAGAAGAAGGTATTATTAGCCATGCAAAGAAAAATAATCTTGATTGGCTTATGGTCCAACCGCGAAAACATAGCTTTTTCGACGAAATGTTTGGCCACCAACACACCCGTGAGTTTGTTTTGCATGCAGAAATACCGGTGATGGTATTACCTGTACCCTAATGTTTATCGCTTGGTTATCTGATGGTAAAAAAGCATCCCCCATCCTGTTACAAAAGCAATTCCGCCTATGGGCGTAATGGGGCCAAACCATGAAAGATCGCCATTGCTTAGCTTTCCCAATGTGATCAGATATAGTGAACCACAAAAAAATATGATACCCAAAACAAAGCTCAGGGCTGCATTTGCCAAAAATTTGGAAGGCTTGGATTTAAGTTGCATACCCACCAAAATAAGGGCAATACTGTGGAACATCTGATAGTGAACGGCTGTCTCAAAAATTTTGATATCAGCAGGTTCCGGAAGCTTATCCTTAATAAAATGCGCGCCAAAAGCACCCAACAATACGGCAATGCCCGCCAAAAGTGTTCCCCAAACAGTAGGTCTTATTTTCATAATAGTCAAAAATATAGTTCTTAATCTTATTTCGAATGTAATGTTTCCAATGCATCCAATAAATCCTGCAACTTCGGCACAGGAATAAATAGGGTAACATGTGCCCTTTGGTAAATTTCCCCCCTTTCATTAAGCAAATCCACTATCCGTGCGCCTAGTGCTTCCCTGCTTTCACTGGAAGCTACTAATGGCCTTTTTTGTTTTTCATTCCAAATACGGTTTACGAGTTCATCCGCTTCCGGATTTAGCCATATTACCTTTCCAGCTTCTAATAATTTGTCCATATTTCCATGAAAACAGGGCAAGCCCCCGCCACAGGAAACGAAGCATACTTTGGGCCATGAAGTTTGTTCGAGCAACAACCTTTCATATTCCCTGAATTTGGCTTCACCATCATTTTCTCTGAAAATTTCAGCTATTTTTTTTCCGGTTTTTTGTTCAATCATGTGATCGGTATCCAAAAAGGGTACACCAAAATGGGCAGCAAGTTGCCTTCCCCAATGCGATTTTCCCGCACCCATCATACCTATTAAGAATACCGGACTGTGAAGTGAATTCATAAATTGAAATGCAAAACAACGTTGAAACCAAATACAAGGGCAAAAAAAAACCGCCCTAAGGCGGTAATTTTGTGATCCGGCTGGGACTCGAACCCAGGGCCCATACATTAAAAGTGTATTGCTCTACCAGCTGAGCTACCAGATCTTTTTCCCTTTTATAAAATATTCTTTTTATTTTGGGAGTGCAAAAATAGGAGCATTTAGCACTCCACCCAAAAAAAATACAAGAGTTTTTTTCTTAACGCACTGTTGGCAAATAAATTAGGAACAATTAATGCGCTATATTTAAACTTTGCACGTTATATCAGCACCAATAACCATGATGAATTATTATAATGGAAAAGTAGTAGCAGTAACAGGCGGAAGTGATGGTATTGGTAAAGCACTGGTAGAGCAATTACTTTCACTTGGCAGTAAAGTGGCCACCTGTGCGCGTAATGGAGATAAATTATACGACCTGCAGATAATGCATCCGGGCAAACCCCTCCACACGGTGGTGGCAGATGTAAGCCACGAAAATGATTGCAGGCAATTTATTGAAAGCACGATAAAGGAATATGGCGGCATTGATATTATCATAAATAATGCCGGTGTAAGTATGCGTGGTCTTTTTAATGAAACCAAAGTGGAAGCCTTTCAGCACCTGATGAATGTGAACTTTTGGGGTGCATTATATTGTACCAAACATGCATTGCCTAGTATCCTTATGCGGCGCGGCGATATTGTTGGGATATCAAGTATTGCCGGTTACAGGGGCCTGCCTGGCCGAAGCGGATACAGTGCAAGCAAATATGCACTGCAAGGTTGGCTCGAAGCATTACGAACCGAATTACTCTATACAGGTGTAAATGTAATATGGGTATGTCCAGGATTTACGGCAAGCAACATACGGCAGGCAGCACTTAATCCAGATGCACAAACCACCGGGGAAACAACGATGAATGAAGGTAAAATGATGACGCCGGATGAATGTTCCATCCATATTTTGCGTGCCATTTCCAAAAGGAAAAGAACCCTAGTACTTACACTTCAGGGAAAAATAACTGTTTGGGGAAACCGCCTTTTTGGTGCCTTGATGGATAAATTTGTCCATAAATACTACTTTAAAGACGGAAAATTGGTGAAGTAATTGTTTTTTAAGGCAGTATTGCTTTTCGCAACGTATTTTAGCCGCAATACTACTAGTAACCCAGTGGCTATCGTTACATTAACATCCGATTTTGGAACCAAAGATTATTTAGCAGGGGCTTTTAAAGGTCGCCTGCTATCGCAGTTTAGCGGGTGTAATCTCGTGGATATATCTCACGATATTGCTCCTTTCAATTTTAGCGAAGCAGCTTATATTTTTAAAAATAGCGTAATACATTATCCGAAACACAGTTTCCATCTCCTGCTGGTAAATATGTTCGACAGTCCGCAATCAAAGCCGGTTCTTGCTTTTCATAACCACCAATACTACGGCGCACCAGACAATGGCCTCTTGCCAATGGCACTTGGCGCCCAACCCGAACAAGTTGTGAGCCTCGAATTGCCAAAAGGCGAACAATACAACTCACTAGCGTGGGCCGATGTTTTTGGCAAAGCCATACAGCATATTGAGAATGGCCACCCTTTTTATACCTTAGGAACAGAGCCGGAAACATTACAACAAAAAAACAACCTGCCGCCTAACTATGGGGATGATTATATTGATGGGCGCATTATTTTTATTGACCGGTTTGAAAACGTAGTTGTAAATATTACCCGTACCGATTTTGAAACCATCGGTAAAGGAAGATCGTTTGTGATTGCATTTAAAAGCAAGGATACCATTCGAAAAATTAGTGACGGATATGCACAAGTGTCAGAAGGCAGTAGCCTTGCCTTTTTTAATGCAGCGGGTTATCTTGAAATTGCTGTGAATAAAGGCAACGCAGCCGGATTATTTGGTTTGCAGGCATTCAGTCACCTTTCAAATCCGGAATTTTTAAAATCGAGAATGTTTTACCAAACGGTGCGGGTGTTATTTGATTAATAACGCATCATAAAAGATTTCAATTATGCTACCTGCAGCATCTATACCATTAACAAGAGTGGTAAAACTCACGCTCGATCATCAATATATAGACCGTTTCAAAGAAGTTTTTGTAAGGCATAAACAGGGTATTG
Organism: Chitinophagaceae bacterium; assembly: GCA_041740575.1. Lineage (GTDB taxonomy): Bacteria > Bacteroidota > Bacteroidia > Chitinophagales > Chitinophagaceae > Phnomibacter. The sequence continues at coordinate 17,453 of JBGSLS010000091.1, read as the reverse complement.
CCCAAATGGCCGGGTGTATCAGTTTACAAGCTTACCAGGACCACAAAGAGCCGCATATTTTTTTTACCATCAGCCAATGGGAAAACGAACATGCCTTGGATAATTATCGTTACAGCGACTTTTTCAAGGCTTTATGGACCACTGTAAAACCCATGTTTACTGCCAAAGCCATGGCACATTCGCTCACACCAATCGGATAATGCTATGCTGTCCATTATAAAAAAAATTATTTACCCAATTTATATTTTCTATTCCTACCTGCTTTTTGTAGTAGGGCTGTTAATTATTTTCCCGGGTGTATTGGTAGCCTTATTATTAGGTCAACCTGCCGGCGGAAATTTGGTGATAAAACTGAGTCGTGCATGGAGCGATGGTTGGTTGTTTTTAATAGGAATAAGGCATAAAAACATAGTGGAAGCACCCATACAAACCAACCGGCATTATGTATTTGTAGCCAATCATATTTCTTATCTTGATATTCCGCTGATTTTTCAGGCGGTGCGCAAAAATCCCATTCGGGTTTTGGGAAAAATAGAAATGAGTAAAATTCCTGTTTTTGGATTGTTGTACCGGCTGGCAGTGGTATTAATTGATCGTTCAAGCAACAAAAGCCGGGCGGATAGTATTGTTCGCCTGTGCGAAGTGCTTGAAAAAAATATTTCTATTTTTATTTTCCCTGAAGGCACTTTTAATGAAGGACGCAAACCGCTCAAACATTTTTACGATGGGGCCTTTCGTATGGCAATTGAAACGCAAACACCCATCAAGCCAATCGTATATCTTGATGCGGTGAACCGGATGCATTACAAAAGCCTTTTCAGCCTTACACCCGGCATTTCAAGGGCTGTTATACTTCCCGAAATTGATGTAACAAGTTATACAATTGCTGATGTTGGTTTGCTGAAACAAAATACCTTCGATGCCATGGAAGCCTGTATAATATTATACGGGGGGCATTTTAAATGATTGAAAATAATACACAGGAAATTTTTGGGCACTCAGGTTGGTTTGCCGATATTATTGTACCCCTGTACCTTCCCAAAACCCTTACCTGGCGTGTACCTGAAGAAATGCTAACCCTTGTTCAGCCCGGCTGCCGGGTAGAAGTACAGGTAGGCAAGCAAAAAAGATATGCCGGCATCATAAAAAAACTTCATCAGGATAAACCTGAAGGATTTCTACCCAAACCCATTATCCAGGTATTGGATGAAACACCCATCGTAACCGAAGATCAACTAAAACTGTGGAATTGGATTTCGCATTATTACATGTGCAGCGAAGGCGAAGTAATGCTGGCAGCATTACCCACACATTTAAAATTGTCGAGCGAAACCATTTTGCAAAACAACGAAGACCACGGTTATGACTTGACGCAGCTGGGTGACCGCGAATACCTTGTAGCAGAAGCGCTGGAAATTAAGCAGGAACTGAAGTTGAATGAAGTGCAGAAAATCCTTGACACCGTGCATGTAATGCCTGTGGTAAAAAGATTGCTTGACAAACGGATATGTACAGCATGGGAATCGATGCAGGATAAATACAAAGAGAAAACTGAAACTTTTGTATTGCTGAATCCTGTGTACCAAAATGAAAATGAACTCGAAAAGCTGATTAACGAATGGCAAAAAGCACCCAAGCAATTAGATCTGCTATTGGCATTTTTACACTTTAGCCGTACGGAAGGAGAAGTAACGCGTTCCGGGTTGTTAAAGAAAGCGAATGTAAGCACTGCGATATTGGATGGTTTGGTAAAAAAGAATGTGCTGTTGCAGGAAAAACGCAATATTGACAGGCTGCCCATGTTGCCGAAGCAAATTGATCTTTCATTTACATTAAGCAATGAACAACAAATTGCACTGCAACAATTGCATGAACAATTTGAAAAACATCCTGTATGTCTTTTACATGGCGTTACAGGGAGTGGCAAAACAAACCTTTACCTGCACCTGATTGCAGATGAAATCCGAAAAGGGAATCAGTGCCTTTTTTTGCTGCCTGAAATTGCATTAACGGCGCAAATTATCAGAAAACTACGCCTTTATCTTGGCGGACATATAGCGGTATATCATAGTAAATTTAATCCTAATGAACGAGTAGAATTGTGGAATAAAGTGCGTAGCGGCGAAGTGCAGGTGATTTTGGGTTCACGGTCGGCTTTGTTTTTACCTTTTAATAAACTTAGCCTTGTAATCGCAGATGAAGAACATGATACTTCATACAAGCAACAGGAACCCCCACCCCGCTATCATGCGCGCGATGCAGCTGTGTATTATGCCACACAGGTTGGGGCAAAGGTTTTGTTGGGTAGTGCTACCCCATCGCTGGAAAGTTATTACAATGCACAGCAGGGGAAATACGGGCTGGTAGAATTGAATGAAAGATATGGCGACATTGAACTGCCAACGCTTGAACTCATTGATATGAAAGCCATTCCACCAAAAGAAAGGAAGGGCATGATTATTTCGCCCATACTGCGTCAAGCCATGGACGATACGCTTAAGGCAGGCAAACAAATTATTATTTTTCAGAACAGGCGCGGCTATACACCCTACCAGGTTTGTACCACCTGCGGCTGGATTCCTAAGTGTCAGCAATGCGATGTAAGTCTTACCTTTCACAAAAGCAGTCACAAACTGCAATGCCATTACTGTGGAACTTCCTATCCTGTGGTAAAAACATGCGCCCAATGCGGACACCAGGATTTTCAGCAACGCAGTTTTGGTACTGAACAATTGCAGGAAGTAATTGAAACACAATTGCCCGATGCAACCGTTTCGCGCATGGATACGGATAGTGTAAAAGGCAAACATTCACACGATAATCTTATCCGGCAATTTGAAGATCAAAAGATTCAAATTCTGGTTGGTACCCAAATGGTGGTAAAGGGACTTGATTTTGACCATGTAAGCCTTGTAGGCATTCCGGATGCAGATGGTATTTTACATTTTGCAGATTTCAGGGTAAACGAAAGGGCATTTCAATTGATTGAACAGGTTAGCGGTCGTGCAGGAAGAAAAGGCGAAGCCGGTAAAGTATTGATACAGCTTAGTGATACGCAACACCCATTATTACCCTTGCTGATAGCGCATGATTACAAAGGATTTTATAATAATGAAATTAAAAGTCGTAAAGAGTTTTTTTACCCACCCTTCAGCAGGCTTATTGTGCTGCAGGCAAAGCATAACGATAAAAGGATATGCGATGGTGCCATGGAGTTTATCGTAAGTTATCTCAATCAAAAATATCGTGGCTATATAGTGGGCCCTTCGGAACCGGGCATAAGCCGCGTACGCAATTTGTACATCATGGAATGCATGCTCAAATTGCCACCCAACACGCAAATATTAAACGAATGCAAAGCCTATATTCGCTCCGCCATTGTTGAATTACTTCACCAGGAAGCCTACAAACGTGTATGGGTTTCAGCCGATATTGATGCTTTATAAATTATGGAATTACTACACAACATATCATTAAACCCGTATAATACTTTTGGTATAGATGTGGCAGCCAAAACCATGGCTTCTTTTACAACGGTGGACGAATTGACGGAGCTCCTGATCGCAAAACCATCTTCAGAGGAAATGTTGGTATTGGGTGGTGGAAGTAACGTGCTATTTACACAAGATTATAATGGTTGGATATTGCTAAACCGCATTCCCGGCATTTCATTGGTTCGTGAAGATGATAATTATGTGTATGTGCAGGCAGGTGCGGGCGTAAACTGGCATGGTTTTGTAATGTATTGTATAGAAAATGGCTGGGGTGGTGTAGAAAACCTTTCACTTATTCCCGGTTGTGTGGGCGCATCACCCATGCAAAATATAGGTGCGTATGGGGTAGAGATAAAAGATGTATTTGATTCATTGGAAGCTTGGAGTATTCATGATAAAACTTTGATCACATTTTCAAATGATGATTGCCATTTTGGTTACCGGGAAAGTATATTTAAGCGCACACTAAAGAACCAATTTATAATAACAAGTGTTACTTTTCGCTTGCATAAAAAGCCGGAATTCAATACCAGTTATGGCGCTATTGAACAGGAATTGCATACAATGGGTGTTCAGGAAATCAGCATAAAAGCGATCAGTGATGCCGTTATTCGTATCCGCCAATCCAAACTCCCCGACCCTGCGGTTACCGGCAACGCAGGAAGTTTTTTCAAAAACCCGGAAATTACAACGACACATTACGAACAACTAAAAATCTCATCCGCCTTAATACCTGGCTACCCTACCCAACTAGGTTTTATGAAAGTACCCGCAGGATGGCTGATTGAACAAGCCGGCTGGAAAGGTTTTCGCGAAGGCGATGCCGGTGTACATCCTAAACAGGCTTTGGTATTGGTAAATTATGGCAATGCAAGCGGCGCGCAACTTTATGCATTATCGGAAAAAATCATTCAATCAGTGCTGGAGAAATATGGAATTTTACTTGAAAGAGAAGTGAATATTTACTGATTAAACGAAAAGCCACCGAATTGAATCGATGGCTTCTCATTGTAAAAATATTTCTTACCAAAAAACTACCCCCACAAATTCGCCGGATATTCACCCGCTGCTACCAACTGATGAATACTTTCTTTTACAATGGGTGCATCCTGTTTGTACGTAACACCAAACCATTGTGCACCAGTAGGCACCACACGAATAGCACATCCGGGTTCATTAATAAAATTATCACCTACGATTGGAATAAAGAATTCAGCCTTAGGTTTTTCACCATTGTCCTTTATAAACTGATGAAACAGCTTTTCAGAATATCCAAAAACAGCAGGTGTAAAACACCAAAAGTTCATACTTACGGGGCTTTCAGCCGACACTTCATGTTCACCATCTTCATCACGGTAAACTACGTTTCCTTCTTTCCATCCTATTTCGGTGCGCTCATTTATAGCAACAAGGTTATTATTTTCATCAGTAGCACATACACCCCGGCTTACCGTTCCATGTTCACTCAACGTTTTACGCAAGGTGTATCCAATTATACCCCATGTAGTATCTGTACAACCTTCCTGGCAAAAAGCATGGGCTTTTGAAAAACCATCAAAGCCATAAAAATCATCGGCATTTATTACCACAAAATTTTCGGTTACCACATTACGTGAACACAATACTGCATGTGCAGTACCCCATGGTTTGGAACGTTCGGCCGGAACTGAAAAGCCTTCGGGCAGATAAGAAGTGAGTGCCTGGTATGCATAAGCCGTTTCAATTTTACCATTCAGTTTTGGCTCCATAATAGCTTTGAAAGCATCGGCAAACTCTTCACGAATGATGAAAACTACTTTCCCAAATCCTGCTTTAATGGCATCATAAATGGAATAATCCATAATAGTTTCGCCATGCGGGCCAAAGCCTTCTACTTGTTTCATACTACCATAACGGCTTGCCATTCCGGCTGCCAATATCACGAGCGTTGGTTGTTGTGTCATTTTAGGTTTATTTTACAAATCATTTGGTGGCAAAGATAACACAGCGGAAAGGAATGAATACAGCTCATGATTTTTTAACAATGGAATGGATACAAAAAGTAAATTTCTCTTTGCCTGCAAATGTTGGATTACAGGTTGATATGCTACGTCTCGACCTGATTCATCCGATGATATCGGGCAATAAATGGTTGAAACTACATTACTGGCTTGAAAAATTCAGGGTGGGGAACTATAGCGGTATACTTACGCTTGGCGGGCCCTGGAGCAACCATTTACATGCTTGTGCGTATGCTTGTTTTCAGGAAAAAATACCGATGAAAGCACTGGTAAAGGGTTATGCCGGCTTGGAAAATGCAATGGTACAAGACTTGAAACTATGGGGATGCACCCATAAGTTTATAAACCGGCAACATTTTTTTGACACCACTTTTGCTGAACAAATAGCAGAAAAGGAAAACTATCTGCTTATTCCTATGGGTGGCGAAGGCCCCGAAGGTGAAGCAGGTGTCATCGACTGGTTCAATCAATTACCCTTACCAGATTACGATTATATATTTTGCAGTGTTGGCACCGGCACCACGCTTTCAGGCATTGCAAAAAGCAATATTTCCTGTAAAAACCTTATTGGCGTAGACCCCGGCACAAACGATAAAAACCTTCCTGAAAGAGTTTCGGCATTAAATAATATTTGTGGCGGGAAAAGAGTTTCAATTGAAAAAGGTGGAGATAAAATGGGAAAGCTTACGGCTGACATTTCGAATTTTATGCAGGATTGGCTGGCGCAAACCGGCATTCCGCTTGATTTTGTTTACACTGCACCCATGTGTAAAACCTTTGTAAAAATGGCGGAGTTGGGGCAATTATTGCCGGGAAGCCGCGTTTTGTTGGTTCATACAGGTGGGCTTCAAGGTAACCGCTCTTTTGCAGCACTTCCTGTTGAATAAATGTCGGGAGTAAAAAGTTTTACTCTCCTATTTTTGCCAACTATGATGAAAAGGTTCAGGTGGATAATCTTACTATTTGTTTTTAGTTTTATATACGCAACAGGTTTTTCGCAGGATACACTCCCAAAATTTACCGTGGAAAATAAAGGCGGTGGCCGTGTGGTGGTTAGCTGGAGCAATCCCTACCCCAACCTGGTTCAATTGGCCGTTCAGCGATCTTACGACAGCATTAAGCGTTTTGGTTCTGTATATTCTACTACTTCGCCCCAACTTCCTGTAAATGGTTTTAGTGATAAAATTCCCGAAGGCGTTCGTGTGTACTATCGTATTTTTTATGTAATGGAAGGCGGCGCATACTTTTTTACCCAAAGTAAACAACCCTTGAAGGTGGAAGACAAACCGGAAGTGAAAGTAGACGAGCGGCGCGAAATATTGGATGAAAAATTGCAGGGAATTGCTGATTCAAAAAAAACTGAAATTATTGATCCAAATAAACCGCTTTATTTAAAAGCGAGTGATTCCAGTGATTATACAATTTTATTGTACAAGGACTTTCGCGATTTCAGGGATAGTATTATGTCAAAAACCAAGGATACGCTGATACAAATGGGTATTGACACTTTGTACATCAGGGTTTACGATCCGCCATTTGTAGAAAAAACGAGTGAGTATGTATTTACCAATAAAGATGGATACATTGTAATAAAACTAGACGATGCAGGTAAAAAGAAGTACCAGGTAATTTTTATGGAAGAAAATGAAACACCTGTTATCGATATTAAACAGGTAAAAGAACCCTTTTTAATCCTGGATAAAACGAATTTTTACAAAGCGGGATGGTATAAATTTACCCTGAAAGAAAATGGTCGAATTAAAGAAAAGGGTAAGCTTTTTCTGCCAAGGGATTTCAGACCATAGAAGGTAGTTCGGTAACCAGTTTCACTTCAAATACATCAGCAAAAGCAGCGAGAAGAATGGTTTTCACTTCATCAAAATCTACCTTTCTTCCCAATTCTTTTTCAATGGACGTAACCTGCTTATCCTTTATGCCACAGGGAATAATATTGTCGAAATAAGTAAGGTCTGTATTAACATTCAATGCCCATCCATGCATGGTAACCCATCGGCTGCTACGTACGCCCATGGCACAAATTTTTCGTTCGCTGCCTTTAATATCTGCATCAATCCACACACCTGTTTCGCCAGCAGATCGACCGCCCTTAATTCCATAATGTGCAATCGTTTTAATAATTACTTCTTCCAGCGAGCGTAAAAACTTCCCGATATCCGTATAAAATTTCTCCAGGTCAAGAATGGGATAACCTACCAATTGTTGGGGGCCATGGAAAGTAATATCTCCGCCACGATTTATTTTAAAATAATCTATATCTCTTGCTGACATTTCGTATTCCGTTATCAGGATATTTTCAACATGCCCACTTTTACCAAGCGTATATACAGGCGGATGTTCTACCAAAAGTAACCGGTGTTCCGTTGCTCTTTCTGCAGGCGGCCTGTCGTAAGATGCTGATTTAATAGCAACTGTATTGGCCAGCAATTTTTCCTGGTAATCCCAAACAGGCTTATACTTCCTTAATCCAAGGTCCTCGACAATAACGGTTTGAAATGGTGACATGACGTGCAAAGGTAACGAGAACTTTCCGCGTCAAATATTCGTTAACTGCTTAATTTTCCGCATTCTTATTATTAAAAAACTACTTGCATGTACAGGTTTCTGTTTTCGATTAGCCTCCTTGTTTCCGTTTCCGTTTTTGCACAAACAACCGAAAAAGCCAATTATGCCCTTGCGGCAAAATTTTCGCCCAAGCGTTTGGAGAAAATGATTTTTTCAACATCTGTTGATCCGCATTGGATGAAAAATACCGACCAGTTTTGGTATATGTATGAAACCAGTTCCGGAAAAAAGTGGTACATCGTAGATGCAGCAAAAGGTACCAAACGCGAAATGTTTGACACCGATAAAATGGCAGCAGATATTACCCGGATTGTTAAAGATCCATTCGATGGGCAAAATCTTACCATTGATAGTCTTGAATTTGTGCGCAACGAAACGGCCATACAGTTTACCGTAAAAAGCACCATTGAAATTGAAAAAAGGGACACCACAAAAAAACCAGTGGATATTAAGAAGGAAAATAAGGTTTTTTACTTTGAATACGATTTACAAACATCGGTTTTAAAAGAACTTACAGAAGTTAATCGTCCTAAACGCCGTGCTGAATGGGCAAGCATATCACCTGATCAAACCATTATTATATTTTCAAAAAATAATAATCTCTATTGGATGGACAGCGCCAATTACCGGAAGGCGCAAATAAAAGAAGAAGATAGCACCATTATAGAACATAAACTTACCCATGATGGTATAGAAGATTTTTCTTATGGCGGAGGGCGGAACGAAACCAATGTAGAAAAGGAAAAAAATAAGAATAAGCGAAAAAGTGCATTTGTGTATTGGTCGCCCGATGGAAAATATTTTACCATGTTGCGTACCGATAACCGCAAGGTGAAAGACCTTTGGGTAATTAATAATGTTGCTGAACCGCGCCCAACTTTGGAAACCTACAAGTACCAAATGCCCGGTGAAAAAGAAAATCCTATCCGCCATTTATACATATTCAATATAAAAGATACAAGCCGTCGTATTATTGATGCATCAGGGTTTAAAGACCAGGAACCCGGGCTTTGGAGTGCGACTGCTAAGCAAAATAGCCGCGACGATAAATTTCGCCCGTTGCTATGGCTCGGCACCAACGATTATTTTTTCATGAGCCGCACAAGCCGTGACTTACAACATATTGACATTTGCCGCGTAGATATTAAAAGCGGTAAAGTGACACCCGTAATCCGCGAAGAGTTAAATACCTATGTAGAAATACGCAGACCTGGCCTGATTAATGGCGGCAAGGAAATTTTACATTGGAGCGAACGCGATGGTTGGGGACATTTTTACCTGTACGATGAAAATGGCAACCTAAAAAATCAAATAACTTCCGGCCCATGGCATGCAGAAGATATTGAGCAAATAGATGAAAAAGGACGTGTACTTTATTTTACCGGTAATGGAAAGGAAAAAGGTGAAGACCCATACTATCTGCACCTGTATCGTGTAGGTTTTGATGGCAGTAACCTGAAATTACTAAATGCCGGCGATTTCGATCACCAGGTTAGTATGAATGACAACACAAAGTTTTTTGTAAACAACTGGTCGCGAGTTAATACGATTCCTGTATCTGCATTATACGATGCAACAGGTAAAATGGTGATGAATCTTGAAAAAGCCGATCTAACCAATTTAATGGCGGCAGGCTATAAATTTCCTGAACCATTTAAAGTAAAAGCGGCTGACGGAATAACAGATTTGTATGGCGTTATGTACAAGCCATTCAATTTCGACAGTACCAGGAAGTACCCAATTATTGAGTATGTATATCCGGGACCACAAACTGAAGCAGTAAATAAAGCTTTTGGGCGTGGAATGGACCGTGTGGATCGCCTTGCACAGGTAGGGTTTATAGTAGTTACGGTGGGAAATCGAGGTGGTCATCCATCCCGTAGTAAAGCATACCACAATTTTGGATATGGCAACCTGCGCGATTATGGCCTTGCCGATAAAAAAGCTGCAGCAGAACAAATAGCCGACAGGTTTAATTACATTGATATCGACCGCGTAGGGATTCATGGTCACAGTGGTGGTGGCTTTATGAGCACAGCGGCAATGCTGGTTTATCCCGACTTTTTTAAAGTAGCTGTATCATCGGCAGGTAACCATGAAAATAATATTTACAACCGTTGGTGGAGCGAAAAACACCATGGTGTTAAGGAAAACATAAGTGAAAAAGGTGATACCACTTATGCCTATGCAATTGAAAAAAACAGTGAACTAGCTAAGAATTTAAAAGGCCACCTGATGCTTGCACATGGTGATATTGATAATAATGTTCATCCTGCTAATTCCATCCGCATGGCAAATGCCCTGATAAAAGCGAACAAACGTTTTGAGTTTGTACTTCTACCCGGTCAGCGCCATGGTTTTGGAGATATGACAGAATATTTCTTCTGGAAAATGGCAGATTTCTATAGCCAGCATTTATTGGGAAATAGCAACCTGCCGGTAGATATGAAGGAAATGAATAATGAAATAGAGCAAGTGGGAAATAAAAAGAAATAAAAGGCAAAAATCCCAAAATTTAAATTCCAAAGCGTCAAGTGTTTCGACTTTGGAATTTGGAATTTTTGTATTTGGAATTTTCCCCCTTAATCTTCCACCACCACTTCATCTACCCCATCATTTTCTTTCCATTTTACCGTAACGCGCTGTGAAAAAATAGTATCAATAGTTTTTCCGGTAAAATCAGGTTGAATAGGCAGTTCGCGACTAAAACGCCGATCTACCAACGCACATAGTTCTACTTTGGCAGGCCTGCCAAAATCAATGAGCGCATCCATGGCAGAACGTATCGTTCGGCCGGTGTATAATACATCGTCAATAATGACCACATTCTTTTTATCAATTGAAAAATCAATATGGGTTTGGTTGGGCAGGTGCAGTTTTCGGGCAATATCATCGCGGTAAAATGTAATATCAAGCTGTCCGTAATGAATGGATTGTCCATACAATTTCTTAAGGGCAGGAACCAGCCGGTTACTGAAAAAAGTACCTCTTGGCTGAATGCCAATAAATACAGTATCCGCTGCAATAGGGTTATCTTCCAATATTTGATGGGCCAGTCTTTGTATGGTTAAATCTAATTGCCGGCTATTTAATAATACTTTCATTCTGATAGTTGTGCGTATGGTTTAGCAAACTTTTTGCATAAAGCCGCTTACATTGCAAGTTCAAAAGTAAGATCTTATGCAATTAAAGTCATTATTACCTTTCATTCTCATGTTCATTTCTTTGAGCACTATGGCCCAAAAGGATGCCGGAATGGATTTTATTAAGGCCGACAGCTGGGCTGAAGTAAAGGCGAAAGCAAAAGCAGAAAACAAGTATATTTTTCTGGATGGTTATACTACCTGGTGTGGTCCCTGCATTATGATGGCCAAAAAGATTTTCCCTTTGCCTGAAGTCGGCGAGTTTTATAATGCCAACTTCATTAATGTAAAAGTTCAGCTAGATACGACCGAAAAGGATAATGATTATGTAAAAAAATGGTATCAGGATGGGCACGACCTGATGGTAAAATATAAAATTAATGTATTCCCCACATACATTTTCTTCTCTCCGGATGGAGAAATTGTACACCGGGCCGTTGGCAGCAGCGATGCTACAACTTTTATAAGTAAGGGTAAAGATGCTTTGAACCCCGATAAACAATACTATGCTTTGGCACGACAATACGATAAGGGCAACCGCGATCCCGATTTTTTGAAAAAGCTAAGCTATGCTTCCCGTAATGCATATGACAATGAAAAAATGAAAAAGTATTCAAGTGAATATTTGGCTTCACAAAGTGATCTTCTCACGACTGAAAATATTACCTACATCACTGAATTTACGCAAACAACAAAGGACACAGGCTTTGCTTTAATGCTGAAATATCCCGAAAAATTTGATGCGGTAAAGGAACCCGGATTCGCCGTAAATGAAACCCGGAGTATGATCCTGCGCGAAGATGTTTTCCCCATTATTTTCCCAAGAGAAGAAGACGCAACGGATAACCCAAATGAGCCTGATTGGTCTTCTATTGAACGGAAACTGAAAAATAAATATCCATCTGATTTAGCCGTGCAGGCAACGATGCAGGCAAAGATTTTTTATTATCAGCAAAAAGGCAATTGGACTTTATTTTCAAAATCCGTAACCGAAATGCTAACCAAATACCCAACAAGCCTGCACCCTGAAATGATGAATTCCTATGCCTGGAAAATATTCGAAGCTTGTGATGATATGGAATGTGTAAAACAAGCTTTGGGTTGGAGTAAAAAATCAAATGATGAACAACAAGATGATCCGATGTTATTGGATACCTATGCTAATTTACTGCATCGTACCGGAGACACCAAAACCGCTATTACGGTTCAGAAAAAGGCCATTGAAATTTTGAAGCAAAAAGGCGAAGAAACGGATGATTATGAAGAAACCTTAGCTAAAATGGAAAAGGGCGAAAAAACCTGGAATTAAGTCTCATCTTAGGTTATATAAAAAAGGCACAAAGTTTGTCAGTTGACTGATACTTTGTGCCTTTTGCATGGTATTGGCTTTTAAATTAACCTAAAAATGGATAACGGTAATCTGTTGGAGGGTTATAGGTTTCCTTAATCGTACGGGCACTCAGCCAACGGTAAAGGTTTAACATACTACCCGCTTTATCGTTGGTTCCGCTTGCTCTTGCCCCACCAAATGGCTGCTGACCTACCACTGCACCGGTAGGTTTATCGTTTACATAAAAATTACCCGCTGCATGCCTTAACCTTTTGGTTGCAAGGTCAATCGCTGATCTGTCTTGTGCCAGAACAGCTCCTGTTAATGCATAGGGAGAAGTGGTATCAACCAATGTAAGTGCTTTATCAAAATCATCCGCCGGGTAAGTATAGATGGTAAGTACGGGGCCAAATAATTCTTCACACATGGTGATGTATCTTGGGTCCTTAACTTCTATTACGGTAGGCTCTATAAAAAATCCATCTTTCTTACTGCAATTTCCGCCTGTGAGAATTTTGGCCTTACGATCCTTTTTTGCATTGTCAATATACTTTTTCAATTTATCAAAACTACGCTCGTCAATTACCGCATTAATGAAATTACCGAAATCTTCGGTAGTTCCCATTTTCATGGTTTCTACTTCTGAAACGAGTTTTGCTTTAATCCTTTCTGCAATATTGCTGGGTAAATAAGCACGACTTGCAGCAGAACATTTTTGCCCCTGGTATTCAAAAGCACCGCGGGCCAGCGCTGTAGCCGCTACATCCACATCTGCACTTTTATGTATCAGCACAAAATCTTTACCACCTGTTTCGCCCACAATACGCGGGTAGGATTTATACTTGGGCATATTAGCTCCAATAGTAGCCCACATATGATTAAACACACCCGTAGAACCTGTAAAATGTACACCTGCAAAATTGGGATGATTAAAACAGATGTCACCTATTGTTGGACCATCTACATAAACGAGATTGATTACCCCATCCGGCAATCCGGCCTCTATTAATATGCGCATAAACATCTGCGCAGAATAAATTTGTGTATTGGCGCATTTCCAAATAACTACATTTCCACACATGGCAGCACTGGTAGGAAGATTTCCACCAATAGCCGTAAAGTTAAAAGGTGTTACAGCAAGTACAAATCCTTCTAGCGGACGCCATTCCATCCTGTTATGCATTCCCGGTGCAGAAACGGGTTGTTGCTTATAAATTTCGCTTACAAAATGAACATTGAAACGAAGGAAATCAATTAGCTCGCAAGCAGCATCAATTTCGGCCTGGTACACATTTTTGCTTTGCCCAAGCATGGTGGTGCCATTAATATGATAGCGATATTTGGTAGCCATTAAATCTGCTGCTTTTAGAAAAATAGCTGCTCTATCTTCCCACGCCATTGCTTCCCATTCGGGTTTTGCTTTTAGCGCTGCGTCAATAGCCATATTCACATGCTTTGCTTCACCTGCATGGTAATAACCAAGTATATGCGCACGCTCATGCGGGGGATGAATAGGTTTGCGGTCGCCGCTGCGCACAGCCCGCCCACCAATATATTGCGGAATATCAATCTCTTTCTTTTTTAATTCAGCTAACACCTTTTGTTGGGCTTCACGCTCGGGTGAACCTGCCGCATAATTTTTCACCGGTTCATTTGCGGGTAATGGATAAGAAAAAGTACCTAAACTCATAAATAATAAATTTAAAACATCGGTTAAGCAATCATCAAACAATTATACAAAGTTCGGATGTTTATGGTTTGTAAAAACAATGAAAACAAACCTAATCCATTCGATTAAAATGCAATCCAGGTATAAAAATTATACTTCTTCAACCAAAGATGGGTTCTTAATATTTTTGATAAGATTTAGCTGTTGTCTGAATTTCTTCTTTGTTACCAAATGACGTAATGCGTCCAGGTGACCTGTATGGTGCATGTCTGTACCTACCCAACTTATCAAACCATTCTTAATGAGCTTTTCAGCTGTTTTCACAACGTTTGGACCATAAAAACCACCTAAAGAAAGTAGGTTTAATTGAAGTTCACACCCGGCATCTACCAAAGTCTCATAAAATGAAAATCGTTGATGCAAATAATTATAACGTTCAGGGTGGGCTAGTATAGGTTGATAGCCACTGGTAAGTAACGAAAAAATCATCTGGCGCAGGTTGGGCGATTCTACCAGGTAACTCATTTCAATAAGTACATATTTTTCTTTTCCAAAGCTTAATATTTCTCCTTTTGCAAGTATATCTTCAAAAAGAAAATCCAGCATATATTCTGCCGCAAAATGTACGGATGATGCCGGAAACTGCTGGCTAATCTCAGGTTTCAACCTATCAAAGGCATGCTTAATGGTATGTTGGTTATTTGGATGTACATCCGAAAGAATGTGTGGAGTAAAGGTCAAATTGGTAAACCCCAATTCATGCATTCCTTCGGCTAAAACTAAGGAAGTTTCCACATCCGGACTTCCATCATCAATACCGGGTAATAAATGATTATGCATGTCGGCTTTAAGAAAAGACAAAGCATTTATATAATCAATTTTCTTTCTTTGAAAGAATGAGAACATAGCGAAAAATTACATTAAAGCAAATTCTACAGAAATTCTTTTGTAGCACCTATCACTTACTTACAAGTGCTTCCGCTTCCGGCTTATCCTTATCAATGGCCTGGTAAATAGAATTGTTACTAATATATTCCGGTATGATTCGCTTCATTTGCCTTACGACATCATTATCGATATTTTGTAAAGCAACATCAATTAAAGTATCAATTGACTTATTTACTTTATAAAAGTCATATTCAGCAACCTTAGCAATCAATATTTTCTTGTGGTGGGTTGGCACTACCTGTTCGTGATCATTCAACAACTCCTCAAAAAGTTTCTCTCCTGGCCTTAACCCGGAAAAATGAATCTGGATATCCTTGTTAGGGATGAAGCCTGCAAGTCTTATCATTTTTTTTGCAAGATCCAATATCTTAATAGGTGCCCCCATGTCAAAAAGAAAAACTTCACCTCCTTCACCCATAGCAGAAGCTTCAAGCACCAAAGAACAGGCTTCCGGAATAGTCATAAAATACCTTATGATATCAGGATGGGTAACAGTTATTGGCCCGCCTTTGCTTATTTGTTCTTTAAATCTGGGAATAACGGAACCATTTGATCCCAAAACATTTCCAAACCGTGTAGTAATGAATCTGGTTGTATGTTCATCTTTTCGCAATTCATCAATTTTACTATGGCTTAAATGCACTACTTTTCTTTCCCTGTTTCCTAAAGCCTGAACATAAATTTCTGCTACCCGCTTGGTAGCGCCCATCACATTAGTAGGATTTATAGCTTTGTCTGTTGAAATCAATAAAAACCGTTCAATACCATACTCAACGGAAAGGTCAGCCAATATTTTTGTACCAAGGACATTATTTCTAACTGCCTCCGATGCATGGGCTTCCATTAAAGGCACATGCTTATATGCAGCAGCATGGTACACAAGATTTGGCCGAAACCGATCAAACAAAGTTTCCATCGACCCTTCATCACGAACATCACCAATATAAACAACTACATTTTCACATGCAGGTATATCTGATTTAATCTGGTATTCAAGTTCATATAAACCACTTTCGTTTTGGTCACAAAGGATTAGTAAACCCGGATTAAGTGCTGCAGCCTGACGTGCAATTTCGCTTCCAATAGAACCTGCTGCCCCGGTAACTAGTATTCTTTTCTTCTTTAATAGCTCCTGAACGCGTTGGTTCTGCAATTTTATCTGCTGACGACCCAATAAATCTTCAATATTGATTTTCTCTAACTGCGAAAGATTGCCCGTTCCTTTTATCCAATCATCAATAGCAGGAAGGTTCCTGACTTCAATATTGCTTTCATGGCAAAAGTCAACCACTTCATTTTTCGCTTCAATTGCAAGTCCTTCCTTTGCAAAAATCATCAACCCAACATTCCAATTAGGTACAACGTCCTTTATTTGACTAAAAGTAAAAATTCTTACGTTATCAATTGCCTTACCAACAAAATTCAAATCATCATCTATAAATGCAATTACACGGTATTTATGATTGGAAACTTGCTCCAGCGTTTGCTTTAATTTAGAACCATATGATCCACCTCCATATAAAATTACATTCACGGTATTTTCTGCAACCATACTCTGTTTATAAAGGCCTTTTACAATTAACCGATACCCAACCATTAAAAAAGCACCAAGCACCATGTTAATAATCAATACCGATGGCGGAACAATAGTTTTCCCTCCCAACAGGTTGGAGAATACATTTAAGGCAATTAAGGAAAAAAAGGAAGCAAATAATGAGCCAGTAACTCGAATTACTTCAGAAAATCCTGAAAAGCGAATAATGCCTTCGTAAGTTTTAAAAATGTAAAAGAAAAGGGTATTAGTAAGTATTGTAACCACTAAAATCGTAGATGCCCTCTCGGAGAAAATAGAACTCCACTGAAAATCATGGATAAGAAAAATTGCCAGAATGACTGCAAAACTACCGATAAGTGTATCAAAGATGAAAACCGTCCATTTTGGGGCAATTTGATTCTTGAGCAAATAATACCTTATTCTGCGCACTGTCCTTACTTTTTGGTAATTAATTCTTCTCAATGTTTATAGGTGTGAATGTGTACTGTGAATAAATACGGAAGCTGGAACTTAAAAATCAAACAACTTACAGCATCAAAGCAAATCTAACTGTTTAGATGCCTAATTTCTTAAAAAAAATAATTAATTTAGTATCAATGTCGTTTACTTAAGGTTTTACAACTGTTTATAGTTCATTGATGGTGGTTTTTTCTGTGTTTTCTTTCTTGGATTAGTTCTGTTTGGTCTTATTAGTTCTGTTGTTGATTGAAGTATCTTATCCATAGCTTTTA
>JBGSLS010000090.1:0-176124 GCA_041740575.1 Chitinophagaceae bacterium | reverse complement strand
CATTACTGCAGCAGTTTGTCGGTGACACTTCAACCCGAACGGCAAATTTGATTGGAAAGAACTTTCATCTTTCTAGGTATTTAATTTATTGATTTATAAAACACACGCCTCGTGGCGCACCAGATTTTCGCAGATTTTTTTGCTGTTTCTCCCGCTAAGTGAAATACCCTACCCCGTATGCTTCAAACCACCCGCAATCGCATTTACCAACAGCAATAATTTCTGTAGCAACGCTTTCGATTCATTCGTATCCGCATCTTTTATGGCACGCCATTGGGTCAGGTAATCCATTTGTAATGCATGCAAACGGTACAAGGGCTCGCCGCGAAGATTTACATTATTCATTTGTGTAGTTCTTCTTTCTTCGGCAGGTGTACCCAACAATGCACCAATTTGCAATAATGCTTCGGCATGCTCATCCAGTAATTTTTGTAGTAAAGCCGCTCCTAGTGGCTTATCGGGCACCTGTTCTGCAAATGCCTGCATCCAATGCTTATCGGCATTCAGCAGGTTGGTTTCTATTTGTATTAAAGTATATTTCAGAAATGGCCATGTTTCCACCGATGCCTGTAATCTTGAATAGGAATCTTTATTATTTTCACATAATGCTTTGAGCGCTGAGCCCATACCATACCAACCGGTAAGATTAAAGCGGGCCTGACTCCAACTAAACACCCATGGTATGGCACGCAAATCTTGTAAGGTACGCTGCCCTGTACGTCGTGCAGGACGCGAACCAATTTTACTATTTTCCAGCACGTCAATTGGGGTGGCGTAACTATAAAAATCAATAAAGTCTGGATATTCCACTAACTGACGGTAAGCTTCAAAAGAATAACGTGCCAATGTATTGAGTACATCTTCAGGGAATTCAATTTCCTGTGCTGGATTTGCTTTTTTCATCGCCTGTCTAGCTACACCCGCAAGTAACATTTCAAAATTGTAGGTAGCCGTAATACGATTGGCATATTGTTGTGCAATACTTTCACCCTGCACGGTTAGTTTCATTTGCCCGCTTACGGTAGCCGGGGGCATGCTATCCATAAAGCGGTGCATTTTACCACCGCCGCGGCTTATGGTACCACCTGTGCCATGGAAAAAGCGTAATGCAACACCATGCTTATTTCCAATGGCGGTGAGTTGCTTTTCTGCCTGATAAATGGCCCACCGGCTTGCCAAAATGCCGCCATCTTTATTACTATCACTATAGCCAAGCATCACTTCCTGCACAGGTTGTGGCATGCGAAGAATGCGTTCACGCGTAACAGGGTGTTGCAAATATGCATTGAGTATGCGGGCACCTGCCTGTAAATCATCAATGGTTTCAAATAAAGGAACCACTTGCCAGTTAGCAGTTTGCAGCAGCCCTACTTCTCGCAACCATATATACACCACCAGTAAATCGCTAAGGCTTCTTGTCATACTAACAATGAGCGAGCCAATCCCTTCCGGTCCATAGCGGTCCACATGTTGACGCAGCACCCGATAACAATCCAACACTGCATCTGCTTCTTTCCCGGCACCAGTACCTTGTGGTAAAAAAGGCCTTGCAGTCAGTAATTCATTATTTAAAAATCCGATTCGCTTTTCTTCACTCCAATTAGCAAAATCATGATCATCCAATCCTGCTTTTTGTAATACCTGTGTAAGTGCAAGATCATGAAATGCACTATTCTGCCGGATATCCAATTTTGCAAGATGAAACCCAAAACACCTTACCAATCTTTCCAATGGCAATAGCATTTGATGAATCACATTGCCTGCACCAATTTCAGAAAGTGAACTACGTAAAACAGAAAGATCCTGCATAAGATCGGTTGGATCCTTATAAAATCTGCCTTCTTTTACATTAACTTCATTTATGGTATTATCCAGTTTGGCCAGCATGATATTGGCCCATTGCCGCCATGGCTCACCTATGTTTCGCTGCAATGCTTTTTCGCCTGCTGTACCTAATTGTTTAGCGCAATCATTTATTACTTGCCGAAAACTTGCCGGTACCGGATTGGTATAGGCAGAAAAGCTAAGCCCCTTTGCCAATTGCATCAAATGATTGCGAAGGATTTCCAATGACGCCTGCCGGTGAAGCAATAAGGTTTCGCGTGTAATATCGGATGTTACAAATGGGTGGCCATCCCGGTCGCCACCTACCCAACTGCCAAATTCAAGCAAAGGAAACTCATTGGCTTGCTCAGGTCCCTTGCCAGGCAATCCGGTTGCCTGCCATGATTCGCTGATACGCCAATCACTGTATTGTAAGGCATCAGGAAACACTTTGGTGAAATAATGCATCACATTGGCACGTTCCGATGAAATATCAGGTTTTTCCAGGTATATTTCACCTGTACGCCACCAACGTTCAAGCAGCGATTGCATAGCAGCGCGAATTGCCCTGTGCTCTGCCTTATTGTAAGCTGCATTTTCATTTTTAACCAATAAAAGGTAAAGTTCACGGTGTAAGGTAAGTACCGTAACCCGCTTTGCTTCGGTGGGATGCGCTGTAAGAACGGGTCGAACGGCCATGTTTCCCAGCAAAGACTTCATTTCATCCTCAGACTTTCCTTTTGCATTCCATTGGGCAAAGGTTTCCCCCCAAGAACCACGAATGGCCAACGAACCATCTTCATCTTCCACCTGCCGGCGATATTGGGCTGCGGCATTTTCTTCCACCATATTAAGTAGTTGAAAACTCATACTATAGGCCTGAATTAGTTTTTCCGGGGAAATATCGGAAGGAAATTCGCCTTTCATAATATCATTAATCCAGGGTAATTGCGCGGCAAGCGCCGTTTCATGCAGGTTAACCAGCATATCACGGAAACATTCCATCATAAAATGCAGGTCCGATTTAATTTTTTGGTTTCCCGCAGCAGGCAGTGTGTTTGGCATATGTAAATACTTATTGGAAGGCGAAAATAACCCACACTAACATTAAAATTTTAAGCGTTTTTGTTTTCCTGAATAATGCTCCATATTTATAGTAGAAATAAAAACTTCCCTTTTACCTTTACCCCCTTAACTTAAAAAATCAACGATATGGAAATTACAGGAACCCTTGTGAAATTATTAGACCTCGTTACCGGCGAAGGAAAAAATGGCACCTGGAAAAAGCAACCTTTTGTAATAGAAATTCCCGGGCAATACCCAAAGCAGGTTTGCATTACAGCATGGGGCGATAAACTAAACCTTGCATCATTTAAACCTGGTACGCAAATTACGGTAGGCATTGATATTGAAAGCCGCGAATATGCAGGCAAATGGTACACCGATGTAAAGGCATGGAAAATTTCAGCCGGCGGCAGCAATAACATGGGCCAATCTGAACAAGAAGCGCCAATAGCATCACCACCTGTATTTGGAAATGGTGGCAGTGCCCCGGATGATGATCTTCCATTTTAAAAGGCTGATTTTGTATTAAATACTTTTTAAAATCATAAAAATGGTATGCTATTTTCGAATGGCATACCATTTTTTTATGCATCAATATTTCCATATTAAAATATTTACATTTATTTTAGTCGCTCTATAGGTTGATTATCCTTTACATAGGATTTCTCTATCATTAAAACATAACCAAAATGAAAAAAATCTTACGTGTTCTTCTCATTCTTTTTGTTATTCTAATCATTTTAGGTGGAGCGGGGCTTACCTATGTTTACACAGCCTTTCCAAAAGTAGATCCACCTTCAGATTTAAAAGTTGCGGGCACACCGGAGCAGGTTGAACGAGGAAAATATCTTGCCAATCATGTTATGCTTTGTATGGATTGCCATGCAGAAAGAGACTGGTCATTATTTGCAGCTCCACCTAAACCTGGCACACAAGGGGCTGGTGGCGACAGGTTCGACCAAACAATGGGATTCCCCGGCGTTTTTTATTCAAGAAACATTACCCCTGCCGGTATTGGTGATTGGACCGATGGTGAAATTTACCGCCTTATCACAACGGGTGTAACCAAAAGCGGCGAAGTGATTTTCCCGGTGATGCCTTATAATAATTATGCAAAGGCCGATCCGGAAGATATTAAAGCAGTAATTGCTTATTTGCGTTCGCTACAGCCGGTCAACAAACAAAACGAATCATCAAAAGCAGATTTTCCACTCAATATTTTATTACGTACCATGGCCGCTAAGCCTGACCATCAAACCATCCCTGCAAAAACCGATTTAGCTGCCTATGGAAAATATGTAGCCAATGTTGCCGCCTGCAACGAGTGCCATACTGCCGTGGATGCAAAAGGAAATTTCATTGGTGTTATGTATGCAGGTGGGCGCGAATTTCAATTTCCGGATGGTACCGTTCTTCGTTCCGCTAATATAACACCCCACCCTACCACCGGTATTGGCAATTGGACGGAAGATTTTTTTCTTCAAAAATTTAAAATGCATACGGATAGTGCAAACAGCGCGAGGCCTGTAAAACCGGGCGATTTTCAATCTATAATGCCCTGGGTGATGTATGGTGGTATGGATTCGCTTGACCTTAAAGCTATTTATGCTTATCTACAATCACAACAACCTGTAGATAACCCGGTAATTAAAGTAAGCAAGCCATCTGCTCCAAAAAGCTAAAACCAGAAGGGTATCCCATTAAAACGGATACCCTTCTGATTTTAAACGGCCATCTACCTTACGGTTTCTTTTTTAGCGTTTATTTCATTCCTCAACATACCCATCAGGGCAATTATCTTCCTAACTTGCCGCCATGTCTGTTGAATTGAAAGTTCTCACCAAAAAATATGGTGAGCAGTTAGCGGTAAACGGGATTTCCCTAAAAGTGGAAAAAGGCCAGATATTAGGATTTTTGGGGCCCAATGGTGCAGGAAAAAGTACCACCATGAAAATGATAACCGGGTACTTAAAACCGGATAGTGGTTCTGCAGAAATTTGTGGAATTAATGTAACTGAAAACGACATAGAAATAAAAAAGCGGATTGGATATTTACCGGAAAGTAACCCGCTTTACTTTGATATGTATGTAAAGGAATATCTTTCCTTTATTGGACAGGTGCATAAAATTAATGACAGTAAATTAAAGATTACACATTGCATTCAGCAGGTTGGGCTTGAACCAGAACAACATAAAAAGATTGGTCAGTTGAGTAAAGGTTACAAACAACGGGTGGGGCTTGCCGCAGCCATTTTACACGACCCCGAAGTGCTGATTCTTGATGAACCCACCGGTGGACTTGACCCCAACCAATTGGTGGAAATCCGTGATTTGATAAGGCAACTAGGGCGTGAAAAAACGGTTATACTGAGTACACATATTATGCAGGAAGTAGAAGCTATGTGTGACCGGGTGGCCATTATAAGCAAGGGTAACTTAGTGGCAAATGATACGCTGGAAAATCTTAAACTAAAGGGAAACAGAAAAACGCTGAAAGTGGGATTTGAAGAATCACTTGAGGCAGAGTGGTTGCTTCGGATAAGTGGCGTTAGTTCCTTAGAAAAATCACCGGACGGATTTTGGCTGATACAATCCCCGGATATAGAAGCTGTGCGGCGCAAGGTGCTGGAAATGGCAAACGAACAACAGCTCAATATCAGCAACCTTCAAACGATTGGGGGTAGTCTTGAAGAAATTTTCAGGAATGCTACCACCGAATTAAAAATGGCAAATCAAGCTTAAAAGTGATACTATCGATAATCGATAAAACACAATTAAAAACATAACATTTGTCATTTCTTAAACCCGCTAAAGTGTTAATTTTACACGGTTTTTAAATAGCCTTCCGGCAAGATATTAAATTTCAAATTTTAAATACAATCATTTATTATGCCTTACATCACATCCATTCACGCCCGGCAAATTCTTGACAGCCGCGGCAATCCTACTGTAGAAGTTGACGTATTAACCGACGATGGCGCGCTTGGCCGTGCTGCTGTGCCATCCGGAGCAAGCACGGGTATTCACGAAGCCGCAGAACTGCGCGATAACGATAAAAGTGTTTACCTGGGAAAAGGTGTTTTACAAGCTGTAAACAATGTAAATGAACTGATTGCTAATGATCTTTCCGGCTGGGATGTTGCAGATCAGGCAGGTATTGATAATGCCATGATTCAATTGGATGGTACCCCTAATAAAAGCAAACTAGGAGCCAATGCAATTTTGGCAGTAAGCCTTGCTGTAGCCAAAGCTGCTGCTGAAGAAGCAGGGTTGCCTTTATTCCGCTATGTAGGCGGTACCAACGCACGTACACTGCCTGTTCCCATGATGAACATTATTAACGGTGGTTCGCATGCAGACAATAAAATAGATTTCCAGGAATTTATGGTAATGCCCATCGGTGCTTCCAATTTTAGCGAAGGCCTCAGGTGGGGAACCGAAGTTTTCCATGCACTCAAAACCGTTTTGAAGAAAAAAGGATATAGCACCAACGTAGGTGACGAAGGTGGCTTTGCTCCTAATATTCAAAGCAACGAAGAAGCCATTGAAACCATTCTTACTGCTATTGAAGCCGCAGGTTACAAAGCAGGCGAACAAATTTCGATTGCACTAGATCCTGCTGTAAGTGAATTTTACAACAGTGAAAAGAAACGTTACATTTTCCATAAAAGTGATAACCGTGAGCTTACCAGCGACCAAATGGTTGATTATTGGGCTAATTGGGTACGCCAATACCCCATCGTTAGTATTGAAGATGGAATGGCAGAAGATGATTGGGATGGATGGAAAATGCTTACAGATGCTGTAGGCAAAAAAATTCAGTTGGTGGGTGATGATTTCTTTGTAACCAATGTAACCCGACTGAGCCAGGGTATTGAAAAAGGAATTGCAAATGCACTATTGGTAAAAGTAAACCAGATTGGCTCGCTTACCGAAACCATTAATGCAGTAACTATGGCACAGCATGCAGGTTACAACACCATTATGAGCCATCGCAGCGGCGAAACAGAAGATACAACCATTGCCGATTTGGCTGTTGCCTTAAATTGTGGTCAAATAAAAACAGGTAGTGCCAGCCGTACCGATCGAATTGCAAAATATAACCAGTTGATACGCATTGAAGAATTACTGGAAGAAAATAGCATTTTTCCAGGTAATAAACTTAAATTTGGCAAGTAGTAGTTAATTGTTTTAGTTAATTATGGGGGTGCAGGAACATTTTGGAAAATGGCCTGTACCCCTTTTCCTTTGTGCAAATGTGTACAATAGTCTTAACTACTTTTCGTTTACAATAACTGACATTTGTAATTATGCATAAGTTCTGGATATTAAGGTATAAAATGCACTATTTAGGCGCACTTGCTGCCTTTGTGGTATGGATGTTATTTTTTGACCAAAAGGACTATTTTACACAGGTAAAGCGAAAAAAGGAAGTAGAAACCCTTGAAGAAAAGAAAGCATTTTACCAGGCACAAATTGCAAGTACACGAAAGCAGATTGAAGCACTTGATCAGGATCCGGCCATGCTGGAAAAATTTGCCCGCGAAAAATATTATATGAAACGGGATGATGAGGATGTTTATATAATAGAAATATCGGAAAAGGAATCCAAAGGGAGAGACAGTACTGCATTAAAATAAATGATGCAATTTTTTCCATAAAGCTTCATCATGCAGAACGTGTCGATTACCCAAACTTCGCTCAGGTATACTGATAAAAAAAATGTTATAGGTTAAGTGATCTAGGCACAATAAAACCCGATTCACTGCGTTTTTCAGTTGTATTTTCTTAAAACAATTAATGATTGCGCATGATTAATTTTACTCCCGAAGATTTACTGGAATACCATTATGGCGAAATGCCGGCTACAAATGCAGCCATCCTGGAAAAGGTACTTGAAGAAGATTGGGCGCTTAATCAAAAGCGAATGGTAATAGCTGAAGCTGCTGCAAGGCTTGACAAATCCATGTGCTCGCCTCGCCAGGTAGTAGTGGACAGGATTTTGGATTATGCTACTAAAGAAACTGCGGTTCAGCCCATTTATTAATTTGTTCCGTGCTAAACACCTGTTTCCCTCCTAAGATGTTTAGCTTTCAATTTTCAAGTCCTATTTTTGCAGCATGACCCGAAAGGAACGTTATCAGGCTGTTATTGATTATTTTCAGGAAAACGTACCCATTGCTGAAACAGAGTTGGTTTATGACAGCCCATTCCAACTTTTGGTAGCTGTTATATTATCCGCTCAGTGTACCGATAAACGGGTTAATTTGACAACACCTTCCATTTTTGAGCGGTATCCTAATCCGCAGGTATTGGCTCAGGCCACTTTCGAAGAACTTTTTCCACTCATAAAAAGCATAAGCTACCCCAATAATAAAACCAAACACCTGTTGGGCATGGCACAAATGCTGATTAATGATTTTGGTGGAGAAGTTCCTATGACAGTAGATGAATTAGTCAAACTACCGGGAGTGGGGCGGAAAACGGCCAATGTAATTACAAGTGTAATTGATGCGCAACCTAATATGGCAGTAGATACACATGTTTTCAGGGTAAGTGCGAGAATCGGGTTAACCTATAAAGCTACCACACCGCTTGCTGCTGAAAAGCAACTGGTGGAACATATACCGAAAGACCTGATTCACAAAGCGCACCATTGGTTAATTCTTCATGGGAGATATATTTGCACTGCAAGGCAGCCAAAATGCAGCAATTGCGGTCTAACCCAATATTGTAAATACTTTTCAAGGCAAAAAGTTACCTTTTCAACAAAAAAATCAGGAACATTTCAATAAACCATCTAAATTCTATTCATTAAATCAGCAAAACTTGTAATTTGCAACCTGTTTATGGGTAAAAATCCGCAAAACCATATATTTCTACGTTGGATAATTTGCATTTTATGCAGTTTTTCATCGGCAGCCACACTCAGTGCTCAAGGTTATTATTTTTACGATAATGGCCATTACGAGCCATCATGGGTATTAGATTTATCAGGCAATATTGGAATTATGAACGGTATTACCGATATTCAAGGTAACAAAAATGGCGATGGTGGTATGGGGGCCTTTACCTTAAAGAGTTCCAAACTTACAGGTGGTCTAACGTTAACTGCAACACATAAGGATTGGGTGGCACTTCGGCTTGATTTAGGATTGGGCAGGGTGGAAGGTTATGATAGCTTGCTAAAAGGTGCAACGTATTATAGTGCAATCGGCAGGTATGAGCGCAATCTGAATTTCGGTACGAATATTTTTGAATTCTTTGTGGGCGCCGAATTACATCCGGTGTTTTTACGTGATTATCAAATTTACGACCGTTATATGCCAAGGCTTTCTCCCTATGTTACGGTAGGTATTGGTATGACCTTTTTCAACCCCCAAGCGCTATATAATGACCAATGGGTGGACGTGGCTCCATTACGACTTGAAGGGCAGGGTTTTGCAGAATATCCTGATAGGGAGCCCTATAAAAAATATGCCACTATTATACCCCTGGGTATTGGTCTGCGATACGAATTGAGCCGAACCTTTACCCTTAGGCTTGAAGGGCTCAGGCGTTTTACCAGTACCGATTATCTTGATGATGTAAGCCAGGGTGATTGGGTGGATCCTTCTTTATTTTATAATTACCTTGCACCCGATCAGGCTGATTTGGCTGTACAATTGTATAACCGCAGTACCATTGTTAATCCACCGCGAAATACACGTCCGCGCGGGCATACAGATAGGCGCGATGTTTATTGGAGTGCAGCATTCAGGGTTGGCGTATCATTAAACAGGGAGGAAAAAAAGCCAAAGGCTTATCAGTCAGGTGTAAGAAGAAATAGTTTCTTTGGCAGGGGTTTACAACTGCACTAAAATAATTATTCCTTATTTAAATAAACCTGCAGGTCCTGCACATATTGCTCAAATGCGTCTATTCCCTTTGTAGTAATTTTACATAGCGTTTGCGGATAGTTGTCCTTAAACTGCTTGGTAATATCAATATACCCAACATCTTTTAATTTATTCAATTGTACGCTCAGGTTACCGGCAGTAGCATTTGTTTTTTCGCGTATATAGGTAAATTCGGCTTCCTTTACGCTAATAAGCAGCGACATAGCAGCCAACCTTAACTGAGAATGCAATATGGGATCCAGTTCTTTAAACATGCGCGTTATTTCGGGCTTTCCGGTAATTATTCCTTAGAATGAGACCTGGTATTAACCAGTTTACAAGGCCAGAAACGCCCATCAATAACTGGTCGATCGGATTACGGGTATAAAGGGAAATGATAAAAAACAGATAGGTAATTATGGCACCAATGATCATTGGCCAGAATTTTTGAACAACTCCTGTTATAATGGTTGGTAAGGCATACAATAATAAGAATAAAGAGCCCGGACTTGGTACAAAAGTGAGACGGTAATCAGAAATCTCTCCAGTTGCAATTACTTTTGAAAAAAGGATCCTTCCATCTTCCTCCATAAATTTCATAAGCATATGTGGTGCTAAGTACATATAAAATATAGCTGCAAATATGCTTACACCAAAAATAGTCCAAACGATATCCAGGGCTCTTCCTGTATGGGTTCTCACCACTTTCTCTTTCATCTCCCTTACGCTGATAAAAATTTGAGGAATAAGTGCGAACAACACTAAAAACCACCAATCAAATTTAATTTCCCACTTAAAATAAAGCGTAAAAAATGTCAAAAAACCTGCCATACTTATTGCAGTACCCCATAGGATAGCACCCAAGCCACTATCATGGTAATACCCACCTTTAGCTGCCTGTATAGTAGCCGCAATAAGTGCTAAACTTTCTTTTTCAGATAATGATTTTTCCTTATCCATTTTGCTTTTTTTATTTGTTCTCTTTTGCAAACTTTTGTTGCATAAGGTATCCGGGTATAATCCATGCTGCTATAACTGCCAGTGAAACAAGCAATAGATTGTAAATAAGAGGAAGATAAATACTGATTGCGCATAATACCCAACAGAAAATGCCTCCCCAAATTAAAGGCTTAAACCTTAGTACCGTACCAGATAATACAGTAGGTATTCCATAAATCATCAGTATTAAGGAATACATAGTCTTCCAATCACCCAATCTACCTACTACCCATGCCAGTAAAACGCCGCATACGACAAACACCATCCAAATGGCTTTCAGCATATCATCTGTATAGGTACTTACCCTTATTTTTTTGTTTCGCCTTACCAGGTAAATAGTTTGGTAAAGGAGTGCTAACCAGGTAAGTACCCAAATCCATTCAGGGTGTTCCAGCAGGTTCCATTTTAAAGCAGCAAATTGCCCTAATGAACAAATAAGCACTACCCATCCCCATAAAAGGTAGAGATGTCCGTTATCACTAAACCGATTTCTTGCGCTGTGAATCATCGATTCAATAATCTGTAATGATTGAACCGGCTCTAGTTTCTCATTGTCCATAATAGAGGGTATTTAGCAAATCATTGTTTACAAAGTTGGGTAACCCGTGGCGCTAACCATTTTGTTTTAACCACCAGTTACCCACAATTACTATTTAGAACCTTCCCAGGTTTTCACCATCGATGCTACATATTCCTTTCCCCAATTGGGCTCCAGTGGCGATGCAGGTACAAATGTGTCATACTGTGCTAATGCTTTCTTCATTAACTCAAGTCCTTTTGCTTTACTCCCACCAAATGCTTCCGGTGTGTAATACATATTTTGTGCAAGGTTCATGGTTACACGCGGACTGCCCAGGGGTTGCTGTTGCATAGCTTTTTGCAGCATTTCACTTGATTTGGGGCCGAGTGTCATACTACGGCTCATATCTACACGCATACGCCCCTGCATAATCATAGCCTGTATGTTTGTGATTTCGGCATGGTCCGGTTTAAAAGAAGCTGCTTTGCTTATCATTTCATCGGCCTTGTCCAATATAGCATCCAACAGACTTAAATCCTGCTCGGCATAGCTTTGCATAACCGTTGCATAGGCAGCATAATAAAATGGTAACCATTCTGTTTTTTCAGCATTTGCAATGCGTTCAAAACTGTTGGCTACATTCTGATAAGCTCCTTTATCATTCGCCTTTTCCAATTGACCAAGATTGGTTTTCATTGCATCCTGATAGCGGGCACTTTGCGCAACAGAAGTTACAGTTAATGCCATTGCAAATCCGATAAATAACATGATTTTTTTCATAGTGATTTTTGTATTTGTGTGTGTGATTAATAGATTTTTTATTTTAAGAATTGCCCTTTAATTTTTCATACTCCCTTTCTACTGAAAAGAAAGAACTACTTTGGTACACGCCCAAATAATGAAAGACAATACTAATACCCCAACCTAAAATGGGCCAAACAGGCCAAAAATACCTGCCATTTCTGCCTCCTGAAAAATACCATATACCAATAAAGAATAGATTTACTACCACATAAGAAAGTAAGTGGCGCTTAAATCCCGCGCGAGCTTCTGCCAGCTTCCAAATTGCTTCGTCCCTTTGATTTTCCATGATCTTAGTTTTTTAGTGAAATATAAAAAAATTATAAATTGTTATTAATGGCATCCTGCGTTCTATCTGTACCCCAGCTTAGGAAAACGCCGGCAAAAAAGAATTGGCGCGCCGGGGGCACAATCGCAACTTTCTCTCCACCACTAATGGGATATTGATAACCAAAAATCTGCTTGCTATTGAAAACATTGTTTACACTAAAAACAAATACACCAAATGCTTTTCCGACATTCTTCAAATAGTTTACACTCAGGCTCATCGTTTGGTAAGGAATGGTTTTTCCCTGATCCAATACCTGCCACTCGCTGCTATTTGTATTCCAGCGTATATTATAAAAAGGCCTGCCTGTTGCATATTGGTAATTCATATTTACCTGCATACTTAGCTTGGTAAAAAAACGCTTCACCACCAGGTTTGCCGTATGGTTTGCAGCAAAAGAAGGTTGCATGGCGTAAGGGAAATTCAAATATTCTCTTTCTGTATTCAGCCATGAATAGGTTATCCAGTAATCAAAGTTTTTGAAGGTTTTTTTATCGCGCCAGAAAAGTTCGAAGCCTTGTGCAAAGCCGGTACCGCCGCCAGAAGTATCTGCATCAAGCCGTGGCAGTTGCTTATAGCCTTTATGAAAAACCTGTGCCCTGAAAGTAGTAACTGCATCCATACGCTGATAGGTAAGAATATAATGATCGGCCCGCATGTAAGGCATATCAGGATTAAAAAGCAAGTACTGATTAATGGGCTTTTGGTAAAAAATACCATAGTCGGCGGAAAGCTGTGCCTTTTTGCTGAGCTTATATGCCAATGAAGTGCGCGGCGCTAAATTTGGCTTATCAAGCAAGCTGCTGTATTCTGCACGCAGGCCAGCTCTGAAAGCAAGTTTCTGTGAAATATAAAAATCACCTTCTGCAAAAAATGCTCCAAAATTATCGGTAAGTGATGCAGGCATTTTATTATAAATACTACTGTCTTTGGTATGCCAGTATTCACCACCAAAACGAATGGCGCTTAGCCCACCCAATTTATAATCCAGCAATACACGTGTTTGGAAAAACAGCGAGCGATTATGCAACTCATAATTTTTTAATTTCATATAATCAGGCAGATTATCCGTTACCGGCTTGTCCGCACTGTCCTGTAATTCCTGCTTAATATGATCGTAATTATAACTCAGGCTCACACCGGTTTTCAGCATAAGCCGGTTGGCAATTCTTTCCTTATAACTAATGTTGGAATAAAAATTTTCCGATTGTAAACCAAAGGCATTTTTGAGCGAAGGCATATCTATATCCCGGTTACGTAAACCGAGTTTGTTAACCGTGTAACTGGCATAAAACTTCAGCATGCCCGATACCGATGTTTTTATTCTGAAATTGGCATCTGCATTATAAACTTCGGGTGCGCGGAAATAATCGGGTTTTTGGGGTACAAGGGCAAAATATAATGCAAGGTTGGTATAGCCACCCGTTAGCCCCCAACTGCTCTTCTTGTTTTTGGCAAGATGCTGATATTGTCCGCCAGCGAACAAGGGGGAAATGGAAGCACTCGCTTCAGAACGATCGGGTAAATCAATGGATTCCAACACGAGCGCAGATGAAAGCGCCTGACCATATAATGCAGAATAACCACCGGTGCTAAATACGGTGCCTTTAAAAAGAAAAGGGGAAAAGCGGCCCCGGCTTGCAATATTCGGTGCCGAACTGAAAAAAGGATTGGCAACCACCATACCATCAATAAATTGCCTTGTTTCGTAGCCCTCACCACCCCTTACAAATAACTCAGCACTTTCTCCAACCTGTTGCGTGCCTGGCAAGGTGCGCATGGCCGCGGCTACATCGGCGTTGGCACTTGCGGTGGTTACAATATCCAGTGGTTTTAATACAGTGGCCTTCTTTGAGTCCCCTGCTTCGAAACTGCCGGCTGTAATAACTACGGCTGTTAGTTCGTTAGGTGATTCTTTCAGTGATATTTCAAAATAAAGGGTATCCCCTTTTAGGACTATCTCCTGTTCCCAGGTTGAATATCCGGTAAAACTTACCTGCAAAGTTGCCTTACCTGTATCAGTTGTGTGAAACCGGAAGGAACCGATGCTATCGCTCGTTGCTCCGTCGTAGCTATCAGCAAGGGCAATACTAACCCCCTGCAATGGCTTACGTCGCTGTTCGGTTACCTTCCCGGTGATGTGTGTGGTTTGCGCAGAAAGCCAACCGGCTGAAAGCATAATCATTAATGTTAAAAGTGTGTGTTGGTGCATGTTAAGATGCTTGAGAGAACAAAAATAGACTACTTTATTTTATAAACCAAACTATTTTATAAATATTTTTATCAAAAAAATATTGCCCTTTTTTAGCATGAATGTGCTGGCATCCAAAATTCTGTTTTATCTTTTTCGCCCAAAATGGATAAACCATGCAAAAAGTAAAAGATATTCTCCGAAAAAAAGGCGGCCACATTGAATCCGTTAGTCCTGAAACATCTGTAATAGACGCCCTTAGGCGCATGGCAGAAAAAAGCTACGGGTCCGTAGTGGTAATGGAAGATGGTAAATTTCTGGGGGTAATGACCGAAAGAGATTATTCCCGGAAAGTAGTGTTATTGGGTAAAAATTCAACGGATACACTTGTATCTGATATAATGAGTACAGACTTACCAAGTGTTTCTCCAAACGACACCATCGACCATTGCATGAGCCTTATGACAGAGAAACATATTCGATATATACCCGTGTATGAAGGG
The DNA here is from genome assembly GCA_041740575.1 of Chitinophagaceae bacterium. Taxonomy (GTDB): domain Bacteria; phylum Bacteroidota; class Bacteroidia; order Chitinophagales; family Chitinophagaceae; genus Phnomibacter. Next base: position 161,015 of record JBGSLS010000090.1, on the reverse strand, counting down.
GAACAACTTTCCGGAATTATAAGCATGACGGATGTGGTAAGTGCAACCATTGCAAGACATGAAGCCACCATCAGCCATCTTGAAAGTTATATCACCAGATCATAAGTTTTATCCTTCCTGATACTTAAAATAAAAGGAAGAAAATCTACTAAAAAAGAAAACGGGCAATGCTTTCGTGCATGCCCGTTCCTATATAATCTTTAGTACGATTATCGAATATTATATACGTACTCGTTCTTCTTATACTCCGTTTTTACTTCTTTCAGTAATCGTTTTACCGAACGGTCGAGCAGGAAATTATTATACTCAAGAATAAACCCACCTACCAAACTCGGATCCACTTTCACAGCAAGTTCAATATTAGTAAGCCGGGTTTCTTTTTGCAATTTATCTACCATCAACAACCTTACTTCTTCACTTACCGGCACGGCTGTTACAAGATTAATACGGCTAATACCTTTAATGATATCGTACTTATCAGCAACCACCTGCATAATTTCAAGCAAATTGCTTTCGCGCCCTTTTCTTACCAGCAAGTTTAAAAACAAACGTGAGATTTCAGAAACATTTCCCTTGCTGATTAAATTTATTACCGCTGCTTTTTTCTCTCCTTTAATTATAGGGCTTTTCAGCATTACAGCAAATTCGCGGCTTTGCTTACATACCTGAATAATCCTTTGCGCATCATTATGCACTTCTTCCAATTGATCTTTCTCTAAGGCAAGGTCAATAAGGCTCTTGGCATACCGGTCGGCTAATCTTGGATTTGGCATTGTATTAGATTCTCTCTTTTTTCAATTAAAAGAGACAGGTATTATACCCGGCTCTATTTCACCATAAAACTTAGTTCAAGATACTGGTTTCTGCCATTTCCCTGATGTACTTTTCCTGTGCATCTTTATTGGACAGTTCGCGCTGAAGGACTTTTTCAGCCATTTCAACTACCAGCATACCCATTTGGCTTTTCAGGTCATTAATAGCAGCAATTTTCCTGTTGTTAATGCTTAACTGAAGATCTTCCATTATTTTGTTGGCTTCAACTTTAGCCTGCTCCTTGGCATCATGAACAATTTTGTCCTTGGTAGCTTTGGCTTCGCGCATCATTTCTGAGCGCTCTTCTCTTGCTTTTGCCAGTAAGGTTTCATTTTCGCTTTGCAGTTGTGCCATTTCAGCTTTTACACGTTCAGCCGTTTCTATGCTATCGGCAATTGAACGCTCACGCTCATTCAGGCTGGCAATAATGGGTGTCCATGCATATTTTTTCAAAATAAACAATACAATCAGGAACGCCACGAGGGTCCATACCCATAGGCCCAACTCAGGTTTTAACAACGGATGCATATAGAATAATAGTTTAATATTTTTAGTGTAAAGAAACTGTACCCGCCGCCCTGTGCTTTGGGTACAGTTTACTGCATTTCCTGGCTGATCTTACTTAATAAAGATAGCAAGGGCTGAAACGATTACCGCAAAAAGGGCAACACCTTCTACGAAGGCAGCGGTCAGAATCATAGCGCCACGGATATCGTTAGCAGCTTCAGGCTGGCGGGCGATGCTTTCAGTAGCACCTTTACCAATCTGGCCAATACCGATACCTGCACCAATTGCTGCCAAACCAGCACCAATTGCGGCGCCAAGGTTAGCAACACTTCCGGTAGCTTCCAGCAGAATGTTCATCAAAGTCATAATAGATAATTATGGAGTTAAAAAAAAGAAACGTGGTTGATTAATGGTGGTGTGCGGTTGCACCTTCTTCGCGAAACTGCTCGCCTTCCATGGAAAGGCCGATAAATACCGCGGTAAGGTTGGTAAATATGTATGCTTGAATAAAGGCCACCAACAATTCAATTGCATAAATGAAAACCGTGAATAAAATAGATACCGGGCTAAATGCCAAACCTGCCGAAGGCGCCAATTCAGCAAAAATGAAAATCATCAGGATTAAGCAGGCAATAATCATGTGGCCGGCCACCATGTTGGCAAAAAGACGAATGATAAGTGCTACCGGCTTAATAAATACACCCAAAAATTCCACAATCGTGAGAATGGGTTTTACAAAACCCGGAACCGGTGGATTAAAAATATGACCCCAGAAATGTTTATTGGTGGTAAAGAGTATTACCAACAGGCTGATGATACCTAATAATAAGGTAACCGTAATGTTGCCAGTAACGTTTGCAGCTCCGGGAATTAAACCGGTAAGGTTATTAATAAGAATAAAGAAAAATACGGTAAGCAGGTAGGGCATAAACTTTGCGTACTTGCGTCCGAGGTTTGGCTTAGCCACATCATCGCGAATAAAGGTAATAACAGGCTCAATGGCATTTTGCATTCCACTTGGCGCTTTTACCACACCTTTTTGGTAACGCTTTGCTACTGAAAGCATAATCCAAACCAGCAACATAAGCGAAAGCAACATCTGTACTACGTTGCGGGTCATAGAGAAATCGTAAACAGTAACGGCAGGGTCTACCTGTCCGTCAGCACCTACAGCAACAATAGTCTCTTTGCCTGTTTCGTGGTCAAGCGTTATACGGTAATTATTATAATCAGCGTGGCCATGTTCAAAACGAGACGACATGAATGCCGAAAAACCACGTTCAGGAGAAAAAAGTAGGATGGGCAAAGGGAAACCAATGGTATGTCCATTGTAATCAGCAAAATGGTACTCGTGCTTATCAAGAATATGCTCCATTAATATAAGACCGGGATTCATTTTTTCGTCGCCGGTTGTTTCATGGCCACCTGCTGCAGGTTCTTCGCCTTCATGTTGGGCAAATACATTAATGGAAAGCATAATGGCTAAACCGGCTAAAACTGAAACCCAGACTGACTTGAAGCGTTTAATACCCATATTCCACTCAAATTTGGCGGCAAATGTACGGCAGCGGGAGCAAATTCCTTCAACAGATTAAAAAAAGCGGTTGCCAAAAGGGGATTATTTCTTATTTATTTCTAAGGTTCAGAATGGTTCTGAGCTTTTCTAAATCTAAAAGGTCCTGCAGTCTTCCTGATGCTTCTTTTGCCTGCATTAAATGATTTATGTGGAGAAAAGGAACATTAATGCCATCCAAATCTGCAATGGATGCGTACTCAAAACATTCATTAAAACCAATTTCATCCAGCCCTTTTACTTTGGTCATTATATCCAGCTCAATTCCGCCCACATAAAAGGTAGTCCAACCGGGTACAAAAACCATTTCTTCAATGGAAGCAAAATCTCCATATCCTAATGCAGCGAATGTTTTTCTAAGCCCAAGTCTGCTTTCGGGTGAATCTTCAAGCCATAAATCTGCATCCTTAGTCGCCCTTGCATATCCATGCATATTAACGGCAAATCCGCCAATCATTATGTAACGGACGTCATTTTCATTTAATTTTTTCCAAAAAGCCAGTAAATCTTCATTAAGCATATCCATAATCAGGGCATTGGTTTATGAATTTTGGGAGCGTTTTTTAATTTCTTTCCCAGCCGCATTAACGATACAAACAATTTATATCGTTCCATATCGGTCATTTTCAAGTTTCTTTCCAATTTAAATTGCTCCATTTCATCGCTTGAATGGAAGTGGAAGAATTCGTTAGGAAAGCTTGATTTTTCAGAATTGGAATTCATTGTTGAGCGGGATTTTTTTTCAAATGTAGACATTACTCAATTGTATTTATGCGCATAAACTTATCCAATTCCTTTTCTAAAGGTATTTCTTTTATCTTATGAAAGCAATCATATATGTAATTAATATCCTCAATTTGATTAGGGAAATGCGCGGTCTTTTCATTTATACTTATGTAATGTTTATACATAGGATTAAAATATAAACTATCAATTCTGGAGTAATTATAATTTGTACCCCATACCACAGAATATGGCTGACTAAATAGCAGAGATTTTTTAAACTTCTCAGAATAATATTGATTATGACTTCCAGATGATACATATCTCCCAAAAATCTGCCCTTTATTCTCTTCCAGAAATTCCTTAGAAGCACCTTGAAAGACTCTTTGGTCAAAATATTCCTCACAATGACACAAAAGCAAAACTTCAAAATCTGCTAATAATTGTTTCTTTTCGATTAATACACTATCTCCTTCTATTTTTATAAGAGTAGAATTTCGGGCTTTTTCAGTGCATGCTAAAAAAGCAATGGACAAGAATAAAATTAACCTTACCATACTTAATTTTTCTTTTAAAATATATCAATTGAAAAAACAGCCCTAAATTATGAAAATCGGTAGTTTATCCAATATGAAAAGTATTGGAATATAGTCCGGCTTCAGAAATCGTATGTGTTGGGCGCATTTAAAGAAGGCAAACTTGAAGGTAAGGAGGAAGGCAAAACCGAAGAACAAAAAGAAGCCAACTGCAATTTTTCAATCAATCTGAAACCAATACCAATTTTTGCGATGAAAAAATTGTCATGCTTGTTGGGGTAGATACTACATAGGTAGCGGATATAAGGAAGGATTTGGGAGCTTAGCTTTCAATTTCTGCGTCACCAGGATAATTGCCATCATTTTTCTAAACCTTTCTTCCTATGAAGAACTTATATTTTGCATCAATCGTTCTTCTTCTAGCTCATCCACCGTTCTTCCGGGCTTATAATTAAAAGAATAAATGGTAGGCTGATCGGTCATTGAATCATTATTTTAAATAAAATTACACAAATCACCCATCCAAACCAACAATACCTTTTAAACCACAACTTCTTTCTTCTCAAACTGCATATGGTATAACTTAGCATAAGCCCCATCAGCTTGCAACAGTGCATCATGGTTACCTTTTTCCACAATTACGCCTTTATCGAGCACCATTATTTCATCGGCACGACGAATGGTACTAAGGCGGTGCGCAATTATAATAGATGTACGACCGGCCATCAATTTTTCGGTTGCGGCTTGTATAAGTTGCTCGCTTTCGCTATCCATACTACTTGTGGCTTCATCGAGAATTAATATGGCTGGGTTATACAACAGGCAGCGCGCAAAACTGAGTAGTTGTCGCTGCCCTACACTTAAAGTAGCACCCCTTTCCCTAACATTATAGCTATAACCTCCGGGCAATTGCATTATAAAATCATGCAATCCCACCGCTTTGGCCGCATCCTCAATTTGCTGGAATGTTATATCAGGATTACGCAGGCTCAGGTTATCGGCTATACTACCGCTGAACAGGAAAACATCCTGCAAAACCACCCCTATCTGCAACCGGAGAACTTCACTGTCAAAGTCTTCAATGTCCATACCATCAATGCGAATATGCCCTTCGGTATGCTGGTACAGTCGGTTTATGAGCGAAATAATAGTGGTTTTTCCACTACCGGTACTGCCCACAATGGCAAGCGAATGGCCGGGTTGAACCTTAAAACTTACCTGCTTCAACACATCATGCGGCGAAACATAGGCAAACCTCACCTTTTCAAATTCTATTTCACCCTTCATGCGGTAGTTATCATACTTTTTTACCTTTTGCTCAGTTTCTGGCTTTTCTGTAAGTGTGTCGGGGTTATCAAGCACTTTAAAAATTCGTTCACTCGAAATAAGGCCCATCTGAATTAGATTAAACTTATCCGCAATAAATCGAAGCGGGCGGAAAATTTGATTCAGAAAAAGCACAAAGGCGGTAATTTTTCCCACATGTCCCGATGCATCGGGAGCATCCACCACCCTGCCTGCTACCCACCAAACCAATAAGCCAAGACTGATAGCTAAAATAACTTCTACCACCGGAAAAAATACCGAATAGGCGAAAATGGCACGAACGTTGGCATCCCGGTGTTCGCGGTTAATATTCCTGAATTTATTGTATTCCTGCGTTTCAGAAGCATACGCCTGAACTAATTGCATACCTGCCAAATGTTCCTGTGCGAAGGCATTTAATTTGGCCACTGCATTACGCACAACTGTAAATGATTTATTTACACTTTCTTTAAAGTAATAAGTGGCAATTGCCAAAAAAGGGAAAGGAATCAGGCAAATCAATGTTAAGCGCCAATCTATCCAAAACATGGTACTTAAAATGAAAACAATGGTGAGCAAATCCGCAATAATTGGAATAAGCCCATCGGAAAAAATTTCGTTTACACTTTCTATATCGTTGATGGTGCGGGTGGTTAGGGTACCAACTGGTGTGGTATCAAACTGACGAAGATTGAGATGCAATACTTTTTTATAAACAGCATTACGCAAATCTTTTATCACCAATTGTCCAAGTGCAGCAGTACTGAAGGTGAAAATAAAACGCATGATGGTTTCAATAATCAGCAAACCAATTTGCACCATGCTGATAATAACTATAAATCGCATCACATCCGATTGACTAACTGCATCAAACCATTGATTTAGCCAATCCGGTATTCGGGAACTATCATTTTTTAATCCCTTATCAATAGTAAACTGAATAAGCAGCCCGCGCATTGGCGAAATGGCTGCCAACAACAATGAAAGCACTAAGGCGATATAAAAATACCGGTTGTAGGGTTTTACAAATTCATAAACCCGTCTTAAGAGTGTCGTACTAAATTTAGTTTTCGGCGCCGGGGAAGACATAGATATGTAATAAGTAAAATAAAATATGATCAGCCTTCGCTACCCATTGCCTGCTTATAGGCTTTAATAAATATAGCCCCCAGGTTTTTATGCGGAAAAATGTAATCGTCAAAATCACTCTTGCGACCCGAACCTACATTGCGTGCCACATCTTCCATCATGGTTGGCCATGCAACATCTTTACCACGCTTAAGCTCATTAATCAAATACATAAATAATTGGATATTTATGACGCCATAACCAACCTGCTTACTCGCAATAATATAAGCTTCAGGCGAAATTTTCAGAATATCAGCAAGATTATGATAGGCCCCGCAACTTCCGAGAACGACGACTTTACTGCTCGGAAGCAATTTTTCAATCGTATATTTTAAGTAATAACTATGGCCGCGGTGTACGGTAATCGAAGGTTTGAAACCATTTTCACCCATCCATGCTATAAGGGCATGTTGCGCTTGCTCATCGAGATCTTTTTCTTCATCTAATGCGCGGTTGGCAAATAAAACAAATGGAACGGCCGTATTCAAACTTGTCCATTGCACCCATTGTGGTGTAGCAGTCATTTTCCACATATTGCGGTCCCCCATAAGCCCCATCAAGGTATTGAAACTGCCTTTGCCGGCACCATCTCCATAAAAATACATTTGCATTACAATACGGCCCTGTTCATCTTTTAAATAATCATTTTTTACATTATAAATGGGCAAAATCCCGAGTGAATCGCTGAGGTTCACGGTTGAAGTAGTATCACTGCTTTCCATAATCAGCTTTTCCAAATGATAAATGGTTATAGCCTTTTTATTGTTATTCGCTATGGCCATTTGCAGGTTACGTTCCACCTGATCAAGCATGAGTTTGCGAATTTCCGGATCGGCAATTGTTGCGTAGGCATTGGCAACATCTACCGCATCCTCAATATCATCTTCACCGGTTCCTTTATCGAGGTTATTTACAAAATCGGTCATGAGCCGGGTGGAACTTTCGATGCTCATGCTATCCAAAAAAACATCGAGTGTGTTATAATTGGATGCCATGGTGAGGAACTTTTTGTACCTGTCATAATGCACCCTTGCCAAAATGCTATCTGAACTTTTTACCGGCATTACTTCGAATATACGGCGGAAAACATACATATAACTGCTGGTATAAATCTCCGCTTCGTTCATTACAATAAGGTAGTACAATTCTTCGGGGCCAAGACCCTGAATATTTTTAAACCGGATATTGGCAGGGGAATCGTGCAAACCATTTATGGTATTTACATATACATCCATGCTTTTTCGTTTCAGCATATCCGATACGGATTTACCCGAGGTAACCATTTCACCTTTTTGGGTACGGATGGCATTTTGTATTTGTGTTTTTACCAAAAGGCTATAATATCGCGAAGAATCTTTAATGGCGTAGGCTATTTCTTCGCGCGTAATGGAACCTGCATACATCTGATCGAGAAATGGCATATACAACTGACCCTGATTATCGCGGGAAAGGTCCACAAGCATTTTCACCAAAGGATCCTGATTTGACCGTATTTTTTTTGCCAGCTCGGTTTGTTTTGCCTGAGCATAAGTAATGAGCTGATCGGGCATTCTGCGGGCAGCCAATGCAATAAGGCTATCAGCAAAGGGGTAATTGTAATTGGGAAATCTGCCTAATTCAATCAGTACAAGATCAGGATTTTCGTCAAGGTACTTTAACAACAGGTATTGTTTCGTATTCTCGGCGCCAGGGTTTTGCATAAATGCAATATTAGAAGCAAGGATTGTTGCACCGCGGTAAGGCAATGGAACAAGTGCATTGGTAATTTCCTTTTTTTGTCCATCCAACTCAAGCGCTTGTTCAAAAGCATCAATCATCATGGGAAGATGGCTCCACTGCAGGGCTTTACCATTAGTCTTGGTTACCCGCATTACGTCAGCGTAGGATTTCAGCATTTCACCCATGCCCCTTATCTGCCTAATTTTCCCCTGGTGATCCAACTTTTCATCGCGCTCTGTTTTTTCCTGCCATTCATCAATGCGGGCTGTTGCGTTATAGGTAAGTTGCAGGTTTAATTCTTCGTCGGGGTAAGGGGTTAGGTTAGCATCCTTACGACCATCTGCGGCAAGCAATGCCATCTGTGCTTCATCCAGTTTTGAATGAAACAATGCACGCGAAATATCCGGTTTAAAATCTGTTGGCAGCACCTGGGCAAAACCGAAAGCAGTCAAAAACCAGCAACAAGTAATTAATAAAAGTCTACTCATAATATATTTATGCACGGGTCAAAATTACAATCATTTAGGTTGCAGGAAGGCGAAACAAAAGCTAATGCCATGCAAAACCCATCTACATTTTGCTTTAGTTAACAATTTGGTAATCATTCAAAGGGCATAGTTTAGGGTATGCTTATGTTACTTTTGCGTAAATTAATTGTTAAATGGAGCCAAGAGCCAAGATATTGTTTGCAGATGATGAACCGGATATCCTGGAAATTATCAGCTTCAACCTGGAAAAAGAAGGTTATGAAGTAATACAGGCTAAAGATGGTCAGGAAGCCCTGGATCTTTGCAAACTACACCGCCCCGACCTCATTATTCTTGATATTATGATGCCTTATAAATCGGGCATTGATGTTTGCAACCTGCTCCGTCAACTTCCCGATTTTCGCACCACACCCATTGTAATGCTTACAGCACTCAGCGATGAATCGTCGCAAATTAAAGGATTGGACACCGGTGCAGATGATTACATTTCAAAACCCATCAGTCCCAAAATATTGATAAGCCGCATTAATGCCTTACTTCGCCGTTCAAAAAAGGATACCGACCAGAAGGTTATGAAAATTGGTGATATGACCATTGATCAGACACGATTTTTAGTAACCATTGGCGAAACCGATGTTAACCTGGCTAAAAAAGAATTTGAACTATTGTCCCTGCTTGCTTCCAAACCTGGAAGGGTATTTTTACGAAACGAAATCCTAAGCCTTGTATGGGGCAGCGAAGTAATTGTTGGCGACCGCACCATTGATGTGCACATCCGCAAAATCCGCCAAAAAATGGGCGTTGATTGTATAAAAACCATAAAGGGTGTAGGATACAAATTTGAACTATAGGCGAATGGTAAATAACAACCATTTCAAATGAAGTAGTTCGTTTCCCTTCACCTTTTTCTCATGCCCTACCCGAACTACCCATACTACTTATTACCATTATGGCTATTTTTACCGTCCGCATCTCTCCTTTCAGGCGGCTGGGTTATATGCTTCAAACAAAAAATCTTACTCCACAGCAGTTAGCGCTATTTACTGCGCTTATCCTTACCATACCCGTTTCCGTAGGGGTATTTGTGTTGCGGCAGGAGTGGTGGATTGTGGCAGTATGCAGCATACTTTTTGCAGGAATGAGCTATGGCCTTATATTAACTACGCTGCAAAAGTTCATTTACCGGAAAATAAAACTGATCTATAAATTTATTTATCAAACCAAGGCAAGCCGCCGGGAAGAAACCTATTACAAATACATTCTACCCCAAAAAAGTATTGACGAAGTAAGGGATGACGTAGAAAAATGGGCCGAACAGCGGCAGGGCGAAATTGAAATGCTTAAAGCCAATGAAGCATTTCGTAAGGAATTTTTACAAAACCTGGCGCATGAATTGAAAACACCCATTTTTGCCGTTCAAGGCTATATTGATACCCTGCAGGATGGAGCTGCTGCCAACCCCGATATTTTACAACGGTTTCTTTCAAAAGCAGGCCGCAATATTGACCGACTGGTAAACCTGGTGAACGATCTCGACGAAATAAGCAAATTGGAAAGTGGCGAACTTCCTTTGTACAAAGAAAACTTTATAATTCAGGATTTGATTAAGGATGTTTTTGAAATTCTGAGCATTAAAAGTAATGCAAAAAACATACGTACGAGTTTTAAAAAGGGTACCCAACAAAACGAATGGGTATTTGCTGATAAGGAAAAAATAAGACAGGTGCTGATTAACCTGCTCGATAATGCCATTAAATATGGGAATGAAGGTGGAAACATTGTTGCCAGCATTTATAACACAGATGGCAGACGTGTACTGGTAGAAATTGGCGACGATGGTATTGGCATCAGCGAAGAACATCTTGGCAGAATTTTCGAACGCTTTTACCGTACCGACCTTGCAAGAAGCCGTAAAGTAGGTGGCAGCGGTCTTGGGTTAGCCATTTGCAAACATATTATAGAAGCACACGGCCAAACCATTCACGTTCGCAGCAAACCCGATGTAGGTACAACGATTGGGTTTACACTGGATAGGAGAAGAGATTAAGCGTAGCAAATTCCAAATATTCAAATTCCAAATCAGCCTATTTTAAATCCGAATTTTGGAATTTGGGATTTCCCAATTTGGAATTTTTCAGGAGCAGAAATACCATTATCCCCGAAAATGTTCCAATCATTGCCCCTGCCCATACATCCACAGGGAAATGCTGGGAAAGATAAATGCGGCTATAACCTACTATACAAGCAAACAATAAGATTAACCAACTATACCATCGGTAGGGCAATACGATGATAAGAAAAATAGCCAGCGCAAATACCGAAGCGGTATGACCAGATGGGAAACTGCCTTTCATGTGCACATCAAGCCCCGGCACTTCGTAAACCTTTTCACCCAATGCTTCAAACCAGGCTTTGGGGCGGGATAAGGCAAGTAACTTTTTTCCCGATTGGGCAAAAATACCCGACATTATATAACTCGCAACTATGCCAATTGATAGAAAATACCTTTTTAGTATAGCAAGAATAGCGGCGAGACTGAGAATAAAAAGGCCATCACCCAGGTGGGTTATATTCCGAAAAAAGAAATCGGCTTGCGGACTATGATAACCCGTAATCAGCCGGAAACTTTCCGCTTTTCCTACCAACATAATCCAAATACCCACACCGACAAATAGTATAAGTAGTACGATCCACATGGCTGCCCGATGCCGTAAATTTACTGCCTGTTGTTGCATGCTGCAAAGATGAAAGAAAAAAAATATTTGGCAGCAATCAAATATTCATCGTAATATTGCGATAAAGAAAAAAGAATGGGTGCTTCGCGAACAGATGATTTTACTGTAAAAGATAATCGAATAGCCGGTTATGCCAAAGCACTAGCTCACCCGGCCAGAGTTGCTATCTTAAGAATGCTTCTAAAAAATCAGACTTGTGTATGCGGAGATATTGTAGATGAGATGCCTCTTTCTCAAAGCACCGTATCGCAGCATTTAAAAGAATTAAAATCTGCCGGACTTATTAAGGGCGATATTGAAGGACCAAGGGTTTGTTATTGTATTGATGAAAAAGAATGGGCGCAGGCCCAAAAAACCATGGCGGATTTATTTGGACTTGCCCAAAAGATGAAATCGAATTGTTGTTGATTTTTTTTAACCATATCCATCGTAATATTACGATACAATTTTAAATTTTACCATTTATGTCAACTGAAGCCGAATTGAAATCATTGGTACAGCAGAAGTACGGGGAAATTGCCCTGCAGGAAAAAGAATCTAATCAAAGTTCCTGCTGCGGTGCAGGCGGATGCAGTACCGAAGTGTATAATATCATGAGCGAAGACTATAACGAACTTGCCGGATACAATTCAGACGCAGACCTCGGGCTTGGGTGCGGACTACCTACGCAATTTGCCCGCATTAAAAAAGGTGATACCGTAATTGACCTTGGTAGTGGCGCCGGTAATGATTGTTTTGTTGCCCGCCATGAAACCGGAGAAAACGGAAAAGTGATTGGTATTGACTTTACCCCTGCTATGCTTGAAAAAGCAAGGGCTAATGCTATAAAACGCGGATTTACCAATGTGGAATTCAGGCAGGGAGATATTGAAGACATGCCGGTTGGTGGTAATATTGCTGATGTAATCGTAAGCAATTGTGTACTTAACCTCGTGCCCAATAAAAATGGTGTATTCAAAGAAATTTATCGCGTATTAAAACCGGGTGGCCATTTCAGTATTTCGGATGTTGTATTAAAAGGTGCACTACCAGAAGCATTGCGTATAGATGCGGAAATGTATGCCGGATGCGTTTCAGGCGCCATACAAAAAGCAGTTTACCTTGAATTAATTCATAACAATGGTTTTGAAGAAGTAACCGTACAAAAAGATAAAGCCATCATTATTCCTGATGATATATTGAGCAGGTACCTTTCGCCTTCTGAAATAGATGCCTTCAAAAATGGAGAAACCGGTATTCGCAGTATCACTGTTTTTGCACGTAAACCTTTGGAAGATAAATGTTGTGCACCGGGTACGGGATGTTGTTGAGTTGAAATTCCAATAAAAAAATTCCAAATTCCATGGTTGAAAATCCAGTAAACAAATTCCAAATTCCATAGGAGAAATTCTAATAAAAAAAATCCCAAATTCCAAAACGCTGATTAGGCCATTCCATATTTTGTAATATGAAATGTTTGGAATTTGGGATTTCAATATTTGGAATTTAAAATCATTAATCTCAAATAAAAAATGTTAACTAACTCCTGCGCTCCTACGCACGAACGCAAAAAATTAAGTTTCTTAGATCGCTACCTTACGCTGTGGATTTTTCTTGCCATGGGTTTGGGTGTTGCGATAGGATATTTTTTGCCCGAATCATCCGGGTTTATTAATTCCTTTTCAAGTGGTACTACCAATATTCCCCTGGCCATTGGTCTTATACTCATGATGTATCCGCCATTTGCGAAGGTGAAATACAACAAACTGAAAGAAGTATTTAAGAATACCAAAGTACTTGGCATTTCATTATTGCTTAACTGGATAATCGGGCCCATTCTCATGTTCATATTGGCCATTGTTTTTTTACGTGGTTATCCTGAATATATGATTGGCCTAATTCTGATTGGTCTTGCACGATGCATAGCCATGGTAATTGTATGGAATGAGTTAGCAGAAGGCAGCAGGGAATATGCAGCCGGGCTTGTAGCACTCAATAGCATTTTCCAGGTGCTTTTATACAGTGTTTACGCATATATTTTTATCACGGTTTTACCACCGCTTTTCGACATACAAGGTACCGTAGTTGATATTACCATTGGGCAAATTGCGGAGAGTGTTGCTATTTACCTTGGAATCCCTTTTGCAGCAGGCGTAATAAGCCGTTACGGACTTATTAAACTTAAAGGAATAGAATGGTATGAAAAAAAGTTCATCCCTTTTGTTTCGCCTGTAACGCTCATCGCATTGCTGTTCACTATTGTTATTATGTTTAGCTTAAAAGGCGAACTGATTGTGCAAATACCTTTTGATGTTATCAGAATCGCCATTCCGCTTACCATTTATTTTGCTATTATGTTTTTGGTTAGTTTTTTTATTGGCAAAAAAATGGGCGCCGATTATTCTACCAATGTTTCCATAGCCTTTACCGCAGCAGGCAATAATTTCGAGCTTGCTATTGCTGTGGCCATTGGAGTATTTGGTATCAACAGCGGACAAGCCTTTGCAGGTGTAATTGGACCGTTGGTAGAAGTTCCGGCGCTGATTGCATTGGTGAATGTGGTGTTTTGGTTACGAGAAAAGTATTATACAAAAAAACAAACAGCATAATGAAAATTGAATAATAAGCATCCAAAAAGGCATATATAACTACATAAGATTCTTGGTGGGGGTTTCTTTCGCCATTGTATTGCAAGCAGGAAGTATAAATACAAAATGAATACAAGGAAAAGTCATTTTCATCGCTAATAAATTCTTTTGAGCTGAAGATTAGCAACAGGCGAAACTATCAAAGGAAATTTTTCAACCAGTACACTCGAAGGATCTAAATTAAAACCCCTTGCTTCTGATAAGGAGATTTCTTTCAGCCAAAAGTGAAACTTCATTATTAATTTTTCGCCAAAGGGTAATTCATTATCGAGGCTTAAATACTTCTCCATTACAACAAACTGGAAATCACCTACTATATTGGCCTTTTCAAGGCTAGAATAACGACTAATAATATTAACTTCATTATGGTGTACCAAATCTTCCACCACTTTACGAAATAAATAATTAATTCGAGGTTGTACCCGGAAACCCAATCTAAAATCTACCCTGATAATATCATTGGGAATAATGTGTGCAACCGTATATTCCATTGTATAAGGTTCATCTACTGTATCTACATGAATGAACCAGAAAATATCAGCACGTTTTGGTTTTCGGCTCAATATCGAGTAAACAATTTTATGTTCAATTTCTTTCGGATTGTCGGCACTGGTCAGGTACACAAGATGCGTAGCATATTTCGGAACTGATTTATCGTTACTCAATTCCAGAATTTTGGGTATATAATGTTCAAGCCGGACAAACTCCACATAACGATTTTTTATTTTTCTTGCCCTAAACCAATCGTACATTATAAAAAACAACAACCCACCGACTAATACGGTTACATAGCCACCATGCGGAAACTTCTCGAGGTTAGCATAGAAAAAGCTGAGCTCAATGGTGAGGTAAACAGCCAAATACAAATAAATGAGAATGGGCTTTGTTCGTCGCAGTACAAGATAATTGGCAAATAATATGGAAGTAGCAATCATCGTAATGGTTATGGCCAGGCCATAAGCCGCTTCCATGTTTGATGCTTTTTTAAAATACAACACAATTCCAATACAACCTGCGTACAATAGCAAGTTAACCGCCGGAACGTATAGTTGTCCTTTAGCCTCAGTGGGATAATTGATTTTCAGCTTGGGGGCTAAATTCAATCGCATGGCCTCACTCACCAAAGTAAAGGAACCTGAGATAAGTGCCTGGCTGGCAATAATGGTAGCAGAAGTAGCAATTGCAATTCCAAAATAGATAAACCATTTGGGCATTACACCATAAAAAGGATTGAAGCCTTCTTCTATCATTTCAGGACTTATCAAATCTCCCTTATGGTACATCAGTAGCCATGCCCCCTGACCAAGATAATTGATGATAAGGCAGGTTTTCACCAAAATCCATGCGTACCGGATATTCCACTTGCCGCAGTGACCCAAATCTGAATACAAAGCCTCAGCACCTGTGGTACAGAGGAAAACACCGGCTAGTATATAGAATCCTTTTGGATACATAATGAGCAGCTTTATTCCATAATACGGATTGAAGGCTTTTAGGATGGTTAAGTCCTGTAAGAGTTGAAAAAATCCAAGGGTAGCTAGCATGATAAACCACACTGTCATAACAGGCCCGAAAAAACGACCTATAAAGCTAGTGCCAAACTGTTGAACAAAAAAGATGAGCGTTAGAATTCCTATAACAATCCAAATAACTGTCCATTGGCTAATATCATGTAAGGCTGGTATCTGCTTCAACCCTTCAATGGCGGATGTAACAGATATAGGCGGTGTAATCATTCCATCTGCCAAAAGCGCAGCGCCTCCAATCATAGCAGGTAATACTAACCACTTTTTTCTCCTTCTTACTAAGGCATATAAAGAAAAAACACCACCTTCACCCTTGTTATCTGCCTGCAGCGTAAGTATTACATATTTGATGGTTGTTTGTAAAGTAAGTGTCCAAATTACGAGCGATAAGGCACCGATGATTAATGCTTCTGAAATCTCTTTACCGCTTATAATGGCATTGAAAACATACAAGGGCGACGTTCCAATGTCACCAAAGATGATACCAAGTGCAATCAAAAGACCTGCGCCACTTATCCTGTTATGTGCTGACATCCTACCTATAAATTTGGCTGTCAAAATTAGCGTGGGTTAATGGATGCCTGTACCATTTGTAAGAAATCCTTATAAAATCTTTATGCGGCTTTAATGGAATAAACCTGCATTCAATGCGCACCACTGCCTAAATTTGTTTCACTATAAAACAAAAATGAACAGGTTGTTATTCAATACACTTGATAAGTCAAAACAATACCTGATAAGCATTGGTGTCATCATTATGGTTGCAGCCGTGTGTTTTGCTTTTTCCCAATACATGGGCTACAGAGTAGCTGCATTAGTTTTATTGGTTACCGTATCCTTACTAGCTATTACATTTGATATACTACCGGTACTGCTATCGGCAGCATTAAGCGCTTTTATCTGGAACTTTTTTTTTATACCACCGCGCTTTACTATTCATGTAGAAGATACAGAAGACCTTATACTTTTTATTATGTATTTCATCATTGCCATGATTAGCGGTGTGCTGACCTATAAAATCAGGCAGATAGAGAAGGAAGTAAGGTTGAAGGAAGAAAGGGCAAACAGTGTAAAACTGTATAACACCATTTTAAACTCCTTATCACATGAATTGCGAACACCCATTGCCGCCATCATTGGAGCTACTGACAATCTTCAAACCAATCCTTACCTCACTACAGAAAACAAGGAGCAATTAATAGGTGAAATTTCCAAAGCATCATTCCGATTAAATCAACAGGTTGAAAATTTGCTAAATATTTCACGATTGGAATCAGGGCATATCCAACCAAAATATGATTGGGCAGACATTGGAGAATTGATTTACCAAACAGTAAAATTGGTAGAAGAAAATAATACAGGTAGGAAAATAAAAGTTAGTATAAAACCGGGATTGCCCTTTTGTAGCCTGGACAAAGGGATGTTAGAGCAAATCATTTACAACCTGCTTAATAATGCAGCCATACATACACCTGCAAATTGCAGGATTGACATTGCAGCCACTTTTCACGCAGATGTGTTAGAAATAATTATTGAAGACAGCGGCAAAGGATTCACTGACATTAATCCCGCGGATGTATTCAACAAGTTTTCAAGAAATAACCAAAGGAATACGGCAGGATCAGGCCTTGGACTATCCATTGTAAAAGGCTTTACAGAAGCATTAAAGGGAAATATAGAATTAGGCAGGTCTCAATATGGAGGAGCAAGGTTTATAGTAACCATACCGGTTAAAACAACACATTTTCATTCCATAGAATTATGAACAAACCAGAAATTTTGACAATAGATGATGAGCCGCAAATAAGAAAGCTGTTGGAAATAACACTGGAGAGCCATGGCTATTTGGCAAAGTCGGCAACATCGGCAAAGGAAGGTTTGATTATGGCAGAAAACCATCCACCTGAATTGATACTGTTAGACCTTGGACTTCCTGATGATAATGGCCATAATGTGCTGAAAAAGTTACGGCAATGGTATACAAATCCGGTAATTATTCTTTCCGTTCAGAAAAGTGAAGAAGACATCGTCAAAGCATTGGATAACGGAGCAAATGATTATCTCTCAAAACCCTTTCGTACAGGCGAACTATTGGCAAGGATCCGCTCTGCATTACGTACCATCCATACGGACGAAGGAGAAACCGTTTTCAGCTTCAAAGACTTGACAATTGATTTAAACGCAAGGTCCGTATGGAAGAAGGAGCATTTGGTAAAACTAACGGCAACCGAATACACTTTGCTGACATTGCTCATTCGTAATGAAGGAAAAGTATTAACCCACCAATACCTGTTAAGAGCTATTTGGGGCCCTGGATATATTAGCCAATCACAATATTTACGCGTTTTTATTGCACAGATAAGAAAAAAAATTGAAGACGACCCGAACAGACCTGAATATTTGTTAACCGAATCTGGAGTAGGTTACCGATTTGTTAGCAACATTATTTGAAACACACAGAATGGCTAGCTATATAGCCACCCCAACCGTACCTATTTCAAATTAAACTTATAATTCATTTTCTGCTATTACACTTACCGATAAATTGTTTTACAATGCTAAAAAATGCCATCTCATTAATATGAGACAGCCTTTTTAAATACCAATTATGTAAATTAGCTTATTTCTGAACCAGTTTTTTATGATAAAGATTTCTTGATTCTAAAAATCCTTTCAATAAAGCAGGTTGATCGGTTTGAATCATATTGGCCCCATATTTAATAACTTCTTCAAAAGCATTTATATCGCCGGCGGCCACTTTTTTATCAACAGCGCCTAGTGCATTAATCCAAATTCTGGAACCATTTGATTTGCATTCATTAATTACCGTGTCGTTGTAATGACTTGGGTCAATATGAACAACTTCTGTCTTCACGATTTTAAAAACATCAGGTACATCACTTGTCTTGCCTGTACGAACCATGGATATCAATTCGTGATCCAAATCCTTAATCATTTTTGCATACGCCGGCAGATAAACGAAAAAAATACAATTCTTCTCCATTCCCATTCTATTAACAAGGGGTATAATAGAGTCAATACATCCATATTCTTTGATATCAAGATCAATAAGGATTTTATCCTTTGCCAGCATAAAAACTTCTTCGAGGGTTGGAACAATTTCATTGGTAACCGAATCTTTAATTCTTAGCTTCAGCTTCCTTATATCATCAAATGTATAATCCGATACAAGCCCCTTACCTGTAGTGGTCCTGTCAACAGTTTTATCGTGCATAATCACCATTTTCCTATCCTTGGTGAAACGTATATCCAACTCTGCTACATCAATTCCGAGACGAATAGCTTCTATTACTGACGGGATAGAGTTTTCAGGATATAACAGATGCGCACCCCTGTGAGCGGCTATCATTACCACATTACTGTTGGTATTAAATAAAGCGCTCTGAATATTTTCAAATTCCTTTAAAGGCTCCTGTGCGATAAGAACATAGCCCGAACAAATCAGCCAAATGAGACTGAATAATATCTTTTTCATCTTAAGTTTTTGTAATATTAAATTTAGGAAAATACCTCCGGGCAATAATGCATACCCGGAGGTAGAAAGTCATTTATGTATTAAAAATATCCATTGTTCTGCTCTTCAGACATTGGACCTTTAGGATTTAAACGATCAATATGGGTTTGTGGAATGGGGCGAAGAATATGGAAATCTCTTATGTTATTGGCTTCAGGATTAAATTTTAAAACACGTTCTACCAATTTTTCACAACGATTCAGGTCTTCCCACCTGTTTAGTTCACCAAGCAATTCTCTACCGCGCTCATCCAGCATAAAATCCACAAAGTTGTTACTGATGTCAGATGGTTGTATGCGCATGTCTGCGATTGTTGACTTAGTTCTGTCTGCATAGCTTCCACCTTCAAATGTCCAATATTGTATCGTCTTCATTTCCCCTTCTTTATAAGCGGCACGTTCGCGAACCATATTTATATAATTCGCAGCAGTAGAAAACTCACCTTTTCTTCCATAAGCTTCTGCGAGTATCAACAGCGTTTCAGCATACCGATACAGTACCCAATCGCGGCTACCATTTGTTTCATTTACAGTAGGTCTTGTTGCATCGAGCCACTTCCTTAATCCGGGAAAGATAAAATTTCTGGTAATGGAAGAATAAGAATTCAAAGGCATGAATACTGCAAAACGTTTGTGTTCCTGTATGGCACTATTCAAATCTCCATTGTACATTACAGGTGAGAAGTAAATAGCGGTATCCCCTATCTTCACATCAATATTATTACCCGCTGTGGTAACAATTCCATTCGATGCTTTATTGGCTATGTATCCCCAAACAAATGACTTTACAAATCTTGAATCAAATTTTCTGGTATTGCCAAAAAGTCCATTGTATAAATATTCTGTAGGACGTACCCTGCGATAAGGTCTTCCGTACGCAACCGAACGTTCAAGTATTCTTGTATTAACCGCATCATACTGGGGAGAATGATACAAATGCATTTGGTTTCCACTACCATTATTTGGAAGGTTGGCCGTAAATTGAATGGCGAAGATCACCTCGCTGTTTACCTGATTATTCTGGTCAAAAACCCTTGCGAAATCCGTCTGCAAAGAATAGTTCCCTAATTGCTTGTTAACAATATTTCCAGCATAGAAAATCACACTATCCATATCAGTAGGCTGTGTACCCCTAAGGCTGCGTTGACCTGAAGATGCAGCACTGCCTCTTGCCAAATAAACCTTAGATAATAGATGAACAACTGCAGCCTTGTTTACCCTTCCCTGTGCTTTTGCATTAACCGGAAGAACTTTATAGGCATCAGTAAGGTCAGCTATTATTTGATTATAAATAACTTTTACTTCTTCACGGGTAAAATCGGTTTTTGCTTCGGCAAAAGCTTCTAATACAAGGGGTACTTTACCAAAGTGTTGTACTAGTTCAAAATAAAAGAAAGCGCGAATAAATTTTGCTTCTCCTTCTATTTCAGATTTGCGGGTGCTATTCATAGTAACACCGGGCAAAAATTGAAGCGTTACATTACATTCCGAAATGGCTTTATAATGGTAATCCCAATAAGCAGAAACCCTGCTGTTAAGAGATGAAAGCGTAGAAAGATAAAGATTGAATTCTGGGTTACCATCCGAACCGCGGGTAAACAAATCAGTACCGGCATCACTGAAAGTTAGCGAACGCTCATTGGAAACGCCAAGCCGCAAAGAGCTATAAGCCGCAGCCAGCGCCCCTTCCAACCCTTTTTCTGTTTCATACACCTGATAGGAAACATTAGGAACAACTTCTTCGGTAAGATATTTTTTGCAACCAACCCCTGATATGATCAGCAAGGCTGCTATACCTGAAATCAAATACTTTTTCATTGAATAATTATTTAATATTTTAATATTTAATTTAAAGCGAAAGGTTAAGACCAAATGTGTAGGTGATTACGCTAGGGTCATCAAAACCGGTGGCACCTTCAGGATCTGTTCCCGGAAATTTGGTGAATAGAAAAGGATTCTGAACACTTGCATAAAAACGAAGCCTGTCGAGAGAAAGTTTACGAAGGGCTCCTTTAGGCATAGTATAACCTAAAAGAATATTTTTAATTCTTACAAAATCACCTTCATAATAATTCATGGTATTTAAATAATTCACTGCAGCAGCTCCAAGTATAGGTCTTGGCGCTTCTTTTGAAGGATTATTAGGCGTCCAGTAATTCAGTTTTGGCTGATTGTACCGACCATCAAAACGCATGTCAAGATCATGATTAAGTGTGTTGCCGAACATACCGCCCAAAAACACCGATGCATCAAAGTTTTTG
Source organism: Chitinophagaceae bacterium (assembly GCA_041740575.1). Taxonomy (GTDB): domain Bacteria; phylum Bacteroidota; class Bacteroidia; order Chitinophagales; family Chitinophagaceae; genus Phnomibacter. The sequence continues at coordinate 139,540 of JBGSLS010000090.1, read as the reverse complement.
TAAGTGAAATTATTTGCAAAACTAAATGACCACTTGGGGTCTAATTGTCCAATAATTGACCTGTCATTTGCATCAATTCTGAAGTCTCCATTTCTATCCAAAGGCCTGATATCACCCGGCTTAAAATTTGATCCATTGGCATTAAATTTTGCCATGTCAGCTTTATCACCGTCGGTATTTTGCCAGATGCCATTAAAGCTAAGATCATAATAAACATTCACGGGCTTTCCAATAAACCACTGCGCTCCAATATCATCAACCTTTCCGTTATATAGTTCAACAATCTCTTGTTTGTTGCTATTAAAAATGAAATCAGATTTCCATGTAAAATCCCTGCTTGCAATGTTGATAGTGCTTAAAGATAATTCAATACCCTTGTTACTTGTTTCGCCAATATTTGATAATAATGAACCGAAACCAGATGCTGTAGGCAATTGCCTGTTCAACAACAAATTATGCGTTTTTTGCATGTACACTTCTGCAGAACCACTTATTCTGTTATTAAAAAATCCAAAATCAATACCTGCATTAAATTGATCTGTTGTTTCCCACGTCAGGTTGGGGTTCAGCATTTCAATGGGTGTAAAACCAATAATAACTGACTCACCAAAAACATATCTGTTAGTGCCTACGCGACCCCATGTTTTATAAGGATCAATACTGGTATTGCCGGTTTTACCATAGCTAGCCCTAAGTTTTAATTCACTTACATTTTCAGCATTTTCAAGAAATGATTCATTCTTTATTCTCCAAGCCAGTGCCATGGATGGAAACATTACCCATTTTTGACCTTCTGCAAGTCTTGAAGAACCATCATATCGGGCGGAAATGGTTGCAAGATATTTTCCTTTGAAACCATAATTCACCCGACCCATGAATGAAGCCATTTTCCAGTTTGCAAGACCCGAACTTACACCGTTCAGAATGAGCGCGCTTCCCAGGTTATAATTCAACAATTCATCATAAGGAAGATCCGTTACAGAAATGCTGGTTGACTCCACCTTTTCTTCCTGAACGGATTGTACAAATGTGGCAAACAGGTTATGGTTTTTGCCAAACGTTTCGCGATAACTTAAAATATTTTCCCAGGTGTAATTAAATCTTTTGGAAGTACTGTTGGAAGCCCTTGAAGGTGCCATACCACCGGCATTGGCAGTATTTTCACTATCAAAATTATAATTAACATAATTTCTGTAATCAAGACCGAGGTTGGAACGGAAATTCAAACCTTTTACAATGTCTGCATCAACGTAAAATGTTCCCAGATAACGATCCAAATTTTGTTCTCTTACTGTGCTACCAAAATTAGTAAGTGGATTAGGCGTACGTGTATTATTTGTGGGGAACATAACGAGATTTCCTTCTTCATCATAAGGAGAAGCAAGCGGATTAAAACTTTTCAGACCATAACCATCAAATACATCGCCCCAACCTGCATTACGCTTTGAACTTGAGAATACTGAATTGGTTCCCAGACGAATCATTTTGGAAATATTATGTTCTGCATTTAACCGAACAGAATACCGTTTGTAATCCTGATCTTTTACTACACCTTTATTGGTGAAATAGTCACCAGACATTAAGAACCGTGTATTATCACTACCACCTCTTGCGCTAATAGTATAATTCTGAATATTTCCTGTTTGCAATCCATAATCAATCCAGTCAGTACTTACCAGTTTCGAAGGATCATATTCACCCGATTCCCATGCACGTTGCATATTCTCAAGCATATAAGGAGTAGCAACCAACTGTTCGTTTTTAAAATCAAGATCCCTGTTTGGTTTAGGATCATAAGCACCACCCAACACATTTCTTTGGGCTTCACGCGAATATTCTACAAACGAAGTAGCATCCATCAACGCTGGCAATTCCCTGTTCTTTTGAACGCCATAATAAGAACTTACATCAATAATTGTTTTACCTTTTTTACCCTTCTTGGTAGTAACAATTATAACACCATTCGCTCCACGGTTTCCATAAATAGCTGTTGAAGAAGCATCTTTCAATACTTCAATAGATTCAATATCATTGGGTGAAATTTGTTCTATACCATCATTTGTTGGAATGCCATCTACTACATACAATGGCTCGTTACTTGCATTGATAGACCTGTTTCCCCTGATCCTGATTTGCGCAGCAGCACCTGGCCGCCAACTTTGTGTTTGCACCATTACACCTGCTACACGCCCCTGTAGTGCATTAGAAATGTCACCGGAAGGGATTTCTAAAAGCTTGTCATTCTTTAGCGAACCAACAGCCCCGGTAATATCCTTCTTTTGCTGACGACCATAACCAACCACTACCACTTCATCCAAACCTTTGGATGCTTCCTTCATTCTGATCAGCAATTTGTTGATTTCTCCCGGTTGAATGGCAAAAGATGAAATAGTGTAATTCTCATATCCAACATAGGAAAAATCTATTCTGTATTTTTTTCCTACTTCCAGGTTGTTGATAATAAATTTACCTGACTCATCCGATGCGCTTATTTCCTTTTGTCCATCAGTCAAATTAGTGTAAACAATGGTAACACTCTTGAGTAGTTCTCCGTTTTCATTGTTAATTACACCCTCTACTTTTGAAATACCTTGCGCTATACCTGCAAAGCTCATGCATACGTAAAATGCCAATAGCATCAATTTTCGTAATCGTAACTTTCGATTTTTCATTTGTCTATATTTTATTTTTAATTAAAAAATTGCCTGTACAACACCTTTTCAGGAGTTATATTACTATTCATACTTTAAAATAATTTTGATTATTGTTCGCTTACATATACTGTATCACCTTCTATAGTAAACTTAATTGGTAGTATTTGTTCCAGCATGCCCAAAGCATCTGCAAGAACACCTGTTTGCATAAATGACCCCGTAACTAAAATATTTTCATTCACAATATTTTTCATCCTGAAAGTCACCGTATACTTTACACTCAACCCCTTAAGAATTTCACCTAATGGCATCTTCACAAATTCGGTATCACCAAATTCATCATTTTCAATACTATCTTCCTTAATTTTTGTGATATCAGGAATAGCTACCGGTAATTTCTTTATTTTTTCAATAGGTTTAAAGAATTCCTTTGAAACATTTATTAAAACTTCTTCACCTGGATTCAATAATAGTTTTTGTATTCCCTTTTTGCTATTCATTAACTCCACAGAGACTTTGCCTTCTTTTAATTTTATTTTAATGTTATCGTTATCATCAGCATCAATATAAAACTCGGTTCCAATTGCAATTGTAATGGTTCCGGATGCATATACCTTAAAGGGTTTTGCATTCTTTTTTACTTTAAACCATCCTTTACCTGTAAGTTCTATATTCCGATCGATAGTAGAAAAAACATTTGAATAGCTGATGGATGAATTTGAACCTAACATAACTATTGAACTATCAGGTAACAAAATTTTTTTGTATGATTTTTTTGGGTTGTGAATAATATTCCTTTCACTTTGTAACGGTTTAATTGCCACTACATTTTTTTCGATTTTATAATTATTGTTATTTATAAACCTTATTGTTATAGCTCCCGCCACTACAAAAATCAAGATGGCAGCTATGCGCCAAACAATGCCGGTGTTAAAATTTTTTACTATATGTAAAGAACTAATTACAGCATCTTTTTCTTGTTGTAATCTTATTTTTTCTTTTATTTCATTAAAGATTCTTGCTGATTCATTTTCATTTAATAGTGATACAGGATTTTCAACTTCCAACTCAAACTCTTTTTCAAGGACCTGCTTGTAAGTTGGTTCATTTTCATTAAATGTTTTCAGATAACTAATTGCCTTTTCACTGCTTAAATTACTATGGTTCCACTCTTCATACTCTTTATAAGAAAATTTCACTTCTCGCATTAGTCCAACTTTTCTAAAAAATACCTATAAAATTTATGTGAAGTATTGCTACTACTTTAAATACACTGAAACACAGATTTTTGGGGTTGTAGTTTGTGTTAACTAATTATTACCAATAAAAGGCCTAATTTACGTATGCCAAAAATTGAAGGCATAGAATGGATAAAGAAATACTATTGGCATCTACGGCCTTTTTCTCCTTTATAAAGTTTCTGATAGTTTTCATTGCCTGTTTTCTATAGTCATAAACAGCTTCAACAGAAATTTCTAATGCTTCGGCTATTTGTTTAGAATTCTTTCCCTCAAAGCGGCTCATTATGAAAACTCTTTTCCTTGCAGGGGAAAGTAGATTGCTCGCTTCATCTACCAATTGCCATCTTTCAACAAAGTTTTCTTCTTCATCCATTTGTAAATTATCTGATGAAAGGGTTTCGATATCTTTAGAAATTTCTAAAGACTTATGGATAAGTTCTTTCCTGATTTTAGTAATGGATTTATTAAAACTAATGGTAAACAGCCAACCGGGTAATCTTTCATCATCCAACTTTTGTCCCTTTTCCCAAAAAGTTATAAAAACTTCCTGTAAAATATCTTCTGCAACCATTGGATCTTTCACCAATTTAATGATATTGGCATACAGGGCAAGATGAAACTTACTATAAACCTCCTCAAATCTTATGGATACCAAATCAACCATCATAATAGCCTAATAAAATAATGCCCAAAAGAAAACCTAAACAGCATATGAATTAAAGCGCAAATTTAAAATCGCAATTCATCGCGAGGTATTATCTTATTATTAACCTAACTTTTGGTGGACGGCTTATTATTAGGTAAAAGCCGGTGCAACAGGTTCATTAAAATTCCTTTTGCTACTAATGGATTAAATTCCACACCCTTATGCAATAAGATTTTACAATTCATCATAACAAAAACGTCCCCCTTTTTTGGAAGGAGGACATTATACATTATAAAAATTAAAAAAGCTTTTTACCTCAATACGCCAAAAGATAAACTTACCGGTTTTACATTGTCCTTTTTATCTGTAAGCACCACCATGTATTTTCCGGTGGCGAGTATAGGTGTGGGCAATGAAAACCTTCCGGTCATTCCATCCACATTCATCTGCGCTAATCTCATTCCCGACATATTTACCAGCGTAATTTGGCCTGTAAATGTTTTGGTACCAAAATCAACCCATACCCTGTTGGCCGTTACATCGGGGAAAACAGTGTACTTAGCATCACCTTGCAAATGCGTTGAATAAATATCGCTGTAAGTATCTGCCTTTTGGCTGTACTTGAGACGGATACGATAATACACACGCGATGCACCTAATTTTTCCACGTTATCATTCCAGGTATAAGTGTCCTGATTGGTACGCGACAACTGTCCCACCGTTGTGAAATTCCTTCCATTCAAACTTCTTTCAATTTCAAATGCAACAGGATCTGCGCCCCGTGTTATGCGCCATTCGAGTTTAATGTGGTTACCCAATTGAGTACCTTTAAACCATACCAGATTAAGCGGTAAAATAATTCCGCATTGATCATTCCAAACAAGATTGCCCAACTCGGGTAAATCTACAAAAGGATTACGGTTACCCTGAAAAGTATATGCCGCATCATTGCGGTTTCTTTCTTTCTCACTTACCGGATCCTGCTGATGCCATTTAAGCATTAACCTTAAGTATGGAATATCTACGCTTGGGTACAATGTTGGGTCAAAAGCCTGCGTGCCATTGGTACCGCCGGTAAACGAAGGCATTTTATCCTGGTAACGCGTAACAAAATACAGGAATGCTCTTGCGAGATCACCTTTGTATGCATCAATGGGTTCAAAGGCTGTACCAGTAAGCCCGGAAAAGGCATTGGGGCCTAACTTACTTCCATTAAAACTGGTAGTGGCAGGGTTGGTTACTTCACCAAAAATATAGGAATCGCGTAAGGCATTTACCCATTTATCGGTTGGAACAATGTGAAGATAATCGGTAGCTTCACCAGGTGTACCCGTGCTGCCACTAAACCAACTGAGCGGAACACTGTGTTCACGATTATAAAAGATACCTTCAGTGGGTGCATTGCCTCCATTATCTTGCTGACCACCACCTGAAACCGGTCCAGGGGTAAAATTATAGGGATCCAGGCCATTAGGGTTATCGCTATACATATCCCAAATTACATTAGCTGAACCTGTGCCAACTTCCCTTGGCTTAACATCACTTATGAGATATTGTATCCACAGGTCTCCATATGTTTTTGGAACCAATACATTTTTTGCCAAATCATAATTTGCCCGCCATGCAAGCGCACTTTTCAAATCGGCGCAGGTTTTTCCGGTAATGGTATCGTAATAACCCGATGGGATATTACTGTTATTATTGGTAGTAGCTACCTGTCCTGAAAGCGATGGTGTACCGTATAAAGTTCCCCCGGTGCAAGCTATTCCATTGAATGAAAATACATTTACATAATACTGTGTTGCGGGATTGAGATTGGGAATATTGAAAGTTGTATTCGCACCAATATAAGCCACACTGGCATTTCCAACCGCCTGAGATTGTAGATAGGTAATTCCATCCTGCGGCAGCCAGCCAGCCAAAGGTTGTATACCAAATACGGCTATATATTGTTCAGTGCCACCTACAGGTGCACTATATGAAACTACCACCTGATTTTGAGAAGGTGTTAATTGCAAACCGGATGGACTAAGCGGCCTTGTACAGGGTAATGGCGTGCCAGTCGTAAACATTCCTGCCAAAGGGCTATTTAAACCATAAAAAGGCTCGCCGGAACACTGATCATTTACTGGATAAATAACCACATAGTGATCTGTCCCCGCCAGCAAACCAGTTATGCTGTAAGAAACACCGCTCCCATAGCCTGCCACCTTATATGTACCTAAATTATCTCCAACAGCATATACAGTTCCATTAACCGGTTGTATACCACCAACTCCGCCTGGCGAAGCACTTATCAATACCAAATACTTACTTGCAACCGGAGAAGCAGCAGTAAAATTAAGCTGTACACTACTCGTCGTTACCCCTGAAAATAGCATGTTGGTTGCTTGTGCAGAAGGCGTAACACATGGTGTTGACGAATAAGCGGTCCAGGTTAAGTCGTCTATTTTTATCCTTAAACCGGTGGTAATTTGTCTTATTTCCAAATTAAAAGTGCCCGACACATTTATGTTATTCAATGTTGCCGTTGCCATAGTATTTGTTGGATTAGCTGAACCTACCAGGATATTATTCACATATACCTGCAAAACCGGGTTACTACCGGTAAATTCCTGTTGATGCTTGAAGCTCAGGTTACCAATACCATTTGGAATATTGTTGGCAGTAAGGCTCCCGTTCCTAATCAAAATAGCTTTCCCGGTAATGGTAAGATCAGTACGTGCATCGGTAGCTGTCCATGCAACACCCCCATTGCCCACCCACTGCCGGGTACCATAACTTGTGGTAGGGTTTGCCACGGGAATATTATCAAAGGTTTCAATCCCCTGCGCTACTGCAAACTGTGCAATAGAAAAAAACAAAATCGTGAATAACAGGTAACATTTTCTCATCGTGTCTTGTACGTTTTTAAAAAAAATTATTTTATAAATGAAATATTGGATTGAGTGCCATCATCGGTGGTAACGGATAAGCGATACATACCTGCTGCCAATAATGACGCCGGCATGGAAACAATGTTATTGCCCGACATCAAATTGCCCGATTTGCGTAGCAGCAAACGGCCCGACATATCGAACAACTGCATGTGTATGTTTTGTGATTTACGGGAATAAACTTTTAACCTTGCATCATTTTGCATCACGGGATTTTGGACCATTCCATAGATATAAGTATCCGTTTCCCCAACTGAAATTTTTTCGACTTTCGAATACAATACACCACCACTCTTTAGCCTGGCTTTTATGCGGTAATAATGGTTGGGCGCAGCGGCAGGTAAATGCGTAAACTGATATTGACTACCCTGGTTTGTTGAAAGTGTTCCCACTTTCACAAAATTTGAAGGTGTTGTACCGTATTCTATTTCGTAATAATCGGCACTTGTGGCATCGGCTACCATCCACTCAAGGAATGATGTGTTTTGTCGACTTTGAACGGTAAACCGGATAAATGTGAGCGGTAAAATATTCGCCTCCCCCCACCCAACAGTAAAAGGACTAAAACTGGTTAGGGTTCCGCTAAAGATGGTACCGGTTCCGGTGTTAACGATGGCTTCAATAATACTTGGCCCTATATCGTTAAAATTGCCCGATGGTAATGTTTCCTGCCAACCACCGCCGCTAAAATGCGCCACCGCCACATTTGAATTGGGTTTTACCGAAGCCAGGAACCAGGAATCACCTCCGGAAACATAGGGCAAACCCACTCTTGCTGTTGACGTTCCCGCAATGCGCTCTACATTCCAATATTTATTTGCCCAAACGCCTAAAAATATGGCTCCCAACACCACATTTCGAGGCGACGTGGTAGCCCCTGAAGGAAAATATTCGGCCCTGAAAGTACCTGCATCATTGGCTTCGGATATAGTAACGGGTTGATAGGCAGCGCCTTTGCCAACAGGAAAAACAAAATTACCCGTAACAGCGGTAACCTGCTTTTGCATGGGGCCGTTTACAAAACTAGCGTTGCTTCCGCCGGAGGTGGTGGCGGTGGTGGTGATGGTGAGAATATTGGTTGAAGTAGTGGTAACAATACCATTGGTCAAGGTGAGTATTCCTTGTATGGTGGTAGGGCCTTGTACAATTTTTTCGCCTCCCCCACTGATAACGACGTTGCTGTAATCAGTTCTTGCAGTAAATTTTTGAGCATCTATAGCTCTTGAATAGTTTATGGTGCTCCCCGTTGCCAAAACAATGGTATTAATATCATTTCGAATTGCTGCCGCAGGATCTCCAAAAGCAGGGGTTGGGCCTACCAATCCTTCTACATTGCCACAAGCGAAAGTGCCTCCATTTTCTATAGTAACTGTTTGGCTGCCGGTTGGCCCAACTATAGAATTAGCATTAATACTAAATATACCACCTGATTTAATTGTAAAGGTACCGCCATCGTTTATTGTTATATTACCATTACTGTTGCCCACATCCGATCCGGTTACTTCAATGTTTTGGTAGGCTTTATTTCGGATGGTTTGCCCAGAGCCATTGTAACGGATAATACCATTAGTTATTAAATATGTTCCATCCATCCAGGGCAAAGCCCTTCCACTTCCGGTAGTACCTAAAATAAAAGTACCGGTACTGCTCATTGTAAAGGCAGCAGCATTGATAGCATTTGCTGGCCCAATATTGTTAGAAGTCGCATCCAGGCTAGCTGCACCAGATAAAGTCAAACTGCCATTGTCATTTATTGTTATCGCTGAATTGGGCGTTTTAGTACCCCCGGTTCCACTCAATACCAAATGGTAATAGGTAAGCGTACTAGTAATTGATTGATTGACATTAGCGTTATATTCAACCGTACTCCCGTCGTTAATGTTTATACTTCCTACAGATGAAGCAACATTGGCTCCTGTACCACGAAGTCCTCCAGGTTTTGAAGTTTTCAATGTGCCATTAACATCAATGCTTCCTGATGTATTGGTAATGGTAACAGTTGAAAGGTCTAAAGTGCCATTAACCGTCAGCACTTTACTACTATCCTTTGTAATACCCGCAGTACTACTGCTTGATAACGTAACATTGGCACCAATAGGAACCTGAAGACTGTTTATGTTTAAAACTCTATTTAAAACTAAAGTAACCGACCCACCAAGGATGGCATCGTCTTCAATGATACTTGTGGTTCCCAAAACGCTGGAAATCGTAAGAGTAGCCGTACCAGTAATGCCATCTCTAAACGTTTTTGCACCTGTGCCAATAAAAGCAAAGCTTGAATTTACATCAATAATCCCGTTGATGGTTGTTGCACTACCCCCACCTGGCGATGTTCCTCCAATTAGTGTTACTCTAAATATTGGCTTAGTTCCAACTCCCGCGTTAGCGAAGTAAGTTATTCCGGAACTTGCAAAAGCACCAGTATTATTCCATTCGTAAATAGAACCTGTTTGCCAGGCATTACCGGTTCGGGTGGTGAATCCATCATATCCACTTCCACCAACTGCAACGCCTGTTCCAATGGAAATTTTGCCACCAGTTTGTACTTCAATAGTGGAACTTGTAGCATAAGTAACTTCCACATTATAGTTTCTTGCTGAATTGGTATTTAGCTCCCCACCATTTTGAATAATTAGATCAGTGCCTGTACCATTCTGAATCGATAAGGTACCAATATCTAAAATTTCGAGCTTACCAATAACTATTGTTTGGTCTAAAGTAACTGTTGTATTTACTTGAATGGTGTGTCCAGTGCGAATGGTAATTGTATTTGCGGCAGAAGTAGGTGCCAGGGTCGATGTGTACCAGGTACTGTTATCTAATGAAGATTGCCAACTTGAAGGCGTAGTCCAATTGCCTGAAGTAACGTTGCTTCTAAAATAATCTGTAGCGCTAGTAACATAGGGGCAAGTAAACGATCCATCCGCATTGGCAATAACCAAGGGAGTTGCAGCACCACCTGTAGGATTTACCGTATTTACCGGGCCTGTTGGCCAACTGCCATCGGCATCAGTTGCAGCACAGCCCACACTTGCACCGTTTGATAGCGCAAATTGCTCAATACGGCATACACCGTTGGCATTGGTATTTGGTATAATAGTACCCCAAGATCCAGTTACACCATTTACGGAAGTGCTGTAAAAGTTAGCATAATTATTACCTGTAGTGTTAGCAGTTCCATCGCTTTCTACAAAGGTGCCTGCCAAAGGCCGACCCGTTCCTGCTGCATTGTTGTACAGCATCACAAAATTGCTTGCAGCGGCATTACTTGTGCTTCTAATGGCAGTACCATTATTAGCGCCTGCACTCGCAGCAAAACCCAACACTTGTACAGTATTTGTGCTACTAAGCCGGTAATCTTCTGTTACCGAACCTGATAGTGAGGTATTGAGCATGATACGCATATTCAGCAGGGTACCAGGTGCAAAACGGCTATTGCCGCTTGGCTCCGTTATAAACCATCCAGTATAACTACCACTTCCATTAGTGGTAAAACTGCCATAGGCGCCGGTTGTTGATAAAGAAGGATTCGTAGTGGAAGTAAATGCACCTGCCGAAACCGGGAAAATACAATTACCTGCGCCATTGGTAGTTGTAAGGTCGGCAGCAGTTACCACCTGATTATAAAATCGGTAAGTTGCTGTAGGCAATAGGTTGCTAAGCGTTGCCCGGTAAGCGTACGGCACCCGTTCGGTATTGGTAGGTTGGGTACCTTGTATGTATTGTGGTAAAAATACTTCGGTAAACGTTGGCTGCCCGGCGGTTACTACAAGATTATCAATCCCAATCGTGGTATTCGTAGTACCAGAACCTTGATTTCTCCACGATGCCCATCTAAACTGATAGTTAGTTGAAACTGTAAGGCCGGTTATGGTAAAGGCATATCCCGTAATGCTATTTATTGTTGGGCTGGAATAAGTAACAGCACTATTGGGAACTGCTGTCCACGAACCAGTGGTGCCGACACGGTATTCCAATTCCATTCCCTGTGTTCTATTGCCTGAATACAATATTTCCAAATCGTAAGCCACGGTTAAACTTGTATTGCCTGCTCCTGTGTTAATGGCAAAAACAGGTTGGTTTAATCCGTCGCCATTATTGTTGGAAGATGAGATAGCAAGCCTACCGTTTGATGAGGTGGCATAGCCGCGTAAGCCACCTGAAGGTTCCGAACCAAAGACAGTTCCTTGGGCAGTTAGGGTTGCGTTTCCTGTTGGTACAGTAGCCCTTGCTGTAGTCTGATCTGCAATAGCTCCACCATCAAGGCCATTCCAACCGGCGAATCCGGTAGGGTAGGTTGCAAAACTTGTTGTTCCAAAATCTTGGGTGTATGGAAGAGATTGGGGGGTTGGGTTGGTAGGTCCGGAAGCAGAGGTAACTGTAACGCTGAAATTATCAAAATCTCCAGTATTTCCAGCAGTATTTGCATGGCTCCATAAAAATCCAAAATTTGGCAATGGGCTTCCTGTATAGGTATTATTTACTGTATTGGTTCCAATTTGGGATGTTACACCAGTTGATGGATCAGACCAAGCAGAAGCCCCATCGTCTCTTATAAAAAGAGCCCATGAATTGGTGCTTGGATCATAGGTAACTCTAATGCTTGCATAATTATTTGTTGCAGTTAAATTTGATGTGCCTGATGAAATCACGTCAGTTAAAGTTCCGGCAACCCCATTTCCGAAACGGACTAAGCGAATAGGGTCTGGCGTACCTGCATTTCCATAAACAATGGCATACCCAGAAGTTCCTGCTGATAAATTGGTACCTGATGCCGCCAAAATAATTGCCTGTCCATACGCACCAGATGCTGGTAATGCTGGATTATTTGAAGATGGGCGGTTCCATCTAAAATTAAAAGTCCAACTAACCGCTCCTGTATTACTTGCTAAAGTTGTATTATATGGTGAAGAAAATGTACCTGTTGCACCATAAACGTAAGAAACACCAGAAGTTGTAGTGTGTGCAATACGTAAATTTGTAGAGCTGTTAGTTGAAACAGTAACTCCAGCTGCAACAGCATTAGTATAGGTCATAGAAGGCGTTCCCCCAGGGCTAACACTTGCTCTATTGAAATTATCTGTAAACACAGTCGCTTGCCCCCACCCATTCACCCCCAACCCCACCAACACCAACAAAGCAATACTCTTAGTAAACATTCTTACCCTGACTGATGCAGCAGATGGTTTGTAAGAAGCAACTTTTCCAACATTGACTTCTTGTAACACTTGTCCACCAAAAAACATTTTATTAAGGCTGTTCATAAAATGTTTTAAAAAACAATTACTCATAACTAAATTTTATTCCACTTAAAAAAGGTGGTAATTCTATTCATACAGCCAAATAACCGGGTGAAAGATTTCGCATAAAACATAAGTGCTATCAGCATATTTTATTTCATGAAGTCCTCAGTTTAAGCAAAATAATCACATTTAGGAAGCAATAAAAGCGCCCAAGCGATTATTAATAATGATGTAATATTTTGGTAACAATATGTTTCCTAAAAATTAATAAAGCGAAGTGATAAAGATTTTCCAATAAGGAAAGAAAGGATGGTGTTTAAGTATAAATAGAAAAAGGGTTAAATAGGGCAAACAATGATGATTTCTGAGAAAGCCTTCATTTCCCCTTATTGGTTCTGACTTTAATTTATCCAAAATACCCGCCAATATAGCGTTGTGTCAATTCGTTTTTTGGATGATTAAAGATTGTATCGCAGGTATCAAATTCAACCAATTCGCCCAAATACATAAAGGCAACTTTTTGGGATATACGTTGTGCCTGTTGCATATTGTGGGTAACAATAACAATAGTAAAATCCTTTTTAAGTTTTAAGATTAACTCTTCAATTTTTTTTGTGCTGATGGGGTCAAGTGCAGAACAGGGTTCATCCATCAATATTACTTCGGGTCTAAGTACAACTGCGCGTGCAATGCAAAGTCGTTGTTGTTGCCCGCCTGATAATTTTACAGCCGGCTTTTTTAATTCATCTTTTACTTCATCCCACAAAAAACTTTCTTTCAACGCATTTTCAACCAAATGCGGAATTTCATTTTTAGGATAATTATGCACTTTTAAGGCGTAAGAAAGATTTTCAAAAATACTTTTAGGCAGTGGATTCGGCTTTTGAAAAACCATACCTATGCGTTTACGAATGTCTGTTACCGAATGCTTCTTATCATACAAATCCAGATCATCCAAATACAATTTACCTTCTATTTTAGCATCGGGCGATAAATCGTGCATACGATTGAAACTGCGAAGCAAGGTAGATTTTCCGCATCCGGAAGGGCCTATTAAAGATGTAACCTGATTCTTTGGAAAATCAATCGTAACATTCTTTAAAATTTGCTTTTCTCCAAAGTAAAGATTAAGATTTTCGGCGCGTAGTTTTATGGTTTCCATCTTTAATCTTGTGTTCTATTTTTAAAACGTACATAAAAAGCTATAATATTCATTATAAACACAATGAGAATTAATACGGTGGCCGTACCATAGGCTAAAGGTCTTACCTGTTCTATTGCATTGTGTTGGGTAGATAGCATATACAAGTGATAAGGCAATGCCATAAATTCCTGATTGGCAGCAGCGCTTACCCCATTAATATAAAACGCCACACCTGTAAAAAGTATGGGGGCAGTTTCACCCGCAGCCCGAGACAGCGTAAGAATTACACCCGTTAAAATACCGGGCAATGCTTTGGGTAATACCACATCTTTAATCGTTTCAACCTGCGTAACCCCTAAGGCCAATGTGGCTTCGCGTAAACTATTCGGTATTCTTTTTAATGCTTCTTCTGTGGTAGTAATAATGTAGGGCAAGGATAGCAAACCTAAGGTGAGACCTGCAGATAAGATGGAAGTTCCTAACTGTAATGCTTGAACAAATAGTGCTAAACCAAATAAACCGTATATGATGGAAGGAATACCTGCTAAATTTCTTATCGATGCCCGAATGATATTGGTAAGGATAGATGGTCTTGCATATTCATTGAGGTAAATAGCACAGGCCACTCCAAATGGAACAGCAAATAAGGTGGTAATAAATGTGAGTAAAACCGTTCCTACAATGGCAGGAAGCAGGCCTCCTTTCGTCATACCATCTGTAGGAAATGTAGCAATAAAATTCCAGGACAAGCTTGAAAATCCTTTTGAAAAAATATCCCAAAGAATAACCCCTAAAAACAAACAAACCATGAATGTACTTCCACCAAGAACAAACCAATTAAATGCATTACGCAATTTTTTCTTATTCATCAGGCGTGAAATTTTCTTAACTGATTAGCAAAATACTCACCTATAAAATTTACCACAAGTGTAATGAGGAACAATAAAGCAGCAATGGCAAATAATGCAAAATAATGTGTCGTTTGATAAGGCACTTCCCCCATTTCAATGGCAATGGTTGCAGTTATCGTTCTTACAGAATCTAAAAAACCTTTCGGAATAGCCGCTGCATTGCCTGTGGCCATCAGTACTGTCATTGTTTCGCCCAAAGCCCTGCCTAATCCCAGCATAATGGCTGCAATTAATCCCGGCAAGGCTGCGGGTATGGTTACCCTGAAAAGCGTTTCCCATTTGTTGGCACCCAATGCAAGGGATGCTTCCCTATGCGATTTGGGTACTGCATTAATAGCATCTTCACTAATGGTTACAATGGTAGGTAAAGCCATTACTGCCAGTAAAATAGAACCATTGAGTGCATTTAGCCCATTTTGAATACCAAAAATATGTGCAAGCCCCGGACCTACTAATACAATACCTAAAAAACCAATTGCAACTGATGGAATAGCTGCAAGCATCTCAATCATAGGTTTTAAAAACATTTGTACTTTAGGAGGAGCAAGTTCCGATAAATAGGCTGCTGTTAAAATACCCAAGGGAACAGCAATGATCATGGAACCCATTGCTACCAAAGATGTGCTAACCAATAAAGGAAGTATGCTGTATTTGGTTTCGGGGTCCCATTGCGAACCGGTAAAGAAATCGAGTGGTGATACGTTGAAGAAAAAGAAAAAACTATTAATAAATAGCATTAAAAAAATACCCGCCAATAATGCAATGGTTATGAGCCCGGTTGCCTTAAAAACATTTTTGAACAACGCATCTATTTGCTCTCTCTTTTTTGTATTCATTCTTCTATATTAACAGGATAATACCCCGATTGCTGTATAATAGCTGCCCCTGTTGTTGATTTTTCAAAATCAAGAAAGGGTTTTATTTTTTGATAATCACTCTTTTTATAATACTGAAACAATGGCCGCTGAAAATAATATTCACCCGATGCAATGGCTTTGGTATCTAACGGAGAAACGGCTTTTGAACTTCCATGATATACGTTTAGTACTTTCAATCCATCGGCATTGCCATTTAAAATATATCCCGCACTCACATAACCAATACCCGAATTATCTGCCTTTATGGCTTCTAAAATTTGTGCATTACCATTCATTTGCTTGGCATGCGTTGAAAAATGAATATCCAGGATACTCTTTACATATTCGTGGGTACCGGAGTTGCTTTGTCGTCCATAAATGGTAATCGGCAAATCCCGCTTACCTACATCAGACCATTTCTTATACTCACCACTTAAGATTTTAGCTACATTTTCTGTACTGATAGAATCAATGGAAACTTCATCAGATGCTATAAAGGCAATGGCATCCTGCGCAAAAATAAAAGAGTCTATTTCTATATTTTTCTTTGTAAACAAATCTATTTCACTGTTCTTAATGCCACGCGAAGAATTAGCAATATCCGCATTTCCATTCAGCAATGAAGCGATGCCTAACCCCGAACCGCCCCCGGAAACAGAAACTAATATAACATCATTTTCATCATGAAATTTTTCTGCCAGCAAAACAGCAAGATTTACTTCTGTGTCTGAGCCTTTAATCTTAATGGTTTCGGTATTGGATGAACAGGCAGCTAATGAAATTAGAAAAATAAATGCAAAAAACTTCATTGGTAAAGCTAAATGCCTACTATTATCTATTTGTTAAGTCATGTCGGGTATGGGAATTTTATAAAATAAAAGCTATTATATACAAATTTAATGGATAGCAAGTTTATTACAATAAATCATCTTTATTATATTAAATCCTGAAAATATTTAAATGGCATTCCTAACTTGCGCCATCATAAAATGAGTCTTATTAGAAAAGCGCTTTTCTAAATAAAATAGTTATGCATGATTTGGTATGAAGATGAAGTGAAACGACTAGAAGCTGAACTAGCAGCATTATCTTACGAGCCCCGGCTGGTATTTTATGGCAGTTCTTCTATCAGGTTGTGGGACAGTTTAAAGGATGATTTTGAGAGGTATCTGCCTGTAAACCTTGGCTTTGGCGGTTCAACCCTGGAAGCTTGTGTATTTTTCTTTAAAAGGATAATGAAATGCGTTCACCCACAGCATTTAATTGTGTATGCAGGCGACAATGACCTTGGCGATGGAAAATCACCGCTACAAGTGCATGGTTATTTCATGGAATTGTGTAATTTAATAAATGAATCGTTTAAAGATTTGCCAGTAACTTTTATATCTATAAAACCGAGTATTACCCGTTGGGATATCAGGTACAACATACAATATACCAATAGCCTGATAGAAGCATCTGTGGCAAACAAACCAAACATGGATTATGTGGATTTGTACAACAGCATGATAGGCCAAAACGGACTACCCAATAAAGATTTGTTTAATGCAGACGGCCTTCACCTCAATCATAATGGCTACAATCTATGGAAAGAAATCGTGTTAACACATATTTCATCCAAAAATGACCGTTCGTTAATGTCAAGGGCTTAATTAAAATGCAACTTGCAGATATTTTAAAGTCTATGCAAAGAGAGTACTCCAAATGGTATAGTCCTATATTGGGTAAAGAAATAGAAATGTTATCATTTGGATACGCTGGCACACCTGTTTTATTTTTTCCTACCCGCACGGCGCGGTTTTATGATTACGAAAATTGGCGGATTATTGAAGCACTGAAAGAAAAAATTAATGCGGGCCTATTGCAAATTTTTTGTGTGGATAGTATTGATGTTGAAAGCTTTTACAGCAATAAACATCCGGTACAAAGAATGGAACGTCATCTACAGTATGAATCTTATGTGCTTAAAGAAGTGATTCCATTTATCAGGTCGAAAAATAAAAGTACTGATCTTATTTCAGCCGGGTGTAGCCTTGGGGGGTATCATGCGGTAAATATCGCTTTCAGATATCCAAATTTTTTTACAAAAGTGGTAGGGCTTAGCGCGAGATATAATCTAACTGATTATTCAGATAAATTTCCCGATTTATTAGAAGGCCACTTCGATGAAAATGTGTATTATAATATGCCAAGCATGTTTATTCCCAACCTAACTGATGAAAACATTCTTAATAACCTTAGAAGATTAAAAGTAGTGATAGCTATAGGAAAAGATGATCCTTTTTTTTACAACAATATTCACCTTGAACAGTCGCTCAGAAACAAACAAATGGACCCTGAATTTCATGTGTGGGAAGATGAAGCCCACCGGCCAAGATATTGGCGGCATATGGTGCAGCTTTATCTTTAAAAATAGGTGTAGCGATGAAGCTGTGTAGTTAGTTGTTCCCGTCTTATCATTTCAACAAATCGCCCAAAATATCTTCTGCATGAAAATAGTGGAAGGTTCTATCGGTACTCATGGCTACAAATAACCCTTTGGAAAATCTTCCCAAAGGAATAGATACCATTTCGGAACCATCGCTTTCAAGCGCAGACACCTTCACGGTTTTAAGAAAAACATGATCGTGTGAATTATCCTTAGTTCCCTCACGCGTAAATATGCGGAAAGCCTGCGCCTGCTGATCGCTTACCAAAATAAAACCCGTACTGTCGGATGTTGCATACATGCTGATACCTTCATTGTCATCGGTAAAACCAGAAGTGCCAAATAATGCAAGTTCTTCATTCCCCTTTTCAGGGTCTGCGTAATATTTACGAATCCCTACATTCTCATCGCAATAATACACATAGCCCATTTTATCATCCACAAAAATCGCTTCTATCTCTTTTACACCGCTGTAATTCCCAAAACGCCGTACTTCTTTTGCTGCCACTATTCCTTTGCCGTTATCCATTAACTCGTATTGGGCAAGATAGCGTCCATCGGTTGGCCCGGTTTTACGACCTACAATGGCGTATATTTTTCCGGCAGGGTTTTTATATAAACCAATGCCCATCAAATCGCGGTACATAGGTAATGTGTCTCCCACAAAAACAGGTATGCCGCCACCATCTACGGGCTTCATATCGGGCAGCGAAAATACCCTTAGGTTTCCGGTTTGTCTTTCAGCAGCTACTGCAATATCTACAGCTTTTCCGCCCAACGTTAAACCATATTCAATATCTACGTTGTTCGGTCTTTTTATCCCCTTTACGCTGTTTACTATTTTTCCATCAAGGTTAAAAATATATAAGCCACCCAATGAATCTTTGTCGGTACCCACAATCAGGCTTTGCGCGGGGTCGGTTGGATGAATCCATATAGCAGGATCGTCGGTATCATTCGGTACGGTATCCGTTATTACAGCCGCCTGTATCATGATTACACTATCCTGAATTTGTTGTTCTGATTCGCCCCGATTTGTTTCCGTACCGGTGTTACAGGACACGCATGCTGCCACACATAAAAAATATACACTTAAACCTATAAACTTAAAAATATCCATGCTTTACATTTTACTACTATACAAATACTACTTACTGAAAACCAATGTTATTTCATCCGTTTCATCATCATCATATTCACCGGTTAAGATAAGTTCCATGGTGCTGCCGGTAATTTTAAACTCACCTTTGTAAACAAACTCTTTCAGTGTCTCATCGTCCTGCTCAATATCGTCGGCAAATTCTATTTCACCTTCTAATGTTTGCAGGTCAAGCTCTTCCAACCCGGCTTCTATTTCAATTACTTTATTCACTGTTTCGGTATCGCCGCATTCTGTTATTACTTCTGTTTCCTTTAATACAATTTCTACTTTCACTTCATCGTATTCAACCGACATCAGAATCTCATCTACATCAACCGCATTCAATTCACGAACATCTTTGCTGATCAAACCAAATAATTCTTTAAACTTAGCAAACTGTGCATCATTCAAAGGGTCCAATTTCCATTCGCCCGAAATAGCTTCATCATCCAAAGGTTCATAAGTAAAAGTGATTGCCGGGTTGTAGGTTACCACTTTATTATCACCGCTTACATCCGTAATTTCAAATTCAATAAAACGGTCATCCGTGTTCAATAGGTTATCATCAAACAGATTTTCATCTACTTCAAACTCCACTTCAATTTCTTCCACATCTTTTGGAAAAGTTACGCTTCCAATTCCTGTATTGCGGTCAAATACCAATTTCAGGTCTATACCATTATCTTCCGAAGTAGTGCAATCATCCACTTCATAAAAAGCGGTTCCATTGAGTATATAATCGCTGATTTTTGAGAAGCCTTCAAAATCGCTTACTTCAAAACTTACCGTTACATCATTTTCAAGCGGTACTATTTTTCCACCCAATTCTTCGACATCAGGATCTACCCGATCGTTAAGTACGAGCTTGAAACTAAACTTATCTTCATCTTCCAGATCTCCATCGCCTTCATCATCAAAGCGGATTACTTGTGGAAATGCATCACTCTTAAGTGGCATTACAATATCATCTTTCTCCTTATCGCAACCCGCAACGAATACGAGCAGGAACGATAATGCAGCTATGGTTAAAAAACGTTGCATATAATTTCGTATATATTTAAATGATTATTTGGTAATTTTTTCAAGGTCAAATTTCACACCAAGCCTTGCCCACCATCCGTAAAATTCTCTTTGCACAAAGGTGTTTTCGTTGCCCTGATAAGTTTCAAATGGCTGATTGGTTATGTTTAAAAACTCTGTAAATAACCTGAATCTTTTATTAATCACATAGCTTGCACTCAGATCGAGTTGTGCCCGGTTTTTTACATATAAATCTTCATCTTTACTGCCACCTACTTCGCTCAGGTAAGTACCATTAAAATTGAGCGCTGCCCGCAACATGAATTTTTTGCTTTCATAAGCCAAAGAAAAGTTACCTACGTTATCTGCTTGACCGGGGAGTTTAATTTCTTCTTCTTCATCAGGTTTATTTTCATCGGCATCGCGGCTCTGAATAGTGGCTTTACTATTGGTATAGGTATAGTTGGCATAAAGGCTCAGGTTTTTCAAAAAGCCGGGTAAAAAATCGAGTTTACGCTGAAAGGCAAGTTCAATACCGCCCACATTGGCCACATTACCATTTTGCGCCTGAATTACATCGATGCTTTCAATCGTTGGCGTTCCCGTAAGTGGATAAGGACTTCCGAAAATAACCCGTCGATAAATAAAATCATCAAGCTTTTTATAAAACAAACCAACAGAAACGATACCTACATTTCCAAAATAATGTTCATACATGGCATCAAGGTTCAGCGCGCTTACCGGCTTTAATTGTGTATTTCCAAGCGTAGCTTCATTATCTTCCTGGTTTACTTCCTGCGCCGGAACAATTTCTTCAAAATTAGGCCTTGCATAGCTAAAAGTAGCTGCACCCCGCAGGTTAGAAAATTTACTTAAAGCATAACGTGCCTGTACCTGTGGAAGGAAAAAATCGTAGGTAGTTCCACCACTTATGGGTGTTATGGCAGCAAGGTCGCCGGCACCATCAATAATTACATCTTTACTATTATAATTTACTTTAGTGTTTTCGTAACGCACGCCACCCAATAGCATCAATTTTTTCCATTGTTGTTTAGCCATTACAAATGCCGCATACACATCTTCTGTAGCATCGTACGCTTCTACCGCTTCAGTAATCGCTTTTCCTTCTACATCCAATTCAAACAATCCCGCATTGGCATTAAAAAAATTATTGAAACTGCTTGTATATAATGGCCTGCCTAAATTATAACGGCCATCAAGAAACTTATCCTTAACTGGATCCTGATCAAATGCAGAAGCATCCGGTACGCCACCTTCGCTTTCATACACATCTTCTGTAATGCTATAGCTTTTTTCTTTAAAACGAACCTTACCACCGAATTTGAAAACCCCGGTACTATTCTTTAGCGTATATGGTACACCTACTTCAAACTTTGCCGTAATGTTGCGATCTTTTGCCAACGTTTTTCCATAGGTTACATCATTAAATTCATAGTTGGTATTATCATTAAAACCCGGAGCATTGATATTGGGAAACTTTGAATCAGGAAATGATAGTTCGCTAGGCAAGCCTGCAATAAAGCTTAATTCGTGATCGTAAGGCGTATTCTGACGGCCTTCACTATACTGCCCTTCATAGTTCAAATAAAACTTATTGAAGTTGTGTTTGGCACCCATATTAATGCTCAAAATCGTTTGCTCTTCAAAACGGTCCTTGGTCATTTTTTCAATCTCCTCGTCTTCGGGAATAAACACATACCTGCGACGCCATTCGCGGTCAGTAAACCTTGTGTATAAACCACGCAGGTACACTTCGTTGCGGTTATTAAATTTATAATCAATCGTAGAACTTAATCCCAAACGCGTTCTTACCAATTCATAATCGCGCAGTTCTACTTCGTTATCGCCAACACTTTGTTCCCAGTTATCGCTGCCAAGATGGTTATGGTAATAGTTGGCATTGACCAGTACACCCAGTTTTTGATCTTTTCCAAAACGCTTATCGGCCGAAAGCTGACCCTGGATATTGGGTTGTTTCATGAGGTTGTTGTAACCACCTACCAACGAACCATTCACATGCAGGTTTTGGTTATTAGCCTGCCGTGTTATCAGGTTTACCGAACCACCTACTGCATCACCATCCATATCGGGTGTAAGGCTTTTGGTTACTTCAATACTTGCCAACTGATCGCTTGGAATAGCATCGAGCGCCACAAAACGCACACCGGCTTCGGGACTTGGTATTTGCTCACCATTTACATTCATGTTGGTAAACTGCGGCGCAAGACCTCTCACTAATACGTAGCGCCCTTCTCCCTGATCGCGTTCAATATTTACGCCGGGTACCCTTTGCAATGCTTCGGCAGCATTGGGATCGGGAAAACGACCTATCTGATCGGATGAGATTACATTTTTAATATTATCGGCTGTTTTCTGCTGATTAAGCGCCCGTGCCTGACCTTGTAGGAAACCGGTTACCACTACGCCGCCCAATTCGCTGCTAGTGGAAGATAGGTTGATATTGAGCAACTTTGTTTCACCGTTTTGTAATGAAACGGAAATGCTTGTATCGGTATATCCAAGATAGCTAACCAGTAATTTTTGGTTACCTGCAGGCAGCGATAATGAAAAGTTACCGTTTACATCAGCAACGGTAGAAAGTGTAGAACCAGTAACCAATAAGGTAGCACCGCTTAGCTTGCTTTTATTCTGTGCATCTCGGATGCTTCCTTTTAATAATGCCCTGCTGTCGCCGGCATCTGTTTGTGCGTGAAGTGAATAAGCTGTTATAAGGGTTAATCCCAAAAACAATAGTTTTAGTTTCGACATAAATTGACGTTTGATTTCGGGGACAAAATTGGATAGCGGGTTTACCAATGCCAAGGAATGAGCGTTAACAAATTGGAAACAGGGCCTTTGGTAGCGTAAATAAAAAGGCAACATCAACAAAATTTGGATTGCAATTGCCTGTAAGTCAGACGTTTGCAATCCATTTTTTTGACCATTAAGTAATTGTTAAGCGAGATGGCACGCAAACACTTCTTGCTTTTTTAACCGCAAAGAGATAAAGGAATTCGCGCAAAGAGACTAAGCATATCACCGTGAATGATTAAAGGGCCATAGCATAAAATGGCATATTTTACTTTTATTCTTTATGCAATAACGCTCTTTCCTTTCGGTTGCACACCTGTATAGTTAATGGATTCACCTTTGCGTGCTTTGCGATACATCTCCGTCTCTTTGCGGTTAAAAAAATTTAATGAATACTTTGCACAAAACCCGTTAGCGAGGCCCCGTTATCCAAACCCAATTTTTTCTTTAAACGGTAGCGGGTAACGCGTAAACTATCGGTTGTAATACCGAGAAGCGTAGCAGTATCCTGTGAGCTGATATTCATTTTAATAAGTGATAATAACCGCATTTCCGTAGGAGAAAGGTCAATCCCTGTTTCGTTCAGGTGCTTAAAAAAAGAACCGTGTACCTGATCGAATATGCCACGAAATTCATCCCAATACTGATCGCGGTTAAAACTTTGGTTGATGGAGTTAAAAAGCGTTTTCAATTCCTTCCGCTGATCGCGTTTATCATTTTTTATAATACCTGCAAGCCCCGATTTAATTTCTTCAAGCAGTTCATTTTTCTGGATCAGGTGCAATAGTTGACTCGAAAGTTCATTGCTTTTTACTTCAAGTTGCTGTTTCAGGTTTTCTTCCAGCAAGTGAGTATTGCGTAGTTCAGCTTCCATCAGGCTTTTTTGCGTAGCATACATGTTTTCTTTTTGCAAAGCCAATTCGCTGTCTGCCTGCATTTGTAGCTTTTGCTTGCTGAAATATAAAAAAGTGAGCAGCGATACGAGTAATAAAATAGCAAGCGATGCTATGATTAGCGTAAGCCCAAATCTTTTTTGCGCCTGTAACCTTTCTATTTCAGTATTCTTTTTTTCAGTATCGTAGTAAGATTGCAAAACCGCGGTTTGCCTGCTTGTTTCGCCGGTATAAATTTCCTGCATCAGGTCGCGGCTGCGTTCTAAAAAGAGATAGGCGCTATCATTTATACCAAGCAGGTTATAGCATTTGGATAAATCTCGCATGGCGCTGTTTTGCTGATACTTATCGTTGGTTTCTTCTGCCTTTTGCAAGGCTTTACGGGTAAGTGCCATACTTGGACGCACTTTTCCGGTTTTGCGCAGTACATCGGCAAGGTTATTAATCACTTCTGCCAACGCTACTTCATTAAAAGATGCTTCAAAAAGATCATGCGCCTGTGTGTAAAATATCCATGCCGAATCGTAGCGGGCATTATCTTCCATAATACTGCCAAGATGCTCGTAAGTGCGGGCAAGAATATCTTTATCGCCGGCTTGCTGCGCAAGTTGCAATGCCTGTTGCTGATAAAACAACGCCGAGTCGTAACGCATCCGTTTTTCAAACATTTTACCAATGTTGCCGCTTGCAAGCGCCATGCCTGCTGCATTGCGCCACTTTTCGTTCAGCGTGTAGGCTTCGCGAAAACAAGCCAAAGCCTTATCCCTTTGCTGATTGTAATAGTACACATTACCGAGTTCGTTCAGCGTTTTACTAAGCCCGGTAAATTGTGCTTCGCGGCGAAAGATAGCTTCGGCTTGCAACAGGTTTTCAAAGGCAAGGTTATACTGCCCGAAATGAAGGTGTATTTCGCCCATGTGTAACAGGCAGTTGGCCTCAGTTTGCCGGTTGCCTTCTTTACGTGCCTGCAGTAAGTATCCCTTATACAGTGCATATGCCGAATCGGGTTTGGCTTGCGTGAGGGTAATGAGGCTACTCCATTGAGCTTCGCGGATGGTTGGCTGTGCGATGGATAGAAAAGAAAATAGCAGGAAAAAAGGTAAAGCAATTATCAAATTGATATGCCCTTTATATTTCCGTCCCCATTTTGCCACTTTATACATAATGTGTAAAGGTGAAATGGGAAAGGGTAAAACTGATTATGTTTACAATTAATTAATATGGGCTTAGATGATATCTCCTTAGAAGAATTGTCTGTTTATATTGCCGACAGCCAAGCTGTTTTGCCACAACATCAATCGACACATTTTTTTTATGTGGCCAGCATTTGTGTGGCAAAATAAAAAAAGTACTTATAGGTAAACCGAAATGGGATTTTGATGAAAATCACATCATCATCAAATATCACCTACTACTTCTTCCGCCAATCCAAAGCTCAGCGTCATGCCTGCACCTCCTAAACCATTTACAATGTACAGTTGATCGTTCACCCTTTCGATATATTCTGTTTGCCCATTGGTCATTTTTGCATAAATACCATTCCAGGTTTGCACCACTGGGTATTTACCCAAAACGGTAAACCGCGCCAGGTAATCCAGCACCAACTGATTCAGGTGGTCCTTATCAAAGGGATTGAGGTGCAATCCATATTCGTGGGTATCGCCTACAGTTATTTCACCCAGTGGGTTTTGGCAGGCCATTACATGAATACCCCATGCAAGGTATTCACCCATTTCGGACTGATAACGCTGCTTTAAGGCTTGCAGGGCATCACTCACTTCAAAACCCTTATAATGTATTAATGATAAGCCCCCGCACAATGCTTCGCCCATTTTTTTCCCTTCGGGGAGCGATTGCAGCCGCATCATCTGCAATTTGCATTTGGTGATGGCGAGTGCTGAAAATTTTTCGGGGAAAAGGGTTTCAAAATCTACGCCACTGCAAATGAAAACGAGATCTGCCTGCCAGGTGCGATTGCCTGACCAGACCTTTCCACCTTCCACCCGGCTAATGGCAGTACTAAAATGAAAGCTAACGCCATATTGTTCTTCCAGCTCTTTTGCTAAAGCCGGAATAGCTTCTCTTGCTTCTACAATCATTTCAGTAGGGCTCCAAAGCGCGCCTAATGTATTGGCGGGATTTGCATAATCCGTTTTTTGTAACGCTTCATTTTTATCGAGCCACTGCATTTTTCTTGTAGTTTCATAAGCGGCAGCGATTTCCTGCATCGCTGCAACTTCATCGGCGTGGGTGGCAATGTGGAGGCTTCCCACTTCATCGTGCCAAATGTTGGCGCGGGTGCAAATGGACTTCCATATTTCGCGGCTGCGGCAGGCACGGTCATACAACACACCATCTGGCTGCCCCACAGGCCATACCATGCCAAAATTGCGGATAGACGCACCAATGGCTTGCGGATGCCTTTCAAAAACAGTTACCAAGTAGCCTTTCAAACTTAATGCCCTTGCGTGTGCAAGCCCTACGATACCCGCGCCTATTACAATGGCTGTACTTCTTTCCATGCAATATTTTTTAAATATAAATGATATTTTTTTCGGTAATAAACCATCGTTGCTAACATACAAATAATACTTATTACGGACATGCCAATTACGCATTGCATAAAAAAGGATGTCCATGAAAGCTGCAGCGAGCTAAACTGTTTTACAAACAAAACAACTACGCTGCCGAGATACCCAAAAGCATCGGCCACATACATAATAAATCCAACATTTGCGGTAAGGCGAAAACTTGCAATCATGCGGTCGAAGTACAAACAATTGATGGGAATATAAGCGAGGTATAAACCGATGCCTACGAGCAAAAACCAACTAAAAGCAGAAATGTAGGCGCCTGAAAAGAGTAGGGTGGATAGGAGTGCACAAAACCAACCACATATTATAATGATATGATTGAAATAAAATGCAGTGAAATTATTTTTAATCAACATTAAAAGACTCATGGCGGCAAGCACTAAAATAGCTACCGGCGTTTCTGTTTGGGTAAAAATATATGCTTTACCGGTAAGCCCTTGCTCTCCTAGAATTTCATTGGCAAAATTGTCGCGGAAATCGCGCAGTATGGTTAACAGAATGTATGAAATGATCAGCAAAACCAAACCGGGTAAGAACTGCCGGATAAGCTTTTTGCGTGCTTGTTTATTCATAGGTTGCCGCACGCATCGCTGCGCCTGATCTTCTGCTGTAGGCGCCGGAATAGCTTCTAGCAATACGGTGCATAGTACAAGTGGTAAAAAATAAATAGCACCAGCGGTAAACGGCATCCAATGTTCGGAAACATGCATGGTTTGCATAAGCCATGCGCCAATGGATTTGGCAAATCCCGAAGCAAAAATAAAACTCGATGCAAGTACCGCACCCATTAGCTCGGTTGTTTTTCTGCCTTCTACATAACTAAAAACCAACCCCCATATCATGCCAAGCGGAAAACCGTTCAGAAAAAGAAAAAGGATATTATAGGGTGCAGGAACAAGTGCAAATCCCAATAATGCCAGCCAGCTTGCCGTAATCAGTTTTAGAATAATGGAAGCGCGATTTTTCCCAACGTTTTCAGCAATAAAACGGATTCCATAAAATTTGCTGAGCATATAGCCGATTACCTGTGCGGTTACCAACCATATTTTAAAATCAATACCCCACAATGCCTGGTTGGAAAAGCCTGCAGCGGTAAATGTTTTACGGTAACCATACATGCAGGTATAAACCGAAAAGGTAACCAAAGCTGCAAACACAACCGTAACCCAATCTTGTTTACCAGCTAATACATTTTTGAGTTTTGCAATATGATTTTGTATCATGCAACTGTTTCCAGTATGGGCATCAATTCATCGAGCCCGTTTATAATAAAGTCTGGTTCATAAGGCAATAATTCTTTCATCGTAAATGCACCTGTGGTTACGGCAATAGCGTACAAGCAACCTGCATTTTTCCCCTCCATTACATCTACTTCTGTATCGCCTACTTTTACTACTTGTTTTGCATCAGTTATGCCTGCCATCCCCATCATTCGTTCAATCATAAACGGGTGCGGCCTTCCGGCAGGTACTTCATCGCTTGTAACAAGATAGTCGGCAACACCTTGTTGCATCCAACCCAACCGCGCCATAATGGTGTCTGCAATTTTTCTGGAAAAACCGGTATTGAGACCTATCTTAATGCCTTTGGTACGCAAGCCGGCAAAAACTTCTTCGGCAAAAGGTAAAGCCTTGAGGGTTGGCACATTAGCATAGTATGCTACCATTTCATCCTGAAACCTTGCATGGATGTGAGCAATCCTTTCATCGCTGATCAAACCAGTATCCGGTTCGTATTTTTCAAGCATCATTCGAATGGCAAGCGGTTTATGATACCCCATTAGTGGATTAATATCCAACACAGGAATTTCGTAACCATAGGCCTTCATGGTTTCACGAAAAGCTGTGGCTATACTGCCATCATCATATACGGTAGTACCTGCAAGGTCAAACACAACGAGTTTAATTGGTAGCATGGGAATTTTTGGTTAATTGGTTGATGATGATTTGGTGATATTTTTTTAAATCGGGGATAGGAACTTCCGTTTCTTTTGCCTGTTCATCCCAAAGCCTAAGTTGAATATATTCTTTATGCAATGGGTCTGCTTCAAATATATCAATTTCAGTGGGCGTCATGGGGCCACCTTGCATGCGAAGGGTTTCTTTACTTGCTTCGGAAAGTTTGCCATAGTACGCGGCATCCGTTGTAGTGAGATATCGTTTTGCATCTACATGGCTGCCAACGAGTTTTGCGATGCGCTCTGAAAAACCTGATTTACGTACAAAATCAGCGCCGAGTTTTTCGTGGTCAACCGTGCCATATCCATCCATATACAGCGCATCTTTTTGCGTATAGTGCTCATACAAATGGCCGATGTCGTGAAAAAATGCGGCAAGTATCATTTCTTCATCAGCGTCCGAATCTTCCGCTAGTTGTGCGCATTGACACATGTGTTCAAGCTGACTTACCGGTTCTCCGATATAATCGGCGTTGCCATGCCGGTTGTATAAGGCAATTATCCAATCTGCGGTTTGTGCAGGGGTCATATTTTATTTATTTGATAAAGAAAAAAGTGCTGAAAAAGTTAGTGCCCGTCCCATGCCATTCATGCCACTACCATGCGTGCGGTAATCTTCATTTAGAATATTTGAAAAGGTAGCGCGTAGTTGCATTTTTTTTGTCAGGTAACCGCCATGCATATTTACTACCTGCCATGCAGGTGTTCCACCTTTCGGAATCCTGTTATCATCCTTATCGCCCTGTGCAAGCCTGTCCTGTTCGGCTGCCCATTGCATTTCTGCAGCAAGCCACCACCGTTGTTTTGCATACTTCACGGTGCCAAGTCCGTGTGTAGGAGGGATACGCCGCATCGGTTCATTTCGGCTATGATTTTGCCCGTATTGTTTGGAAAGTAAAGCAGTAATGGTCAAACCTTTAATGGGTTCGTAACTACCATTCAATTCAAATCCTTTAATATAGGATTCCTGATCATTTGTTTTCACAAAAACCGGAAAGCCTTCCAATGAATCGGTGCCTTGCCTTACGCGCACAATAAGATCGCTGAGGTGCATGTAAAAAGCAGTTGCTTGTAATTGAAGTTTATGGGTCCGTAAGCGATATCCGATTTCAGTATTGATGTTACGTTCCGGTTGTAAATCATAAGCAGGAATTTCGTAGCGAAAATCTACCAGCCCAAGTGTGCCAAGGTCATCAATATTGGGCGCACGGAAACCACTGCTGATATTGCCAAAAAAAGCATGGGTGTTATTGATTTGATAAAGCAACGAGGCGTTTCCTACCCATGCATCCGAAACCAGTTCTGCATCTTCAAAAACAGTCCCGGGAAGGCTAAGATTTTTTCCGGGTATGCGGTTCTCAATCCTGTTGAAGCGGATGCCTGCTTCTGCTTTCCAGTTTTTCCAGTTAAAATGGTGCAAACTAAACACCGAAGCATTAACTTGTGCAGCGCCATCAGGGTACAAACCTCTCGCAGAAATCGTATTGCTGTTGTTGGTAATATTTCTTTCACTGTTCACTTTATCGTGGTAGTATTCTATACCTGTACCTGATGTCCAGAAAGGCATTATCTGCCATTCTGTTTCAGCAACAACGCCCCATGTAGCTACGTTGTCTTCTTCTTGAAAATAGTTTGCATTTCCGTTGCGGTGATACTGCCTGCCTTCTACGCTTTTTTTATAGAGGGGTGTTATACTCCATCCTTTTAAAGCACCACTTTGCAGGTGTGCCTGCAGCCGCGCATAACTGATGAGCATTTTTTGCGGCTCGAAATTGTAATATTCAAAATTCTCCAGTTTTACACGATGGTAGAGTGGCACATCCCGTTGTGTTACCTGTTGAGCCGAGGCCGTTAGCGTGTATTTGTTGCCCAATGCCATTTTTGCTTTCAGGTTCCAGTTGCGTTCATCATATCCCGAAGGTGTTTGTCTGCCGGTAGTATCGCCGCCGTACAAATCGCCAAACTGACGAAAGGTATAACCGCCTGAAATGCCAAAGCTTTTAGCTGTGTAGGTTGCTTCGGCCCTGCCGGTATATTCCATATCCTGCGAAGTAATGCGCCCGCCAAATCGAGTAGCCCAGCCTGTTGCTTCGTCAAGCCGTACATCGTTGGTAATAGCTTGTATCACACCGCCCATTGCATCGCTGCCATATTGCACGCTACCACTGCCTTTTAGTACTTCTATACGTTCAAGCGTGTAGGCATCTATCACATTCGGGTATTGGTTGGGGCCAAAACGAAAAGCGGCATTGTTTACCCTGATTCCATCCAACATCAGCAGGGTTTGATTGCCGGTAAGCCCGCGTAAAAAAGGAGATCCGCCACCATGATTTGTTTTCTGTACAAACACACCGGGCATATAGGCCATAGCTTCGGGCAGGTTCCGCGCATTGTGCATCTCCTGCATAGGCTTCAGCATACGGTCAATAGAAAACGGCGCAGTGAAACTTCTTTCGGGATGCCTTGATGCGGAAATAATTACTTCATCCAATGTATCTGTTCCTATGCTTTTCAGCTTTGCAGAATCCATAGATTGTGCAAAGGATAAAACAGCCATTGCTAACCCCAGCACTGTAAATATTGTTCCCTTTTTCAATACCTGTTTCAATTCTATCATCATAGCCTTAAAAATCAATTTCCATCCACCCAAACTACTAACTCACACCAACTATAAACCATAAACAACAAATAATAAACCATAAATCATAAACAGTTAACCATAAATAAATCAATCCCCTCTCAACGTTACAAACGCCCCGCGTCTTGGTGCAGGCATGGGGTTATCAAGGCCTTTTACGGCACGCCATATAATTTCATTAAACAATAAATCGGGCGCCATATCTTCTTTACTAAAATCGAGTGTTTCACTGATGGCCGCCCATTTATTTTCTTCCTTATTTTTTTCATCAAAGTCTACATCGGGCCTTATTGCAGCAAACCCGTTCAAGTTTACATTGGGTGAAAAACAACGCCACATAGGCATAGCCGCTGCATCGTATTGACTCATGGGTGGCAAACCAAGAATAAGTTCCATGGTACGCAACATACCGGAAGTAGTATAAGGTGTATGGTCTACTAATCCACGCTTTACAAAACCACCTGCTACAAAAGCAATCGAGCGATGTGCATCTACATGATCAGGACCATTTTGTGCATCATCTTCCAGTATAAATATTGCAGATTTATCCCATATCGGACTTTTGCTTATATACTCTACAAAAAGTCCAACTGCATAATCGTTATCTGCAACATGCGCAAAGGGTGTTGGTCTTCCAATGCGCAACCCTTCTGTATGGTCGTTACCAAAACGTAATGAATTAAATGCAGGCACTTTATTAATGGCAAGAAGCGAATCAAAATCGCGTTTCCATTGGTAAAAACGCGATGTATCGCGCACATTATGCGTATAACCAGTAAAGTATTTACAGGTATTATTTTCAAGCGATGCTAAATTAGGCTTATAACCATCTGTAAACTCACCATAGTTCCGGTAAGAAATACCTGCCCTGTTTAAATGATCCCAAATAAAACCGCCACGGGGGTACGCAATTTCTTTCTGACCTTCGTAATCGTATGTTCCGCCCCTTGCACTATAACTTGTAGGCCAGGTTTTTTCAGTATAATCATTAGCGTAGGCAGCCGTGCTCCAGTTATGCCCGTCAGCGCTTACTTCGGCATCAACATAAAAATTATCCAATAGCACAAATTGTTCGGCAAGTGCATGCTGGTTTGGCGTATATTTTTTACCAAATAGCAAAATGGAAGTATCGCCGTTTCCTTGCGGCATATCACCCAATACCTGGTCGTAGGTTCTGTTTTCTTTAATAATGTAAAATACATGTTTGATAGGAGAAGGGTCACCTACTTTCATGGGAATAGGATTGCCAGCTTCGCCCTGCGCTAATAGTTCTTTATCCTTGGTATATGGTGTGTTAGCATATACCTGTTTACTATATGCGGCAAGCTGTTGTCCGTTGGTTTCTTCAATTATTGAAAGACTACCTCTCAGCAGCCCACCAATATATTGCACTTTCATAGGTTTGTTAGGATCTCCCTGCTGATAAATGACCGAGTTGCGGCTTTGTACAGGGCTTGGCCCATAAGGATTTGCAAACGAACTTAAACCTTTGCCATTAGCCACATAAATTTTTTTACCAATGGTACGCACCGATGTAGGATACCAACCGGTAGGAATAAATCCTTTGCTACGGCTTTCACCTTTTTCACTCACATCAAATACGGCAAGACAATTATTATCAGCATTGGCAATGTAAAGCGTATTTCCATCACCGCTCAATGCAAGGCCATTAGGTGTAGAACCGTTGGGTGCATTGGGATACAACGAAGTAGTAAGTACTTCCAGTACTTTTAAAGAAGATGTTTCCAACATTGCAACCGTGTTATCGTTTGCACAGGCAACAAAAAGATGCTTGCCATCTTTCGTCAGCAGCAGTTCATTTGGATTGTCACCAATTGGAATGGTTGCAATTGACAGTTTCGTTTGCGTGTTCCAAACCAATAAAGCATCTGCACCCCATAGCGAAATATACAATTGCTTTCCATCGTTGGATAATTTACAGCTATATGCTTTTGATGGCAGCGGAAAGCTATCTATGGATTTGGTTTGGGGTGAAATAATATACAGCATGTTATTCTCCTTGGTAACCACATACAGCGTATTGGTTACAGCGTTAATATCCATGCCTGCCGGAGATATTTTTACCGGCCATGGTTTACCTAAAATGATGCTATCTTTTAATGTGAGTTTCCCTTTTCTTACATTGAAAACTTCGATACGATTGTCATTTCCACCAGATGCATACAATGTTTTGTTATCGCCGCTAAAAACAAGCCCATACCAGCTTTTCACCATCCTAACACTGTCCGTAATCTTTCCCTTTTTTACATTGAGCAATTGTACCGACTGATCGCTTTGCCCGTTATTGGTAATGGCTATAAACTTTTTGTCCGGCGATACAGCCATATTCAATGGAAGATCACCAACCGTAACCTGTTTCCCTGCCGGTGTCAGTGACCATCCGTTAGGGAGGTTAATTACTTTTTCCTTTTGGGCAAATAAATTTATACTCAGTAATAAAAAGGCGGGAATGGCAATCCGGCACAACAAAGTTTTCATAGCTGCAATTTTTGTAAAAATGATAATTATTGTCCACCTGTCTTTTTGTAATGGTCTACACGCTGTTCACCTGCATCATCCATAGCAGGCCCTTGTTCAATTTTGCGCCAGTCAATGGGTTGGTTATATTTTTTCATCGCCTTATCCCAATCAAATACACGCTTATCGGGGTACACCAAACTATATGGTGTAAAATCTGGCTTATCTGTAAAAAAATCGCTTAACAACGATGCCGTTGCGTCATAGTGATTTACATAAGGAATATCCAGGATATTATAAATCACTTTGAGTATAGAACCAAAGTTGGCATGGGTATTGGATACGTGTCCTTTTTTTACATGGGGGCCTGCCATCATTAATACACTTCTGTGTCCGTCGATATGATCAACACCACCTTGCGGATCATCTTCGGTAATAATTACAAGCATATCTTTCCAGTAAGGCGTGCGGCTTAAAAAATGCAGCATTCTTCCAACCGCCAAATCGTTATCGGCCATATAGGAATGTGCAAAGGGATAGCCATCTTCCGGATGTGGGCCCGTACCATGATCATTGGGTAGCATGGCGGTGATTAATTGCGGCAGGGTATCCTTTCCGTTTAACCACATGCGGGTAAATTCTACTTCAAATTGTTTCATACGAAATTGATCCGGAATATTCATGTTGTAACCGGCAAAATTGGTAGATGTGCGTTTCCACAAAGCATTTTGCATAGGTACCATTACAAGGTGTGCGGCACCGGTGGCGGTATCGTACCACTCTTCGCGAACATGCGCTGTTTCATTGGCTTCTCCAAAATTGTAAAAGGAAACATTACGTCTTTCAAGCGCTTCCCAAAGTCCGCCGATTTCTGCATAATCTTCGGGGTCCATACTTCCTGTAGAACCAGGAAACCTTCTGCCTGGAGCAGATGAAAATAGTTTTGCTGTTTTGCTTACACTGCTGTTGGTTTCCACCCATTCGTTGGGTATTACACCTACCATCCAATGGTGGCCATGTATGCTTGCATCGCTGTCGCAATAAAAATTATCGCTGAATGCAAATTGTTCTGCCGCTTTTTTATGATTCGGCATTACATCTACTTTGCGAAGTGTATCATTTCTTCCCAGAATATCTACCTGTGTTCCGTAGCGTGCAAGCGTATGGTCTCCTTTTGCTTGTTTTAATTGCCCAAACACCTCATCATAGGTCCTGTTTTCTTTGGTAATAAAAACAATATGCTTAATGGGTGAAGGTGTAGCGCCCGGCAGTACGGGTAACGGGCCAAGCTTGACGCCGGCAATATTTTTTTCAACGAAAGTATTGCTGATACATGTTTTGGTATAATCCAGTAAAGTTGCTTTATCGGGCATAGCAACTTTTTGAAAGGTAGCTAATTGAATATCGCCTACATAAGTACCTTGCACAGGCTTTATAAAATCTTTACCACCATTGGGTCCTGCACCATAACCACGACATGAAATTATATACATTTCCTTTTCATCGCGGCCAAGTAGAACCCTTGCAGGTCCCCAACCTGTTGGGATTAATCCGGTAGTTGTTTGTGTTGCGATATCAATTACCGCTACTGCATTAAAACCTAGCAATGCAGTGTATAAAGTTTTTTCATCTTTACTCATGCAAATACCAAAGGGAAGTAAGCCGCGCATGCTATCAAGCCGCTTATCTACTTTAATGGGAATAAGACCTTGCACTTTTCCTGTACGGTAATCAATAATGGCAATATTATCGTTGGTGGCATTGGTTACATAAGCGTAACGACTACCTACTACAATAGAATTTGGACTTGCACCACCAGTTACTTGGGCATCTTCTACCATTTCACCAATCAGCAAACCTGTTTTTAATTTGTAGGTAACAGTATTATTGGTAAGGTTTATGACAAACACACTCATTCCTTCAGGAGAATTAGGATCACCCACTGCCGGTATGTTTTTGCCTTCAAAAGTGATTCCTTCGCGCGATTCTTTTGTGTTGTCGCCATAGGGATGACGGCTAATCATTTGGCTATTGGCATTTTCCTGTGTGGAACCTTCAACAAGTTTATAATCGTACATGCCAACGTTTGCCACCAAAGCCGTTTTACCATCGGGACTGATAGCTAAACCAAATGGCTGCCTGCCGGTAGGTATGCTTGCTTTTAGCTTACGCGTTGATACATCAATACGCACCATTCTAAAATTTCCACGATCCAATACAAGCAATTCATTTGAACCTTTATGGAAAAGCAAATCGCTGGTAAAACTGTCTTCAAAAGTTTTTCCATCAACGGTTCCATTCAACGAAATAGAATCAATGGATTTGAGATTTTTATAATCATACACAATTACTGCACCATTATCACCACCGCTTAGATACACCTGTGATAATGTGGGATGAAAAGCTACGCCAAGAAATGATCCGTTACTGAGCGGAGATTTTATTTTGCCATCATAGCCCGGTATGCGCGTAGTACCCATAGAAGCTAGATCAATAAGTGTAACAACACCATTGTGCAACGTGATAGCCATATTCCCATCCGGTGAAACGGCCATGCCAAAAGGATCATGTGTAATGCGTATGGTTTTACCGGCAGGGCTTACATATCGACCACTTGGCAGCACTGATTTTCCTTCGGGATTTATGTTACAATATTCATTGAGGCCAGGTACTGTAAAAAAAGTATTTGCCTGCTGCGCATCTGCATTTACAAGAGAAAGAGATGCAATAATGCCTACGCATAGTGCTTTACAAAACAATCGGTTCATGATGGTAAAATAATAAAAAGCCCGACGGAAACCACCGGGCTTTTTATGGGTGAAAAGATAGGTATTATCTTATTGTAAGATCCACATTTTTGTGTTGATGTCATCCGTATTACCTTGTCTTGTAACCGCTTCGGTACGGTTGGCTTCATTCAAGGATTGCTCGCTCAAAGGATAAATATAACGAACAGGAACTTTATTCCCATTGAGGTTATCAGGACCCGGTACAATAGCAGGGCTATTGGTACGGCGCCATTCAAACCAGCTTTCAAGACCATTGAAATACATGGCAATCCAGCGCTGCAAATAAATCTTTTCAAGTTTTTGGGCAGTAGTACCGGTATAGGCAACTGCATCCTGTGCAAAATAACTGGCTGAAGGTGTTACATCAATACCATATTGTGCAGGCACCAATGACTTCCAATAAATGAAGTTGGCATCCATACCATTTTTGTAATAGGTAGCTGCATCACCTGTCGTAATCATTCCGCTTTCACGAGCTTCGGCAAGTATAAATTGTAATTCAGCATAATTCATTAAAATACCACGTGGTGCTGCAGGGTCTGGTACCGCTTGTCCGGGATCGTTACACACAAGGCATGCAAACGTATATCCCACACGTGAAACACCTTGTGGCCCACTATTGTAATTCAATGCTGCAACATCGCCCAGGCCATTGGGTATGCCTTCAATTTTTGGGGACCCTGCTGCAACTGATTTTTGCGAAGGGCGACCGAATACAGGTAAACGAGGATCATTCAACGCAGTTAACCTGTCTGCAAGCGTTTTGCTCAACCTGATTTCATCAAATGAACCTACCCTTGCACCATATAAAGGCCATTGATTGGGCGCACTTGGCAGGTATTTAAGTTCTGCATTATCTGCATTCGAAGTGAAAATGGGGAAGTTGGAAGGATTACCCAAAATTTCCTGCATCTCCGCATTTACATTTTTCTTTTTACTGATGCGCATTAATAAACGAAGCCTTAATGAATTGGCGAGCTTGCGCCATTTTAGTGCTGCACCGGTACCACCACCATATAGTATATCACCGGAAACGCTGTTGGTAGAACGCCCCAATATTTCATTCGCCTTTTTTAAATCAGCAAGAATACCATTGTAAATATCTTCCTGCTTGTCATACTTCGGGGTATAGTTAGCTTCCTGCTTGGCTTTGCCTGCTTCCGAGTAAGGAATATCGCCATAGGCATTGGTAGCTACACTAAACATCCATGATTTCAGCACGAGTGCAATGCCATGATATGCATCGCTTTCTGATCCACCTACCTGCGTAAAAATATTCTGCAGGTTTCTGTAGTTGCCATATACCGAATTCCAAACACCGTTCTGCTCATTCCACAGGTAACGGTCCTCGTTTACAAACTGAATTTTAGCATTGTATTGAGATACCAGGTTTCCAATACCCCATGCATCGCTTACCTGCTGATTCATAGTGTTGCGAATAACCCCACTGAGCAGGAGATCTGCATTAACTGCAGTAGGAACGTTGTTGTTGGTATTTACTTCGGCAAAGTCCTTGGTACAGCTTTGAACAAAAAGCAGTACTGGAATAGCCGTGAGTATAAAAATTTTACGGTTCATAT
The DNA here is from genome assembly GCA_041740575.1 of Chitinophagaceae bacterium. Taxonomy (GTDB): domain Bacteria; phylum Bacteroidota; class Bacteroidia; order Chitinophagales; family Chitinophagaceae; genus Phnomibacter. Next base: position 101,558 of record JBGSLS010000090.1, on the reverse strand, counting down.
ATTTTATTTATATGTATATTAAATAATTTATAGTTTAATGCTCAGGTTTACGCCATAGCTTCTTGTGCTTGGGATACTCATGTTTTCAATACCGGGTAATGCAGTGCCACCGGAATAACTCATTACTTCAGGATCAATATGTGGTACATTATCCCATAGCATCAGGTTACGGCCTACCAATGAAAGCGTTACACCACGCAAAGGAAGTTTGGGTCCCCAGAATTTATCGGGAATCATATAACCAATAGATAATTCACGCAGCTTAACAAAAGATGCATCATACATTACACCTTCTGCAATACCGCGTCCACCGGTCCATGCCGAATGCCATTCGCGCGCACTTACTTTTTTGGTATTAGCCTGCGGTAGTCCGTTTACAAATACCACACCATCACCTATTACACCGTTTCCTTCTTTGCTTAAATCATATCCATCAGCACGGCCTTCCAATGTTTCGGTAATAATGCCACCTTCACGACCAACGGTTTGGGTTTCGCTATACAACTCACCACCGCTGCGTATGTCAAAAAGAAAACCAAGACGCACACCTTTAAATGTAAAGGTGTTGTTGATACCCATCAGCCAATCAGGATTGTAATTGCCTAACAGTATGCGATTGGTTGTGCGTACCGGGCGTCCATTATTTGGATCAAAAACCATTTGGCCTGTAAACGCACCCGACTTATCGTAGTAAGGCGCATTGGGATCCGAACTTTGCACCCTTGCAAAACCAATACCATACATATTACCCATGCGCTCACCCACACGTGCTTCCACAGTTACACGGCGACTTGCCATTACATAGTTGGTTAGTCCATCGGTAAGCTCAATTACTTCACTGCGGTTGGCACTGAAATTTATATCCGTTGTCCAGGTAAAGTTTTTCTTTTGAATGGTTTTAAAATTCAGCATGGCTTCATAACCCCAGTTCTTAATTTTTCCTGCATTAATTACACGGGTATTGTAACCCGAAGTAAGTGAAAGCGGCAATGGTAAAATCTGGTTGATGGTATTGCTTGTGTAGTAGGTAAAGTCAATACCCATGCGGTTTTTAAATAAACGTACATCAGCTCCAATTTCCCATGCATTGCTGATTTCAGGTTTCAGGTTTAAGTTGGCCAGGCGGTCCGTTTCGCCATACACCTGCGATGAACCGAAAGGATCGCTTGGGTTGTAAGATTGTGTAAAGGTAAAAGGATCGGTATCGTTACCCACTTGTGAAAAGCTGCCACGAACCTTTGCAAAACTGATAAAGGCAGGCATGGTAATCATTTCGCTTACAACAGTGCTCAATGCTACAGATGAGTAGAAATAAGAATTATCTTCTGTGCCAAATGGCTTCAGATTTTCGGGTAATGTAAGTGCACTGCTCCAGTCATTACGACCGGTGAAATCAAGGAAAATTTTATTCTTCCAACCAACGCCCGCAGATCCGTAAAGGCTATTGATACGCTTTCCAATATTACGCTGATCGGCTACCAGTGGTATACGACTGTTGGTAAGGTTATAAATGTCAGGAATATTAAGTTGACCTGCTACGGTTTCATCAAACTCATTAGTTTGAATCATTTGGTTTCCTCCAAAATTGGCTGTTACTGCCCAGTCATCAGTTACTTCCTTATTAAAGGCAAGCAGAAAGTCGGTGTTACGCTCTTCATTGTTGATTATTACCCTTCTGTATTGTCCGAAAGGGAAACGTTGTGTACTGAAAGCACGCTTGTATTCGCGCACTTCATTGCTAAAGTCGGTAGCAGTACGAACGGTAAGCCTTAACCAATCTGTAAATTCATAGCTTAACGATACATTACCTATTATCCTGTCGTAGTTCTGACTGTTGGTGTTTTCCCTTACGGTCAGGTAAGGATTATCATGGTAATTATAGTTCCATCCATACTGACGCAGGTTTTCCGCACCATTCATCCAAAGCCTTTCCATGTCGCTTACTTTTACCGATGCAGGTAACCAGCAATTAAAAAGGTACATGATACTTTCGGTACCATAACTTATGGAAGGACGGTTACCGCTTTCACTTTTTATGTAGCTTAAAAATGTACGTGCAGAAAGCTTATTATTAAATTTATATCCGCCGGAAAGCGAAATGGTATTCCTGTTAAGGTCGGTATTGGGAACAATACCTGTTTGATCGAGATTGGTATAGCTTAAGCGAAAGTCTCCATCTTTATTGCCACCTACCAAAGCAACGTTGTTGGTAAAGGTTTGACCTGTTTCAAGAAAATTTTTCAGGTTGTCTTTATCTGCTTCCCAAAGCGTAGGGGTAATTACACTTCCGGCGGGTGCATTTAAATCGCCACCGGTAAAAGGAATCGGCTGACCATTGAGTGTACGCGGTGAATTGTACTGAGGATAAAGCTGACCGCGAAAAGAAGGACCCCAACCTTCATCGGTACCATCGGTTTGACCGCCACCGGCACCATTACTAAAGGCAAAATCGCCACCGTTTCCATTTCCCTGTCCATACACCGTTTGGTATTCAGGTAGCTTAAGCGCAGATTCAAAAGTTGCATTGCTGTTTATTTCTACACCAATACCTTTTGATTTTGAACCCGATTTTGTTTTAATAAGTATTACCCCGTTTGCAGCGCGTGAACCATACAAAGCAGATGCAGCAGGGCCTTTCAGCACGCTCATGCTTTCAATATCATCGGGGTTTACAAAACCCGCACCATTGCCAAAATCCACTTCAAGGTTGCCACGGCCACTGCCACCGGTAATGGCATTGCTGATGGGTACACCATCTACCACATACAGCGGTTGGTTTGCGTTCAGGTTAAGTGAGCGTTCCCCACGGATAGAAACCCTTGAAGAACCGCCAATACCCGAATTGCTGCCTACAACTGTAACACCCGCTATTTTACCGGCAAGTTGGTTAACTACATTGGTTTCGCGGGCAAGGGTAAGTTCTTCGCCTTTTACATCCTGCACTGCATAGCCTAATTTCTTCTTTTCTTTTCTAATACCCAAGGCGGTAACTACTACTTCTTCCAATTGATCGTTGGATACAAAAAGTGCAACATTTAAAAACGAATCTCCATTAATAACTATGGTTTGTTTTGCATAGCCCACATAACTTAATTCTATTTTATCCCCGGTTTTTCCATTCAGCGAAAACTCACCTGATTCATTTGAAGTAACTACGGTACCATCCGACAATAATTTAACAGTAACTCCGGATAAACTGTTGTTATTGGTTGCATCGGATACCTTACCCTTAATTACACCGTTTTGAGCAAACCCAATGGAAAGCCAAAACAAACAAGCAAGCATACAGGCCAATTTTTTGTATGCAGGAAGGAATTGTTGCTTAGTCATACGTTTATAATTTTTGCAAACGTATTAGCGGTCTGTTAAGAATTTATTTAGGATTAGTTAACAAATAGTAAAGCAATACTTAACAAAAATTAACATTGAAGCACTTAAGTTAAGTATTTGTAAACAATTGGATTTTTGTAGAAAATTTACTAAGAAACTTCGCCGAAGAAATAAACAACAAGCATAGTTGCTGTTCCCGATCCGGTATTTACAGGAACATGATTTTCCCTACCATCAAAAAATAAGGTATCGCCCGCCTGCATGGCATAGGTTTTTTCTCCAACCTGGTATTCCACTTCGCCTTCCATTAAATATTTTAATTCGAAAGCGTCCGTAGATATAGGCGGGCGTGTAGCACCGGGTAAAAGGGAAAGTAAAACGATGTCAATATGCCATTCGCCCAATTGGGTGGTTAATATACGTTTATAGGTAAATCCAATGGCGTTTTCTTTTTGAAAAGGCATACTCTCCGCTGCCTTTTTCAAAATTACACCTTCTTCGGGCGGGTTAAGATTGATATCCTTGAAAAACGCATTCAGGTCAATGCCAAGCGATTTTATCAGGTTCATGAGTACCATCAATGACGGTACAGAGCGGCTATTTTCAATTTGGGAAACAAGGCTTTTGGTAACGCCCGATTTCTCTGCTATTTCCTGCAGGGTAATATTCTTTTCTTTTCTTATTTCGCGCAGCCGATCGCTAATGCGGATTAATACATCTTCTTTCATGTGTTTATTTTTATTGTTTTTTATTTGCCACATGGAATGCCCAATAATCATTTGTGCTCGGGTGTGTGGCAGTTCGCGGGCATTTCATGTGTTCATTTTTAGTGCGCAGGCTAAAGCCTGCTGGTTTTTAATTGTCACATGGTATGCCCAATGATCATTTGTGCTCGGGTGTGCGGCAGTTCGTGGGCATTTCAAATATTTGGCTTAACAAACAAATTTCAAGGATTTCAAATTCCACCTGATTACAATATTCTTATCGGAAAATAAAATTGGTTATAAAACAGCACTTATTCAGCGAGGGAAAAAAGTCGGGCAATTAATAACTTTTTAATAAATAATGGAGCAGATATATCGATCATGGAAATGGATGGGGAAATAGTATGGTTTGGAATTATTTGGCGAATATACTACAGATTGAAATTAAGTATCCACAGGCATTACATAAAATCCAATTGGCAACCCTTATAAATCAATTATATAAATGTATAACCAATACTGTATTACATTATGCGAACTTGCCGGATGAAAAATGATCCTGATCATTAACAGACATCCGGATAAAGAAAGCCCTGGTTTTGCTTTTGCAGAAAGAAATAAAAGCGGTAGTTATAGTAATATAAAAATATGATAATTGCACTTTCAATTCTAGCACTTATTCTTATACAACGTTATTTTAATTACATTTTAAAAGATGGTCAATCTTATCAAGGGACAATTTAAAACAGGCATCGACAAAAGCTGGATAAAAATAAAAGGTGAACAATACGCCACTACTGAAAAGCCAGGATTCATTTGGAAAGGAACCACATCAATGTTTACGGCGAGAGATATGTATATCGATAAGAAAGGCAGACTGATTGTTTCGATTTTCTCATTGATAAACGTTGTAAAATGCCAGGGTGAACAATACGACCAGGGAGAATTACTTCGCTGGCTTGGCGAGAGTGTTTTGTAGCCAACAAATTTTTTTACCTAATGAAAGATTACAATGGTTTCCAATAGATGCCAAAACAGCACGGCTAACGTTTGATTATAATGGCCTTTCCTTATACTTTTAATTACTTTCAACGAAATTGGCGAGATCATTGAAATGGAAACCAAACGATCTATGGACCTGAACAAATTAGAAACCTGGATTATCAAATTATCTAACTACAGGAAAATGAATAATATAATTATTCCAACCAACTTTGAAGTATTGTTGAGATTAGAAAAAGGTGATTTCAGCTATGTAAATTTTACCATTACGGAAATTGAGTATGATAAACCCGTGAAATTTTAACCCAATTGAGAGAATCAAGGTAAGAACTTCCAAAACGGATAAATTTTGTAGTATTTGTTTTTTTATTTCTTCGCTTCCATTCTCTCCAATCTTCGTTTTAATTCATTCATCTCACTTCTTAATTGCATATTCTCTTCGGTAAGTTGGGTAGTTCTTTTTTCGAGTGCCTGAATAGCAGCCATGTCTATGCCAATCATATCGATGGGGTTTACCGTAGTATCATTACCTATTCTACCGTATTTGTCATTTCCAAATGCATGGTAGAAATCTTGTGCCATAATTCCATAATGGCGATGTTGTGTGGGATCCTGCGTTTTGTAATTCCACGATGAGAATTTCATTTCTTTCATTTTCAGTAAAATATCCTCTCCATCAAGTGGCTCAAAGTTTTCTTTGCGGTTTTCGTCGCATATGGCTACCCAAGCATTGCCACCCGCTAATACCTGTACGCCAATATCGGCACCTGCATCGTTGCTGATAAAATAATAGCCTCCGTTGAACCTGGCAGCAAATTGGTTATTAAACCCTATTGGTCTAATGCCCTTATTATTTGGGTCGCTATCGCCAAAAAAGAATGCGCCTGTTTTTAGATTGGTAGAAACCCTTCGCCCTGCGGCAATGGAGAAGTCGCCACTGGCAGTAGTACTATTGCCTAACGCTGTTGCGTTTCTGCCACTTGCATGTGTGCGTGAGCCCATTGCAACTGATGAATCACCACTTGCATTAGTGCTGTTGCCTAATGAAACGGAAGCATAACCATCAGCTTTTCCGTTAAGTCCTATGGCTGTGGCTACTACCCCATTTGCTATGCTATTATAACCCATCGTAGTAGCGCTAAATCCAATGGCGTTTGTACTATATCCCATTGCCGTGGAAAAAGTTCCACCGGCTACTGTATTATAACCTAAAGCGGTAGATGTATCACCGCTTGCAGTGGCCCTTATTCCCATTGTCATAGAACTTATTCCGCTGCTTTTAGATTTATCTCCAATGGCTGTGGAATAAAACCCAGATGCATCGTTTTGCCTTCCAAAAGAAACTGCATAAAAGCCGGAGGCAGATGTTTCATAACCAATAGCTACTGAATGATCACCGCCAGCATTACCGGTGCCTAATGCAGTTGATGAAAAACCGCTGGCTATTGATACTAGTCCAATGGCCGTTGAATATTCATTCGCATAGCAGAAATAACCCATGGCCACTGAAGCATACACTTTTGCCTTTGAATTATAACCTGCTGCAAAGGAGTAAGTTCCAATGCTGTCTTTATCCCAGTTGTTATTACTAACATACCCCACTCTGAAGGCTGCCTTATCTGCATACCACATCATTCTTCTTCCGGGTCCTTGTACCGGAGGGCTTCCTTTCTGATTTGGCACATTGCCAATGGCACTAAAAAGTACATTACTATCAGTAACATGCAATCGGGCAATGGGAGCACTGGTGCCAATACCCACATTTTGAGCGAAGCCTTTAAAGGATAAAAACATAATGAAAAACAAAATGAATAATTTCATAAACAGTTTTTTTAAAGTAAAATTGATTATCAAAACCAAAATCCATCCGATGTCCATTGCAGGCATTCATCTATTAAGAAACCTGAAACTAAATTACGTATTGTTTGTTATCTGTGTAACTTAAAAAGCAATATGCAAACAAATAAAAATACTATTCTTATTACGGGAGGCGGATCAGGCATTGGTTCCGCAATGGTTGATAGTTTCATACAAGCTGGTAATGAAGTAGTTATCTGTGGCAGACGCGAAAACAAATTATTAGAAATAAAACAAAAGCATCCTCAGTTGCATTTTCGTGTATGCGATATCTCAAAGAAAGCAGAACGTGAAGCGCTATATCATTGGGTAGTTTCACAGTTCCCCCATATCAATGTATTAATTAACAATGCCGGGGTACAGAAAGAAATCAACTTTCTTACAGGTGCTGAAGGACTATACGAAGACGAAAGCGAAATTGAAATTAATTTAAGCGCCAGTGTACATTTGGCTGCGCTTTTTATTCCGCACTTTTTGCAGCAGAAAAAAGAATGTGCCATTGTTAATATAACATCCGGTCTTGCTTTTATACCGTTGAAGATCGTACCCGTGTATTGTGCCACCAAAGCAGCGCTTCATTCTTTCTCAATATCATTACGCTCGCAATTGCTCAAAACGAATATACATGTTTTTGAGATTGCACCCCCCATTGTAAAAACGGAACTTCACCGGGAAGCTAAGGCCCGCAAACAGGCGCAGCGTGGAATTTCTGCTTCTGCAGTAGCTGAGTCAACTTTAAAGGCTATGAAAAATAATAAATACGAAACGATCGTTGGACAAGCCAGGGTATTGAAAGCCGCATCCAGGATTGCTCCAATTTTTTTTCATTCCTTACTTAACAAAGTAGCTACTCAATGATTATGAATTGCTAATGGCATTACTTTAATTAGGAAGGGGCATTTACTCCTGCATTTTACAAAAAATGTTCATATTTACTTTCTGTTCTTTACATGCAACACCCGTTAGTTTACATGACTAATGGAATCCCCAAATGATCATTCGCCCAAAGCCTGGATCAGCTTATGGATGATTTCCAGGAAAGATTTCAAAGGCATCACTAAATTGCGCTTCGATGAAATGAGTTTTGCGGGAAAAGCGTTTTTCTTAATAAAAAAATTGTGCATGATTTGGTATGAAGATGAAGTAAAGCGATTAGAAGCAGAAATAGCTGCATTTGCTTATGAACCCCGGTTGGTATTTTATGGCAGTTCTTCTATAAGGCTTTGGGACAGTTTGTATAAAGATTTTGAATGGTATTTGCCTGCAAATCTTGGGTTTGGTGGTTCCACACTGGAAGCCTGTGTATATTTCTTTAACCGAATAATGAAGCAGATACAACCACAACATCTGATTGTATATGCAGGTGATAATGATCTTGGCGATGGAAGGACACCACTTCAGGTACATGGTTATTTCGTAGAATTATGCAGGTTGATGGATGAATCATATAAAAATTTGCCTGTTAGCTATATTTCTATTAAACCAAGTTTAGCACGTTGGGATATCAGGCACAAAATACAATATACCAATAGCCTGATAGAAGCTTCCATAGCTAATAAACCAAACATAACATATGTGGATGTATTTAACTACATGATTGGCAATAACGGGCTACCCGATACTGATTTGTATGAAGCAGATGGCCTGCACCTCAATAAAAATGGATACCGGCTTTGGAAAGAAATAGTGTTAACACATATTTCATCAAAAAATGACCGTACGTTAATTTCCGGGGCTTAAATAACATGCAACTTGCACATACTTGTAAAGTTATGCAAAGAGAGTATTCCAAATGGTACAGTCCAATATTGGGTAGGGAAATAGAATTGTAATCTTTTGGATATTCAGGCACCCCGGTTTTATTTTTCCCAACACGAACGGCGCGATTTTATGACTATGAAAATTGGCGGGTCATTGAAGCGCTAAAGGAAAAAATCAATGCAGGGATGCTGCAAATTTTTTGTGTGGATAGTATTGATATTGAAAGTTTTTACAGCAATAAACACCCTGCACAAAGAATGGAACGTCACATGCAGTATGAATCTTATGTACTAAAAGAAGTAATTCCATTTATAAGGTACAAAAATAAAAGTTTGGAACTTATTTCCGCGGGGTGTAGCCTTGGAGGTTATCATGCTGTAAACCTTGCATTTAAAAATCCCCAATATTTTACTAAGGTGGTAGGGCTTAGCGCACGTTACGACCTCACCAGTGATTCAGATAAATTTCCTGACCTGCTCGATGGCCACTTTGATGAAAATGTATATTATAACATGCCCAGCATGTTTATTCCCAACCTTAATGATGAAAGCATCCTTAATAACCTTAGGAAATTAAAAGTAGTGATCGCCATAGGAAAAGATGATCCGTTTTTTTCCAACAATATCCATCTTGAGCAATCACTGAGGCACAAAAGAATTGAATCCGATTTTCATGTGTGGGATGAAGAAGCCCACAGGCCAAGGTATTGGCGTAAAATGGTTCAGCTTTATATTTAGTGGCGGAAAACTAAGGTCCCTTTTATCAAAGTTGTGCAGGAAATTTTTTGTGGCCTACTTTCCTCCTTTCAAAAAATTCAAGCAGCTTTCTACAGACAGGCAAGATTAACTGCTACATCTACTCCTAAAGGTTTGGGTAGTATTGGACTTCGTTTTGTATTGCAAACTCGTCCGCCTTTAGTGAGCCTCATGTAATTTCTGTTTGTCAGGCCGAGACTTTGCCGCGGGCTTCTTTCAGATTCCACATCGCAATGGACACCCTTGCCTTTAGCTAATGATTCCTACAACCAAGCTCATAGTGGACTTGCACCACCAAGCTATTACCCATGCCGGGCACACAACAAAAAACAACCCCCCTTCAAAAAGAAGGAGGGTTGTTACAGGAAAAAAATACAAAACTTAATGGGCTACCATTACACGTTTGGTTTGTGTTTGGGTACCTTGCTTAATGTTTATAAAATATAATCCAGAAGCATTCCGGCTAACATCAAGTTTTACTTGCTGACCTTTTACTGAAGGAATAAGGCTTTGCGATTGCTGTACCCTTCCATCTGCCTGCATCAAAGATATTTCTACCTTTTGGTTAGGCTTGAATTCATCCAAAGATACCATCACTTGCGTTGTGGCAGGATTGGGGAATACATTGATTTCAAGTATAGCATTCTCATCAAGAGTTACTGGCTTGCTGCTTAGCATTGTAATTTCTGAACCAATTGGGCAACCTTGACCAGGGTAAAAATTAGGATTATTATCCTTACAATCACCGCCAATTAGTACCCAATTTGAACCAGGTGAAGTACAGCTGTAACGTGTTACAGTGTTTCTTCCAAATCCATCACCATCAGCATCTTTGTAATAAAGCTTACGACAATCCAGATCTTCGTCAACTTCTCCATCACAATCATTATCGCGGCCATCAGCAAGTTCAGGTGCACCTAAATATACATTAGGGTCGCTATCGTTACAATCATTGGGATTACTAACATAATCCTTGGGTTGAGTTGCAGCAATCAATGTGCGTGATATACTACCAAATCCGTCACCATCTTTATCGCGATACCAGGTGGTATTTCCACCGCACACATCATCAGCCATACCGTTACAGTTTTCATCAATACTGTTACCACATATTTCAGTAGCACCCGGATTAATTGCTGCATTTGCATCGTTACAATCACCACCTATTGTTGCGTATCCTGCAGGTGTGGTAGCGCCATAACAAATGCTCATTGAAGTGCCTGTGCCATAAGTATCGCCATCAGCATCTACAAAGAACATATCAGTCTGCCATTTGGTGTTATCCAAAGGAGCGCAATCAGCAGCATCAAGGGTACCGTCATTGTCGTCATCGGTATCTACACAATCAGCCATACCATCATTATCGGTATCGGTAAATCCTTCGTCGGTTGTACCATTACAATTGTTATCAATACCATCACAAATCTCAGTTGCACCTGGGTTAATAGCTGCAACGGCATCGTTACAATCACCACCTACTGTAGCATAACCTGCAGGGGTAGTAGCGCCATAGCAAATTTCCATTGCTGTTCCGGTTCCGTAAAGGTCACCATCTGCATCTACAAAGAACATACCAGTCTGCCATTTGGTGTTATCCAAAGGAGCACAATCAACAGCATCAAGTGTACCATCATTGTCGTCATCGGTATCTACACAATCAGCCATACCATCATTATCGGTATCGGTAAATCCTTCGTCGGTTGTACCATTACAATTGTTATCAATACCATCACAAATCTCAGTTGCACCTGGATTGATCGCTGCAACAGCATCGTTACAATCTCCACCAACTGTAGCATAACCTGCAGGGGTGGTAGCGCCATAGCAAATTTCCATTGCTGTTCCAGTTCCGTAAAGGTCACCATCAGCATCTACGAAGAACATGCCGGTCTGATATTTGGTTGCATCCAAAGGAGCACAATCAGCAGCATCAAGGGTACCATCATTGTCGTCATCGGTATCTACACAATCAGCCATACCATCATTATCGGTATCGTCAAATCCTTCGTCGGTTGTACCGTTACAGTTGTCATCTATGCCATTGCATAATTCAGTTGCACCGGGATTAACAGCTGTATTGTTATCATCACAATCTCCGCTTGTGGCAGTAAGTTCTGCAGCGAGTTTGTACCCATCAGGACGAGCACATTCAACAAGTGAAGTTCCGTCGCTAAAACCATCATTATCCGAATCTTTATACCAAGTAGGTTTCACACCTTCATCAATTGAACCATTACAATTATCATCTAATCCATTGCAAATTTCAGTAGCACCTGGATTGATTGCAAACGTATTGTCGTCACAATCGCCACTTGTAGCTGTAAGATCTCCTGCAAGTTTATAACCAGAAGGCTGATCGCATTGTACCAAAGTAGTTCCATCACTGTATAAATCATTATCCTGATCTTTATACCAGGTTGGAGTAACAGGGGCAGGGTCAACTGTTACCGGATTGGTAGTGGTAGAACAGGCTGGCAAAGCTTTTTGACGCACCGTAACTACATAAGGACCACCGGCAGGTACTGAAAAAGTATTTCCATCCTGATAAGGACCGCCATCCAGGCTATACTCCACTGTACCATTGGCACCTGAAGGTGTAACGGTAAGGGTAGATGTGGTTTCTCCGCAAGCAAGGGTACCTGCAGCAGCGGTAGCTAGGAGATTACAAGCCGGAGCGGCACTGACAGTAACCACCGTAGATGGGGTATTATCCGCGGTAAGGTCTCCACTTAAAGGTGGCCCGGTAGTACACCGACCACTAAGAGTACCAAGGCCAAAAGCTAATCCACCTTGAATGGTTGAAGTACCAACAGCTAAACCTTCAATAATATAGAAAAGTTCTATATTAGAATTGGCTGGTATAATTGTACCATTTGAAGCTTGGAGGGTGAGTGTGCTTTGAGTACAAAAAGTCCAACTTGAAGGTAGTGTTTGAGTTGCACTCCACTTAACTGCAGTTGGATTCGCTATAATAAGTTGCGGTCTAATTTTATACAGAGCTACCGGTGTGGAGCCTGTATTGGAAATCCTGAACGTAACAGTTACTGTACCCCCTACATTTAGCAGTCCGGAGTTAGCGGCTGTAAGCGATAAATTTATGTTCTGGGAATTTGCGCTTAAAATTGAGGCAAACGCAATTACCAGAATCATCATTAACTTAATAATTTTCATATAAAGAAATTAAAAAAGTAGATAAATTAATTGAAAACGATTCCTAATGTACTTGAGTTATTTGATGGATCGAAATCACCAACAAAATTCAAGTTAATTAACTGGGTATTCAAACCAGGAGAAGAACCAGCACCACGGGTAATCACTAATCCTATTATTTTACTACCTGCTTTTGGAATAGAAGCTCCTGCTTTTAGTTCAATAACGATTTCGGAACCATTGTCGGAGAACAACCAGTCACCGTTATTATTAGGATCTCCATGAGTTGTAGAATTACTACCTGATTGTGGTGTTGCATTTAACGTTAAACCAGGAACTGAATAAGATAGACCAGCAACCTTTGGAACAGTAACAATAATGCTACCAGAGGCATTACCAACACCCGCTTCACCTACAAATATTCCTAAATCTGCGGCATCCCCATCATTGAAACCAGCGACCCTAAGATCACCAAAAGTAAACAAATCAGGTGCTGAAGAAGAAACGGGGAAACCTGTTACTGCATCAACATAAGAAGTATTAGGCCTGAAATCAGGGTTCAGATAGTTAGCAGGAAAGGCATTTTCCAAAACTTGTGCATCACAATCACTACCGGTATTAGTAGAATCATTAGCATGTACAGGCGCACCAGCACGGGTAAATGTACCATTATCAAAATAAAACCTAAGCGCTGGAGTGGCGGTTTTATTACCGGCAATCAGGTTATTTTTGAAATTCAAACGACCTGCATCAAAATTAGCATAGGTACCGCTGTTGTCCTGAATATGAATACCATCCCTGAAACCTATGAAAATAGAATTATAAATATCTATCTCGGTGTTTCTGCGAAGGTGTCCAGCTCTAAAATGTAAAGGATCTACCGAACCGACATAACCACAACGGTAAGCACCTAACATTGTAACATTATAAAAAGCAGGACTGGTTTTAGGAGTAATTTTACCATTAGAACCTGAACCTCCTGTATTATCTGATTCAAAACCATTTGATTCAGAAACGTCAGCAAATGTTGGGTCTTTGATACCAAGACAATACTGAAGCTGACCACTATAGCCTAAATCGGTATCAAAATCATCATCTTTGGTACGATAAGCTACAAGGTGTTTACAATTTACAGTACCGCCAAACCATTCAAATGCATCATCCTGGTTGAAAGATACCTGCACATAGTCAATTGTGGTGCCGCTACCAACAGAGCCCATGGTAAGACCATTGATTTCGTTGTTTGCAGAAAATATATTTCCACCATATTCAAGCCTTACATACTTCAGGCTACCGGAATTGTCAGCATTGTTTACATTTGCCTGACCACCGTGAAAAGCACGGGGCTCAGTGAGGCTAATACCCTCAATACCTGCATTAGCACCTGTTGCATTGTTGTCTGCCCTACCTAGGATGACAAGGCCACCCCAATCGCCTGTTCCTCTTTGGCCAATTGCCCTGTTTGAAGTGAAAACGATGGGCTGACATTCTGTTCCTTCGGCAATTATCATGCCCCCCCTTGCTACGAGAAGCGAAGAAGTACCATCATTTATATCACCACGAATAACAGTACCGGGCTGAATGGTAAGTGTAGCGCCAGTGTTCACCCAAATTTTACCACTTAACAGGTAAGTGTTGTTGTTGGTCCAGGTAACACTACCATTGATGTCGGAGTTTACCGTTACGTTGGGAGTAGGATAAACCGCATTTTGCGGATCAAAATTGGTCCAGTTATCCGTCCACTGCTTGGCAGGGGCCGGGGCGAAGGCACCACGGTAATTGGTAGCTTCAATAAATTGTGCCTGACTCAGAATAGATCCGAGCAAACAGCATGAAAGTAAAAACTTCTGTTTCATAAAAATAGATTGTTTAAGTAACAAATGTATCTTCATCTATCACAATAGAGGGTCGTTCTACGTTACCAAACCATTAATTAATTATTAACAAAAAGCCGTATATTTTCATGAGAAAAATACGGCATTTTCTTGCAGTAAATTACCCCATCAATTGGGGGAGGATAAATAAATAAATTATATTGTTCTAAAACCTATATGTAAAATTCAGGGTAATCGTTCGGGGCATAATCGCTCTGCTGAAAGTTTTATCTTGTCCTGAATAATCAGTACTCAAATCGTAGTCGTAATAAAATTGCAAATCTTGTGCAAGTATATCTCTTACATTCAACTTAACTTCCATTTTATTGGTAAAAAGCATCTTTGCAAGTTGGAAATCAAGCACAGTACGCGCCTTTTCATAAATGTCGGCAAAGTCCAAACCACCGGCAATATTAATCCGGTCGCCAACCCTGTTTATGGTAAATGTAGAAGAAAGACCTAATTTATCATCATTATAACTCAGGCTGCTGTTGATAAGGTAAGGGGATTGACCTTGTAATGCCCTATTGGTAACAAAAGCAGAAGCATCATAACCTCCAACCTTGCCTAATTTAACTTCTGAAAACATAAGCGCACCATTGGCTGCAAGTGTTAGTTTATCCCAAAGTGATTTATTGTTTTCCACCCCAAAAAGGGTTGAAATAAGGGTGCGAAATTCCATTTCAAATCCATATACCTTGGCCGATGTAGCATTGGTATAAGCTGCCAGGTTCTCAAAAATTGGATTGGCAATTATTTCTATAGGATTGGTAAAATCTTTATAAAAAGCAGACAAGGAAAACAATTGAGCCCTACCGGGATAAAATTCGTACCGGAAGTCGAAGTTATTAATAACAGCACGCTTAAGCGAATCGAAACCTTCATAGGTAATCAGCGTAGCATAATCATAAAAGAGGAAGGGGGCCAATTCCCTGAATTCGGGCCTGTTCAGGGTTTTAGCATATGACAAACGAAAGTTCATTTTTGTGTTCAGCGAATACACAAAATTGACAGATGGCAACAGGTCGGTTACATTAGTGTTTACATTTATTGGCTTATTATCCTTTACCGAGTTTAGCTTTTGGTTAAAATCTTCTACCCTCAGCCCGTAAATGAGCCTGAACTTATTATCTGCAAAACGTTGGTCTGCCATTAAATAGCCAAATGTAAGGGTAGATGTTGCATCATAATTGGCATTCGGCGCAGTACCGTCGCTTATCATAAACCCGCCGACACCCGGGCTTTTCAATCCAAGATTTTCGGGAAGGTAAATTTGGTCAATCGGTAAGGAAGTCAAAGTATTGTCAAATGAAACACCCGGTCCCCGATAAGGCACAAAGCCTAACAGGCGCCCCGTGAAATCGCGTTCCCTTTGCTGATAGCCACCCCCCAATTTCAAAATATTCCGGGTATTCTTAAAAAAGGTAAAAGGCTGGGAAATATCTGCCTTAATGCCTTTAATATTTTCATCGTTATTGGTGAAAAACATGCTACCGGATCCCCTGTTTTGACTCACGATTCTATCAGAATGATCAGCTGCAAAAACATCCCCAAATCCTAAATAAGAAGTTCGTGCTAATCCAGGAATTTCGCGATTCACCTTACTGTAATTTAATAACCAATCAACCTTGGTGCTTTTATTACCTACTGTATGTTCACCTACTAATTGAGATGATAAAATACGGTTGGATGTAAACCACCTGGCATAATCGTTCTGAAAATAGTCAGGGCTATTTCCTGACTCTGGATTGCCAAATCGCCTGAACACCCTGTTATCAGTGTTTACACTATAGTTATTTTTGAAACTAATATTATTTCTATTATTAATTTTTATCGAGAAATTAGCCAGCACCGCCCAAATAGTTTCATCATTGTACACAGAATCAAAATAACCAGCCCTGGGAAAAGGTGGGTTAATGGTATCACCAAGCGTGAAATCGTATGTATTTCGTTGGACTTGGTTGAAAGTATAGTTTTTATTGTAAGAAACCGCCATCAATGCCCCAAAAAAATCCTCTCCCTTTCTTTTGATGTTAAGTCCTTGCGACAATTGAAAATTATAATTGGGGCTGGTCATGGTTTTGGAAACACCCCATTTACGATCACCAAATTGTTTGGCTACATCAGCCCTTTCACTGAAGGTCATTAAATTAATTTGCTGCTGTGTAGGCAAGTTTTCAGGGATTGCACGGGTTCCGTCATCAATACCTAACCAATCAGTTGAACCTTTTAGGTCACTTACCATTCGATTGTTGCCGGTAGAGAGGGTATTATATCCTCCACCAATACTGATGGAAGTAAAGTTTTTAGCAGGGATTGATTTAGTTGTAATGTTAATTACACCACCCGCAAAATCACCTACCATATCAGGCAAGGCAGTTTTAAAAATTACAATATTATCCAGGATGCTGGCAGGAAAAATATCGAAGGCAAAAGCTTTCCGGTCACTTTCAGAACTGGGAAGAGGGGCACCATTTATAAAGGCGGCATTATACCTGTCGTTCAATCCCCTGATGATAGCAAAGCGGTCATCCTGTATACTTGCGCCACTTACCCGCTTCAGCACATCGCTTGTAGTACGGTCGGGGGTTTTTCGTATTTGCTCAAAAGATACGCCATCGCTAACATTAGCAGCATTTTTTTGGGCAGTAATGAGTGATGCCGTGGTTTCCCTTGCAGCTCTTGCACGCGATGTTACCACCACTTCATCACCTGTTGTTTTTCGGTCATCCAGTGATATAGTTATATCAATAGTTTCATTCTTACGTACTACAATTTCTTCCACCAATTTTGGCTCATATCCAACAAATGAGGATTTTATGGAATAGGTAGCCGCTTCAAGATCGTTAAAGGAAAATCGCCCATTTTGATCTGCCGCCACCGATCTTGATTTTTCTACTAAAGTAAGCGTTGCCCCGCCAAGCGGTTGTCCGGTTGTAGCACTTATTACTTTTCCTGCAATCTGACCGCTTTGCGCAAAACCTAAAATGGGAAAAAAAATAAACCCAAAAATTTTGACAATATTTTTCATATAATTATTATACCTACTTATAACATCTTTAAAAAAAATCAACTTTAATTTTTAAATTTATCAAATGCTTCAATAAGGAAAACTATAATAATATAGCTCTGGTTAAAGAAAATTGAGAAGGTAAATTATTGAATTACCTTAAGGGTAACATATGTAGCATTGTCGCTTTTTATATCACCAGTTAAAGATGGACCGGGCTTATCTCCTGGGGATTTACCATTTGAAAATAGTAAATTGGTCGTTACATTTTCTCCTTTACTTATTTTTTTCCCTACAAAAGCAAGTTTAATTATTCTTTTTTCATGTTGGGGAATGGTATCCGTTCCATTGGTTAGTTTTACATCTCCCGGCTCGCTTGAAACAATTTCCCAACCCGTAGGTAATTCATGTCCCTTATCGGCTAAATGCAAACTTTCAGAAAAAGTTATTTGTGGCTTTATCTTATATGGTAATACAGGTCCAATATTGGATGATGTATTGTTTACCCAAATTTCAACCAAAATAGTTTGACCTAATTTTACCTGCCCCGATTGCCCGGCAGTTGAACCAACACCAACGTTTTGCGCCTGTAAAAAATTAAAAAACAACACGAATACTAATACAGTAATCCAAGTTTCCAACAATTTGTACTTCATAATTTTTTTTTCCAGGTATTACCACATTACAGATAAACCAAATTCATTTAGTAATTTTAAACAGTTTATTTCTGAACAAGAATTTTGACCCTTTGAACAATACCAGATTCATTGGAGATAATTAATTCGTAAATACCAGCAGGTAAGCTTTGGGTATTAATTGTATTTAAACCATTATTCAATTTCTGGTGCTTTAATACCTGACCTGTTACAGATATTAAGGATCCATGCGGGTTGTTGATTTGGGATACATTGACATACAACTTTCCATTTAAAACCGGATTAGGATAAGTTAATACCTGGGTAAAACGGCAGGTATTTACCAGCATAATGGTATTTGAATATCGGAAAGATCCATCTTTATCGATGGTTTTTAATCGATAAAATATACTTGATGCATCAGTCCCAAGGTTATTATCAACAAAAGAATAATTTTTATCACTGTACGAATTACCCGCAGCTGTTACCTTGCCAATCGAAGACCAATGGCCATTATTTTGGGTAGTTCTTTCAACTTCAAATCGGTCACTGTTAATTTCTGTTTTTGTTTTCCATTTTAATAATGCATTACAATTTACCAATGCTGCGTTAAAATCCACCAAGGTAACAGGAAGGGAATTTACCACTTCAATACTTACGGATCCAATATCATCAGCATTAATATTTCCTGATGTGGGTGGGCCTGGAGTATTGCCAGGGGCTGTTCCATTCGCAAACTGCATATTTCCCGTTAACAATGAAGGCCCTCCAAGTGTATTTCCATTTACTCTCATTAAAATTTCACGCTGTGTATTAGGGGGAATTGTTCCGGTGCCATTTGAAAGCCTGAAAGTTGCTCCATCTGTAGAAAGGATTGACCATCCTTGGGGTAAAACATGGCCATCTACAGCTAGAGAAAGGTAGTTTGGTAATAAAAAAAGGGGGCGGATTCTGTATACTGGAAGAGTTACAGTAGAACTCCCATTGCCTATTACTATTCTAAGGAAAAATGAATTACCCACAACAACTTTTCCAGAATTATCAGCCTGCATACTTATGTAAACATTTTGAGCAGTGGCTGATTTGATATTAAGGCTTAAAAATGAAATTATTGTTAAAAGGAAGAGGTAAAATTTTGGCATAATTAAAAGTTTTATCAATGGATGGCAAATGTACCTTAGCATATTAGAAAAATGGCCAAGGGAAGATTACCTGTATATTAACTTTATGTTAAGGGGTTTTACAAGTGAATTTCTTTTCAACTTTAATGGGTTAATTAATAATCAATCAATTAGATTCCTTTTTATAAACTTGAGCATATCATATTCATAAAATTCATCTATTCCATCAACCTTAACACGGTTTATCCAAAACACTACTTTTAAAAGGATTTAAAGCTGATTTTCAAGCTCTAAAATATGATGATTTCTAAAAGTGAACGGAAATTGTTATGAGTGAAAAAGAATTTTCTACTACTTTGTATGTATATATATCGTTCTTTGATAACAGCTTATTTAATTAACCCATGATGGATAAAAATTGGTTGTCATCACCAAGCGCCACATTTTTCTTGTGTGGCATAAATTATTGTGGCAGACAATTTTCGGACCTACAATGAACATTAAAGTTTATAATATTTTGAATTGCATCCCTAAACTGCGCATTGTTGCACTGGTCTCGTATGAAAAGATTTTTTCCTTGTAAAATAGTTGTTCATGATATGGTATGAAGATGAAGTAAAAAGATTGGAAGCAGAGTTGGCATCATTTACTTATCAACCCCGGTTGGTATTATATGGAAGTTCTTCTTTACGTCTTTGGGACAGTTTGTATGATGATTTCGAAATGTATTTGCCTGTAACTCTTGGTTTTGGGGGCTCTACCCTTGAAGCCTGTGTATTTTTCTTTACAAGAATAATGAAAAGGGTACAACCACAACATTTGATAGTGTATGCCGGTGATAATGACCTTGGAGATGGAAGGACCCCGCTGCAGGTGCATAGCTACTTCGTGGAATTGTGCAGGTTGATGGATGAATCATTTAAAAATTTGGCAGTCAGCTTTATTTCTATAAAACCCAGCATAATTCGCTGGGATATAAGGCACAAAATTCAATATACCAATAGCCTGATAGAAGCTTCCATTGCAAACAAACCAAACATAGCCTATGTGGATGTATACAACAGTATGATTGGCCATAACGGTCTACCCAATTAATTCTTGTATGATGAGGATGGACTTCACCTGAATAAAAATGGCTACAGGCTATGGTCAGAAATAGTGTTAACACATATTTCATCGAAAAATGACCTTTCCTTAATGCCAATGGCATAATTAAAATGCAATTTGCAGGGATTTTTATAATCTATGCAAAGAGAATATTCCAAATGGTACAGTTCAATATTAGGTAAAGAAATAGAATTGTTATCTTTTGGATATTCCGGTTCGCCGGTA
Source organism: Chitinophagaceae bacterium (assembly GCA_041740575.1). GTDB lineage: Bacteria > Bacteroidota > Bacteroidia > Chitinophagales > Chitinophagaceae > Phnomibacter. Next base: position 81,027 of record JBGSLS010000090.1, on the reverse strand, counting down.
TTATTTTTCCCTACACGAACGGCACGATTTTACGACTATGAGAATTGGCGGATCATTGAAGCGTTAAAGGAAAAAATAGATGCCGGTATGCTGCAAGTTTTTTGTGTGGACAGTATTGATACTGAAAGTTTTTATAGCGATAAACACCCGGCACATAGAATGGAACGTCACCTGCAATATGAATCTTATGTACTTTCGGAAGTAATTCCATTTATAAGGTTTAAAAATAAATGCCCTGATCTTATATCCGCCGGGTGCAGCCTTGGAGGTTACCATGCGGTAAACCTTGCATTTAAAAATCCACATATTTTTACAAAAGTAGTAGGGCTTAGCGCGCGTTACGATCTCACCCATTATTTAGTCGTCCATCAAAAAGTCGTTTTTCGGTTTAGGGCATATAAGTTCCAATAAGCACTTACAATCCATTTATAAATGAGTAACCAACGAATGAGTGCCTCTGTACGCCAGAGGTTCATTCGTCGTTTAAAGTTCATTGCTGCGGCGGCTAGTATTACATTCATGTTGTCACCAATAATTCCCTTCAGGTAATTTCTACACAAGCGGTAGTCACGTTTTAAATGACCTATTACCGGTTCTATTGCAGCTCTTTTACTATGCTTTGTGCGTTGGTCTTTTGTAATGTTTTTGTCCGGCTTTGGTACATGTATTTTGCTTGATTTATATTCCTTCATCCCTTTGTATCCCCTGTCTGCAAATACTTCATCGGGAAGCTTTCCGTTTAGTCGTTCATACTGGTCTAATACTTCAGGTATTGTTTTTGAGTCATGCAGGGTTTGTGAAAAATTGATGGCACCCATTATGATGCCTGTGGCTTGATCAATCAGCAATGATGCTTTGCTGCCAAACTCAAATTTCTTATGCTCCTTGCCTTTGGAATAGCATTTAACATCGGGTTCATGAAGACTGTAGACTTTATTGCTATCTCCACGCTTTTGTGATAGCACCCGCTGATAAAGTTTAAGCGAAGGCAAATGCTTGCCAAGGCTCTCCAGTGGCAGTTTTCGGGCAAGTTCTCTCACTAGGCGTCCAGCAATAATTTTTATTTTCTTATCCGCCTTTCGCGCAACTTTAAATCCATATTTTGTTCCTTTAAATCGCTGCTGATTACTAAGTTTTTTTACTTCGCGCCTATAAGATTGTCTTAGATCAATCGATTCTTCAACAGCAATTATCCAGCATTTTTTAATGATCTTTTTATAGATTTTATCATCTGTTGGGTAGGTAATATTTTTCTCCTGAACGGTAGTATCAACACTTACAACTGCACCCATACTTCCTTTGTCGGGTGGCTCATTTACTCGAATACTTTCCTGCAAAATTAATTCAACCCCTGCTTCACCAATACGCTGCCTGAAAGCAATCAATTCGGTTGGAACACAAGGTGTGCCTGGCTTAAAATATTGCTCTCCACTAAAATACTGAAAATAGATATTCTCAGCCCACTGCCCAACCACATTCTCGTCACTTAGATTACGCACATATTTTAAAATAAGTAAGGATACCATTAATCGAATGGGCTTGGATGGTGCACCCATTTTTTCGCTGTAATGCTTCTTAAAAGCATCATCAAAAATGGCCCAATTAATTTTATTGGATAACAGATAAAGTGGATGTTTCTGATCTAACTGATCTGATAATCCATGAAATAAACCCAACTGAGGAGTATGTTTTTGAGTCGATAGCATATATAAATCTGCAAGATTTTTGACAATTTTCCAATTATCCTGCAATAAAATATGCCCAGTAATACTCAATAACCCTTTTACAATAGGGATTTGCGACTTTTTGATGGACGACTATTTAGATAAATTTACTGATTTGCTGGAAGGACACTTTGATGAAAATGTGTATTTTAATATGCCCAGCATGTTTATTCCCAACCTCAATGATGAAAACATCCTTAATAACCTTAGGAGATTAAAAGTAGTGATCGCCTTAGGAAAAGATGATCCGTTTTTTTCCAATAATATCCATCTTGAGCAATCACTGAGGCACAAAAGAATTGAATCCGATTTTCATGTATGGGATGATGAAGCCCATCGCCCAAGGTATTGGCTTCAAATGGTTCAGCTTTACATTTAGTCGCGGAAAACATAGTTTCTATTCATCACAATGGTGCATGAAATTTTGTGGACATTCACTTTCACTTCCAAAAAAAAATTCGTACTTCTGTCTGCCGACAGGTAACATTCGATCAATAGTTTTAAACGCTAAGAGATCATAGGCATTCGTGCATCCGAACCTTCGGATCGTGGCATAAAATCTTCATTCGTGGCATATAATCCTTAATTCGTGGCATTAAAATAAAAAACACCCCGGTAGAAACCAGGGTGGTGCTGAGAAAATCTACTCTACGTATTGCTATGAATCTTAATTCAAGATGCTAAAAGTAAACGGGCTATATAAACAAAATGTGTCCTTAAAGTAAACAAATCGTTACCAGTATTAATATTACTGATTGGTGGAAATGGGTTCCAGCGATTTCGCTTTCAACTTACGTAATGCAGATGCAGTGCTACTATCCATGGGCATATAAAAGAACCAGCCATCTGCAATAAAATACAGGTGATTGCAGCTATCGCCGCGGTTGCTGAAATACACAGTTTGGATAGGATTTCCATCTGCAAAAAAATGCATCTTACCCTCAGAGCGGCAATCCTTTACTTTTTCAATTCTTACGAAATGCTTGTCAACAGATTGCTGCATTTCCATAACGATATTACTGTCAGATGATGGAAACCATTTATAATAGCGGGTGTATCTTTTGGAGTCACCATCGGGATTATCGTAGAACATAATTTCCACACTGTCAGCCTTTTGAATACGGGGCTGAAATTCCAAACCTGTCATATGTTTGATAGATTCATAGTAAGCCTCGTTAGCATCCACCGGGGCTTTTTGCGTAGTATTATTTCCACAGGAAGAAACCAATAAACCAATTAGCAGGAAGCTGGTCAATATTCTCATTATTATCATAGTTCAACAATAGAAAAGCGACCGTTTGATTTATACAAACGATCGCTCTTAATCAAACGTATAGGGAATTAATACACATTGGTTTTAGGTGTAAAGCTTGTCCAGCCTGTTAACCAGTTGGTGGTACCTGTACCCACTGCACCACGGTAAGGTGTTTGCGAAAAGAAGGAACTTAATCCTGTAAAAACAGCACCTGTCAAAGCAGGACTACTTCCCGTAGGAGTAAAATTAGGAGCAGTAAGATTTAATGGAGCAGTAAGGCCAATTTCCGCTGTAGTTGCATGCTTGCTGTTGCCTTCTGCAAGTGCCTTTGTTTCCACTTCGGCAGAAGTCATAATGGGATTGGTAGCCGCACGGAAAGGGGCTGTAACTGCATGAACCAGGTTATTTTTAAAACTAGCGCGGCCATCTTTATAGAACTGTACAGTACTATCACTTTCGATAGAGAAACCTGCTTTATTATATGCCATCAAAATTGAGTTGTGAACAGAGAAACTTGTTGACCTTCTCCAACGCATATTAAAGTTGTGGTTACCCAATACAGTTCCATTAGAAGCAGGCTGATTATTAGGGCCAACCCAGGTAACATTAGAAAGTGTAGGTTTTGTAATAGGTTGTGCATTGGTACCTGTTCCGTCGTTGTCGCACTCTACACCATTTCCTGCATCACCCGGATCCACGAAATTAGGATCACGCAATGCTATTGCAAACTGAATGTTTCCGCTGTATCCAAAGTCGAAATCAAAATCATCATCCGCAGTAGCCAATGCAATAAGGTTTTTAGCATTTACCGTTCCGCCAAAAAATTCGTAGGAATCATCGTTACCATAAGAACATTGAACATTCTCAATAATAGTACCGTTTCCAACACCGCCAAGTGTAAGTGAGTTAATCTCCGAATTGGGGTCAGCTGCAATACCTGCAAACTCAATACGCACATAGCGTAAGGCACCACTATTATCGTTTGCAACCGTACCACCGTAGGTACGCGAAATGCCACCTTCAATTACCGGAGGCGTGGGACGGTTTGTGGGAGCATTGCCTAGCAATACAATACCACCCCAATCACCGGGCTGACGTGAAGCCACCGGACGGCCTGTGGTAAAAATAATGGGTTCAGCTGATGTGCCTTCTGCAAATAACTTGGCACCCTTTTCAACAATGAGTGCACCTTTTTGAACAGAGTCGCTACAAACCACCGTACCAGGAGCAAACGTCAGGGTAGAACCGTTAGCAACATATACATAGCCTCGAAGGGTGTACTTTCCTTTTGGTAAGGTTACAGAAGATTCGAGTGTACCGGTAATAATTTTGGTACGAATAATTTCATCCTGCTCGCTGCCGCCGGTTTCGCCACCGGTTGTAGAATTATCAACTTCTACTTTAATACAGGAAGCGAATCCAATGGTAATGGCTGCAAGAATAATTGTCAGCTTTTTCATATTATTTATTTGAGATTTACGTGATTGGTTAATTAGTGAATGAGTCAATTAGTGAATAGGTGAATAGTGAGTAGTGAGCGGAGTTTGAGTGTGAGTTGGTGTGTGTGAGTGATTCAATTGGTAAATAAGTCAATTGGTGAGTAGTGAGTGGTGAATGGAGTTAAAGTGTGTGAGTTGGTGTGTGTTGGTGAGTCAGTTAGTGAATGAGTGAAATAGTAAATATTAAAGGTTGATATCATACGTGAAACCAAGTGTAAAAGTGGTTCCGGGTGTGTACCTTGTATAAATACGGTCTATATCAGGATTGTAAGCACGCTCGCTTTTTGAGAAAGGCTTTTCATATAATAGAATATCGTTGTTCAACAGATCACTAACGGTAAGGCGAACTTCACCACGTTTGGAAAATACTTTCTTGGCTACCTGTAAGTCAAGCAGGTGACGGGGCTTCTCATAAATATCACCAAATACACCTTCTGCACCTACAAAGGTTAACCGCGGCCCGATATGATTATATAAGATAGAAGTACTGAATCCACCATCACTATCATACTGGAATCCGGCATTGATCAAATAAGGGCTTTGTCCTTGCAAAGGCCTGTTTACCGTTACCGTTTCCTTGTCGCCACCTGTTTCATTTATCAGGGTTACTTCGGAGAAAATAACAGAAGCATTGCCATTAAAATACAGGTTACTTAAGAAATCACTTTCCTTATTCAAAAAACTCAACTTTTTTCTGAACTCAAACTCAGCACCATATAATATGGCAGATTCTGCATTTTGAAATTCATACTGACGACGGGTAGAAGCGCTGCCGCTATTCAACCTTAACTCAATCGGATCATTAAAACTTTTTACAAATGCGCCTGCGGAAAGTACTTCACCTGCATTCGGATAAACTTCATAACGAATATCTCCGTTATATACACTGGAACGTTGAAGATTGGAATTACCGGCAGTAGATGCAATTTCTTCAAAATCGAAGAAAGCAAATGGAGCCACTTCCCTGAATTCAGGACGTGCTACAGTCCGGCTTCCTGCCATACGCAGGTTGGTAGTATTGGATGGAGAATAGGTAAGATTAAAGCTGGGCAATAAATCAAATTTGTCAGTGTTTACTTCCACATCTTTACTGGTATTGGTTTCTAATACCTGCTCAAAATATTCACCCCTTACACCCCACACGAGCCTCCATTTATCGGCCAATTTATTATCGAGCATTAAAAAAGCATTGGAAAGCGCCGATGCACCTACATACTGATCCGATGCATTCTGCAAAGCAGTGTTGTAAAGAAAACCGTTACCTCCAAAGTTTTCTTTGTTGAAAATTACATCCGGTGCAAGGGCGAGGTAATCAAGATCCCGTGGTTCGTCAACATTAAATATAGTAGCCCTGAATTCGCGCACCCTGGCAAGGCTACCACCACCTATGGTAAATAATTGTTTGCTACCCTTCCAATCAAATGGCATATCCAATTTCAGGTTGTATCCAATTCCCTGATCGGTTAAATCGCTCCAGAAACGGTTAGTATTATTACCGCGGTTGTTAAGGGTATAATCCGAATTACTACCCCGTGATTTTGCATAGGTTTGAACCCGCAGATCTGGTTGTTGTTTCAGATTGAGGGAGTAGTTCAGGTTACCCGTAAACTTCATACGATTTTCGAAGGTATGTGTTAACTCCGCCTGTGTGGAATACAAACTCCGCTGATTCAATACCGACGATCTTAATTGTACATCCTGGAAATTATCGTTATTGACCCCTGTACGCTCATAAAAATTATCTTCAAAAAGTTGATTGAAAAGATTCTTAAAAGCAAACTTCGTTTTTTTACGGCTGTAGGCAAGATTTAATACTACACCACTGGTAGTCGAATACTTATTCTGCGCATCTACATAATCCAAAATAACGGTACCGCTTTCTTCAAAAATCTGGCGGTCCACATCAGGATACAAAAGTTTTGCATTCCTGTAAGTAAGCCCTAATACGGAACCGAATGATCCGCCTTTTTTATCTTTTACAACATTACTCCAGGTAACATTGTATTGTTGAATGGGGCCTGCTTTGGAAGTTTCACGCTCATAAACGCCGTCATTAAAATCCTGGCTGATGGCTACCTGTTCATCCCGGGTTAGCGAATTATATTCGCGGTATTTTAATGGATAACTTTCGGTAAGTTTCCTTTGCCCGTCATCAAATCCCAGCCAATCGGTTTTGCCACGCGGGTTGCTGTAAAAAGTTTTACCGATGGATTGGGTGTTAAAACCCAATGAGGCTCCAAATGATAACAGGTTTTTGGTAGGAATGTCCTTTGTAGTTATTTGTATCAATCCACCGGCAAATTCACCCGTTAGATCGGGTGTAGCTGTTTTATTAATCACAATCTGATCAACTAACTGAGATGGAATAATATCGAAAGAAAAAGCCTTCTTATCTGGTTCAGAACTGGGTAGTAAGGCGCCGTTGATATAGGCATTATTGTATCGGTCGCTCAATCCACGTATAATAACAAACTTATTGTCTTTAATAGAAGCGCCGCTTACACGCTTTAATACTTCACCGGTATTTTTATCGGGTGTACGGCGGATAAAATCGGCTGCGAGACCGCTGGAAAGCGATGTGCTGTTTTTTTGGAAGGATAGTAGCGCATTTGTACTCTCTTTTCTGCGCGAACTGGTAACTACCACCCCTTCTAATTCATCCTTAGTATATTCAAGCACAACATTAATAAAATTATCTACCCCTGCTTTAATATCAATTTCATTAACCACTTTGGCCTGGTAACCCACTGCAGAAACATTCAGTACATAGGTTCCGGCAACAAGGTTAAAAGAAAAATTACCATCGGCATCGGCTGTAATTGCCTGTCCACCTTCTAATTGCAGGGTAGCGCCGGCAATGGGCTGATTACGTGTATTGGTAACTTTTCCACTTGCTTTAATGAGGTCCTGGCTTTTCGCTGATAACCCGGTGAAAAGACTAAACATGAAAAATATCGGTAGGAAAATATATGGTATACGTAGTTTCACAGTTTCAATTTTATTTGAGATTGCAAAATTCCCAGTAGCATGTTAACGAAGTGTTACCCTAATATTAAGTAATTGTAAACTGATTTTTATATTAGTATCGTCCCTTATATTTAGAACCCTATATTAACTAATTGTTAAGCGAATGTTAACCAACATTTCTACCGCTACTTTTGCATCCAATATTTAAAAATTATGGCTGGAATCAATTCTATTTTCGCGATTTTTACCCCGAAGAACAAGATTTTCTACGATTATTTTGAAGAAATGGTGGACAAACTCCTTGATATGTCGGGGAAATTTCAGAAAATGGTACATAGCCCTAGTTTTGAAGAAAGGGAAAAGATCCTGCAGGAACTTGAAAATGCGGAACATTCCTGTGATGATACCACGCACACGCTCTTTACCGAACTTGGCAGAAACTTTATTACCCCATTTGACCGCGAAGACATTCACTACCTGGCATCAGCGCTTGATGATATTGCCGATTACATTTTTTCCAGTGGTAAAAAGATAAATTTTTACCGTCTCGATCCTATTGATGATGGGGTTCATAAGCTCGCAGCGCTTATACATGAAGGTACTATAGCCATAAGGGATGCGGTGTACGAATTGAGAAACCTGAAAGATATCCGCAAAATAACACAGGCACTTATTAAGGTAAATGCCATTGAAAACGAAGCAGATGACTTGTTTGACCTGAATATTGACAAGCTTTTTGAAATTGAAAATGATATTAAAATGCTGATTAAGCGCCGCGAACTGTACCAGGCCATGGAAACAGCTACCGATAAAATTGAAGATGCCGGCAATGTGGTGGAATCCATCATAATCAAATATGCGTAAGCAGTACCACTGCGGTATTGACCAAATACAATCATCTTTAAGGTAAATTTTATGTTAGCACTGCTTATTGCTATTATTATACTCGCACTCATTTTCGATTATATCAATGGCTTTCATGATGCAGCCAACTCCATTGCCACCATCGTAAGTACCAAGGTGCTTACCCCCTTTCAGGCAGTTGCATGGGCTGCTTTTTTCAATTTTGCCGCCTATTTTATTTCTAAATACCTGATTGGTGAGTTCAAAATAGGTAATACCATTTCCAAGACGGTTACGGAAGATTTTATTACCCTGCATGTAATTTTTGCGGGGCTTGTTGCAGCCATTCTCTGGAACCTGCTAACCTGGTGGTTTGGCATTCCATCGAGTAGCAGCCATACGCTTATTGGTGGCTTTATGGGTGCCGCCATAGCCAATGCCGGCGGTTTTACCGGCGAAAACGGAGTTGATGTAGTTAATTATGCCAAGGTGGTTCCTACCTTCCTTTTTATTTTTATGGCACCGCTTATCGGCATGATTATAGCCTGGCTCATAACAATATTTATTTTATGGACCTGGCGAAAGGTAAGCCCGCGAAAAGCAGATTACTGGTTTAGAAAGCTTCAGTTGGTTTCCAGTGCCCTTTTTAGCCTTGGTCATGGTGGCAACGATGCGCAAAAAGTAATGGGTATCATTGGCGCAGCGTTAATTTTTTACGAAACGAAAGTTATTCAGGACCCAACTTATCTCGCTTATGCCGCAAAAGGCGAAGCATTTGCCCATTTTGTGGTAGATTATTGGTGGGTACCTTTTGCAAGCTTTTTAGCCATTGGCCTTGGTACCATTAGCGGTGGATGGAAGATTATTAAAACCATGGGCACCAAAATAACCAAAGTAACCCCGCTGGAAGGTGTAAGTGCCGAAACAGCAGGTGCAATTACTTTGTATCTGACTGAACACCTGGGTATTCCCGTATCCACAACACATACCATTACCGGCGCCATTATTGGTGTAGGTGCTACCAAGCGTCTTAGCGCTGTACGCTGGGGTGTTACGATCAGCCTTTTGTGGGCATGGATACTTACCATCCCCGTGAGTGCCTTATTGGCCGCAGGTGTGTTTTATGTTATCAGGTTTCTATTCTAGGGTTTTTAGTATGGTTTAGTGGAGTTTAGAATGGTTTAGAATGGTTTAGAATGGTTTAGCTGACGCATTTGAACCCAGCATCCACATCCAACCACACTCCAACCACCATTCAATAATCACTTATTGACCTATTGACAAACCTATTACCCAACCCGTTAACTTTTCAACCCGTCAACTTTCCAAACTGCCAACTTATCAACGCGTCAACTCGTTAACATTATAACTTAACCCCCCCACAAACCCTACCTTTGCCGCATGGCAAAAATTCTGGTTTCAGGCGGATGTGGATACATAGGCGCCCACACACTTACCGACCTTATTGAGAACGGATACGATGTAATTTCTATAGACGATAACAGTCGCAGCACTTCCTATCTTTTATCGGGTATCGAAAAAATTACCGGTAAAAAAGTAAAAAACTATAAAGTAAATCTTTGCGACTTTGATGATACACGTGCAGTGTTCCAGGAGAACCGTGATATTACCGGCATTATTCACTTTGCAGCTTTCAAAGCAGTTGGTGAATCAGTAGAAATACCCCTTGCCTATTTCGACAATAACCTGTCATCGCTTATTAACCTGCTGAAGTGTACATCTGAATTTAAGGTACCTTATTTTGTATTTTCCTCAAGCTGTACGGTGTATGGCAATCCCGATAGCATCCCGGTTACCGAAGCATCGCCTACCAAACCTGCCGAAAGCCCTTATGGAATGACGAAGCAAATGGGTGAACAAATTATTCAGCATAGTAGCCCGGTAATGGATACACAATTTATATTGTTACGTTATTTCAACCCGGTGGGAGCGCATCCATCTACTGAAATTGGCGAATTACCCCTTGGTAAACCTGCTAATCTTGTTCCTGCCATTACACAAAGCGCTATTGGCAAAATACCGGCACTTACCATACATGGTTCCGACTACCCTACCCGCGATGGCAGCAATATCCGCGACTACATTCATGTGTGCGATATTGCACATGCACATACCCTCGGCATACAATTGTTAGAAGAAGGGCGTAACAAGGATAAAGTGGAAATCTTTAACCTTGGTACCGGCAATGGTGTAACCGTGCTGGAAGTAATTCATGCATTTGAGTCATCCACAGGGCAAAAATTAGATTATTCTGTTGGGCCACGTCGTGCCGGTGATGTGGTAGCTATTTATGCCAATAACGAAAAAGCGGTGAATGAATTGGGCTGGAATATCCAATACGACATTAATACCATGATGAAAACTGCATGGGAATGGGAATTGCGTATTAAGCAGGACGAAGCGTTGCATGAAGCTCAAAATGCAATGCTTAACTAGCATCATGTTATTGTGAAAAGGCAAACGTGAGACTTGCAATGTTCATGTTTCACGTTTCACGTCTCACGATTGCAATCATTGAATTATAACGAACATGGCTGCAGGATACATTTTTGCTGATATTTTATAAAAGATGGTATAGTATTTACAGTTATTTTCGCGCCACTAATTTTACAAAAAATGGCACTTAGCGATCTGGTAATATTGAACGAAAAGGAAACACGCGCCGGCTTTGGCGAAGGCATTTACGAACTGGGTCAAACTAACCCTGATGTAGTAGTTCTAACGGCTGACCTTGCCGGCTCTTTTAAACTCGGACCTTTTATAAAGGAATTTAATGACCGGTTTATTCAGTGCGGTATTAGCGAAGCCAATATGATGGGTATGGCAGCAGGGCTTACCATTGGCGGTAAAATTCCATTTACTACCACTTTTGCCAACTTTAGCACCGGCCGTGTGTACGATCAAATTCGCCAAAGCATTGCCTACAGCGATAAGAATGTAAAAATTTGCGCAAGCCACGCGGGTCTTACCCTTGGCGAAGACGGTGCAACGCACCAAATACTTGAAGATTTGGGCCTGATGAAAATGCTGCCCGGCATGACGGTAATTAATCCTTGCGATTTCAACCAGACAAAAGCAGCCACAAAGGCAATTGCTGATTACCACGGGCCGGTTTATCTTCGTTTTGGCCGCCCCAAATGGCCCAATTTTACCAAAGAAGATGGCAGCGATTTTATAATAGGCAAAGCGCAGGTACTGGCAGAAGGTACCGATGTAAGCCTGTTTGCTTGTGGCCACCTGGTTTGGAAAACGGTAGAAGCTGCAAAAATATTAGCTGAACAAGGCATAAGTGCAGAAGTAATTAACATTCATACGCTTAAGCCGCTTGATACCGAAACCATTATTGCAAGCCTGCGCAAAACCGGTTGTGCAGTAAGTGCGGAAGAGCATAACATCATTGGTGGACTGGGAGATAGCATTGCACAAACTGCTGCCCGCAACTGCCCTGTTCCACAGGAATACATTGGCACGAACGATACTTTTGGCGAGAGCGGAAAACCTGCTGATTTGCTCAAAAAATACGGGCTGGATACACCGCAGATTGTAGAAGCGGCAAAGAAGGCAATTGCAAGAAAAGGATAGATATTTAATATTTTAGATGTAATATTTAATATTGAGGCGGACGCCAGGGTATTGCAAATTGAGTATTTTAGATTTTAGATTTGAGCGGACGCTATGCTATTTTAGATTTAATATTTTAAAGCGCAAATTAGGCTGGCGAAAGCTGGCCCAATTTCATATTCAAATTACTATTTTATCACCGGATGATAAGCGTACACCACTTCGTAAGCCATTTGGCGGTACTTGGGTGCTAATTGGCCCACAGCAAGGTGTGTACCCTGTGGGGTAGGTTCGCAAATGGAATATTTTTTGCCCGCATATTCAATCGTTTGCCCGAAGGGTTTATCAAATTGAACAGCTATGGTAATATGCGTAGGATACATAAGCGCAATCATGGGCAGGTTATACATTTCTTTTACAAGGTAAAAAAACAGCGCAGCCCTGTCGTCGCAATCGCTGGCAGATGAAAGCAGGGTTTCTTCTGCACCCATCCGCTTTTCTTTCCCAAAATTAGCCTGGTCATCCTCGTACAAGAAAGCGTATCGGGTAAAATTCATCAGGTAATCGACGCCGGTTTTCATCTTCATTCCTTTCATTTTTTCCTTCAGCAGGGGAACAAGACTTTTATACGTTTCATCACTCAGCGGTATATTAAAATAGGAAGCGTAATCCACCACAGGATAGTTGGAAAATAAGGATTTTACTTGCGGGTTCAGCTTTATGACGAAGTGATAATTACGGTTTTTATAGGGAAAGGAAATCTCCTTATTATCGTACATAGCAGCATTAAACTCCGGCAGCCTTGTTATTTTGTAGGAAAATGGATTTTTAGCACCAACTTCATCCAATGCTACAGAATGAATTATGTAGGCTTGTTCTTTTGCTGCTTTTGTGTAGTCGTGGATATTAAGACATACATATTGCCGGTTATCCTTTATATAATAGGGAATGTCCGAAATATCATCTGTACTGTACACGTAAAATAGCAGTTGGTCGTTGCGGATAGAAAGTACAGCGTCATATCCCGATTTTACCATCAGGAACCATTTGAAAAGCGTATAGCGGTAATAATTTTCGGCCTTGGGCGCTAGCTGCTGTGCGGTGTGGCGTACTAACTGATAATATAGCCAATCGTTGAGTTTCTTCTCTTCCCGGTAAGCTAATAGTACACTTACAATAGGCTGCCAATCGCCCGCGTTCAAGGTTTGGTGAAAAGAACGGATGGCCGCAGGAGAAAGGATTTCATTATACTTTACGGAAACGGAATGGTCAACCGGGATGGTAATACTATCCCCGCAAAAGGCAAAACGCACCACCCCTTCCGGAGAACCGGCAAGCACCGGCATTCCATTAAGAAATGCGAATACCCAAAATATGGTAACAATTTGTTTACGCAAAGTTCATAATAAGTTAACACACGAATTTAGATAATTCAGACGAATTATAGTATTAACTTTTCAAAAACCCCATTTATATACCTTAATACAATAAACAAAACTGCAAAGACCTTTAATGCAATGGCAACATTTCGGCCAGGCCAACTGCAATTTTTATTAAATCAACCGGCTCCCAATTGGCCTACCCATGACCTTTAGTTTTGGTTATTTTTCCATTTTCAATGATACCAACAGAAAGCCCCACAATTTTTTGTTCTTTCATTTGGTGCTGTATAAAGGCATCAATACCGTATTGCTTTGGCTGAGCAATTATAATAGTGAAATGGAAAACGGTAACAACAAATAAAATGAATTTCATTACGGATTGGATAAAAAGTGACACTTACCAAAAGTTGTGGATGAAAGCCTACAAAAAAGTGGAATTTAAATGCAGGAAAATCACTTAAGCGTTGCGGGACATCTAATATCAATAAATAAAAAAAGCCCCGATACTTAGGGGCGCACTAAAAATGAACATGTGAATACTGAATCCTTTTCCGAAAGTGCAGTTGATGCAAAAGACCGTCATCAATTAAACAGAATTATTGATGCATCTTTATCCGGTAAGGTAGGCAAGCCCTTCATTCACATTTTCGTATAAATCGCAAATCCGGTTATCATTACACATGGACCTGAAAAGCTCCCTGATGGGTTTATAACCGTTGTGTAAAGGGCAGGGCCTTGTTTCTGTGCAGGTACTTAGCCCCAGCCCGCATTGCTTAAATACTGCTTCTCCATCAATTGCTTCCACAATCCGTATGATCTTCTGCTGCGTTTGCTGAGCTGTTATGTAAAATCCGCCATTTGGCCCTTTGGCACTTTGGATTATGTTTTCCTTTACGAGCTTTTGCAAAAGCTTACCTACCGTATGCTCGTTTTCATTGATAAACGAAGCCACTTCTTTAATACTTGCCCTTTCGCCTGTTGATAACCTTGAGCCTAAAAAAACAACGGCTTTAATGGATGCTTTGCATGTTACACTCAACATAGCTTTCTATTTAGTGATCCAGAAATGGTCATTCCACCTGCTATCTGTATCTTCCACCCTTTCAGGATGTTCCAGCGCAAGTGCCGCCAATGCTGCATCCGACAATTTGCTTTGTAAATGATTAAACAATACCCGCTCTTCAAAACGAATATGCCTGTCCAATGCATCTGCAAACACTGTTAATAGTTCAGGATTCTTATTATCCGAGCGGATTTCTGCAATATAATGAAGGATTTCAGTATGCTCTTTCATTGCCTGAAATTTCAATCCATCATCATCATCGAGTTTCGAAAAAAGCGAACGCTCCTCTTCTGCAAAATGTGTTTTCAAATCTTCATCAAAAAAGAAAAGCACATAATCCGAAATACGCTTTGGGTCAATGTTGGCTTTCAATCCCTGCCTTATTTTCCATATCAGCAATAGCCCGAAATGATGCTCCCGCGAAAATTGGACAATGGCTTTGTGTCGCTTGATAGGTTTTCCAGGTAGTTCCATAGAATATTTTTTTTGTCAGACTTTTTATATGTTCATTTTTAGAGCGCAGCCTTCAGGCTGCTGTTTTTATTTGCCCTATAGAATCCCCAAATAATCATCGGTACACTGTGAACCCTGGTTCATGGGGATTTCAAATGGATAATGAAATAGTCAACAAAAATAGGATAATCTATCGAATAAAAGTATCAAATTGCTTTTATTTACATCTTAACGCAAGGCAATCGATGCTTCCTTAATGATCTTCTCTGCTTTCAATTTCCCTTTCACTGAATGCAACCGGTTGGGGCCATACTTCAATGCAATGGTAAACTGCTGCAAAGCTTCTTCTGTGCGCCCTTTCTCCAATAACCATTCGCCATACATTTCGTAAGATGGCTTTACAATATTGGGTGGCCCATAACTGTAGCCCGACTTTTCTTCCAGTTGGATGGCCTTTTTCATCCATTGTTCGGCAAGTGCATCGTTGTTACCAAGAATAGCATGCATCGCCCTGAGTTCAGCTTCCATAGCTTCGCTTTGCAGCAGCGCTGTTTCGGTAGGCAGCGATCGGTTAATGTTGCCGCACATGCGCAGCGCGCCTTCGCCTATACGGTCGGCTTCAATGAGTCTTTCACCCGCCATTTTACGTATCACATCTTCAAGCGCAACATCATCATTTTGTTGGTAAGCATACATTCCAATTACATATTGTTGTGCTGCCCGCAAGGCTACATTAAGGTCCTTCGTTTCAAAATCATGAGCCATGGTTTTTGGGTTGTAATCATCTGTTTCAGACAGATAAGTGGTTTGCAACATCACCACATGACTTCGGGCTTTACCACTCGGATTTTCTTTGGCAAAAAAACGCATACTGTCGAGCATTATGCGGGCTCTTTCATTTTCATCCTTTTGCAAATGGCCATACTGCAACCAATGATAGCTGTGGTAGCCAAGTGCATCGTTATCCAGTTGCTTACGTTCTTTGCGCGAAACAGATGCAGCCCAGGAAACAATATTACTGCTAACTACCGCATCCCATAAACCCAATGCAACGTAAGTATGTGTGGGCATATGCAATGCATGGGCAGCATCGGGGGCCACACCGGCATATTTGTTAGCCACTTGCAAGGCTTTGGTGGCATATTCCGGATGATCGTATGCATGAATTATATAATGTAATGCACCGGGATGCTGCGGGTTTCGTTCGAGCACTTCCATCGCAATTTTTGCCGCATCTTCCGATACACTTATTTCCTTTCCCGTAAGCGCCCAACCGATCAGTGAAAGACTATAAAAACTTGCAATTTCATTATTACCAGGGTATTTTTCATATAAGCCCTTCATGAAAATAGAATAGCTGCTGTCGCGTACCGCCTTATTGCCTTCGCCAAACAAAACGTGCACGCCTTTCAGAAAATCCTTCTCAATATCGGTTTTAGCCAAAGCCAATCTATCCCCCACCGTTGGCGCAAGTTCATTCAGGATTGCATTCCCCTTTTCAAGGTCCTGCTCCTGCCACAAAGGATGATTACAGGTCATTACTTCGCCCCAATAAGCCATAGTAAAATTTGAATCCAGGGTAATGGCTTCGCGAAAGGCTTCGGCAGCATCTTCATATTCAAAAGAATGTAAAAGCAGCAAACCCTTTTTAAAAGCAGGCTGCGCTTCGGCTTTTCCGGTTGCAGTAAAGGTTATTTCACCCAATTTATCATTCACAGCGGGTTGGTTATCCGGCTTACAACCAAGCAACAAAGTGATGCTCAAGCAAGCAAAAACGACACAAAAGCCAATCCCTTTTGACATAACATTATTATTTTGAATGTCTAAATGTAATATTTTTCTCTAGTTTTCGCAATGCCCCCACCCACATCCATCATCCACACACCCAAACCCCACTCACTATTCACTATTCACTTATTGACTTATTGACCAAATGACTCCTTCCCTGCCATTAAACCTTCTTCCTTCCCCCCCGTCCAACCAAACCCCATTACCTTCGCAGCTAAATATAAACTACCGGATGACGCAACCAGATGATCAGCTTCTGCTCGACCAATTCAGGCAACCCGCCCTGCGCGAGCAGGCCTATACCTCACTGGTAAAAAAGTACCAGGAGCGTATCTACTGGCATATCCGCCGGTTGGTGGTTGATCATGAAGATGCAAACGATGTAATGCAGAATGTGTTCATTAAGGTGTGGAAGGGACTCGATAATTTTAAGGAAAACAGCCAATTTTATACCTGGCTGTACCGCATAGCCACCAACGAAAGTATTAGTTTCCTTGAGCAACAAAAGCGCAAAAGGGCAGATTACAGCCTGAGCGATATAGGCAACCACCTTGAAAATAAAATGAAGGCTGACAAAACATTTGATGCCCAAAAGCTGGAATGGAAACTACAGCTTGCCATTCAAAAACTACCTGAAAAACAACGTATTGTGTTCAACCTAAGGTATTTTGATGAAATGCCTTATGAAGAAATGAGCCGGGTGCTGGAAACAAGCGAAGGCGGATTGAAAGCAAGCTACCACCATGCTGCCAAGAAAATTGAAGAATTTTTGCTAAATGAAGCCGGGCAATATTAAACGACCGGCACCTAAATAAGTCTAAAACATTGTAATGAAAGTAAGCGAAGAGATAAAAATTGAATTAACCCAACTGGCACCCGTGCTGGCAGATGCTCAAAAGCAGATGCCCTACACACTGCCGGAAGGTTATTTTACGCACTTTCCTGTAATCATATTACAAATGGCGCAGGCAGCCCCTGCCGATGATGTACCCGAAGGATATTTTGAAAATTTTGCCACCGGCATGCTGCAAAAAGTTCGCAGCCTCTCAATAACCGAAGAATTGGACGAAGTAGCCCCGCTGCTGAACCGCATAGAAAAATCCATGCCTTATAGCCTTCCCGAAGCTTATTTTGAACAATGGAAACCAAACCTGAATATTGAGCAAAAACAACCTGCAAGGGTGGTAAAAATGGGTGCCGGAAACTGGAAACAATGGGCGGCCGCTGCTGCAGTAATTATTACCATAGGGATTGGTTGGCAGTTTCTGGTCAATAAACCGGTTGATGATACAGTTGTTGCTGCAACCTATTCGGATCCTGCACTTGATACCTTTCTGAATAAGGTGGACGCAAATAGCCTCACAGGTTATCTGGAAGATGAACAGGCTAACTCCGAATTTGCAAGTTTGCTCATGCTTGCCCAACAGGATGTAGAAACCGGGGTAAAACAATTGAGCGATGACGATCTGAAATGGTATCTTGAAAACCAGGCTGTAGAAATGCCGGGTACCTGAATTGTTAAACTTAAAAAATAAAAAATAGGATGTCTAAATTTTACATTTTTCTTCTTTCTTTATGCTGCTTAGGACAAGTATTAATAGCACAACCCCCACCGGGTCAAAAGCCGCCACCCAATGTGGAAGCTTTGAAAATTGCTTTTCTCACCCGTCAGCTTGAACTTACGCCTGATGAGGCCAAAAAATTTTGGCCTGTACATGATAACTATCAAACAGAAATCGAAAAACTATTGCGTGATAACCGCGATAAAAAGACCGATGAAATTGAAATGGAAGAAAAGTTATTGAATATCCGCAAAAAGTATAAGCCGGAATTTTTAAAGGCTATTTCTGAGGAAAAGTTCAATAAAATGCTAAGAGCAGAGCGCGAATTCCGCGATTTGATTCGCAAGGAAATGGAACGCAGGCGTGCCAGTGGACAACAAGGAAAACAGGGCTTACGAAAACAAATGCCCCCGCAATAATTATTAAATAAAAAAACCGGTAGAAACCGGTTTTTTTATTTAATACAATTTAATTTCCAGCTTTTCGAAATCCCAAAACAATTTCCATAGTATAACTATTACTATGCCGGGTAAACCAGCATCTTAATTTTTTTAATCGATGATTAGATTACCGGCAACAGTAATCCTTTTACCCGGCATTACCGTAAACCTTGCCCCCGGTAATATCTTCTGTGGCACATTCAAAATACAATTACCTCCCGGTGCCGTATTAATAACTATTTCACTTTTCGCGGGTAATTCAAGCGGTGGCATTTGGTTGTTTTCCCAATTGGCTGCAACATTCCAGTTCCCATTTCCAATAAAAGTATATTTGGTAAAGGTTGGCACCATTAGCGAATCGCTGGTTACACTACTCCATACTCCTTTACTATCCTTAAACTGAAAATGAATTACATGGTTGCCTTCCGGTAAACTATCAAGATTTACCATTAAGGCAAGATCAAACGGATTGAGCCCCTCTGCCAGCTCCACAGAAACTTTTTGTGCATCGCTATTATTTACCCAATAGCGGTATGCGGCAATCTTATTGTCAATTTCCGGATTGGCTGCCGGCTTGTAAAAAAAATGGCTGATAGTGCCGCTCCAAAAACCTGCTGCATCCTGCATACGAATTTGAAAAGTATGCAGACCTGTACCCAAAGCATCCGTAGCAGGCATAAGCTGAAGGGAAGGTGCCTTTTGTGGCGTTACTACCTGTGTAACAGCCGACGGAAAATCGTTATCAAACCAGTACTGCACTTTATTAATTGTATTCCCTATAGCACTCACCGTTGGTGTTTTATAAAAAAACTGTGTGAGCGGGCTGCTCCAGTATCCTTTGTTGTCCTTCATCCTTATGGAAATAGCATGTAATCCATTAGCCAAAGCATTCATATCTATCAATTGGGATAGCACAAGTATATCGTTTGCCGCTACGTTATAGGTAATCCTTGCACCAAAAGCATCATCAATCCAGTATTGCCACGCCATAATCACATTATCCTGCGAAGCAGAAGGCAGCATTTTATAAAAGAAATGTGTAAGTGGGCTACTCCACCTTCCCTGTAAGTCTTTAAAGCGGATATGAATTACATGCAATCCGGTTGCAAGCGCTGCGGTATTGAGCAATTGATTGAAGTTAACAACATTACCCGAAATATTTTGTACTACAGCGGCACCATAATTTTCATCGAACCAGTATTGAACGGCTGAAACGGAACTGCTGCCGCTGCTTAAAGGAGCTTTGTAAAAGAAACTGGAGCTAGTACCTGAATAGCGGGCACTATCATCCAAAAACCGAACATTAAATACATGTAATCCAGTAGAAATATTGGTTAAAGAAATTTGGGTATTCAGTGTAAAAGTCTTTGTCGGGGTAACGGGCACTTTTACTTTCGTTCCCAGGTCGGTATCTATCCAGTACTCATAGCCAATTATTTTTGCCTGCCCTGTTGATACAAGGCTTATCAGCATCAGCAAATAAAATAATAAGTGTCGCATAATCATGTAGTTTAGCCATTACTGCGCTACCGCTTTTATCTGAACATTAAGCTTCCCCTGCTGATCTACTGTTGAGCCAATATTTTTTGAACTTATGTGTGGATTGGCAGGAACACCACCTTCTTTTGCAGGATACAGCCCACCATAAATACCTACCTGATTTCCGGTGGTACCCAAAAAATTATCCGGTAATTTTAAATGATAGTCAGCTTCATAGGTAAAGGCAATTTGATAGTTTTCAAAAACAGTATTGAAATTCTGATTAATCCATGTGTCCTGCCAAATATTATTGGCAATATCTGTAGGGTCGTTATTAAATATATTCTTTATAAACAGGTTATTGGAACAATTACTGATACCGGATGACCACCCTATGATATTGTTTTCAATCATTGACTGATTCACATTTGTAAAAACATTAACTCCGCTATTTGTTCTACCAAGTATATTATTGGCAATCCATCCATTATTTGCAATATTAGAAATGGATAGAATTATATTGTTAAATATCTGAATATTATTTGTATTCTGTGCATTTAAGTTACCTGCAATTACATTTTCTTTTATCACAATTCCATCAGAAAGATTAACACCACCTGTACCGACAATGGTTACATTCCCTGAAATATAATTTCTACATAATACAACACTATCAATGCTTGCACTTGTTGAAAATGCAAAGGAGCTGGCAAATCTTATACCCTCAAAATGAGATCCTGCAGCGCCGGCTTGCAGGGTAAGGCCTGGCATACTTGTAACACCTGTCGCCAAGGTAGAATCGGGATAGTGCCCCATGCCAAATATTGTAATCCGCTTATTTATGGCAGGTGGAATGGCAAGTTCAATCCCCGGCAAATAAAGAGTATCTCCGGATACAGAAGCATTATAAGCATCCACAAAAGGTTGACTACTGCTAAAGATAGTAGTTGCGCCATTATGATGCAGGGCTACCCTTTGCTGTGCCATGGTTGTAATTGAAAATAAAAAGGCCATTACAAATAAATGATAAAAAATACGCATAACGAAAATTTTAATTATTTATTTATCCTGTGCTGTTGTGGTAATCTGTACATTAAGCTTTCCTTGTCCATCGGTAGAAGCAGCAATAGCTTTACTACGCACATGTGGCGGCGATGGCACAGCTCCTTCTTTGTATGGGAAGCTTCCACCATAGACGCCTACCTGCTTCCCATCAGCTCCAGGATAGTTACCTGGGTTTGATAAGTGATAATTTTGCAGATAACTAAAGGGTGAACTGTTATTGGTTACAAAAAAAGAAGCTGGGTCTACTCCTTTAAAATTATTAATATCTACTGATACACCCAGGTTAGGAACAGGCACAAAAAATACATTTTTCGTAAAGGTTTGAATACCGGAAATTCCATAAACAAAGGCATAATAAAAAACATTATTCTCCAAAACATTATTATTACAATTATACAATAAATATTGAGAACCGGAAGATGATGCACTTTGGTGTAGGAATACATTGTTCCTCATTACACAACCATTAAAGTTCACCAGATTAGACATGGTAATATTATTTGTTACCAATACCTGTTGTCCGTTGGTAGCTACTATTTGTCCGGTAATTACATTGCCTTCAATAAGCATAAAGCGCGAAGGACTGGTTGAATTGCTTCCCTGAATATCAATAGTTCCATTTATATAATTTCGTTTTAGCACTACATAATCTACTGCCTGATTATAGGCAGTATTAATACCCCCATTTACCTGCACCCCTTCAAGGTGAAACCGGTCAGCATTTTCACCGATGGCAAAGCCGGAGGAGATAATGGTTTTATTGGTGGCTGATGTAGAATCGGGATAATGCCCCACTCCATAAATGATGACACCTTTATCAAAGGTAGCCGGAGGTGCAAATCCCCCACCGGGCAGGTAAATAGTATCGCCGGAAGCAGCAGCCGCGTTATAAGCATCCACAAGGGCATTATTAGAATAAAAGGCTTGTTGAGTAGCATTGGTTTTATGCAGCATCACTACGGTTTGTGCCGATGCAAAAGAAACACATAGCAATATGCTGACAGGGATGATCAGGCGTTTCATATCCGGAAGATTTTAAGCCCCCAATTTACCAGAATTCTTTAGGGTGAAAAATGATACAAGTCAAGAAAAGGTAATTCAAAATAGCGTAACTTTAGCTGTATTTTTTTAAACCTGAAAAAGCACTTTTCAGTTTATGTCATATATTCCCACAGTAGAAAAATCTCATTTCACTTCATACGAATCCCACAAGTCACTGTACTTTTTCACTTCTTTCATTTGACTGATATAAATATCTTTACCATTACTGCGCAGGTTAATCATGCCGAACAAAATGGTATTACTTTTTAGGTTGGTAGATCGTGCAAGTTCGGTACTATAAACCAATGGTCTTTTGCTTTTAGAATATTTTCCTGCACAGCCAATAGCGTCGGCACGCGGATGAGCGTGGGCTTCATTATCGCCCGATGAAATAACCGTGGCATAAGGATTAATATGATTCATAAAATCTTCGGTAAAATCTGAAGAGCCATGGTGACAGGATTTTGCCACATCCACTTCAAAAGGATTAGCAGGGGCATATTTTTGCATCAGGTATTTTTCAGAAACAGTATTCAAATCACCGCCTAATAAAATGGTTCTTGTTCCGAAAGTTAATTTAACCACAAGGCTGTGCCCGTTAATTGTTTTACCATCATCGCTCCAGTACATAAATCCCTTTTTCGTTCCTGCCTTCTCCATAAATGGCGCAAGCACTTCCATCTTAAAATCCTGGCCTTCCATTTTCTTTTTAATAATGTTATCTCCGGCGCCTAATCTTTTTACCTTTTGAACTCTTCCTTCAGCATGCGCATTTTTTAAAGCCTTTATAAATGGCGTGATATACATATTAAAAGGTTGCGCATTATTTACCGTAATAAGGTTGTCAAAATAATCAACAAGCAATTTATCCTTTGTCCCTATAGGTATTATATTACCAAGCCCGGTTGAATAGGGACTGTTTTTCGTTGAAAATTTCAAAATACCAGGATGACAAATGGTTCCAAACGTAAAACGCTTATCCTGGAGAATTTTTATAAACCCTTTGTAATGGTCTATATCAAAATGCGTTACAATCAGAAAATCAATATGCACCTTCTTATTTGCTTTTAACAGGTAAGAATATTGCCATTTGGTAAGGTAACCATGCATATTATTGTCAGGTCCGGCATCCACCAATATTTTATAATCGCCTATTTCTACCAGCATCCCATCCCCTTGCCCTACATCCAGAAAAAATACTTTCAGCCCCATTGCATCCGATAAGCTATCCTTATGCATCCAACCAGGAGTGCTAAATGGATTTACCTTATACCAATCCCCTTCTTCATCCAAAATGGCGATATAGGTACCCATTAAAATTCTGTTCACAATCTTTTTGCCCTTGTTGGCAATCACTGATTCATACACCGGGGCTTCATTCATAGAAGCATATTTAAATTGTGCCATATTTCTCTTTGGTAAAAAAAAGTTCAAAAATCTAATATATTAAAAAAGGATGATAAAACATAAATATTACAACCAATCCAAAATAATCTTCCCGATTTACTTGTTTTATTTATCTTGTCCGCATGGAAAAAATCTTCTATTTGCTTTTGAGCATAATTACGTTGCAAGTTTCGGCCCAACAAGTTACCATTTCAAAGGATCTCCAACAGGCCATGAATCGTGTGGATACCAACACCATTCGCGGACATATTGCCTATTTGGCCGATGATAAACTGAAAGGAAGACTTCCCGGAACTGAAGGTTACCAAATGGCGGTTGATTATGTAATTAATCAATACAAACAAATGGGTGTGTTGCCCGGTGGCGATGCCGGCGGATTTACCCAAAAGCTGATACTCCGTAAATCGGAAGTGGAAAATGCAACGGCGGTTGCCGTATTGAAGGATAAAAATGGTAATATAGATTCGCTCACTTTTCATAAAGACTACCTGCCATTACCCCATCCTATGCTTACGCGTGCAAGTGCCAATGCACCACTTGTATTTGCCGGTTATGGTATTGAAATCCCCGGTAGTTATTCGGATTATGCGGGCATTGATGTAAAAGGGAAAATAGTGGTATTAATTTCAGGCGCCCCTGATGGACTTGCATCAACACTTACAGCGCATTTTTCAAATGCGGGTAATAAAACACAAACAGCTTTTTCAAAAGGCGCCATTGGTGCTGTATTAATTAATACAGGAACAAGGGCATTTTCGAATGCGAATCCTGTTTTACAATCCAATGTAGCGCTTAATCCCGAAAAAACGGCTACGTATGGCCGAGGATTTACCGGTACGATTAGTCTTGCACTCAATGCCTACAAACCTTTTCTTACCCGCATATGCATGGCTGCAGGCAAAAATGCCGATCAGTTACTTGCCGATATTAAACAACGTAAGCCATCTTCTTTCGATATACCACTTACCCTTTCAGCATCCTATAATACAAAACATAGTGAATTTGAAAGTTACAATGTAGTTGGGCTGATACCGGGCTCGGATAAAACATTAAAAAATGAATATGTAGTACATTCTGCTCACCTTGATCATGTGGGTATTGGCCGGGTTGTAAACGGCGATTCCATATTTAATGGCGCGCATGATAATGCATCGGGTGTAGCATCGCTGCTTGAAATTGCACGTATTTATAAAACATCGGATGCAAAACCAAAACGCTCCATTTTAATTGTTATGGTAACTGCGGAAGAAATGGGACTTGTAGGTTCATCGTATTTTGCTGCCAATCCTACCGTTCCTAAAAGTGCAATTGTGGCTGATGTTAATACCGATATGCCCACCGTT
The DNA here is from genome assembly GCA_041740575.1 of Chitinophagaceae bacterium. Taxonomy (GTDB): domain Bacteria; phylum Bacteroidota; class Bacteroidia; order Chitinophagales; family Chitinophagaceae; genus Phnomibacter. Next base: position 56,134 of record JBGSLS010000090.1, on the reverse strand, counting down.
ATTGCGCCATTACTTTCGGTAGTTCCATTAGGTGCAGCACATTCAAGTCTTATGGGAAATGTGCAATTTGCAGCAGGCCACCTTGGTTTGGATGTAGAGCAAGATCCTGAACCCGAGCAGAACCGCTTTGTACGCAGCGACCAATACAGTTTTGTAATGAATGGCATTCCTGCCCTACACATTAAGTATGGCAATAAAACGGATATTCCCGGTTTTAACATGGATGCTTTTATAAAAGAATGGCGGGCAAAATATTACCATCAGTCAGCAGATGGCATGGATGGAATATTCAATTTTACCGCGGCTAAAACGTATATTCAATTGAATTTTTTAATCAGCTATTCTATTGCGCAAACAGTACAAAGACCGACCTGGAATGAAGGAGATTTGTTTGGGGTAACTACCAAGTGAAAAATAAAAGAATTCATTCTATTAAAAATAAGAAAGGTCGCCTAAAAATGAGGCGACCTCCTTTGGGAACCTTAATTAATCCCCGTTTTCCTGGACTTTAACTGTTTTTCTTGCAATCTCTCTCCTTCATCGCACAATTCTAATTACTACTTTTCTTTATTCAGGTGCCACCAGTTTGCATCAAAGTGCGGATATGGCTTATCAGGGTCATTAGGTTTCAAATTGCGGTGGAATCCCATCCAGTGATTCCTTCCGGCAGTTTGCCTGATGACCATTTTATTAAAGCGCTCGCTTGGACTGGTTGCGGCCCATTTAACCGGATAATTTTGTGCATAATTCTTAATCATTTCAGGATATGGATGGCAAAGTGCTTTAGAATATGGCACTGATAGAACCAATTTTGAAGCATGGTACAAATCAATAAACCCTGCATCATTGTTACCATTAAATATCAGGTTAAAACTATCAATCCAATGGCCATTCATGCAAGGCGACAATTCAACGGTTAATGTTTCACCAACATCAATATAACCGTCATTTACACCCACTGCACCGCTTTTTGTCATCACAATTGGTACACCACCGGTAGCAGATAATACAAAGAATTTAGTATCTGAAAAATCAGTACCCAAAAAATGTTGTTTGCATGCCTCTGTTACTTCGTGGGTAGGGCAATCATATTTACCACCTCTCCAAAAGAAAAATGGTGATGTTGCCACACTGTAGGTCATTGTCGGATCTCCATCCTGGCTGTGGAAGCCAAGATATTCACCAATGCAATCTTTGCATGGTTTATCGCCTAACATGCCAGTTTCCTGACGATTGGCATATTCGGTATCAACGGTCTTTTCGCAAGAAGAAAACAGTAAACTTAGGGAGGTAATGGCCAGGACACCTCCAAGGAATGATAAGTGTCTCATATGATAAAGTTTTAATGTATTGAAGTTAATATATTAAAATATGGTTATTTCTGACTATTATCCTATTTTTTTTTATAATATTTGAGTATCTTAATAGTTATTTTTTCTAATAAAAAATTAGTGTTACAGGAAACAATACCCAATTTTTTTTTTCCAAAAAAAATACGAATACCCGAATAAATTTATATTCATTCGTGCATCCGTAGCAAAAAAAGTAAACTTCGGACTATCCTTCAAACGTACTGTAAAAATATGGCGTCTTTGCTTCAAACTCTGCAGAGCATGTATCCACCATTTTGTACACCCGGGTAATACCCAATGCTTTTCGTTTTTGATATACCTGCTCTTCGGTACAGTTGCGCAGAATGCGGGCAATCTGCTCGTCGCCAAAGCCGTGGCGCTTTGATTCGCGCAGCAGTTCTTCAGGAAGTGTGTCAAGCGTGTATTCACCAAGCTTTTTTTCTATCTCACATAATTCCCGGATCTGATAAATAAACCAACGGTCAATGCGGGTAGCCGCCACAATATGCTTGATGCTTGCACCAGCCATCAGCGCATCCTTAATACGGAAAATGCGATCCCATTTTGGTGTTTTAATATACTCAAGCAGTTCTTCGGCATGCATCAGGCTTTTGCCATAATAGCCGAGGCCCACCGCTTCGTTTTCGAGGCTTTGACAGGCTTTCTGCACTGCTTCGGTAAAGCTGCGGCCAATGGCCATTACTTCACCTACGCTTTTCATTTGCAAACCCAATGTATCATTCGCACCCTTGAATTTATCAAAATTCCAACGCGGCATTTTTACAATTACATAATCAAGTGCAGGCTCAAAATAGGCCGAAGTGGTTTGCGTAATCTGGTTTTTCAACTCATCGAGATTAAAACCAATGGCGAGCTTGGCCGCAATTTTGGCAATCGGGTAACCGGTTGCTTTACTTGCAAGCGCCGAACTGCGGCTTACACGCGGGTTAATTTCAATAGCAATAATGCCTTCTGTTTCGGGGTCAATGGCAAACTGCACATTACACCCCCCGGCAAAGTTGCCAAGGTCGCGCATCATCATGATCGCCGTGTTGCGCATCAATTGAAAAGCGGTATCGCTGAGTGTCATGGCAGGTGCCACTGTAATGCTGTCACCCGTATGAACCCCCATGGGGTCAAAATTTTCCACTGTGCAAATAATAGCCACATTGTCTGCATTGTCCCGTAGCAGTTCCAATTCAAACTCTTTCCATCCGAGCACCGCTTTTTCTACCAGCACTTCATGTATGGGGCTTGCACTTAATCCTCTTTCCAGTGCTTCATCGAGCTCACTTTTATCGTAAACAAGGCCACCGCCCGACCCTCCTAGGGTGAACGAAGGGCGTATAACCAGCGGAAAACCAATTTCCTGTGCAAACTCCTTGCCTTCCAAAAAGCTATTGGCAGTTTTGGCAGGCGCCACGGGTACGCCAAGTTGTATCATCCATTGGCGGAACTGTTCGCGGTCCTCTGCTTTATCAATGGCTTTAATATCTACGCCAATCAGGCGGATATTGTATTGTTTCCAAATACCCAACTCTTCGGCTTCCTTGGCAAGGTTAAGTGCGGTTTGGCCACCCATGGTAGGTAAAACAGCATCCATAGGAAAACCTTCTTCTATTTGCTCCTGAAGAATTTGTTCAATACTTTCTACGGTTAATGGCAGCAGGTAAACCTTATCAGCCATCATTGGATCGGTCATAATGGTGGCCGGATTGCTGTTAATAAGCACCACCCTTATTCCTTCTTCGCGCAGGCTGCGTGCGGCCTGGCTGCCGCTATAATCAAATTCGCAGGCCTGACCGATAATAATGGGGCCGCTGCCAATAATCAAAACTGAATGAATGGAAGTATCCTGTGGCATATAGTATAGTATAAAACGGGGGCAAAAGTAACCCTTGCGGAACCAAATCAGCCAGAAACACCCAAAATTTTACAAGCAGCTGAAAAATTAATGTTCCTGAGCAACCACTGTAGCCTGCACCTGCAATTGCCCGGAAGCATTGGTATTATCTGCAATTGTTTTAGCGCGCACATGTGGGTTTGAAGGTACGGCTGCTTCCTTGTAAGACCTTGCTCCTCCATAAATACCACAATCCGTTCCGCTCTTCCCTGCACCAATAGCCGGGCTACCCGCAGCAAGGTGAAAATTAATTCCATAGTCAAATTCCGTAGCAGGCTGGATAAAAAGATTTGTTACAGAAAAAAGATTTTGTTCACTTACATCACTACCAATAAGCGGACTGGCAAGCCTGAAAACATTATTGCGGAAGGTATTACTTCCACTTCCATACTGGAAGTTACCTACCTGGTAAAAAATATTATTTTCAAACAATACGGAAGTTACGACGTACAAATTATGTCCATTTCCAAACATTATATTGTTGGATACTTTTACAGATCCATTCGAATTGTAAAGGGCGCCATTAATTAAATTATTCTCAATCAAAACATCCTTTGCATAACGCACATTCAAATTGGAACGGACTACAGTCTCCCGGATCATAACATTTTCAGCCAATGAGTTATAATTGTCATTTACTGCAAGTGTAATATCACTAATGTTGCATCGCTGAATGACAAGTCCCTTTACATTGCTGCTTGCAGCATCTGTACCCAATGAAATATTCCCACTGAGAAAAAAGCCCTGGAACATAGATTGTGATGCAGTGCCTGTAATATTTATATTACCATTCAGTACAGTCCTGCCTGTTGCCGCAGCGCTATCAGGGTAATGGCCTGCACCATACACAACCACCTTCTTATTAAAAACAACATTGCCCACCTGAAAAGTACCACCAGGCATGTAAATGGTATCACCTGCCTGATAGTTGGCAACTACTGAATCCAGCGACCTGTACACAGTCGTACTCCCATTGCCTGAACGGATAAAGGCAGCCTGAGAAAAAATAGCAAAACTGCAACCCAAAAGAATGATCACTCCAATTAGCTTTTTCATTATATATAGTTTAAAATTTCATGCATCTTTATTTCCCTAATTGTCTTTTAGCACTTTGGTATTTGGCGAAGCTGCAGGCGCCATTTGCTCCATCGTTTTTATATCACTTGGTATAACCAACAATTTATTTGGCAATACCGTAAGCTTTGCATTCTTCAGTAAATATTGTGGTACATCGAGTATACAACTTCCACCGGCGGTATGGTCAATAATAATTTCCCTGCAGGATGGCGCATCAAATGAAGGTTTTGCATTATTCAGCCAATTGGCAGCATTGCTCCAATTACCATTACCTACAAAGCGGAATGTTTTATTGGCAGGTGGTGTTACGTTTACCGTATCGGTAAGCGGTGCACTCCATTGGCCAGCCGAATCGCGGAACTGCAATTGGATACGATTATCACCCGCGGCAAGACAACCCATATCCAATACCGCTATAAAATCAAAAGGATTGGTAGGAGAAACCCTGTGGTAAACAATATTATCGGCAGTTGCATTATTGAACCAATAACGATATCCTGTAATCACGTTGTTTGTTATCCCTACTTCTTTTGATTTATAAAAAAACTGGCTGATGGTACTGCTCCATTTTCCGGTAGTATCTGCAAAGCGCAGATGCATCAAATGCAAACCATCGGGCATATCAGATGCATCTATCATTTCACTTACCTGAACAATTTTTTGTTGTGGCAAGGGCTTATTTATGGCATTGGCCATATCGGTGCCAAACCAGTATTGCATACGGCCCATCGCATTGGGTTTGTCTGCACCTTCCGCACCCTGTGTGTACACAAACTGGCTGATGGGGCTGCTCCATTGCCCACGCTGATCTCTGAACCGCAGGTGAAGCAAATGCAAACCGGCAGAAAGCGCATTGGTATTGATGTTGGTTGAAAGCTGATATGGACTCGCAGCAGACACATTGGTTGTTCCGGCGTTTATGAAATCATTATCAAACCAATACTGGTAAGCAGATACCAGATTGACACCGGGTGTTGGCTGTGCTTCGGCCTTGTAAAAAAACTGCGATACCGGCGAACTCCACTGGCCAAGGTCATCGCGGAACCGGATATGAAAAAGATGTAAACCGTTGGGCAATGTTTCTGCGGCAATAGGCGCATTTACACTTAAAGACGCAACAGCCGTAACTGCCTGCAATGTGCCGGCATCAAATGCATTATCAAACCAATATTGGTAAGCATTTATTTTGCGCGTACCTGCTATCGGATTTGTAGCCTTATAAAAAAATTGCGATACTATGGCGCTCCACTGCCCTTTGCTATCCCTGAAACGGATATGAAACAGGTGCAACCCCGGTGGCAAAACCGCTGTACTTACAGGTGCATTCAAGCTAAGGGATGCAGTGGCGCTTACCGACTGAAAAGTGGAAGCATCAAAGCTATTGTTGAACCAATATTGGTAAGCATTCACATTTACAGGGCTTGTGCTGCCGGTAGCATATTTATAAAAAAACTGGCTGATGGTAGGCGAATAGCGGGCGCTATCATCTTTAAAACGGAGATTGAATAAATGTAACCCATCTGGCAGTGAGGCAGCAGGCACCAAAGTATTCAGCGTATACTGGGCGGAAGCAGATACATTCTGTTTTTGCACACCTGCATAATTTCCATTAAACCAATACTCGTACGACTTAATGGTATTTTGTGCTGCAGCTATATTGGCTGACAACGTTAAGACCAGAAATATATATAATTTCATAGCACTTGATTTAATGGTTAATTACTCTGCGCAACCACTTTTACCTGCACCTGAATTTTTCCTGCAGCATCGGTTTTATCGGCAATGGTTTTACTTTGAATATGCGGGTTCAACGGAAGGCTACCTTCTTTCCATGGACGGAGACCACCGTAAATACCAACCACCATTCCATCAGAGCCGGTATGGATTCCCGGCGTTTTAAGGTGATAATTATCGGTGTAAAGAAAACTTGCAGAAGTCCAGTTAACCATCAGATTGGCACTGCCCACACTTGTGTAATTGCCTGTTTGGGAATTATTTCCATAATCAATATTGGCTACCGCAATAAGGTTTTTACGAATTACTGAATTATCGCAATAAGCAAATCCAAATGTTTGATCGGAGCCTGCAAATACATTGTTTTCGATAATGGAATTATCGCAATCATAAATGGCATTGTAGTGATAAATGGGATACCCGATATAGGGCTGCGTATTGAAAACATTATTGGAAACGGAACCCTGCCACACATAATGAAGTCTTGCCTGGAAAATATTATTACATATAACCGCATTCAGCGTATTGCTAAAATCAGAATTACCCCTTATCACATTGCCTGAAACTTCAACATGCAAAGACGGTGTTACCCGGTCTCCGTTCATATTCAGGTTGCCATCTATGATATTCCTTCTGATTCTCAATCTATCAACCTTATTATTGGCTCCCGTTACATTTATCTCGCTGGTAATATGCAACCCTTCAATATGGCTGCTGTCGGCATTTGGTCCAAATGACAAGGAACCATTGATTTGCGTTGCATACGTATGGATGGATGAATCAGGATGATGACCTGCTCCAAAAATGGCCAGCCTTTTATCAATGGTAAGGGCACCAAAAAATCCACCCGGCAAATAGATAGTATCGCCGGAAACAGACGCTGTGTAGGCATCAGCAAAACCACTGGCATTGTAAAACATCGTAACTGTCCCGGCATGATGTAATGCAACGGGAGATTGACTTTTTGCCTGAATGGCAAAAAGAAATACAGAAATGATTGCTGATAATTTAATGAGCTTTTTCATAAAATTAATTGTTTTGTGCAGCTACTTTCACCTGAATGTTCAGTTGGCCGCTTATATTGGTTTGCAATGGAATGCTTGAAGTTTGAATGTGAGGATTAGATGGAACGGCCCCGGACTTATAAGGATAATAACCACCATAAATGCCAGCCTGATGGGCATCGGTACCGGGATAGGATGCAGGGGTTTTTAAATGATAATCATCTGAATAAGTAAACCATGCAGTTTGGTTTACAAAAAGATTTGAAAAATCAACATTATAATAATTACCTACCCATGTTCCGTTTCCTACGGCAGGCTGTACAGAAAGAATATTGTTTCTGAAGGTATTAAAATCAATACCACTTGAATAAGAAGCAATTGTATTGTTTTCCAGTAATGCGTAGTAGCAATTATACAAGCCATTTATCTTATTATTTCTGATCCAGGTATTGGTTCCCATTTCATGAAGCCCGGAAATAATATTATTAAACACCCTTATACCTGAACTATGGATAAGCACCATATCACCAATAACATTTTGGTATATTAATAATCCCCTGCAGTTGGTAGCGGGATTGTTTTCACCATTTACATATAAGCTGGCAGCATTACATCGTGCTACAACTATACTATCAATACGTATATTATTTTGAAAGGAAATGCCACCTCCAATATTTAATCCCTGAATGATTGATTTATCACTGCCTGCCTGAAATTCTATACCCGCCACATTAGAAACACCAGTGGCCACCGTGCTATCCGGATAATGGCCGGTACCGAAAATGGTAAGCCGCCTGGCAATACCAAGGCCGGGAAAAACCCCACCCGGCAGGTAGATAGTATCACCACTTACCGAAGCGGCATAAGCATCTGCAAGGGGATTAGTAGTTGAAAAAACAGTAGCGATTCCATTGTGCTGAAGAACTACTGCTTTTTGGCCCCGGGCGCCAAGGGCAACCAAAAAAAGGATTAAAAATAACATCCGTTTCATAAAAAATGTTTTTAATTATTTTGAGCAGCTACGGTAACCTGAACATTGATTTTGCCCTGTGCATCTGTTTGGGCAGGCAGTGTTTTTGCACGGATATGGGGATTTACCGGAACGGCTCCTTCCTTGTATGGATTAGATCCTCCGAATACGCCACAGTCCTTTCCATCGAAGCCTGCATTTTTTGCAGGGCTATCTGTAGTCAGATGATAGTTTTGCTCGTAACTAAATTCGGTACCCGATTGGGAAATAAAAAGATTGGTAATACTGAATTTGTTATTAACATGGGTAGATGAAGGTCCGATTACATCTCCTTCCTTGAAAATATTATTATAGAATTGAAGATTATCATTGGTGCCCCCGAAAAAACCACCGCTTGCCATAAATATATTACTCTCAAAGCGTACGGAATTTGAAGAATTTACTGCATTGCCAAACCGTCTCAAAAAGATATTATTTCTTACCAATACCTGGCCTGTGCCATAAACCACTCCTCCTTCTATAAAATTATTTTCAATCAATACATTAGGTACATTGGCAAGGTAGAGGTCGCCCTTAAATACATTTTCTTTAACTACAATATTTTCTGCGCCACGATTTGCATTTCCGTTCTCTGATAAGTGAAGACTGCCAAGCAGTAGACAGCGACTGATTAAAATATTTTTGGCAGCAGCGCTAGGCACATCAACACCAAAATAAATACTGCCATTGATATGAACCCCCTGAAGTAAACTTCCCGATGATGTGGTCCAAAAGTGAACATTACCACTGATCATGGTAATACCGGTAGCTTTTGCACTATCAGGATAATGTCCTGCCCCAATGATGTTGATTCGTTTTTTAACCATTAAACTTGCAGGTATATTGATGGTAGCACCCGGCAGATACAAGTAATCGCCATCTACCGCATATTTCATGGCAGAATCAATATGTGTATAGACCCTTGTACCCGATGTGCCATCAAGCGTAAAAACGTTCTGCATGTACCCTTGCAAGGCCATCAGCAGGAAGATTGATGTAAATAATATCTTTTTCATATAACATAGTTTACAGGTCAATTACTACTTAATTTTGAGTGCTTCTGGTATTACAAGATGTTTACCCGGAAGAACCGTAAGCTTTGCATTTTTCAATAGGTTCTGCGGTACATCAAGCACACAAGCCCCGCCTGCTGAATGGTCAATAATTATTTCTTTGCAACCGGGTAAATCCAAAGCAGGTTTGTTATTGTTTTGCCAGTTGGCTGCATTACTCCAGTTGCCATTTCCGGTAAAGCGATAAATATTCGATGGCGGCAAAAAAACCGTAAGCGTATCGGTGGTACCACTGCTCCACAAACCCACTTTATCCTGAAACTGCAAATGAATGCGGTTACTCCCCGCAGTAAGGCAACCCATGTCAATACTGGTGTTCAGGGTAACCACTGATTGTGCAGGTGTGGCATGCACCACCATTTTCTCCTGCTGATCATTATTAAACCAATAACGGTAACCGGTTATCACATTATTATTAATATTACTTCCATCGGATTTAAAGAAAAACTGGGAAATGGTCGGACTCCAATGACCTATTGTATCTCCAAACCGAATATTTATGCTGTGCAAGCCATCCGATAAAGTATTTGCGGCCAACAAATCATCAATCTGTACCAAAGTTTGTGCAGCAATGTTTTTGGTTACTCTTTGTTGCAAATGATCATCAAACCAAAATTGCATTTTCGCTAACAGGTTACTATCTGAATTAGCTGCCTTTGGATTCATATAAACAAACTGATTAGATGTATTGCTCCATTGACCTTTGGTGTCCCTGAAACGGATGTAAAGAATATGGATTCCCGGATCTAAAGAAGCCGTAGAAATGGAAGCAGTAAAAGTTACCACAGATGCTGCATCTACCTGTTCCGTCACTGCCAATGCTACATCGCTATCAAACCAATATTGAAAATGGGTAATTGCATTGGTGGCAGCACCGGGCACTGAAGCAGACTTGTAAAAAAACTGAGAAATGGGATGGGTCCATAAACCGGTATTATCTCTGAAACGAAGGTGTAACAAATGCAACCCATTAGATAATGCATTTACATCGAAAACAGCGTTGAGATTGAAAGTGCTTACAGGGGTAACTGCTTTTAATACACTTGTGCCAAACTGATTATCAATCCAATATTGAAATGCATTTATTTGACCGGAAGCACTGGTAGCCGGTGTGCGCCTGATAAAAAACTGGCTTAGGGTGTTTGAATATCTGCCACTATCATCGCCAAAGCGCAGGTGCAAACTATTCAGTCCATCAGTTAGTCCGTTGGTAGAAAAAGAACCTTGAAAATTTACAAGCGATGCAGGGGTGATGTTGGTATGAAGCTTTGCCTGAAAGTTACTATTGAACCAATATTCGTAATGGGTAACCCGGTTTTGTGCCTGATTAAACCCAAATAAAAGTATGAACGCAATAGTGGCCAATTGTTTCATGCTAAAAGTTTTTAGCAAACCAAATGGCATTGTTTCGTATGCGTACCTTACCCATTCACCCGAATAGATGTCGCATTAAAGGGAAAGCCAAATGGCTTTTTACCCTGCTAAATTATTACAGTAAAAATGTGAAACAGATGATGAATATCACCTTAAATATGAATAAAAACCCTTATAGATATGTATGATTCGCAACGTCACCGAACGGCAGATGCTTTCGACTTCTTGCTCTCTTCCGTGCATTCGGGAGACCTTGCCCGAACGCGTGTTGATGCAAAGTCTCTGCCTGCGACCGCAGGAAGCCGGCAGGACGTTGCGACTATAAGCCGATCAATAAATCATATCCCTGAAAACGCATCCATCCATTGCATTACTTTCATTCCATCCTTCGCACTACAGGGATTAGGCGCTTCACCCCTGAAAAATTTTACCACTTCTTCTATATGGTAAATTTGATTATGCTCCGCCGGTTCAAATGAAAATGACTGAAGCCCGTTTTCATTTTCCAGTTCAATATCCGCTTCCCAAAATACACTGCCGGAAATACTACCTTTTTCTCCCACTATTTCCCACTGATCTTTTTGATGGTCTGACTGTGCGCAAAAACACCATTCCCCGGCAAAACTTACCCCACTTTCAAACTGCAGGGTTCCTGAAACCATATCCGGCGCATCATACAACCCGCCAACATTCATGGATGCACCGGCAGCATGGCTTACATCGCCCAACCAATATAAAAACAAATCCAACTGATGCGGCGCAAGATCATGAAATAATCCGCCACCGGAAATAGCAGGATTGATGCGCCATTGAACACCCGGCTGCTGCATTTCTGCTTCGGTAAGCGGAACGCGGAAATATTGAAGGCTGGCTGAAATCGGTTTTCCAATTGCTCCTTCATCCAACAGTTGTTTTACCTTTTTGTATTTAGGCCAGTTGCGGCGGTAGTGCGCAATTACCACTCTGTCATTATGTTGCTGCGCCAACGCATGAAAACGTGTGGCCCCTGCACTATCCAGTGCAATAGGTTTTTCTACATACACCGGTTTTCCTGCTTCCAATGCCATACGGGTATAATATTCATGGCTATCGGGCGGGGTAGCAATGTAAACAGCATTTACTTCGGGGTCAGCAATTAATTGGCCGGCGTCACTGTACCAACGGGGCACACCATGACGTCGTGCATAGTCTTCAGCCTTTGCCGCATCCCTGCGCATTACGGCTACGAGTGCAGAATTGGGTACTTTATTAAAAGCAGGTCCGCTCTTTTTTTCGGTTACGGCTCCGCATCCAATTATGCCCCAGTTTATTTTGTCGGTTATCATAAATGATAGTTTATGCATCCAAATCAAAAATTCCAAACTCCAAACAACACATGCGCCACTCCACAAAATCACTTTACCGGCGGAGTCGCATCCACCACTTCAATTTCAAAAACCAATGTACTGTTCGGTGGTATTTTGGGCGAGCGGGTACGAATACTGTAAGCAAGATGGGATGGAATGACTAACTTAATTTTCCCACCGGTTTTTAATAATGGCAACCCAATTTGCCAGCCCTGTATTAAACGGTTCAACGGGAAACTGCGCGGGCTATCGGTGGTTTGGTCGAAAATGCTGCCATCACTTAACAAATACCCTTTATAAAATATTTTCACGGTGTCAGTTGGCTGAACTGCCTTGCCTCCTCCTTCCTTCATGATGGTATAGTAAAGACCTTTGTGGGTAAGCATTGCATCTGTTTTTCCACTTGCAATGGCTTTTTGAATTTCATTTTCTTCTACGGCTATTTGTGCAATACTATCTACATGCCCTAAAAGGTTAATGGTGGGAGAAGGTACATTTTGCTTTTGCACATTTTTCCAGCTTCCATTGGACCGCTGTACCCATGTATCAATAAACTGCGGCCGGCTTGAATCTTTTTTAGAAACAGCAAAATAAGTACCCCCTTTTTGCAAAGCAGTGATATAACCCTTCATTTTGCAGGTACCAATCAGCTTCCATTTAGCTACCTCCGGCAAAAAGGCATATGCGGAATAAATCACAAAATTATCTGCCGAATCGGATGCCATGCTGAGCATGAGTTTATAACTTGCAGATGGGTTAATAGACAAGGGAAATTCCTGGCCATATTTATTCTTTTTTACCCCTATTCCCATGGATAACATTTCAGCATTTGCCGGAAAAGAAAAAGCAATAGAATTACTTTTCTTATGCTTAACCAATTCTATCTTTATGGTTCCACTCATAAGCCCGGCTGCCCAATACTTTATCCGAGGCGGGTAACCCGGAACAATAGAAGTAAGATAGGAAATGGCTTTCAGGGTATCGGGTATTGGAGTTGCATATTGGCCAAAAGAATTGCCAGTATTTATGGTCCAAAACAGGAGCAACAGCAAAGGAAACGGGATAAATGACTTCATTACTTTTAAGTTAATCGTGATGGCAAACATACAGCCCAAACAAATAATAGACTTAAAACAAGCCTTATTTAGGTTTTTCAGGTTTTGAAATGTAATTTTTAAGTATTTTGAGACAAGAAATATTGAAATGGGAAGAACTTAGGCCATAAAAAAAACATAAATTGCCAAAGATTTTTTTAATCAAATAATATAAAAACAAAAACCATGGAAGAAAACACATCGGCAAACAAGCCCGACGAATCGCTGCTTGATAAAGCCGAAAAAACGGTTGATGACCTTACCAAAAAGGCAAGTACCGAATGGGAAAAGCTTGAGGACAAAGTAGAAGACATTTGGGAAAACAAGGATGAAATTTTAGCTGATCTCAAGTCTAAAACCAAAGAAACATTTGATAAAGTGGAAGACAAAGCACAGGAACTTTGGGCCAATAAAGATGAAATTGCTGAAGACTTGTCAGCCAAAGCCAAAGATGCACTGGATGACCTGAAAGAAGGCGCTAAAGGGCTTTGGGCCAAAGTACAGGATGCAATAGATGGCGATGATGAGAAGAAGGCTAATGTCTGATTTTTAACTTCATTCATTAAAAAGCCCGGCACTGATAAACAGTTCCGGGTTTTTTTTAGAATTGATGTAATAATTTTCCTTAGCATGCCACTAATCATGCAAATCGAAAATACATTACAATGACCAACCAAATCACCACCACAGACACCAAACCCACACCGAAGGAAATTTCGCCAAAAGTCAACAGAATACTTTATGCCGGCTTCATGATTTTCGGACTCATTGCCTTGTTTATTTATAAAGACCTCACCATGGCAATGTCGCAGTTTGGTATTGCACTCATATTTGATCCTTTTGACCCAAAGGTTCCCTTTCAGGAGCGAAAAAAATATCAGCGGGCTTGGTTATACGTGCATGCATTGGGAGTAATTAGCCTACTCATATGGATGTTTGTAGCCAAATAAGCCAACCGATTTTTCACAGGTTATCCTCAATTACTTAAGCGAAAAGTTCTTCCAATGCAGGTATTTTTAACAAATTCAGCTAAAATCCCATTAAGCATCGGCTCAGTTCTTCCAAAAAGTGTTTTTTCTAAAAAACCATTTGATCTTATATTTACCCCGCACGATATTGAAATTCATAAAAAATAGGATAAACGGTGTATTTAAAGGTCGAAAACGAACAACAGCTGGGAGATTGCCTTGAGATTTTGTATCAGCAAACACTTATTTCTTTTGATTTGGAATTTGACCGCGACCGCCACACTTATGGATTTGATCTTTGCCTGCTGCAAATAGGCTTTCAGGACAGCAGCTATATTATTGATCCGATTGCTATAGAAGACCTTGGGCCATTATATGATTTTTTTGAAGACCCCGCCATTCTAAAACTTGTGCATTGCCCCGGGGAAGACTTACGCTTATTGCATTCATTGGGTTGCTACCCCCAAAATGTTGCCGATACGGAAGTAATGGCCAAACTGCTCAATTATGAGCAAACATCGCTGGCAAAACTACTCGAGAGTAAGTGCGGCATATTATTGAATAAAAAACAACAGCAAAGTAACTGGCACAACCGGCCGCTGCTTCCTGAACAATTAAAATATGCGGCAGATGATGTACTATATCTGCCACAACTTTATAACTTATTACTGGAGGAAATAGAAGAGAAAAAACTGGGTGAATGGGTGGCCGAAGAAAATAACTGGCTGCAAACCGTACGCTATACACTTGAGCCCAAGACTAATTTTCTAAAGCCGGGTGATGCAAAAAATTTAAGCCCCTGGCATGCGTATGTGCTGAACGAAGTGTTTTTACTGCGCGACCGGATTGCGGAACGTAAAAACAAACCTGCCTACATGATTATGCCCGAAGACAGTGTACGTGGCATTGCACTTGGTATATTGGATTACACGAATCCCACGGCCATTCATGGGCTTCACCCTTCCCTTCGCCATGGCAATGCTGCTGATGATCTGAAAGAAAAAATTGAAGCCATCTTTGATGCTGCTGATGATAAAAAGCTCAGCAAAAAGGCACAACGGGAGTGGCTGAGTAGTGAAGAGTATGAAAAATTAATGGAACGGAAGCACACCCAATATCGATTGAAAGATGACTATTTTGCCCCGGTGCAAAAAACCATGGTAGCAGAACTGGGCACTTATGCCGCCCGGTATATTTTAAGCAACGGATGGATAACCAAATGGCTGAATGCAGAAGTAAAATGGAATGATTTACAGCCAGCCTATAAAAGACAATACATTAAAAAGGTTTTAACCGGATTAGACTTTAACTTTGATGAAGTGCTGTTGTATGAAAAAACGTATCACTAGCAGCGCTTGCCACATCACACTTGCATTACGAAATACATTACATTACTTAAAAAAATCATAAAAGAACCTTTTTCTTTTCTGGTTGTAAAACATTTTATTATGGACAAACGCATTATTGAACTGTACGACGAGTATACGCACAAACCACTGCCACGTAACACTTTTATTAAAAGGTTAACCATACTAACCGGGAGCACTGCAGCAGCCATGGCAATTATACCCATGCTGGATAATAATTATGTGTTTGCACAAACCCGTGAGGACGATAAAGATATTATTACCGAAAGGGTAACCTGGGCAGTTGAAGGTGGTGAAATGAAGGGTTATATGGCAAGGCCCTCTAAAAAAGGGAAGTACCCGGCGGTAATTGTGATACATGAAAACCGGGGATTGAATCCGCACATTGAAGATGTAACAAGGCGTGCCGCTAAAGCAGGCTATATAGCTTTGGGTGTTGATGCGTTATCGCTGTTGGGTGGCACCCCTGCCAACGAAGATGAAGCACGAGCACTTTTTGCCAAGTTAGATGGTAAACAAAACACGACCAATTTTGTGTCTGCTATTCCTTTTCTTATGAAACGGGCGGACTGCACCGGCAAAGTGGGCTGTGTGGGCTTTTGCTGGGGCGGTGCTATGGCCAACCAACTCGCCGTTAATTCACCCGATATGAAGGCGGCCGTTGCCTTTTATGGCAGACAGGCAGATGTTGCAGATGTACCTAAAATAAAAGGTGCGCTTCAACTGCATTATGCAGGTAACGATGAGCGCATTAATGCTGGCATACCGGCGTATGAAGAAGCGCTGAAATCCGCAAAAGTGGATTATGAATTATATACCTACCCCGGTGTGGATCATGCTTTCCATAATGATACTTCCACTGCAAGGTATAATGAAGCAGCGGCCAAACTTGCATGGGATAGAACCCTGCAATTCTGGAAAGCTAAATTAGCTTAGTTCATTTACCCTAAAAAGTAACACTGGCATCCCCTATCAGGATGCCAGTATTTTTTCTATCGCTTCCAGTTCCATATCGCTAAAGGAAATATTATTTAGCGCAACGAGGTTATCGTCGAGTTGTGCAACCGAACTTACCCCAATCAGTACCGTTGTAACGCGCTTATCCTTCAGCAGCCAGGCTATTGCCATTTGGCTAAGCGATTGTCCCCTTAAAGCGGCTATTTCATTCAATGCGCGAATCTGCATTAACCTATGCTCCGTTATTTGGTCTGCTTTAAGAAACCCATGAGCTTTGGCGGCACGCGAATCGACCGGAATGCCCTGAAGGTATCGGTTGGTAAGCATGCCTTGTGCCAATGGCGAAAAGGCAATGCATCCTATACCTTCTTCTTCCAATACATCCAGCAATCCCTGCCCGACAGGCAGGCGGGCGCCTTCCACCCAACGATCATACATGGAATACCTGGGTTGATGGATTATACAAGGTGTTCCTAATTGTTTCAAAATAGCAGATGCCCTTTTGGTTTGTTCTGCTGAATAGTTGGATACACCGGCATACAAGGCTTTTCCACTGCGTACGGCTGCATCAAGTGCGCCCATGGTTTCTTCCAAAGGCGTATCAGGGTCGGGACGATGCGAATAAAAAATATCTACATAATCAATCCCTAATCGTTTCAAGCTTTGATCAAGGCTGGACAGCAAATATTTTCTGCTTCCCCACTCGCCATAGGGGCCGGGCCACATACCATAACCTGCTTTGGTACTGATAATAAGTTCGTCGCGGAGGTTACCTCCAAAATCCTTCTTTAACATCATGCCAAAGTTTTCTTCTGCCGACCCGGGTGGTGGGCCATAGTTATTAGCAAGGTCAAAATGGGTTATACCTGCATCGAAGGCGCGACGCACAATGGCACGCCCGGTTTCAAATACATCTACACCGCCAAAGTTGTGCCATAATCCCAGCGATAAAGCGGGAAGTTTTAGCCCACTACGGCCACAACGGTTATACAGCATGCTATCGTAGCGCTGTGCATTTGGAATATAAGAAGACATGTTGAGCATTTATAAGTACTTACATTAATTTCATTCAAAATTACATGTATTCAACTTTACACCCACTTATATAATCCTATAGTTATTTACAAAATACTTATCCAGATTATAATGCGTTTCTTTACAAATTCTACCCAATAAATATAATTTATCTCCGCCATGAAATCCAATCTTTCCCATTATGAATTACAGGTTTTACGAAAGGTAAACAGATGGCAGAAAGAAATGGTAAAACCACATAGTGCATTCAGCCGGTTGGGAAAGCGTGTGCAGGACCGCATCAATAAAATGATACCTGGCAAAATACATGAGACACTCACCACCATCATCCGAAAAATGGTGGAAACAGTACTTTTTACATCGGAACTCATAAAGCCTGCAGTAGTGGATGACCAAACGCTGGAATTAAGGGAAACATCGGTTACTAAAAGAATGGAATACTATCGTACCACAGCGGCAGCCGAAGGTGGTATTACAGGTTGGGCCGGTATATTAGGTTCGCTTGCAGATTTTCCAGCCTTGCTTGCCATTAAATTAAAATTCATGTTTGATGTGGCAGCGCTATATGGTTATGATACATCACAATTACGGGAACGAATTTTCCTTTTGCACGTTTTTCAACTTGCTTTTTCAAGCCCTAACCGACAAAAAGAAACTTACACAAAAGTGGCCGAATGGGCATCACAACCCGATACCATTCCCAACGATGCAGAACAAGTTGATTGGTATCAATTTCAGCAGGATTACAGGGATTACCTTGATATTGCCAAGTTACTGCAAATGATGCCCGGCATTGGTGCCGCAGTAGGGCTTGTAGTTAACTACAACCTGATGAATAAACTTTCTGACACAGCCATGATGTGTTACCGGATGCGATGGTTACAAGAGAAAGAAATCAACCTGATTTCTTCGGCAGAAAATAAACCGGAAAAATAATATAAGGAAATTACCTATTGTGATTGAACGCATAAATTGTGTAAAGGCCAAATGATAGCTTGCAGGCATAACAACTTTCAAAAAATAACAATATGGAAAGAAATTTTTTTGCCGGACTCATCATTGCGGGTATACTAGCCGCAGGTTGTGGAGATGCTGCCCAATCAGATGCAACAGCTTCAGGAATTCCTGAACAGAAAGGTGGTCAATCATCGGTACAGGATAATGAATCGAAACCCGATGTAGTGAAAATTGCAGTTGGCAGTGCAGACCATTCCACATTGGTTACGGCACTTAAAGCTGCTGAATATGTGGATGTTTTAAGCAATGCCGGACCCTTTACGGTATTTGCACCAGTGAATGCTGCATTTGATGCCTTACCCGCAGGTACAGTAGAAACACTGCTTAAAAAAGAAAACCAGGCCGACCTGCGTAACATTCTTGAATACCACGTGTATGTTGGGGTATTGAAAACAGATTACATGCAAGACGGACAAACGATAGGCATGGTAAACGGAGACAATGCAACGATCAGCAAAAACGGAGAGGAAATAAAAATAAACGGTGCACCGGTAAAAGGTACTGTTGAAGGGTCGAATGGAATTATTTACATCATCGATCAGGTATTGCTGCCACCAAAAAAATAAGGGGAAGATGGGTGAGGAAAAGATGCGGGCTCAAAAGAAAAATGAAGGCATTTAGCAGCACTTAAACGAAATTTATTTCCATCACTTACCCGAATAAAACAAGGCTGCTCCATACTTTTGGGACAGCATCAAAAATGGTCAAAAAGCGCATCAACCCTAACGAAGTTGAACCATTAAAAAACCCATTCGTGAAATTAGGAGAAATGAACGACACTAGAAGTAACCCTGAAAGGGTTGAATTTACATATCCACGATGCAATCGTGGGAAATCTGAACGTGTATCAAAAGGAACCCTGAAAGGGTTGAACCTTGAATAACCCCCAATGAAATTGGGGGAAAAATGGTCGACAATCAAAAGCAACCCTGAAAGGGTTGAACTTGAAAATGCCCCAATGAAATTAAAACCATTTGAAAAGCAACCCCATGTGGAGTTGACTACACACTAAATAACTATATATTATTCAAAGAGATAACGTTCGTCATAAGCAATCCCATGCTCGGTGAGTAAACGTTTAAACTCCTGTTCAAAAGACTCTTTTAGGTGATGTATTTTCTGGTTAATGATATAGTCAATTACTGCATCCCGTCCACTATGACTTACTGAAAAAGCGCCATTTCCAACCTGCCAATTAGTAAATAAAGGAAACAAGCCTGACTCCTTCATCCATTTACTACTCGATATTTTAATATCCTTCATATAGTTTGCAATACTTACAGTAGGATGCAGGTCAGATAATAGGTGAATATGATCCGATGTTCCATTGATTCTATATAATTTACATTGGTGCCCTTTAATAATTCCATAAATATATTGATACAACTTTTTTTCGTGCTCTTCAGAAATTACAGGTTTACGGTTTTTCGTACCAAATACAATATGAAGATAAATTTGTTTAAAGGAACTCATAGCAATATGTTTAGTTCTTAAATATAAATCCTTTATTTCAAAAAAAGAAATGCTACTCACAAATCCGTGAAATTCTATCTATTTGGTAAGAAATATTAAATTGGTGGCTATTCAAGTTATACCCCTACCGGGGTAGCGTGGTCGGGGCTATTCTCTACCACCGATTGGATCGGTGGCTATTCAAGTTATACCCCTTCGGGGTAGCGCGATCGGGACCATCATCAACCACCGGTTACATACGTAGCTATTAGAGTTGCACCGTTTTCGGGGTACCGTGATCGGGACCTTTTTCAACCACCGATTACATAGGTGGCTATTAGAGTTACACCCTTTTCGATGTAGCAGGTCTTGATCATACTCTACCATCGATTGCATCTGTGGCTGCTCAAGATATGATGCTGCCTCATACTTTTGAGACAGCCTTTGCTATTATATTAAACTCCCTTCTTTCGGATACAATATTTTTATCTGCATTACCGTGGCAATACTCTGTGCACGTTGTTTAATAAGTTCTGCGCGTTCGCCTTTATATAAATGATCTACTGTTTTAAAAAACAACTTCAGCCATTTAGTAAAATCTCCTTTGTAAAGTGTGATTCTTTGATGTAGTTGCTGGTGAATACGCATAGGATTTCCACTATAATTACCGGTATAGAAAACCACGTTTTCCCAAAAATCATACATAACCGGCAAATGTTTTTCCCAGTTAACCTTTGCCTTTTCCATAAAAATGGGGCCCAGTAATTCGTCCTGCTTTACCCTTTCATAAAATGTATCCACAATGCGGACAATATCTTCACGCGATTGAATATCTGGTAACATGAGAAAATGTTTTACTTGATGACAAATGCAGAAAAATCTGTCTTAGCTTCTACTGCGTGCAATTGATCAGCTTTGAATGCAACAATATCATTAGGACAAAGATCATACACAGTTTGGCCTTCGCCTTCCCATAAAATAAAATCAGCCGTGCCACTTACCACTATCAATAATGCATCCACCTTGCTTGCATGTTTCTTTAAGGCTTGGCCTGCAGGTATTTGTAATTTAACAAGTTGCCGTGAATGGTTTTCAATCAAAGGTATTTTGGTAAGTTTTACTACTTCTGTACTTTCAAAAATGTTTTTAATATGCATAATATTATATTTTTAAAGATCACGTTTATTAAACTTACGAATAGCTATCCAAAGTGGAATGCCCATCCAGCAAAGCAAAACCAATAGGGAAATGCCCATTCCAATTACACTACCAAAAAAATCCTGGAAAACTGCACCGGTAAAACCGAGCATGGCCGACATATCTATTTGCAATAACAGGAAAATGCGTGCAAGGTCTATGGGGTTGAGCATGCCAAAAACCATCATGGGTATTTCAAGCGGATAATCGGCAAACTGAAATAAAAGTAGTAGTACCAATCCATCGAAAATAAATGAAAAATAAACCCATAATAACAGTGCAACACCAATGCCCCTTGCCTTATCGCGGGTAAGCACCGATGCTAACAGTGCCAATGAAGAAAACACCACAGAAAGCAAAATGCCGGACAGCATTAATACCATTCCCTGTATGGAAGGTGCATAGAACAATACCGGAAGCCCAATCCCCAACGTAACAGACAAAACCAGTGAAAGCGATAATCCAAGATACATCCGGCTTAGTAAAATACTTCGGGGAATTGGCTGGGAAAGCATCAACTCAATAAATTCCGAAGCATTGTATAAATAGATGGTAGAGAATACAAGGCTTACCAATGGAATGATAAATAAAACAACATTCATCAAGCCAAGTAAAGCCTTATCGGGGTTATCTTCCAGCATAAACAAGCTAAAAGAAATCAGCAATAAAATTAAAAAGTATGCCAGTATAAAGCGGTTCCTTATAATATCCAGCAGCACGTATTTTGTAATTTTTTTCATTTCACATCGTATTATACCTTTTCCATATGCCTGTTCATAAGTGTGGCAATTACCTTATTCAATTTTTTTTCGCCGGTTTGCTCCTGCAGTATTTCGGTGGTTTCATGATAACGTACCAAACCATCCTGCATATAAACAACTTCCGTTACCAAATCATCAAGGTCACTCAAAATATGGGAAGTAATTAAAATAAGTTTACCCTTATCCTTTTCCCTACTCATTTTATCTTTCAATATCTCACTCGAAAGCGGATCAAGACCTGCCGTTGGTTCATCGAGTATCAGTACATCAGGGTGAAACATAAATGCAAGACAGGCGCTTACCTTTTGGCGTGTTCCGCCGGATAAGGTACGCATGGGTTTATCCATAATACTTTTTATGCCAAGGCTTTCCATTAACTCCTCATCTGTACGGTTAATGGTATCCTTGCGAAGATCAACCATCATGTCAATAATTTGTCCAATACGCATATTATCGGGGTAACGGCCAATCTGCGGCATATAACCAATTTTTTCGCGGTATTTCCATTGCCCCAACACAGATTTCGTTTGAAAAAGTATATCGCCTTTATCGGGAATCACTAACCCAAGAATGGTTTTAATCAGTGTTGTTTTGCCTGACCCGTTAGGCCCGATCAGCGCAATAGTTTCACCCGCAATAAAAGAAAGGTTAACATCTTTTAATGCAACCAATCGTCCAAATTTTTTTTGAATATGTTTTATCTCAATCATTTTCTTATGCTAAAAGGTTTCATGGCAGGTTTGGTATCCTTGAGCGCTTCGGGCGTAATACCCGGGATTACTTTTTCTGCATTATCAATAATAGCTACCACAGCACTGCGAAAAAGCATCATAGCTGCAGCATTACGTTCCGTTATCATACTGAATAAACTTGTTGGCCGAAAAGGCACATCACCAATTCCATCCTTGTTAAGATCGTACCCATGATATTTGTCCCAATAGTTGTAATTAAATGTATTTAGCACAAGGCTTCCATTGGTAGCCACATCAAAACTATTACGTTGAAAATTATTGCGGTTAAGCGAAATTTCGTCGCAACTTGCCTGTATGCGCAAAGCCCATCCATTGGCCGTAAATTGATTTTGCGAAAGCATAAACCGGCTACTGCCCTCCATAAAAATGCCCACTGTATTTTCCTGGAACAGATTACCCGCCGCATGACTATCCGAAATATCTTTTAGCAAAATACCGTAAGCTGATGCGCCCGTATTACGTAAAAAACGATTGTAAAGCATGGTAACCCTTTTACTATACATTACCGCTACGCCTGCTCCGTTTTCTGAAAATTCATTATTCACATACACATCATCATTTGAAAACATAAAGTGCAGTCCGTAACGGGCATTTCCCTTACTCGTATTGCCTTCAATAAGGCTGTTGGTTACAAATTCAAAATAGATTCCATCCCTGTGGCCTTGTATATAATTGCCTTTAATAATCATTGAATCGCTTTTCCAGCAATGAATGCCATTACCCGATACCGTTTCGCTCATAGCAGTGGAATAGAAAGTATTTTGCCGGATGGTACAGTTTACCGCATGCTGTCCATACACACCAAAAAAAGTATTGGTGAAATGATTGTTGCGAATGATAGCGTTCCTGCACTGCATAAGCCGCAAACCCGCTACATCTTCATATCCCGAAAAGCCTGAATTGCGAAAATGAAACCCTTCCACTATTACACCGTCGGCAGTTATAATCATGATTTCCTTTTTAAGGTCACCATCCAACACCGGCATTTGTTTGCCCAATAAAACTACCCGACTATTAATTTCAATGGGTGATTCATGATAGTTTCCATGAAGTACAATAATTGTATCACCGTCCTTTGCAACCGACAAGGCTGATCGAATGGTAGGAAAAGCCTTTGTACCTGCGGTAATGCTTCCTGCCCAAACAAAAGTAGTGCAAGTGAATAATAAAGTTACTATGATAAAAAACTTACTCATCCTTTAATATTTGATTCCATGCCACCTTCTTTCCATTCATTTTTTGTGCGTATTCTCTGGCACTATCAGCATTTGTAAAGGCAGCAATATTTCCTGCCATAGGACTTCGAAATTTTTCCGATGCAACAAATTGAAGTGCATTTGCCAAATGCAATGAATTATCCCCTAAATAATCCGGGACATAAATGCCTGCAATATTTGTTTGTTGAATAATATCTGTTTGCATATAACCAACAAGACAACTAAGGTCATCAAAAGAATAAGCTTTGCCCTTGGTGTTCATTATTTGACAACCAAATCGCTTATCCATGATCGTCATTTTGCAAAAAGTGCATTCTTCTTTGCCGTAGGCGATAGGCCTGGGACCTTTGCTGCAGGATATAAGTAAAATAACGAAGCTAAAAATTATATTAAAAATACGCATTATATTTAAAATTTAGGTTTTCTTCTCCATTCGAGCCAACAACCCACTAATAATAATACGGCAGTTCCCACCATCAGGTACCCGCCTATATCGGGCCACGACCATGCACTAAAGTTAAGTAATTGTTTATATCCAATAAGTGGCGGCTGATAAGCCATACCCGGTACAATAATGGCAGCCGTGGGATCAAGGTTGTGGCCATATTCATACTCCCACCGGTAAAAATCTACCATGGCTAATATACAGAATAACATAAACAATCCCACATATAAAAAATACAATGAACGTTTCTTTAAAAAACCAACCAATAAACCCAAGGCAGCAAATCCACCAAGTATATAAGGAAGAACCTTAAATTCTACAAAGTCATCTGCATGAAGGGTGCGCATGCCGATGTAATGGTTCAATCCATTGATAATATCAACATTGCCCCCAAGCTTACCCGCATAAATATTCAGGTAAAGTCCTTCGGGGTATTGTGGTGCAATAAGATCGATACGCCACAGTGGAAAAAATATAGTGGGTATCAAAAGAATAGCTGCAATAAAACACATGATACGCACCGGCTTTGTTACATTCGTTTTCATATGTTCATTTTTAGTGCGCCCCGAATGCTCGGGGCTGGTTTTTAATTGTCACATGGTATGCCCAATGATCATTTGTGCTCGGGTGTGCGGCAGTTCGTGGGCATTTCATGATTGAAATAGCTTATGGGTTTGGCTGATTTTTTAAAAAAAATGTGGGTTTGCCTTTTGATATCGCAAGGCAAACCCACTACATGTTTCCATGTTTTCTATTGCCCTATACTATTATTAATTCGTACTTCATTTATTTTGGGGATGATGGTGAATTTGCTTTTGGATCGGTGGAATTCTTCCCCAGGCTGAAAGACAGCGGCACATTACTACCCTTTGGAGAAACCCTTACATACCCCTGCATTTCCTGGTGAAGTGCACTACAGAAATCGGTACAATAAATCGGGAAAATACCCGGCTTTTTAGGCGTCCACTTTAAGGTTTGTGTTTCGCCCGGCATTACCAGCAATTCCCCGGTATTACCACCTTTTACGGCAAAACCATGTGGTACATCCCAATCCTGTTCGAGGTTGGTAAGATGAAAATATACATCATCACCTACCTGTACCCCTTCAATGTTATCGGGCGAAAAGTGTGACCTTACCGAAGTAATGTAAACATGCACCTGATTACCCTGTCGCATCACTTTGCTTTCCTTTTCACCTTTGGCTACATAGGGGTGGAAGTTTTCTTCAATCTTATAAATTTTCACACTCTTATCCTTAATCATTTCAGCGGGAATAGCTTGCGCATAGTGTGGTTCACCAATGGTTGGAAAGTCATTAATCAATTGCATTTTATCGCCGCTGATATCGAAAATTTGTGCGCTCTGCGCCAACTCAGGACCTGTTGGCAGGTAGCGGTCTTTGGTAATTTTATTATAAGCCACTACATATTTTGCATATGGCTTCTTGCTATCTCCACCCGGGATACACAGGTGACCTATAGAATAGTACGTAGGTGCACGATCGAGCACTTCAAGCGATTTAATATTCCATTTAACAATTTCGCTGGAAACAAAGAAAGAAGTGTAGGCATTACCCTTTCCATCAAACTCGGTATGCAAGGGCCCGAGACCCGGCTTTTTAACTTCACCATGCAATGCGGATTCATATTTTACCACGGGAATACCTTCGTATTCACCATCATAATCTTTGGCACCAATCGCTTTCTGTAATTTGGTAAAGCTAAACACAGGAATTAAAGCTGCAAGTTTACCACTACCCACAATGTATTCACCCGTTGGATCTACATCACATCCATGCGGCGATTTTGGGCAAGGAATCAAATAGCAAATATCTTTCAATGCAACCGCATCAAGAACGGTTACTTCTTCCAGAATTTCATGTTTGCCGGTATGTGTTTTTTCATCCCAACGGTTACGTGCATAGCGTACTTTTTTCTTTTCGCCCTTTCCTGCTTTCAGGTATTCTTCCGCCTTTTTCCAGTTTACCGCCATTATAAAATCCTTATCGCGCTGCGATGCATTTACTTCCAACAAAGTGTTGGCTTGCTCGCTGTTGTAGCAGCTAAAGAAAAACCATCCATGGCTTGGTCCTTTGCCTGCATGGCTAAGATCGAAGTTTACGCCCGGCAACAATAATTGAAAGGCAATATTCAAATGTCCGGTTTCCTTTTCAACACTTATAAAGCTGATGGTACCTTTGAAGTTTTCTTTATAACTTGTAATAGGAACGTCGCCATTGTTGTAATCGGGTGGAACGCTAAAACGGGTTCCTGCCACTACATATTCTGTATTTTCTGTAATAAAAGGCGAAGAGTGATTACCTGCACTGTTGGGTAATTCTATAATTTCTTCGGTACGAAAGGTTGCCGTGCTTATACGTGCTACACGGGGTGTATTATTGGCGTTGCCAAAAACCCATCGGCCATCCATTTCGCCATTGGTTTGCGATATTTGAACGTGGTGCAAATCATCCCAGGGTTCAAATCCATTAGAGGTCATAAGCATTGGCTTACTTTCTTCGCTATAACCCCAGCCTTTTTCAGGGTCAACACTAAATACGGGAATCACCCTAAGCAATCTACCGGATGGCAATCCATAGGCACTCATTTGCCCGCTAAAACCACCGGAAACAAAGTTATAAAACTCATCATACTTTCCCGGCGGGACAAAGGCTTTTTGCGCTGCATCACCTGCAACAAGCGATCCGGTATTTTTAGGTTTACATGCGGTTACCGACAATAAACCAACAATAACAGTAAGTAGAAAAAAACGGTTTTTCATGTTGTTTGTATTTGAAAATTATAATCAGGTTATTTTACTTCACACCATCATTTTCGCGCATAAACTCCAGCAGATCGCGCGCTTCTTTATCACCTATATTTTGGTTAGGCATGCGCACCAGGCATATTTCAAGCATAGCCTGTGCTTCAGGATCTTTATCAATCATTTCATCCACGTTAGTCATAAAGTTCATAATCCATGCAGGCTGACGGCGTTCGGTTACTTTTGCCCAACCTGGACCAACGAGCCTTTCATCTGTTAATTTATGGCAACTCGCACATTTTATATCAAAGGCTTTTAGGCCATCTGCAGCCATTGCCTTATCCAGCGTAGGAGAAATAGTTATATCCTTAAAGCGTCCTGCTCCTTTTTGCGCATCATACGCTTCCTTATCTTGTACCATAGATTTTGGTGGCTCCGATGCTTCATTGGCAGTATCGCCATTGCCCCCGCAGGCCCATATAAATCCTGCGATCATTACAATTGCTGCTAATCTCTTCATGTTGATAATTTTTGTAGTGCAAGATTAGTACAGGTAAAAGCGCTTCTTTATGCGTTCAATCATAACCACCCTTGGTTTACAATGATTCTTATCAGTTTTTTAGGCTAATGATTGGGTAGGCTTTATATTTGATATACAATTGATTGCCACCGTAAAAAAACTATTCCATTGAGTATAAACCCCGATATACTAATTACCTGGGGGGCTGTTTACAAACAGTACCATAAAGGAGAGATCATTTTTAAGGAAGATAGCCTTGCACTTTTTTATCACCAGGTAGAATCAGGAACGGTGAAAATGATAAACTGCAATGAGCAGGGAAAGGAATTTATTCAAGGTTTATTCGAAGCTGGTGAAAGTTTTGGCGAACCACCGCTTTTCTTTGATGGATTTTATCCTGCCAATGCCATTGCCGATGCAGATTGTACCATTTTACGATTACGTAAGGAAAGTTTTTTAGATATTCTAAAAGAAAACCAGGATATACATTTCAATATCACACAAATGCTTAGTAAAAGGCTGCACAATAAAGCCATTGTATCGCGGGAACTTGCCTGTTATGAACCTGAACACCGAATAATGACGATACTGGAAATAATCCGGTCGAAGCAAGATAAAAAAGATGGTAAAAAAATAAAGGTACCTTATACCCGGCAGCAACTTGCTGATATGACAGGCCTTAGGGTAGAAACTGTAATCAGAGCCATCCGAATACTGGAAAACAAGGGTGAGCTTTCCATTGAAAGTGGTAAAGTGTATATGAATGCCTGATATGATTACACGCATATAATTTACATTTCCTTTCCAGTTCTTTTGCACATGCACCATGTTGAAAAAGATACCGGCTTTTATAACCAATGGTATCGCATTGGGTTATTTAACCTGCTTCTTGTAGCTACTATCGGCTTATTGTTACGTTATAAAATAGTGGCTTCGCTGCCATGGGTTAATCATAAATATTTTTTACACGGCCATTCGCATTTTGCTTTTTCAGGCTGGGTATCGCTCATCATAATGGTTGGCATGCTGCAACGCATCCATACACATAGTAGTCAACCAATCATTAACAAGTTCAAACCACTCTTATGGCTTCACCTACTTACCGCGTATGGAATGTTAGTGAGTTTTCCCATACAGGGTTATGCGCTGTTTTCGATCACTTTTTCCACGCTATCCATCCTGGTTTCGTATGCATTTGTACTATTGGTTTGGAAAAATTGTAATGAAAAAATATGGGGTAGTAAAACCGCTGCTTTATCCATAAAAGCGGCATTGATTTTCCTGGTACTTTCATCTTTCGGTGCATTTTGGCTTGCCGTTCTTATGGCTACCCATTCCAATACACAATCACTCTATTTCTCTGCATTGTATTTCTTTCTGCATTTTCAGTATAATGGTTGGTTCTTTTTTGGTATTCTAGGTCTTTTTCTTACCATACTGCCTACAGATGTCGTACATATATCAACAGGCTTGCATAAATGTGTAGTATGGATGGTTGCCGCCTGTGTTCCTGCAGTGGCACTTTCAGCTTTATGGATGAAAGTACCGGCTATTGTATATGCGATTGCTATTGTGGCCGCTATCATGCAGCTCGGCGGTGTATTGCTAGCCTGGAAATCCATTCGCAAAAACATTTTCATGTTTGTAGTTACCCTTTCTACTGCGGAAAAATGGTTACTCGGTTTATCGGGCAGTGCATTTTTAATTAGGGTTGTATTGCAGGCATTATCTACAATTCCTGCATTAAGCAAATTCGCCTTTGCCTACCGGCCGGTTGTAATTGGTTATTTGCATCTTATTTTATTGGGATGTATAACCTTATTTCTTTTTGCATTCTTAAATGGAAAAAATCTTTGGCGTGCCCATTTACGTCTTACGCATGTAGCATTGATATTGTTTATAGCCGGCTTTATTGGTACAGAAGGTACGCTCATGTTACAGGGCTTTGGATATATTGGCTGGATCAACATTCCCTATACCAATGAAGTTTTGTTTGCTTCTGCACTGCTTTTGTTTTCCGGGGTAGCCATGCTATTCGCTGCTGCACGTAACAAAACTTTATCCTGAATACTTAAAGGAAGTACCTACCGTTGATGGCAATTGTTAAAAGGTATTTTACTTCCCCTTTCCAAATGCATAGCCATCCTATCTTTGTTAATTACACTACTGCAAAAAATTGCATGCTATGAAATACACTTTTGACGATGCCTATATTACCAGTGAACAAATACAGGGAATTACTACCATTGAGTTTTACCATGTAAAGTCCAATTCGCTACCCGCGCAAATGCTGAGTGCACTCGCTACTACCATACACGACGCGGGTATGGATAATGATTGCAAAGTCATTATACTCCGATCAGCAGGTGAAGCAGCTTTTTGCGCCGGCGCCAATTTTGATGAACTGCTACAAATAGAAACACCTGAACAAGGTTATAAGTTTTTTAGTGGATTTGCTATGGTTATTAATGCGATGCGTAAATGCCCAAAGCTAATTATTGGCCGTATTCATGGTAAAGCTACCGGCGGCGGCATAGGTCTTGCGGCTGCCTGCGATTATGCCATTGCGGTAGAAGGTGCAGATATTAAACTAAGTGAACTTGCTGTGGGCATAGGCCCTTATGTGGTAGGTCCTGCTATTGAAAGAAAAATAGGTTTATCGGCCTTTAGCCAGGTTGCCATGGACGCCTATATGTGGAGAAATGCCGATTGGGCAAAACACAAAGGATTGTATGCCGAAGTACACCCTGTTAAGGACGGCATGGATGAATCCGTTGCCCGGCTTGCTGATAAATTGGCGCATGCCAACCCCGAAGCTACACTTGAACTAAAAAAGGTTTTTTGGAAAGGAACCGAACATTGGGATGAATTGCTTGCTGAACGGGCACATATTAGTGGAAGGCTTGTATTGAGTGAATTTACGAGGAAGGCTATTGCTCAGTTTAAGCAAAAATCATAAGCTTGAAATCATTTACTACATCTACTTTTAAAAAGGCTTGCAAAGCCTTAGCTGCCCGGCATTCCAGCATACATACCATTATAGAAACCTATGGCATTCCGCCTATGTTTCAGCGGACATTTGGTTTTGAAACCCTGGTACAAATTATTTTAGAACAGCAGGTATCACTTGCATCGGGCAGGGCTGTTTTCAAACGCTTACAAGACCGGCTTGGCAGCATAACGCCCCACGGCTTGCTGCAGCTTACTAAAGACGAATTGCGTACCTGCTCGGTAAGCAGGCAAAAGGCAGGATATCTTCATCACCTTTCTCAAACCGTACAAGAAGGCAATTTGATATTGGAAGCGCTCGATAAAGAAAGCGATGATGAAGTAAGAAAACAACTGATGCAGGTAAAAGGAATTGGTCCATGGACTGCAGATGTAGTGCTGATGCTTTGCATGCAACGCTTTGATGTATTGCCCCTGGGCGATATAGCACTGATTAATAGCATAAAACATATTCATAACCAACCCGACTGGACCGTTGCAGATATTCAATCCTACACGGAATGTTATGTACCTTACCGCACCATTGCAGCTTACTGCTATTGGCACGCCTATATTCAGCGTAAAAATATTACTGTATCAGTGTAACACTGACCATTATCATTTCGCCGAATATGGGAAGCAGGTAGCTTTGCGGTGAAAAAAAACTGATTTGTCACACACCCATGATGCATCCCGCTAATAAGATAACCTTTTGTAATTGCCGGCGTTTTTCTGTAATAAAGTACTTTCTGCTATTTGCAGTATGCCTGCTCTTAAGCAGGGCGCAAGCACAACTACCCGAAAAAGAAGTAAATGAGCAGGCACAGTTTTGGACTTCGCTCAACACTACTGCCCGCATAAGCGAAAGATGGTCGGTTATTGCTGATATGCATATTCGCCGTAACAATTTTATGCAGGATCCCAGCTTCTACCTTTTAAGGGGGGCAGGGCAATATGCCATTAAACCCAACTTTACCGTGGCTGCCGGCTACGCGCATATGTGGATTGCACCAAGCCGCAGCGATTGGCAGGCTTTTGTAAACGAAAACAGGATATATCAGCAGGCAATATTTGTAACGAGTCTTGGAAAGGTAAATCTTGTGCAACGCATCAGAAATGAACAACGCTGGCAGCAAATTATTGTAAACGACAAACCCAGCGGCAATTGGCGGTTTACCAATCGCGTACGTTATCTCATAAGCGCCACCATACCTATCAGTAAAAATAAATGGATTCCCAAGCCGGTTATCAGCAACGAACTATTGATTCATTTTGGCAAACCCATTGTGTACAATACATTCGATCAAAACCGCTTGTTTATTGGCATCCGCCAACAAATCAGTAATCCGCTTAGTTTTGACTTTGGCTACATGAATGTGTACCAACAAAAATTTACAGGATACCAGTATGATATGAACCATACCATCCGGCTGTTTTTTTACTATACGCCCGATTTACGTAAAAATATGAAACCCATGCATCCATCATCTAAAGTAGAAAGCCCGGATTAAAATAATCATTCCACAAAAATAACAAATGCAACACTGGCTCGATGAATTTCGGAACTTTACCCCTCAGCGGCGAAGACCCATCCTAAAGAAGACCCTGTCGTTTATTAGTGTCATTGGCATTGCCTATCTCATTGCCAAAATCATAGCAACCGATGATTACAGTTTCAACGAATTTAATACGCTTTGGCTTTGCCTGATGGCTATGGGTCTTTGGCTTACAGAAGCGGTACCAGCATTTGCAGTAGGATTATTTATCATTGGTTTTCAGGTACTTACCCTTGCCAATAATTTTATAAATCCCGAACCTATTGATGCGTTGCTATTTACTAATACCATTGCTAACCCCGTTATATGGTTATTGCTTGGCGGGTTCTTTTTGGCTGGTGGTTTGCGTAAAACAGGCCTCGATCAAAACCTGCTACTACTCACATTAAAATACTTTGGGCCATCACCTAATAAGTTGTTATTCGGCGTAATGCTTACTACTATGGGCATGAGTATGCTTATGAGCAATACAGCCGCAACCGCCATGATGCTCGCCATGGTAATGCCCTTTTTAAAATCGCTTGGTCCGGATTCAAAGTTTCGGACAAGTTTTGTATTGGGCGTACCCACAGCAGCAACCCTTGGCGGTATGGGCACCTTAATTGGCAGCCCGCCGAATGCTATTGCTGCAGGTGTGCTTGAAAAAGCGGGCATGGCTATTGATTTTACCCAATGGTTATATCTTGGTTTGCTACCGGCTGTCATCCTTACTTTAATTACATGGTATTTTTTTATAAAGCGTTATCCAAGCGAAATTACTTCTGTTGAAAGCAAGCCTCTTCCATCCACGCATTCACCGAAAAAACCGCATAAGCATTTGGTATGGATTGTAAGAATTACCTTATTGGTTACCATCTTAGGTTGGCTTACTGCGTCTATTCACAAAGTGCCGGTGCATATTATTGCCATTATACCGGTGGTGGTTTTTCCGCTAACAGGCATTATTGCAGCCGACGATTTTAACGCGTTAAGCTGGGATACATTGATATTAGTAGCAGGCGGGCTTTCACTTGGCACATCTATGATCGACAGTGGCCTTGCCGACAGGCTTATGAGTTACCTTACCCTTAATAATGTACCTGTTTTTGTGCTTACACTCATATTTGGCTATGCCGCCATGTTTTTCAGCAATATTATGAGCAATACGGCTACAGCAGCTATACTTATACCATTAGCCGTACAACTAATGCCGCAACATATGGCATTGCTGGCTACTTCTATTGCGCTTTGTGCAAGTTGTGCCTTATTATTACCCGTAAGCACGCCACCTAATGCTATTGCCTTTAGCACAGGTTTTCTTAAACAACGGGATTTCAGGGGAACGGGTTTACTCATTGGGTTAGGCGGCCCCTTAATTATTAATCTTTGGCTGATGCTGGTAATGGGTTAGACTGACATTTATTTTGTTATGGCTACCCAATGCATGAAAAAAGAAAAACCTACTTGCTCAAATTCATACTCCGCTCCTTATACAATTTGCGGAAATATGGATCGCGCAGGTCTTTAATAAAACGGATGGCTTCACCCGTACTTTTCATTTCGGGGCCAAGTTCTTTATTTACACCGGGGAATTTATTGAAGCTAAAAACCGGCTCCTTTATCGCAAATCCATCCAGTTTTTTCTCGAAAGTAAAATCGGTAAGCTTGTGCGAACCAATCATAATTTTGGTAGCTATGTTGAGGTAAGGGATACCATAGGCTTTGGCAATAAAAGGCGTGGTACGGCTGGCACGGGGATTGGCTTCAATTACATAAACCGTATTATCCTTTATGGCAAACTGTATATTAATCAATCCCTTGATATTCAGTGCACGGGCAATTTTTTCGCTGTAAAACTCCATGGTGGTAATAATCAGCGGCGTAAGATTGAAGGCAGGCAGCACCGCATTACTATCGCCGCTATGAATACCGGCGGGTTCAATGTGCTCCATTACGCCCATTACATGGAAATTTTCACCATCAAAAATGGCATCAATTTCTGCTTCCTGGCAACGGTCGAGGAAATGGTCAATCAAAATTTTATTGCCGGGTAAATGTTTCAACAGGCTTACTACGGCCTTTTCAAGTTCTTCTTCGTTAATCACAATGCGCATGCGCTGACCGCCCAACACATACGAAGGACGAACGAGTACCGGGTACCCCACTTCCACCGCTACTTCTATAGCATCATCGGTGCTAAAAGCTGTGCCATACTTAGGATAAGGTATATCCAACTCCTTTAGCAGGTCGCTGAAACGGCCGCGATCTTCGGCTATATCCATGCTGTCGAAGCTCGAACCAATAATTTTAATGCCACGCTCGTGTAGCTTTTTAGCCAATTTAAGTGCAGTTTGACCGCCTAACTGTACAATTACACCTTCAGGCTGCTCTAATTCAATAATTTCCCACAAATGCTCCCAAAATACCGGCTCGAAGTAGAGTTTATCGGCCATATCAAAGTCGGTACTCACCGTTTCGGGGTTACAGTTCACCATAATGGCTTCGTAACCGCACTCCTTAATCGCTAAAAGTCCGTGTACACAGCAATAGTCAAACTCAATGCCCTGACCAATGCGGTTGGGGCCGCTGCCCAATACAATAATCTTCTTTTTATCGCTGCGGATGCTTTCGTTGTGGCGGATGGCTGCCGGTGAAGTATGGTTCATGTTGGTAGAAAAACTGAATAATTCGGCTGCAAAAGTAAGGGAGTGGGCATAAAATACCCCATTAAGGTTTTGAACAGGAAAATGATTGGTGATTACCGGAAAAGAAATAATCTGCAATATAGAATCTACCTGAACAATGCTATAAATGATGTTTCCCAGCCTTCACCACTGCATGCTTTGCATCGTGATAAAAAAGAAAAGTCCAGTGTTCATGCTGTCCATCTTCCCACCAACCGTGCCGAAGTTCCATGGCCTTTTTGCCATCATAATCGTACTTGGCAGCATAGCGGCTTTTCATTTGGTTATACTGTGGTGCATTATCACCGCCATAGAAAATAATTTCACCGGCTTCTTCTATCCAAAACGCCTGATGATAAGGGCTGTGGCCACCGTGCATTTCGTAGCGGATATAATTATCAATGGTACCGGCATTGTCATCAAGCCAGAATACATTGGTGTCGTGTTCAAAGAAACTTAACTCATCCGGAAAAAAGGAAGGGAAGCCTGTATCCATGGCATATTCAAACTCGCGGCGCTGAACAAAATAAACAGCGTTATCAAATGCCCGGTCAAATTCGCCATATTTATCACGTTTGCTTACACCACCTGCATGGTCTTTATGCAAATGACTCATCAGCACTTTGGTTACCTGTTCGGGTTGTATACCATTGGCACGCAGGTTATGGATGATTTGCAATTCACCTTCTTTCGAAAATCCAAGTCCGGCATCAAGCAAAATCACATCATGTTCGGTAACTACACAAAAGGGTTGCACTTCTACAAGTATACTTCCTTTGGTGCGCCCATGCATAGTATCGTTATCGTCAAAGGGTACAAAAACTTTGTCGGATGCTATGGTGAATGTGCCTTCGCTGAGGGGGATGATTTGCATGGATGTGGGATTGTTAAATAAATTCTTTATGAATGCATATAAAATGCAAAGAAAGTATTTAGCAACCATAAGAACCGCCCTACTTAGAATTTTAGGAGGAATTGGATTCCCGATGTTACTGCCAGCAAATATTATCTATATAAAACTCCGTACCACCAATATTAAATTTACCAATATTTCCTGTCAAGATAACTGTTCCCTTTTTTCCTTTGCTGGAAGGTGTTAACGGCGTTGTGGTTATGCTAACCGTAGCCCCACCCAAGGTAGCAGGGCATGTGCTTAAATCGCCGCTGTAAAGCACACCATTTACAGAAAGGTTTTCGTATCCGCCCCTATCAAGGTAATCGAAAGTGATGGTAGAAGATTGGGGTGGTAGAATTGAAAAAATACGGAGCGTAATGTTATTGGTGTGTAACACATTGCCCGAACCCAAAGCAATGGGAGCCGGCCCCACTTTCCCAAAGTTATATTTTGGAATACCATTCAGGTAAAGGTAATCAGTACGTACTTCAAAACCACAGGCAGTGGTTAACGAATCGTTGTGATCCGTATAATCAGTTCCTGTAGGAAAGGTTGAGCTGCTATTAAAATCAATGCAACAAGGGACATTACATGCAGCAAAGGCCAAAATGGAGACTGCAAAGGCAGTAAATTTTTTAAGTGTTTTCATGATTATTTGTTTTTTGTAAAAAAGTATTTTATAGACCAGTAACTGTTAAACGATAATCGTCCCCTAGCGTAAATGATGCACCCGGGTTTAAGGTCAAGGACTTAATAGTAACATCAGAACTTATAATTGGATAACGTGCCATATTGCCGCTGATTATCACATCCGATGTTGGCCCTGGCACTATTCTCCCATTCCAATTCGCCAGGTTTCCCCATTCATTATTCGTTGCTCCATTCCAAACAATGGCTGTTGTAGTTGTAAGTGATTTTATACCAAAAGCCCCGTAGCTGCCCAGAAATCCATCTACCCTTATGTAGTAAGTTGTACCGGCTTGCACAATACCCGAAGGATGTTCAGCTACTACTTCTACGGATCCATCTTTGGGCAAATTGGCCCGTAAACATTTATAGGGATAGGAAGAAATTGGCGTAAGTGTAGGGTTATTACAGGATCCACTGGCAGTATAAATAGTTAGCCAGGCATCTATCGGGTAGGGATCGTTGGTCACTTTATCCACCTGTAAACGAAGCATTTCCGTTACAGATGGGGTTATTTTATACCAAACCGTATTGTTAGCCTCACTGCAACCATCATCAATCGGAAAGTCTACACTTGATATAGTTGCGCAGGTAGTATTTTGATAGTTAAATACCTCATGGCTAAGGGGTATGGCATTGCAAAATTCATCGTTTACGGGTACGGCACCCATTACGATAGCCAAAACGGGGGAACTTATAGATTGCCCACTACTATTACAAGTGAGCCTGCATTTGTAATATGTAGTATCAATTATTGGGCCAGTAGCGTAGGTACTGGCTGTGGCTCCGATAATATCAGTAAAACTACCATTGGCCTCATTGCTTTTTTGCCATTGATAACTAATCCCAAGCCCATTGGCAAACACGGTAACCTGGGTACTACCCCCACTGCATAAAACATATTGTTCTGCTTTGGCTAAAGCTATGGTAGGAGTTCCACTATTACATGGATCACCCAGCGTAATTCTAATTGAATAATCCTCCGTTTCCCCAGGAGATCCTTTTTCACAAGAACCGAAAACAGTCCATGAATTTGTTCTGAAACGGATACGATGGGTTCCTGTGGGTGCGTTTTTAGGAATAAAGAAGGATCCAGTTATAATATATAGACCATTACGCTTTTGGGCAAACACCAATTCACCCGCATCTTCAAAATCCCAATCATCATTAAAATCAATCCAAATTCGGCAATAGGCAAATGCAGCATTTGTGGTATAAGTATTAATGGTAAAATTTGACAGTTCGGCTTGTTTACCAGGTAATTCAATTTGAGTAAAATCATTATAACCATTCAAAGGCTTATCATTATTTACATGAGCGATTCCATTAAAAGTAATGGACGAAATACCGTAGGTTAAATTACTTTCAGTTTGGTCAAATGTAGAATAAGGTGGGATGCAGTAGCAATTAGCATTTATGGGAATAGAAATGGGATTAGTGGTTACCGGGGGATTACTGCTGGTAAGTTGACAGGTGATAACATCTTTATCATGGTATGGGGTGCTGTATACATTGGAATTACCTTGTTCAATTGGCGAATTATTTTTCAGCCAAACGAAAACCGGGTCTCCTACGACATTAACAGCGGTGGCGGTAAAAGTTACCACCTCATTTTCGCAAATTGTTGTTTTATCGGCTGAAATAGTAATAGCAGCTATGGATGGATCAACGATGGTTACAAAAGCATCATCAACATTGGCATAGTCGTGCAATTGAAACCTGAAGATATAATTGCCTGGCTGTAAAGTGGTTGTTCCCGAAACCCCTTTCCACTCTTTATTGCTTTCTTCTCCATCAAAATGTGCGACAGAAGATGTGGCCTCAACCGCCCCGCCATTGCGAATTTCCACAAAGCCATCAAAACCTGTACCCGATGTTGGTTCCCTTCTCGAAAACCAACCACCAAATTGGATGGTTGCGGTGGTGGATAGTGTAAAATTTTGGTCAACAGTTCCAACGCCACCGACCAAATCAAGGTATTGTTCACCATGGTGGGCGGTATCGGGTCCACCACCATATTCGGTGCCATCCACTTTTATCAGGTTTGCCTGGGTACTTAATATCCAATTCGTTACAATATTATTTTCGGGAGAATTATTGCCAAGATTTGGTTGTACAGGCTCTTCAAAACTAGGGTTGGAAAGCAGGTTCGTTATTGCTACATTGGATTCGGCAATACAAATGGTAAAATCACCCATGGATGTAGGTTCAGATGAATAGCTATACACCCTTACAAAATAGTATTCGTCAATGGTAAATCCCGGAAGGAGCGATTCTTCTGCAACGGCATCTGTGGTTTTGTTTACACAATCTTTAAATACAAGATTGTCGCAGGTAGTACCAGAAAAAACTTCGAAAACTACATCGCTAATTCCGTTGGTATGTGCCGGTGTTACTTTAATAAACTGTTCGGTAGCAGTGGCAATAAATTTGAACCATACATCATCATCGGCACCAGTGGGGTTACAAGTTGGCGCAATACCACCACTAGCCGTTGCTGCAAGGGTAGAAAAGGCAATTAGCTGATTACAAGTATTGTTGGCAATTGGTATTGAAGTGGCATAGTCGCAATCGTTGTTGGCAGGCTGTGCGTAAGTACTAACAATACCAAACAAAACGGAGGCATATAATGTGACAAGATGTTTATATTTCATTTTGAATAATTTTAAATTCTTATGTT
The DNA here is from genome assembly GCA_041740575.1 of Chitinophagaceae bacterium. Classification (GTDB taxonomy): domain Bacteria; phylum Bacteroidota; class Bacteroidia; order Chitinophagales; family Chitinophagaceae; genus Phnomibacter. The sequence goes on along the minus strand of JBGSLS010000090.1, from coordinate 17,248 downwards.
TTCCCAATTTCTTATTGTAACCGTTTCAATTTAAACTCTACCAAAAAGGGTTTGGCAACTGAATTTGTACAATTAAGGGAAGTCTTTGCAGCTTCGTACAATGTACCGGTGATGGTGCCTTCTATAAATTCTCCGGCATTGCCCCACCTTGTAATAATCAGTGTATTGGTTTGGCTAACAATTTCTGAAAACACACATTCTTCCTCTACAAATCGTCTTGTATAATTTCCTGAGTTGGCGTAGGTATTATAATTAGGTGTAAATGCATCGCTTGCCCCGGGCCCGCTCCTGATGGCTATTTCAATTGCCTTTTCACCAGAGGCCGGTGCCTTAGCAAAGCTGTAAGTCCCTGTACCATTTACATCGGGGTTTATATAACCAAAGCTGAACCCAAATGATTTAGTAGGATTGAGCACGAAACTCGATTGTGCAGCGACGCTAAAGGTATTTTGGCTTGCATCCCTTGTAACAAAAGCAATGCGCGTATCGCCTTCCGGAAAAACCGTAGTAACTTTTGGATCTTGCAGATCGTAACTAAAATATATAACCCCACCGGTAATGAGCCGGAAGTAACCCGTATCGGCACCGGAACCGCCTCCCAATGTCGTAAAGGAAATTTCGTTGCCATAACTTGTTCCCTTGCAATTGGTGGCAAAGGTTCTTACAAAGTAAGTGGTGGCAGGTAATAAAGGCCCTACAGGGATGCTAAAAGTTCCAACACCATTGAGAGAAATATCGGGGTAAATAATATGGTTAATAGTTGGGTTATTGTACGTGGAGATGGCTATTCCGTATTGTGATATAGCGCAACCGCCAATGCTTGTGATGGTGCCACCTAACTGCGCAGAAACATTGGTAATAAGGGTTGCTTCTGATGTAATTTGCGACGGGGTTCCTGATGGGTTGGTTCCGCTTTTAATTTTTAAAAAACTACCCGGCGCAAAGGTTATAGCTGCACCGCTCCTTACCTTAATACTATTGCAAATAATTGAAGCTCCATTGGGTATTACCGGAGAAAAAGATGTTCCGGCTGGAATAATTATATCAGCGTTTTCGGTTAGTACTGCATTACCCGACCAATTATTAGCATTGCTCCATTCTGTACTTATTAACCCTGTCCAGGTGACAAAAAGTGTGTCAAAAATAATAGGTGCATCAAGGGTCTTTTCATTAATTATTAAATCCTGTTTTAATGAATCGTTGGTGAAAATAATATTGGAGCTTGAATGATAGGCAAAAAGCAAAAAAATAATTGTACCTAACCCTTTGTGCATTTTCATAACATAAAAAATTATAATAAAACAGAAACTTTTATTGACTAATAAATTACATGCCTACTTCAACATTTTTTTGATAAGTTTATCTAAATCTTCAATACGTTGATTTTGCTTTTCAATTTGCTTTTGTTGCTCCTTAATACTTTCAATCATTACCGGTACAAGCCCTATATAGTTTACACTTAATTCGCCGGCAGTATTTTGCTTAACCAACTGCGGATAAATTTTTTGTACTTCCTGTGCCAGCAAACCTATTTGCTGATCATTACCTTTGGTTGCATCCTTCCAGTTATAAGTATAGCCGCTGAGCTGTTCTAAATTATCCAATGATGTTTGTAAGGGGTGAATGTTGGCTTTAAGGCGTTCGTCACTGTTTTGGGTGAGGGTACCGGTTATATTGAGATTGCCACTATTTGAAAATACAGCAACAGACCCACCTGCTCCGTTGCCAATAACCACGCCGGTACCCGCGAACCAGTTAAGATAAATCCCGCCATCTCCATAAGTGTCTAAATGAAAATTACCGCCCGGACCGGAATGTTCCATTTTGCCGTAATAGGCCGTGTTATTTGTGTTTCTCACACGCAGCTTACCATCTGCAAATACTTCGCCAACTACATTCAATTTAGCAGCAGGGTTAGAAGTGCCAATACCTGCATTTCCGTTTTTTAATATGACCAAAGCATCGCTTCTTAAAATATCCGATGTCCCGTTTCCAATGGTGAATAATCGGTCGGTATTTATCCAATCAGTATTTGATGAGTTGGCATAAAGGTTATTCCATCTACCCAAAACAGTTTCATAAGCAGATAAAGCATGTGCTCCTTCGCTCCCAATGGCCACAGAATAATCGCCATGTGCCCCTGATAGATAGCCAATTGATTTTGAATAAGCCCCGTAAGCTCGGCCACCTTGAATCCCAGTCGAATAATGACCGCCAGCATAACCAAAAATGGCTGCTAATGATAAGAATCCAGATGCAGTTCCATAGCTCATAGCAAATGATCCAATACCAGAAGCCGTGCTCATGTGTCCAACAGCAAAACTTCCATATCCAATATTGGAATAATCCCAATTATTATTTCCAGTGGCTACTTCCCCTGCCCTAAAAGCCGCCTTTGAAGGTATCCACATCACTTTAGCACCCGTCCCGTTGCTATCAGCACCAAACAAAACAGTTTTACCTTCTGCTACATTAAATGTTGCCTTCGGAGAATTTGTTCCAATCCCCACATTTTGGGCAATTGAATTCTGTAACAAAAAACAAGCCAAGGAAGTTAAAAATAATATTATCTTTTTCATATATTTGAATTCAATATTAATTGTTGATGTACAGATTTTAATCTTCTCCGGCTCACCACAATACTTTCGCCGGTAGATAAAATTACCCTGCTGCTTTGGTTACAGAATTCCTGAATAAACATCGCATTTAACAGGTGGCTTTTGTGTGTTCTAATAAATCTTTGATCTGACAAATTGCATTCAAACCATAAAAGAATCCTGCTGGAAACCAACGGATATTTAAGATTACAAAAAAATATCCGGCTGTAATTTCTGCTTCCCTCGATTCTTATTATACTAGATGCAGGTATATTTTGCACACCTGAATTTGTTTGAATATTAATGGAAAACATTTTGTTATAGAAGTTTAAAAGTTTGAAAAAAACTCATCATCTTATCTGCAACCAATTGCTACCATCTGAAATAATTTCGATACTGCTATTGGCTACCAGATAGGTTTCTACAACGCCATTTAAATTTATAAATCCAGGTAAATTCACCATAATGCCCGGAAAAAATGAACTCCGGTTCACAAGGATGTAGCGCCTGTTGGGGCAACTATTTGCAGGAGGCAAAACAGTGGAAGATGGAATATTGGTAAAATTCCAAACGGAAGCTGAGTTATCCAGCACGAGAGCGGCTGTCGTACTTATTGTTTTAACTTTTGTGGCGAAGCCACCATTAATTTCAAAAGTACTTTTCGGTTCTACCAAGCCTACCCCCACATTACTATTTCCCGAAATGGTTATATATGCTGCACCGGCCCGTACGGAATTATCCACATCGTACCCAAGCAATATTGCAGTTGTTTCCCAATAATTTCCAGCGTAATACCTTAATGCCCTGATGCCGAGGCCAACATTGTTGGTGGTGGAAGTAAAGCCTAAGTGCGCAAGGCTTGTCTCCGACCATTGATTTACCCCGAGTACACCACTATTAATCCTGAAAACACTCTGTGTTGCCGTGCCAGCAAGCTCTTTACCATTTAAAGATATAGAGAGTTTAGCAGAAGGGGATGCGGTTCCAATACCAACATTTCCATTCTTCAATATTACCATGGCATCACTTTTTGCAACGGTGGATGCTCCATTGCCAATGGTAAATAGTCGGTCTGCTCCGTGCCATTCATACGTGGATATTGGTGTATAGGTACTATTAAACCTTCCGAGTACGGTTTCATAACCAGAGTGGGCCGTTACATCAGATCCAATGGCAGTGGCCCATGAACCTTCTGCTCTGCTATAATAGCCCATAGCTGTAGAAGTGTAGCCTGCGGCAAAGCTGCTGTTGCCTGTAGCCATGGAGCAATAACCCATAGCGGCGGTACTTGCACCCAAAGCAGTTGTAAAACCGCCGGTAGCATTTGTTTTCCATCCCAATGCCACAGACGACTGCCCAAAGGCCGAAGTGCTGTCTCCAATCGAAAGGCTCGAAACCCCTTCGGCTATGGAACGGTAACCCATAGCAACAGAAAACTGGCCAACATTTCCCGTATTCCATTTATTGTCAGGAATGTTGCCTGCCCTAAAGGCAGCTTTATCGGTGTACCATATCATTTTACTTCCCTCACCAATTGTATCCCCACCAAACAATACAGTTTTGCCGGCAGTTACATTCAAGGCGGCTTTAGGCGTAAGGGTCCGAACCCCAATGTTCCCAAAAGTATCAATGATGAGTACCGGTTTAGATGCATTGGTATAAAAACTAAGTTCGCTGCTGGCAAAAGTGTTAAACATCATGCCAGCACTATTATGTCGGAAAATATTGCCAAAGACAAGCCCACCGCCATTGCTGTTATCGCCCGATAAAATTTCAAGGAAAGTTTCGCCATTGCTTTGTATAGCCATGGTGCTACCAATGCCGGGCATAAAAGGTGCTATGTCCTTTACTACATGTAGCTTAACAACAGGTGAGTTGGTGCCAATACCCACATTTTGCCCATTAATTAAAGAATAATTGAATACAATAAATGTGATAAGAAATATCTTTTCCATATAATAATCATTTAATATTTACACTTAATTTTTCATGGTCAGCAAGAGACATTGCAAGTATGAGTTCGCTATTTTTATTCTTCATAATCAATATTTTTAAGATTGCCTACTCTGTATTCCGGTTTTCGCCAGAGCCGTTCTATGTATTTTTTTACCATACAAACCTACTCGCAACCAACATCCTGCACAATCGGGGAAAAAAGGGGTTTTAAAAAATACCAGAAAAAGTGGATTTTTCCCGGTAATACTTTTTCTTAAAGAAAGAATATTACTTTTAAAAAATCTTTAAAAAAAAATTTATACATAAATTTTAAAACCATGCGTTTCATTGAAAAATTTTTGCTTAATGTGATTACTGCTATCGTTGCAGGATTTGGGGGGTAAAATTCAATTTTGACCTTTACATACAATACAGCTATTATTCTTTATCACTAAAATTTACAACATGTACAAACAACATTTGCTCAACAACATTGAGAAGGAAATAAATATCTGCCGTAGGCTGTACGCAAAGCTATCAGCAAATCAAATGAACTATTCACCCGGTGAAGGTGTAAGAACTACCTTGGAATTATTACAGTATTTAGGTGTTACCGGAACCCTTATGCCAGATTATTGGCTAAGAGAAGGCGATACAGATTTTGGTACTTTTTATGGAGCAACTATTGCTGCTTCCAAAACAATACCCCACGAACAATTTGTAAGGGTGATGGATGAACAGATAGTAATGGCAAGAAATCTTATGAATGAAATTAGCGAAGACGATCTGCTTCATAAAGAAGTTATTTATCCGTGGAGTGGTGAAAAAGCACCGTTGGGGGAAGCTATCATGGCTACCAGCATTAAATGGCTTGCTGCTTATAAGCTGCAACTTTTTTTATATATCAAACTTTGCGGAGATAAGCAACTATCTACTGCAGACGCATGGGTGCTGACTGAACTGACATCATAATCCTTAATTCCGGTTACTTATGATGGATGTATCTAATTTTCAGGTCCTAAAAGATAAAATAGACCAGCTTAATACGCAGGCGTGGGAGAACAGGGTAAATGATTCTACCCAAGCGCATTTGTTAAGCAAGGAGGCTTTTGAACTTGCAGAAAGTATTGACTATTCAAGGGGAAAGGCGGAAGGATACCGCACATTTGCCTTTAGCCTTATCCGTCTTTCCAAACATCATGAAGCAATTGAATATCTCGATAAGGCACTGGTACTATTTGAATCCTTGTATGACCTGGAGGGGCAAGGTTCTGTATTTGGTTACTATGGAATGATCCAACGTAGCCTGGGTAACTATGACGCATCATTAAAGTACCTGTTCAAGTTTTTAGCATTTGCACAGCAGGCCGGTAACAAAGAAGTGGAATGTGGGTCCTATTATCATATAGGCGTTACTTATAAATATTCAGGGGATAATGAAAAAGCTTTGGATTATTTATTGCAAAGCCTGGCAATAACCACATCCCATTATTGGGTGAAACCTTACTGCTTAAGGCAAATTGGGCTTATCTATTTTGAAACCGGGGATTTCAACAAAGCGCTCGACTATGATCGCCAAAGCCTTGCCCTGGTGCAGCAGGGAGGTGATAAATGGGGGGAAGCGGGTTGCCTTGATAATATCGGATTCATATATTTTAAACTAAAAGATTATGATAAGGCATTGAATTTTTGTAAGCAGGCTTTATCAATTTCCCGGCTTATTGATGATAAAAAGGGGCAAAGCAATGCACTTTTTCATTTGGGGAATATATACGTAGCGTTAGCGGATTATAACAAGGCTTCGGATTATTGTAATTGCTGCTTAGCGATTCGCAGGGAAATTGGTGATAAAAAGGGCGAAGCAGAAGTATTAATGTTTTTAGCATCACTCTACATAAAGCCAAATTTAACCGAGGAGTCATCGCGCCATGCATTTGAGTTATTAGATAAAGCGATGCAATTAAGCGAAGAAACCAAAGCCCTGGATCTTATTGCTAAAATCCATTGGGGCTATTATGAAGTCTCTAAGCATTTTAATCGTTACGAGGAAGCGCTTACGCATTTAGAAAATTACATAGGCCTTTCCAAAAAAATTGAGAGCGAAATTGTCAATGAAAAGATTAAAAATCTCGACATTTCATTGAAAATAGCAGAAACAGATAAAAAATTATTGAACGCATTACAGGAAATCCAACAAATAGCTGAAGAGGAAAGAAGCCGCCTTGCCAAAGACTTGCATGATGGGTTAGGCAGCTTGTTATCAGGCATTAAGTTAACGCTAAATAGTATGAAAGGCAACTTAGATGTATCAGGAGAAAATGAAGTTACTTTTACAAAAGCCTTAAGTCAGTTAGATACTACCATTATAGAAATGCGCCGCGTTGCACACAATATGATGCCCGAAGTATTGTTGAAATTTGGCCTGTGCGAAGCCATGCACGACTTCTGCGACAGCATTAATGAAAGCAACACTGTAAAAATGAGATTTATACAGTTGGGGGTGTGGCAACCCGTTGAAAAATCAACCGAAGTTATCCTATACCGCATCGTGCAGGAGCTGTGCAATAATTCCATCAAACATGCAAAGGCAAAAAGTATCCTTATACAATTGACCAAACATGAACGTGGCATTTCCCTTACGGTGGAAGACGATGGCAAAGGTTTTGATACCACAAAATTATCGGCACTAAAAGGTGACGGATTAAAAAATGTGCAATCAAGGGTGGATTATTTAAAAGGAATTTTGAATATTGAATCCGAACAAGGTAATGGCACATCTATTACAATTGAAATACCCGATTAAAATGAATGATACTACCCATATTTTAGTAGTGGACGACCACAGCATGGTGATAGAAGGCATGACATCCATACTATCAAAAATACCTTCTGTTTCAATTGCAGCAACCGCAAACAATGCCTTTGAAGCAATGGCTTGCCTGAGAAGTCATCCTGTAGATGTAGCTTTTGTGGATATAAATATGCCTGATATAAGCGGCATAGAACTTTGTGCAAAAATTAAAAAGGAATTTCCTGTGGTGCATGTGTTGGGTTTGAGTACCTTTAAACAACGCAGCTTTGTATCGCAAATGATTGCTAATGGGGCATCAGGGTATTTAATAAAAAGCGCAGGAAAGGAGGAAATAGAAGAGGCTATTCAGTCGGTTATGGCTGGTAAAATGTTTTTTAGCATAGACATTAATAATACTGCACCGGAACCACCAACAGATGATGAGCCTCCAACTTTAACCCGCCGCGAAAAGGAAATTCTTATACTCATTGCAGAAGGAATGACGAATAATGATATAGCTGCAAAAATATTTATAAGCCCTTATACCGTTGATACACATCGCAAAAATCTCCTTACTAAATTTGGTGTAGGAAACACGGCATTGCTCATTAAAAAGGGAGGAGAATTTGGTTTGTTATAAAACAATGCTTTTGTTACAACTTCGCCCTTAGCCGCCCCCTTTTTTCACATATTATTTCCCATGGTATTTAAGCCATACGTAGTTTGCTTAGAACCTATCATTAAACCTAAACTTATTGAAAATTAAATACATTTCATAATAAATATGTCCTTATTTTAGCATTTCAACCGTACTTCAAACTATACCCCAACAATTGAACGATCAGGCCAAAATACAACGTACCCTTCGGCTTCTTATGCTGCTTGCCGGCCGCAGGTGGTATAGTGCGCCCGAAATTGAAAATCGTCTTGGCATCAGCACACGAACCTTATACCGGTATTTGCACACATTAGAATTGGCGGGATTTGTAACCGAACGAAATCCGCGGCAAGGCTATCGGCTTGCACCCGAAAGTGGCAGTATGCTTACCATGCAACGGCTACTGCATTTTACCGAAGAAGAAGGCTATTTGCTTTTCAAAACCCTCGGCTTATTGCAAGGTGAAGGCATTGCAAAAGAAAGATTATTACGCAAGCTGCACACATTGTATGATTGTCATATTCTCGCACAACCAGCTAAGCAACATAGCATGGAAATAGTAGCTACCCTTCAAAAAGCCATTGACAAAAAACAACAGGTTACCTTATACCAATACCGAAGCAATCACAGCCAAACCATTACCGACCGCACCATTGAGCCTTTTGCCTTTACCGAAAACTATGAATCCATTTGGGGTTATGATGCCGCTGTAAAAAGTTGCCGCCAATACAAACTCGCACGCATGGAAAAAGTGGCCATGATACCGCATGGCTGGCTATATGAAAGAATGCATGCCATCCCATTTACCGATGCTTTTGGCTTTGCCGCTGCCAAACCCTTGGGTACTGCACAGCTTACCCTCAGCATGCGCGCTGCCAACCTGCTACGCGAAGAATACCCGCTTGCAGAAAAATATATTACCGAAAACAAAAACGCTTACCATGCTAAAATACCCTTTGCAGATTATAAAGGCATTGGCCGGTTTATTCGTGGGCTATGCGATGAAATAGAAGTACTTGGACCAGTAGGGTTAAAAAAATATGTGGGGCATCATACAACTTAATTAACCATAAAACAATAATCATGGTTGGTGGCTTTATGTATATACTGGAATGTGTGGATGGCAGCTACTACACAGGTAGCACCACCCACCTTGATAAACGTGTACAGCAACACCATAATGGTGAAGGTGCCAACTATACCAAAACAAGGTTGCCGGTAAAATTGGTGTATTACGAACGCTTCCCACGGATTGACCTCGCTTTTAATCGTGAAAAACAGGTGCAGGGTTGGAGCAGGGCAAAAAAGGAAGCTTTGATAAATAACTGGCCGGAAGAACTCAAAAAACTGGCGGAGTGTATGAATGAAACGCATTGGAAGAATTATAAGAAGAAATAAGACTCGTGCGGGTGACTTCGGCTGCGCTCAGTCACCCGGTGCTCCGAAGGAAACTTTGGGGCCAGGTAGGAAACTTAGTGGGCTTCGTAGGAAACTGAATTATTGAATGTAAGAACACTTTTCAGCAGGGTCGCGGCTGGCTGAGCAGAACCAAAGACAGCCGAAGACTGCGACCCATCGTTTCAGCAAAGCCGCGGCTGGCTGAGCGCAGCCGAAGACAGCCGAAGACAGCGCCCCGAAAACCTAAATAACCAAAAAAGATGTTGAAAATGAAGAATAATGAAAATAAATTTGAAGGAGTGACGGAAGTTGACAGTGGGAAGGGGGAAGTTTGGGGCAAAAAAGAAGTCCCACGGAAGTACGCAGGACTTAAGAATAATCTTCGGCTTATAGCCTTATTGTGATAAGCTTTCGATACAAACATAAGATAAAATGTAATAAAACAAAGCATATGGAAAAAATTCTTGGACTTGATTTGGGGACTAACTCAATCGGATGGGCTGTTAGGGAAACAAACCCTGAATTAGAAAATCAGATTATCCATAAAGGTGTAATGACCTTTGATAAAGGGGTAGCAGAAGATAAATCTGGCGAACACCCAATGGTGCAAAAAAGGACAGAAAGCAGAGGAAAACGAAGAAACTACCAGGCAGAAAAATACCGTAAATGGGAATTGCTTGAATGCCTTATTAAAAATAACATGTGCCCATTGTCCATAGATGAATTAAACGAATGGAGGCACTACAAAAAAGGGACTGGTAGAAAATATCCTGAAAACAAAAAATTTATAGAATGGCTTCGCTTTGACTTTGACGGGGATGCCAAGCCTGATTTTGAAAGATTAGGTTATAGTAAGCATGAGAGTTATTACTTATTCAGAGTACTCATTATTGATGAAAGTAAAAAAGAGATATTTAGAAAAGAACCTCATATAATTGGAAGGGTATTGTACCAACTCGTTCAGCGCAGGGGATATAATGACGGGCAAAACATTGATGAAACAGAAAAAGATGAACTCAGCAAAACAATTATGAAAGGCGGTGGAGAAGCCGGTGCCATGGGTGTAAATGACATCCTTTCTTATCTTAATAAGCATAAAACTCTTGGTGCTGCATTATACCACTTACAAAAAGAACAAAATACCCGAATTAGAAAACGGTACAATCTTCGCAGCCACTACGAAGCAGAAATAAAGGAAATATGTCGTGTTCACGATTTAGCACATTTATATAAAGACTTTTGGGGAGCCATAATCTGGCAGAGGCCACTACGAAGCCAGAAAGGATTAGTGGGTATTTGCACATTTGAGCATAATAAAAGACGCTGCCCCATTAGCCATCCACTTTATGAGGAATTTAGAACATGGGTTTTTATTAATAATCTGAAAATAAAGCCCATCATTCAAAACGACTTACAAAAAAATACTATCTCTTTAGGGGAAGCTTTACACAAAATTGTTTACAATGAATTTTTTAAAGCTGCCCCGGACTTTAAATTATCGACTATTAGAAATGAATTAAAGAAAGTTGGGTTTGAAATAACTGCAAAGTTCCCTGAAGATACAAAAGTAATAAGTTTTTCATTTCTTAATAAAATGAAAGAACTGTTTGGGAAAAACTGGCAGGAAATAACTGGTTGGTATGATTTAATGAAAGGTATAAGCAAAATACAACCTTATAATATTGAGGATCTTTGGCACCTACACTTTGTTAAAAATGACAATAAGAAAACCGGGGAAACTTCTTTTGATTTTCTAAAACGGTTTGCTATTGAAAAAATTGAACTCACTCCTGAAAAGGCAGAGAATTTTGCAAAAATAAGGCTTCAACAAGGATACGCCACCCTCAGCATTTATGCAATAAAAAAGATTTTACCTTACCTTCAGCAAGGGCATATTTACAGTGAAGCAGTTTATTTGGCAAACCTTCATAAAGTGTTAGGCAAGGAAACATTAGAAGAAGGCGATATTGAAAACTTTTCTGGAATCATAAAAGAAATAATTAAAAAAGACAGGCAGGAAAACAGGAAAATAGGTATAATAAATAGCCTGATAGCAAGTTATTTTGAGGACAAAGAAAATTTTGAAGCCAATAAGATTTCTCTCATCGAAAAACAAATCATCGAAAGCTACGGACAGGCAACCTGGAACAGGATTTCTGTGGAAACTGCTATAAATATTGAAGACGAAATAATACAGTCAATCAACCGTTTTTTAGCATCTACAAAGCAAAAGCCAGAAAACCATTATCTCAAAACAGGAAGGCTACATGATAAAATTTTTAAAACATTCATGGATGATTATGGTTTACCACCTCAAAATATAAAATACCTGTGGCATCCAAGCGAACAAGAAAATTATGAAGAAGCAAAATACTATCAAGAAGTCAAATTAAACGATAAGACAATTTTTATTGAAGAAAGTAAAGTAGATACCTTTTTAGCAAATAATTCATTTTCAGACAAAGGTGGTTTTTATGGCAAACTTTTGGGTTCACCTATGCCAATCAGCAAGGGATTCAAAAATCCAATGGCTTTAAAAACCATGTACAAACTGAAAAAACTAGTCAATTATCTAATCTCAACTGGTAAAATTGATAAAGAAACAAGGGTAGTAATTGAAATTGCAAGAGAATTAAACGATGCCAATAAACGAAAAGCAATTGAACGCTGGCAAAGAGAAAGAGAGAAACAAAACGAGGAAATTAAAAAAAAGATTGACGAAATAAATAAAGAATGTAACACGGATTTCAACCGAGAAGATAAGAATCTGATAGATAAAATAAGGCTATGGGAAGAACAAAACCGGATTTGTATTTACACAGGGAAAACCATTAACTGCTGCGATTTACTGAATGGTATAAAATACGATTTTGAACATAGTATACCAGCAAGCATGAGTTTTGATAATGAATTAAAAAACCTAACAATTGCCGACAATTATTATAACAGGGAAATCAAGAAAAAAAGGCTTCCTTCAGAATGTCCAAACTATGATAGAGAATTCGTACACGAAGGCATCACCTATCCTCCTATACTTGGTAGCATGGAAATGCTTTTCGGCAAAATGACTGAAAAAGAGAAAAGGATAAAAGGAAAGGTGCTTAAAATAAGAAGTTTTGAAAAAATTGACAAGCTAGAGGAGTTATATGCTGAATGGAAGGCAAAAAAATCTGATGACAAACAAATAAAGGATAATATTATTATTAGGCGGCACACCATAAAAATGGAATTAGATTATTGGAGACGTAAACTTCAAAGTTTTACAGCAACAGAATACAAATCAGGCTGGCGAAATAGCCAGTTAAGAGACACACAAACAATTACCAAATATGCCCTACCCTATTTAAAAACCGTATTTAACAAAGTAGAAGTTCAAAAAGGTAACATAACTGCAGACTTTAGAAAAATTTATAAAATACAATACAGGCTTGAAAAAAAAGAAAGAACAAAACACTCCCACCATGCCATAGATGCAGCGGTTTTAACCTTAATACCGCCAGCTGCAATCAGAGACAAAATACTACAGCGCTACAATGAAGCAAATGAAAATAAACAAGGGTATCACGAAAATCCAAGATACTGGAAAAATTTCCGCCAAGAGTTTATTACTGGGATTGAAGATGATGTTTTAATAAACTATCAGGCACAGCACCGTACGCTAACAGCAACATACAAAACAGTACGTAAAAGAGGAAGAGTACAATATGTAAAAGAAAAATTAGAGAATGGTAAATGGCAATACAAACTTGATAATGATGGTAAGAAAATTCCGATTATCGCAGATGGTAACAGTATAAGGGGACAATTACATAAAGAAAGTTATTTCGGAGCTATTCAAAACAAAGATGAATTAAGCCTTGTGGAGCGTTACCCTATTGCATCCTTTACTAGCCTAAATGATTGTAAAAACATCGTTGATATTGCTGTAAGAAACATTGTAAAAGAAACACTAGAAAAAAGAATGTTAGAGGGAGTAAGCTTTGATAAAGCGAAGCTGCAACCAATCTTTTTTCCAACAAGCAAGACTGTCATAAAAAAGGTAAGATGCAAAGTAGCGGCAGGCAGAGGCTACCTCACCCCTGAAAAAGCTTTAGAAGTGCAAAAGCATACATTCTTATCTAAACACACATACAAACATCATGTTTATGCACAAAATGACCAAAACACATTCTGTTTGTATTATGAATTAAAGGATGGTAAAGGCACTCTAAGAGCATTCAGGATTGTAGGACTTTTTGAACTCTCTAAATTAGGTATTAATACCCCTAATCAATTATTAAATGATAGTTATTACAATAATATTGAAAGCGGAAAAGGTAAAAACAAAAAAACACTCCCTTTAACGATGATTTTAAAGGTAGGTCAAAAAACAATCTTTTACAAAGATGATATTGAAGAATTGAAAGAACTAACTCAAAAAGAATTGCTGCAAAGAGTATTCAGGATTTATAAGTTTAATGAAATGGGTTCTCCATTCATTTATTTACAAAACCATTTGGAAGCAAGAACTAACGAAAAAGTAGGAAATGGAGATACCAGTTTTAAGCCAAGAGAATATCAAGCCAGGTTAACGCTTGTTGCCAACAGTTTTATATGCGCTATTGAAGGAAAAGACTTTGAAGTAAATCCTGATGGTGAAATAAAATGGAAATTTTAGACCAATGATCAAACGCACCCTCTACTTCGGCAACCCCGCGTATCTCAAAACCACCAATGATCAATTGGTTGTGGAACGGCCTGACCTACCCGCGAATTCCGTCCCGATTGAAGATATTGGATTGGTAGTGCTTGATCATCAGCAAATTACCATCAGTCAGGCATTAATGGCTAAACTGCTTGATAATAATGTAGCGCTCATAACATGCAACCACACCCACCACCCTACCGGTTTGCTGCTGAATCTTGATGGGCATACACTGCAAAGTCAGCGGTTTAAAGATCAGCTCAATAGCAGTCTGCCCTTACGCAAACAGCTTTGGCAGCAAACCGTGGAAATGAAAATCCGCAATCAGGCGGCAGCATTGGAACAACGGCGGATTGAACACAAATACCTGCTAAGGCTTGCCGATACGGTAAAAAGCGGTGACAGCGGTAATTACGAGGCAAAGGCAGCGCTTTTTTACTGGTCGCGGTTTTTCCCTGATTTTCTCCATTTTACCCGCAGCCGCGAAGGTGCGCCACCCAATAACCTGCTCAATTATGGCTATGCCATTATACGGGCAATGGTTGCACGCGCACTCGTGGGCAGCGGGCTGCTGCCGGTAATGGGTATTCACCATCGTAATCAGTACAACGCTTACTGCCTTGCCGATGACATTATGGAACCGTACAGGCCGTATGTGGATTTATTGGTGTATCAGCAGGTGCGCAACCACGGCACCTATCTCGAATTGAGCCCATCTATGAAACAGGAAATGCTAAGCCTGCCCGCTACCGATGTGCAGATTGAAGGCCAAACAAGCCCCATGATGGTGGCCATTACGCGCACCACGGCGAGTCTTGCCAAATGTTTTGAAGGCTCATCCCGAAAAATTTCTTACCCGGTTATATAGTGTAAATTGAATAATAGTATCACCGGAATATCCACACAATCATCCCAAACTTACACTCCACTCACTATTCATTACTCACTACCTGGTCCCACAACATCACCCCACACTCCCACTCCATCCGATGCTTCGGATCACTACTCACTATTCACCACCTCCCCACACCAATTCCACACACCCCAACTCCATTCACTATTCACTACTCACCATTTCCCACCCAATCCAAACCACCCACACCCGCCTGTCATCCGCCATCTCACCTACTGTCATCTCCTCTCCATTGACAACCACCGACCGTTTCAACGCTTATCGTATTATGTGGGTACTCGTTATGTTCGATCTGCCAACCGAAACAAAAGCCGACCGGAAAAATGCATCGAAATTCCGCACCGATATGCTGAAGGATGGTTTTGCCATGTTCCAATTCAGCATGTACCTGCGCCACTGCCCAAGCCGCGAAAATGCCGATGTACATGTAAAACGGGTAAAAAAATTGCTGCCACCCAAGGGGCATGTGGGTATTCTTACCATCACAGATAAACAATTTGGGATGATGGAAATATTCCGCGGAAAGGAACCGGATAAGCCACCGGTAGGCGCACAGCAACTGGAATTATTCTAAACCCGGAAGGAAAAGCAAATCGGGTTAAGAATTTTTGATTTGGATTCAAACCATTTTACTACTATTTTTGGTCTGAGTTCAAACCGTTATTATGGAAAAATTGATTCAATACCAAACCGCTTTATTAAAGGAGCTTCAGACAGACTTTGTCAGGTATCCATTTGAAAGCATCCCCTGGAAGGAGCGCTTTGTAGGTATAAAAGGTCTGCGGGGTGTAGGGAAAACCACGATGTTGCTTCAGCATTTAGAAAAACACCTGGGTATATCCGGGGAACACCTGTATGTAACGCTTGACCATCCCTATTTCTACAACAACAGTTTGTTTGAACTTGCAGAAACCTTTTACCAGTCTGGCGGCAAAACTTTACTGGTAGATGAAGTACACAAGATGACTAACTGGTCTAAGCAGCTCAAAATTGTTTTTGATGGCTTTCCCGGTTTACAGGTTGTTTTTACCGCTTCATCTGCACTCAATATTTTCAGGGGTAATGCTGATTTGAGTCGTAGGGTACTTGAATATTCGCTTGCTGGTCTCTCCTTCCGCGAGTATCTTGCCTATAACCATCAATTTCACTTTGAGCGGTTTTCCCTCGAAAGTTTGCTTGAAAATCATCTTGAAATAAGTATGGATATTTCGAAGCAAATAAAACCGTTGCCCCTATTCAAGCAATATTTGAGAAGTGGATATTTTCCATTTGGTAAAAATATGCCCGATGATCTCTATCAAACAAGACTAATCCGTACGCTTGAAGTAGTACTGAACGAAGACCTGTCATATGTGGAAGGGTACACATCAGATAACATTTTTAAAATAAAACAAATATTGGCTGTAATTGCCGGTTCTACGCCATTTACCATCAATGTAACGCAGGTGGCTGATAAAATTGGCATAGGACGCAACACCGTAAAAGCATTTATGTTTGCCCTTGAAAAAGCGGGGCTTATCAATTACCTGAACAGAAGTGGCATGGGTTTATCGGCACTGCAAAAGCCCGATAAAGTGTATCTTGAGAACACAAATTACAGCCACCTGCTGCAAATGAATCCGGATGTGGGTTCTCAGAGAGAAACCTTTTTAGTAAATCAGCTAAAAAATGCGGGATTAATCATTACCATGCCCGAAGTTGGAGATGTAGAAATACAATTGCCAACCGGCAATATTTTAATCGAAGCAGGCGGGAAAAATAAAAATACCACGCAGGTTAAGCATCTGCCCAATCATTATATTGCTGCCGATGAAATAGAAACCGGATTTGGAAAAAAAATCCCATTATACCTGTTTGGCTTCCTGTATTAGACAAGACAGGTAAAAAAATCCGCCGAAAGCCATGTTCCGGCGGATTTTTTATATTGAATACCAACGCAACAACTCGAAAAGCAATTGATTTTTTAATCCTGAAAATCGATTGAAACCCTTACCTGTATTGAGTTACGGCGAAACCTGTTGGTATCAATCAAATGTAATTCAAAGAACGAAAGCAAATCACAACTTTCACGTCAATATGTTGTTTACGAAACAAGTTGGTATCAATCAAATGTAATTCAAAGAACGAAAGCAAATCACAACGCTGGCACAACAAAGGTTTCTATGTATTTTGTTGGTATCAATCAAATGTAATTCAAAGAACGAAAGCAAATCACAACCGCAGGAACTCTAGCATAAAGCGCTTGAAGTTGGTATCAATCAAATGTAATTCA
>JBGSLS010000089.1:0-87947 GCA_041740575.1 Chitinophagaceae bacterium | reverse complement strand
GTGAGTATTGACTTTATTTCTGCTGCTGACCTTCTATGGATGGATGGCTTATTATTTAGTTCCATGTATAAAATTTAAATAAGCCAAAAATACAATCACTACCAGGGTACTAACAATACGCGCTATCTCGGGTGTTTACCAATGGACTAAAACCTAAAACACATAAAGGATTCATTAAACTATTCAATCAATTATCTATTGACGACTCTTTTATTACCACGGAAGAAAAATCATTGATTCAAACACTTTTTGATTCAAGGCAAGGAAGCGATTATGGCGATTTCATCACTTTTGAATTTGAAGAAATTCAAAAGCTTATGGATGAAACTAAAATATTAATTGTCAAGTATAAAGAAGCATTACGTTAGCCAATAGGTCGAGATAGATTTCCCCTTTAACTTTGAGCGTATTTTCCTAATAGTATTCCATACCCTTTAAGGCTATTCCCCTAAAAAGTATGTAGTAAAGAAAGTCTTTGTATTACAAGACACAAAAACCTTTGTATTCACTTATGTTATTCAATATCAGTAGTAAGACCTAAAGCTTACCCGACTGTATCTTTTTCGCCACATCCTGTACATCATCGAGTACCCGTAGCAAGTTTTCACCCCACAGCTTTTTAATCTGCTTTTTACTATATCCCCGACGCACTAATTCGATGGTTACATTGATCGTTTCCGATGCATCATTCCAACCATCAATGCCGCCACCGCCGTCAAAGTCGGAACTAATGCCTACATGGTTAATACCGATCTTTTTTACCAGGTAATCAATATGATCTACAAAATCCGCAACATCTACGGGTGGTGTGGTAGGAACTACTTCTTTTACAATGCGCTCCTTTGCCTTTTCAGTAATGGCTGCATATTTTTGATTGTATTGCTCACGGGCTTCAGGTGTTAAATCTGTCAGCGCTCTTCTTGGCAAAATTTCAAAGCCTTCCTGCTTGGCCACATCTGTCATTATTTCATTGGACTTTGCAGCATACGCAGCCGCTTTTTTTGCGTTTACATAAGTTTTAAAAGCAACAGTTTGTACCACACCTTTATTTTCTTTAATCATCATCAACACTTCATCATCAAGGTTGCGGGGTACATCGTTTAATGCCCTAGCCGATGAGTGCGATGCAATAACCGGCGCCTTTGACAATTGTATTGCCTGTATATTGGATGATTTGGCAGGGTG
Source organism: Chitinophagaceae bacterium (assembly GCA_041740575.1). Classification (GTDB taxonomy): domain Bacteria; phylum Bacteroidota; class Bacteroidia; order Chitinophagales; family Chitinophagaceae; genus Phnomibacter. Next base: position 86,762 of record JBGSLS010000089.1, on the reverse strand, counting down.
GGATAAATCTACCATAATACCCCATTTGTTCATTTCAGCAATTACTTCCCTACCGAGTGGACTAAGCCCATTGTGTTTCCATATGCTATCCGCTTCGCCCGTGTTGCTATCCGCCAACTGACTATGGCCATTGTGCGAGAGGGACATATACCGTGCGCCCCGGTCATAAAATTCTTTTACCCTGGTAATATTGGTTCCAATGGGGTAAGCGTTTTCCACACCTATCATCGCCACTTTTTTCCCTGACCGCACTATTTTGCGCACTTCATTGGAAGTAACCGCCAACCCAATTTTATCAGGGGCTATTTCAGTGCACAGCTTGTGTATGGCATTAAATTTCGCATCTGCGTTAGCATAGGCTTTGGTATAGCCTTCGGGTGTAAGATCGCCCTGTCCGGTGTACACAATCAGCCAGCTTACATCCAATCCGCCTTCCACCATCTTGGGAAGATTGACCTGTGTAATTAACCGCTGTGTGTAGTTTTTTTCTGCTGTAAAGTTGGCCACATTAAAGTCATTGTGGGTATCGATTGTGATAACACTTTCGTGTATGGCTTTAGCTTTTTTAAACAGCTTTTCGTCTGCAATATTGGTTTGCGCCGTAGCAAAAATGAAGGATGCCTGCAAGGCAACGAAGATGGATAGTTTCATAAGTATTGGTAGTTGTGGCTAAAAAAAGAAGAATGCATTCGGTTCGACGCCAATCCGGCCAAAAATCAGTGAAGGCTTTTGAAATAGATAGATTTGGCGAATCTGAAGAAATTCACTTTCGCCAAAAGTGGTTATATGAAGATGGATTTGGCGCATTTGAAAAAGAAAACTTGCGCCGAAAGTGGTAAAAGGAATAGAGATAGAGCATAAATGAATGCCTCGATTATAACACCAATTGCCCAAAAAGCTTTTCCACTTCCTCCTCCCAATCCCTGCAAAACCCTGTATGCACTTTGGATGTTTGCACCATCGTGCTGCGTACTGCCGTCAACCATCTGAAACGCTCGGGTGCGGGTAGCAATGCAATGGGCCCGGCGGTAGGGTCTGCTTTTGCAATGCGGTCGAACGCTGCCAAATGCTGCGCTATTTCTGCTATATCGAGTTGCGGGCCAAATAGCGAAAGCTTTTCTTCGGACACTAAATAACGCACCTGCAGCAATTTAGATGAAGCAGCATACAGCACTACGCCCACATTCAGGAATTCCTCCCTTTCCACACGTGGCACTACCCGTATTACTGCATACTCATATAATCTGCGCTCCTGCATCGTTGGCTTCTTTTATAAATATAGCAGCATTATCCCTGCGTCGTTGTAAAAAATAACTATAAGATTCTCTGAGTTCATCTGCTGTTCCGCCTCCGGTAGATGCCGAGTCTTCGAGCCATTCCAATGGCAGCAAGGCTGCAATGGCTTCTATTTTTTCATTGGTTAATTGGGTACGGCAAAAGGCATCAGCCAGTTCAAGTTGGGTAGCAAAAGGCAGTAATACATGGTTTTTTATCAGTGGAAATGCTTTTGCCGCATCGTTTTTCCAGCTATTGCCCGCATGATGAAAATACAAACCCGCGCCATGGTCAATAAGCCAAAGCTCTTTGTTCCAAAAAAGCATGTTCGTGTTTTTGGCAGTGCGGTCCATATTCATAAGCCAGGCATCGAGCCATACAATGCGGCTTGCCATTTCTGCATCCACTTTGTGTACAGCGGGGTCAAAACTGATAGCACCCGATAGATAATGCAGCGCAAGGTTAAGTCCCGTGCTTGCCTTCAGCAAATCCTGTATTTCCTCATCGGGTTCGGTACGGCCAAAACCTTCATCCAACTGCGCCAATACAATTTCAGGAACCTTTAAACCCAATACCCGTGCTGCTTCACCACCAATCAGTTCAGCAATCAGCGCTTTTATGCCCTGACCGGCGCCCCTGAATTTGAGGGCATATAAAAACCCGTCATCGGCTTCGGCAATAGCGGGCATAGACCCACCTTCGCGCAAAGCGGTAACATAGCGGGTTACCCAAACGGTGCGAAGAGGTGATGGTGCTGCCATAATTATTTTCAGGCTCCAAAATAAAGCTTAAGTTGCCATTTTATTAATCTTTCTGCAAATCCATGATTTACTTACATCATCCATCTACCATGGCCAAATGGAATTTAACCCTACTGCTGCTTTCTGCATTGTTTGTCACAGGTTTTGCGCAACAGTCACCTAAAGTGTACACCTCAGCCGATTATGCATTTGCCGAAAAACAATTGGGCGTACACACAAACAAACTCGTATTTCGTTCGTCGGTAAATCCCCAATGGTTAACCGATGGTCGCATGTGGTATTCGGTAAATACCGCATCAGGTGAATCATGGGTAATGGTTGACTTGACCAATGGCAAAAAAACAACGTTAGATAGCCGCGAAGCCTTGCCAAAAGATGCTGCATCAGTAACTAATAATAGAAGAGGTGGAGGTGAAGAAGTTGCGTCGCCTGATGGTAAACTTGTGGTGTATATAAAAGATTGGAACCTTTGGGTAAAAGAAAAAGCAACCGGTAAAGAGCTGCAACTAACCACGGATGGTGAAACTGATTTTGGCTATGCCACCGACAATGCCGGATGGGTACACAGCAACAGACCGGTGGTAAAATGGTCGCCTGATTCAAAAAAGATTGCCACTTTTCAGCAGGATGACCGATCTGTTGGCGATATGTACCTGGTAAAAACCAAGGTGGGAACACCCGAACTGGAAAAATGGAAATACCCTCTTGCCGGCGACAAGGAAGTTTCAAAAATCTACCGGGTAATTATTGATCTGGAGCAAAACAAAGTAATTCGCCTGAAAATGGATGCCGATGCGCACCGCAGCACGCTGGGCGATGATATAAAATATGGGGGCAGCTTTGCCGATAATGAATGGAGTGCCGATGGCAGTACCCTGGCTTTTGTTAGTACAACCCGCGATCACAAACAGGCTACGCTGCGTATTGCAAATACAACCACCGGTGAAGTGCGCGATGTGCACTCCGAAAAAGTAGCTACACAATACGAAAGCGGACAAACAGGTGTTAACTGGCGGTATTTACCTAAAAGAAATGCATTTATCTGGTATTCGGAACAAAGCGATTGGGGCCATTTATACCTTCACGACCTTACTTCCGGAAAATTAATAAACAAGATTACCGAAGGCAATTTTGTGGTAAGCCAAATCTGGCATATTGATGAGGAAAAGGGCATTGTATATTTTGAAGGCAAAGGTAAAGAATCGGGCAGGAACCCCTATTTTGGTCATTTGTACAAAGTAGGATTGGATGGAAAAGGACTTACCCTGCTTACCCCGGAAAATGCGAATCATCTGATCAGTTTATCGCCCGATGGCAGGTTTTTTGTGGACAATTACAGCCAACCTGATGTACCCGCCGTTTCAGTATTACGTAATACCGATGGCAAGCTCATTTCCACTTTAGAAACAGCAGATATCAGCAAACTGAAAGCTTCAGGATGGATTGCGCCACAACCCATTACCGTAAAATCAGACGATGGTAAATGGGATTTGTACGGGCTAATGTTTTCACCACCCAACAGGGAGCCGGGCAAAAAGTACCCGGTTATAAACTATGTCTATCCCGGTCCGCAAGGCGGCAGCATGGGCAGCCGTACCGCTGGATGGTCATTTTCGACGAGCAACCGCGACAATCAGGCATTGGCAGCACTTGGTTTTGTGGTGGTGGTAATTGAGGGTACCTGCAACCCCAACCGCAGCAAATCGTTTCACGATGCATGCTATGGAAGCCTTGCCATAAATACCCTGCCCGATCAAATTGCGGGCATTCGTCAATTGGCTACTCAATACAATTTTATTGATTTGGATCGGGTAGGCATATGGGGGCATTCGGGCGGTGGCAGTGCCACAACGGCAGCCATGTTTAACCATGCCGATTTTTACAAAGTAGGTATTGCCGAAAGCGGCAACCACGATAACCGTAACTATGAAGACGATTGGGCGGAACGCTATATTGGCCTTGAGCAAAAAATGGCAAATGCCCGCACCAATTATGATGAAGATGCCGTAGCCCAACATGCAGGCAAGCTTACCGGTAAACTCCTGTTGGCACATGGTGGCATGGATGATAATGTTCCTCCTTACCATACTTATCTGGTAGTGGATGCACTGGTAAAAGCCAATAAAGATTTTGACCTGCTGATTTTTCCCAACGCCCGGCATGGATTTGGTGAAAGCTCCAACTACATGATGCGTCGCCGGTGGGATTATTTTATTCAGCACCTGATGGGTGGCACACCGCCAAGTGGTTATAAAATAGGGAGTCCTGCTCTCTGATTGCGTAAATAAATTTACCTAAAGTTTTTTGCCAATATTTCAACCACTTTGACCCATACAGGCGAGTTTTATCTTCAAATTCATCCTGAACTGAATGAAAAGGTGCACCTGTTACGCCAAATTGGCGCAAAATTTTCCCTGCACCATTTTTGAAACATTATTCCCACTATATTGCCCGTTCTTGTAAAAAGAACAAGTAAAGCGAAAGTTTGTTAGTTTGGATTTACCCGAAATATGGTCCTGAATAACAAATTTTCAAATCTTCAAATCTCAAATTTTTTTAAATGGATTTTGGTAAAGAGTTCGAAAAATACGCTGTAAAGCACCGTGGCATTAACAGCAATACGCTGGATGGATACCTTAAAAAATCGGCTCCGATGGCTCAGGCAAACATACCTATGACAGGTTTTGCCGATGTTACCGGCCTTACACCCAACATTATTGAGGAACGCCCTATGAATGTTGCCGTAATGGACGTTTATAGCCGCCTCATGATGGATCGTATCATCTTTTTGGGCTATCCTATTATGGACGAAGTAGCCAATATTGTTACAGCACAGTTGCTTTTCCTGGAAAGCACCGACCGCACCCGCGACATTCAAATGTATATTAACAGCCCCGGCGGCAGTGTGTATGCTGGTATGGGCATGTACGATACCATGATGTTTGTAACCCCCGACATAAGCACTATTTGTACCGGAATGGCGGCAAGTATGGGTGCTGTTTTAATGGCTGCCGGTGCAAACGGTAAACGTACCGCACTGAAACATAGCCGCATTATGATTCACCAACCAAGTGGCGGTGCTATGGGGCAGGCAACGGATATTGAAATAACCGTAAATGAAGTACGCAAACTTAAAAAGGAGCTGTACGACATACTGGCATATCATACCGGGCAAACGCCGGAACAAATTGCCATTGACAGCGACCGCGATAAGTGGATGACGGCTGCGGAAGCCAAAGATTATGGTTTGGTGGATGAAGTGTTGTTTATAAATCCGAGGAAGGAGAAGAAATAAAACCCCAACCCCTTCCCTTCCCCACATGGGGAAGGGTGCCCATGTTCAAAATGCTTCACAGAATTCAAAATTTTTAATCTAATTTTTTATGAATCAATATAATTTTAAGAATAAGCCTTTTCGATTTGATGATGAAGAACCCGAAATGCCCGAAGGCCCATCGGTGGAAATACCCATCGAGAAAATGATGAGCGGGTGGCAGTTTGATAAAAAATTTATTGAGCAGCGCAAAGTATTTTTGTGGGGCGTGGTAGATGATAAAAGCGCCAAGGATATTACGAGCAGGCTGCTTTACCTTGATTCGCTTGATTCGGGAAAGGAAATTACCTTTTACATTAACAGCCCCGGCGGGGTCGTAACAAGTGGTATGGTTATTTATGATACCATGCAAATGATTAAAAGCCCGGTCGCTACAGTATGTATGGGTATGGCGGCAAGCATGGGCAGCATATTGTTAAGTGGTGGTAAAAAAGGAAAACGCTATATTTTTCCGCATGGGGAAGTAATGATTCATCAACCAAGCGGCGGTGGTCGCGGTACAAGTGCCGACCTTGAAATTATGGCGGTACAGGTAATGAAAACCAAGGAATTGGGTGCCAGAATATTAGCTGAAAATTGCGGACAGACTTTTGAAAAAGTAATGAAGGATTTTGACCGTGATTACTGGATGAATGCTAAGGAAAGTATAGATTATGGTATTGTAGATAAGGTACTTGATAAACTGTAATTGGGAAAGCCCAAATATATAAATCCCAAATTCCAAAGTAGTTCTTTGGGGTTTGGGATTTTTATTTTGTTTGAACAGCTTGTATAATTATTGAAATCGAAGGAGATAACTACAGTTGTTTTCCATAGCAACCCGGTATAGAATGTCATCTTCAAGATCACTAATATTTACTTTACAAACTGTTTCAAGCGCATTACTAAATACACATTGCTACAAAAAATGAATCTGATTGCTATATTTGCTATCTGCCTACCGGCCTGCATTATCCAAATCAATGTTTATTAAAAACTCAAAAAAATCTTCCTTTGGTTTTAGCTGCAGTTTTTTGCGTAAGCGATAGCGGTTGATTTCCACACCTCTTACGGATATACTCAATAGCCTTGCCATTTCTTTGCTTGACAAATTCATCCTTAAGTAGGCACACAGTTTTAATTCATGCGCCTTCAATTCAGGAAACCTGTTTTTCAGGTTCAGCAGAAAGTTGTTATGCACTTTATTAAAGTGTATAGAAAATTGTTCCCATTCTTCATCAAGCCTGCCTTCATCAGCAATACCCCGTAAAATCCTTTTCAAGTCACCGGTATCAATTTTTTGACCATCTGCCTTATTCAATTTATTGATTTCATCCTTTATCTTATTTAAAAATTCAGTTTTTTGAACAAGGTTCATGGCAGAAGAGGTAAGTTCAGATTCAAGCTTGTCATTTTTTAACTGCATCATTGTTTTTTCTGACCTTTCAAGTTCCAATTGGTGCTGAAAGGACAATAGTTTTTGCTGCTCCTCATATCTTTTTCTTTCGTCCATTAAGCGCTTTTCATGCCGCCTTTTGATAATGCTTGCCTGTTGCCTGAATAGGTAATACAATAAAAAAATAATGCATACAAAATATACTATTTTTAAACCCGTTGTTTTGTACCAAGGGTATAAAATGGTTACTTTAAAGGAAGATGCAACAGATTCTTCAATAAAGTTGTTGCGCACTTTTACTTCGAATACATAATTACCTGGAGGAATATTGGTGTAATCTTTTTCCGTTTTATTTGTCCATAAGCTCCATTCCTCATCAAATCCCTTCAGGCGATGACTATATTGAAGGTTCTCCGACTGTGTATTAAAAGGGGAACAGAATTCAAAATGTAAAGCATTCCATTTGCTGGATAATTGAATGGGAGTAGCGCCTTGCTGATGATTAAATGTACCAAAGCCACCGTATAAAACTGAATCCGTTTTGTACCTGCCAATCACGTTCCTGATATAGACAACAGGCCGTGATTTGGTTTCAAAATATTTGCTGAGATTGATATGATAAAAGCCATGATCTCCTCCTATAAAAATATTATTTTTATCCAAAGGAAATATATGCTCAAACCCACTATTGATTTTTCTTTGCAGCTCGGGAAAATAAATAACCGATTGATTGGACGGATTTGCCATACCTATTTTTTTCCCGGTAACAAACCATAGGTTTCCCTCCGCATCATCCTTCAGATAACGCAGGCTTAATCCGGCGAAGAGCGTATTATTATAGGATGATAACCCGAAAGCATCTGAAGCCGGATCATACTCATACAACCCGTTTTCGGTGGTGACAACTATCCGGTTCCTGATGGTATATACATGATTATTCAATCCAGAAGGTAGCCCGTTTTTTTCAGTATATAATTTCACATCGTTATTGCTTAGCGAAATTTTATAAATGCCCCTGTAGGGATGAGATATCCAGATGGCCTGTAATACCGAATCATAGGCTAAAAACCGTGCAGAAGTATTAAGGTCCTTTTCATCATTTTCCTTAATAAAAACCCCATTTTGTTTTCGGAAAAAGGAAACACCAAGATAATTGCCTGCGGCAAGCCGCTCATTTCCATTATCCGTGGTCAGAGGCTTAAAAATCCAGTACCCGATTGATTTATCCACCGGAAGCAGCGACTTGCCGGAAAGCTGGAAAAATCCGTCGTCACGTGCCGCAAAAAGGGTGCCATTAATGTTTTCTACATTCCAGCTTAACCCCCCTGCAATTTTTTTTATATTATTTGCTCTTTGCCTGTAATCACCGCTTTTTTCAATAGGCATTTCATAAATGCCATTGGCAAGTGCAAAGTATAAATTATCATCAAGTGCTGTAACAGCATAGCCCGGAGCACCATTAAAGATTGGGGGATTCAGCCATTTAACAGGGCTGTTAAGATCAATAAATGAAAGACCATCCTCAAGGCCCACCCATATTTTCCTATTTTCAGCGCTGAAAATACATTTAATATTGTTGTGGCCCAATCCGTTCCTTTCGGACATCATTTCAAGGATATTTCCTGCACTATCAATGTGAAAAATACCATCATCATAGGTTCCCAGCAAAAGTTCTCCATGGTCAAGTGCAAGTGCAGCGGTAAATTTAAGCTCATCCAATTCTTTTATACCGGTTAGATTGAAAGGAGTAAGCCGGTTGCCTGAAAGTTTGAACAAGCCACTATTCAGCGTAGTAACCAGGCTTCCACCCTGGTATGGAACCATAGCAGTAAAACCGGGTTCAGGGGGCAGGCTACCTGATGGTACAAAAATTTCCCAGCGGTTATTTTTAAATGAAAGCAATCCCAAACCCTTATCGTGGGCAATAAGCTTATTCCCATCTTTTCCCAAAAATTCCCATTTTGAGGCGGTTGGATAAGTGCTCATAATACCCTTATGATACCTGAATACCCTCGAAAAAGACCTAAAAAAAATGGCATCTCCAAATGGAACTATATTCCAGATATCTGCAAACTGCCTGTCAACAGGTTCAATCAATTCCAAAAGGGAAATAAAAATAAGTTTACCTGAAACATCTGCTTCAAAATAGCCTATTTCATCCTGTCCGCCTACATATAATCTGTTGTCGGGCCCAAAAGCAACAGAACGCACAATGGTATTATTGGGGATGGGAAGTACCTGCCATTTGGTGCCATTGAAAACCATCAGGCCCTCATTATTGGCGAAAAATAGGTTTCCCTCTTTGTCCTTTTCAATTCCCCAATTCTGCGAACCTGCCTTGTATTGATCCTTAGAAAAATTTATACCATTGGTTTGACCTGATAAACTGTGAAAGACAAGTAGCAGGCAAAAGCAAAGGAGTAAACTAAAAATTTTCATTATTTCTCCGGAATGAGGGACATTTATTAAACAAACCAAATCTAAAGGGGCTAAGTTGTAGTAAACTTGCTAATAAATCAAACAATTAAATGGATTGAAGTAGAAGAGATGTACCCAATTATTTGTTCCCATGGTTACATATACATTACTTTAACGCTTGAAAGTCAGGATAATTAGGTTTCCTGAGAAACGAATTGCCATTTACTTAGGGCGCCAAATTACTGATTGCTTTTTTTAACATTAAATGTCTTGCTTTATGAGAAAAATCTTTGGTTTTCTTTTGGTATCTGTTTTGGTATTCTTTCAGGTGAATGGGCAAAAACAGGTAGTATCCTTAGTACCTTCCAATGGCGGAACCAAATTAGCTGTAGACGGAAAAGACGTCTTTATTAGTGGTATGAATTGGGATTATTTTCCCGTTGGAACCAATTTCAATTACAGTTTGTGGAAGCAATCTGACGATTTGATTAAATCGGCGCTTGATTACGAAATGGCATTCCTGAAAAATATGGGGGTAAACACCATTCGTCAATATACAGGGGTGCCTGCAAAGTGGATAGAATACATATATAATAACTATGGAATCTACACTCTTCTCAATCATTCTTTTGGAAGGTATGGCCTTAATGTAAAAGGCAAATGGGAGGCCAATACAGATTATTCAAACCCTTTTGTCCGGGAAATACTGCTTAAGGAAGTAAAACAAATGATGGAAGAGTATAAAAACACCCGAGGTGTTTTAATGTTCTTATTGGGCAACGAAAACAACTATGGTCTTTTTTGGCGTGGTGCCGAAACGGAGGATATTCCTGTGCAGGATCGGGAATCTACCATAGCGGCCGGCCATATGTACAAACTATTTAATGAGGCAGTGGTAGCCATGAAGGGCATTGACCAATCCAAGCCTGTATCTATATGTAACGGGGACATTCTTTTCCTTGACATTATAGCAAAAGAATGTAAAGATGTAGATGTGCTGGGTGTTAATGTGTACCGTGGCATTTCGTTTGGCGATATGTACGACCGGGTGGCAAAAGAATACGGCAAGCCGGTAATGCTAACCGAATTTGGATCAGATGCCTATGATGCCATTAAGAACCAGGAAGCACAGGAAGAGCAGGCCAAATACCTGGTTTCCAATTGGAAAGAAATTTATGAAAATGCAGCCGGGCAAGGCAAGGCAGGCAACAGTCTGGGTGGCTTTACTTTTCAATTTAGCGATGGCTGGTGGAAAACAGGGCAAACCACTAACCTTGATGTACACGATATGGATGCCTCATGGTCAAACGGTGGATACTCCTTTGATTTTAAAGATGGTGAAAATAACATGAACGAGGAGTGGTTTGGTATTTGTGCCAAGGGGCAAACCAACGAGCGCGGCACCTACGAATTATACCCAAGGGCAGCTTACTATGCCCTTCAGGAAGTACATAAATTCAACCCTTATACCTCCGCTGCTTTACCTGTAAACGATTATATGAACAGCATAGGACTTATGGATGCTATGCTACGGGCAAGAGGCGATAAAGCAGCGCTTGAAAGTAAAGACAAAGGGAAGCTTTACCTGAGCGACCTGCAGGTAAATTTTAATACCTATAGTACCGGCGGCAGCCTTATTTCAACACCGGCTGCTGATGACCCTGCTCCCGTTAACCCCAATGTGTACCCAACCCGTCTTGGTTTCGACCATATGCAATCTGTTTTTTTTGGGGTCACTGCCAAGCCCGCGCCTAACGTTATGGCCAATGTACAGTTTAACGTATTGGGCAATGTGGCTGTAAACCCTATTGACGAAATATTTTATGAAAATAGGGGCAGACCTATTACAGTTATGACCACAGCAGGTACTACCGAACAAATACAACCCAACAGGATACAGCTTTACCGTGCAAGTTTTGACTGGAATGTCAAGCTCTTTAAACTAAAAGGATTTTACCGTACAAGCCACTATCATTGGGGTTACGAGGGGGATTTCTTCGGGCTTTACCAGGAAGCCAACTATGGACCCAACATTGATATTTACAATGGCGTAGCGCCCTTTGGTTTTGAAATTGAAGGGAAAGCAGCCCTGAAAGGTTTTAAAGTAGCCTTTGGCCCGGAATTATGGTGGGGTGCCAACCCGGCGGTTATGTTAAAGTACAGCCGTAAAATTGCAAAATTCGATGTTACCGGTATTTTTCATGAAGACGTAACACAAAGGGTGAATTCTCAAAGCTCTTTTGCTGTACCCATGCCAAAAACCCGAAGGGGCGCGCTCAGTGTTTCGAGGAAATTTGGAAATTTTGGAATGGACCTTGGCGGTCTTTGGGCCGGACAACCGCTGAACGGAAGAACTTTCCAATTAATGAGGGATGATAAAGTTTATCAGGATGTTATAAAATCGGAGGACAATTTTGGTGGCAAAGCCAAGTTTACCTACCTGGGCGGCACCTTTAAGTGGTACGGACAGGGAAGCTACCGCGGCCTTGTGGCCAATGGCGGACCCGATGCTACCCAAACCATTACCGGCTGGCGCCTTAAAGACCACGGTATTGGAAACACCACGAATTTTTTAACCGGATTTGCCATTAATGCCGGCAATTTTCAGGTAGCGCCTAACTTTATGTGGCAAAAGCCTATTGAAGGACCAATACCTTTTGGTATGGCAGCCCCTGCAGCGCCAAGAAACATTCTGGATGATCCATTTTCTGTACGTTCAAACCGCGAAACCGTTGGTGGGGAACTCCTGCTGACCTTTGACCCTACCCCCGGCACATGGATGTATGAGTGGGACAACGACCGTGCAGAAGATGCCAAGTTTGCTATGAGCGTGGACTTTGTGTATCGTCACCTGCCAACCATTCAGGATGCTGCCATTGGTATTTTGGCCAATGGCCGTACTTTCTTTGCATTCCCCGGTTCGGCACCTGCAGAAGACCTGTGGGAGGTGAATACCCGTTTGGTTTCAAAACTTAACCCCAACCTTGGATTTATCCTAAACGGTTATATAGGCAACGGTCAGGCCAATGGTAGCAACCCAAGGCTGATCAATCGTTCGGGTATTGACATAAGGACCATTTTCAAGCAAACAAAGTTTACGACCATGGCCAAGTTTAATGATTGGGGACCCTTTGACTACCACAGGGACTTCAACCTTACTTTCCCGGTTCAGTTAATGGCCGATATTTCAACAGAAGTGGGCAAACCTGATTGGTTCATCTTACCCTCTACCAAAATCGGGATCAGGGGCACCTATCGTACGCTCGACCAGTATTCAAACAGGTATTCACCCGTTAAAGTACAGTCCCCTTCCGGTGAATGGATTCCCGATCCTACGGCTATTGGGTTTCCTAATGGAAATGAATGGGAAATAAGAACCTATATTCAATTCAACCTGGGCAAATAATTTTCACACCTAAAAAAATATTAACTATGTACAAGATACTATTTAACCTGTTCATTGTAAGCTTCATGTTTATGGCGGGGTGTACAAAAAGAGATGTTAGCGAGCTTCAGGAACTGAAACTTCCGGCAACTGCCGATGTATTTATTGATGATTTTACCAGTGACCTTGCTTATTCCGCTTTTGGTGGTTCTGATGTAAGGGCTTTTAATGTAGATGTAAAAGAAACATACAACAATACCACACGATCCATAAGAATTGATGTTCCTGATGCTAATAGTCCCAACGGTTCTTATGCCGGAGGGGTATTATATAGCACAACCGGCAGAGACTTGAGCAGTTTCAATGCGCTGACTTTTTATATAAAAGCTAATCAGGCAACCAACATAGGCCAAATTGGTTTTGGGAATGATTTAGGCGAAAATAAATTTGTAGTAACCCTTTCTAATTTACCTGCAACATCTGCCTGGAAAAAAGTGATTATACCCATCCCGGATCCTAGTAAATTAACTGCAGAAAAAGGCTTGCTATATATTGCTGCCGGTCCTATTAATGACAGGGGTTTTACGTTTTGGATTGATGAAGTGAAATTTGAAAATTTGGGCACTTTACTGCCTGTAGAGTCTTCAATTATGAATGGCACCAATACAGCCACAACCACTTTTATAGGTGTTACAAGCACCATAAGTGGCTTAACTTCAACCTTCAATTTACCTACCGGTGTAAACGAAACGGTTAATTTAAGCTCAGCATATTTTCAATTCAAATCATCAAATGCTGCGGTTGCAAGTGTAAATGCTGCGGGTATTGTAAATTCTCTCAGTGCCGGTACTTCTGTTATTTCAGCAACTGTTGGAGGGGTTACAGCTAAAGGAAGTTTAACGATCAATTGTGTCGGTGCTTATACGCCTGCGCCAAGACCAACGAGAAACCCATCAAACGTAATTTCCATTTTTTCCGATGCTTACGTTAATGTACCTGTATCTTACTACAATGGTTACTGGCAACCCTGGCAAACTACGCTTTCTAACGATTTTACTGTGAATGGAGATAATGTACTGAACTATACTATTTTTAATTTTGTGGGTATTGAATTTAGTGCTCCGACAGTAAATGCAAGCAGCATGACTCACTTTCATTTAAATGCATATATTCCGGGTCCAATAGCACCAGGAAGGCAATTAAGAATAATTGTAGTTGATTTTGGTGCAGATGGAGCTTTTGGTGGCGGTGATGATACCAGGCATTCTACTACTTTTACTGCTCCTACATTGGTAACAAGAAATTGGATTACAATTGAAATTCCTTTTTCTTCAATGCCCGGCTTAACAAGCCGTAGAAACTTAGGTCAAATTATACTGGAAGGTGGAGATGGAAGCGTTATGTATGTAGATAATATATATTTCTACAGATAGTTTGATTATGCTGAAAATTTAAAATTTAATTGGTTGCGAATAAGCAATAAAAAAAATATGGTATGCAAAAGAATAAAATAAAATATATGCAACAGCATTTAGGCAATATTTGCTTATTTGCACTGACTGTATTGGCATTCACAAGCTGTGAGAAAGATGCAGTACAAACCTTACCACAAAGAGAATGGGAGCTCACATGGAGTGATGAATTTAATGGTGCAGCCGGTACTGCACCAGACAATTCGAAATGGAATTATGATCTTGGGCGTGGTCCGGGCAATGACGGATGGGGAAATGATGAATTACAAACGTACACAAACAGTACTGATAACGTTAGATTAGATGGAACCGGGAATTTATTGATTGTTGCAAGCGGAGGAAGTGGTTCTTATACTTCAGGCAGGATAAAAACCCAGGGAAAATTTTCTTATGGATATGGAAGATATGAGGCAAGAATATTAACCCCTTACGGTCCCGGAATTTGGCCGGCCTTCTGGATGTTGGGTGATAATATCAATACTGTTCCCTGGCCTCAATGTGGCGAAATTGATATTTTGGAGATAAGAGGACAAGAACCACATATAGCACATGGCTCAGTTCATGGACCCGGATATTCCGGGGGTAATGCCATTACAAAATCATATTCATTGGATAATGACCGTTTAGATTCAAAATTCCGGGTATATGCTATAGAATGGGGTCCGGATTATATTGACTATTTTGTTGATGATTACCTATTTCAACGCATTACTCCTGCTGACGTTAATGGAAAAGGAGAATGGGTATTTAACAAGGACTTTTTTATCCTGCTAAACGTTGCTGTAGGCGGCAGTTATGTTGGCTTCCCAACATCCGGAACCATTTTCCCACAAACAATGACAGTGGATTATGTAAGAGTGTATAAAGAAAAATAACCATCACACCTGCCTTGGAAAAAGGTAAAATGTAAGGGTAAGACACGCTACTAACAATGTAACCTGGCAATACAGTAGTCCTGTAATTTGCTCAGGTAAATCCTATATGACCTTATTAAAAAATTATGGAATATTTGATTGCCGGCTAGCCATTTTAAATGAAACTATTCACTAATATATTCTAATGCGTCATGTCAAAATATCAGACCAGTGAAAGAGACAAAGTTCCGATGGTACAGAAAATGGCTTTTGGAGCAGGCCACCTGGTAAATAACCTGCTCCCGGGTGCCCTCGGAGTATTTAGTTTTTTCCTGCTTACGGCTTTTGGAATGGATCCGTTACTAGCCGGTTTGCTGGGTGGATTGCCCCGCATTTACGATGCTATTACTGATCCTGTAATGGGATATATATCGGACAACACTACATCGCGATGGGGACGCCGCCGACCTTATATTTTTGCAGGTGCTATTTTGTGCGGTATTTTATTTGCCCTGCTCTGGCAGTTGGATGAAAAAAACTCACAAACCTACAATTTCATTTATTTTTTGCTGATGTCGCTGGTGTACCTTACCGCCAACACTGTTTTCTCCACACCCCTCATCGGCTTGGGGTACGAAATGTCTTCGGATTATAATGAACGTACACGGTTAATGGCTTTTTCACAAACCATCGGTCAGATTGCGTGGATGATTGTACCTTGGTTTTGGGTACTTATAGCCAATCCGGATTTATTTCCCACACAGGCAGAAGGGGTGCGAACACTGTCTATGGTAGTAGGCGGGGGTTGCATACTGCTGGGTATTCTGCCGGCCATTTTTTGCAAAGAAATAGACCAAAGCCATTTGGATAACAGGGCTGAACTTTCGCTGAAAAATATTTCCAAAAACTTCAAAGAACTCTTCAGAAACATTGTAAAAATTTCCAAAAACAAAGCCTTCATGAAACTGTGCGGTGCCACTTTTCTTGTATTCAATGGTTTTCAGATGGTGGCGTCCTTTAGTTATTTTATCATTGTTTTTTATATGTTTAAAGGTGACTATGGAATGGCTGGCACGTGGCCGGCGTGGTTCTCAACGGTTAGCGCCTTTGCTACCGCTTTTTTGGTGATTCCCATCATCTCGGCGATGGCCAATAAGCTGGGAAAAAGAACAGCATTTATCATCAGTACAGGCATTTCCATAATTGGCTATCTCTTAAAGTGGTGGGGATTTAACCCGGAAAATCCCTGGATGATATTTATGCCAATTCCCTTAATGGCATTTGGCATTGGCGGATTGTTTACTCTGATGATGAGCATGACAGCCGATGTATGCGACCTGGATGAATTAAACAACGGTATGCCAAGAAAAGAAGGTACGTTTGGGGCTATTTACTGGTGGATGGTAAAATTGGGACAAGGGCTGGCATTGGTGCTTGGTGGATTTGTATTAAAAATGGTAGGCTTCGATCAAAATTCTGCTACACAGGCCGCTAGCACTATTACCAACCTGAGAGTGGCAGATATCCTTATCCCGATAGCCACAGCAAGTTTAGCTATTTTTATAATGTGGAATTATGATCTTTCCGAAGAAAAAGCGATAGAAATAAAAAAAGAATTGGTGAAAAGAAGAGGTGAATTATAAATTAATAACATATATTTTTTAATTATGTCATACAGAAAGGAGCATATTCTTTCGCTCAAGCCGGAATCTGAAAGCAGCTATATTGCTGGTGAATCAGAAAAGGCGTTAAAAGACTTATTCAAAGAAATACTTGAAACAGGCGTTCATGGTTTTTGTTTCAGTTTATACGAGGACGGTCAAAAACCCGGAGATATTATTTCGGAAGAACAGGTAAGGCGGCGGATGGAAATCATTAAACCACATACCCAATGGGTACGTTCCTTTTCCTGTACAGAAGGAAACGAATGGATACCGAAGGTGGCCAAAGAAATGGGCATTAAAACCCTGGTTGGCGCCTGGCTGGGTAATGATCCGGAGGTTAATCAACGCGAAGTAGAGGGCCTTATTAGCCTGGCAAAAGATGGATTTGTAGATATTGCTGCCGTTGGAAACGAAGTGATGTACCGGAAAGACCTTTCGGAAGACGAATTGGTGGATTTTATAAAACATGTAAAAGCGGAAGTGCCGCATATTCCTGTAGGATACGTAGATGCTTATTACGAATTTTCACATAGACCACGCATAACGGAAATTTGCGATATAATTTTATGTAATTGCTATCCCTTTTGGGAAGGATGTCCTTTTGAAAACTCGCTGGACTATATGCAGCAAATGTACCATCAGGCTAAAGCCGCTGCCAATGGTAAAGAAGTGATTATCACCGAAACCGGGTGGCCAAGTCAGGGTGAAAACCTTAAAGGCTCCATGCCTTCAGAAAAAAATGCGAGGGATTATTTTATCAACACACAACTTTGGTCTGCCAACGATCAAATTCCGGTTTTCTATTTTTCTTCATTTGATGAATCATGGAAGGTAGGTGCCGAGGGAACTGTAGGTGCTTATTGGGGTATTTGGGATAAGCAAGAAAAATTGAAATTCTGAAGATGAACGTATTTGATCAATTGCGATGGGAAAAAGCCCCGGCTATATGTTATTCCGGTTTCAGGGAAGGTCAGCAACCAGGGCAAAAATATCCAACCTACGAGCAGGTGAAAGAGGACCTGCTGATATTACAACCGAAATGGAAGCATCTTCGCTTATACGACTGCGATCCCCACGCACAAACAGTGCTCGAGGTTATTTCGCAGGAAAAACTTGATTTTACCGTAATGCAGGGGGCCTATATTGAGGCGGAAATGAATAATTTCGGATGCCCTTGGGGAGGTGGTATTTATAGTGAAGAACAATTGGATGAGAACAAAGAAAGTAACCTGAAAAAAATTAACCGGCTGACAGAATGGGCGGAGCGCTATCCGGAAATTATTATTTCACTTTCTGTAGGCAACGAATGCTGCGTAGATTGGAGTGGTAATTATGTGCCTGTGCAAAAGGTAATTGAATATGCCCGTATAGTGAAGGAAGGTGCTCATCAACCGGTTACCCTGTGCGAAAATTATGCACCATGGCTCAATAAATTAAAACCTTTGGTTGATGTGATTGATTTTATTTCCATACACACATATCCGGTGTGGGAATACAAGCACATTCACGAAGCATTGGATTATACGAAGGAAAACTATAACATGGTGGCAAGCCAATATCCCGATAAGCCTGTAGTAATTACAGAGGCGGGCTGGGCCACCAATTCCAACGGCAGGGGCATTCACCCCGAAAGGGTAAATGAAAAGGCACAAAAAATTTATTTTGAAGACCTTATGGATTGGGCAGAAAGCAATCACATCCTTACTTATTTTTTTGAAGCATTCGATGAGCCCTGGAAGGGTTCATCCGACCCCAACGAACCAGAAAAACATTGGGGGTTGTATAAAGTGGATCGCAGGCCAAAAATTGCGATGAAGTGAAATGAATGCTTTCTGTAATTTTTGAAACAGAAGTCCTTTCACACTTAGCATATTTTTTTATAGTCGTTGCTGTCTCATCATCCATTGTGATGTTCAAATTTTGATGTAAAATGTACGTATAAAAATAAAATTATACGCATGATTTAAGCCCTGCTTTAGATAAAAACATTCACATTGCTGAACCTTGTCTTTAAGAAATGATACTCCAAAGTTTTGGCAGAAAGATTACCGCCCCAATAACGACACTGATAACGGATGCCCATAACACAGCTCCTGCCGCTACATCTTTTACAATTTTAATATCGGGATGCCTGTCGGGATGCAATCGGTTGGCTAGGGTTTCAATGGCGGTATTTACCATTTCAAGCCCAATAACCATGGCTATGCAAAGCAATATCCAAAGCCATTCGTGCGAAGTGATCTTAAAAAAGAAACCAGCCACAATCACCAACATAGCTATTACAGCCTGAATGCGGCCATTGGTTTCGGTACGAAAAAAATAGAGCCAGCCTTGTAATGCATACTGTAAGCGGGATATGAAGGCTTTCATGTGTGTATTTTTATTGTTTTTTATTTGTCACATGGAATGCCCAAATAATCATCGGCGCTGAGTGCCCGCCCGGCCTTGCCGTTCGGACGGGTGCAGCGGATCGTGGGCATTTCATGTTATGTAATTTATCCTCAAAAAAGAAATTGACCCATTCACTTATTGACTTATTCACACATCAATACTTCGCCGCCTTATTTCCCGGTAATGTATTCTTAATAAACTCCCGCACATCATCATTTGCTTTTTTCAAATCTTCCGAACGCAGGTACATCATATGTCCGCTGCGGTAGCCTTTAAACGAAAAACGATCTTTCATTTTACCACCGGGATCTGTTTGCCACATGGTAAATTTGGCAGCAAAATAGGTACAGGCACCATCGTAGTAGCCCGATTGAAAAAGCACTTTCAAATATGGATTTTCCGCCATAGCAAGACGCAGGTTTTCACGGGTATTATCATTTTCAAAATCCCAGGGATTTACAGGTCCGAACATATTGTATTTAAGATCCGTTTTAAACTTAAGCTCTTCACGCAAATAATAATTGATAGCGGGTGTAAATGAATGCAGCCATGAGGTAAGTTCCGAATTATAATCAGGTTCTACGCCCGCATCAATTCTGTCTATGCCGGTATAGCGCGAATCGAGACGGCCCACTGTTTTACCTTCACTACGCAACAACTCTTTCCAGAAAAAAGATTCAGGTACATCAAGGTTATGCTGCAGGATAACTTCCTTGGAAAGTCCAGAGAAGTATGACATCTTTTTTGCAATAGCTTCCTTTTCATCAGCAGGAAGCGTACTGCCTTTTGCCAATGCAGGCATCAGTTCATTAATAGCAAATTTTTCTGCATCGGGTAAAATATCGGTGAGATCTTTTTGCTGTAAAGCGGGAACGAGTTTTTTATGATACCAGGCCGTAGCGTGGTAGTAAGGCAGGCTAAGTGATGATGCAACGGGGCCTCCTTGACGCAGCACTTTATAATCGGCCGGGGAAACCATAATCACACCATTCAGGTACATCCATTGCTGATTTTGCAAGGCAAGCGAAAGCCCCATTACGCGTGTACCACCATAGCTTTCACCAATAATGTATTTGGGAGATGTCCAGCGGTTGTTTCGGCTTACAAAAGTCGTCATCCATGCCGCGAGGTACTTTACATCGGCATTTACACCAAAGAAAAGTTTGCCATCCGGCATTTTGCCATCTTTACCCGGCACCATGCGCGAGTAACCGGTGTTTACCGGGTCAATAAAAACAATATCTGCCACATCCAATATGGAATTTGGATTATCCTTTACGCCATAGGGTTGAATAGGATAACCTTCTGCATCAATATTCAGCACTTTGGGTCCGGTATAAGCCACATGCATCCACACCGAAGCCGAACCCGGCCCCCCGTTAAAGGAAAAAACCAAGGGTCTTGCTCCGCGGTCTTTTATATTGGTACGTTCGTAATAGGTATAAAATAATGATGCCAATTGTTCTCCCTGTTCATTCCATACCGGCAACGTACCGGTTTTTGCCTGATAGCTAACACTTTGGCCATTGATGGTAACCGTAGCTGTAGTTATTACTGCGGTATCGGATGGCAAAGAAATGTTTTGTGCAAATACAGGACCCACTAAAAAACATAACAAGATCGTAATTGTCGAAAAATGCTTCATACAAATATGCATTGCATTTTTAATGAATTACAATGCAGGCCGAAACTAAGCCGAAAATCAATACAGCGATAAACGGGCGTAAGGAAAATACTATTTCGCCATACTCCAGGGCTGCGTATTACTTTGCCAATGTACTTACCAAATCCGGTTGTTCCATCCAACGGTCGATGGCTTTACGCAAATCCGATGGTGAAGATGCAGTAATGTTTACCAAATGATAGTCCCGTTGTTTCTTCAGGCTGTTCATTCGCCATTCCATCTGATTATTCGTTCGATGATGTTTGTGTTCGTACCACCATGCTGTGTACAAAATACTACCATCCTTTTGCAGATTGGCCATGTACATAGAAGCATTGCCACGTTTTACCTGCCGTGCCATGGTAAAAGCATATCCGCTGCCGCGCCAGCAAATGGATGGGTTATGATCGGTGCTGTAAAAACCGCGAATGGTTTTTACATAAATGAGTGCATCATTGTTTTTATAGCGCGTAACCCCATGTGGCAACGAAGCCTTCTCAAAACCATCAGGTGTTGCAACAGGAATCGCATCATTTTCCTGTTCTGCTGCTTGCTGCGAAGGCCAGCCAAGCATCAACGTAAACAAGATAAGCATTAGTAATTGTTTGCTTTGAAAGGTGCGTCCGGTTTCGGTATGGAATTTCAGCAATGGTGATACTTTTTCGTAAAGCCCCAAATGCGTAACCATTTTTTTTACCAGCCACATACAGGGAATAATGCCATACAATATCCAGGTAGCAAGCCCCGCCATTTCGTGCTTAATAGTGCCGGATGCCAATTGAAAATATACCAGTATAGCAATGCGAAAAAGGTTGGCCAGCACATTTGCTATAGAAAAATACAATACTATTAATGGCAGGTAGGCCAATGGTAATCTACGCTGATACTTTACTTCAAATATTTGCTTGCTGATGATGCCCATCAATACTGAACTCACCAGCATACTTAAACCTACACATGCCTGATCCACATCGAACATGCTGCCGTTAAAAGCAATCGTATTTCCATGTGCTACCGCATGATTACCGGTAAGCTGTAACAACTTTGCAGCACCATTGGAAAGTTGCAACCTTACCGGAAAACTAAAAACTTCCGCGGCATAATTGGCCACCGGCGACATGAGAAAAACTACCGGGATTACGGCTGCCTGTAACTTACCGGTTACCGCTTCCAATGAAAATAACAATGCGCAAACCAGCGCAAAAAAGAACAATGTTTGCACCGGTAAAAAGTAATACCACCCCAGGAATGCCAATGATGCAATAAAAAAGCGATTACCGCCTTTAGCCGAAACGGGATAAGGATAACGCGCATAAAGCCCGATAGCAATGGCACCCAACCAAAAATTTGCCTGATCGTATGGCAAATAAGTTCCAAGACCCGCTAACATGAGTAATGCGTACAAGGCAGGCCAGGCAAGGGGCTTGGCAGAATATAACTCAGGCAATCCCAACAGCGCATTTATTTTTTTAACCATTGTAAAGAAATTTTAGATTGAAAGCGATTATAAAAAACTAGTAATATTTATTACAATTCTGATTAGGAATAAAAATAATATTATGGTTGTTCCGTTGCACTATCCGTTCCGTTTTCATTACCATACCACTTTATCTTTTTGCTGAGGTTCATGGCAATGGCAACGAGCACAAATAAACCGACACTACCGGCGAGCAGGCTCCTGTCTTCGAGTTGTATAAGCACGAAAATGAATGCATATAAGCTACCAAGAAATCCACCTAGGATACATGCATTTTTCCAGGTTGTAAATAGGTGCTTGCCATAGGTTGTAATAAGAATGGTAGTGGCCGCTGCCGCAATAGCATAGGCTGCATTAAAATCAATTACTTCACCCAATGCCAAAAGCAAAGTATAAAACACAACCAACGCAATACCTGTTAGAATATATTGAACCGGGTGTACCCGATGTCCCTGTAAGGCTTCAAGCAAAAAGAAAAATCCAAACGTAAGTCCAATAAACAGGATCGCATATTTTACACTGCGCGTTGTTTTGGCATAGTGATCAGTTGGCTGAATTAAACTAACACCAAAGGCAAAGTCCGCTGCTTCATAGTTTTGGTTTTTCCATACTTGCGGAAAATCACGGTTGAAATGCAATACCTGCCATGTTGCTTTAAACCCATCCTTATTTAATTGGAATTCGGGTAGAAATTTACCGGTAAAACTTGGTGAAGTCCAGGGTGAAACAATATCTACTTCAGATGATTTTCCTATCGGAACTACTTGTAAGGATTCTGAGCCCCTGAGCTGCAGCGGAATTTGATAGGTAAGTTTTTGATTACTGTCTGCGCCTGTAAGATCCACTTGTACACTTGCACCTTTTGCTGCCAGCAGGTTTCCCGGCACACCTGCTTCAAGGTTAAATGAACTACCCATAAAAGTAGCAACCGGTTGCGCTTCAATTCCCCTTGTATCCGACACACCAATGCAAAGCCGCGCCTGATTCCACCGATAGTTTTCATTGGCAGATAGGGTGAATTCTTTCAGGTTAAAATGCCCTGCCATCAACAGCTCACTTTTGTAAAGTGCCACTTTATAAATTCCACGCTTCTTAAATTGCGGCTCAACATTTCCCGTTACTTTCAATAATTCAGGAAGAATAATCATTGTTTTTTCAATGATGGTTATTTTTCCATTTCCATCTGCTACCCTTTGACTATATGGTACATACAGGTAGGGCCCCGAAACCACCTGCCTGTCTGCCCATTTACTGCTTACTTCGGCTATTACTTCATCTTGCCTTGTTTTGCGTTCACGCACAAGGTCCTGCACGAGCATGGCAGGTATCATCATAAAGAGAATAAGAAATCCAGTAATAAATCCTTTAAAGGTCAGGCTTGTTCCGATTTTGCTGAAGTTGTTAAGCATAGAATGGTTTTTAGATATTTAAAAGCACTTTGTTTTTCAAAGTACAGGTACAAAAAAAATTAAGTTTGCGTACCCCGGATCATTTGCTCCAATGCATCGAGGTGTTGTTTAAAAGCCTTTTCTCCCGCACGGGTGGCGGTATAAGTCGTATTGGTTTTACGGCCTATAAAACCCTTTTGCACTTTAAGGTAACCATTTTCTTCGAGCCCCTTTACATGGCTCGCGAGGTTACCATCTGTTACATCAAGCAGTTCTTTCAATTCGTTGTAGCTTATGTTTTCATTTACCATCAATGCACTCATAATGCCAAGCCGTATCCGGCTGTCGAATACTTTATTGAGATTTGATATGTTGATTGGCTGGTTGATAAGTTGACGAGTTGGAAAGTTGACTAGTTGACGTGTTTTGGAATTTGGAATTTAATTAATTGGAATTTTGCCTTTCATATTTATACCACATAAAAATACCATACGCTATATGCAAAATACCAAAACCAAATGCCCAGAAATACAATCCATATCCCATAAAAAGCAGGTTAAGAATACCCAAGGCCAGTTGACAATAACCAAGGTATTTAATTTCAGGAAGTGTATAGCGTGATGCATTCACCAGCCCAAGGCCATAGAAAAGCAAACACCCCGGTGAAATCATTCCAAAAGCACCGGCCTGCATAAGTTTTACAATATACAAAGCACCCACTGCAATGGGTAGCAATACTGCAATGGTAAGTCGTCCTGATAAACTTCCAAATAAGGGGACGCCCGTTTTACGGCTTCTCAGCCAGGTAAAAATAAAAGCGAAAAGCAGCGCAGCTGTAAAGGTGACACAGGCAATTAAAAACAACCTGCCGCCCATATACTCCGCCAGCGAAACATCCTGTATCGATGCACCGTTTTTGTATAAGTCGCGCAACTTAACGCCATCGGCACCGCTTTCATCTATTACACCCCTTGCAAACCAGGCACCTACAAGGGCACAGCAACCTGCTGCTACGCCGCTTAGCCCGCTAAGGCTGATAAACCGGCTGCTCCGGTCCATCATGGTCCTGATATCCTTAAGTGTGTCTAATGTTTGTTGATGCTCAGTCATAAAAGCACTTTGAAATACAAAGTAAATAGATTCAGCAATAGCCGCCAAATTTTTTTTAGCGGCTATTTTATTGATTTCGATATAGCTTGTTCCGACCGAAATAAAGCTTCGCTTAATGTCGGGCGGAACAAGAATTTTTTACCCACTTGCATAAATGAAAAATAGATTTTATTTTTCGGAAAGGAAAATGGCCACCTGCAGCGGCCAAAAAGTCATTTTTAAGCCAAAAACAAAAATTTATGAAAAGCATCATTAAGGCAATCATTGTGCTAGCAACTGTATTGCCAACTATTGTTAAGGCCCAAACCGGCAATATTGGAATAGGAACCAATAATCCGCAGGCCCGTTTACAATTAAATCATAAGAGTACCGGGGCTACTCCTTCATTCCTCATTTTAGACTCGCTGAATGGTAAAGGCAGTTCTATTCAATTTGCGCAGCAAAACCAGGAAGGCAGGTTTGGTATTACCGGTAACAGTGTAGGACCAGATCCTTCAAGAGGGCTGATACTTTCGTGGATAGATGATAGCCTTCTTTGGATAAAACAAGACGGCAGAATGGGGCTTGGGACCGGTAACCCGCAGGCGCGGATGCAAGTAAACCATAAAAGCACCGCTAATTCCCCATCATTTCTTATTCTCGATTCAATAAATGGCAAAGGCGGCTCCATTCAATTTGGGCAGCAAAACCAGGAAGGGCGGTTTGGTATAACCGGTAACAGCATGGGACCCGACCCATCAAGGGGCCTGATACTTTCGTGGATTGATGATAGCCTGCTTTGGATAAAACAAGATGGGCGCATGGGCCTTGGAACCGGCAACCCGCAGGCGCGCATGCAGGTGAATCACAAAAGCACGCCCAACACGCCATCATTCCTTATTCTCGATTCAATAAACGGTAAAGGCGGCTCCATTCAATTTGGCCAGCAAAACCAGGAAGGGCGATTCGGCATAACCGGCAACAGCATGGGACCCGACCCATCAAGAGGGCTGATACTTTCCTGGATTGACGACAGCCTGCTTTGGATAAAACAGGACGGGCGAATGGGGCTTGGTACCGGAAACCCCCAAGCACGCATGCAAGTGAATCATAAAAGCACACCTAATGCGCCATCATTCCTGATTCTCGACTCAATAAATGGCAAAGGCGGTTCCATTCAATTTGGGCAGCAAAACCAGGAAGGCCGCTTTGGAATAACCGGCAACAGCATTGGGCCCGATCCTTCGAAGGGGTTAATTCTTTCCTGGATTGATGATAGCCTGCTTTGGATAAAGCAAGACGGCAGAATGGGGCTTGGGACGGGGAACCCACAGGCACGCATGCAGGTAAACCATAAAAGTTCACCCAACACGCCATCATTCCTTATTCTAGATTCAATAAACGGTAAAGGCGGCTCCATACAATTTGGCCAACAAAATCAGGAAGGCCGCTTTGGAATAACCGGTAATAGCATTGGCCCTGACCCTTCAAAGGGGCTGATACTTTCCTGGATTGATGATAGCCTGCTTTGGATAAAACAAGATGGGCGCATGGGGCTGGGAACCGGAAATCCTTTTGCCAAGATGCAGATTAATCATAAGTCAACCAACCTGCTTCCACATTTTATATTGCTGGATAGTTCCGGTGGGCTTGGAAGCATGCTTGCCTTTAGAAAACAAGGCATTGTTAAAGACCTCAGGATAACCGGCATACCTGGTGCAACACGTGCAGATATGAAATTTAAGATTGACAGCCTGATTGCTTTTACCAACAATCGGATGGGGCTGTTAACCGAAGACCCGCAACATGAAATTGACTTGAATGGCGATGTAAACATTGGAAAAATTCTCCTTTTAGATGGTAACCCGGGGCAGGCAGGGCAGGTACTTAGAAGCAATGGTGCAGCAAGTCCTCCAGCCTGGTTTTATCTTGATACCGTGGATATTGATGCCATTAGGTTTAAAGCAACATCTTCCGTAATTGCAGTTAACGGGAACAGTACCAGTACTGTTACAACTACAACAGAGATTTATGATATTGGCAATGTACATAATCCCGGTACAGGCATAACTACCATCACAATTGATGGCGTATACCTTGTTACTATACGGGGCAGTTTTTCCACCAATTCTACAGAAACCGGTCCGTTTTTGCTCAAAGTAATCCTGGAAGTATTGAACAATAATAATTCGGTGGCTGAAACCATTGAAGAAACTTCAGCGTTACCGGGTAATTTGTCTGCACATACTTCGAATGTTTCGTTACACACGCATATCCAATTGCAGGCAGGACAAAAACTAAGGGTAAAAGTGTCAAATTCAAGACCTGTTGGCGGTGTAAACACGAAATTGGATGAATTTTCTGCGGTATTGCTATAAACGAATAGCTGATGAATGAAAAGCCCTGGTCGTTTTGGCCAGGGCTTTTTATGAGGTATTATTAATGAATCATGCTTTTCCCAAAATTAGGCACCAACACTTCCTGCAACTTTATGCCCTCATCGGTTTGTCCGTTTTCCAGCAATGCCGCTACAATACATGGTTGTGCGAGGCTATTACAGTAGGATGCTAAATTAAAAAAGCTGTCGACGTGGTATCACAGTTTACAGCAAATCATAAATGTCCTTACGATCTCCAACTTTTCTAATTTCAACAATTCTTACCACATCATCTATTGAATACAATATTCTGTAATCACCAACCCTTATCCTGTAAATATCTTCCGTTTCATCTTTTAGCTTGATGTACCCAAACGGTCTTGGATTCTCGGCAAGGCTGTCAATAGCGGATTTTATTTTATTAGAAAATGGTTTCCCTATCTTCTCAATGGCTTTTATCACTTTTCGCCTTACGAATATCTTATAGGGAGTCATCAATTACCCCTTTAAATTTTAATTCTGTTTTTGCATCTTCCCAGGATACAAGATCGTCTTCTTTGGATGCCTTGGCCAAAATAATGTCAATCAAATCTTCCATTAAATCCGGATCATTTCCAACCTGATCAATATCCACAATGGCTAGTTTGCGATGGGTATGCTCTTCCTCAATCAACACGATAGGCTCGTTCAATACTGGATTTTCCATAATCTTTTGATTAGTTCTTTTTCGAAGATACAATATATCTAAGATATCATCCCCTTCCCAAAATAAGGGACCAACATATCCGGCAACTTTATCCCTTCGTCAGTTTGCCCGTTTTCCAGCAAGGCCGCCACAATTCTTGGTAAGGCAAGGCTGCTCCCATTGAGCGTATGGCACACCTGTGTTTTACCGGTTTCGGTATTTTTAAAACGACATTTCATACGGTTGGCCTGAAAGCTTTCGAAGTTACTTACGCTGCTTACTTCAAGCCATTTTTGTTGTGCGGCACTATACACTTCAAAGTCGTAGGTAATAGCGCTGGCAAAACCCATATCGCCACCGCAAAGCCGTAAAATACGGTATGGCAGGCCAAGACTTTGTACAAGACCCTCCACATGTGCCACCATAGCATCGAGAATGGTATGGCTTTGGTCGGGGTGAGCAATTTGTATAATTTCTACTTTTTCAAACTGGTGAACGCGGTTCAGTCCGCGCACATTGGCGCCAAAGCTGCCGGCTTCGCGACGAAAACACTGGCTGAAAGCGGTCATTTTTACCGGAAGGTCGGTTTCTTTCAGAATGGTATCGCGATACACATTGGTAACCGGTACTTCAGCCGTAGGAATCATGTAAAATTCATCGGCAGGCATATAATACATCTGTCCTTCCTTATCGGGTAACTGCCCGGTGGCATAAGCGCTTTCGGCATTTACCATATAAGGCGGAATGTATTCGGTGTAGCCTGCTGCTGTATTGTAATCGAGGAAATACGCTACCAACGCCCTTTGCAGTTTGGCGCCCTGACCCTTATACACCGGAAATCCGCTGCCGGTAATTTTTACGCCGGCTTCAAAATCAATGATGTCGTATTTTTTAATAAGATCCCAATGGGGCTGTGCGTTGGCGGGTAGTTCGGGGATAGTGCCACCTTCGCGCACCACTTCATTTTCTTCGGGTGTTTTACCAAATGGTACCGCAGCGGCAGGCAGGTTGGGCAGTTGAATAGCAATATCTTCCTGCTGCTTTTCAACGGCAGCAAGTTGCTCTTTCAATTGCTTTTCACTTTCCTTCATCCCGGCTACTTCAGCCTTTTTGGCTTCGGCTTCTTCCTTTTTTCCTTCCTTCATCAATCCGCCAATGGCTTTAGCGGCAAGATTGCTTTGGTTAAGTACCGCTTCAAGTTGCTGTTGCAGGCTGCGGCGGTCGGTATCAAGCGCAATAATGGTGTCAACATGTTCGGGTTGACCATAGTTTTTATGTGCAAGGCGTTCCTTTACAAAGTCAGGTTTTTCGCGGATGAGTTTTATGTCGAGCATGGTTGATTTTTTATTTTTGGAATGCAAAGATAACCTGATTAAAAGGTAGTCACAGCGCAAAAAAAGCAATACGGAAACAACATTTGAATGGAAAATTGTTAACTGAAAACAACGATTAGGATTTTTTTACGCTCATCCGCTTCCACAACTTAACTCCCTCAAACCATATTACAGATACAAAACCAACCGCCACAGAAACGCCTAACTGCACACCTGTTAACCTTTCCAAACCAAAGAAATTCGTTAATGGGTTTACAAACAAAAGCAATGCATAAATAATACTGGTGATACCAATAATCATTAATACCAGGTTGTTTTTATAACGAAGTGTGGTAAATATGGAATAATAAAAAGAGCGGTTTACCAGGGTTAGAAAAATATTCGCTGCAATTAAAACGGTAAAGGTCATCGTTCTCGTAATGGCTTCATCGTAGCCATGATACACTGCATATTGATAGGTAAATAAAGTTCCTGCCGTTATCGCCAGACCTTGAATAATACTTATCGAAAGTTCCTTCCAGTTAAAGAAAGTAAGGGTCATGGGTTTAGGTGGTGCCAGCATCGCATTTTTTTCCATGGGCTCATTTTCATAAATAATGGAACAGGTAGGACCCATAATTAATTCCAGAAAAATAATATGCACCGGTGTAAAAATATTCGGATAAATCCAGCCTAATGCCAGCGGAATAAATACGGTAAGCACAATGGGAATATGAATAGATATGATGTATTGAATGGCTTTTTTCAGGTTGGTATAAATTCTTCTGCCCATAGCAACTGCATCCACCATTTTGGATAAATCATCTTCCATTAAAATAAGTGAAGCTGCCTGTTTTGCAATTTCGGTTCCCTTTTTTCCCATGGCAATACCAATATGCGCAGCTTTTAATGCAGGCCCATCGTTTACACCATCACCTGTCATAGCTACTATCTGATCCTGTGCTTTTAATGCATTAATAATTTTCAATTTCGCTTCAGGAAACATGCGGGAAAAAACATTTGTTTCCATCACACAAGTTTGTAATGCCGCATCATCCATTTGCATGAGTTCATCACCTTTTATACTTTTTTCAAAACCCTTAAACCCAATTTGCCGTGCTATGGCGGCTGTCGTTTCAGCATTATCGCCTGTAATAATTTTTACCGTAATACCTGCCGATTCAAAGTCGTTTAATACTTTTTTAATATTTGCCTTTGGCGGATCATAAAAGGCTACTATCCCTTTGAAGGTGAAAGAAAAGTCCTGTTGCTGCTCCGGAAAATCATTGCCTGTAAAATTTGCTTCGGCTACGCCTAACACACGGTATCCATCTTTAGCCAATACATTAATAATATCCTGAATTTGTTTTTTTTCATCTTCACTTAAATTACTTATCAGCATTAATCCTTCGGGTGCACCCTTGGCTGCAGTAATTCGCTTACCCGATTTGTTTTCAAACATATGCGTCATCATAGGCGGTACGCCACCCAGGGGATACTCATGCACCATTTTAAAATCGGGACGTTCATCTTTTGGTGCAAGCTTTTTATATTGCTCATGCAGTGCAATTTCCATTGGGTCAAATGGTATAGGTTCACTAGCCCACATGGCAGTTGTAATTAATTCCTTTTCATCATCCTGCAACGATTCAACAGGATCTGCTATTCTTTTTGAAACAAGCGAAAATACTTTTGCAAGCGTCATCCTGTTCTCGGTAATGGTGCCGGTTTTATCCGTACATATAACAGTTGCGCTGCCAAGCGTTTCCACCGTTTTCATTTGCTTAACCACAATGCCCATTTTCATAAGCCGCCACGCACCCAATGCCATAAAGGTGGTAAAGGCCACCGGGATTTCTTCGGGCAAAATACTCATAGCAAGCGTAAGGGCCTTGAGTAAACTATCCAAAATATCATAGGTCTTCAGGTAATTAATAACCCAAACAATCAAAAAGACAACGGCACCCGCTATCACCATCTTTTTTACAAAATTGTTGATCTGCTTTTCGAGTGGTGTTTTTTCTTCTTCAATACTTTCAAGGCTTTTCCCAATCTTACCCAACTGTGTTTCGTTACCAATACCTGTAACCGTAACAATGGCCAATCCGCTTGCAACGGTGGTGCCGAGGTAAGCCATTTTATCTTCCTTCGTTTTATCTTTGTATACCGCCATCGATTCACCGGTAAGTATCGATTCATTTACCGAAAAATCATTGGAATGTATAATGATACCATCAGCGGCAATATGCGTTCCCTCTTCCAGCATCAGGCTATCGCCAAGTACCAACTCCTCACTTTTAATTTCGATAACTTCACCATTTCGAATTACTTTACAATTGGGTTTGGTAAAGGACTTCAATTTTTCAAGCGCCTGTTTGCTCCGCGAATCCTGGTAAAGGGAAATAGTAGCAACCAATAAAATAGCAGATGCTAAAAAGATGCCATCACCCGTTTTTCCACTAATAAAATAAATTACAGATGCCACTAACAACAGAATAACCATTGGCTCTTTTGCAAGGCTAATGATAGCATCCACAAACCTGTTTTCCTTTTTAAAGCTCAAAACATTCTTTCCGGATTTAGCCCTTGAATCTTTTACCTGCTTATCCGTTAGCCCGGTAATATTGAAATTATTGGTTGACATATTATGATATGAGGCGATGATTTTTTGCAGATAGTGAATTCAGCATTGCTTACTACCCAATGACTGTCTGAACTTTTACTTAGGTTTTGCGCTAAAGGTACGCCACTTATAAAAAATCCCCTTTTAAAATGCAAATAGCTTTTTCTGGAAAAATATATCGTCAAAATGCTACCTTGCTCCGATTGATTTCACTAAAAAAAGTCTGTACTATGCGATGTAAACAATTTGTTTTTACTTTATTTGTTACCATTTGCTTCCTTCAAACTGCCTGGTCGCAGGGGGTTTCGCTGGATAAACTCAAAGAAATTGCCATCATCGACCAAAAGGTTATGATGCCTATGCACGATGGTATTCGCCTCGCCACGGATATTTACCGGCCTAAGGGCGACAAACCGGTACCCGTTATTTTTTCGCGCACGCCGTATAACTTTAACGGGTTTGGCGATGGTGAACCACGTGGCAACTATACGGCTGCTTATGAAGCAGTTAGTCGCGGTTATGCCTATGTGGTGCAAAACGAACGCGGGCGCTTTTTTAGCGAAGGTGAGTGGGATATACTCGGCACACCTATTACTGATGGATGGGATGCTTTTGACTGGATGGTAAAACAACCCTGGTGCAGTGGCAGTATTGGTCTTATTGGTTGCAGCAGTACCGCCGAATGGCAGATGGCGGTAGCGGCAATGGGGCATCCGGCACTAAAAGCAGTGGTACCACAAGCCTATGGTGCAGGAGTGGGACGTGTTGGTAAATTTATGGAGCAAGGCAACTGGTACCGGGGTGGCGCTACGCAAATGCTGTTTATTTCCTGGCTATATGGCACGCAAAATGATGCCATCCGCCCTCAGTTTCCTAAAGATGCTACACAGGAACAACTTATCCGGGCAAGCCGGCAGTTCGATCTTGCCCCCGAGCGCGAAAGGGTAGATTGGGCAAAAGGGCTTGCGCATTTACCGGTAAAAGATATTCTCAGCAATGTAAACGGACCCGAAGGTGTTTTTAATAAAATGGTGAAACGTAAGCCTAACGATCCTGATTGGTTTAAAGGAGGATTGTATCACGATAACATGTCCTTTCATGTACCTGCCTTTTGGTTTGTAAGCTGGTACGATGTTAGCAGCAGCCCCAACCTGGCATTGGTAAACCATGTAAAAGAAAAAGCTGCTATCAATAAAATGGTAGCCGATAACCAATACCTGGTAATTGCACCCACCTTGCATTGCGCGTACACAAGGGCTGCCGAAAATACAATCGTTGGCGAACTGAGTATGGGCGATGCAAGGCTTAATTATAATGAGCAGATTTATAGTTGGTTCGATAAATGGCTGAAGGGAACCACCAACGATTTTAGTACCAAAACACCCAAAGTGCAATACTACACCATGGGTATTAATAAATGGCAAAAGGCAGATGCATGGCCGCCTGCCACTGCACAAATGCAAACGATGTACCTGAACAGTGGCGGTAAAGCCAACAGCCTGTATGGCGACGGCAAGCTTACCATTGCTGCCCCTCCAAAAAATGCTCTTACAGATGCTTTTACCTACGATCCGGAGAACCCGGTAACTTCTTATGGCGGTAATGTGTGCTGCACAGGTAATGCGGTAACAGGTGGCGCCTTCGATCAGCGGAAAATGGAAGTACGCAACGATATATTGATTTATACAAGCGAACCGTTTACCGAAGACACGGAAATAAGTGGATTTATAGAGAGTACCTTGTATGTAGGCAGCGATGCAAAAGACACAGATTTTACTATCAAACTAATTGATGTGCACCCTGATGGAAAGGCCTACAACCTCGATGAAACCATTCAGCGGGCAAGATGGCGCGATGGATACGAAAAGGAAGTTTGGATGGAAAAAGGGAAGGTTTACAAACTGGAAATGTCGCCAATGAGTACGAGCAATCTCTTTAAAAAGGGCCATAGTGTCCGCATCGAAATTGCGGGAAGTAATTTCCCTCGTTTTGATCGCAATATGAATACGGGCGGCAATAATTATGATGAAAAAACAGGTGTGGTGGCCAATAACCTGATTTACCATACAAGCCAATATCCTTCGCAGGTGAGGTTGCCGATAGTAAATCTTTAAAGGGAATTATACAGAGCAAAAAATGCAGCTAAAGTCGGTTTTTAATTAAAGCCGAACAGCTCCTTTAATTCCCAATGGGGTATTAAGTTTACCTTTTTGGGCATTACTGAGATCTACCCGCAAACCAGCCGGTCAGGTTTTGCAAATGGACAATTTATAGACAATAGAAAGGCGGTAACCTATTCGTATTCCATGGTCATAACCTATTGCCGATCGGCGGAAATAGCCTCCTCACGGCAATATGAAATTTGCACTAAATTGAACATCGGACAGGGTCATAAAGGATTATTGTGATAAGGTGTGGAACTTGAAGTGTAGGATTTACACTAAAACCAAAGTGTAAAAGAGTTGAAAAAAAGCCATTACAGCCCCATATTTATAACCTACTGATTATGAATATGTTAGGATTATCCGTCGGGTTTGGTAGTAGTAATGTTGTGGGTTTTATGCGCATGTGTAGTAGTAAAGATGTAGTTCTTATTAAAGGAAATAGAAATTAATAATATATTTTCACAAATTGTAAATTCCTAAAGATAGCTTGTTTAATCATTATCAAATTTAAAAAAGTATGAAAAAAATTTTACTTTCGGTACTCTCAATTTGCTGCATAGCAGCAACATCTTTTGCACAGCCTGCAACAAATCCAGATCCCCTGCCTGCACTTACACCTGCCCAGGTAATTTCCATTTACTCTGACAATTTCTACAGTGATTTATCAGGTGTGAACTTTAATCCAAACTGGGGACAATCCGGTTTTGGAGGTGCAACAACTTTTACCCTTAGTGGTAACCAAATGCGTCATTACCCCAATATGAACTATCAGGGTATTGATATTAAAAATAATGGAGCTAATCCTGCCCAAAATGTAAGTTCATTAGAAACTTTACAATTAGATGTTTGGTCGTCAAATTGTACGTCTCTTGACATTTTCTTAGTTACTGATGCTAATGGTGAAAGATTAATTAACAGGCCATTAACGTTAAATACATGGAATAGAATACAAATTCCTCTCTCATCTTATGCAGCTTTAGGCATTCCATTAACGGCAATAAAAGAGTTTAAGTTTGTTACTGTAACTCCGGGAGGTGGGGCTAATATTTATGTAGATAATATCTTCTTTTATACAACCCAAACATTGCCTACGCTTTCTAATTTTTCAGTTCCCGCAAAGCTTATTGGTGATGCTCCTTTTGCAATTACACCACCTACATCAAACAGTATGGGCGCCTTCTCATACATGAGCAGTAACCAAAATGTTGCAACCATTAGTGGTAACATGATTACAATTGTAGGTGGTGGTTCATCTACAATTACTGCAACACAAGCAGCAGATGGTGCTTTTGCTGCAGGAAGTATAACTGCTAATTTTGTAGTAAATCTCCCCCCATTAAGCACGCCTGCCCCTACTCCTACTAAGCCGGCTAATAGGGTAATTTCTTTATTTAGTGACAGTTATACTAATGTGCCTGTAACAACGTGGAGAACAGATTGGAGTGCTGCTAGTAGTGCTGTATCAGATACCGTAATTAATGGTAACAATATTAAAAAGTATACTGGTATAGATTTTGTGGGTATTGAATTGCCTCCCATTGATGTAACTTTAGCAGATAGTGTCCATATAAGTATATGGACGCCAAGTGCACCAACATTTGCATTTAAAATAGTGAATCAAGGAGGTGGCCCGGCAAATGAAAATATAGTGAGCTTCAGACCCCAAGCAGGTTCTCATACTTTCGGTCCAGCACCAACACAAGGTCAATGGAATGTTTATAGTATTCCATTATCACTCTATGCTACTCCAAATGGAGCTTTAATATTAACGAACAGAAATGCTATTTTCCAATTATTATTTGTTGGAGATGCACCATTTGAAAATAATACATACTACGTAGACGATATTTATTTCTCGAGCACAGCCAACATTTTACCTGTGAAACTTACTTCATTCACAGCAACAGCAAAAGCCAATATCGTAGGTTTAAACTGGGAAACAGCCACAGAAGTGAACAATCGTGGTTTTGGTGTAGAAAAAAGCATAGATGGACGCAACTGGTCTGAATTGACCTTTGTAAATGCTTCCCCATCTAACGTAAATGGAGCGAAATATTCAGCTGTAGATCAGGCACCTGTTCAGGGCATGAATTTCTACAGATTGCGTCAGACGGACCTTGATGGAAAGTTTGCCTATTCAGCAGTAAGGCAGGTTAATTTCAATGGCATGGCAGATGCTATCTCAGTTTATCCCAATCCATCAAAAGGATTTGTAAACGTTTTGGTTAACCCATCTTCGAAAAAAGTAACTTACAGTATTACAAACATAACAGGAAGGTCCCTGAAAAGTGGAATCCTGCTTACAGATGGTACTGTAAACAAGGTTAATATACAAGGCCTTCCTGCAGGTGTGTATATGCTGCAGGTGACAGACGAAAATGGTAGCAAAACAACAAGAATTTTGGTTCAGTAAATCCATTTTTATAAACATTAAAAAGCCGCTATGGGAAACATCCCATAGCGGTTTTTTTTGGGCCTATT
The DNA here is from genome assembly GCA_041740575.1 of Chitinophagaceae bacterium. Taxonomy (GTDB): domain Bacteria; phylum Bacteroidota; class Bacteroidia; order Chitinophagales; family Chitinophagaceae; genus Phnomibacter. Next base: position 50,572 of record JBGSLS010000089.1, on the reverse strand, counting down.
CATCCGAAAAAGTTTATTAAAACTTACAGCTTTATATCGCCATTATTATTGCTATGCACGCAGGCAAATACGCAGCCTCCAAAGATTAGCCTGATTTTAAGCAGGATTTTTTTTCTGCATGTAATAATTACTAAAATCCTTTTGGTAGTGATAAAAATCATTGTTTCCAAACAGGTATTTATCAATCTTTATTTGTTCGCATTTTGCCGTATCCGGTTCAAAATATTTTTCCATACATGCTTTAAAACTTACATTACTTGAAAAATTTACCCGAAAATATCAGAACCGGAAATTCACCGGAAGCCATCAAACAATCTATTCTAGACCATTTATATTATTCTCAGGGACGCACCGAACCCTTTGCCACTATGCAGGAATGGTATATGGCTACATCTTATGCTGTTCGCGACCGAATGATGAGCCAATGGATGGATACACTGGCCAATTTCAAAAAAGGAAAAGTAAAAATTGTGGGCTACCTGTCGGCCGAATTTTTAGAAGGCCCGCACCTTGGCAATGCCATGCTAAACCTGGGTCTTACCGAAAATGTAAAGGAAGCTTTGAACATGCTTAACGTGGATTATAACCAACTTGTACAGGCCGAAGAAGAACCGGGACTGGGTAATGGCGGCTTAGGCAGGCTTGCTGCTTGCTATCTCGATTCCATGTCCACGCTAAAAGTGCCGGCCTGTGGCTATGGTATCCGCTATGAGTATGGCATTTTCGACCAAAAAATAGAAAATGGGGAACAAGTAGAAATTACCGATAAATGGCTGCGGTATGGCAACCCGTGGGAAATAGCGCAACCACATGTTACTTACAAGGTGCAATTTGGTGGGCATACAGAAGCCCGAATAGATGAGGAAGATGAATACCGCGTAAAATGGATAACAGCGGAAGAAGTAAAGGGAATTGCTTATGATACCCCTATCCCAGGCTATAGAAACGGCCACGTAAACCTGTTGCGCCTTTGGAAATCAGAAGCCACAGAGTCTTTTAACTTCAGCGAATTTAACCGCGGCAATTACGCCATGGCTGTTGGAGATAAAGTTGAAGCAGAAACCATCACCAAAGTGCTTTATCCTAATGATGAAACCGAAGCGGGCAAAAAGCTAAGATTGATGCAGCAGTATTTTTTTGTTAGCTGTTCGCTGCAAGATACACTTCGTATTGTAAAAGCAAGGAAACTGAAACTCACAGATTTACCTGATGTGGCGGCGCTGCAACTAAACGATACACACCCATCTATTGCCATTGCTGAAATGATGCGCCTGTTGGTAGATGTGGAACAAATGAAATGGGAAGATGCATGGGCGCTTACGCAAAAAACCTTTAGCTATACCAATCACACGCTTTTGCCTGAGGCGCTGGAAAAATGGCCATTGCCGATGTTTTCATCGTTGCTGCCAAGGCATATTGAAATTATTTATGAAATCAACCATCGCTTTTTAGATGAAGTAAGAGCCGCGCACCCGGCTAATGACGAACTACTAGCTTCTTTATCGCTGATAGATGAAAGCGGAAGCAAATATGTGCGCATGGCAAATCTTGCGGCAGCGGGCAGCCATACCATTAATGGAGTTTCGGCCTTGCATACCGAACTGCTCAAGAAAGATGTAATGAAGGACTTCAATTATATTTCGCCGGGCAAAATTGTAAATGTTACCAATGGGGTAACCCCTCGCCGCTGGATGAAATTGTATAATCCACAGATGGCTGCACTGATAGATGAAGCCATAGGCGAAAGCTGGGCCACACACCTGGAAACCGATTTAATTAAGCTGGAAAAATTTGCAGATGATGCAGCATTCAGAAAACGTTGGGCTGCCATAAAAATGCAAAACAAACAAATGCTTTCCGACAACCTGATGATGTGTACGGGCATACTTACTGATCCTTCATCTATTTACGATATTCAAGTAAAACGGATTCACGAATACAAGCGCCAACACCTGAACCTGCTGCATATTATTGCATTATACAATCGCATAAAAAATAACCCAGAAGCAGAAATTGTTCCTCGCACTTTCATATTTGGCGGTAAAGCAGCACCGGGATACCATCTTGCCAAACTCATTATCCGGTTGGTAAATGGTATTGGCGAAGTAATCAATAACGACAGTGATGCAGCAGGCCGTTTGAAAGTGGTTTTCTACCCCGATTACAATGTGAAAAACAGCGAGTGGGTTTACCGCGCGGCAGATATATCCGAACAAATTTCTACTGCAGGTAAAGAAGCATCAGGAACGGGCAACATGAAGTTTGCGCTGAACGGAGCGCTTACCATTGGCACGCTCGATGGCGCCAATGTGGAAATGCGCGATAGGATAGGTGCAGATCACTTTTTCCTGTTTGGACTAAAGACAGAAGAAGTATTCGAATTAAAAGCAAGCGGATACAATCCCATAGATTATTACCTCCATAATGCAGAATTAAAAGCTGCCATAGACATGATACAATCGGGTGCTTTTTCAAATGGAAACGGTGATGTATTTAAACCACTAACCGATTCGCTGTTGTATAACGATCCTTATTTGGTAATGGCTGATTTTGCCGACTATGTAAGGGTTCAGGAACAGGTATCCGAAGTGTATAAAGACACGGATAACTGGACAAGAAAATCAATCCTCAATGTAGCACGTATGGGTTATTTTTCTTCTGACAGATCTATCCGCGAATACTGCGACAAGGTGTGGCACGTTGGGCATAACGGAAAGACTAAAGCAGGCAAGAACAAAGCAAAAAAATAAGGTTATAAAGCATGTATACATCCTTCTATATAACAGAATTTGAAATGAATAGAAGGATATGGATTTACCTGCCCGCCGACTATGCATATTCCGGTAAAAAGTACCCGGTACTTTATATGCAGGATGGGCAAAATTTGTTTGATGAAAATACATCCTTTTCGGGCGAATGGAAAATTGATGAATACCTTGATACGATAAACTTTGCAGGTATTGTAATTGGTATTGATAATGGTGGCGAAAACCGCATACTTGAATACAATCCTAATAGTACCATTGTCCATGGCAAGGGCCTCGGTGCAGCATATCTCCAACAAATAGTAACCATCCTGAAACCCTATGTGGATGGTCATTTCCGCACATTGTCCGATGTGGCACATACCGCTATTGCAGGCAGCAGCATGGGAGGATTAATTTCTTTTTATGCCGGCTTATTGCATCCAAAAGTTTTTGGTGCCATTGGGGTGTTTTCACCATCGTTTTGGCTGGTACCCGATTTGGAAGCGCAAATAAAAAATACCAAACCGCAACACCATAAAAAACAACGTTATTATTTTTATGCAGGTGGCCGCGAAAGGGAAGATCTTATAGAAAGAATTAATGGCGTCAGCAGCCTCATGAAAAAAAAATTTAAATGTGATGTAGCGGTACACCTGCATGAAAAAGGAACACATTCCGAAGGAAGCTGGCAAAAAATGTTTCCGGGATTTTATGAATGGTTATACGGTGTTGAAGGGAACAAAGGCAAGATCGCAATTTGACATAAAGAAACACAGGCGGAACATTGCCCATCATGTCAAAAGAATGATTTATAATTCAAATGTTAGCTTTAGCCTATTTCTAACCCGAATCCATAATGCATTGCTTTGGTACAATCCTTGTAACCTATGGTGAAAGATGATAAAATATTTTGAGCCTTCTTAATAAATTTCCCATAACTTTATCGCTATCACTTTATAGTGCATTACCCATTACCAGATGTTTTGAAATCAAAATGCCAAACCTATTATCTTTCTATTTTACCATTGCACTTTTTTCCATGTTGTTTTATCCATGTAGAAAATATTGGAGATTTTCGAACCTAATTTCTGAACGAAAACTCAAATACAGAGTCTGATCTTGCAATTACTATTATGAAAACTAAAGAAATACATACAATAATAGCTTTTGCACTTATAATTGGATTTCTTTTTATTAATGCCAAGTGTAATAAGTCACCCTTTGATTGCGCAAATACCGTATATAATTTCGAACTTCCGTTGAAAGTATTTCCAGATAAGGATTCTATAAATATTGGAGATACAATATGGTTAGAAATTAATGAGTCTTCGCTTATCCAGGATGGGCCAACAGGAAAGATGGTTGATTACAGTGGAACAAGTAATTTAGGTACAGCATTATCTTTCATGGAATTTACAGGAGGTTCTTTTTCAAATCCAGGGACAGAATATGCCGTATCTGCTTTCCAATTTAACTTAAAGTCGGGTTCGGAGATAGTTCATTTCTTACCTGAAAAAGTGAAGGAATTTAAATTTGAAGAAAAACAAGGGAATTATACATTTAAGTTAGCCGTAATTGCAAAAAGAAAAGGAATATTTGCTATTGGTATCAGTAATGCAGCAAACGTTTATAGAGAAAAGGATAAATGCTCTAAAGCAGCATTTTCCATTCCTTTAAAGGAAACGAATAATCACATTTACTTATTGGAACAAAACAGGCCTGGCTATATACCCAGTGGATTGGAACTAACTAATTTGTATTGCTTTAAGGTGATTTAGAAAGGCTAAAAATGGCGCTAAATGAAAACATGAAGAGTTAATGGGTTTTCTGCCTTAGTGCGTGCCTGTCTAACGCACCATGGCAGAAAAAATCCTTTTTTTACAAACTATAACTCACATTTCCATCTTTTTCATCTTTTAACTGAATACCAATAGCAGCTAGCTGATTGCGGATAACATCGCTCGTTGCCCAATCCTTACGGGCACGGGCCTGACGTCGCAAATCAATGAGCACCTGCATTACACCATCAAGTTTTCCATTATCGGCCGCATCGCCACCAGGGTTCTGCAAGCCAAGAATATCTTCCAGCCAGGTTTTCATTTCCTTATGCAACGTAGCAAGGGTTGACGCACTTATTTCTTCGGGTTTAATTTGACCGCCCTTGAGTCCGTTTATTATGGGTGCAAGTTCGAACATGCTTGCCATCACTTTTGCAGTGTTAAGGTCGTCGTTCATGTACTCGGTAAACTCCGCAATCAGTTTCAACACCTTTTGGTCTAACTCGGTTTTGCTTTCGTCTGCGGTAAGTCCGCCGGGACCTGCCTGCGCTTCAAAGCCCGCGCGCGACCCGACGGAATTGCCGGGACTACCCTCTGTCATCTCCCCTCCGTCATCTGTCATCTGCTGAAGATTCTCATACGCTTCCCACAGCCGCTTCAATGCTTTCTCCGAACCCTGTAAAGCATCGTTGCCAAAGTCGAGCGTGCTGCGATAATGGCTTTGCAAAATGAAGAACCGTATGGTCATAGGATGGTAAGCCTGCTCCAGTAACGGATGATTACCACTGAATAACTCGGTAAGCTTAATTACATTATTATAGCTCTTACCCATCTTGCGGCCATTGATAGTAATCATATTGTTATGCAGCCAATAGCGCGCCATCATTTTACCGCCATGGCAAATGCAGCTTTGCGCAATCTCGCTTTCGTGGTGCGGAAACTGAAGGTCCATACCACCACCATGAATATCGAACTGATCGCCGAGGTACTTGGCGCTCATAGCCGAGCACTCAATATGCCAACCGGGAAAACCTTCGCCCCATGGACTTGCCCAGCGCTGAATATGTTCGGGTGGCGCATTTTTCCAAAGTGCAAAATCCTGGGAGTTGCGCTTTTCGCTTTGCCCGTCGAGGTCGCGGGTATTTTCAAAAAGCTCATCCATTACCCTGCCGCTTAGTTTGCCGTAGGGGTTAATATCTTTAAAATCTTCGGCATATTTTTTTACATCAAAATACACCGAGCCGTTGGATTCATAGGCGTACCCTTCGTCAATGATCTTTTTAATCATTTCAATCTGCTCCACAATATGCCCGGTAGCCGTAGGTTCTATGCTTGGATCAATATTATTGAACCGGCGCATCGCCCAATGAAACAGGTTGGTGTACTTGGTTACCAATTCCATGGGTTCCAGCTTTTCGAGCAACGCTTTTTTCGCAATTTTATCTTCCGCCTCACGGCCTTCTTCTTCAAAATGGCCCGCATCGGTTATGTTGCGTACATAGCGTACTTTGTAGCCAAGGTGCGTTAAATAGCGGTTTACGATATCAAACGTTACATAGGGTCGCGCATGGCCAAGATGGCTTTCGCCGCTTACGGTTGGCCCGCACACATACATACCCACATGGCCGGGTGTTATGCTTTCAAATATTTCCCTTTTACGGGTATAACTGTTATATAGTTGGAGACTCATTTTTTGAAGTTGGAAGTACGAAGTTAGAAGTACGAAGTTAGAAGTACGAAGTTAGAAGTACGAAGTTTGATGTTTGAAGTTTGATGCCGACTTTGGGAAAGGCGCACTGTTTTCTGCCACATTTTTTTAACCACATCAAATTACAAAACCGGGTTGCAAAAGTACAGAAATCATTTTTGCAATCGCAGGTCGGCCACAATGGGCAGGTGATCACTGAAGTTACGCTTGATAACCGCCATTTGGGTTACTTCAAACTGCTTGTTGGGAAAAATATAATCAATGCGAAGGGTGGGTAAAAAAGCCATATAGGTTCTGCCAATTCCAAATCCTTTTGCCAAAAATGCATCGCTTCTTTCACCACGCATATGCCAGTAGGCGTAGCTATTGGGAACATCATTCATATCCAAACACACGACCTGTGGATGCGGGCTTTCTTCAATTACAGGATAGGCTTGGTTAACCTGTGCGCCCCGGTTTCTAAAAGCCCTTTTCATTTTACTTAATAATGAGGAAACAGGATTAAGCAGCGGTGATTCCTGATCTTTTATTTTTTCAACCTGTGCAATCTCATCATTCGAAAAACGATAGGACTGAAGGTGCGTATTGAAAATGCGAACCGTATCGTTATTTACTACCACATCCACATAAATCAGGCTTTCGGCACTGCTGCGAAAAGGAATGCGCTTGGAGGCAATAATTTTATACCTGGAAAAAATGGCCAATCCACTACTGTAGCTATAGGTTACCCGGTTATAGTCCCGGCTTAGCACTTCGTGCTCAAAACCCATTTTTTTCATGAGTTCCTGGTAACTACGTCCCAGCTTTTTATCTTCAAACTGCCCATACTCCTGCAGGCAAATAATATCGGGCTTGTATTCCCTGATAAGTTCAAAAATGCGGTCGGCATTTTGCTCACGTTGCCGCACTCCAGGCTTAAAGCCTGCAAAACCCATTATATTCCAACTCATTACCCGTATATCGGTTGTTGATTTTTGCAAAGCAAAATCATTGTGCCGCAGGCTGAAAAGGAAACTGATTTGTTTGTACCCAATCCCCAGTGCTATGAAGGAAATCAGCATATATTTTTTTTTGGCAAATAACCAAAAGAGCAGGAACCCCACCAGTGCCAGCAGGATGTAAGGAAAAGCTATACTCAGATAGCCGATGAACCAGAATGTTTCCGGAGAAAGCCAGGGTTGGAGACAGGCAATGATAAAAACAATTGCCACACCCAGGTTAACGAGTGCCAGAAAACGACGGCTCAATCGCCGGAAACTGAATTTTTTGATACTACTTTTTACCCTCGCCAATGCCTGTTGGTGTTTTATCTAATGCACAATATTAATCATTCTGAATCCATTGGTAATCAGCCATCAGGTGATCGTGGTCGAAAAAACCGTTTTCATGATGTTTCCACACTTGCGGCGTTAGCTTTTTATCGTTAAGCAGGTAGTCGATACGAAGGTTGGGTGCCAGGTAATTGTAAGTGGCACCAAGCCCTGTTTTGCTGCCAGGGAACCCATCATTTAATTCACCCTTTACAATTCTGTAAACATAATTTGCCGGCACGGTATTAAGGTCGGCTCCCAGAATTACCGGCACACTGCAGGTATCTAAGAACCTGCGTAATTCTTTTGCCTGAAGCAAATGACGCTGCTGAAAATGCCTTAGTTTAAACAAAATACCGGGATTCATTATGATAGCGCTATCGGGCTTTTGCCAGTAGGGCAATACCACATTTGCAAATTGAGTATGGCTAAAAAAATGCATGCTTTGAAAATGCGTACTTACCACCCTTACCAACCGGCCATTCAGCAAAAAATCAGCCCAAACAATTGCTTCGGGAAATGCGTAGCTGCTGTACCAGTGTATACCCTTCGTAACCGGTGGTTGCTTTGAAAAAATACCAATATAGTTGCTCACTTTACCGTACTTATTTAAGGTAAATCCAAACTTGGCCAAATGAGCATGCGGATACTCTAAGGTATCGGTCATTAAAGTAATATTCGAATACATGCGGCGATCAACTATATCAGAAAAATCCTGTATGCACAGTATATCGGGCTGATAACGATGGATAAAATCTGCTGCTGCCTTTCTTTTAAAAAGATGGGGATTATTAGTCCAGCCAATATCATAGCCCGGCAAGCTATTGCTATTCCACTGCATAATACGTAGTGCATTGTTTTGCCTTTTTTCCAAAAAATCTTTTTGCCAGCCCACGGAAAAGGTTACCGCAGCAGGTGGTGCGCCTGTCAGCAAGAGCAAAACCAATGCATAAGCCACACGTTTATGGGTTTTAAACCATGGCCAAAGGAGCATAAACAGGAAAAGCCAACCATAGGCAAAACCTACAGAAAACAAAGGGAGTATCCAACTTACTTCGGGTGAAAGATACCAACCGGCCACACTTATCAGATAGGCCAATACTGCAGGTAAAGTAATTGCCGTAAGCAAAATACGCCGCCCCGGACGCTTAATTGGTTGGTTCATGTGAGTAGAAAAATCGTGCAGGCTTATCTACAATTCTTCTTTGCTTGCCTGCTTCAGGTATTCCTTCTCTTCATCGGTAAGCGTATGATAGCCCTTTACGTTTATTTTATCTAGCAGTTCGTCAATACGCTGCTGCGTTACGTTAGGTTTTCGGGTAAAGGGTGGTTGTTTTTCGGTACGGTAAAATACCTCCTGCTTCAATGCTTTTACTGCAGCCTTCTCTGGTGCGGGCTCAAAAAGCTTGAAAAACCATTCATAGCTGCGGTGCATCCAGTTCCCCGGATCGTAGCCGTTTTTTATCCTTACCATGTATAAATAGCCAACCAATGCCCCTGAAAGGTGGGCGAGTGCTACCCCACCACCCGAACCGGCAATGAGTGCATAATCGATAATAACAAATATCGTTGTAAGTACCCAAAGGGGTATTCCGCCATTGAGCATGGGGAAAATACGGAATCCCGGTGCCAGCACTGTAGTAGCTACCGCAATTGCCATAACCGAAGCTTTTCCCCCTTCCAGCATCATACTGGGCGCTGTTTCTTTTAAAACCGGTATCAGATTAAGTGCAAGTGAAAAAGCAACAACACCTGCGGCGCCACCATATAAGTAAAGCGGCGCCAGATGCCTATTGCCCGTAAGGCTTTGTAAAATAAAGCCAAATCCCCATAGCCACAGCAGGCTGCCAATTAGCCCCCATACACCATCGTGGGCAAACATATGGGAAATTATCGTCCACGGGCGGGTGAGCAATTTGCCTGCTTCACCGGGAACCATTACATAGGCCACCACATCGCGATAGTAGTAATCAATGGAAGTTCCACTCAGGAAATAGCTGATCTTGAGGAAATTAATAAATACAAATACAATCAGGTTAATCGCAATTAGGATTACCAGGGTATTGCCATCGTTACCGAGCAATAAGGATTTACGTCTGTTTTTTTTCAGCACACTCATAAACTTGCTGCCTTTTCATGGAAAATTAAAAAAGCTAAATTGTATAACCCAAACATAAAATTAAAGTTTAACGATGTTACAGATTCAATAAAAATTTCGCCGGTTGGTCTTATTCCAGAAAAATACGAGAAGAAACCCTACCAAAGCCCCGCCAAGGTGCGCCCAACGTGCAATATTGTCGCCTGCACTATTATTAACGGCCATTACCAACTCAAAAGCAATATATAAAAGAACAAACCATTTTGCCTTGATGGGCACAAAAAAGTACAGATAAATATAAGTATTGGGGAAAAGGTAGCCGAAAGCGGCAAGGCAACCAAAAACGGCACCACTCGCTCCCAGGGTTGGCGTACTAAGCGATGCGTTTACATAATGATTAACTGCCAGCATAGCCTGTTCGGCCAATTGTGAATTCCCCGGCTCGGCTTCCCAGGCACGGCCAATGCGGTAGGCGATTTGTGTATCGTAACCCGTATCCACATTGTAGTTCTCAAGGAACAGCAGGTATTTTTGCAGCGATGGTGCCGATTTATACGACTCATAATCGGATACGAGGTGATAGTTTTCGTAATACAGCGCACCGAGATGCAGAAGGGCTGCACCCATTCCGCAGGTTAAAAAGAACATAAGAAAGCGCTTGGGGCCCCAAAGATTTTCCAGCACACTGCCAAACATCCACAATACAAACATATTGCTGAGAATATGCCCAATATTGCCATGCATAAACATGTGAGTAAGCAACTGCCATGGCTTAAACAGCGGGGAAAGTATATGGTGCAAGGCAAATGTATCGGCCATATAGCCAACACCTATGCCTCCGGTGGGTGCTGCACCGTCAATTGTATTTTGTGCCAGAAAAACTAACCCATTAATAATGAGCAGGTTCTTTATAATTACCGGCAATATCTGAAAACTTCCTGGTCTGAATTCGGTCATAAATATGGGCAGGGTTGGTTAGCCTGCATTTTTCTCCTGTATTGTTTCTCTTTTCTATTATTGCATCATTAAGGAATGCAATATATATCCTTTGCCCTGTGTAAGATTCTTTTAGCGCCTGATTAGCTGCACCACATTTTCAATATGCAGTGTATGCGGAAACATATCTACCGCCTGCACTTTGGTTACCTTGTATTTGGCATCGAGCCATTTCAGGTCGCGGGCCTGTGTTGCGGGGTTGCAACTTACATACACTACCACCGGTGCATCCATGTCCAGTATTTGCTGTACCAGTTTTTCGGTCATACCTGCGCGTGGAGGGTCGGTAATAATTACATCGGGCCGGCCATGTTGTGCAAAAAAATCAGCATTACATACCTTCGTTACATCACCGGTAAAAAATTCGGCATGGGTAATGCCGTTCATGGCGGCATTTTCGCGGGCATCCTGTACAGCCGCATCCACTACTTCTACGCCTATTACCTTTTTGGCCCCATCACTTACATAAATGCCTATGCTACCGGTACCACAATACAGGTCGTAAACGATTTGGCTGCCATCAAGCCCTGCAAACTGCCGGGTAACTTCGTAAAGTGTTTCGGCCTGCCGGGTGTTGGTTTGGAAAAATGAAACGGGGCTTATTTTAAACCGAAACTTGCCCAATACCTCAATAGCATGATCCTTCTCCCCAAAATAATGAACGGGCGTAAGATCGGCCATGCTATCATTGGTTTTATGATTGATGGTGTAAAACAAAGTGGTAATCTGCGGCACTTTCGCCAAAAGATCGTCAAGCAATGCTTTGGTGGCATCGGGGGCATTGTAACCCAAAATAATATTGATCATCAGGTCGCCGGTAGTGCAGTAGCGGTATTGCACTGCCCTTATCCAGCCTGCCTGTAAACCCAGATCATAAAAAGGCAACCCAAGCGCAATGGCTTTTGCTTTTACCGTTTCCCGAATAATATTCACCGGCTCGGCCATCAGGTGGCATTCATTTACATTAACCACCTTATTATACATACCCTTTACGTGGAATCCCGCAAAATGACCTTCGCCAAAAACATTGGGATCCAGCATTTCAGCACGGGTAAGGTACCGGCGATTACTATAAGTAAATTCGAGCTTGTTACGGTAATGCCGTGTAGGGTCGGCGCCAATAATGGGCAGGCATTCGGGCAGCTCCACCCCGCCAATACGGCTAAGTTGATCGGTTACCTGCTGCTGCTTGTACTGTAATTGTAAATCGTAAGGGAGCATTTGCCATGTACAGCCGCCGCAAATACCAAAATGTTCGCAAAATGGCTCCACCCGCTGTTCGGAGTATTTAATAAACCGGCCAGGATAACCTTCTGCCCAATCACCTTTGTTTTTAGTTAGCCAAACATCCACTACATCACCCGGTACCACTTTTTCTACAAAAATAACTTTCCCGTCTACCCGCGCCATGCTTCGGCCTTCAGCGGCATATTTTTCAATGGTGACGTTTTCAATGAGAACTTGTTTATTTTTTCGGCGCACGAGGAATTAATTTTGGAAAGCAAAGGTAAGAGAAAGGTATTTTGTTGGAAAAACATGGTATCATAACTGATTATTAAGGCAATTTTTCCATTTCTATCCTAGAATATTTGGCACTTGATATTTATTTATTAGTTTTTTTTGCTGCCTGAATTTTGATTCGGGTTATTTTTAATCAGGAAAAACCTTTTGCCTTAGCTATCATTGGTGAAAGAAAGGCTCGAAAATATGGTTACCTGTAATGCAGGAAAATCGGCTCATTTAATTTTTATATTTTTATTCAACCCACGTTTAAAAAAATTAGGGATTAAAAAGCTAAGACGCAAAGCAAGGCAGTGGGTTTGATGTAATGAGTATAACCGGGTGCTACACTATGGCCGCTTCATACTTCCCAATCCCTTTTCCTTATTCAATATTCCATAATTCACCAACCGATACTTTTTATCGTGTAACAAATGTTGAAAAGCAGGCGAAATCAATGCGTCGAGTTCAGCCTGCCGGTGCCGGCTCATTTCCTTGGGGCCAAAAGGATTCAGGTCTTCCATTGCGGCCATTTCGGGCGTATTAAGCGCCACATGAAACACAAATAATTTAGTACCACCGGGTTGTATGTATTTTAGCTTTTCCATCAATGTATCGAGCTTGTTAGCTATAGGTGCGCTATAGCCGCCTTCTACATCTACTTCATCATAATACCTCGATATAGCAACACCGTATTCCTTTGCAAGTTTTTCAACAATAGTTCTGGTTTCGGGGGTTTGCATGGCTGCACCCATATGATAATCGAAGTAATCAATTTTTAACCCGGCATGCATGGCTTTATCAACCTGTGCACGAAGTTCAGTTTCTATCTCACTTAGCTTTGGGTTGTTGCCAAATAGTTTGCTGCGTGATGGAAAAAAATAGCCCAGCGAATCCACTAGCGTGGGTACCATTGAAGCACCTGCCACAGGACCCCACCTGTACTGCTTCCATTCAGCATTAAGTGTAAGGTGGATACCTACTGATACATTAGGGTATTGCTTCAGTAATTCAACCGCATCCGCAAGCCAGCCGCAAGGTACCATTACGCTCATGGATACCGGCATACCGGTCTGGAGCACCTTTTTTGCTGCGGCATTTACTCCCTGGCTCATACCAATATCATCACATCGGATAAGAATAGGAATTTTTCCAACTTCAGCATTTGATTGCGTATTGCCAACCGTTTTCAAAAAAAGAGAACATACAAGGAAAATGAATGGCTTCATGATTACGAAATTTTTATATATGTAAATGTAAGGTGCCGGCTTTTACCAACATTCATGTTTTTGCCTTCCGTAATACCCATGGTTAGTTATCTGATCAATTTCTTCCTTCCATTAAAAATTAAATTAACTTAAGGTAAAGGTTCAAAACCTTGTATAGTTTCGAAACATACAGCAGGTACCATATGAAAAAGCTTTTTATAAAAGTTATTCAGCAATCGATGTAGTTTACATTTTAAGCAGAACCAAAAGATACCTGAAAAATGAATCCATAATAAATCCAGCAATTCATAAAAAAGAAGAAAGACAAGTTCAGATTTTCAGCTTCAAAGCGCATCTTGCTCTGCCTGCACCACATTACATTCAGCCCCCGTTATTTTCCTTTTCTACTTTTACATTAAAAGAAGGTGCCTTATAATCTTTCTCCAAATAGTCGGTCGGGATGGTTGTTGCGTTTCCATCTCTTGCCGCACGGTAATGAGGTGAAAGTATTTCGATCCCTGCTTCGTTACAGCAATCCTGAATATGGCCATGCAATTCCGAATAAATACGAGATTGCTTATTAGCCTCTTTCGTGTATCCGTTTATTTGATAAGAAACATAGAAATCGTCAAGGCTTGTTTGCAAAACAAATGGCTTAGGGTCTTTCAATAAAAATTCCGTTCTGTCAGCAGCATGCAGCAGGGCCTGATGCATGGTTCTCCAGGGAACATCATATCCTATGGTAACAGTTGTATGCAAAATCAGTCCTCTATCATGCGCATCGCTACTATAATTAATCGTATGACTGTTCATTACCGTAAGGTTGGGGATTGAAATGATTTCATTTTTAACGGTTCGTACCCTTGTTACCAGCAAATTTTTTTCAATTACATCCCCTACCACATCACCAATTTTTACACGCTCTCCTATCTTAAATAATCGCATATAGGTTAGTACCAATCCGGCTACAACATTGGCTAGCGAACCTGCCGAACCAAATGTAAAGAGTACACCAAGGAATACCGATACTCCTTTGAAAATAGGTGAGTCGCTACCCGGGAGATAAGGGAAAATGAGTACGGCCATAAATGCAAAAACCAAAACTTTTATTATTTGAAAAGTTGGGTTAGCCCAATCCGGGTAAAAGCCATTAATTTTTAATTTTTCGCTTACAATTTCCGATTTGATAAAATGAATACCCTTTACCAGGTAAAAAAAACACGAATATGATAACAATAATGGTAAATAAATTAGGGAGGTAATTCCAAAGGCTATTTGCAATACGCCTTATAGGGTTTAGAATATATCCGATAAGGGTTTCCGCCAATCCTTCTGTCCAGGGAAAAATGCCAAAAAGTACGGGTAACGAAAGGTACACCAATAATAAAATGAAAAACCATTTAACCAGGTTGTTCATTGCAAGTACTACCCTTTCTTGCCTGCTTTCATCAAAAAGCGTATAGTCTTTTAATTTTATTCCTTTAAGTAGTTTACCCTTTTGTTGTTGAATTTTAAGCGCATTCCATTTAAATAATTTTATAATATAATAAATAGCTACAACAATTATAAATAATACTAATAATGCCAAACCGATTTCCTTTGCTATGGTTGAAAAGCTTGTCTCTGATTTGTACCTTAATAAATCCCGCGTAATTATTTCTTTATATTCTTTGGCCAGTTCGCTCTTGGAAGTATTATTCCAGATTGCATCATTTTCAGTAATACTCATAATAGGTATTTCCCCGGCTACCAATTCTAAACTATTCTCTGTCTCCAGAATTATAAGTGAATCATTCTGGAACAAGGTTTGATCGCTAAGCTTATGTATCCGGTCTTCAATGGCCTTTGCGCGGTCTTTTGCAGAAAAAGCGCCATGATTACTATAAATAAAGAAAAGTGTATCGTTAAAAAATCCATTTACCGGAAATGATTTTGCGATATTCCGTAACGAATCAATTTTTTGTTTCTTCTCTGCCAACCGTTTGGCTTCTCTTTCATTTAAGAAATCCAGTTGCTTTTGAAGCTCCGATTTCTTTTTATCTTCCCCTTCATCTAAGCCTGAAATCTGTCTTTCAAGTTTTACCTTATTAATTGAATCATAAATGCGTTGATAATCAATCTGGTTAATCTCTTTATTAACATTGTTTAGGATGGTGGCGTTAATTGAGTCAGTGACTTTATTTGTACTGTCTTTCTGGGCCAAAATATCTTGGGTAACAATCAGAAAGGATACAAAAATCAAAAAGGTTAAAATTCTTTTTAGCATCGCAAACAGTTAAAAATTATACACTAACAAGTAAAAAATCTGTAATTAATCTTTTCAAAGATTGGAATTTAAGTTCAAATTTATTGAGAACTATTAAAAGGTTAATACGGTTTTGGAATTTAGGTTTTTGCATTGAATTATTGATAATCGTATTATCTGAAAATACCCTTTATACCTCTTAATGGAAAATTTTTTCCCCTTGCAAAAGCAATTAAATTATACTTCCTTCCAAAAATTGCAGCTTATTGATATACCACCAAAATTAGGCTTACCCAAAAGTGCCATCCAAAGAATCGTAATTTTAATCTCCATTATCATTTGTTCTCTTTCCCGGCACTGTTGTAACTGCTTGTTCGTAGTACTAAAATGAAATCATGTATAACCCCATTTTTGCATCACCTTTAGGTTTTCCCTCATGCAGTCTATTGGTGCTTTACCCTGGTAAGCTTCCTGTTCAATAATCAGTTGTGGAAGTTCTTTTTGTTTGGTAACCATTTTAAGTATTTCCTGGATACCCGATACACCTTCACCCAAAACCGTACTTTCATAACGGGCCGGGTTATCGGGCAATGGAATGGCATCTTTAATATGCAACGATGTAAAGCGCCCCGGGTATTTTTTAATTACTTCAATGGCATTGGCGCCACCATTAAAAAGGTTACCGGTATCGAGCTGTTGCATCACCAGTTTTGGATCGGTTTCCGCAAGGATGATTTCGTATAACGTACGTTCTCCATGCTTTTCGCTGAATTCAAAATCATGGTTATGATACCCAAATTGCATGCCGTAGGGCTTACACAATTCACCGCTTTTATTAAACATCTCCAGTATTTGCATCAGGTCGTCGTAGGATTTACGCACTTTACCGTCCATGGATGGGCTGATGACAAATTTTTGCCCCATAAATGCTGCGTCTTCGATGGTTTTCTTCCATTCGTCAGTGAAGGTTTTGGTAGCTGCATCATAATGCCGTGGCGCAAGTACAGTATGCCCGCTTGGCATGGTCATTCCAAGATCGGCCAAAAGCTTTTTGAATTCAGCGGGTGTATAGCCGTAAAATTTTCCACTTACATAGTTGGCGTGTTCTACATGGCGGTAACCCATGGCTGACAAGACTTTCAGTGTGCCTGCAGGATCATTTTTCATTTCTTCCCGCACACAATATAATTGCATGCCTACCAGTGGACGGGCACCTTTAAAGTTGGCAAAAGCTGCTGGAATTGTCAGTAATGATGCTGCTGCAAAAGATGTTTGCTGTAAAAAAACTCTTCGTTTTAACATGGTATAATATGGCAATTATGATGGCTAAAGGTATTTGGTTTATCGCAACAAATGCATCAATTCCTTGTTTTCATTCCAAAAATTTCATTTTGTTCCCGGGTTTTTTTTACATTGCCTTTCTTCCATATAGGGTTTGTTATTGTTTTTTTTGGATGTAAACGATTTGCCATTTCTACTTAAAATCAGACTATGGCGGCAAATAATATGAACCTTTTAATTTTAAGTGAATGAAAATATTGGTAGTAGAAGACGAAGCAGATGTAGTATCGGTTATACGAAGAACCCTGACAGAAGCTGGCTACGAAATAAGCGTGGCCATGGATGGACTAAGCGGATACCAAATGGCAAAAAATGACCCTTTTGATTTGCTGGTTCTCGATATAATGATGCCCGGTATGAACGGGCTGGAACTTTGCCGCAAACTGCGCAGCGAGCAGATTTATGCCCCTATTTTAATGCTAACGGCACTCAATACCACCGAAAACATTGTGGCCGGGCTCGATAGCGGGGCAGATGATTACCTGCCCAAGCCATTTCATTTTAAAGAATTACTGGCGCGCATACGTTCACTGCTGCGTCGCAATGGCACCGATGTTCCGGCTGCTACCCGTCTGCTAACAGCAGGCGACCTGACGCTTGATCCCGATGCCAGGCTAGTACACTACAGCGGAGCGGAAATTTCGCTTACTGCTACCGAATTCAGACTGCTGGAATACTTTTTACGCAATAAAAACAGGATTGCATCGCGACAAGATATACTGGAAGCCGTGTGGGGTATAGATTTTAATATGAGTACGAATGTGGTAGATGTTTACATAAACTATTTACGTAAAAAATTGGATAAAGCTGGTGCCGATAAGTTAATACACACACAGGTTGGTATGGGTTACATTTTAAAAGATTAGCTATGCGTATTCAGGTAAAAATTGCCCTCATGTTTACGGTGGTTACCACCATTACCATGATTTTTATTACGGTTTTCATCTACTATTTTGCCAGTCGCAATGCCTTTAAGGATTTTCAAACAAGGTTACAGGTTCGGGCAACGGTAGCAGCAAGGGCCCTGATGGTTAATCCTGCCGATTCCCATATTCTCGATTCGGTGGATTATGACCTGCTTGAGCGGTTGCCCGCGCAAAAGGAATATGCCTTTGAGTTGGAAAACGGCAAACCCATAGGTGTACCTTCCAACCTGAATATACCACCTTCTTTTTACACTGAAGCCATACAAAGTGGTTATAGCGCCTACCAAAAAAATCAAAACTATTATGCAGCAGTATATAATGGGAAACTTCAACGTAAATTGGTGGTGGTTTCGGCAGTAAATACCTATGGTCAGCAGTATCTCGATGATTTGAAGCGCATAAAAATATTTGGGCTATTGATTAAAATTTGCCTGGTATTCAGTATCGGATTTTATTTTAGCAACCGTATGCTGGAACCGGTGCGGCAAATTACGCGGGAAGCAAAAGAAATAAGTGCTGTAAGTCTTAACAGGCGGTTACCCGAGCTAAACACAAACGATGAACTTGCTGAACTCACGAATACTTTCAACAATATGCTCGACAGGCTGGAAACAGCTTTTGAATCGCAAAATAATTTTGTAAGCAATGCCTCACATGAATTAAGTACGCCGCTTACTGCCATTATAAGCGAAAGCGAATGGGCGCTAAACCGCGACCGTTCCAACGAAGATTACAAAACTTCTTTGGCTACCATTCTTAACCAGGCGGAAAGATTAAAACATATAACCAAAAGCCTGCTGCAACTTGCCCAATCAGGTTTCGATGGTAGCAAGCAGGTAATGAAACCGGTAAGAATTGATGAATTATTACTTGAAGCCAAAAACACGGTGGATGAGCTATATCCTGATAATAAGATAAGTTTCGATTTTTCGCTATTGCCAGAAAACCATGAATTACTCCAGGTGCAGGGTAATGCGGCCTTGCTACAACTTGCTTTTGGCAATATTCTTATTAATGCCTGCAAATACAGTGATAACCAATTGGTAAATGTAGCCATCGGCGCTACGGATACCCGTATTATTTTAGCCGTAAAAGATGCCGGCATTGGTATTCCTCCTGAAGATATTCCTTATATTTTTGACCCTTTTTTCAGGGCAAGCAATACCCGTAAGTTTAAGGGATACGGCATCGGCCTGCCGCTTACCCGCAATATCTTGCGCATTCACCAGGGCGAAATCGTTGTAACATCTAAGCAAGGCGAAGGAACCCTGATTGAAATGTCGTTACCACTTTTACATCCGCAATAAAAAAGGTTCACGATTTTATGTTGTAAGTATCTTAAAAGGCTTCTTATAATTCTAATGACATTTTAATGTGCTTCTTATATCCGTTTAATACGGCCGCAGCAAGTTTGCATCATAAACAAGGGATATTCCTTGCAAGTTGTAAAACCTGTTTTAATTATGAAACACATAATGGTACCCACAGACTTCTCGATTCGTTCGCTCAATGTAGTACGTTATGCCGCCGCGCAATTTGAAAAGGAACAAATTAAAATTACCCTTCTGCATTTCATGGAAATGCCCGACTCCATTACAGATTTATTGATGTTGCCACGGGATAGCAGTCATTTAAAATTGATAAGACCGGAATTCCGCGAAGGTATGAGCCTACTTCGCAATTGCTATCCCCTTGGCATTGAGCAAATAAGAACCGATTTTTTAATTGGAAAAGGCAGGCGTTTATTGAAAAATTATCTCGCTCATCAAAAAATAGATAGCGTTTTACTGGCAGAAAACTATGACATGAAAATGCCTTCACGTCGCAGTTACGATCCGGTAAATCTTATCCGCAGCACTGGTTGGCCCATTGTAAATGTACAACTACCGCTGCACGCTATTTCTGTAGCCGATACAGGTATGGCGGGTCTTTTGTTAGCAACTGGCTGATCAAGCATAACCTTTCTCATTACTTTGGCTTGCCCAAAATGGACTTTAGTACCCAAAACAGAAAAGCAAAGGCCGCATCTTTTAACGGATGCAGCCTTTCTTGTTTTTACGGATAAGTACAGGAAAAAAATAATTTTACCTAAGGGTTATTCTTTCGATGGAGCTTCCTTTGGTGCTTTAACGGGTTTTGCACCCAATCCGCCAAAACGAAATCCAATAAAAAAATCTGCTTGTTTGCTATTGCCCAATAGGGCTGAAATTACACTGCCACTACCCATAATTAAAGGCCCTGCCCTAAAGCCAAAACCTGCATTAAAGTCGGTTACCGGATTATAATGCATGGGTAACCAAAAACCAAAGCTGCGGGCATCGTAGCGAGGTGTAAGCGTAATTCCGGAATAGTAGGCAGTATTAAAAGGTTTGTCTGCTGTTGTACTAACCAATGAAAATTGACCCGCTAAATTTACATACCAATTCCTATTAATATGATAATCTGCATCTACCAATAACCTTGTTGGCAAATTCACCTTGTAAGATCCATTCGAGCTTTGGCTGGCCAATGGTGAAAAATATTGGGGATTGGCATCAAATACTTCCTTAACCATATCAATTTCTACATCATCAAATTCATCGAGGTAAAATTTTTCATTCGCCCCAATATTTACATTGTAGGCACCTGAACGAGTAGGGTCTAATTGATATTTCACACTTCCAATATCAAGAACCGACACACCAAATTTCCACTTATACACCTGATTATAATTGGTGGACATTACGCCTATCGTATCCTCCTTTATCATCAGATTGAACCCAATATCAAAGCCGGGGCTGATATTATTAAAGTCAATCAGGTCGGTAACTTCAATATTATCTAAATCCAACCCACTAAACCCAAAGCCTACCTGCCCGCTGGATTGCGAAAAGTATGTGCCGCCATTATTAGCATCTTCATTCAATATCCCATTAAACTGATCGCTATACAAATAACCGTTTACCGCCCCGCCAAGGGCTTTCAGCGTAACCCCGCCATGCATCTCAAGGTTGCCGGATGAAAAAATATGCCGGCTATAAGTAAGTCCTGCTTCTGCCCATCCATTTACTGCTGCGCTTTGCAACGAATTCACGTTTATGTTAACCGGATAGGAAGATTCATCATCAGCTAACTCGTTCAATAAATTACCATCTATATCATTTACCCCTACCAAAGCCCTTACACGTGAAGAAAAGGCAAACGCCGATTTTTTACCTGCCTTAAACATAAATGAAGGCCCGAATATTTCCAAATTCACCAATGCATCGATGGGTTTGGAACCATCACCTGCTATTTGTTCAAGTAGTTTATCGTCATCAAATCCATCTTTTATATCATCAAGGCTTAGCGTAGCATTATTATTTTGTACCGAAACGTGCGTTGAAAATAAATTTACATCCCAGCGATATTTACTAATGGAAATTGAAGATGGGTTTAAATAAACACCATGAATACCGGTATAACGGCTGGTATTAAATCCTTGAAAATTTTGTGCACTCAGGTTGCTGATAAAAAAGGCAACTGATAAAAACAACAGGAGATTTTTTTTCATTGCTTTACTGGTTTAGATAATTCGTTTAAAACAAGGAGCGAAGATTGTTTAATAAAAACTATGATGGTACCGTGTTTTCACCCTTTTTTTTTATTAAAAAAACAGGAGACGAGTTTTTATGCCCATCTCCTGTTTACATTTTTCAGCAAATATCTTACCGGTTATTCGCTCCAAATAGCGCCAATACCTGCATCAAATAATTTTTTATTCATAGCGGGTATATCCTTATCCATCAGTTGGGCTCCGGTTTGTTTTAAACCCATCCATTTGGTTTCAAGCTCCTTTTTTTGATCGAGCATAGGCTGCGTAACCATCGCAATATCGTTGTCCATTTGGTTCATTACAAACAAATAGTCAGCCGTAAATTTATTGGGGAAATTCTCCACATCATCATAGGCTTTTGATTTGCGCTGCACCATCAATTCGTCCCATGCTTTCATGCGTGCACTAAGCTCTTTTCCTTCCTTTATTAATGGATCGTTTTTTGCTCCGGCTGGAATTTTCGTTATCAATTCGTCGAGTTGCAAACGCTTTTTGTTCATAGCATTTACCATGTTATGCATTTCGGTCAGGTTGGCTTCCATTTCTGTAATTACCGCATGGTATTGCTGATCATTTTTGGGGTCACCCGGATTGATGGGATTTGGCAAAATCTGAAAGTTTTTCACCGTTTCCTTTCCACCCGCCTTAATAGCTACCGAATATTTACCGGGAATAGCCCTGTGGCCGCGGAAACTACCTTCAATGTAGGCAGTAGGTGCACCGGGCAAACCTGGGTAACGCAAATCCCAAACAAACCGGTTAAGCCCTTTACCTTTTGGCAAAACCGGATCGGCAGAAGGACCGCTTGGGTAATTAACATGGGTAGAATCTTTTAGGGAAGTAAGTGTGCGAACCGTTTTTCCTGCTGCATCCTTAATGGTAAGCGAAACATGTTCACCTTCTTTAAGCTCAGGTAAATGATAGTACAAAACCAACCCGGTTGCAGGATTTACACCCACATAAGGATTAGTGCCATCACTGCCATTTCCGTTGAGCGGGCTGCCACCGGTTACGAGCAATACATCATCGGGCTGAAACAAGCTAAAGGAATCAACATCCGCTTTGTATTGACGAATGAGCGAAAGATCATCCAATATCCAGAACGAACGACCCGAAGTTGCCGCAATCAGGTTGCCCCTATGCACTTTTAAATCGGTAACAGGTGTAACAGGTAAATTCAATTGAAAAGGCACCCAGTTTTTACCACCATTCCACGAAAGATAAACCCCCAATTCGGTGCCCGCATACAATAAATCTTTACGTACATCATCTTCGCGTACCACACGGGTAAAAGCATTATCAGCAATGCCGCTATTGATGTTTGTCCAGGTTTTACCGTAATCCGTTGTTTTATACAAACCGGGTTTATGATCGTTAAATTTATAACGAGTAGTAGCGATATAAGCAGTAGCCGGATCGTGCGGTGAAACCTCAATAGCATTTATCAAACACTCCTGCAAACCTGCAGGTGTAACATTGGTCCAGGTGGCACCATTATCGCGGGTTACCTGTACGTAACCATCGTCGCTGCCTGTCCAGATTACGCCTTTTTCGTGCGGCGATTCCATTACATAAGCAAGTGTACCATAATTTTCAGCACCTACGGCTTCGTTGGTGTAAGGGCCGCCACCTTTTCCTTGCTTTTCCTTTTCGTTACGTGTCAGATCGGGCGATACTTCTTTCCAGGTTTTGCCCATATCGCTTGTTTTCAACAGCTTTTGCGAACCATGATAAAAAGTATTCGGTTCATGCTTCGACCAAATAATCGGTGCATTCCAGTTGTAACGATACCGCATATCTTTTGCATCCATACCGAGGTATTGAATGGGTGCGGGCATAATGTTGGTAGATGCTTTTGCTTTGGTATCCAGCACTTCAATCGTACCCTGATAACTTCCTCCCAATACATAACGCGGATCATCGGGGTTGAAGGCAAGGAAAGCGCTTTCACCACCTGCTGAACGTGTCCAGCTATTTTCGGTAATGCCATAGCCACCTAATTCACGGCTTGCGATTGCAACGGAAGTATTATCCTGCTGCCCTGCATAAATGTTGTAGGGGAATTGATTATCTACATTGATACGATACAATTGTGCCGTTGGCATATTGCTTTGTCCGGACCATGTTTTTGCATAATTCACGCTTATGGCTGCACCACCATCATTTGCAATCACCATATTTTTGGGATTGTTTGGGTTAATCCATAAATCATGATAATCGCCATGTGTGCCGCCGAGGTTTTCCCATGTTTTGCCACCGTCTTCACTACGTAATGCGGGTGCACTTAACACATACACCGTGTTCTCATTTTTTGGGTCAATAAACATCTCAATGTAGTACCAGGCTCTTTGCTCCAGGTTTGGGTTATCGCTTACCCTTGTCCAACTACCACCCGCATTCTCCGACATAAATAATCCACCCTGCTCCTTTTCGGAATCACTTTCAATAAGTGCATATACTTTTTCGGAATTGGAACGGCTTACGGCTATCGACATTTTGCCCAATTCCTTCGGTAAGCCAGTATGAATTTTGTTCCATGTATTTCCACCATCCATTGATTTGTATAAACCGCTACCGGGTCCGCCACTGATTACCTTCCATGGTAAACGACCATGTTCCCACATAGCTGCATACATAATCTGTGGATTATTTATATCCATTGAAAGTTCTACGCAACCTGTTTTTTCATCTACAAATAATACATTTTTCCAGGTAGCGCCGCCATCGGTGGTTTTGTAAATGCCACGTTCTTTGGATGAACTATACAAAGCACCTTGCGCTGCCACCCATGCTATATCGGGGTTTTTGGGGTCAATAATAATCCTTGAAATGTGCTGCGACAAATCGAGACCCATTTTCTTCCAGGTCTTTCCCGCATCAATGGATTTATAAACACCATCGCCATGGTGGGTCATTACGCCTCGTGGTGCATGTTCGCCCATGCCTACGTATACTACATTTACATTTGATTCCGCTACCGCAATAGCACCCACACTTCCTGTTTTAAAATACCCATCGGAAATATTACGCCAGGTAATACCCATATCATCTGTTTTCCAAACACCGCCACCGGTTGTACCCATGTAGTAGGTGGTAATATCACCGGGGACACCGGTTGCGCAATTGGAGCGTCCGCCGCGGAAAGGCCCGATGCTACGCCATTTGACAGGTTTGAAAAAGGCATTTAAATCCGTCGGTTTTTCGGCGGATACAGGTGAAGCCGTTGTTGCATTCTTTTTGTTGCCCTGGGCAAAAGCCGCAGAAAGCAGGCCAAAACATGATACTAAAAGAAAATACTTACGCATAGAGCAGTTGGTTATGTTATATAGGATGATTTTAATAGATAATCCAGCCGTTTTTATTTTACAAATACGATTGGCTGATTGCGAATAAAACTATTTTCCTCCCGGCGGACAATTCTTTTTCAAAAATTCCGTGTACAAAGTAGAAAGATGGAGCGATGTTCCTTCGCCTTCCGATATACCATGGGTGCGGTTGGGGTAGCTCATAAGTTGGAATTGTTTGTTATACTTCACCAATTCATTTATAAGCATTTCGGCATTGGCATAATGCACATTATCATCGCCGGTGCCGTGGATGTACAGCAGGTTGCCTTTTAAGTTTTTTGCATAGGTAATGGGCGATCCGGATACAAAATCTTCAAGGTTTTCCTGTGGCAAACCCATATACCTTTCCTGGTAAATGTTATCGTAAGTAAGTTGATTACCAACGGCAGCAACGGCAATACCGGTTTTGTAAATTTCAGGATATTGAAACATCAGGTTAAGGGTTGCCGTACCACCACCACTCCAGCCCCAAACTGCCATACGTTCCTTATCAACAAAGCTCCATTTCATAATTTCTTTTGCGGCCATAGCCTGATCGGTAATATTCAACCTGCCTATTTTGCGGTAAATGCTTTTGCGCCATGCACTGCCTTTGGGTGCAGGTGTACCCCGGTTATCAATTGCCATATAGATATAACCATCCTTTTGCATATTACCCTGGTATAAATTATTCATCCCCGTGCCGTAAGTATCTTTTACCAGCGCACCCCATGGCTCAGTGTATACATAAAAAACAACAGGATATTTTTTGGATGGATCAAACCCATCGGGCTTTACCATCCAACCATCCATATCGGTACCATCCGCAATTTTCACTTTGAAAAATTCAATCGAATTTTTTTCGCGGGCGGAAGCAAGATTTGCTTCAATGCCATTTCCTTCATTCAATGGTTTATGCGATGGCAATGTTATTAACTCCATCATTGGCCTGGTGGCAACATTTTGAAACATGTGCACAGCAAAATTTCCATTGGGCGAAACGGAATAACTGTTGGTGCCCGCAAATGCTTGTGGGGTAACCCTTTCCGGGGTTCCGGTACCATCCAGTGTTGTTTTATATAAGTATTGCTGTGTGGCATTTTCAGGTGATGCATGATAATACACCAGGTTATTTTTTTCATCCACCAACAACAGGTTTTGTACATCAAAATTTCCTTTGGTAACGGGTGTTACCTTTCCTTCTTTACCAATACGATATATATGGCGCCATCCATCTTTCTCGCTCATCCATACAAACTCGCTGTTATTTTTAATCCACTGAAACCGATGTCGATAGGTAATATTGTATACATCTTCCCAGGGACTATAAACGTCAATCCATGCATCGTTATGTTCGGTAAAAATTGCTTTCGCTTGCCCGTTACTTACATTACAATTAAAAATGATACTTTCATTTTGCTTACGGTTCAATTGCTGTACAAATAATTCGCTGCCCGAGTTCCACTCTATGCGTGGGAGGTAATGTTCCCTTGCATCGCCGGGAATATTTAACCAGGTTGTTTTATTGCCTGCAAGTTCTATCACACCAATACGCACAGCCGATGGCGACTCGCCTACCTTTGGATATTCCACCGGGATAATTTGCGAATAAACTGAATCCGTATTATTGATCATGTAAAAATCGCGGGTGCCTTCCGCATCTACCTGCCAATAGGCAATCCTTTGCCCATCCGGGCTCCACTGAAAACCATCGCGGCAGGCAAATTCTTCTTCATACACCCAATCGAATGTGCCGTTAATCATCCTGCGAGTTCCATTGGTGGTAAGCGCGGTTTCTTTACCGGTGGCCATATCCTGCACATACAAGTTGTATTCGCTTACATAGGCCACCTTTTTTCCATCCGGAGAAAGCTTGGCAAAACGTAAGGATGCAGCGGGGCGGTCCTTGCCTACCTGCTTCAATTGTTTTGTGGCAAGATCGAGTAACCAATAATCCCCTTCGGTATCGAGGCGCCAAACATTATGTGTATTGGTAAAGATTAAAACTTTGGATTGGTCCTGCGACAAATAAAAATCCCGGATCTCAAGCGGGGTGTTGTCAGCGGCTTTCAGAATGCTTTTTGCAACTAAAACAGACGATTTATTGGAAGGTAATTCCGTGCGGATTATTTCATTGTCATCAATTTGGAAAAAAGCATTTCCATCTTTGGTCCAGTTAATATCCTGTGCAAGGACTATATGTACAAAGGCAATCCATACAATCAGTAAAAAGGTTTTGGCAAACAGGCGTTTCTCCATGATAATCAAATTTGGTTTCAAACTTAATTACTTATGGTGAGATGGGGGAATGGAATTCGGGTAGTTGTGATGATGAGTTTATTCAGGACACGACGGGCTGCACCCGTCGATTAAATGAATCGGCCCTTTGGGCCTTGGATCAACGCCAAGGCCCAAAGGGCCGATTAACCTTACCATAGGCTGAAGGCCTATGAAAACTTACTAACGATTCTTATTCGTTTCCTTTTTTGCTTTCTTTTGAGCTTGTTTTTCTTTTAAACTTTTAGCAGGTTCCTTCTTGGTAGCCTTTTGTACTGTTTTTTCCTTTGCCATAAAATTGAAATTTTGTGAAAAGGTAGCGCTTTTTTGGAATTTGGTTTGCTAAAACAATGAGTTATTCCAAATTCTCCGGCTGTTCTCTGTTACCATGAAATTGAAGCAGAAAAAAGACTTAAAACTGCACACCCACTTTTAAAACCAGCCGGTTCATGGTAAGTTTTTGTTGGTACACACTCCATGGGATATCGTTAGGTCGCGGGGGCCAACTCCACCAATTGATTCGCTTTTCTTCATACTCCACTTGTTTTACACTATAGCCAATACTGCTGATGAGCTTCAACTTTTTTCCCATTGGAAACCGATAACCCAAGCCGCCTTCGGCAAGCCAGCCGGTTTTCACATCATAAATATTTTCGTCATCAAACTTATCATTCCATTCATTTTTTAACCATGGTATCTGCGGCCCGGTCTGCAGGTAAGCAAAGGGTTGTGACTTCCGCTTTCCGTAGTTGTATTGGCCATGCGCTACTATGGGAAATCCCGGTGCTACATAGTTGTCAATACCGGCACCAATACCGACAAGCCATGGCCCCTTTTGAATACCCTGAATGGTTTGCGCGCTGTAATTCAGTTCGGCTGAACCACCTATGATACCGCCCTGAATGATACCTGTATATTTCCATGACGTTTTCACTTTGCCCGGGGTTGACTGCGCCAATCCGAACACCGTTAATAATGAAAATATGGCTATGAATGAAATTCTCATGTTCAATTAGTTTTCCAGCCCGATAAAGCTGAGTTCTTTAATATTGTTTACATTGCTGATATCCAAAAGATGCAAACCATCGGCCGCACTTACGTAAGCAATCTTGTTCAGGCAAACAACATCATAGGTATCATTCATAGGAATGGTTTTCTTTAGCGTTACATTCAGCACATTGGTTGCATCCAGCACTTTCAATCCGGCTTTTCCATCGCATACATAAATAAAGTTACCATCTTTATCCAATCCATGCGGGTTGGTAAGCGGGTACGATTTTACCAGTTTCGGGTTGTAAATATTCGCGATATCCACCACATCCATTTGATTGATAAAGCCCTGGCAAGTATTGCCCGAACGCAGTGTAACATAGGCATAATCATCATCTGCAATTACCGGATCACACACATTGGCATGTGCAAAAGTGCCTGCCTTTTTAGGTGTGGATGGGTTGTCAATGGTAAATATGTGCATGCCGCTGGTTGCGCCAATAAAAAGTTTGTCCTTAAAAGGATAAATGGTTTCAATACCCCAGGGTAAATCTGTGCCGTTTTTCAATGATGGCAGTTCGGGTTTTTCAAGTCCATAGGTCAGCAGTTTGTTGGAGGTAACGGCATACAGGTGGTTATGGGTAATGGCAAACCGGGCCATACTGCCACCCTTTCCCGTTATCGCTTTTAAACTATTGCTATTGCTTGAGAAAGTAACAAAACCCTGCATACTATCAAACATAATACCACCATTTATCCAACGGGATCCTGTAGCTGATTTATAGGTTATAGTGGTATCTTTTACAATCCAATCTACAATAACTTTACCCGAATCAACCATATATCCCATCACATAGCGGCGCTCGGGAAACTGATCGGGTACATAATTTTTCAGGGTAACGGACTTCGGATTGCTGATGTCAATAACCATAAGGTCGGTATAGCAATCGGCATATAACATGTTGCCCACAACGGCCATATCTTCACAACCCGGTATCGCCACAAACGTTTCATTTACCGGCTTAGATGGATTGCTATTATTTATGATATGTATCCCTTTATTTCTCTCATTTAAAAAAATATAGGACCCATAAAAGTACATTTTACCGATGCTTTCAATAGGTGTGGCTGTTTGATTGCCAATTGCACTGCGTACTTCAACGGAAGTACGGTAAACAGGTCTTGCCATGGTGTAGGTGTACGTAGTTTCGAGTGTATCTTTCAAACAGCCCGGTAACATAAAAATAGCATAGAAAATGAGGGAAGTGAATGTGTAACGCATGGTTTTATTTTTTAGCAGAAGATGAAGGAAGTTTGTAATTTATCCTCAGTTCAACCCCACGCCAGTATTGCTTTGGCAGGCTTGTTGCATTGATGGATGAAGTAAGATTGTATTGCGCAAACAGGCCGGCACCTATTTTTCCCGGTTGAAATTTTATGCCTGTTTCCATACCGAAATACCCGGTGTTAACCAACTCTTTGGATGGCACCCAACCGGTGACAGAACTTTGTGGCAACAAATAATCGTTTGCCAATACAATGCCGCCATAAAAACCATTTTGCCAGCTCCATTTTTGCTTTTTACCTATATACAATTGCACGGCTGCAATCATGTGGACACGATGCTGACTTCCGGTATGTTCTATGGAATTTCCGCCACGGTAATAGTAGTTTGCCGATTTTGTGCCGCTTCCGGCATTGGTTCTCAATGAAATGCTCGAATCCACGCGTGTACCGGTGGTAATCTGCATGGTTTGATACTGATAATGTAACCCCGCCATCCACGACCATCTTTTGCTTTGCCCAAAGGCCTGACTTCTTTCAATACCCAGCATAAACCCTGCACCGGGCCCGGTTGGTACCAATTGTGTGGAAGCATTGCCAAAACCGCCACCGGTGCTATTCTGCGGAATACTGTAATTATAATCAGCCATACTTTTTTGCAGCCCCAACCCACTGGCCGTCATGTTATGAAGCCCTGCACCAACGACAAAAGTCCAGGTGGCTTTGGATGGTTTATTCACTGGTTTTTGGGAGAAAGTTTTTTCACTTAATGCATGCAAACTATCTGAATGTGATGCTACCGATGAAATATGGGTTCCCGTATCTGCAAGAGCAACAGTTGGCATCGCTTCTTCAGGTGAAATTTTTTCAGCCACATCAGGGTCGGCTAATTCTTGTTGCAATGCAATATTGCCTGAAAGCGTATCCAACAGCACGATTGGCCTTTCCGGCACCATATTTTCTCCTCCCGTTTTTATACTTTCCCGGGCACGATATTCAGTTGTTGTTATACTATTTTTAGTTTGTTCGCCGGAAATATCTTTTAATTCCTTTTTTACAGGTGGTTTTTCATTTTCCCCTGCTCCTGTTTTATCATTAATTGGTTGTTTTTCAAAATGCTGCAACGGCGCCTGCGCTGGCAGGCTTTCCGTTACAACCGGTGTGGTGGATGAAAGATCGGCAGTTGAATTCTTCTCCTGCGTTTCTTTTGGTGTAGTGGTGTTTATTGGATGCTCTTCATTCGTTACGATAGCTTCATGCACATTATTGCGATGTACATAATTATAGGTAGCCACACTGCCGCCAACCAACAGTATGGGCAGCAGCCACCATAGCCAAATGCCACGGCGCTTTTTCTTTTTTGCATCCAGTTCCTGCTCAATGCGGTCCCATACCTGCTCCCGTGGCTCAAGGCCATATTCGCCGGCACGCTTTTTTATATGTCCATCAAAATCATACATATCGCATATATTCAAATTACTCAATTATCATTTACCGCTGTCTTCTTTGTATACCCTTCGCTTTCTTTCACCCAGTTTATCAACTGCGATCTCGCACGGCTATACTGACTACGGCTTGTTTGCACGCTTATACCCAGCATGTTGGCCACTTCGCTGTGGTCGTAACCCTCTATCCCCACCAGGTTAAAAACCGTTTGATAACCCGATGGTAATTTCCTGATCAGGTCCATTAGTTCTCGGGTTTGCAGGTTGTCGGTAGCTGTTTCCTCCACCACCACATGCAAAGGCTGATGCTCAAAATCCATCTGGTTGCGGTAGCGGTTATGCTTGCGCAAATAACTGATGGCTGTGGTTACCATTATCCGTCTTATCCATGCACCCAACGGCCCATCCGCTTTAAACTGCCCCAACTGCGTAAATACTTTTACAAAACCTTCCTGCAGCACATCTTCGGCATCGTCAAGGCTTTTGGTATAGCGGTAACAAACGCCCAACATTTCCGATGCAAACAACTTGTACAGCGCCTTTTGGCCCGTACGGTCATCCTTTCGGCAAAGCTTTATCAGTTCCTTTTCATCCATTCGGTACCGGTGGCAGTTAGTGGCGCGTTGGCCTGTTTGTTATAATGACGCAAAGGAAGGTGGAAGCATTGCATGAGGAAAGGAAATTTTTTTGAAAGGGATTCGGCCGGCAATTTTAATAAGTGCAAATAATTGTACGTAATTTCACAAAATGACCGATTGGGGACTATCAAAAAAGGCTTTTTGGGATGTGCATTTTGAAGATATTGACTTTGAAAGCCATGCCCGTTTTGTCATTGAAAAAGTCTTCAATCAAGGTAATTGGGCCGACCAGATAGCAGTTATGAACCATTATGGTTTAGATAGGTTAAAGAAGGAAGTTGTTTCCATACCCTATTTGCGCCCAACGGTTGTTTCATTTCTAAGCGCCCTGCTTCAAATACCAAAAGAAGATTTCCGATGCTCCATTTCGAAACCATTGAACCAAATACACTGGGATTACTAAACAGAATTTGTGCAATTCCCGAATTTGATTCCTTTGGATTGGTTGGGGGTACAAATCTTGCATTAAGATATGGACACCGGGTTTCGGTGGACCTCGATTTTTTTACCAAAGAAAAATTTATCCCGGAGCAGGTAGTTTCCGTTGTTTCAAAAAATTTCAGGCATTTTGAACTGGTCTTTCAAAAAAATCAAACCCTCATTTTTGATATTGAACATGTAAGGGTCGATTATGTATGGTATCCATTTGAATGGCTATTCCCCTTCGATCTTCACAATGCGATAAGAATGGCAAATGTTGAAGATTTAATTCCTATGAAAATCCAGGGATTAGAAAACCGAAAGAGCAAGAAGGATTTTTGGGACATTGCTTGCTTGCTGGACCACTATTCATTGGAACAGATGATGGAAATAATGAAGAAAAAATTCCCCTTTGTTGATATTGGCCATTTAATCCACTCTTTCACTTATTTTGAAGATGCAGAACTTCAACCGGACCCGGTTTCGTTGAATGGGGTTACCTGGAAAAACGTGAAGGAAAAAGTTTCGTCGAAGGCCATTGATTTTACAAGGAATTTTCTAAAATGAATTGGGGCAACCATTTTGTTTTTTCCAAACCGTATATTATCTTCGATTCAAAGGATTTTCAGCTTTGTTTCCAGGCCAAATTATTAATGAAATATTAAAAAGAGAAAGGTTCTCTGTTTATTACGCATTGACAGTTATGGATAGTGCTGGCATTAGACAGCGGCTTTACGAATCCCCCGGTTAAAGCAGGACTGTAACCATCTACCATTGAAACGGCACTTAAAAAATGATGCTTACTATTACAAGTGCCATCGGAACCACCGATTTACGTAAATACTTTTACAAATCCATCCTGCAACATATCTTCCCCATTATGGAACCTTTACAAGCGGCTCAAAGAAGCTTTTAAGCCTTAGAAAAGGGCGTTCAATGAAGCGGTAGGATAGTTGGCTGAAGGCCAGGCTTAATAAGAAAGTTGAAAGTGCCTTTCCCCATAGTAGCCACCAGAGCGAATTTCCTTGCCCGGCCATCATAGCAAAGCCTTCGGTAAATACCATTGCCGGTATGTGTAAGCAATAAAGGGCATACGTGTACTTTCCCCAATAACCTGCCAGCCGGAATTTTTCCATTTTATAAAAGGAATTTGAAAAAAAGGACTGCTCGAAGATGATGAAGCCAAAGAATATGGCATATATCAGCCGTTCAGCTACCACCAGGGCAGGGTGTACAAATATTTCCTTCCGGAAAAAAATGAGTGTAAAACCAATAGCATACGCAGCTATGGGATACAACCGGGAAGGGAAGTGCAGGCTTTTTTGCCCCATTTTTTTTGTAAAACACCACCAGCCTAACCAGGAGCCAATAGCCAGGTCTGACATAACGCTTAGCGAATGATAAAAGAGAACATCCTTGTTATCTGCATAAACTGCTCTGAAAGCAAGGGAAATCCCAATGATGCCCCAAAAGAGGAATTGTCTTTTTTTCCGGAATGCAACCAGCAGCAGTGGCCAGCAGAGATAATACTGCTCTTCAATTGCAATGGACCATAGCACCGACAAGGTTCCTGAAAGCGGTGAACCGTTAACAATGCTATTAAAGTTGCCAAGGAAAAAGATATAGTACCAGGGGTTGGCTGTTTCGGTTACCCCGGCGCCAACAAGCCTGATGAGAAATTGAAAAATGAAATAACCAAAAATGAAGGTGAAATAGTAAAGCGGCCAGATCCTTAATATGCGGCGCAGGTAAAAATTTTTAATATTAATGTAGCCCGCATCCTGTTCTTCTCTTAGCAGAAGATAGGTTATCAGAAAACCTGATAGGGTAAAAAAGAAATTAACGCCAAGGTCTCCGTTTTCCCATAACCTGTTCAAGGCAAGGTATACCTGGTTTCCCGATACCTGCTCAGGAACGCCAAAATAGCAATGAAACATAAAAACGAAGAAAAAGGCGAAAAACCGCATGCCATCCAGTGAGGGGAAGAAAACTTTCTGTTGCATAAGAAGTGTGTTTGAGCAGATTGGAGCACAAATCTTCTGCATTGCAGGCATTTAAGCGTTGCAGCCAATAGGCAGCAACCAGGTTTTACCACTAATTTTCTCAGGTTGAATGTGAAATGTCATTGAAATACGCTGAAGGGGTTTTTCCGGTGTACTTTTTGAAGTAACGATTAAAAGATGCTTTGGAATTGAAACCTGCATCAAGGCCAATTCCCAGCATAGTGGTATTCTTCATAGCATCCGAATGCAATATCCGGATCACTTCTTCCACCCGGTATGTATTTACGAATTCGTAAAAATTCTTTTTGTAATGCTGGTTTATCACCTGCGAAAGTTGATTTGGGGAAATGTTCAGGCAGCTTGCCAATTTGTTCAGCGTCAATTCCGGGTTGGTAAAAAGCTTTTCCCTTTGCATCAGCTCATCAAGCTGGTCTGCATACTTTTTTACATCTTCAGGATTTATGGCTGATTTCTTATACCGCTCTGGTAAAGGGTCATTCATGCTCAATTCTATACGTTCATCACCCTGCCCCGGGCTTAAGGTAAGCTCATCTACAAAAACCGGCGCCTGTTTGAAACCATAGTACCCCAAAACGATCACAAAAATGCTAACCGAAACATGTATGGCCAGGTCCTCCTGATCCGGATTCAGATTAAATAAACCGGTTTGAAAAGCAAACTGACTGGCTAAACCTATGCACCACACAACAACGACGGCATAAATGGCCATTTGCAGCCATTTTACATGAAAGGCTTCGGTATTGGATAAATTATTTTCAGCTATTCTCAGGTTGCGCTTTATTTCGGATCCAGCAATCAGGCAATAAACCAAGATGCTTGCCAGCTTTGCCAAGGCCAAAACTTCTCTTGCTGAATCTGAAAAAGGAGCTAGTGATTTATGGGATATATAAGGAATAACGATTGCCAGGTGTACAACAAATGGGAGAAAATGCAAAAAGGAATACCTTGATAATGCCTTTTGTTTATGGAATAGATTTTTGGTGTAAAGCAACATTATGGGACCATTCAAAAAAACGGCAGCGCTGCTGATTTCGAGCAGAAAAGTATGTGGATTATACAGCGAAAGAAAAGAAACAATAATGTGAAACAAAATGATAACCAGCCACCCGGCCAGCAGCCAGTCGTAAGTGGCTTTGTTTTTCTTACTTAACAGCAAAATGATAAAGAAAGCGGTAACAGATCCGCTAAAAAAGAACAGGTTCCCCATATTTATGCAAACCTATCAATCCCACAGGTATTTCCAGCTTCCACCGGGTTGCTTTTTCCAAACGGTATGAATGGTTTATTTCGTATTGCATGTACAACTACATAGAATCGATGGCAATTGTCAAATTGATACAGGGCAAAAGGTAAAAGAAGCGTCAAAGATTACGGATAAGGATGGAAAAGTAATTTTCGAAGCCGCTTTAAAGGAGAAAGATGTCCTTTTTGATGCAGACGGAAATTTTGTTAAAGAAATAAGCACCTAAAAATTGTTGACAAAGATGAAGTTGAAAGGATGGATTATTTTGTTTTTGGGATTGAGCAATGTTTGTAACCATTTATATGCACAGTTTACCAGTATTACCCTATCAGGCGAAGTGAAAGATAAAAGCACCAAATCCTTTCTCAGTTATGTGAGTATTGAGCTGAAAAGCACTAAGGACAGCGCTTTTGTAGCAGGAACCATTACCGCAGAAAATGGCAGCTTTACCATTTCGGGGGTAAAACCCGGCAATTACCTGCTGCAAGTTTCCTTAACGGGTTATTTTTCAAAATGGAAACCCGTATTTGTCGGCAGCTTGTCGCAGTTTCTCGATTTGGCGGTGGTAGAACTGGAACAAGATATGAAGGCGCTTGAAGGGGTAGTGGTGGTAGGCAAAAAAGATCAGGTATCCGGCACCATGGATAAAAAGGTGGTTTCGGTAGCGGACAATATCAGCCAAAGCGGCGGCTCGGTATTGCAGGTAATGCAGAACCTGCCCGGGGTTACCGTACAGGATGGAAAAATACAAATCAGGGGCAGCGATAAGGTAACCGTATTGGTAGATGGAAAACAAACCGCACTCACCGGTTTTGGCAATCAAACAAGCCTCGACAATATTCCCGCATCGGCTATTGATAAAATTGAAATCATTAACAACCCATCGGCGCGTTACGATGCCAATGGCAATGCGGGTATCATCAATATCATTTATAAAAAGGAGAAAAAGGAAGGCTTTAATGGCAAAGTAAGCATGGCAGCAGGTTTGGGCGCTTTATGGGTAAAAAAGGAAAACTATCCGGGTATCCGCGCGCAATACACAGCTACCCCTAAACTGAATCCGAGCCTTTCGCTCAACTACCGAAAAGGCAAGGTCAATACTTTTTTCCAGGGCGATATACTTTATACGCCTACGCTCAATAAAAACGAATTTGTTACGCGCACCTATGATGATGGTACTGTGATTCAGCAGCAAACCAAACGGAACAGGGAGACCACGATTTATACCGGTAAATTGGGGATGGACTGGAATATAAATGAGAATAACCTTTTTACCGTTTCAGGGCTTCTGAGCAATGAACTCATTATTGATAGAGGTGACCAGGGTTTTTACAATAAAGATATTACCGAACTGAAACGCATGTGGCTTTTCCTGGAAGATGAAGTGAAAACGACCGTTACCGCATCTACCGCCTTTCAACATAAATTTAAACACCCCGGGCGATTGCTCAACATCGGGTTGAATTATACCTTTCACCGCGAAGATGAAAAGTATTTTTTCACCAATAAGATGCCCACTTTTACCGGGCTCGACGCCTTTAAACTGCTTTCCGATGAAAGTGTAACCGATTTAACCATTGATTATATAAGGCCATTTCGTTACGGCCGCATTGAAGTTGGGGCTAAATACCGCTGGCGCAATATTCCCACCAACATGCAGTTTTTTCCAGGACTCAATTCACCTATAGATTCCAATGCCGGGGGAAAAGCAACTTACCTCGAAGATATACCCGCGCTGTATGGCAACTACGTGTACGAAAGCGCCAAACTGGAAGTTGAAGCCGGGCTGCGCGTGGAATATGTAAACGTGCGGTATGATGTGGACGTCAACCACAACACCTACAAAAGCGATGGCTACGAGTACACCGAGCCTTTTCCTAATGTGCGGGTAGCCTATAAATTAAACGCTGACAACAAACTTTCCTTTTTCTACAACCGCCGGGTGGACCGCCCCAATGAAGTGGATATACGCATCTTCCCCAAATACGATGATGCGGAAATCATTAAAGTGGGTAACCCCGCACTGAAACCGCAGTTTACCAACACCTTTGAACTTGGGTATAAAAAAAGCTTTACAGGCGGCTACGTGTATTCGGCGCTGTACCACCGCATGGCAAATGCAACCATTACCCGAATCGCAAGCGTGGTACCCGGTAGCCCGCTTATTTACTCGGTGATGCACAATGCCGGAAGGAGCTATAATACAGGTGTTGAGCTCCTGTTGGCAAAAGATGTAAGCAAGCTTTTTACCTTCAATATCAACATCAACGGCTACCGCAATCAAATTGATTCTTTTGCCATAGAGAATAAATACCCCACGCCAAGCATACAAACCTCCCCAACCCAAACCATATTTTCGGGTAATGTAAAACT
This sequence comes from Chitinophagaceae bacterium, assembly GCA_041740575.1. Taxonomy (GTDB): domain Bacteria; phylum Bacteroidota; class Bacteroidia; order Chitinophagales; family Chitinophagaceae; genus Phnomibacter. The sequence continues at coordinate 13,121 of JBGSLS010000089.1, read as the reverse complement.
GAACACTTTCTTTCATTTACCCAATCAATTCGATATACAGCTCACGGCTGTTTACCTCGCCCCCGATCTGATTCCCCAAGGCCAGATTGATCAGCGCTTTTCGCTTGACCTTGGCATGAAAAAAGCCATTCAAAAAGGAAAAGGAGAACTGTTTTTCAATTTTACCGATATGCTGAATACCATGGTAACGCGTAAGGATATTAATGGTAATGGATTTAGTTATGTAAGCGCAGATTATAATGAAACCCAGGTGGTGAGGGTGGGGTATGGTTTTAAGTTTTGATGATGTGTATCCGCAGAACGGTTAAAAAGTATCATCCAACAAGTACTTAGAAAAGCCGCTGAACATCCAACCCACAAATATCAAACCCTACATCCCCGGCTGCTTAATCGGCCCATACTTCTTCTTAGCTTCATCTACAATCAATTTAACATCAGCCAGCAGCTTTTTAGCATCATACACGATGCCATCCTTAATGGTATATTGTACCGCACTCCCATCCATTCCACACCCTACTCCTTTATGGCAGTGTACTTTTGTTAATCAGTTTTCATCTAGAAACTGTTGCAGTTTAAGGGCTATTTCCTTTGTAGCAGGTAATAAATCTTTATAGGCTTCAGGCAAGGTATTAGTAGTTGCATACGTGGCTACGCCAATAGGCATGGTAGCCGTTTTCAATGAATATTCAACGATAGTTCGGTCTTTACTTTTGCAAATGATGATACCGATAGCAGGGTTTTCGTGCGGCAGTTTTATGGTTTCATTTAGCACCGCTAAATAAAATTCCATTTTGCCTTTATGCTCAGGTTCAAATTCACCTATTTTTAAATCAATAGCTATAAGACTTTGCAATTTTCTATGATAAAGTAAGAGATCAATTTTATATTCCTTTTCGTTTAAAGGCAATTTATATTGGTTACCAACAAAACTAAAATCAGGTCCTATCTCCAATAAGAACTGTCGTATGTTTTTTATTAATGCTTGTTCTAATTCATACTCATTATGTTCATCGGCCAAGTCAAGCAATTCAAAATTATAATGGTCTTTTACAGCCAAATAAGCTTGTTTTTTTATGTTCGCTGGTAAAACAGCATCAAAATTGGTTTGATTTAATAAATACTTTTCATAGGTTTTATTTTCTATCTGATGGGTTAAAACACCTTTTGTCCAGCCGTATTTTTTAGTGGAGATGATGTAAAATTGCCGTTCCTGATTGTCTTTGCATTTAGATAAAATTATAATATTTTTTGTCCAGCTAATTTCTCCAACCAATGGTTGGAGATTTGAAACTCCGTTATATTCGGAATACAACTGAGCCATATACCATAAATTAGTAACCGAAAATCCGGTCATTTCAGGGAATTCCTTTTTTAGCTCTGCCGAAAGCGAAGGAACAATTGCTTTGCCCCAACCTAATGCTTGTTTCTCAGTAATTGCTTTTCCCAGATCCCAATATAAATGAATCAAATGCAAATTGACCGACTTTAAAGCTTCGTATTGTACTTGCCTGATTTTCGCAATTATTTGTGCAATAAATTCTATTTGTGATTTTTCTATATTCATTACAAATTAAAATTTTAATTTCACGAAACAAGCCATCGCTTTGGCTTTCCAAATCGGCAATTTCTTTTGTTAGTTCTTCAATGCTGTACAATCGTTTACAGTGGTGGAAGTATTTATTGAACCTAACTTCAAATACCATTTTAGTAACATCAAATATCTGCAGCACCGCAATGGGAACTAATCCTTCGTTAAACATTCAACCAACAAACCTCAAACCCTACATCCCCGGCTGCTTTATCGGCCCATACTTTTTCTTCGCTTCATCTACGATCAATTTAACATCAGCCAGCAGCTTTTTAGCATCATACACAATGCCATCCTTAATGGTATAGGTTACCCCACCTTTACGGACTACTTCGTTGTTTTCGTTCAGGTAAATGGCGCCGGTGCCGTACAGATATTGCAGGTTTTCCAGCGGGTTCGCATCTATCAGCACCATATCGGCGAGCTTGCCCACTTCCACGCTGCCAATCAGGCTGTCCATACCGAGTGCCTGCGCGCCATATAAGGTGGCAGAGCGGATTACTTCCAGTTGATGAAACCCGGCTTCGCGCAATAGTTCCAGTTCGCGGATGTAGCCAAAACCATAGGTTTGGTAAATAAAGCCATTATCGCTGCCTGCCGTTACACGTCCACCACGATTTTTGTACTCATTTACAAAAGCCATCCACAGCCGGTAGTTTTCTTTCCAGGCTATTTCCTGTTCGGTGCCCCAGTTAAACCAATACGAACCATGACTTACCCGGCTTGGGCCAAAAAACTTCCATAAACTGGGCAATGTATAATCATCGTGCCACTCCGCGCGGCGTGCGCGGTGCAGGTCGCGGTTGGCTTCGTAAATATTGAAAGTAGGGTCAAGGGTAAAATCGAGGTCAAGCAATTCGTTCATCACTTTATTCCAATGATCGCTAAAGGGCGCTGCCGCCTGCTTCCAGAGTCTGCCTGCCTGTTCAAACCGGTGCTGTTCGTTCTGGTAATTGTAATCTGCCGGGTAGTCCTGAATGGTTTGGCCGGTAAAAAGCGCTTCGGGCAATCCGTACCAATGTTCCATCGATGTAAGTCCTGCGCGGGCAGATTGGAGCGCATTCCACCGGGGCACATCCAACTGCGCATGATGGCAGGCACTACGCAAACCGAGCTTTTTATTTTCGCGTAACGCAGCATCCATTACTTCGGGTTTTGCACCAAAAAACTTTATGCCATCCGCTCCTTTTTTTGCATTATCCTGCACCCAGGTTCGCGCTTGTGCGGCGGTGGTTATGGGCCCTGTGTGGCCCTGACCAAACGAAGTATAAGCCAATAAACGCGGTGCGGTAATTTTATTCTCCGCGCTTTGTTTTTTCTGATCTAATACCCAATCGAGGCCATTGCCAGCGCTTGGGTCACGTACCGTGGTAATTCCATGCGCCATCCAAAGTTTGTAAACATATTCGGCCGGTGTGCCCTGCCCGGTACCACCAATATGGCCATGCATATCAATAAAACCCGGAAGCATATACATACCGGTACAATCCATTTCCTTGCCGCCTGCCTTTAATTTTGGACGACGCGCACTATCGGGCGTTACACCCGGGTAGCCCACATTCGCAACCTGTACAATGCGGTTGCCTTCCACCACCACATCTACCGGGCCATAGGGCGGCGCGCCTGTACCGTTAATCAGCGTTACCCCACGAATGATGAGTTGGGTATAGGGTCCATCACCTTCGGCCCGCGGTGGTGCTTTAGGTATTTGGCCAAAAACAATATGGGCTGATACGAATACCAGAAATGAGAGAAAAATTTTATGCATGCGATAAATGTAGGGAGTTGTTAAGAATTCCTTTTCGTTTTTCTTTACATATACCCTAAAAAAACAAGCGACCCGAAGGCCGCTGTGTTTGTACTTACTAACCAATATTGTGAATGAGTGAATGAGTCAATAAGTGAATAGAAAGTAATGTGTGAGTGAGTGATAATGATTTATTCGAGAAATGTTATAGCACATGTGAGTAAGCAATAAATATTAAATACTGCCTATTAAATATAACATCAGGCCCCTTGCATCTCCTTCACCTTCGCCCTGATTTTCGCTTCAATTTCAGCGCTCAGTTCGGGGTTATCACGCACCAGCTCTTTTACGGCATCGCGGCCCTGACCGAGTTTGTTGGTTTCGTAGCTGAACCAGCTACCGCTTTTCTGAATGATGCCGAGTTCAACTCCCATGTCAATAATTTCACCCATTTTGCTGATGCCTTCACCGAAAATAATATCAAATTCAGCCTGGCGGAAAGGTGGCGCTACCTTGTTTTTTACCACTTTCACCCGTGCGCGGTTGCCTACTGCTTCATCACCATCTTTTATTTGGCTGATACGGCGGATATCGAGGCGAACCGATGCATAGAATTTTAGCGCATTACCACCGGTGGTCGTTTCGGGGTTACCAAACATAACGCCGATTTTTTCACGCAACTGGTTGATGAAAATGCAAATAGTACCTGTTTTATGGATGGTGGCGGTAAGCTTCCGCAATGCCTGGCTCATCAGCCTTGCATGCAAGCCCATTTTGCTGTCGCCCATTTCGCCTTCCAGTTCGCTTTTGGGTACCAATGCGGCAACAGAGTCAATGACCACTACATCCAATGCGCCGCTTAAAATAAGCCTGTCGGCAATTTCCAATGCTTGCTCACCATAGTCGGGCTGGCTAATCAGCAGGTTATCTACATCCACGCCGAGCTTTTGCGCATAGGCACTGTCAAATGCATGTTCCGCATCTATTATGGCACAAATGCCGCCTTTCTTTTGCGCTTCGGCAATTACATGGGTGGCAATGGTGGTTTTACCACTCGATTCCGGTCCGTAAATTTCAATAATTCTACCCCTGGGAAGCCCGCCAATACCGAGTGCCACATCCAAACCAATGCTGCCTGTGGAAACCACGGCTATTTCATCCATGCCCTTTTCGTTCATCATCATTACACTACCCTTGCCATAATCTTTGTCGATTTTGTCAATGGTTAGCTTGAGGGCTTTCATTTTTTCTGAGGCGGTGGATCCGCTGATATCTTCTACTACTGCTGTTGCTTTTGCCATAATGATGTAAAATTATTTCCGGCGGCTAAGATAACAGCATTTTGTTATTCACACTAAATTTATTAGTTTTTTTAGTAAAATAATTGGGGGGATAATTTAGTTTCCGGTACGTGAAGGCACGTACCGGGGTGATGGCCCATTATGTTGTTTTTACAGCCTGAATATTTAATCTCCTGCGCTTTACCCATTTTTCGACTTCTACAGCCCAAAAAACGATACTTGATAAGCCCATACAAATTAAAAGTTCAATAATGGTTAAAGATTGGGTACGAAATATATCCTGTAAAAAAGGAACATAAATTACTGCCATTTGCAAACCGAAGGTGAGCAATACAGCGCCAACCAATTGTTTGTTCCCAAATACGCCTTGTTGAAATAATGATCTAAATTCGCTACGTATGGCCATTGCATGACCCATTTGGCTTATACACAAAACGGTAAAGACCATTGTTTGCCATTTATCGTTTCCAATATGTGTGGCCCATGCCTGTGTTACCAAACACACCAAACCCATTAAAAGACCAACCCATAAGATATGCAAACTTAACCCACCTGAAAAAATACTTTCATTCGTTTTACGTGGTGGCCTTTGCAGTATATTATCTTCGGCTGGTTCAGCGGCAAAAGCCAAACCGGGCAACCCGTCAGTAACGAGGTTAATCCATAAAATATGAATGGGTATAAGGGGTATGGGCAAACCCAAAAGCGGCGCTAAAAAAATAGTCCAGATTTCACCGCCATTACTGGTAAGGGTATATTTTATAAACTTTCTGATATTGTCAAAAATTCTTCTTCCTTCCTTTACCGCTTTAATGATGGTTGCAAAATTATCATCCAGTAAAATCATTTGTGCTGCTTCCTTACTTACATCCGTTCCCGTTATACCCATTGCAATACCAATGTTTGCCCTTCGCAGGGCAGGCGCATCATTTACACCGTCTCCCGTCATGGCAACAAAATGATGTTTCTTTTGCAACATCTTTACAATCTGCAGCTTTTGTTCCGGTGAAACACGGGCATAAACCTTTATGTTTTCCACTTCCTTTTCAAACGCTTCATCGGAAAAATTTTCCAATTCAATACCTGTAACTATTCTATCGGCTTCTTTATAAATAATACCGGTTTCAAGGGCAATGGCATTTGCCGTTATGGGATGATCACCGGTTATCATTACAGGTGTAATGCCTGCTGTATGGCAATTGGCAATAGCTAGTTTTGCTTCTTCTCTCGGAGGATCTATCATAGCCACCAAACCAATAAAGTTCAGGTTTTGCTCGGTGTTGGGGATGGTAATGTTTTCAGGTAATGTGTCTAACCTGGCAAATGCATAAGACAACACCCGCTTTCCTTTACCCGCAAATTGATTTACGGCCTTTATAATTTCGGTATCATCCTGCTGATGGCAACAATGTAATACCGATTCTACTGCGCCTTTTGTAACAATTATAAATGCATTGTTGATTGAATAAATAGTGGTCATCCGTTTTCTTTCCGCGTCAAATGGCAATTCTTCCACGCGTTTAATCATTTTCCAATTTTCTTTATACAGGTTATGTTTTCTTACATAATCAACAAGGGCTATTTCTGTTGGGTCTCCCTTATAATTATTTGATTCGTCAACAGATACATCATGGTTAAGTTCCATGGCAAACAGTAATAATTCTTCCTGTTTGAAGTTTTCAAACGATGCTATTCTATCCGGTTGCCAGGTGTCTGTAACCGTCATTTTATTTTGGGTAATGGTGCCTGTTTTATCGGAGCATATAAAATTTACAGAACCTAATGTTTCTACGGATGGAAGCCGGCGAATGAGCGCATTCTTACTTACCATTCGTTTTGCTCCTATAGCCAAAGCAATGGTTATAACAGCGGGCAATGCTTCCGGTATAGCAGCTACAGCAACAGAAATTGCGGTTAATAGCATATTTATGGGCTCTTCGCCCCGCAATAAACCAACACCGAATAAAACTGCACAAATACCAATGACCACAAAAGATAGTTTTTTACTAAATTCCCCCAACCTTTTTTGTAGGGGTGTTTGGCTCTCTTCTTCCTGCAACATCCTGGCAATACGCCCTATTTCGGTATTCATGCCAGTAGCTACCACAATACCTTCGCCCCTGCCATAAGATACAATGGTACTTTTAAATGCCATATTGGTACGGTCACCAATGGGCAGGTCTTCTGATGTAAGTGCTTCTATTTGTTTATCCACTGAATGCGATTCACCTGTAAGAGATGATTCCTCAATTTTAAGCGAATGCGCGCCGGAAATACGGATATCAGCCGGAACTATATTACCCACTTCCAATACCACCACATCTCCAACTACCAAATCAGATGCCGGTATTTCAATAATGCTTCCATTCCTGCGAACCAGCGAGTATAAGGCCGACATCTTTTTTAAGGCAGCCATCGCTTTTTCTGCCCGATACTCCTGTACAAATCCTATAATGGCATTCAGCAATACAATGATGAGAATTACAACTGCATCTTTTATATCACCAATTAAAACAGAAATAAGTGCAGCAGCAAGCAGAATTAAGATCATTACATCTTTAAACTGAATAAAAAAGATGAGCCAAATGGATTTATTCTTTTTTTGAACTAATTCATTTTTGCCATTTTCCATCAGCCGCTCATCGGCAACCGACTGTTGTAAGCCATCGTTACCCGTGTTGAATAATTTCTGCGTTTCCGGAATTGATAAAACGTGATGATTCATTTTCTATTCCTTTATGTAAGTGATTAAAATGGATCGTTTATAATGTGGTTGTAAAATTGTTCTTAATCGGTTGTTATTCACAGGTCAGGATAAATTATACAATAAAATAATATTAATAATATACAGCCCAAGTATAAAAATGGCATCCCAGCTCATCAGCCATCTCTTTTCTTTAGATGGAAACATAAGTCCTGCCATAGCCGCGCCCGACATAAGGATGATAAAGAAAACAGAAAGCAGATGTTTATCTGATACATCTTTGAGCAGGTGGCCGCTGGTGTACATTAAATCGTTGATGAACAGTATGAAAATATTGAAAATATTGCTTCCGAGCAGGTTGCCAACGGCCATATCAGGTGAACCCCGCCTGATGGCCGCTATGGAAACGGCTACTTCGGGCATACAGGTGGAAATGGCAAGCAAGAAGGTGCCGGTAAAAGCCTGTGCCCATCCAAAATCGTTTGAAACATGTTCTGCAAAATAGGGAAGCGCAAGCGCAGCCACAATAATGCATAAAGCATAAAGCAAATACCGCTGCCATACCTGCCGGAGCGTGAGGGTATATTTGGTTTCATGATGCTGTACGCTTTGAATATGATGTTCAAGCTGAAACCGGTAAATAGTACGCACCGAAAGAAAGTAAACGATAGCAAAGCCCATACTTGTAACACCAAGCCAGGGTATAATGATAATATCATCATCTAAAAATATGCCCAACCCGGCAATAGCCACCAGCATAATACCAAACGATGCGGCGAGCACATGGGTTTTAGAAAGGGTGGTAAATAGCGGTGAATGCTTTGGTGTTAAAAAATCCATGACGGACAAAATGCCAAGGTTGAGTGCACAAGCGCCGAGTATATCGCCTACGGCGAGGTCGGGGGCTATTATAATGGTAGTGGCACTCACCCCTACCATCAGTTCGGGCAAAGATGTTACAGCCGCCATCAGTATCAATCCAATCCATGCTTTACCCATACCCGTTAATTCGGCAAGCATATCTCCATACAGCGATAGCTTTTTACCGGCAAAAAAAATGATTGCTGCACATAAACCAAATCCAGCAAGATGTATCCACATAATTGTTGGTTTTACTTGTTGCCTTTTTATACAACATTAAAGAAAAGGCAAGAGTATATATTCGATAACAAAAAAAATGCGTGCAAACTGAATGCATTCAAATATAACTAATAATGATGGGCATGGATATGACCAACATCAGGCAGTACCTTTTTAGCAATTCTTTACGGTTCTTTTTGCAGAAAAAATATACTTACATCTTTTTCAGCACTTCTGCAAGCCGCCATTTTACGATGCGCGTAATCAGTTTTACCGGCAAGGGTTGGTCCAGTGGGAATTGAATAGCGCCTTTTGATGTTTTATAACCCCTGAGTTCGTCTGCAAAATGGGAAATGGGTGCCGATGATGGATAAAACCCGATATGGTTTTTATAGCCGGCATAATACACAAGGTTTACCCTTTGCCTGAATGCGGGCATACCATAGGCAATGGTTTCTTCGGCATCGGGTGCAGCCGCATGAATGGTGGCGCGCATTTGCTGAAGCAAAGCCTGCACTTCGGGCATAAATGCCGAAATGTATGCATCGTGATCGGCAGGTTTTAGCATGGGGCTAAGGTATAAAAAATGGGGTTTGCATATGATGCTTGGAATTCTATGGATACATAGGAGCCGAAAAGGGCTGGCGCATGATTTTTTGATTTCACGCAGACGCAATGCATTACGCCTTATTTGTTCTTTTTCCCTGCACCGCTTTCCAGCGCCTGTATCCTTTTTTCCTGCTGTAAAATGTACAGCGTCAGTTCTTCAATTTTCTGCAGCAGCCGTGCATTCATATCGCCCAGTTCAATGCCTTCGGCTTTTACTTCGGCTTCCGATGGAATACCCGGTAAATGCCCGTTTCGCAAAATAAAACTTTCCAGTTCGGGCAGTGGGGTAAGCCGGTAGTTTTTATGAAATACAAAATCGGACCAGGTACCGCTGAGCGCCACGCGTACACTATCCACCAGTAAGCCGCCCATTACATTCAGCGTGCGGTTTCCCTTAAAAGTGTAGCCTGTGGCATCAGGTTTACCTAACAGCAATTGATGGGTAGAAAAATCGCCATACAAAAGCGTGTTATTGATGTTGTTGCCTATATACATTTTGTTGCTGCCTGTTTCGTTAAACCCTGCCTTATAACCCAGGTACAAGTTACCACTGCCAAGGGAATGATAACCTGCCGAATCACCCTGCGCTGTATTAGCGTTACCGGTTACATTATTGTACATAGCATAAGTTCCCAATGCTGTATTACCATATCCTACAGTTGTTAAAACCATGGAATTAGAACCCAAAGCCGTATTGGCTTTTCCGGTAGTATTTTTATTGCCGGCATGCGTACCCACAGCGGTATTATGATAGCCCATGGAATTATTGTAAAGCGATGCAAAGCCAACGGCTACATTGGAGTACCCTTCGGTATTATTGAATAATCCATACATGCCTATAGCAACATTAGCATTCCCACCTGTATTTTCCACCAGTGTTGAATTTCCCAAAGCCGTATTTTGCTGACCCGTAATATTTTTATTAAGGGCAGCCATACCTACGGCCACATTGTCCAATCCCGTGGTATTATCGTGCAAGGCGTTGGTGCCTACTGCGAGGTTTAACCGGCCGGTTGTATTGCTGATAAGCGAAGCGCTACCGATGGCTATATTGGAATAACCGGTGCTATTCACATTCAGCGTGCCTGCTCCCAATGCTATATTATCATTGCCGGTTGTATTGGCAGCAAGCGCATCGAAACCCACCGCGACGTTGTAATTACCACCCGTATTGGCGTACATCGCCCTTCTCCCGAAAGCCGTGTTGGATATGCCGGAGCTATTGGTATATAGTGCTTCTGAACCCAGGGCGCTATTATTGCTTCCGGTGGTATTATTGCCCAATGCGCTGTAACCCGCTGCAGTATTATTACTGCCTTCCGTGTTACGGTAAAGGGAAATAGCGCCAAGGGCCGTATTCTGTCCGCCCAACGTGTTGGAAGCAAGTGCATAATTGCCCACCGCCGTCAGGTTGGGCCGTGTGGTATTTTTATTCAAGGCATTCATACCTACGGCTACATTGCCATTGCCGGTGGTATTGTAAAACAAGGCATTGGGACCAATGGCAATATTATTCGTACCGGTGGTATTATCATGCAGGCTTACGTATCCCACCGCCACATTGTTGATACCGGTTGTGCTGGCATACATGGATGAATAACCAATGCTTACATTATTTGACACGGTATTGTTGTACAGGGCATTTACGCCAATACCCACATTATAATTTCCAACGCCGTTGGTGTACAGGCTTTGGGTACCAATGGCCACATTATCGGCACCGGAAGTATTGGTGTACATCGCATTGTAGCCGAGTACGGCATTGTTGCTGCCCGATGTATTGAACCGAAGCGCCTGATGGCCCACCCCGATATTATGCGTGCCGGCATTTACCTTCAGCGCATCTACCCCAAATGCTGCACTAAATGTACCGCCAATGGGTATAGCATTGGCCTGGTAGGAAACATTTTGTGCGAACGAAAACCTGATCGGGAACCATAAGGATAAAAATAAAAAAACCACGATCCCGGTAGTACGGCGTGGCAATGAAAAATTTTTCATACATGTATGCATTTTAAGGTGAAAAAATGCAGGTGGGAGGTGCGTTTAAAGGTACGAAATAACAGGCACCTGTTGAAAAATAAGCATGGACCATTATGGACCCAAAAGATGCTGTACAAAGTGATACCAACTAAAAGCGGATAACAAACATATTTTTATACATTGCACCCATAATAATATGTAACCATGGCCGAAATCGTTACCATCCCTGCTGCAGCATCAGATACCGTTTCTGCAACCGGTGGCAAAAAGAATAAAGAGGAAAAAAAAGACCTTACGCTCGACAAACTTGAATTGTCGCTTTACCGCGCCCAATTAGCCATGATTCGTACGGCTACCACCACCACGTCGCTGGGTTTTGCCCTCTATAAACTGATTGAAGAAAAAACCCACGATGGAACAAGCGGGCCCCTCATTCATTACATCACCCCGCGAATGGTGGCGCTTGTTTTATTCTTTACCGGGTTCCTGGGATTGTTATCCTATTCCTTTCGCCATGTGAAAACGCTGAAAAAAATTAACCGTTTAAAACCGAAATTTTTTATTTCGGGGGTAATGCTGATGAGTTACGTGATTTTGTTACTTACTTTCCTGCTGCTTATTGCCGCGCTTATCAGAAAATAACCGGAAACCTTTAGGAAAAGGCACTTTTCCGTTTTAAATATCGAACGGGATCTTGCCAACATTCATCTAAAATACCGCATCGCCTCCCTCCCAATCCATGCACCCATGTGCACCGGCACTGCATTGCCAATTTGCCCCCATCAATCCCCCCGGCGGGGGGAAGATGCCAATGCAGGAAATCTTTGGCATTGGAATTTTAATTCTCTCTATTACGGGGGCCTAGGAAAAATACCGCATCGCCTCCTTACCCACCACCCAAAGGGTGGCAGGCCCATGCACCCATGTGTACTGGCACGGCATTGCCTATGAGTTTGTAAGAAGACCGTTTGTTTGCAAAATGAAAATCATCGGGGAAACCCTGCAGGCGGGCGTATTCCCTTACCGTAAAAGGCCTTACACCCAAAGGAAATTTTGCATCTTTTACAAGGCGTGTGCTTTGGTCTTTTGCGTAATGGGCTACGCAGGTAGGAGCGAGGGCGTTGGCATCATCAGGATCAACAATAATGGGTAAATCGCGATACCCGCCTTTCATTCTTTTTAGCACATAATCAGGAATCGCAACATCAGGTTCCTTCTCGAGTATCTCCCTGATTTTTGGTTTACGCAACAAAGGCCTGGGTGGTGAAATGGAAAATGCTTTTCTCGTACCAACAAGAATGAGCCGCTGCCTTTTTTGCGGCAACCAATTGGCCGCATCCACCGGACAAAAAACGTTCACATAATAATCCGGCAATTTGGTCATGGCAATGCTTCAATTTTATTGATTGATTGCCTTTTTTGCATAAAAAAGGGGGGCAAGCCCCCCAAAATATGGTTACATTGATTATTACTTTTTAATTCTTATTGTAATTTCAGTGTAATCATCATCATCTTCGTCCGAAGAGGAATTTCCGCCCAATACACAATCTAATCCTCTACCAGCAGCATCGAAGCCTGCATCCATTGCATCACCAGCAGCATTGAAGCCTGCATCTAGTGCATCTCCTAAATAATCCATCAAATCTTTTGGCATTTTGATAATTTTTACTTGTGAATAAATAAATTTACAATACAAAGCTAAAAATTTACTTTTAATCCTTATTGACATGACATTGCCACATTTGACAACAGTTGACACCCAAGGAGACTTTTTGACATTAATTGTCAAAATGGAAGAAATATTCACAATAGACTTTAAAACAGACAATACAAAAGAAATTCTTAAAAAAATTTTCGATGAGTTAGAAGATAACTTTAGTAATAATATAATTTGTGAAAGAACAGTCAGAAGATTTGTTATAAAAATTAAGACCAAGCCAAACCAAAATGAAATTACGGACACCAAAATTAAGTAAACACCCGAGATAGCGCGTATTGTTAGTACCCTGGTAGTGATTGTATTTTTGGCTTATTTAAATTTTATACATGGAACTAAATAATAAGCCATCCATCCATAGAAGGTCAGCAGCAGAAATAAAGTCAATACTC
>JBGSLS010000088.1:0-40185 GCA_041740575.1 Chitinophagaceae bacterium | reverse complement strand
TTCACTCTTTAAAGGGCTTTCTAAATTAAATATGCCCCCATAACCCTGTAAAAGTAAAAACCACCAATGATTTATATTAGTTGTCAAAGAACTTTATTATCCACACACCTTATTTTCGCTTAAGTAAACGACATTGATTCTACAATTAGAAAATCCCATGAGAATCTTCTATATTACTTTAGCTTTTGTTTTATTATTGAAAATAGCCAATGGCCAATCCCTGTCGGCAACTGAAAAAAATATTATGGCTCAAGTAGCCAAAAACCATTCGGCCAATCTTAAATTGCTGGAAGATATCGTAAATATCAACAGCGGTTCATTGAATGTAGAAGGGGTAAAGCAAGTGGGCGAAAAACTCTCCATAGAATTTCGAAAAATTGGCTTCACCACCGAATGGGTTAACCTGCCCGATTCGCTACAAAGAGCGGGGCATTTAGTTGCTTACCGAAAGGGTAAAAAAGGAAAACGCATCCTGATGATTGGTCACCTTGATACCGTTTTTGAACCTGATATGGAAGCCAACCCCTACCGGCTGTTAAATGATTCTACAGTAACGGGTCAGGGTGTGGTAGATATGAAGGGCGGCAATATTATGATGCTGGCCGTTTGCCAGGCATTACATCAATTAAAATTGATAGATGATGCCACCATTGTATGTTATTATACCGGCGATGAAGAAAGTACAGGGAAACCTGAAATCGTCAGCAGGCAAGATTTTATTGACCGTGCAAAAGAATCGGATATCGCATTGGGTTTCGAAACAGCACAAAACTTTCAAACTGTTGCGGTTGGCCGTCGTGGCAGCAGCCGTTGGTTGTTGAATGTAACCGGCGAACAGGCGCATTCAGCAGGAATGTTTGGAGAACGTACGAGCTATGGTGCCAATTACGAAGCAGCGAGAATACTCAATGAAATACGCACTACAATGGAAGGCGAAAAATACCTTACCATCAGCCCCGGCATTATGGCGGGTGGTACCGAACTGGATTATAACCAACATACTTACAGTGGTATCGTATCTGGCAAAACCAATATCATAGCTCCATTGGCAGCTGTTCAGGGTGATCTTCGTTTTTTGGGTGAAGCACAAAAAGAAAATGCCCGTAATAAAATGAAAACCATTGCTTCAAAAAATTTACGCGGCACCACTGCAGGTTTTTCTTTTCATGATGGCTTCCCTAGCATGGAACCCAAACCCGGAAATTATGCATTGGTAGAAATTCTCGACAAGGTTAGCAATGATATGCGGCTTGGTGCCGTAAAAGCCGGCGATCCCGGCAGTCGTGGCGCGGGCGATATAAGTTGGGTGGCACAATATGTGGATTGTATTGATGGGCTTGGTGCTTCCGGTGGCGGTGCACATGCTCCCGGCGAAACCCTAAAGCTGAATGAACTGCAAAAGCTTACTGAGAGGGCAGCGGTTTTTGTTTATCGGTTGACGAGGTAGGAGTGAATATGTGTAAAGCCAACATACGTAAATCTTAAGAGTAAATTGATAAAGAATTCAATTATGATAAAATATCTGCAGATTGCCCTTTATATATAACAACCTGCAGATTTTCCTTACAACTCAATCATCCTCCCAATTACTTCCGGTGGTGCCGATGTACTACCCATTGCATTCACCTGATCGAAATATTGATACCATCCTGCACCTTCTACCATTTGTTCAAATTGTTTAGCTGCTTCAACGGATGGAAATGTCCACACACCAAAAAAGTCATATGCTGCACGGCTATTGGTAGATGCATCATTTACACCCCAACTTATTATTGTTGCACCGCCTTCCAGTAAACTTTGAATGGCGGGACCTAAAGCAGTCATATAATCTGTCCTGCCCTCAGTGGAAAGGTCTAGCCAGGCTTGTTTGGCTTTCCATAATTCGATGTAAGTAATCATATGGTAAAATATTTTAAGGTTAAATGTATGATTTAAATAATGGTTATAACACTTTGGTTTTGAAAGAAGGTTTTTACATTCTTTCAAATATCGTTTCCTTTACCTAATAAAAAATGTAATAAAAAACTAAAGGCCCGACGCTTTTATCGTCGGGCCTAAAAAGTATTAGATCAAATATAATTATTCATTTATGGTAAAATGAACCCTGCGATTCATTTTACGTCCTTCTGCAGTTTTATTATCTGCAATAGGTTTGGTGGCGCCATAACCTACTGTAGTCATGCGCGATGCATCAATACCTTTACTCACTAGATAGGCTTTTGCAGCAGCAGCGCGCTGTTCACTAAGTTTTTGGTTTATTTTATCATTTCCGGTATTATCCGTATGCCCTTCGATAGTAACATTAACGCCGGCATTTTCCGTAAAATAAGGAACCAAAATATCAAGTTCTTGTTTGCCCCTTACTACCAGCGTTGCTTTTCCTGTGGCAAACAAAACATTTTCAGCTTTAAATGGAGGACGGGGACAACCACGTAATTCTGCTATACCAGCCACTGTTGGACACTTATCTTCTTCATCGTTAATTCCGTCCCCATCAGTATCAGGAATAGGACAACCCTGATACTTTGCTAAACCTGCTACTGTTGGACACTTATCTACATCATCCTTAATACCATCATTATCAGTATCAGGTACAGGGCAACCTTGATATTGTGCAACACCGGCAACGGTTGGACACTTATCTACATCATCTTTTATTCCATCACCATCTGTATCAGGAACAGGACAACCTTGATAAAGTGCAACACCCGGTACGGTTGGGCACTTATCTTCTGCATCTATAATACCATCACCATCTGTATCAACAGGAACTGCCGCAACAACCACCGGAGCAGGAGGTACTTCCTTTACTTCCGGTTCGCGTGGTTTACCAATGGGGCCACCAAATCCTAAGCTATATAGAAAGTGGTAATTAGCACCCTGGGTAACAGGAACGCGATATTGGAAATTTGTAAAGGCAAAATATTCTTGGCCTACTCCAAACTGAAGCCCACCTCCAAGTGGTGCAAATGCTTCAAACCGGCCATTCCAGGTAGAGCCACCTAAACCTGCAGAAAGATAGGGTACAACAATGAAATTATCAGGAAGCAATTTCATGTGTACAGAACCATCCACTTCGAAAAGCAATTTACTTGAAGCACCGGGTACCGTTGTTCCATTGCTATTGCGAACCGGATATTTAACTGAACCGAAATAGCCATTAATGGAATAGTCGAAAAACTTGCTGATTCCCTTAATATAGCTTAAACCAAAAGCCATATCCATCTCACTAGGTTTCGACCATTCCTTATTGCCAAGAACGGAAGATAGGGATTGTGTTCGGATTTTTTGTGCAGTCTGAAAATCAAAAGCTCCAATTTGTATGGCTAAAGTACCTTGTTTGATAGGACCCGGTTTATCCTGTGTCCGGCCAACACCACACAGACCAAGCGTAAATAATGCCAGTAAAACAATTCTCATAGTTAGTTTTTTAGTTTTGCAAATGTATAAGTATAACTGTATAAATTTTATACAGTTCACTAATGGGTAAAGATTGTGGATTGGGGAACCTAAAAAAAAAGCTCCCTAAGGAGCTAAATTTTATAATTATTTAATATTAGGGAGTTACAGGAAGCACTTTTCCAAGGCTTTCCACCTGAACCTGTGTTACACCTGATTTGATCATATTGAGCTCCTGCGCAGCTAATTTAGACAAATCAACCACCCTATTCATTTTTGGATGCATACGGTCGTTTACCTTAACGATTACAGATTTTCCATTACGTAAATTGGTTACTTTAAGCCAGGTACCCAAAGGGTAAACGTTACTTGCACAAGTTAATTTTTCCTGACTAAAGATTTCGCCATTTGCGGTTTTGCGACCTACAAATGAATTAGCATAATAGCTTGCCATTCCTTTTCTTGTGTTAGGGCGCTCATTTGGATTATCGGGTAAACTACCCGAAGTAGCTGCCGCAACAAGAAAACTTCCTAACAAAAGCGTAAAAATCCCCGCTTTCAGTAGGTAGAAGATGCCTGCTACCTGTTTTGTTACTTTCATAAATTTTGTTTTAGTGAGACTGAAATCCTACCCGAAACAGGTCGAAAATTCAGAAAATATGTTTAAAAAAGCCGATAAGCTTCTAAACATGTGTGTGTAAACTTTCTTAGATAAAGTTTTCCTTAATACCCAAACGGGTAAAACGTAACCCCTATTATTGGTATCGGGAAAACCTAAAACTAATAAAAGCTTTGCAAAAGTAAGGAAAAAATTTAATACCTGCCAGCCTTTCACCAAGCATCGAAGCGGAGAAAATTGCACAGAAAGATGAAAATCAATGAGTTACAATGTGAACCCCAACCAAATTCAGGCGTTTTTGCAAGGGAAACTCATTCAGGTGCCTTGAAGTGTTCAATCTGCCATTCAGCCGAAGTCTGACTCCTTACAATGTGCTTTCCACCAAAACCTTAGTCCTGCAGGGCATCTTCCAATTCCATCATTTTTTCAAAAGCAGCTTCATGGTCCTTTTGCAAATTGACTAATTGACGTGATAATTGTTGATACTCCTGCTCAGTTTCTTTAAAAACCTTTACATCACCGTACACTTCAGGTAGTGCAAGCCTTGCTTCTACCGCTGCCATTTTACCCTTGTGGGTGTTAATGTCGCTATCTAATTTCTCGAAATGCTTTTGTTGCTTTTGAAATTCCTTTTGTAAATCTTTATTAATGGGTTTTCCTTTTACAGCAACCGGTTCAACTGCCTTGGGAGCGGGTAAAGGCTTTGTTACTGTTGGGGCTACTTTTCCGGCAGCCGCAGCTTGGTCAGCAACCGCTTTTGCCTGTTGTTCTACCACAATTTTTTCTTTCCAAAGCACATATTCATCCCAGGTGCCCCTGAACTCGCGAATTTTATAATCAATGATTTCCCAGAAAACGTTTGCCACTTTGCTGATAAAATAGCGGTCGTGGCTTACTAATATGATACTGCCTTCATATTTATTCAGCGCTTCCACCAGCAAATCCACACTATGCATATCAAGGTGGTTGGTAGGTTCATCGAGCATCAGTAAGTTCGCCTTGCTTACAATGGTTTTAGCCAATGCCACCCTTGCCTTTTCACCGCCGCTTAACACCTTAATCTTCTTCTCCACTTCTTCGCCGCCAAACAGGAAACAACCCAGCAATGAGCGATATTCAAGTTCGGTTTTTGCCGCACTACTCGTAGCCATTTCCTGTAAAATATTATTATTCAGGTCAAGCGCTTCCAATTGGTGCTGCGCATAAAAGGCTTCTTTTACATTGTGTCCCCAAATACGCTGTCCATCTACTGGTTCAATGCCGGCAATTATCCTAAGCAGAGTTGATTTACCCTTTCCATTGGCACCAATCAAAGCAACTTTATCGCCCCTGACTATTTCGGCCCCTGTATCTTCCAATATTTTTACCGAACCATAGGATTTACTGACATGCTTAAGCGTACACAATATTTTCCCCGGTTGCTGATCAATCATAAAATTGATGCGGATATTGGGTCTTTCCAGTTCCACATTTTCCAGCACATCCAGTTTATCAAGCCTTTTCATAGCACTTTGGGCCTGCGCTGCTTTGCTCGCTTTGGCCTTAAAACGCTCAATAAATCGCTCTTGCTGCCTGATATAATCCTGTTGATTTTCAAAGGCACGCTTCATTATTTCTATGCGCTCCACCTTTTCCTTTTCATAAAAATCGAAATTGCCACTGTAGATATGCAGCTCTTGCTGATACACTTCCACAATCTTTTTTACCATTCGGTTCAGGAAAAACTTATCGTGGCTTACAATAATTACACTACCTGGATAATGCACTAAATATTTTTCCAGCCACTCAATAGATGGAAGGTCAAGGTGGTTGGTAGGTTCATCGAGCAACAGCACATCAGGGTGCTGCAGAATCATTTTTGCCAATAGTACACGCATGCGCCAGCCACCGCTAAATTGCTGATAGGGCTTGCCAAACTGATCGGTTTCAAATCCCAGGCCATGCAATATTTCCTCCGCCTGATGCTCCATGTTATAGCCACCTGCCACTTCAAAATCGTGCAGCAAATGGCTGTATTTATCCAGCAAAGCATCATTTGAATGGTCAGTTTCCAGCAGTTTTTCAATCCGGTGCATTTCTCTTTCAATGCTCCTTGCTTCTTCAAAAGCATCCATAGCTACTTCCAGGATAGATTTACTGATTTCCTGGCTCAGCAAATCCTGGTGCAAATAACCCATGGTTACATTTCTGCCACGCTCAACGGTGCCTGCATTTGGCAGGTACTCACCTACCAATAATTTCAGCAAGGTAGATTTTCCGGTACCGTTATATCCAATCAATCCAATACGTTCATTGGGGTGTATATGCCAGGTGGCATCGCGCACAATGGCACGGGCCCCAAACTCAAAAGTTACATTTGTCAATCCTACTAACATGGCGCAAAAGTAATGGGCTGCTGGCAATTTGTTAACGAAAGGCTTACACATGCGTCCTGTATCTTCGCGCGGCCATTCAGTTTTTCTTGATAAAAGGTTGAACAAAATGAAAGGCTATTCCTTGTAATGCTGACTTATGATGTGTAGAATTCGGAACTTTTTATTGATAATCCTTGGATCCCTGCTTGCTCATTCTGCGCAGGCTCAAAAGTTTACCATCAACGGTTTTATTACTGACTCACTAAGCGGCGAGCGATTAATTGGCGCTAATCTCACAGTTGCAAACAATAACAGGGGCATCACTACAAATGCTTATGGTTATTTTTCGCTTACCCTCGAAAAGGGTACCTATCAAATGATATTTTCTTATGTAGGCTATAATCCAAAAATTGTGGAAGTAGTCCTGGATAGCAATATCCGGTTTGATTGTAGTTTGATTCCTGAAAGTTTCCAATCGGATGAAGTGGTGGTAACCGGCAGAAGGCGCGATGGCAATGTACGCAATGCACAAATGGGGCAGGTTGATCTTTCCATTGATAAAATAAAACAGATACCCGCACTCATGGGTGAGGTAGATGTATTGAAAGCCTTGCAATTTTTACCCGGCGTTATGAGCGCAGGCGAAGGCAATTCGGGTATATATATTCGGGGAGGCGGCCCCGACCAAAACCTGATTCTACTGGATGATGCCGTTGTTTATAATCCCGGGCACTTATTCGGTTTTTTCTCTGTTTTTAATGGAGATGCAGTAAAAAATGTATCGCTCATAAAAGGTGGAATGCCCGCCCAATATGGCGGAAGGCTTAGCGGCGTGGTGGATATTACCATGAAGGATGGCAATAATCAGGACTATGAAGTAGAAGGCGGCATCGGGCTGATTGCTTCGCGGATTTCGATCCAAGGGCCTATTCAAAAAAATAAATCATCCTTTTTAGTGGCAGCAAGGCGCACCTATATTGATGCATTGGTTAAACCATTTGTACCCAAAACATCCAACTTTTCCGGCAGCGGCTATTATTTCTACGATCTCAATACCAAGGCCAATTTTGAGTTGGGCAAAAAGGACCGCCTTTATTTCAGCGGATACTTTGGCAGAGATGTATTTAATTTTAAAAGTACGGAACGGGCTTTTAATACCACTATTCCATGGGGTAATGCAACCGGTACCGTAAGATGGAACCATGTATTCAACAATAAGCTTTTTGCCAATACCACGCTGGTCTACAATGATTACAACTTTAAATTCGATGCTACGCAGTACGATTTCAGGGTGGTGCTATCGAGTGGGATTCGCGATTTGAATGGGAAAATAGATTTTGATTGGTACCCGGCGCCTGAGCATAAAGTAAAATTCGGTACCCAATACACATACCATACATTTTTGCCCAATTCGTTTTCGGGCAGCCAGGGCGAAACGGAAATTCCACCCCAAAATACCCAGAAAAAATATGGGCGTGAATATGCTTTTTTTATTCAGGATGACTGGGAAATAAGTGAAAAAGTAAAACTAAACGGCGGCATTCGCTGGAGTGGGTTTTCTCAAATGGGGGCTTATCAGCGATACCAAAAGGATGAAGATGGAAATATAACCGACAGTATATCTTACGGTAAGGGTGAAAAGGTAAAACAATATACCGGCTGGGAGCCACGGCTAACCATGCGGTATGCCTTAAATGCAAGCAGTTCGATAAAAGGTGGCGTAACCCGAAATCTTCAATACATTCATCTTGCCACTAACAGTGCTTCCACGCTCCCTACCGATCTTTGGGTGGCAAGTACCTATCGCGTGCCACCGCAAAACGGGTGGCAATATGCGCTGGGTTACTTTAAGAATTTTAAAAAGAATGTATGGGAAACATCGGTGGAATTGTATTACAAAACCATGAACAGCCAGATTGAATATCGCGAAGGCTATACCCCCGGACTCAACGATCCTGAAGAAGATTTTGTTTTTGGAAAAGGATGGAGCTATGGTGCTGAATTTTTCGTAAACAAAACCCGCGGAAGATTGAATGGATGGATTGGCTATACCCTTAGCTGGACCTGGCGCCAATTTCCAGACCTCAATGCCGGGGAAAAATATCCAGCCAAATTTGACCGCAGGCACGACCTGAGCATCATTGCCAATTACGACATGTCGAAAAAATGGAAATTTGGCGGAGCCTTCGTTTTTGCCACAGGTAATGCAGCCACCTACCCCGAACGTTTTTATTTTATCAACGGCGTATTAACCCAGGAATTCAGCAGGATTAATGCCTACCGTACGCCATCTTATCACCGTGCTGATATAAGTTTCACCTACACCCCCAATCCCGACAGCAAAAAGAATTATAAAAGCAGTTGGGTATTTGGGGCCTATAATGTGTACAGCCGCCTTAATCCTTACTTTATCTTTTTCGGCCAATCCGGTGATCCGGCTGCAGGAACCCAACAAGTAGAAGCCGTACAGGTGAGTATTTTTCCCATTATACCAAGTGTTACGTGGAACTTTAAATTTTAACCTAACCCCCATCCCCTCTCCAAAGGAGATGGGTGCCCCACCGTAAGGTTATAATTAAAAGATGCCTTTTATTATTTTTCGGTACTTATTTAAATCAATTCTAAACAACCTTCTTATTCATCATTCATGTATTCATGAACTTATGTACTCATGTATTTCTCAGCCTTAACCTTAACCTGATTCTTCATTCATGTACCCATGTATTCCTGTAATCTCAACCTTAACCTTAACCTAAATTTCACTCCATCCACGCCCCTTTAATCTCCCCATTTTCCACATCCAGATCAATATACTCCTGCAAGGTGCTGGCAAGTGCAAAACCCACATAATCGGGCTGAATCGGAAACTTTTTATGGGTACGATCTACCAAAACAAGGGTTTGAATACTTGCAGGATGTGCTTCGAGATAAGGCTTTATTGCATAGGTAAGGGTTCGGCCACTATTGGCTACATCATCTATCAAAATTACAATTGCACCATCAAGCGGGAAAGCAGGCTCAACTGCAATAGCAGTCGGATGCTTTTTGTCGAGGTTAATTTCCTGCAGCAACACGGGCGAATCCAAATGCCGCTGAATTAAATCTCTGAGCTTGGAAGCAATCAGGCTGCCATTGGGTGCAACGCCAGCAAGAATTATCTGGCCTGCATCCACATTTTCCTCCAGTATCTGAAGGGCCATTCTTTTTATCTTCAGATCCGCCTGTTGCCCGTCGAGAATATATTTTTTTGACACTTTCCTATTGGTTTATCGGCAAAATAACCACAATCCGTTTTAAACCACGCATTCTATCCTAATTTAGCCCCTGTTAATTGAAAAATAGCATGCAAATGATTCCACAGATTGCTTTTGCCCTCATGGCAGCCATCGCCATTTACCTTTTCTCCAAACGCATTGGCGAAATGCGAAGCAACATTTTATTGGGTCGTGATGAAGTGATTGAAACCGATAGCGCTACCCGGCTGCGCAATTTGCTGTTAATTGCATTCGGGCAAAAAAAGATGTTTAAAAACCCGAAAGTTGCCATTATGCACTTTGTGCTGTACGCGGGTTTCATCATCATAAATATCGAAGTATTGGAAATTGTACTTGATGGATTGTTGGGAACCCACCGACTTTTTGCTCCTGCGCTTGGTGGATTATATACTTTCCTGATAAATACCTTTGAAATACTTGCTGCATTGGTCATTATTGCCTGTGTTATTTTTCTTGTACGCCGTAATGCGTTAAAAATCCGCCGATTTGTAAGCGGTGATTTGGATGGTTGGCCGCGCACTGATGCCAATATCATCCTGGTTATTGAGATTGTACTGATGAGTTTATTTCTTACTATGAATGCCACCGATCAGCTATTACAGGCACGCGGGATTGGTCATTATGCCGACCACCCAACGGGTCCATTTGTGATAAGCAGTTTGTTAGCTCCCTTATTTAATGGCTTGTCGGATACGATGCTCATTGGAATGGAAAGAACCGCGTGGTGGGTGCATATTGCCGGCATTCTGGTTTTTTTAAATTACCTGCCTTACAGCAAACACCTGCATATCATGTTTGCCTTCCCCAATGCATATTTTACCCGGCCACAGGGTGTTTCCATGCCCAATATGCCGGAAATACAAAAAGAAGTGGCGCTCGCTATGGGACAGGACATCAGCAATGATCCTATTATGAGTAAATTGCCCGATGAAGCTCCGGCACAATTTGGCGCCAAAGATGTTTTTGACCTTAGTTGGAAAAATCTGCTGGATGCATACAGTTGCACCGAATGCGGCCGATGCAGCGCAGCCTGCCCCGCTAATTTAACTGGAAAAGTTCTTAGTCCGCGTTCCATCATGATGAAAACCCGCGACCGGCTTGAGGAAGTTGGGAAGGTGCTGAATGCCAACAACGGTGTATGGGTTGACGACGGAAAAAGTCTGTTGCACGATTATATTACTGCGGAAGAATTACGCGCCTGCACTACCTGTAATGCCTGTGTGGAAGAATGT
Organism: Chitinophagaceae bacterium; assembly: GCA_041740575.1. Lineage (GTDB taxonomy): Bacteria > Bacteroidota > Bacteroidia > Chitinophagales > Chitinophagaceae > Phnomibacter. Next base: position 29,306 of record JBGSLS010000088.1, on the reverse strand, counting down.
CCGGTAAGCATCAGCCCGCTGGATATTATTTTGAAACAGCGCAGGTATTTAATACTTGATGAAAGCAATAGTCCCGGCGATTGGAATGCCATGTTTGGTAATATTGAAAACAATTTTGCACCATGGAAATTTAGTCCGGATGAGCGGGAAAAGTGGACGGAGACGGTTTAATGCTTTGGGTTTAGTTTAGTTTAGTTTAGTTTGGTTTAGTGTTGTTCAGTTTGGTTTCGAACGGCGACGGGCGCATTGCTCCATATAACACAATTATTAAAAAAAATGGATCATATCATGAAGCATTTATCCCTATTCTTTATTTATATTCTTTTTCTATGCCAAGCAACTGCACAAACCGGCCCTGTAACCGCTTATGAAAAAGAAGTAGATGAACAGGCACAGTTGATAAAAAAATATTTCAATACAAAACAAATTGACAGCTTGTACGCTTTAATGGCGCCATCTTTTAAAAGTAAAGTAAGCCGGCAAGTATTGGAACAGGGTCTTGTATCGCAACTTGCGCCCTATGGTGCCATTACCCAATTTGACTTTGAACGTAGCACAAAGGGAATTAATAAATACAAAACCAAAATGTTAGCAGGACTTACGCTGCAAACCCTGGTAGGGCTCGATTCCACAGGCCTGGTAGAAACTTTTGCCATGCAACCTTACAAAGATGATGCTGCGCCAAAGCGTATTACGTTGTACAACGATAACCCAATGCGCACAAAGATGGACAGCATTGCAGATAGGGCTGCACGCAGTTATATTTCAGACAGCGCTACGGCTGGCGTAAGCATTGCTATACATTGGAAGGGGAAAGATTATTTTTATAATTACGGTGAAGCTGACAGGTCCAATAATGTGAAAGTAAATTCGAATACAGTGTATGAAATTGGTTCCATCACCAAAACATTTGTAGGCTATCTGTTGGCAAAAGCGGTAGCAGAAAAAAAACTAACATTAAATGATCCCATTACCAAATACCTGCCCGATAGTGTGGCTGTAAACGAAGCTTTACAAATCATTAAAATCGTTGATCTTGCTAATCACACAAGCGGGTTACCCCGCCTGCCTGTTGATTTATTTTCATCCAAAGGCATAGACCAAAATGATCCTTACAACCACTACAATGACGACATGCTTTTTAATGGATTAAAACAAATTAAACCCAACCGCAAACCAGGCGAACAATACGAATACAGTAATTATGCTATGGGTATTTTGGGCACCATACTAGGCCGCATTTATAAAATGCCTTTTACCCAACTCGTAGAAACCTATATTGCTAAACCCATGCAGTTAAAACAAACCACAGCGGCAAATACGATACTGCCCGGGCAGGCCATTGGTTATGATGAAAAAATGCAAACAAAGCCTTACTGGAATTTCCAATCGCTAGCTCCGGCAGGAAGTATAAAAAGCAATGCAATCGATTTATTGAATTATGGAAAAGCCAACGCTATATTGATGGCTGGCAATTCAACAATGGCAAAATTGCTTACCACGCCAACCTATAATAACCCACCATCCGTGGTATCGCTTTCATGGCAAATGAGTCCGGTTACAGAAAAACTTGCCGTTTTAGAACATGGCGGTGGCACGTATGGTTTCCGCAGTCATTTAGCCATTTGCCCTGAACAACAATGGGTAGTCGTAGCGCTTGCAAACCAGGCGGTTGACCCCGGTGCAAGTAAGGTAGCGGTAATGATTACACAGGAATTTAAAAAATTAAATGAAAACTAATTAACAAGTAAATACATCCTTTATCGTCAAATACCCCAATTAAACTACATTTTATGAGGAAAATGGTATTTACTATTGGTTTCTTGTTTTCGTTTGTATCCCTGTTTGCACAGGAAGCGTTACCCTATCAGCGTCCGCCAAAGTTGTTGGAAGATTTGCTGCTTGCGCCACCTACCCCTACGGTTAGCATTGACGATAAAGCCCAGTTCATGCTCATTATGGAGCGGAGTCAGTACCCCGATGTGGAAGAATTGGCACAACCCGAGTTGCGTATTGCAGGGCTGCGTATCAACCCCCGCAATTTTGGCCCTAGCCGCGCCAATTACATTACCAACATGAAAATTAAAAATATTGCAACGGGCAAAGAAATGCAGGTAACGGGATTGCCGGCAAACCTGAAAGGTGGAGCGCCAACCTGGAACCCATCGCAAAACAAAATTGCCTTTTCCCATACGCTTACTGATCGCATCGACCTGTATGAAATTGAAGTAAAAACAGCGGTTGCCAAAAAAGTAAACAAATCAGCGCTGAACCTTACGCTCGATGGATATAGCTATTTAGACGATGCAACGCTGATGTACACAGCTACGCTAGCCGCTGCTTCTGTTGCCCCCAAGGCACCATCAGCACCCACCGGCCCGGTAATACAGGAAAACCTTGGCAAAGCCGCTCCCAGCCGCACGTACCAGGATATGATCAAGAATCCTTATGATGAAGCGCTTTTTGCTTTTTACGCTGCTGGTCAACCGGTAATGAATAAAGGTGGCGTTGAAACAAAATTCGGCAAACCCGGCATTTATACTACCATTAATGCATCTCCCGATAAGAAATATTACATGGTTCGCCAGATTCAAAAGCCTTTCAGCTACCTCGTGCCTGTAAATGGTTTCCCTTCTTCCGTTACTATTACCGATGCTTCAGGCAGGGAAATCAAAAAACTCGCTTCGCTTCCATCATCGGAAACCGCGCCAAGTGGTTTTGACAATATACAAAATGTACCACGCGGTTTTAGCTGGCGTGCCGATAAACCTGCCACTGCAGTTTGGGCAGCGCCTTTAGACAGTGGGTTGTATAAAACGAATGTGGAATTTCACGACGCCGTTTATACGCTCGATGCGCCTTTTAGCGGACAAGCTACTACACTTGCCAAAACGCAGATGCGCTATCGTGGCATTATTTGGGGAAACGATAATCTTGCTTTGCTGAACGAAGGTTTACAGCGTCAGCAGAAAGTAAAAGTACACAGGCTGAACCCTGCTACCGGCGCTACAGAAGTGTTGATTGACCGCAGCACCAATGATGGCTATAACAACCCGGGAAGCCCGGTACTTACCCGCAACCAATACAACCGTAATGTTTTAAAAACCATCAATAATGGCACCGCATTGCTCATGGAGGGCGAAGGAGCATCTCCCAAAGGTGATTTGCCATTTTTAGCTGAATTTGACCTTACCCAAAAGAAAAATAATATCATCTGGCGTTGCGAAGAGCCTTTTTACGAAACCATTGTAGAAGTAATTGATGCCGATAAAAAGAAAGTAATTACCCGCAGAGAAAGCCAAACCGACGTGCCCAATTATTACCTGCGCGATCTTGTAAACGGCAGTAGTACCGCACTTACAGCATTTACCGATCCGCAGCCCGCCCTACGCAACCTGAAAAAGGAAAAAATAAATTACAAGCGTGCCGATGGTATTGATCTTACCGCTACGGTTTACCTACCCGCCGGATTTACACCTGGTACTGACAAACCACTTCCCATCTTCATGTATGCCTATCCACGCGAGTTTAAAAGCGCAGCCGATGCTGCACAGGTTCGTGGTAGCCAATACCGTTTTAGCGGTGTTACCTGGGGTAGCCCGGTATTTTACGCCACCATGGGTTATTGTGTAATGGATGCCACCGAATTCCCCATTGTGGGCGAAGGCGATAAGCAACCCAACGATAATTTTGTGGAGCAACTTACGCTGAATGCACAGGCCGCTCTACTTAAAATCCATCAACTTGGCTATGGCGATACTGCACGGGCAGGTGTAGGTGGTCACAGCTACGGCGCCTTTATGACCGCTAACCTGCTGGCACATACCCGCTTATTTAAGGCCGGTCTTGCCCGCAGCGGCGCCTACAACCGTACGTTTACCCCATTTGGTTTTCAGGCCGAAGAGCGTACCTTTTGGCAGGCACCTGATGTATACATGAAAATGAGCCCCTTTGCTTATGCCGATAAAATTAAAGATGCCCTGTTGCTGATACATGGCGATGCTGATAATAACCCCGGCACCTTCCCCATTAACAGCGAAAGGCTGTATGCGGCCGTTAAAGGTCTTGGTGGTACCGTTCGGTTTGTAAGCCTGCCTTATGAAAGTCATGGATATGCCGGAAGGCAAAATGTGCTGCATATGCTGCAAGAGCAATATGCATGGCTGGAGAAGTATGTAAAGGGGGCGAAGAAGTAGGATTTGTTGTTTAGGATTGATTATTTATTATTGAAGGGCCGTGTACTGATTAGTATGCGGCCCTTTTGTTTGGTGTAAAAAATGATGGCAAAAAAAGATTTTGAAAAAAAAGTTGGGTAGAATGATTCAGCCCCCTATTTTTGCACTCCCAAATCGAAAAAGGGAGTATAGCTCAGCTGGTTTAGAGCATCTGCCTTACAAGCAGAGGGTCCTTGGTTCGAACCCGAGTACTCCCACAAAAAGTCACCTAGATAAGGTGGCTTTTTTTGTTCAATACCCCCCTTATAATGGCAATCTAACCAATGGATACAGTTTTATTAAAGCAGCATTTATTCCAATTCAATTCTTACACTGTTATACATGAATTTATCCGGGAGTAAATTGAATTTTATTTGCATCTCAGTAAAGGTTAGGTATGGATCAAAATCTAAGCCTTTCATTTAGTCCGGAATTTGGGCAAACGCCAATTTGTTTGCTTTCCCAGCAATGCACTTATTAGCAGTTGTTATTTACTATTTAAATTCTTTCAAAACATTATACCCGTCTATAAGGTCTTGGTTCGCTATTTTTACTTTCCCCAATTTCAAACCATCAACATTTAAATATTTGTCATCGCGGTAATAGTTTATTCTATTTTTTCCTTTATCAAATATGATGGCAAGTACAATTTTGTTATTAATATAATACAAAGTTCTCTCTGTGCTAATATTATTACAACCTTTGCTATAAGAAAGCTGATATACCAACTTATCCTTTGGGTCTTGATAAATGTCGGCAGACCCGCCACTTCCATATCCTCCGTTGCCATTAAGACAGGAATAATGAATAATTCCATGCAAAAGAGTGGATTCAGTATTTGAATTAAAAGAATTTACCAATGAATCTACAAACAATTTGTAAGCGTTTATGCTGTCTACATAGGGTTGATTTGATTGACATTTTAAATCATTCGATTTAAAATTGAAAAGTAAAGTCAACAAAAACACTTGTATAAAAGCTGATCGTATCATTCTAAAATTACCTTAGTGTAAAACTGTTGGCTCACCGTTTAATTTAACTCTATCATCAAATATAATTACTTATAAATAGCTACTATCCCTTTACAATCTATTTCGAAAACAAATTATATTATTTTATTGAGCATTTTAATATAATTTTGACACGACTCGTTATTATAATTTTAACACAGCATGTTATTATAATTACAAGACGGCAAGTAAATATAATTTAGACACAAACCAATGGCTACTCCGGCAGAAAAATTAGCGCATTCACTTTTGGCACTCCATCGGCTACAGGATGAAGGAAAGATTGCCATACATACCGATGAATTAAGCAGGATTGACCGGCAACGGTTATTGGCCAATGGTTTTTTGAAAGAAGTTACCCGTGGCTGGTATATTATTGCTCGTCCAGATGAGAAAAAAGGCGACACAACTTCCTGGTACCATTCCTACTGGAATTTCTGTGCCCGGTTCCTGAATGAGAAGTTTAATAAGGAATGGTGTATTGCTGCCGAACAATCCGTACAAATACATGCAGGAAACTGGAGCGTACCCACGCAACTAATAGTAAAATCGCCACAGGCAAACAATTTTAAAACAGCATTGCTTTTTGATACAACCATCTTTTTAATGCGCTCGGAATTGCCGTTAACCAAGGAAACCATTGAAATAAACGGGATTCAGGTATTATCGCTGGCATCATCATTCATACATTGCTCAGAAAATACATTCTCAAGCCATCCAACAGATGCGAGAACAGCTTTGTCAATCATCCCGGACGCTTCCGGATTGCTTGCATTATTGCTCGATGGAGGACATAGCACGATTGCAGGCAGGCTGGCAGGTGCGTTAAGAAACAATGGGCAGCACAAAATAGCAGATGATATCATAAAAACCATGAAGTCTGCAGGCTATGATGTGAGGGAAACGGATCCGTTTAAAAGCAAATTAGATGTTCAATTAATTATAAGGGAAAAGTCGCCTTATGTAAACAGGATAAAACTGATGTGGCATGCAATGAGAGATGCCGTAATGGATACATTTCCAGCAGCACCGGGGTTACCCAATGATAAGGAAGCATTTATGGCCAATGTTGATAAAATTTATACTACAGATGCCTATCACTCACTTTCGATTGAAAGATATAACGTAACACCTGAATTAATTGAAAAAGTAAGAAGCGGTGCATGGCATCATCACGAAAATGAAGCAGACAGAAAACAACGGGATGCTATGGCTGCAAGAGGATACTGGCAGGCATTTATGCAGGTTGAAAAAAGTGTCCGTAAGATATTGGATGGGCAAAATGGTGGTAAAGTAGCTGATGATGATCATAGCGACTGGTACAGGGAACTTTTTGCACCAAGTGTTACTGCCGGTTTGCTCAAAGCTTCTGATTTGGCTGGTTACCGTAACCATCAGGTATATATTGGCAATTCAAAACATACTCCGTTAAACAGGGATGCAGTTCGTGAAGCAATGCCTGCACTTTTTGAATTATTGGAGCAAGAAAATGAAGCATCTGTAAGGGCAGTATTAGGTCATTTTGTTTTTGTATTTATACATCCTTACATGGATGGAAACGGGAGAATGGGAAGATTTTTAATGAATGTAATGTTGGCATCAGGTGGGTATCCATGGACAGTTATTCCGGTTGAAGCAAGGGACGAATACATGAATGCATTGGAAAGTGCAAGCGTTGGGCAAGACATCAGACCTTTTTCCATTTTTCTGGCAAATTTGGTAAACAAAGGAATAAGTGGAAATCCGGTAGCAAAACTGTACGGTTGAATTTTGTTAACATGAATTTCAAACTTTTTCCAAAATACCCTACCTAATCCTGCCCCCAATTACCAAACGATGCAATAACAAATATTAGTTTTCAACCAAATATGACTACCTGAACGTTCCAGATATAACCCATTTTATAGAGAATTGCATAACTCTTATTCCTAATTATGTAACATTCATCCACTTGCTAAGCTGGACCTTTGCCACAATCATATTTATGAAAAAATATCTATTTGTCCTCTTACTTGCCATCCCCGCTGCAACCAGTTTCCAAAGCTGCGCTACCCTTTCCCAACTTGGATTGATTCCTACCCAACTTGAAATGGTGACAGGTCTTAAGGATGCCTTAACGCAAGGCATGTTTTCAAGTTTCGATGCTTTCAATAATCCGCAGTCCAATCCGGTTGTACAGTTTGCTTTTCCCGGCGATGCGGCACAAATCGAAAAAACACTACGCGATCTTGGTTTAACTTCCGTGGTAAATGCAGCCACAGCAAAACTTACCCGTGCTATGGGTTCGGCAGTTACAGCAGCCAAACCAATATTTATTAATTCAATCAAGCAAATGACGGTAAGAGATGCTTTGAATATTTTAGTTACTGATAATCCACAGGCAGCTACGGATTATTTTAAAAACACCAATCGTGAAATGCTGATGGTTGCTTTTCGTCCTATTGTGGATAGTACTGTAAAACTGGAAAAAGCAGATGCTGACTGGAGAAGAATTGCAACTGCTTACAATGCTTTTCCTTTAAGCAAAACAAAACTTGAACCTAATATTACCGACTTTATTGCCGCACGCGCTATTGATGGCATGTGTAAGATTATGGCAGATGAAGAAGAAAAAATCAGGACCCAATATTCCTTCAGAAAAACGGATATGATGAAAAAAGTATTTGGTTATGCCGAACAGGAATTGAAGCGCAGACAAGTAATGGGTGGTAGTGCTCAATAATACAACCTGTCAATAACATAACAATTTAAGACAATTATGTAACAATGATGATTGCGTAAGGACGGAAATTTGCCGCAATTATCCATCTATGAATAAATCTGTTTTTTTATTACCCCTTATTATCCTTTTTTTATTTTCCTGTAAACAGCAAGCAGAAAAAAAACAAACTGAGATTACAGTACCAAAGCGACAAGAACCCAAAACTATTGCCTATCAATATGCAAATGGTAAAGAGTGGTTGGTGCAGCATAAAACGGATAGCCTGCATAAGGCAATTGCTTTTGCTGTAAACAGAACCGACATTGCAAATTTTGCAAGTATGGATTCAGTTATTGTTCCGGTAGATGTAACAGGCGATATTGTTTTTTATCTTCCTTTTCCATTAAAGGTTTCCTCTCTAAAATATATCAATAAAATCATATATTTTTCCTACCCCACGCAAACATTTGCCACTTATGAAAAGGGCATATTAATGCATACAGGCCCCACCAATATGGGCCGTAAAAATGATACCACACCTACCGGCCTTTTCTTCACCAACTGGAAGGCAGAAGAAACGATCAGTACTTTTAACGATGAGTGGGAACTACGCTGGAACTTCAATATTCAAAACAAAGAAGGCATTGGTTGGCATCAATATGCGCTACCCGGATATCCTGCATCGCATTCCTGCCTGAGGCTTCAGGAAAAAGATGCACAATATCTTTACAACTGGGCCGATGAATGGGAGCTTTCTGATGGAGACAGTGTTCAGGTAAAAGGTACACCTGTAATTGTTTTTGGAACTTACAATTTTGATGCACCTAAACCATGGCTGCAATTAGTTGCAAATCCAAAAGCATTAGATATTAAGGAAGAAGAAATAGAGTCTTTAACCGCGCCATTTTTAAATGATATACTTTCGGTACAAAAGGGCAGGGATACGCTACAATTGAAAAAACCACAAACAAAATAAAAAAAATGTGACCTATAACACCGGCAATATTGGGATCTCGTCATTGATCCAAAATGGATTTGGTGAGTATTTGGACCCCACCGGGGTCGCATATTTGTAAAAAATAATATCCAAATACCTACCCGACCCCAGCGGGGTCGAACATCCTTTGACTACTGGTTAAATTACTTAAAAGATAGCGTTCATATTTTTAATCGCTCCAATAACTTTTGGTATTCTTGTATTACTTGAAAGCATTCGACCCCGCTGGGGTCGTTGGGCTATCTGATTATTGGGGGCTATAAATATTTGACCCCACTGGGGTCATTATTCTTAGCGCTCATTTTTAGAATTAGAAACAACGTTTTCAAACAAATAAATTCCAAGAGAGCTAATTTATATTCTTCTAAATCGAATTTAAATTTAGTATGTTCATAAAAATTATAACCCAGTAAAAACGCGTTAAACCGGAAAAAAAAGGTGGCCCGTTAAGCAGGCCACCTATTAAAATAAAATTTTTATGTAATTATTTATACCAGGTCGAAACGATCTGCATTCATTACCTTATTCCACGCTGCAATAAAGTCTTTTACAAACTTCTCCTGACCATCGGCACAACCATATACTTCTGCTACTGCACGGAGTTCAGTGTTAGAACCGAAAATAAGATCGACACGGGTTCCAATCCATTTAAGACCACCCTTTGCCCGATCGCTGCCTACAAACACATCACCTGCTTCTGAAGCTGCCTTCCAGGTGGTTCCCAAATCAAGCAGGTTTACAAAGAAATCGTTGGTAAGCGTTTCAGGACGATGCGTGAAAATACCGTTCTGCGACTGATCAAAATTGGTGTTTAACACACGCATACCACCTACCAAAACTGTCATTTCGGGTGCGGTAAGGTTCAATAATTGTGCTTTATCAATCAGCATTTCTTCTGCCGAAACGGTATATTTTGTTTTGGAATAATTGCGGAAACCATCTGCTTCAGGCTCCAATACGGCAAATGATTCCACATCAGTTTGTTCCTGAGAAGCATCGGTACGTCCGGGGATAAAAGGAACTACCACAGAATGCCCTGCAGCTTGTGCAGCTTTCTCAATACCGGCACATCCACCCAGCACAATCAAATCGGCCATCGAAACCTGTTTGCCATTTTGTTGCGCACCGTTAAATTCAGCTTGAATGCCTGCATATATACTAAGCACTTTCGAGAGTTGAGCCGGGTTATTTACTTTCCAGTCTTTTTGCGGAGCTAATCGAATACGTGCACCATTTGCACCACCACGTTTATCTGAACCACGGAAAGTAGATGCCGATGCCCATGCAGTAGATACCAATTCAGAAACCGACAGCCCTGATGCCAGTATTTTTGTTTTTAGCATTGCAATATCCTGATCATCGATCAGGGTATGTGTAGCTTCAGGAACCGGATCCTGCCAAATCAACTCTTCAGATGGCACTTCGGGTCCTAAATAACGAGCTTTTGGTCCCATGTCCCTGTGTGTAAGTTTAAACCAGGCACGTGCAAATGCATCGTTAAAGGCATCGGGATTTTCCAGGAAATGCCTTGATATTTTTTCATAAACAGGATCTACTCGTAAAGAAAGGTCTGTAGTTAGCATAAAGGGAGCGTGACGCCTGGATCCATCGAACGCATCGGGTACCAAACCTGCGCCTGCATCACCTTTCGGCTTCCACTGATGGGCACCTGCCGGGCTTTTGGTTAATTCCCACTCGTAGCCAAACAGGTTTTCGAAATAATTATTGCTCCACTTATCGGGTGTGGTGGTCCATGCACCTTCGAGACCACTTGTAATGGTATCACCTGCGTTACCGGTGCCAAAGGTATTTTTCCAACCCATGCTTTGCTCTTCAATGCCCGCTGCTGCCGGCTCTTTGCCCACATATTTGCCGGGATCGGCCGCACCATGGGTTTTACCCAATGTATGTCCGCCTGCTATCAGCGCTACCGTTTCTTCGTCATTCATAGCCATACGGGCAAAAGTTTCGCGAATGTCACGGGCTGCCAGTAATGGATCAGGATTACCGTTAGGTCCTTCGGGGTTTACATAAATTAAACCCATTTGCACGGCTGCGAGCGGGTTTTGAAGATCACGGTCTCCTGTATACCGCTTGTCGCCTAACCATTCAGCTTCAGGTCCCCAATAAATATCTTCTGCAGGTTCCCAAACATCTGCACGACCACCGGCAAAACCAAAGGTTTTAAAACCTGCTGATTCAAGTGCACAGTTTCCTGCCAGAATCATTAAATCGGCCCAGGATATTTTATTGCCATATTTCTGCTTGATGGGCCAAAGCAGCAAGCGTGCCTTATCGAGGTTAGCATTGTCGGGCCAACTATTAAGCGGTGCAAAACGTTGGGTACCGAAACCTGCGCCACCGCGACCATCAGCAATGCGGTATGTACCCGCGCTATGCCATGCCATCCTTATAAACAAACCGGCATAAGAACCATAATCCGCAGGCCACCAATCCTGGGAACTGTGCATAAGCTCCATAATGTCACCCTTCAATGCATCATAATCAATCGACTTGAATGCTTCCGCATAATTAAAAGATTCACCCATTGGGTTAGATAAAGATGAATACTGACGCAGAATATTCAACTTTAATTGCTTTGGCCACCAATCGCTGTTTCTCGGGCCTGCACCTGCAGTTGGTCTCATGGCACCACTCATAAACGGACACTTGGCTGCACCGTTAGAATTGCCTTTATCGTTTACATCGTAACTCTTAGCGGACGCTGGTCCGTTTATATCATCCATGATTTCCATAACAAAAAATTTATATAAATAAGATGTCAAATTTACGTCAATCTAAACGATTAACTCTATCTATATATCTTATGTTACTATAGATTAAAACTATAACTATAGCCCATACAGAAGACAAATTGGATGACAAAGATTAGGCATGAATAAAATCGAGAGCCTGAAACTTATATTTTTTCCCATTAAACTTAATCATCATCTTTAAGTCAGAAAGGAAATTTTATTATGCAAAAACTGAAAGTGGCTACAATACTCTTCTTTGTTATACTTATTTTTCAGCAATGCAGCAAAGACGACACCCCTTCATCCATCATCACCTATAAAGCAATTGAAACTGCATTTGGCGGCAGCATCGATTTGAATAACCTTTCCAATTATGCCAACCAGCCAAAACCCAATTATATCCTTAAGGATAATTCTTCCGGCAACAGGATTACCGATGCCAAAGCAACGCTTGGCCGGGTTTTATTTTACGACAAACAGCTAAGTATTGATAATTCCATTTCCTGTGGCAGTTGCCATAAACAGGCATTTGCCTTCAGTGATACTGCCCTGGCAAGCAAAGGTGTAGATGGTGGATTAACCAACCGTCATTCTATGCGGTTAATCAATGCAAAATTCGCAATGGAAAGCAGGTTTTTTTGGGATGAAAGAGCCAATACACTTGAAGAACAAACTACACAACCCATACAGGACCATGCAGAAATGGGATTCAGCGGAAAGGATGGTCGCCCGGGTTTTGCCAACCTGATTACCAAATTACAGGCCATTGGTTATTACAATGAATTGTTTCAGTTTGTATACGGAAGTACAGCCATTACCGAGCAAAAAATGCAGGAATGTTTAACGCAATTTATCAGGAGCATTGAATCCTTTGATGCACGGTATGACGAAGGCAGAATGGCAGTTGGAAATGATAATCAAAATTTCCCCAACTTTACCGCACAGGAAAATACAGGTAAAAATCTTTTTCTTACGCCTCCTGTATTTGATGTTACGGGCAATAGAATTGGCGGTGGATTGGGATGTAACGGTTGTCATCAGGCACCTGAATTTGACATAGCCCCCAACAGCGGTAACAATGGCATCATCGGGATTTTAAATAAGCCGGGCATTGATATTAACAACACCCGTGTTCCTACCCTGCGCGACCTTACAGCCGCCAACGGCAACCTGCATACGCCACTCATGCATACCGGCGGTATAACCACTTTACAGGCAGCTATCGGGCATTACGGAACCATTAACCTTGCACCCGGCAATACCCGTCTCGATCCGAAACTTCGGCCAAATGGTTTTGGCCAGCAATTGCACCTGACTGCTGCCGAAGTAAATGCAACCATGGCCTTTATGAAAACACTAACCGGGAAAAATGTATATTCAGATATAAAGTGGAGTGACCCTTTTTAACATTACCATCGATAATTTTTTACCGGTAATAATGCTGAAATACCTTTTGTAGAAAATCAGGAAAAAATAATGAACAACATGCAAAATTTCATTCATCTTTAAGAATAATGAAGATTGGATTTCAGGGATTTTCGCCTGAAGTTCCCATATTGTTTTCTAAAGATATAAAAAATGCAAGCAGCCACTTATTACCAATATGGTCCACCCGAAGTGGTATCCATTCAAGATGTGGACAAGCCAGTACCTAAAGACCATGAAGTGCTGATTAAAGTACATGCCACCACGGTAAACCGAACCGACTGCGGCTTCAGAAGTGCTGAGTATTTTATCGTCAGGTTTTTCAGCGGGCTTATCAAACCCAAAAACAAAATCCTGGGAAACGAATTTGCAGGTGAAATAGAAGCTATTGGTAAAAATGTAACGCTGTTTGCAGTGGGGGATAACGTGTTTGGCTACAACGATACCCGGTTTGGCGCACATGCCGAATATATGACCATGGGAGCGCATGAAGCCATCTCTACCCTGCCAGCTCATCTTACTTATGAAGAAGCAGCCCCCATTTTAGAAGGTGGTCACTATGCTCTATGCAATATAAGGGTAACCAAAATTGCAGCCGGGCAAAATATTTTAATTAACGGTGCCACCGGCGCTATTGGTTCGGCTGCGGTACAATTGGTAAAAAATATTGGCGCAAGGGTTACCGCCGTTTGTCATACAAGCCAGGTTGCCCTGGTAAAATCATTGGGCGCTGATGTGGTATTGGATTATACCCGGGAAGATTTCACCATGCTTAATGAAAAATTTGATGTGGTGTTTGATGCCGTTGGCAAAAGCGCTTTTGGAAAATGTAAACGCATACTTACCCCAAAAGGCATTTACGTATCCACCGAACTGGGTAAAAATGCTGAAAATACTTACCTCGCTTTGCTTACGCCATTGCTTGGTGGCCCAAAAGTAATGTTCCCGCTTCCTACCATTTCCAGGGCCGATGTTGAATTTTTAAAAGGATTAGTTGAAACCGGCAAATACAAACCGATCATTGACAGGCAATATCCGCTTGAAAAAATAGTAGATGCCTACAAATATGTAGAAACGGGGCAAAAAATAGGGAATGTGGTGATAAGGGTTGCACAGTGAGAATTTCTCTTTTTTTGAAGGTTTGTTCGTTTATTATTTGGTATTAATTATTCGAGATTTGAAGATTCGACGATTTGAGATTTAAAGATTTGGATCCGAGATTTGATAATTTGACTTATCCACTAATTCACTTATTGACTTATTGACCTTTCCCATCCTTCGTACTTCAATCTTCGTACCTCGTACTTCTATCTTATTACCTTTGCATCCTATGTTGCAAAAAATCCAGCAGTTCGATGTGCAGGCCTTAATATTGTTTAACCGCAAGCTGGCACATCCATGGTTAGATGCCATATTGCCCTGGTTGCGCGATAGTGTTTTCTGGATACCGCTTTATATATTTTTGATTAGTTGGGGCCTTATGAACCTGGGTAAAAAAGCCGGATGGTGGTTAGCCTGGGCTGGTCTTACAGTAGCACTTAGCGATCAGGTAAGCAGTGGACTGCTAAAAAATAGCGTGGCGCGGGTTCGCCCTTGCCGCGATCCCGAAGTACTACCACTAATCAACCTGAGAGTGGAACATTGCAGCGGCGCATTTAGTTTTACAAGCAGCCACGCGGCTAATCATTTTGCGGTGGCCATGTTTGTATTTGCTTCGCTGGCACCGGTAATAGGAACCAAGCTTACCCGTTGGCTTTTTGTATGGGCAGCCGCCATTTGTTATGCACAGGTATATGTGGGCGTGCATTACCCGCTGGATGTGGTGGGAGGAACCCTGGTAGGGCTTGCCTGTGGCTGGTTAACGTCAAGTTTGTATCTACGAAAAGCAAAATCTATTGACAAGCTCGATTTGAAAAGCTAACCATTCCATAAATTCATTCATCTTTACCCGCTGCATGCGTTACCTACCTGTTATTATTGGATTACTCGGCTGTTTTGCAACCGATGCCCGCTATTCACTTGGTGGAGCAAACTATTCATCCCGTGTATCAGGTGATTACAGTGGCTGGCCGGTCATTATCATCCTGATTATGCTGGGCATTTATACTTTTTGGAAACAAAAAAAACAAAAGACGGAATCTTGGATGGTAAAACTTGTGGCAAGCGCTTACTTGCTGGGATTTGTACTTTTTCGGTTTTACCAAACGTTTACCCTGTATGATAATGCAACGCCCGATAGCCTGGCCACTCAACTACATGCCAAAGCAACGCCCGGTGAAGGACTTTTTTTGCTGGCCTTCGCTGCCATTTGGATACTGTTTCAGACATTCCGCCTTTGGAAAGCAGGTTTTTCAACGACACATGAATAAATGTATACCCTTGCCAATTTTTACCCACCCTTATCTTTGAAGCGGTTGAATACCACCTATGGCTACCACAAAAAAAAATACGACCAAAAAAACTACGGATAAATCGCTGCCGGTAGAAAAAGATCCGGCGATATCGGTACAAAAAGTAGCGGCCGATGAACGCATCCATAAGATCACCGGCTTTTTTCTCATACTTATTGCCATCTGGCTTTTTATTGCTTTTATTTCCTATGGCTATACCTGGCAACAGGATCAGGATAAAGTTTTTAGTGCGGGGGGCGATTTTCTATGGGCCGATGACCTAAAAGTGGAAAACCGCCTTGGAAGATTAGGCGCCTGGGTGAGTCATCAGTTTATTTACAAAGGATTTGGAATCGCTTCGTATTTCTTATGCATCCTTCCTTTTGTAGTGGGTATCAACCTTGTTTTTAGTAAAAAAATCTTCCGCATCTGGCGCAATGTGTTCTATTCTCTTACCGGACTCATTTATTTTAGTGTGGCACTTGCCTTTATAACCAAGGGCTCAGCATTTAGTTATGGAGGCGGTTGGGGCGAATGGCTGAGTGAAAATCTTTCGACAATGCTTGGTGGCACAGGCACCGCATTACTTCTCATTGTAGCAGGTCTAGCCTGGGCAATATGGCGTTTTAACCCGGTTTTTAAAGTGCCAAAAATGCCCGACATAAAACTGCCGGAATTGAAAAGGTCAGCCAAAGAAGAACCTTCCGAAGAAGCAAAGCTTACCATTATTCCGCCAAAGGAAGAAATAAACCCTGAATTACCCCCCCCTTCTAAGTTTGCTCCTTTACCCGAAACCGGTATAGAAACTGCCGCAGCACCTGCATCCGGTAATGTTGGTAATTCCTTAAGCATCAATGATTTATATGCACAAGGAAAAACGGAAGTGCTGGCAAAAAATCGATTTACTATTGAAGACCCTGTAAACCCACTGGAACAGCAATCCGTAATAAGTGCCGGAAACACCGTTGGGGACGAAAGTTCTATTTCTGTTATTCTACCTGAAAACGACAAGCCTGCAAAAGCCGATCCCATCAATACTTTCTCGGTAAGTGATAAACCTGAAACGGATAGTAAGGGTAATCCTGTTTTGCTGATAAATCCCATTCCGGGTGCAGAAAGCGCTATTTCCTTTGTTCCACCCGATGATGAACCCGGGTATACGACTGCAAAAACAGAAACTGCACCAGAAGTTGTACCGGAGTTGCCTGAGCCAGAAATAGAATTACCACCCCTACCCAAACCACCGCCTGCCCGTTCAGGATTGGCTCCAACCAACCTTGAGCTAGAAATAAAACCTTCGGCAGATGAGATGGTAGACGATGAGCCCGCAGAAGTGAAAACTACGGCTAAAAAAGTGGATGATCTCCCACCTTATGATCCCAAACTTGATCTCAAAGGTTATACATATCCAAGTATTGACTTGCTTGAAACCCATGGAAGTGAAAAAATCGTTAGCGATCCTAACGAATTGGAATCCAATAAGAACCAGATTATAAATACGTTGAAAAACTATGACATTAGTATTCAGCGTATATCAGCAACGGTTGGTCCTACGGTTACCTTATATGAAATTGTGCCGGCACCCGGGGTTCGCATTAGCCGTATTAAAAACCTGGAAGATGATATTGCCCTGAGCCTTGCGGCGCTTGGTATTCGTATTATTGCGCCCATTCCGGGTAAGGGAACCATTGGTATTGAAGTGCCTAACCTGCGCAAAACCATCGTAAGCATGCGAAGCTTGCTTTCATCCGAAAAGTTTCAAAACTCCACCTATAGTTTACCCATTGCCCTTGGCAAAAAGATTGATAATGAACTCTTTGTAGTAGATCTTGCCGGGATGCCGCACCTGTTAATGGCGGGTGCTACCGGTCAGGGTAAGTCGGTGGGTATTAATGCGGTGCTTGTTTCATTATTATATAAAAAGCATCCATCGCAACTCAAATTTGTGCTGGTAGATCCTAAAAAGGTAGAATTAAGCTTATATCGTACCATTGAAAAGCACTTTTTAGCCAAACTGCCCGGCGAAGAAGAATCCATTATTACCGATACCAAAAAGGTGGTGCATACGCTGAATGCACTTTGCATAGAAATGGATAACCGCTATGACCTGCTGAAAGAAGCTGGTGTACGGAACATTAAAGAATACAACGAAAAATTTGTTAAACGCAGACTGAACCCGGAAAAGGGGCACCAGTTTTTGCCATTTATTGTGTTGGTGGTAGATGAGTTTGCAGATTTGATTATGACCGCAGGAAAGGAAATTGAAATGCCCATTGCCCGTTTAGCGCAATTGGCACGTGCGGTAGGAATCCACCTGATTATTGCAACGCAGCGTCCTTCTGTTAATATTATTACGGGTACTATCAAGGCTAACTTCCCGAGCCGGGTTGCATTTAAAGTGAGCAGTAAAATTGACAGTCGCACCATTTTGGATGCAGGTGGTGCCGAGCAATTGATTGGGAAAGGTGATATGCTTATCAGCCACCATGGCGAGCTTATACGCCTGCAATGTGCTTTTGTAGATACACCCGAAGTGGAAAGGGTTTGCGAAGCTATTGGCTCGCAACGCGGCTATCCTGAAGCATTCCTGCTGCCTGAATACGTAGATGAAAAGGATATGGAAGGCAAGGATTTTGACCTTAGCGACCGCGACAGTCTTTTTGAAGATGCTGCAAAACTGATTGTACAACACCAATCGGGCAGTACGAGCCTTATTCAACGCCGCATGAAACTTGGTTATAACCGGGCTGGCCGCTTAATGGACCAATTAGAACAGGCAGGTGTGGTTGGCCCTAACCAAGGCAGCAAGCCTCGCGAAGTTTATGTAAAGACAGAAATGGATTTGCAGGAGATTCTGGAGCGGATGTAATTCGAAATTACCAAAGTCCTGTTAACATTCAACCACCATAAAACCCGGTGGCCATTCTATCGTCTAATTACTAAATTTGCACACTTTAATTTATTCAAATGAAACAAATGTTATTAATGTTGGCGGTAGTTTTTTCACTATCTGCTATTGCACAAAAAGATCCTAAAGCCAAGGCTATCCTGGATAAAGTAAGTACCAATTTTAAAACGTTAAAGACCGTAGAAGCCAATTATAACCTTGCCGTTACCAATCGTGCCGGTAAAAATGCAGGTACCAAAACGGGCAAAATTTATCTGAAAGGGCAAAAATACCTGCTTACTGAAGCAAGCCTGCAGATTATGAGCGATGGCAAAAAAACATGGCGTTTTGAACCTGATGCTAATGAAGTAGCCATCAGCAACGCATCTGATGCAGGTGATGGTATTACACCCCAAAAGTTGTTTACCAATTTTTACGATAAGGATTTTATATACAAGCTGAACGGAAATGTAAAGCAGGGTACTAAAACCGTAGCTGAAATTGAAATGACGCCTACCGATAAGCGTAAGAATTTCTTCAAGGTGTACGTGTATGTAGATGAAGCGCAGAAAATGATTGTTAGCAGCAAAATTTACGAAAACAGCGGCAATATCTATACCTACAGCATGAGTGGCTTAAAAGTCAATCAGCCGTTGAATGATGATATGTTTGTTTTCAATAAAGCAAAGCATCCGGGTGTTGATGAGATTATTCAGTAAGGATTTGAGATTCGAGATTTCAAATTCGAGATTAGGAAATGACATTATGGCTTTCAGACTTCCTGTCTTCCTGTCTTCCTGACTTCCTAACTTTCCCCCCCCCACCGATAAGAATTCAATTCCAGCCCCGCAAGGTCAAGCACCCGGTCTACCACAGTAGCCGCCAATGCTTCGAAATTGCGGGGCTTGCTGTAGAAGGAAGGTGTAGCCGGGCAAATGATGCCCCCGGCAAGTGTAACGGCTTCCATATTACGAATGTGGATGAGATTGTAGGGTGTATCGCGCACCATTAATATGAGTTTGCGCCTTTCTTTTAAAACCACATCGGCGGCACGGGTTACAAGATCATCGCTGATACCACCGGCAATGCGACCAAGTGTTCCCATGCTGCACGGCGCCACAATCATAGTACCAAACTGACCACTGCCGGATGCAAAGGGAGCCATGAAATCATTTTTTGCAAAAAAGCGGAATGGATAGTTTTCAAAATCCCGGTTTTCCAATTCATATTCCCACACCATTTTGGCGTTATCACTCATTACAACGCCCACTTCCGACCATTGGTCTTTCAGTTCCACCAGCCGGTCAAAAAGTACTTTGGCATAAATACTTCCACTTGCACCGGTTACAGCTATAACAATTTTTTGCATCCCTTTCAATTAGATTTGCCAAATTAACACCAATAGATGATAAAGGTTATAACCACTTTTTTATTGACAGTATTAAGCCTTGTTGCTTTCAGCCAAAAAAAGGCGGAAAAAGCGATGGTACCCTGGCTTTCGGTAAAAGATGCCCAAACCCAATGGGATGCAGAAAAGCGCCCGGTTTTGGTGGATGTGTACACGGATTGGTGCGTTTATTGTAAAGTAATGGACAAAACGATTTGGGCAAATCCGGATGTGGTAAACTATGTAAAGCAGCATTTTTACCCAATAAAATTTAATGCAGAAAACAAAGAACCCGCTACATGGATGGGAAAAACTTACGAATTTAAGCCCACTTATAAAGTCCATATGCTGGCAGCCGAATGGTTGTTGGGCAATATGGTTTATCCATCTACGGTAATTCTACCTCCCAATGGCGGGGAGCCTGTTATTATCCCCGGCGTAATTGAATTGAAGGAGCTGGAAACCATTCTGCACTATTTTGGCGAAGATCATTACCGAAATACTGCATGGAACACTTACAAAGCTTCCTACAAACCCGGGTGGAAATAAAAAAGGACCGCTCCTTCGAGCGATCCCCTTCTATGTTTTATTAAGGATACTTATACTTTTTCGGCCATATCAGGAATCAATTCTGATTTATAGGCCCCTGCGTCTAATTTTGCCTTTGTTTCACTAAAAGCATCCAATGTGCGCAAAATATCTTCATCGGTATGCGATGATGTAGGAATAAGGCGATAAATAATATGACCACGAGGTATTACAGGATAAACCACTATACTACAGAATACATTATAGTTTTCGCGAATATCCATTACCATAGCGGTCGCTTCTTCAATGCCACCTTTCATGTAAACGGGTGTTACTACGCTATCTGTTTTTCCAATATCAAAGCCACGTTCTTTAAGGCCATTTTGTAGCTTTAGTGCATTTTCCCAAAGTTTGGCTTTCAGTTCGGGCATGGTACGCAACATATCAAGCCGCTTCAGATTACCAACTACATATGGCATCGGAAGGCTTTTGGCAAATATCTGGCTGCGGATATTGTAGCGGATATAGTCAACGATAATTTTGGGCCCTGCAATAAAGGCACCAATGGAAGCCATACTTTTTGCAAAAGTGCTGAAATATAAATCAATGGCATCCTGGCAACCCTGTGCTTCGCCTGCACCGGCACCGGTTTCACCTAAGGTACCAAAACCATGCGCATCATCTACCAGTAATCGGAACTCATATTCCGACTTAAGATCAGCAATTTCTTTCAATTTACCCTGGTCGCCTGCCATGCCAAAAACACCTTCGGTAATTACCAGTATTCCACCTGCATTTTGCTTTTCAACCAAAGCTGTGGCACGTTGCAATTGCTTTTCACAATCTTCTATATCGTTATGCTTGTACACATAACGATGACCTGGGTGCAGTCGCAAGCCATCTATAATACAGGCATGACATTCGCTGTCGTACACAACTACATCGTGGCGGCCACAAAGTGCATCAATAGCACTCATAATACCCTGGTAGCCATAGTTAAGAAGAATAGCGTCTTCCTTATGTTCGAAAGCTGCGAGTTCACGCTCCAATTGTTCGTGTTGATTACTGTTTCCGCTCATCATCCTTGCACCCATTGGGTAAGCAAGACCGAACTCGGCCGAAGCTTCAGCATCTACTTTACGTACTTCGGGGTGATTGGCGAGACCCAGGTAATTGTTCAGGCTCCATACAATCATATCCTTTCCCCTGAACTTCATTTTAGGGCCTATTTCACCTTCCAATTTTGGAAAAGCAAAATAACCATGTGCCCTTTCACGGTGTTGGCCCAATGGGCCCGAATTCTTAATTAATCTCTCAAAAATGTCTGCCATAGATAACATTAAGGCGGATATAAATCCGGTAAATAAAAAATTTCTTCTTAGCCGAAGGATTTTTCTAAAATCGGCAGCAAAAGTAAGCATTCGAAATGGCGTGTCCAAAAACCAACCCTAAGGAAGATGTTTTCATTCACAAATTCTTTTCTTAAAATTCATATTATATTCATTTGAATCAATATTATCCTGATCGTTACTGTTACTTTTGTCCTTCATCGAAAAGATATCCGATTATGCTTCGCTTTTGGCTAATAGTTACAGTCATTTCTGCACAATTTCCTTTGTTTTCACAAAATGTTTCTAACCCTAATCCTGTTTCCAGCCAAAATCTAGACAGACCAAAATTGGTTGTAGGTCTTATGATTGACCAAATGCGGTGGGATTTTTTTTACCGTTATTATGACCGTTACAAACAAGGTGGCTTTAAAAGAATTTTACGCGAAGGGTTTACCTGCGAAAATGCACTGATACCTTATGCCCAAACCGTTACTGCTGCAGGTCATGCATCCGTTTACACGGGAAGTGTGCCTACCATTAATGGAATTATGGGTAATGAATGGTACGACCGGTCCAGGGGCGATTATGTGTATTGTGTAGATGATGCAAATGTGAAAACTATTGGTGGAGGGGAAAATGCAGAACCGATGTCGCCAAGAAATCTTTTTACCACCACTATTGGTGATGAATTGAGACTTGCAACGAATTTTCGTTCCAAAGTAGTTGGTGTGGCCATAAAGGACCGTGGTTCCATTTTACCCGCCGGGCATTCAGGCGATGCATATTGGTATGATTCAAGAACCGGAAACTTTGTAACGAGCACTTATTATAAAGATAAATTACCTTCATGGGTAACAGGTTTTAATAACCGGAAACTGACCGACAGCCTTTATAATTTAGATTGGAATACGCTTTATCCCATTGAAACCTATGTACAAAGCGATAAAGATAATGTTGCTTATGAAGGACGATTCATGCATGAAGAATCTCCGACCTTTCCGCATAAACTTACATCATTGGTTGGTGTAAATTTCGGATCCATTTCCTCCACCCCATATGGCAATACGCTTACACTTTCTTTTGCAAAAGCTGCATTATTGTCTGAGTCGCTTGGTAAAGATGCCATACCAGATATGCTTGCCGTAAGTCTTTCTTCGCCCGATTATACCGGCCATCAGTTTGGACCCAATAGTATAGAAATTGAAGATATGTACCTGCGGCTTGACGCAGAACTTGAAGCGTTTTTCAATTTTTTGGATGCAGAAGTTGGTAAAGGCCAATGGTTGTTTTTTCTTACTGCAGATCATGCAGTTGCCCATACACCGGGTTTCCTGAAAAAAAATAAAATTCCTGCCGGTACACTTGCCACCAATGTGAAAGTTATAAGTGACCGCGTAATGGAAAAATTCCGTGTACCCAATATCATAGAAGCAAGTGCCAACTATCATTTATACCTAAATAACAGGACTATTGATAGCGCTAAAGCAGACAAAGCAGCCATTGAAAAATTCATTATTGATGAGTTGCTGAAGGATACAGCGGTATCAATGGCATTTCCTTCAAGGGATATCATGACTGCAGCAATTCCTAATGAAATGAAACAAAAATTTCTGAATGGTATGAACCAGAAATTGGGTGGTGATATTATTCTCATTTTAAAACCTGGATATTTTTTTGGTGCCCGTACCGGCACGACCCATGGTTCGTGGTATCCATATGATTCACATATTCCCATGGCCTTTATGGGATGGGGCATAAAACCCGGAAAAACCGGTCGGACCACCTATATGACGGATATTGCGCCTACCATCGCAACCCTTTTGCACATACAGCAGCCAAGCGGAAGTATAGGGCAGCCCGTGTTCGAAATAACAAATCAGCAATAATGTGCAAAACCAAATTTTTACTGTAATCTGCCATTCCCGACTTTAGTGTAATAATAAACAAATTGAATGCAGACTTCCCGGGAAATAGATGCTTTACTTAACCTGATTGATGATCCGGATGAGGAAGTATTTACAACGGTGGAACAAAGGCTGATGACCTATGGCAGCCCTATGATACCCCAATTGGAAAACCTTTGGGAAAATACTATCAGCGAAGAAGTGCAGCATAGGATTGAGATGATTATTCATCGTATTCACTTTGGAAACCTGAAAGAAGAAATCATCAATTGGACAAAGGATGATAATGACCTGCTTCATGGTGCCATGTTGGTGGCCAAATATCAGTATCCTGAACTGCAAACCATGAAGGTATTGCAGGAAACAGAAAAGATGCGCCGCAACCTGTGGCTCGAAATGAACAATTTCGTAACGCCTATTGAACAGGCCAAAATATTTGAAAGCATTTTATATAATTATTACAAAATGCGCGGTGGTGAAATTCAATACAACACCACCGATGATTTTATGATTCATAAAGCCATTGAACGCAAAAAAGGCAATGCGATTACGGCTGGTATTATCTATGCCCATCTTTGTCAACTGCTTGATATTCCGGTTAAAGTTATCCGTATTCCAAGGCAGTTTGTATTAGGTTATTTTTCGCAGGAAGCTTTATTTAATCAAAGTTTTGAAGAAGTTAACGCTTCGGAAAAAATCAAATTTTTTATTGATCCCAATTCAGGCACTGCATTTTCACATAAAGATATCGACCAATACTTTAAACGCATTGGCGTTAACCCTGTGAATAGTTATTTTAAGCCATTGGGACACAAGCAAATTATCAAGGTGCTTGTAGATGAATTTGCAAAATGTTTTAGCCATCCTGAAGCACAATATAAGCAACATGAATTAGGAGAAATTAGCGATATCCTTACCTATCAACGATAGATACTTACTTCATTCATGCCATGCTGATTGCGCCCAAGCTATGCTTAGTCTTACACTAGGAAATTTTTTAAAATCCCTCAAAATATTACTCGTATCATTATTCCTTGCACTTACCACCAGGTGAACATGATTACTCATTAAACACCACGCATGCACCATCAAGCCTTTATCCTGCTGGCAATGCCTGATGCTGTCTAACAATATATCCCGATACGCTTTTCTTGTAAACACATCTACCCATTCTACTTCAGCAAATGTTATAAAATGGATGCCTTCAGGGTTTCGTATTTTGTATCCTCCATAGCTCATGGTTTTTTCTATAAATATTACAGTTGCAGCTTTACTAAACAAGTCCTGAGTTGCAAACTCAGGACAGCATTCAACATTTTTGCATTACTGGACAAGGGAAGAAAAATACAGTCAGCAGTAGGAATTACGCAACATGCATTTCAGGACACGTTGCGGGGAAGATGAATTCAAAGTAAAAGTACCCCCTTCCGGAATTGATTGAAGAAGCAGTGAAACTAAAGTATTATCGAAATAAAATCGGAACAATTTGATGATAATCCTATATTTGAATTACATTAGGTATAACCTTTTAATTGAAATTTATGGTTAATGAAGAAGCTATGCTCCGAAAAATTATACATACACAACAAGAGCCTTTACTCGTTTTAGATTTACCCAAAAATCTAAGGGGCAGGCGCATTGAGGTTATTGCCTTTGCAATAGAGGATGACGCAATTATTGAAAACAAAAACCCAGTTATGGCCGATTTCTTCGGTACCCTCTCGCCAGAAAGCGCAGAAAAATTACATGAACACGCAAAACAAGCAAGAAACGAATGGGACAGGGATTTTTGATAGATACCAATGTGGTTATTTATGCACTTGAAAATAAGTTGTCGCCTGCAGGTGCTGCTTTCCTTGCTAAATTGCCGCCGGTAATTTCTGACATTACCCGTATTGAACTGCTGGGATGGCCTAATGCAACTAAAGAGCAGCTTGAGCCGGTTAAGGCATTTATGGCAAAAGCCACCCTTGTAACAATTACTGAAGCTGTTATACTAAAAACCATCGAGATAAAACAAACCCAAAAAATAAAACTCGGTGATGCAATTATTGCCGCTACTGCCATGGTGCGTGGATTTACGATTGTTACCAGGAATACAGACGATTTTAAAAATATTCCGGGGCTTGAGGTGATTGACCCGTTTGAAGTTTGAACAATTCATTTATTGGCTCAGTACTGCACCTGATTCCGGAAAATTGAAAAGCTCCCCGGAAAAAAAGAAAATCAGAAAGGAAATAGCCGATGCTATTATTTTTAAAGCAGATTTGCAAAAACAGTTAGCTTCTTAAATATAAAAGCCCAGTAAGGGGCTTTTATATATATGTTCAGTCGTCATATTGCAGAAAAATACTATTATCATACCTATGACTAAAGAGATATTTCCCATCAGCATCATGAACTAACAAGACCTGCCAACCAACTTTACTTTTCTCATCATAAAGGTATTTATGAAGAGAATGAATAGCGGAAGTGTCAATCAATTTTGTAGACGCAATCACATTAATATAATAAAATTCACAAGGAATATCTTCTACTTTTAAACCAGCTGAAAATTCGTTTGCTTTTTCTAATTTATTCTTCCATTCCCCAGTTAGTTCTCCACACAATAAATAATTACAAGATTGGAAAACAAATGAGAATATTATTATTGTGGTTGCTTTCATTATCTTACCATGTGCCATTCTAATGTTCCAACTTCTGGTATTCCTATATTAGGATAACGAACTAATCCATGATATTTATACCACTTGTCAATGCCTTCGTTATTATGCTTCAAATCGCTCCACTCAAAAGCAGTAGCCCCCCCGCCAGCACGTTCTTGCCCTTGTTGGTGTTCCCCCAAAAAATCTCCACCGAAGACGCCGCTGTTGGTGTTATCACCAACAGCACCTAAGCTTCTTATACCCTACCTTTACCAAAACCTACTTAAGTGGAATTCCCAACTTTATTCCCATCCTTTTTTACCGCCACCTGCAAGGATTGGCTGCCACTACTGCAAGATAGTATATGCAAGGATATTATTATTAGTAGTCTTAAGTTTTTGGTAGGAAAGGAAAGGATTCGGGTATTTGCCTTTGTTTTAATGGACAACCATATACACCAGATTTGGCAAATGTTGGGCGAACACAAGCCGGAAGCTGTACAAAGGGATTTTCTTAAATATACCGCCCAACAAATAAAATTCCATTTACAAAATACTAACCCTAAGCTATTGGAAATATGCAAGGTTCAAGCCAAAGACAGAACGTTTCAAATTTGGAAAAGGAACGCTTTGAGCATTGATATTTACACCGAAGAAGTGATGTTGCAAAAGTTGAATTACACACATCATAATCCGGTAAGGGCAGGATTGGTTACATTACCGGAAAAATATTTTTATTCTTCTGCATCATTTTATCTTTTACAAGATGGTCGGTTTGAATTTTTATACCATTACCAAGGGTAAAGTTATCGGCTTCGTTGGCAAACAGGAGTTGCGGATGTTAACAACCGCAACGGCGACTTGGGTGGAACATGCAACACCAACACGGGCAAAAAGGCTGAAAAACTGGAACTTGCAATACAGCAAGGGGATTATTGGGCCGACTGTTTCAGAATCTGGATTTTTCCAGAACCTGAATAAATCCAGATTTTTAATCCACTTTCAGTATCCCAGTTAAAAGCTAATGGTGAAGCATAAGTCGGCTTGTATAATACTTCCTCAACCCAATTTTTCCCCCCATCCACACTTCTGATAATATGATTCTGAATATATATTCCTTCCCTTACACCAGCTAATAATATTAATTGATTATTGTAAACTCTCAACTCCTTTGGAAAAGTTCTGCCTCCTAAGCTTAATTTATATATTAAATCAAATTTTCCGCCTTTTTCGCGCTTATAAATACATAAACTTTCACCTTCTACTCCCGCTATAAACAACCACCGATCATATTTTCTTAATAGTGATGCTTCGAATGAAGTAGGTAACGCCTCTTTATGAATCGTTCCATCAGCTCTGTCGAATACTATTAATTCGTCATATATTCCACTATTGCTTTTATCTGAATCTAAAAAGCTAATTAAATTATTTTCAATAACAGGTTGAAATACAAAACTATCAACAATAGCTTTCCAAATAACACCTTTGTCATAAGAGACATATATTTTAAATTCACCATTGATTTCCTTTTTCGTTATAACCCAAGCGTTGCTATCGGAAAAATCTGCGTCTCTTACAAATGAGTCTACTATAGTAATTACTTCCCATTTTTTTTCTGATTTGTTTAGCCTATAAACAGTCGAGTTATATTTGCCATCCGTTCTTTGCAATCGGATCGTGTATACATCATTACCAGATCGATGAGCGTTTATTATTATGCCTTCTCCTAGGGCCTGTCCTTCCCATGTCACCCCTCCATCAGTCGAAGAATAAATGAAAGCGGTATCTACTCTCGAAGCTTCGCCATCCTTCTTCCATACCGCTTCTCCATGTCTTTCACCAAATAAATAACCTTCGTTTTCATTCACAAAAATCATTTGGGAATAACTTTCACCCTTTAAAAG
Source organism: Chitinophagaceae bacterium (assembly GCA_041740575.1). Lineage (GTDB taxonomy): Bacteria > Bacteroidota > Bacteroidia > Chitinophagales > Chitinophagaceae > Phnomibacter. The sequence goes on along the minus strand of JBGSLS010000088.1, from coordinate 1,228 downwards.
CAACCCGTTAGTGTTTATGACATTTAAACTTACACTTTCGTTTGTACATCGCATAATCAAACTTAGTAACAGGAAAATTACGAAACAGGATATTAATTTAACTGATTTCATTGCTTACTTTTTCTGGGGCAAAGTTGAATAAACAGCTTGAGTTACTTTATAAACAGGAATAGAGTGTTCATAGGCATATTTGATTATCAAAGCTGAGATTTGATCGCTATTAGCAGCAGTTTCAGCAGCCTGTTTTAAAGCAAAGGGAATATCCTTGCTATACAACTCAACTTGATGAGCAGCAACTAAACCTAATTGCTTTAAACCTCTTTCACTTAATAAGTCCTGAGGATCCACTGTTAGCATTACTTTTACTTTGTCCATGACACCAAGCCGCAGTATTCCTGCGTCTTCGTAAGCTTTAACATGGGTGTCAAATGCAAAATCTGTAAATGCTTCGTCGTTTAACTCAATCCTTGGATTGGCATTTATACCTTTATCCATTTCTTCTTGTAAGTTAATAAGCGCGTTATCAAGCCAACGCTGTCCTTCTATTGTTAATGTTTCACGAGTCTCGTTTTTGAACTTATTCAAATATTTGTTACCATAACTTAAATAATAACTAGGTGCCTTTTTGTCTGGGTGTCTTTCTTTAAAATCTTTTACTCGGTCCTTATAATAAGTTGCACCATGGCGTATCTCGTCTAAAAAACTTCCAATTTCTTCGGGATTATTCGTGGATGCGTTACCATTAGCGTCATAACTCCACATTCCGTCTGGGTCAATAAAACGGATCGGGTTGTTTAAAGCATAATTATATGGGGACCATCTTCTACCCATTTCGGCCAGAGGATCCACAGTTGTCCACCTCCCAATCTGCGCATCATACATCCTCGCCCCATAGTCCATCCACTCGAGGCCACTGCCATCACTAAACTCCTGCCGCTGTTCTTCTTTCCCGTTGTATTTAAACTTATTCTCCAACTTCCCCGCGGCCTTACTGCTTATCCCTGCCATTGTTAACCCGAACGGATAATAATGTGGGGTATTCAAAGAACTATTTACAAGGCTAAAATTAGCGGAAAATGTATAATGATGAATCAATGTCGTTTACTTAAGGTTTTACAACTGTTTATAGTTCATTGATGGTGGTTTTTTCTGTGTTTTCTTTCTTGGATTAGTTCTGTTTGGTCTTATTAGTTCTGTTGTTGATTGAAGTATCTTATCCATAGCTTTT
>JBGSLS010000087.1:0-115124 GCA_041740575.1 Chitinophagaceae bacterium | reverse complement strand
GTATGCGAACACCCCCCTGTGTACTACAAACCATTCTAAAAAACAAAACCCTTTAGTAGCAAGGATTTTAGAATGTAAAAACCAAAATAATCATGAAAAATGATGAAAAATAACAGTTCTAGCTGCAATGTGGGTTAAGTTTGTAAACATTTTTCTTGTAAACGTTCTTTTGTTTACAGGAATTTTGTTTACAAAATCACCATTTGGTGTTTATGTTTTTGGAAGAAGGTAATCCGCTGTTCGAGATGTTCCCAAAAGCTGTTCCCCGCTGTTCGACATCTTCCCCAAAGCTGTTCGTCATTTATTATGGCGAACACGTATCTGCGGTTTTATAAACCGCATTATAATTGTAACCTTGCGTCTACATTATGCAGGGGATAATTTTTGTTTTTACCTATATTGTTTTTGCTTAAAACTAAAGGTATTCTCAAGTCAATTGTTTTATCACAAAAAAAATCGGTTAGAATTAAAGAAAAGCTGCTCTGGCACATCTGCCCATTCTTTTGAGCTATTTTGTTTCAATGGTGGTGAAAAATCGCACCTTTTTAGTTTGCTTCAAAAATCTTCCCGGTTTAGCTACCTGTACCTTTTCTATTCAAATCCTACTGCTGTTTCCTTTACATTCACTTTTGCTTTTTTCTTATTGGAAGGATTGTTGGGATGTAAACCTCTCATATTTGATCCATCCGGGCTATTAAAAGCCTTACTCCAATTTACTGCATATCTGGGAAAGCTTACTTTATATTGATTGGCCTTTTTCCAATTCTCCAACACCTTGATTTTTGCTTGCTGGTCTGCGGGATTTTTTTCCCAAGCAAGCATATTCTTTTTGGTATCTACTACAAGGCGGGCATAGGTTAAACCTGCTTCGGTAAAGGCAATTCTTTCTGCATATTTATTGTCTGCATTTTTACATTTGGCTTTGGCTTGTTGCAGCAGCCCATCGGCTTTTTCAAACCATTTTTCAGTGTAATATTCAGGTGCTTTTGGAAAGCGATCGCGATTTTTAATTTCTTTCAACATAGCATTTCGCGTATCTGTCATCAGGTTCCAATATTTTTCCATTTCCACCACCGCAGGTCCATAAGCCCGTTGATAGTAATCCGCAAGTAGTTTATCTATATCAAGATTAGGATTCCACGCAAGTTGTGCATCAACATAATATTGAATACCCTGATTAGCCCAAAAATTCCAGAAAGAATCAAAATATAAACCTTTACAGCCATATTTTGCTACCCATGCAAAATCAATAGCTGCCTGCCTTGGATATACATCGGGCATTCCCACACTGAGTCCGGCAGGATTACCAAGATTGGGTCGCCACGAAAGGTTGTTGGTAAGGCCTCCCCAATCGGCATATTGCTTCATAGCAAGGTCACGTTCATCCTCAATTCCATTATCGCGCATGTGAAAATTGGATACATTTACGATCAATACATTTGACAACGGTTTTGCCTTTTGCGGGGCAGGTCTTGAATATCCATATCCCAGTATAACCACCTGAAATCCTTTACCAGGGTATTTTTTTTCAAGACCCGTTGCTAACTTATTTGCAAAAGTTACATCCCTGTCCGAAAGAATGGGCTTTCCATCTTTTCCAGGAGGGCCATCCCATGATTTGCAATTATTACAGGTGCAATGCCCCTGTCCCCAACCATCATTTGCTGCTGCGCTAAAAGTAGTTAGGTTGGGATTTTTTTTTAATTTTTCGTCTACTTCCTTCAGCCATTGGTCCCACACAGCAGGGTTTGATTGGCAGATTTTTACATTTTTGGCATTATTGTACGGCACACGCTTACCATTGGGAAGTAAACCGAAATATTCCGGATTTGTTTTACCATATTTATCCCACCAATCGGTAAATCCATGATTACCAGCAATGGATAATGAAGATAATTGCATGCGTTGCCATTTAGCCCAATCCTTTTCATCATCCTTTCCTTTATTACTTACCAATCTTGTAAGATGTAATAACCCCGACCTGTCCCGTATCTCCGGATGATACCTGAATGAAAAATCTGGTATCGATATTTTGTCAGAAGTAATAAAGTCTTCGCCGAGTGCACCCGGCCAAAACCATCTTACACCCAATTGATCCTGCAAAAAAGTATAGACCGCATTACAGGTGCCATATTCCTGTTGAATGCCGGTTACCATTTTTTTGCCGGTTCGGTCTGGAATAACCATGGCATCAGGGTTCCAGCGGTCGCGGCCGGATATTACAATGTGATTGTTATTGGCTGCGTTAATAATTTCTTCGGGATATGTATAATTGAAATCAATTCCGGGAAAATATTTTTCGATTCCTTTTTGATAACCTACCCAAATGGCTTTCGCAGGTACCGGAGATGGCATTCCTGTTAAAACCTGTGGTTTTGCACCACTTATTTTTTCAATATAACCGGCAAGGTCATTTGCCGCTTCTTTCATAAATGGCGTATGTTCTTCTGGTAGAATAATCGGTGCCAGGCTTTTTTTATTCTCTGCAATTATCAAACCATTTTTATTTTCATTTGGAGATGGCGTGTAATCGGTTTTGGCAGGCGTAAATGGTTGTTTTAATACTAAAAAAACGATGACAGATACTATTATTGGAATGGTGATTAATAATGATTTTAAACGCATAAATAGGGCCCCTGTATTTTCATTAATAAATAGTATTCAGCAGGTTCTAAAGTTTGAACAATTGCTGAAGCAGGGGTAAAGATATTTTAAAGCGCCAAGCAATACCTTTTGCATCCATAAATTATTTGGTAAAGTTAGCCGGGTATTGGCCTGAGTTTTGCCGTAAAATGCCTTAACAGCGGCGTTTCTTCCACAATTTCCATGCCCGTTAACTCATTTCTTTTTTCAAATACTTCAATAATCACTTCGGCTACATAATCAATATGGCTTTGGGTATAAACCCTGCGGGGAATAGCCAGCCTTACCAGTTCAAGCGCTGCAGGAATGAGGTGATGGTGCTCATCGTATTTGCCAAACATGAGCGAACCTATTTCCACACACCTTATCCCACCTGCAAGGTACAATGCACATACCAATGCCTGCCCCGGATATTGATGTAAAGGTATGTGGGGTAAAAATGCTTTTGCGTCGAGGTACACAGCGTGGCCGCCAGCGGGGCGCATTACCGGTACACCCGCTGCATGCAGTTTGTCGGTTAAATATTCAATGCTGCGGATGCGGTATTGCAGGTAATTTTCATCCATTACTTCCTGTAATCCAATGGCAATAGCTTCAAGGTCGCGGCCGGCAAGCCCGCCATAAGTGGTAAAGCCTTCGGTAATAATCAGCAGGTTACGGCATTCTACAGCAAGGTCCAGATTGCGCATGGCCAAAAAACCGCCGATGTTGGCAAAAGCATCTTTTTTGGCGCTCATGGTGCATCCGTCGGCATAGGAAAACATTTCACGGGCAATATCGGGCACACTTTTGTTTGCATACCCTTCTTCGCGGATTTTTATGAACCAGGCGTTTTCGGCAAAACGACAAGCGTCAATAAACAACGGAACTTTGTAACGGCTGCAAACTTCTTTTACCTCCCTTATATTTTGCATGCTTACCGGTTGCCCGCCGCCCGAATTATTGGTGATGTTAAGTATAACCATCGGGATATTTGCGGCACCTATCGCCGCAATGTTTTTTTCCAGCGCAGCCACATCCATATTGCCTTTAAATGGCGCAGGAATAGCCGGGTGTTTACCCTCTTCACACACAAGATCAATACCGGTAGCACCCGAAAATTCGATGTTGGCCCTCGTTGTATCAAAAAGTGTATTGCTTAAAAAGAATTTGCCTTTTCCGCCGGTAATGGTGAAAATAATTTTTTCGGCTGCCCGCCCCTGGTGGGTTGGAATAATGTACGGCATACCGGTAATGCTGCGAACCGAATCTTCGAACTTAAAGAAACTGCTGCTGCCGGCATAGCTTTCGTCGCCAAGCATAATGCCCGCCCATTGCGCACTGCTCATGGCGCTGGTGCCGCTATCGGTAAGCAAATCTATCAGTACATCGTTAGCATGAATGCGGAAGGGATTGTAAGTAGCCTTTTCAAGTATGGCTTTTCTTTGTTCAACCGTTGTAAAAAATATGGGTTCAACCGATTTAATGCGGAATGGTTCAATGATGGTTTGCATGTCTGTAATTTTTTGGATTAAATAATGTAAGCAGCAAGGGCAGGGGACTAGCCCAAAAACTACGACGGCTTACGGATAATATTTTTCCAGATAGACATAAGTGGCAAACAGGGTCAAAGAAACGGTGGTCATGCCTGCAATCCTATGATATTAGTCAGTTAGATGACTGATTACAAATGCATAAAACCTATAATTTTACCGCATGCTTACTTTTGGTTTAAGATGGGTAGTTGTAATCCTAGTTTCAGGTTTATATCTTCCTGTTTTATCGCAGACCGTCAACAAAGTGTTTTATGCCGGTGCTATGATGAAGGTGCGGCAGGGCGATCTTTCCGCAGCCGTAATGCTCGATACGCTTCCACAGGAAAACTTATTTGCCATTGGCCCGGTAGAAAATTTACGCGGCGAAATTTTGGTATGGGATGGTAAACCTTTTAAAGCTGCCATGATGGATGATAAAAAGCAGCCCTATGTAGAAAAAGCACCTGCCGGTTTGAAGGCCATTTTTCTTGTGTATGCCAATGTTCCTGCCTGGGATACCATTGAAATAAAAGAACCTGTTGCTTCCATGCAAGCGCTGGAAACGATTATTGGAAAAATGGCACATGCGCATGGGACCGATACTTCGCAGGCTTTCCCATTTTTGCTATACGGTAAAGTAGCAAAAGGTCTTGGGCATATTCAGTTTTTAGATACAACCATAACCAAAATAACCCCCACAGTGGGCGATGATGCCAAAGTTTTGTTACCATTTGAAAACCAGAAAGCACAGTTCGTTGGGTTTTACTCGCATCATCATAAGCGGGTGTTTACGCATCATGATACTTTTATTCATATTCATTACCGGCTTTACACAAAATATCATGCCGGCCATTTGGATGAAGTAGCATTTGTAGCAGGGGAAACAATCAGGTTATTGTTGCCGAAAAAATGATTTTTATTCAATGGCCTTTTGGTTTGGATGATGCAGTGCGCATGGCCGTGCACGCCTGCATCTGCATCATCCAAACAAAAGCTGAAAAAAACTATTTCCCAGTTTTACCTAATCTGTAATCCGATGGGGTTATGCCAAACTTCGATTTAAAAACCGTGGAAAAATAGGCCTGCGAAGAAAAGCCCACCTTAAAGGAAATATCATTGATGCTCAGTTCCTGGTTGTTCAGCAAATGTTTGGCTTTTTGCAAACGTACATTCAGGATATAATCATTGATGTTCAGTCCCAGAACAGCTTTTGCTTTCCGGTACAATTGTGCCTTGGAAATGCCGATGGCACGGCTTAATTCATCCACCCCAAAGTTTTCGTTTGCGATGTTGGCTTCAACAATAGCAGAAAATTCGTTCACAAATTTGCGGTCAATTTTTTTTGCAGAAGATGCGCGCTGCATATTGCTCGGCAGTTCGCTGCTGTAATGTTCACGCAAGATTTCGCGGTTGCGGATGAGGTTGCGGATGGTTTCTTCCACAAAATCGAGGTTAAAGGGTTTTACAATATAGGCATCTGCTTTTTGGCGCAGGCCTTCGAGTTGGTTTTCAATACTACCCTTGGCGGTGAGCATTATAATAGGGATATGCGAAGTCCGGATATCACTCTTGAGTTTATCCGTAACGAACAGGCCATCTTTTCCAGGCAGCATCAAGTCGGTAATAATAATATCCGGAACCATTTCGTAGGCAAGGTTTAGCCCTTCGTCACCATTTTCAGCTTCGGAAATATCAAAAGTGCCAGACAGCCGGGATTTTACAAAACTCCTTATTTCTTCATTATCTTCAATGAGCAGCAATGAATATTCACGGGTTTGCTCACCTTTGTTTTCGGGTTCTTCCGCTTCGTGGTTATAGGGAGCCATGGCATCGCTATAAATTTTGGCGTCTTCCATGTTCAGCAGGTAGGGTTGCTTGTCGGTAATTTTTTCTTGTTCGGAAAAATGTGCATTGCCAAGGGGCAGGCTTATATCAAAAGTGGAACCCTTCCATTTTGTGGTTTTCAGTTCAATAGAACCGCTGTGGAGCGAGATCAATTGTTTGGAAAGCGCTAGCCCGATGCCTGTTCCCTTGTACGAGCCATCGCTGCCCTGGTAAAATAGGTCGAACGCATGGGCTGCGGTATCAGGATCCATGCCAATGCCCGAGTCGGTAACACGAATGATGGCATTTTTTCCATCTTCATCTTTTTGAATGCAAATGTTGATGGAACCCTGGTCGGGCGTGTACTTAAAAGCATTCGAAAGAATATTGAACATCACTTTGTCCAGCATATTTTCATCGAACCATACCGGCAGGTTGCCCGCTTTATTTTGAACGGAGTAACTAAGATGTTTACGCTTGGCCAGGTCGTTAAAGGCGCTTGCTATTTCTGTAACAAAACCCGGTAAATTGTTTTCACTGGCATGCACCATCATTTTTGCTTCTTCAATTTTCCTGAAATCCATGAGCTGGTTTACGAGCCGCAATAATCGAAGCGCATTTTTTTGTACCATTTCGGTGGCCGGCTTTAGCGAAAAATGAAGCTTTGGCGAAAGCAGTAGTTCCTGAAGCGGTCCCAGGATGAGCGTGAGCGGGGTACGGAGTTCATGAGAAATATTGGTGAAGAAATTGAATTTGGCTTCAGAAGCTTCGGCAGCTTTTTTGCTTAACTCCAAAAGTTGCTGCTGCTGCAGGGTTATTTCTTCATTTTGATGGGCCAGTCTTGTACTGATCTTCCTGTTTTCCCGAAGGTAATATGCCAGGATAGCGCCCAGCAAAACTGCGAGCCCCAGGAAGAAGGAGATGGTATAAATGGTGGTGGTTTGGTTGCGGGTAATAGCGCCAAGCCCTTCAATCTTATCCTGTATTTTGTCAATATCCTGCTGCTGTGCAATCAGCTTTTCATTTTGTAGCTTGGTGATGCGGATATTGGTGGAGTCAATTACGGTGGTTGAAAGTGCTAAATCCTTTTCAAACGGTTTTTTTTCGAGAATGTTGATTGCGGTGATAATAGCTTCCTTGCCCCCTGTTGGATACAACATGGTAGCAGTAAAAGCTTTGCTTGCTACATGGTCAAGGCCAAGGTTGGGCGTTGGCAACCCGTCAATCCCAATAATTTTCACCTTCTTATCAATGCCCAGTTTTTTGCAAATCTTATAAGTATCCATGGCGAGGAAATCACTGAAAGCAAAAACAAGGTCAATGGGTTGGGTTCTTAAGATTTCTTCCTGTTTTTCAAGAAAGGGTTGTTCAGAAAAATCCAACCTTTTTACCAGCCTTATGCCCGGGTATTTTGAAATAGACTCCATAAACCCGCGGTGACGGTCAATTACCGGGGAAGACTCAGGCAATTCAGTTACTTCAAGAATATCTCCTTTTCCTTTCAGCAGAGAAGCGGCATATAGTCCGGCATTTTGACCCACTTCAAAATTGGATGCCCCTATAAAGGCAGTATATTTTGAAGAACTGATCATGCGGTCCACCACAACTACGGGTATTCCCGCATCATACACTTCTTCCACGGCAGGGGCAACGGTAACTTCATTGGGTGAAACAATCAGTAAATCAATATCCTGTTTTGCTAATTCCCTTATCTGTTTAACCTGGGTTTCGGTGCTTGTGCCTGCATTTACATAAATCCACTCTATATTATCATGGTAGGAAAGTTCCCTTTTCATTTCCTGTTCCATATAATCCCGCCACGCATCGGTGGTGCATTGCGAAAAAGCAACGCGGAACTTCTTACCGGAAGATTTTTTTTGGCAGGCCGGCACCAAAATAATTCCACCCAATAACACAAAAAGTAGCAGGATGAAGCGCATTAATGGCCTTTTATGGTCAATCCATTTATTCATGACAAACAATCGTGGGTGCAATATGGTGAAATGCTTTGGAAGCCGGTTTTGAAATTGTGTCATGCATTTTCAAAATCGTATCAAAGGGGCAATTATTTTACCTGTTTTATGTGATATAATTAGAAATCCTTGTTTCAAAACTGGAAATGAATAGCATTGGCTAAAAAATGATTAATTGTTAATTTATTGATTTTCAATTGTTTAGTTCATTTTTTTCAAAATGAAAACAATTTTAGAAAACATTGAGTGAAAAACGGAAGCATTTATTTGGCATAATATCAACTTTTGTGCAAACGATAGCACATCCTATGAATGCCAAATTAATTATCTGGAGTATTGTGGTTGCCCTTGGTGGTTTCCTCTTTGGTTTCGACACTGCAGTTATATCCGGTGCGGAACAATCAATAAAAACTTTATGGCAGCTAAGCGATGTATTGCATGGCCTGGCTGTAGGTGTTGCCCTTTTTGGTACCGTACTGGGTGCTGTATTTGGTGGATTACCTGCCACACGACTCGGCAGAAAAAAGACCCTGATCTGGATCGGTATTTTTTACCTGGTATCTACCTTAGGATCTGCGCTGGCAGGTGGTGTATATACTTTTATGGTACTTCGCTTTTTGGGTGGGCTTGCCATAGGGGCTTCAAGCGTAGTGGCACCCATGTATATTTCGGAAATAGCCCCGGCAAAAAACAGGGGTAAACTGGTAGCTACTTTCCAATTCAATATTGTGTTAGGTATTGTAATTGCCTATCTCTCCAATTACCTGTTGCGAAATACGGGTGGCGATGATAGCTGGCGGTACATGCTGGGTGTGGTGGCCATTCCATCTGCCATTTATTGTGTACTTATATTATTGGTGCCGGAGAGCCCACGGTGGTTGATTGTACACCGTAATGATATAAAGCAGGCAAGGGAAATACTTGAAATCAGCGATCCTGAAGGAGCAGATGAAGCAGTTGCCGCACTACTCAAAAATATTGAAGAAGATAAGCAGCGGGAAAGCCTTTCCGCCTTTTTTACTGCTAAATATTCAAAACCCATCATAATGGCCATTATAATTGCGGCCTTTAATCAACTGTCGGGCATCAATGCGGTTATTTATTTTGCCCCGCGCATATTCGAAATGGCCGGTATAGGTAAAAGTGCTGCCTTTCTGCAAAGCGCGGGCATCGGGTTGGTAAACCTGGTATTTACCATGGTGGGTGTGTACCTTATAGACCGCCTCGGCCGTCGAAAACTCATGCTGATCGGTTCCATCGGTTACATAGTAAGCCTGCTTTCGGTTGCCGCTTGTTTTTATTTTAATATTTCATCGGGCGTCCTTGTTCCCATTTTGTTATTCGTATTTATTGCTGCCCACGCTATCGGGCAGGGATCGGTTATCTGGGTATTCATTTCCGAAATTTTCCCGAGCGGGGTAAGGGCTTACGGGCAATCGCTCGGTTCTTCTACCCACTGGGTATTGGCCGCCATTATCACCACTATATTTCCTATGATGGCCGCAAAGTTTGGCCCGGCGCCACTCTTCGCCTTTTTTGCCGCAATGATGGTGCTGCAGTTGTTATGGGTAATATTCCTGATGCCCGAAACCAAAGGGGTATCGCTGGAGTCGCTTGAAAAAAGGTTTGTACACTAATAAAATGCTTGTCAATGGAAAACAAAAATCGTCACCAGGTCATTTGTTTTGGGGAAGTACTATGGGATATTCTTCCAACAGGTACGGTACCCGGCGGTGCCCCTATGAATGTTAACTATCACCTCGAAAAATTGGGTAAAAGCCCGGCATTGATTACCCGGATTGGTCTGGATGATATGGGCCGCGAACTGGTGGATATTTTTTCTGCCAAGGGCGTTTGCACCGAATATTTTCAGCTTGATTACGAACATGAAACCGGTAAGGTTTATGGCCGCCTGAAAGATGCTCACGAAATGGTGTATGAAATCGTGGAGCCGGTGGCCTGGGATTTTATAGAATGGGAAGAAACCTTTTCACAACTCGTATCGGATGCAGACTATTTTGTATTTGGGAGCCTTGCTGCCCGTAGTAAAGTTTCAAGGGAAACACTTTTTACCCTTATGCAACATGCCAAAACAAAAGTACTCGATATTAACCTGCGTGCCCCGCATTACAACCGCAGCATAGTGGAAGCGTTATTGCAAAAGGCCGATATCGTAAAAATGAATGAAGCGGAACTGGAACTGATTACAGGCTGGTTTTCTCCCTATAAATCGGATGAAGAAAGGATGGAAAAAGTGCAGGACATATTTTCCATCAGTAAAATGGTAGTTACCCGGGGAGAAAAGGGTGCCCTTGTAAACTGGAACGGTACTTTTTACCAACAGCCCGGTATTCAGGTGGATGTTGCAGATACGGTTGGCAGTGGCGATTCATTTCTTGCAGGCTTTTTAGCCCAAATAATGGATGGTGCAAATCCACAGGAAGCGCTTCGGTTTGCATGTGTGCTGGGGGCTTTTATTGCTACACAAAAGGGAGGTTGTCCCGACTATAATTTGGAACAGGTAAACGATTTAATGCAATCAGTCCGGGTAAACGCGTAGCCCGTTTGATATACCAAAACAACGATTCAATTACAATTTTAAAAACACTCATCTATGAAAAAGGTATTCCTCATCCAATGGCTATTGCTTTGTGCCATTGCAACGTTTGCACAGGAAAGAAAGCTATCGGGTACCGTAACCGATAAGCTGAGTAAGCAGCCCCTTACGGGCGCAACGGTAGTGAATAAATCCAGGACTACTTTAACCGATCAGAATGGTAAATTTTCCATTGATGCAGCAAACGGAGATGTTATTGCTGTAACCTACATTGGCATGCTTACTGCTTCTTTTACTGTTTCAGAAGGCATTACAACCCTTGATGTGGAACTTGAGCCATCGGCTGCAGAAGGTGACAAGGTGGTAGTAGTAGGTTACACGAGTCAGCGTAAACGTGATGTAACCGGGGCAGTATCGGTAGTGGATATGGCGCCGATAAAAAACAACAGTTCGGGTAATACCATGCAGGCATTGCAGGGCAGGGTTTCCGGGTTGTATATCGAGAAAACTGGTTCGCCCAACGGTGCAAATACGCGTATCCTTATCCGCGGTGCCAATACGCTGGGTAATACCGATCCTTTGTATGTAATAGACGGTATTCCAACAGTAAGGCCCGAAGTTTTTCAGAACCTGGATCCTGCTATAATTGCATCTGTACAGGTTCTAAAGGATGCATCAGCGGTTTCTATTTATGGTGCACGCGCTTCCAACGGTGTAATTATTGTTACTACCAAGGGCGGCGGAAACACAGAAGGCAAGGTTACTTTCCAATTTAACTCAAACGTTACTTTCCAATCCGAAAAATCGCAGCGATTCGATATGCTAAATGCAACAGACCGGGGCCGCGCTTTATGGCAAGCTTCGGTAAACGATCGCCTTGATCCCGCTTCCGCTTATGGCGACATCTACAATTTTGACTGGAACGGAAATTTTAATAACCCGGTGCTAAATTCTGTTTCGGCAAAATCATTTGTGGGCGGCGATCCTAATACCCCTGCGGGCGATACCGATTGGCAGGAGGTGATGTATAAAACCGGGATTGCTACCAACAACAGTTTAACTGCTTCCGTAGGTAACAAGACATCATCACTCGAAATGAATTTATCTTATTATAAAAATGATGGAATGTTGCGTTACACGGGATATGAGCGCATCAGCGGAAGCATTTCAGGGCTTGCCAAGGCATTTAATAATAAGGTATTGTTTGGTACCAATGTACGCATAGCTAATTCAAATGAAACACTTACCGCCCGTGATCTTGGTGGTGCAGCTACTACTTTTCTTGCGGTTACATTAGCACCTACCATTCCGGTTTACCAGGCTGATGGGGTAACTTTTGCCGGTGCATCAGGCGGCGGTTATTCTGACCGTAATAACCCGCTGCATATGCAATATATTTCGAGGTGGAACAATACCAATCGCATTGCTGCTTTTGGTAATGTGTTTGCTGAATTGCAGGTTGCCAAAAATCTGTATTTTAAAACCAATTTGGGTGCCGATTATTCTAATTTCTTCAATAAGGTAATTACGCCAACTTTCTCTGAAGGTGCCTTTAACCGCACAACAAATAGTTTAACGCATGATAAAAATCAATACCTGAGTGCCACTTTCTCAAATACACTCCGGTACAACTGGAACCCCACTTCAGATCATCAGTTTAAGTTCCTTGCAGGTACTGAATATATTAAGTCGGACATTGATTTCAACACCACGCGAAAGGAAGGTTTTGCCATTCAAACAGAAGAATATTTTACCCTTAGTGCCGGCACAGGAAACACCACTGTTTCAGGTGGGTCTTCGGGTAACCGTTTGTACTCTTTATTCGGCAGGGTCGATTATAGTTATGCCGATAAGTACTTAATGGCGGTAACGCTGCGGCGCGATGGTTCGAGCAGGTTTGGTGAAGATACCCGTTATGGATTTTTCCCATCCGCTTCAGTTGGCTGGAGAATTGACCGCGAAAATTTTATGAAGGATAGCCGGTTGTTCTCAGAACTTAAAGTCCGCGTTGGTGTTGGCCGTGTGGGCAATCAGCAAATAGGCGATCTCGCACGCTTCGGTTTGTATGATACCCGTTATGGAACATCACTTGCACAGCTTGTGGGTGGTTTCTGGGAACAGTATATGAATATTGGTACCGCATATTCGCTTAATGGCGGTAACACCGGTATATTACCATCAGGATTTGTGCAAATACAGGCTGCCAATGCACAATTGCAATGGGAAACCACCGACGAAATAAATCTTGGCGTTGATTTTGCTTTTATGAACAACAGGCTCTTTGGTTCTTTCGATTATTTTACACGTAATACATCCGGAATCCTGATTACACCTCCTGTGGCTTCGGCTTTGGGTGAAGGACAATCAAAAGCAGTAAACGGTGCTTCAAAAGATAACAGTGGTTGGGAATTCGTACTTGGGTATAAGAGTGAACAAACAAAGCTGTTGAAGTATAATGTACAGTTGAATTTTACCCACTTCAGGGATAAGATTACGGAACTGCCGGAATCTGTCCGCCCTGCCTATCCCGGCAATGTAGAAAAGACGATCATCGGTCATTCGCAGTTCGATATTTTCGGCTACCGGACTATGGGATTGTTCCAATCTGCAGATGAAGTTGCAAAAGCACCCGTACAAATAGGTGCTGGTCCCGGACGAATCCGTTATGTTGATATTAATGGCGACAACGTTATCAATGATCTCGACAGGGATTGGATTGGTACTACCCTGCCTGCGCTGGAATATGGCGCACGCATTGATTTATTCTACAAAAATTTCGATCTGCAAATCTTTGGTTCTGGTGTTACAGGACGCACCGGTTTCGATGCTTACACCAGTTTCAACAACCTGATGAAAAGTCGTGAAAATGTAGGCCCCGGCGTATTCAATGCATGGACACCGCAGAATACCAATACCAACGTTCCTGCGCTTACTTTGAAGGATGATAATGGCGAAGGAAGAACATCTGATTATTTTATTGTCAGTACATCCTACTTCAAGATGAGGCAACTGCAACTTGGTTATAGCCTGAAAGTAAAAAAAGTGTTTCAGGCAGTAAGGTTTTATGCCATGGCCGAAAACCTTTTCTTAATCAAAAACAGCCAGTACCAGGGGCCTGATCCTGAGCGGATTGATATTGACCCCATTCCGGTTCCCAGGGCCTTTACATTTGGTATCAATACAACTTTTTAATTTATTAAAAATCATTCTATATGAACAAGAATTATGTATTAACGATTGCGCTTGCGGGAATGCTTGGCCTGGGTGCATGCGACAAATCACTTGATTATACGCCCACAGGCGTTTTATCTTCCGCCGACCTTACTTCTCCTACAGCAGTGGAAGGTTTGGTTACCGCCGCCTACGCTGCCATCGGTAACGGCGATATGATTGGACCCATTTACAGCAACTGGGCCTATGGAAGTGTACGCTCCGATGATTCTTACAAAGGTGGTGGTGGTACCGGCGATGTGGGTGAAGTAGATGCGCTTGAACACTACAATACAGTTGTTCCTACAATGGATGCATTTGTTGCACGTAGCTGGCGCAACCTGTTTAAATCCATTTCGAGAGCCAATGTGGCAATGCGTGCAGTTAATAACCTGACAGATGCACAGTTCCCCCAAAAGAAAACACGTTTGGCTGAATTAAGGTTCCTGCGGGCACATAGCTTTTTTACCTTGAAATTATTATATAAGAATATTCCAATATTTGATGAAACTGCATCGGATGAAGAAATTCTCATGGTATCTAACAATCTAGCCAACGATGAGGCCTGGAATAAAATAGGAGCCGATTTTCAATTTGCCATTGATAACCTTCCCGAATCGCAACCCGAATTTGCAAGGGCTAATAAATTGTCGGCAAAAGCTTATCTCGCAAAACTCAGGCTGTTCCAGGCTTATGAGCAAAACAGCACCCATAAAGTTACCAGCATTAATAATGCAAAACTTCAGGAAGTGGTAAAACTCGCCGATGAAGTAATAGCCAGCGGTAAGTATGGTTTAAGCAATGATTTTGCAGAAAACTTTTTGCCCGAAACAGAAAATGGTAAGGAGTCTATTTTTGCCATCCAGTTTACGATTAACGATGGAACTACTGCCGGAAGGTTGAATTATGAAGATGGTTTGAATTATCCGCATGGCGCTCCACAGTATGGATGTTGTGGTTTTCATGCAGCCAGCCAAAACCTGGTAAATGCACATACCACCGATGCAAATGGCCTTCCTAATTTCACCACTTTTAATATTGGCAATGCCGACCTTTCAACAGCAACAGTTGACCCTCGTCTCGACCATACGGTGGGAATTGACGGACACCCGTATAAGTATGATAACACAAAACCTTTCAGTAATAGTTGGGTACGCGACCCCGGGGTGTATGGTAGTTTTCATACGATGCGCAATCAGCAACTTTCTACCAGTTCTTCCTATTTTAAGAATGGCCCATTCATGGGTTCGGCCAAGAATTATGATGTTATAAGATATGATGAATTGTTATTGATGAAGGCCGAGGCGTTAATTGAACTAGGCAGGCAGGATGACGCATTGCCCATAATCAACCAGGTAAGGGACAGGGCTGCAAAAAGTACGGGAAGATTAATAAAAGCAGATGGAACTTTTGCGTCAAAATATAACATGAAGCTGTACACATCTGCAGGTTGGACCCAAGCCTATGCGCGTCAGGCATTGCAGTGGGAGCGGAGATTGGAGTTTGCTACTGAAGGTCACCGCTTTTTTGACCTTGTTCGCTGGGGCATTGCCGACCAGGTGTTGAATAAGTACATTGAAATTGAAAAGATTCGCAGACCATTCCTTGCAACGGCAAAGTTTACCGCAGGCCGCGATGAATACCTTCCCATTCCGCAATCAGAAATAACTTTTACCAACGGATTGTATAGCCAGAATCCGGGATACTAATGAATAGTTGAAAGCAGGCAGTCGTATTATACGATGGGAGTATGTTTCTACATACTCCTTAATTTTAAAAATTGTTTCATTTTTTTCAAGATTGCTATTATGCAGAAAATCATAATTATATTATCATGGGCCTTGTGGTTGGCATCTTGTGCTTCGCCCGAATCTGACAAGGGAGTTGATGTTGCAACTGAACCATACCGCCCACTAATCCATTTTACCCCCGATACCGGCTGGATGAACGACCCCAACGGTATGGTGTATCATGAAGGCGTGTATCATCTTTTTTACCAGCATTACCCCGATAGTACCATTTGGGGGCCCATGCATTGGGGGCACGCCACAAGTGCCGACCTGGTGAATTGGAAGGAGCAGTCTATCAAGTTATTCCCGGATAGTCTCGGATATATTTTCTCGGGGAGTGCAGTATCGGACAGCCTGAATACTTCGGGTTTTGGTAAAGATGGTAAAACACCATTGATTGCCATTTTTACCCATCATAAAATTGAAAATGAAAACGATGGTACCAACAAGCATGAAAACCAAAGTATCGCCTACAGTCTCGACGATGGTGCCACATGGACCAAATATGAAGGTAATCCTGTGCTAAAAAACCCGGGTCACCGCGACTTTCGCGATCCAAAGGTTAGCTGGCATGAAGCAACCAAAAAATGGATAATGACGCTTGCGGTCGGTGATCGCATTATGTTCTATTCATCACCCAATTTAAAGGACTGGCAGAAAGAAAGCGAGCTAGGTGATAAGTTTGGCGCGCATGGCGGTGTGTGGGAATGCCCCGATTTATTTTCCCTTACACATGATGGTAAAAAAGTATGGGTGCTAATTGTAAACATCAACCCCGGAGCGCCCAATGGTGGTTCCGGTACGCAATATTTTACCGGGGATTTTGATGGTAAAACATTTACGCCTTTTAATACCAAAACCAAGTGGATGGATTATGGCCCCGACAATTATGCAGGCATCACCTGGAGTAATACCGGCGACCGCAAAATTCTGATGGGCTGGATGAGCAACTGGCTCTATGCCAACCAGGTACCCACCAAAAAATGGCGCAGTGCAATGACCATTGCCAGGGACCTGAGTCTCCAAAAAATAGGCGATGAGTTTTACCTTGTTTCAATGCCCGTTACGGAGCTTGATAATGCATCTGCTGCAGGAAAGAAAGTGGAAAGCCTGGAAGTAAAAGGAAAGGTTGATCTGACTGAAAAACTTGGCGCCTACCAACTCCCTTTCAAGTTGGATATGGAACTTGCGCAGGCAGATGATTTTAGCCTGGTACTGTCAAACAGCAAAGGTGAAGAATTGATAATTGGTTTTGATAAGGCGGCCAATCAGTATTTTATTGATCGGACAAAGGCAGGCATTTCCGGATTTCATGAAAAGTTTGCCGGAAAGCATGTTGCCCCGCGCATTGTCAATGCCAAAGGCATTAAGTTTTCGTTGGTAGTGGATGTGGCTTCGGTTGAATTGTTTGCTGATGATGGACTTACCGTGATGACATCTATATTTTTTGCGGAGAATGGTTATGACAATATCAGTATTCAATCTGAAAAAGGGAATTCGGTGATAATGGGGGAGATGAAGGGGATTGCAGGTACAGCTAAATAGATGGTTTAGGTGGTGTGTTTCGTGAAGGCACAAACCATGGCGTGATGTTTGTATTATTCCTGTAGGCGCGCATCCCGTGCGCGCCTACAGGGCGCGCGTATCTGCCGTTTCTCTGCCCATTCATCCGTTAATCCATAATTACCGGTGGCTCGCATGGTTTTTGGTACATTTGCACTGTATTATTGTATCCGCATATGCAAATTGACCGTACACTGATGGCGCATTTGGCCAACCTATCGCGCCTCCATTTTACCGAAGAAGAAATGACAACCATGCAAGCCGATCTGGAAAAAATGATTGGTTTTGTAGAAAAGCTAAACGAGCTCGACACCACCGGTGTGGAGCCGCTGATGCATATGACGAACCGGCAGGATGTATACCGCCACGATGAAGCTGCTGCCCCCATGCAGGTGCAAAAAGCGCTCGAAAATGCCGCATATTCGGCCGGATCTTTTTTTCAGGTACCAAAAGTTATCGCCTAAATTCTTACACTTTTTATGCAACAGTCCATTATACATTTAGAAGGTATCAGGAAAAGTTATTTTATGGGCTCCCATTCGCTGGAAGTACTGAAAGGGCTTAACCTGGAAATTTTTAAAAATGAGTATGTAGCGTTAATGGGGCCTTCGGGTTCAGGTAAAAGTACGCTAATGAACATTTTAGGATGTCTTGATTCGCCAACGAGCGGAACGTATATTCTCAATGGCCACGATGTAAGTAAAATGGTGGATGCCGACCTGGCACAGATCCGCAATAAGGAAATTGGGTTTGTATTTCAGCAATTCAACCTTTTGCCAAGGCTTTCAGCGGCGGATAATGTGGCTTTACCTCTTATTTATGCAGGTATTCCCTATAAAGAGCGCACCCAAATGGCTATGGATGTGTTGGCTAAAGTAGGCCTTGCCGACCGTAGCCATCACAAACCCAACGAAATGAGTGGTGGTCAAATTCAGCGGGTGGCTATTGCAAGGGCACTGGTAAATAACCCTGCCATTATTCTTGCCGATGAGCCTACCGGAAACCTGGATACACGCACTTCATACGAAATTATGCAGCTTTTTAGCGAAATACAGGCTTTGGGTAACACTGTAGTGTTGGTTACGCACGAAGAAGATATAGCATCCTATGCAAGGCGTGTAATTCGTTTGCGGGATGGAAGTGTGGAGAGTGATGAGAACCGGGAGCCTAAACTACACCTGGAGCCACCACCACAATTTGTTTGATAAATAATTGCGAACCTTTGCGGGAAGTGGTTGTTAACCACACTCATTCATTCAAGTTACGTTCAGGCAACCATGGCTTTCAAGATATATACAAAAACAGGAGATAAGGGTAAAACTTCACTTATAGGCGGCACCAAAGTGCTTAAAAGTCATTGGAGGATTGAGAGTTACGGAACCATTGATGAGCTCAATTCGCATATTGGGCTCTTGCGGGATTGTGTTGAAAATGACGAAACCGGCAGGTCAGTTTTGCGTGAAGTACAGGACAGGCTGTTTACCATTGGGTCATCGCTTGCCTGCGACCCCGAAAAGGAACCTAAGATGAAAATTCCGGATTTAAAAGAATCGGATATTCTCTTTTTAGAAATGGAAATGGACCGGATGAATGAAGAACTTCCTGAAATGAAATCATTTATTATCCCCGGTGGCCATGTTGCGGTTTCACAGGCACATGTTGCCCGTTGTGTTTGCCGCAGGGCCGAGCGAACCTGTGTTTTTTTACAGCATCAGGGCGAATTTGTAGATGAACTTGTAATTAAATACATCAACAGGCTAAGCGACTATCTTTTCATGTTATCGCGCTACCTTGGTATGAAGTTGGGTGTAGAAGAAATACCCTGGAGGGCAAGGATTTAGTGTATTTATTATTTGAAATTTGATATTTGAAATTGGCTGACGCACCCAAACCCATTATCCCCGCACCCCAAGCTCCATTCCTTAGTCACTAACTTCCTACCGCTTTTAAGGATGATTGCTTTATAATCAATTCAGGGCTGAGCACTCTTTTTTCAAAAGTAGTTACCGGTCTTTTGCTTTCTACCAATTGCAGCAGCAGTTCCACAGCATCTTTACCCATTTCATATGCAGGTTGCTTAACCACAGTAAGCGGCGGGTCCATCAATTCAGATAAATCAGTATTCAGGAAACCGGCAAGCCCAATATCATCAGGGATTTTCAATCCCCTGCGTTTCAGTGTGCGCAGGCAGCCGGTGGTAAGTTTATCGCTCAGGCAAATAATGGCATCTGGTCTTTGCTTCATGGCAAAAAGTTTATTTACCGCATCTTCCACTTCTGCAAAATCCATTCCGCTGTAAAAACAGTGTTGAACGAGGCCGGGTACAGGTTTCACATGGTGCGTCTGTAAAGCTTCGTAATAGCCGGCCATTCTTTCGTTGGTAATTGACAGGTATTCCGAACTGGCAATAGCAGCTATTCGTTGAAAGCCTTGTTTAATCAGGTGCTCCGTGCAATCGTAGGCACCCCTGAAATTGTCAAGTACAACGGAGTGTGTATTAACGTCGCTTATTACCCTGTCGAAAAAAACAATCGGAAGACCCTTTTCGCTTAACTCCTTAAACTGAGTCATATCGTGCGTTTCGGTGGAAAGCGATACTAATATACCATCTACAGATCGGGAAGAAAGAAAATGGAGTGCGTCTGCTTCTTTTTCAAACGATTCATGGCTTTGGGTAATAAAAACATTGTATCCGCGGTTGTAAGCAATGGATTCAATACCATTAATTACCTGCGAAAAAAATGGATTGGCCACTTCGCAAACAATAACCCCGAGCGATCGGGTACGCCTTTCCTTTAAACTAAGTGCTATGGGATTGGGTTTGTAATTCAGTTTTTCAGCCGTTTCCATCACAAGCGACTTGGTTTCTTCGCTTATTTCATAGCTATCGCGTAATGCACGCGATACGGTAGACGTTGAAATGCCAAGTGCCCTGGCTATGTCTTTTATGGTAACAGCTTCGTATTTCATGCGGTTGGCATTGGTTGCGTAGGGAACAAATATAACCACTTAGTTCTTAAGTGCATACCAATCCTAATGATGCGGCTCCTGGTATTACTGATGCAGAAATGATATAAGGCTTCTCCTTCATGATAGCCATTTTTGCCTATTATTGTACAAAAAAAATAGCAGGACACCCCATGCCGGTTAACGTATTCGTTCCCGATAACGTTTGCGGAAATAAAACCGTTCATGATTGGAAACCCTCCGGCCAAACCATGTAGTTTTAGGTTTGAATTTATACCGGGGAAGTCCATTTTTGCCAATTGGAACCATTATTCCGGATGAAAAACAATAAACAACTGCTTGCTTATGAAAAGGTTATCATTTACTTTATTAATGGTAATTGCTATGTTTAGCGCTTGGTCGCAAACAGGCATCCCATTAACCGGAACCATTACTGATGACAGTGGCGCACCATTGGAAGGTGTTTCCGTTATTTTATCAGGAGCCAAATTGGGAACGCAAACCGACAAAGAAGGCAAATTTACCCTTACCGTTCCTAAATTGCCGGCCACGCTCAATTTTACTTATACCGGGTATCTTTCTGCAACCAAAACAGTAACAAAAAATGAACCGGTAAGTTTATCATTAGCCCGCGCAGAAGCCGATATGGGCGATGTGGTTGTAGTAGGTTACCAAACGGTGAAACGTCGCGATTTGACAAGTTCGGTTTCATCTATCGGAGCTAAAGATTTAAAAGACATACCGGTAAATAGTACCGCCGATGCAATTGCAGGGCGGCTTGCAGGTGTGCAGGTAACTACTTCAGAAGGTTCGCCGGGTGCTACCGCTACCATCAGGGTTAGGGGTGGTGGTTCCATTACACAGGACAACTCTCCACTGTATGTGGTTGATGGTGTGCAGGTGGAAGATGCATTGAATGTACTGGCACCGCAGGATATTGAAAATATTGATGTGCTGAAAGATGCATCGGCAACTGCCATTTATGGTGCAAGGGGCGCAAATGGGGTTATTATTATTACAACCAAGGGGGGTAAAGTGCAAAAACCTACCATTACCTATAACGGGTTGGTGGGTGTAAGGCAATTGGCCAATAAACTTGAAGTAATGGACCCATACGAATTTGTGCTTTATCAATATGAAAGAAGCCGTGGAAGTTCAGCCGACCAAACGAGTTTCCAAAACACCTACGGACGCTGGCAGGACATTGACCTATATAAAACGGCTCCGTTTATTGACTGGCAGGATGAAATGTTTGGCAGGGATGCATTAATGCAAACGCATAACATTTCGTTAACCGGTGGTACAAAAGAAACCAAATACAATTTAAGCCTAACTTCCAATACGGAGGAAGGGGTGATGCAGTTATCGGAATTTGATCGTAAACTGATAAATTTTAAAATTGATCAAATTGTATCGAATAAGTTGAAAGTAGGATTTGGTGTAAGGTATAACTACACCGATGTGTATGGTGCAGGCACTTCCAATGAAGGTTCTTCCGGTACCAACCGCCTCCGTCATGCTGTTAAGTACAGACCATTGCTTGGCGGCGGACAGGACCTGCTGGATTATGACCCCGATTACGCTTTGCAAACCAATGCTAATGGATTGTCGCTGGTAAATCCTATCTTATTAAACGAAGCAGAATATCGTCGTAATCTTTCCCAAACACTCAACTTAAATGTAAATTTCATTTACACGTTCAATAAGTATTTATCCTTCCGTTCCACTTTAGGTGTAGACTTCTTTGAGCGTCGCTCGGATGCATTTAATGATACAATTACCTCTATAGCACGGCAGAACTCCAATAAGCCCACAGCATCCATTAATACCGATACGCGGAAGACCATCAACAATTCCAATGTATTTACATTTACCATGAACAAGTCTGGTAAAACCTTTAGTGATAAAAACAGTTTAGATGTTATATTAGGTCAGGAATTATTTCAAAATGATTTCAAAGGTTATGATGTAGAAACCCGTTATTTTCCTGTAGGTATTACCGCCGATGCGGCATTGGGTAATATGGGATTGGGTAGTGCACCCGCAGGGTCAAGCCAACCGCTTCCACAATCGGAAGAGCTTACGAATAAATTAATGTCATTTTTCGGAAGAATTAATTATGCTTATGATGATAGGTTCCTTGCATCGTTCAGTTTGCGTGCTGATGGTTCCAGTAAATTTGCGGCAGATAACCGTTGGGGTTATTTCCCTTCTGCATCACTTGCATGGCGCTTGTCGAAGGAAAAATGGATGGATGGATTATTTCCTACCATTAGCGATCTGAAGATTAGGGCGAGTTATGGTGAAGCGGGCAATAATCGTATATCAGATTTTTTATATGTAACCCAATTTACCCCTTCAGCTTATTACAGCCTGGGCAATCAATTGGTAACTTCCTACCGTTCGGGCTCTTTGGCCAATGCAAACCTGGTTTGGGAAAGTACCATTTCCCGTAACCTTGGTTTAGATGTTGCATTTTTCAAAAACAGGCTTAACCTTACATTAGACGTATATAAAAATACCACTGAAGACCTGTTGGTGAATGTACCGGTGCCAACAAGCTCAGGATATACTTCTCAAATTCAAAATGTGGGTTCCACAGCTAATTCTGGTGTAGAAATTCAGTTAGG
Source organism: Chitinophagaceae bacterium (assembly GCA_041740575.1). Classification (GTDB taxonomy): domain Bacteria; phylum Bacteroidota; class Bacteroidia; order Chitinophagales; family Chitinophagaceae; genus Phnomibacter. The sequence continues at coordinate 92,453 of JBGSLS010000087.1, read as the reverse complement.
AGGTAGCCCGGTGGTTAAAAAAGATTTTCAGTGGAATGTAAACTTCAATATTTCATTTAATAAAAATAAAATTGAAAGCCTTGGCGCTTTCCAGGATTCTTACCTGTTCAGCAGTGGTTGGGGTGGCGGCAATCAGCCATCCGATTACCTGGTAAGAGTAGGTGAATCGGTAGGTACTATTTGGGGGCTTGTAACAGATGGTATGTATGCCATTGATGATTTTAATTACAGCAATGGTGTTTATACGCTTAAAACAGGTGTACCCAATAACCAACCGGTTACGGCAACTACGCCACAGCCCGGCATGCTTAAGTTTAAAGATTTGAATGGCGATGGAGTAGTTAATGATCTTGACAGAACCATAATTGGTAATACACAACCCAAATATTTTGGTGGTTTAAATAACCAGTTTTTCTGGAAAAATTTTGATTTAAGTTTATTCTTAAACTTCCAGGTGGGTAACGATGTGTACAACGCCAATAAACTTGAATTTACCAGTGGTTATACTGTAAACAGTAACCTGCTGGCAACGATGAATAACAGGTGGAAAACAATTGATAATGATGGTAACGTGGTTACTGATCCCGGCCAACTTGCCAAGCTGAATGAAGGCGCCACTTTATGGCAGCCTTTGCGCAGTGCAAGTTCCTTTTACGTGCATAGCTGGGCTATTGAAGATGGAAGTTTTTTACGTATCAATAACCTTACGTTTGGCTATACACTGCCAACACGTTTAACCGAAAAGGCTAAAATAAAGAGTCTGCGTTTTTATGGTACGGTTAATAACCTTGCAATATTTACCAATTACACGGGATATGATCCTGAAGTGAATACAAGAAGAAGCACCCCGCTTACACCGGGAGTTGATTATTCAGCTTATCCGCGTAGTCGTGCATTTATTTTTGGTGTTAATCTTTCTCTTTAAACCTACCTAATTTGTTTGCCATGAAAAATAGAAATCGTAACAAAGGAATTATAAATAGCTTATTGCTTTTCACTTTAATTACAGGAGTAGTATCCTGTGAAAAATACCTGACGGTTGAACCTGTTTCAAGCTTTGGGGAAGATTATGTTTTCAGTAATACCATAAATGCAGATCTGGCTGTATTGGGTGTGTACTCAGCTCTAGGCGGCGATCAAGGCTATGGTATTCGTGTAAGCATGTATTATCCATATGATAATGATGAAATGATGGGGCAAGGTGGTGCAGCAGGCGATAACGAACGCCGCGATATTGCACGGTATAATACACAACCTAGTAATACACAACTTGCCAATCCATTTAACCAATTATATAGTGGTGTGGAGCGTGCCAATATTTGTATTGATCAAATTCCGAAAATGGCGCTGTACACAAGTGGTACTGCGGCAGAACAGGCAAAGCTAAAACACCTGTATGGTGAAGCATTAACCTTACGTGCACAATTTTATCTTGAACTGTTGCGTAACTGGGGCGATTTGCCAGCGCAGTTTGTTCCTTCAAAGTTGGAAACCGATTTGTTTAAAACTAAAACCGACCGCGACAGTATTTATGATAAACTGCTTGCCGATCTTGCCGAAGCTACCACATTGGTGCCATGGCGTACACAGGCAGGTGTAACCAACGAGAGAATTACACAAGGCGCCGTGCGTGGTTTGCGTGCACGTATTGCATTAACAAGGGGTGGCTATTCATTGCGTCGCAACCGTCAGATGGAGCGTCCTGCGAACTATAAAGATTTTTACCAGATTGCACGTACAGAATGCGCTGCAATTATGGCACGTGTAAGCGACCATAAATTGAATCCAAGTTACCAGGCAGTATTTAAGGATGCTATTTGTGCCTACAAAGAAGAACCTAATGGAGAAGTTATTTGGGAAGTAGGCATGGTAGGGGGCGGCAGTGGTTTTGGTGATAGCAAATTAGGTTATTACAATGGACCACGTTATAATAATACCGGTAACTCGGCACTTACCATTTTACCTACATTCTTTTATGCATTTGATAGTACCGATACCCGCAGAGATGTAACCTGCACACCGTATAATATTAATGCAGATTTCACACTGGTTGCCCGCACTTTTCAAACCATGGTAGATGGAAAATTCAGAAGGGATTGGACAAATCAGGTAGCCTCATTAGCCCAATACTTTGGTATTAACTGGCCTATGATTCGTATGAGTGATGTTTTGCTTATGTATGCCGAAGCGGACAACGAAATTAATAATGGACCTACACCTGCTGCTAAGGAAGCTTTTGAAAAAGTAAGGCTCCGCGCATATGGTGGTAATGCATCTTTAATTGGTACTACCCCTTCTGACTACACCGGCTTTTTTAATGCGATTATAAAAGAACGTATGCTGGAATTGGGTGGTGAAGGAATACGCAAATACGATTTGATCCGCTGGAATATGCTTGGATCAAAAATAGCTGCGGTGAAAGAAGAAATGCGTAAAATGGTGGCAAAGGAAGCGCCTTACCAATTGTTGCCGGCAACCATGTATTATCTGCCTAACCAAACAACGATGAGATGGATTAATTCGTTTTACCAGTTATCACCTTCTCCTGCACCTGCCGGGGCTGCAAGTATAGCATGGATAGGAAATGGAATTACCACTACGATAATTAATATTCTGGGTTCAAATTTCGAAGCTAATAAACGTGAGCTTATGCCATTACCCCAAACGGCAATTGATGCCAATCCTAATTTGAAACAGGATTATGGATACTAAGTATCGAAAGCAATAATCAAAATTAATTTTACATCTTTTTAAGATTGCGAAAATGAAAACATTACTTCAAAATAGAAATACCCTACTTGCAATAATCCTGGGGCTTTTTGCCTGGGTAATAATGGTAGCATGCGAAAAGGAAATGAAGGATTATACCTTTATTCCTGAACGACAGTTTACACCTGGTGATATAACTATAAAGGCCGGTGAAATTGATGCGGTACTTACCTGGAATGCAAGCTTATTTGCTACAAGTGCTACAGGCTATACAGTAGAAGTAAGTACAGATAGTATGTTTGCCGGAACGCCATTGGCAAGTATTGTAGTTTCAAGGCCAACTGTTACCATAACTGATAGTATTCTGGCCATTAAAACCGATTACTTTGCACGGGTAAAAGCCAATGCAACCGGAGAGTCTACCGAATCATTTTGGGTAAGAAGTGCAAAGTTTCAGATTACTGGTGAGCAGATATTTTTACCGGTACAGGATGCAGAAGTTGGTGATAAATTTGCAACCTTAAGATGGAGACCTACAACAGGCCTTACAAAGATTACACTAACACCCGCTGTGGGTGCTGCAATCGATGTGCCACTTACGGCGGCCGATGTTGCAGCTAGTCTAAAATTGGTTACAGGGCTAACCCCTTTAACCCAATACCAGGCCAAAATTTTCAGGGGAACTACACAAAAAGGGTTGATCACCTTCACAACTAAGGAACTGAATATTTTCACAGTAAAGCTTAAACCGGGAGATGACATTATAGCTGCTGTTACAGCATCCGTTTCGGGTGATGTAATTGGATTAGAACCCGGAACTTATGATATAAAAAATGCTTTGGGTGAATATGCAAATCTCCGGATAGAGCAAAAGTCAATTACCATTGCTTCCGTAAGCAAAAATCCAAATGATACAAAGGTTAACTTCCGTGAAATTACACTTGCCGGCAGCGGCGCAGGGGTTATTCTCCGCGATCTTACTTTTGATGGTTTAGCTGCAGGTACATCATCCTTGTATTTTTTAAATTTTGTAGGGATGGCTTCGGATGGTGAAGCGGCCAATTTTACGAATGTGGAAGTAAATAATTGCCGTGTGGGTAATTTTGGAAACTGCTTTTTACGCGCCAACCGCGCTGCTAATAATGCGCACAAAATTGATGCCATTAAAGTGCTGAATTCTGTAGTATACGATAACCGTATGGTGAATGCATACACTTATTTTACCATGGATAAGCTAGAGTTTAAAAGACTTGAATTGACTAATTCCACTTTTTATAATATAGGCAGGGCATTAATTGGATGGAGCACAAATATTACAGTGCCTGCTGCGCCGGTTATTGTTATTGATCAGTGTACCATTAATAGTTTTGGACGCGATGGTAGAAATAACTTCTTTATTGACTGTAATGCCAATCAGGTTAATTTTTCAGTAAGCAACAGTATCATTGCAAATAGTCCAATGGCTGGGTTTACAACAGGCATATCATTGGTGCGTGCATCTGCTGCTGTTTCTGCAGTTATGCAAAACTGTAATTCCTTTGCTTTAACCGATGGTGCTGCACCACCTGCAAGTCTGGTTTTTCCTGCATTTATTACACAAAGTAATATGACTACTATTGATCTTGGCTGGACACCTGCCACAACAAATTTCACCATTCCTGCGGGTTCGCCATTACGCACAGCAAGCACAACCGGAGGACCTATCGGAGATAAGCGTTGGGCACTTTGATGCACGCCTAACATAAATGCTGAAAGGCAATTGATTTTCTCAAACCTGCTTATGGTAAATGGGCAATGAGATACTTGTATCATGTTAAGAAAAAAAATATGCACTGTTACTAAGCTGTGGGCTTTAATTGCCTTATCCTCAATGTACATTTCATGCCTGGAAGCACAAGTGATTGCATTTCCCGGTGCAGAAGGTTTTGGGAAATTTACCACTGGTGGTCGTGGCGGCGAAGTAAGAATTGTTAGCAATCTGAATGACGATGGTCCGGGTAGTTTCAGGGATGCTGCAGAGTCAGGTGAAACAAGGACAATTGTATTTTCTGTTTCAGGAACCATACATCTGAAAAAAAAATTATCCATTAAAGGGAATGCTACCATTGCCGGCCAAACAGCGCCGGGTGATGGTATTTGCATTGCTGATTACCCCGTTTCATTGTCGGGTGATAATATCATTATTCGCTTCCTTCGTTTTCGTTTGGGCGACAGGTTCCAAAATGGTGGAATGGTTGACGGGAGTGGGCACGATGATGCATTAAGTGCTACGCGTAGAAAAAATATAATAATCGACCATTGCAGTATATCCTGGAGTACCGATGAAGTGATGAGTATTTATGCAGGAGACAGCACCACTATTCAGTGGAATATACTTGCTGAGCCGCTTAATTATTCCTATCATTTTGAAAAAGGCGATACGGCATTTGAAAAGCACGGCTATGGGGGAATATGGGGTGGTAAACATCTGACTGCCCACCATAATCTTATTGCAAACTGTGTAAGCCGCACGCCACGCTTTGATGGAATCAGAAATGCACCTGAAGAGTTTGTTGATTTTGGAAATAATGTAATTTCTAATTGGGGAAGCAATAATATTTATGCGGGTGAAGGCGGCAACTACAATATTGTAAATAACTATTTTAAGCCTGGTACGGCCACCAATAAAAAGGTAGCATCAAGAATAGCCAATCCATGGAAATTGGAATCGAAAAATATTCCTTTTGGATATTGGTATGTATCAGGGAATTTTGTTTCAGGGTCACCGGATGTATCAAGCAATAATGCTTTGGGTGTACATTTCGATAAGGGAACCGAACAGGATAAAGCGACCTATTTAATTTCAAAGCCACATACTGCATTATCATGGGAAATGCAACCTGCAGTCAAGGCTTATAGGTCGGTACTAATGTGCGCCGGTGCAAGTTTTCCCACCCGGGATACACTTGATGCGCGCATTGTAAAAGATGTGGAAAAAGGTACGGGTCGCATAATTGATGTACAGGGCGGTTTTCAACATGGGACCGGTTATGAAATCAGCAAAATAGCGTGGCCGGATTTGAAATCATTACCTGCGCCCCTTGATACAGATGGGGACGGAATGCCGGATGCATGGGAAGAAAAGAATAAACTGGATAAAAATAGAAAGGAAGATGCAGGTTTAATGATACTTTCCAAAGAATATAGCAATATAGAAATGTATTGCAACAGCCTGCTGAAATAAAATTGAAATTAAAAGAAGCGGAGATTAGCATATGATGAAAAATATACATTTGATTTTAATGTTCGTTGTTTTATGTTTTGCAAGTCAGGGCATTTTAATGGCACAGCAACTTGCATTCCCGGGTGCTGAAGGCGCAGGGAGATTTACTTCGGGAGGCAGAGGTGTGGTTGGTTCACCAACAACCGTTTTTAAAGTAACAAGTTTAAGCGATATAAACACACCGGGTACTTTACGCCATGCTGTTTTGGCAAGTGCCGCTACTTTTCCGCACCGCACCATTGTATTTGATGTATCGGGCACTATTCATTTAAATTCTCCACTCATTATAAGAGGTAATACAACGATTGCAGGGCAAACAGCACCGGGTGATGGAATTTGTATTGCTGATTATCCTGTTAGTATTTCTGGCAACAATGTTATTATGCGTTATGTGCGCATACGTATGGGCGATAAAAACCAAAACCTTGGGATGGTGGACGGTAGTGGAAACGGCGATGCATTGGGAAGTCTTGGTTACAGTAATATAATAGTGGATCATTGCTCTATCAGTTGGAGCAGCGATGAAGCGTGTACCATTTACCGCGGCGATAATCTAACGTTACAGTGGAATATTGTTTCTGAACCCCTTAATTATTCATACCATTTTGAAGCGGGCGGAACCGATTTTCAGGAACACGGTTATGGTGGTATTTGGGGAGCACGCCGCGCATCTTTTCACCATAATGTTATCGCGCATGCAAAGGGTAGATTGCCGCGCTTTGCAGGCAGCAGTACCTATCCGCCAGGAACGGTAGGGCAAGAAAATGTAAATTTTTATAATAACGTAATTTATAATTGGCAGGCATACAGTACCAATGGTGGTGAAGGTGGTAATTATAATATTCTAAATAACTATTATAAGTACGGACCAAACACATCTGCCGGAAGTAGCAATGGTGTTGCTATTCGTACGCAAATAATGAACCCATCTAAAAGTGCAGAACTTCCTTATCCTAAGATATTTATGGATGGGAATTTTATGGAAGGATCTCCAACTGTTTCTAATCGCAATTGGTTAGGCGTATCTATGTCAGGCGGCAACCTTTCTGATACCAATCAGAGTAAAGCACTTGCACCTTTTGATATTTCACCTTATACCTTACAATCAGCTACCGATGCTTATGAAGCTGTAATGAATAATGCAGGCGCCGTATTACCGCGTCGCGATACGCTTGACAGACGTATTGTAAATGATATTCGGTTTCGTACCGGAAAAATAATAGATGTGCAAGGAGGTTTTCCACATGGTACACCTTATGAACAAACGGTAGGTGCATGGCCATCGCTAAGTTCGCTAACCGCACCTGTAGATTCGGATAACGATGGTATGCCCGATGCCTATGAAAATGCCAATGGATTAAATGCGAATAATGCCGCGGATCGTGCAGTAATTGCACCTAATGGATATACCAACCTGGAAAATTACCTCAACAGTATTGTAAATGTATTCCCTGAAATTTATTTTAGTGGTGTACTTGTTCCATTTCAAAGTTATGCGGGTACGCCATCTAGCGAGCAAATCTATTCCATAACAGCAACAAACCTTAGCAGTCATGTTGTTGTAAAACCACCGGTAGGTTTTGAAGTATCTGCTGATAATGGTGTTACATGGTTTTCAAATGCAGTTCCTTTAACATTGGCACCTGTTGGTAATGGTTTACCTCAAAAAAATATACAGGTAAGATTGAATAGTCCCGATGCAGGATATGCAGGTGGATTCATACTACATTTTACTGCCGGTGGCGATACTACATTTGTATCCGTAAATGGAAACGTATTGGCTGCTCCAAATGGTGAATCGGTAGCGATTATGCAATGGCCTTTCATTGCTAATGGACAGGACGATGTTACTGTTAGAAATACCGGATTACTTCCAAGCCAACCGACACTGAATAATTTTTACCTGAGTAACGGAACTACCGTGGCTTCTGTACCAGCATATAGTGCTACTCATGGGCAGGCATTTGGGCCTACACCTGATGGAAGTGCACTTTGGACGGCAGCCGGTGGAGGTAATGGCAGCGCTCTCAGCAGAATATACTATGAGCAATTTGAAATTACTACGAAGCCGGGTTATGGCGCAAATATTGACTCTATTATTCTAAATGCCGTTTTTCATAATTCATCAAGTGGTACCCGTTTTGCTATAGTGTATTCCAAATCGGGCTTTGCCGCAGATGGGGATAGCGCGAATGTCACTGGAGGCGTAGGCCCTTCAGGTGTATTAGCGGGCAGTGCAAATGGCGGATTTTCAACGCCTGTTTTTTTATTGAATCAAACAAGTGGTAATACCAATAATTATCGGTTTGCGCTTAACCAATCAAACGGTATAACATTAAGTGCAGGTGAAACACTTACTGTGCGCATGTATTTTAGTTGCGGAAGCACAAGTGCAGGCAGATATGCAAAAATGAAAGATGTAACTGTAAAAGGTAAAGTGAGTAATACACTGCCGGTTACTTTGTTAGGTTTTGATGGTTGGCAAAAAGATAAAGGAGCTTTCCTGTCATGGTCAGCGGCAGGTAATGATCAGCTTGATTATTTTTTGTTGGAACGTAAAACGACTGATGGAAATTTTTCATCTATCCATCGTATTCAATCATCCGGTTTAGCTGGGAATTCGAATTACGAATATTTTGATATGTTTTCGAATGAAGGCGATGTTTTCTACCGGTTGAAAATGGTAGATAAAGATGGAAGTTTTAGTTACAGTCCCGTGGTAATCGTTAAGCTTAAATTACAGGCAGGTTTTAGGATTTTTCCAAACCCGGCCACTTCAACACTAACGGTAGTGCATGCAGATGCAGAAGAAATAATAGAAATGCAGGTAGTAAATGCTGCAGGGCAAATTGTACAACGTCAAGCTGTGATGGCCGGTGCAAGACAATCCACGCTAAATGTACAATCACTAAAGGCGGGGTTGTATAATGTAGTGGTAAAAAGCAAAAATAAAACAAGGGTTGCAGGGTTTATAAAGCTATAGGAAAATAGAGAGTAACCATTTAGTGAGGTGCGTGGATAGTATTTTCTTAATGCACATTTTTAGATGAATATGTAAAAGGAACTAAGAGCCTTAATAGCGGAGTATTGCCTTTTTTTGACCAGATTATATATAAAGAATTTTAATCATTAAAAACCGTTTCTAAAATGCGTTCGTTCAACAGGTTATTTTTAATTATAATGTCTGTTTTTTCATTTTCGCAATCCTTTGCTTATGACCTTGTAGTGGCAAAAGATGGAAGCGGTGATTATAAAACCATTCGCGAAGCCATTCAGGCCGCACCAACAGGGCTTACGGCGCCATTTCGTATTTTCATTAAAAATGGTACTTATCGTGAAAAGGATACCATTCCTTCCAACAAACCTTTTTTACAATTTATTGGTGAAAGCGTTGCAAAAACCATCATAAGTTGGGACGATTTCAGCGGTAAAGCATTACCCGGTGGTGGGGGTACGTATGGAACAAGCAATTCGGCTACTTTGGTTATTAACGCTGCTGATTTTAGCATGGTAAATATTACCGTAGAAAATACAACCGGCGATGCACCACAGGCATTGGCGGTAAATGTAAATAACGATCGTGCATCATTTTTAAACTGTCGTTTTTTAGGCGGACAGGATACCGTGCTCACCAACGGCGATGGCAGAAGAAATTATTTTAAGAACTGTTATATTGATGGTGTAGTCGATTTTATTTTTGGTGGCAATCGTGCCGTATTTGATTCCTGTATTATATATGCAAAAACGCGCAAGGATAATCAAAGCGGAAGCTATATTACCGCTGCCAATACCACACAGACAGAGCCTTACGGAATGGTATTCAGAGATTGTTACCTGCCTGCCAATCAGGGAGTTACTCGATATGTTTTGGGCAGGCCCTGGCAGAATGCAACGGGAAGTACAGATCGCTACAATAAAACGGTGTTTTTAAACAGTACTTATGGTGCCAACATTGTACAACCTGCAGGATGGAGTACATGGGATGCCGGAACCATCACAAGTCAAATTACTTATGGCGAATACAGAAACAAAAACACTGATAGTAGTCTCGCCAATGTAAGCGCAAGAGTTGCATGGAGTAAACAGTTTACGCCTGAAGAAGCAGCCATTTATAATAATTCAAATTTATTTGCCGGCTGGAATCCATGTGGTGTGTTTACCCAACCCTGCAATGCGCCAAGAGATATTGCTGTTTCCAATTTTCAATTAAAAAAAGTAGCAGCAACTACACAGTTAACATGGAATATCAGTTGGCCTATGACCGGTATAACCTATGAATTATTCAGAAGTGAAAACAATGCAGGTTTTTCATCATTGAATAGTCAGATTTCAGTAAATGACTCATCAGTCAATTTTTCATTTACCGATGGCGTGCCTGCTCCGGGTACTTCATTCCAATATTATCTTGTGGCAAGTAAAGCAGGACTTGCCTCGCATATTACCGATACCATTATTATTTCAAGTGTACCAACTATTACAGTGAATGGCACCCCTGGCGTATTTGTGCAAGGACTTGGAACGCCATCCAATTTGCAGGTGTACACAATTTCTGGAACGAATCTTACGAACGATATTTTGTTAACCCCGCCTAATGGATTTGAAATTTCTTCCAATGGAGGTACTTCATGGAACAACAGTGCTAACCCGATTGCACTTACACCAAATGCAGGTAATGTATCATCCACCAATATTTCTGTAAGGTTAAATGCGAATGCTGCAGGGCCTTATGCAGGTAATATTACACACGCAAGTGTAGGTGCAGTTACAGTTGACTTGCCATTAACAGGTACTGTTTCAAATGAACCTTTAGCCGTTTCTGAAGCACTCATTCTATGGTCCTTTAATGTTAATAATGAAGATAGCGCAGCATTGAGGAATCCGGCATTAAATGGTTCGGTTCCTTTGTTTAATACACTGCAATTATCGGATGGTGTAGCAGTTCCAGCCATTCCATCATACTCTGCAAAATTCGGAAGGGCTTTTGCGCCAAACGCTAATGGTTCGTGGGGTGCCGCTGCGGGTGGTAATGGGAGCGCACTTAGCCGTATTATCTATGATCAATATACGATCGTTGCGAAGAGTTCACATATCGTTCGCGTTGATTCTATCTTACTTTCTGCAGCGTTTTACAATACATCAAGCGGAACAAGATTTGCCATATTATATTCTAAGTCAGGGTTTATAACCGATTCTGCCGAAGTAACGGGTGGCGTTGGTCCCGGAGGTGCATTGGCCGCATCGGCTAACGGCCAATGGGCAACGCCGGTAATATTAGGTAACCAAACAAACGGACCCACCAATGCATACAGTTTTTCTTTAAATGGTGCAACAGGCGTGCAATTGCAAGCAGGAGAAACTTTAACCCTAAGACTTTATTATGCTTGTGGTAGCACAAGTGCAGGCCGTTATGCTATGGTGAAAAATGTAATGGCAAAAGGTATTGCCGAAGCTTTATTGCCTTTGAAACTTGTTTCCTTTGATGCCATCAGCAAACAATCGGGTATTGTAACTTCATGGAAGGTTGCTTATGAAATAGCCATCAGCCATTATGAAGTTGAAAGAAGTGAAAATGGAAATTTGTATGCAACGATTGGCCGTGTAGATGCTAAGAATAGTTTACGTCCAATAGATTATACATTTACTGATGCCAAACCATTAGCCGGTGCAAATTTCTATAGGTTGAAAATGGTTGAAAAAGACGGTAAGTTTGATTTTAGCCGCGCGGTAAAAGTAAATATGCATGCACCCATGCAAATTCAGCTTTATCCTAATCCTGCGCATGAAACTATTTCGATTGTTTATCCTACCATTTTACAAAATGGTACCTATTCAGTATTGAATACAAATGGAAAAACCATTCAATCAGGAATAGTAAACGCAGGTAGCAGACAGCAATCTATTAAAGTCGCTGGTTTGCCTGCAGGTATGTATTTATTACAGGTAGAAGCAGATGGCAGAAGAGAAATGTTTAAGTTTTTGAAGGACTAGAAATTTATTTGTTGGTAGTTAAATCAGGTCAGTATGAAAATGAAATTTAGTTCCTTTTTGTTAGCATGTATCGTTATGCTTACTTGTTTTAAGGGGTTGGCCCAAACCGTTTATATAGATCATAAATTTCAGTCTGCCGTTTTACCATCTGGTGTAACGAGTAATGGTGCCATCAGCCCAACCAAAGCTGCGGATGGTGTGTGCTCACAAGGCATGATACAACTAAACAGCGGGCAGTTCATGCAGATAGATGTTCCTGCAAGCAGTGTTTTTAGTTTTAATGCAAAATCCACATCATCAACAGCAAGGGTAGTTACCATTAAATATAAAAAGCGCTATGAGGCAACTTATACTACGCTTGCTCCCACGCTATCTATACAAACAGCAGCTACCTTTAATTTGATTGCACTTTATCCTGTACTTGTCGCAACCGATTCCATTAGTGTGCGCATAGAAGCGGGCGGAAATATACAGGTACATGATCTATACGTTGCAGGTACAGCAGCAGCAAGTAATGCAGCCATAATTACAGCTTTCAAATTGCCCGGCCAATCAGGTGTGGAAGCAATTTTTCCTGATAATGATTCTATTGCCATACAAATGCCATTAAGTGTTGATATCAGCAATATGGTTCCGCAGGAAATTTCGATTTCACCTAATGCTACCATTAATCCGGCAGCCAATATTGCAAGAGATTTTACTACGTTGGTTAATTATGCTGTAACGGCACAGGATGGTGTAACCATTCGTAATTGGAAAGTGAAAACAATTCAGGTTGCATCTGCGGCAAAAGACATTACAGCTTTTACACTTGCTGCCAATCAAATTGGTGTGGCGGAAATAAATGCAACGGCTGCAACGATAAAAGTATACATGCCAATTGGCGCAAACTTGTCATCCATAGTGCCGCTTCAATTTATTATTTCCGATTTTGCCACGGTTGCTCCTTTAGCTACAACAGCACAGAATTTTTCAGCGCCTGTTATGTATACCATTACTGCACAGGATAACACCACAAAAAATTGGACAGTTACGGTTGAATTGCTTGATCCTGCAGCAGTTTTTACCGACTATCAGGCAGAAGATGCAGAGTTTACCGGTAAAGCAGATAATTCACATGCTAACTTTACGGGCAGTGGTTTTGTAGACTTTCTTGCCGGTGGTGAAAACTTTATCAACTTTACGATATGCCAGGCGCAGGCAGGTAATCAAACGGCTAAGTTTCGCTATTCTATTGCCAAAGATGAAGTAAGACAAGGCAGCCTTTTTGTAAATGATGTTTTCATCAGGACCTTTGATTTTCCAAGGACCAATGCATTCAGTGATTGGAGTGAAGAAATTGCTGTAATTAATTTGCCTGCAGGCATCAGTAAAATAAAACTTACCTGGGAAACGACTGATGGTCCTAATCTCGATAAATTAAGTTTATCCGGAACACCTTGTCAATCCTACACATTAAATGTAACATCCACCAACAACGGAAAAGTAGCTATTAGCCCCGAAAGAATCAATAAGAAGTATTTCGAAAATGAAACGGTTACCCTTTCTGCCGAAAACCTTCCTGCGTTGGTATTTGATATCTGGAGTGGAGATATTTCAGGTAGCGTCAATCCGGTTACCGTTACGATGAACGCTAATAAAACGATTATTGGAAATTTTACAGTAATCCCTACTTATAAATTAAATACAACCATTACCGGTTTAGGCGAAGTTATATTAAATCCTGCCGGTGGCGAATACCCTGTAAATACCATAGTTTCCCTTACTGCCAAATCAGTATTGGGTTCTGCTTTTCTTGGTTGGGCGGGCGATGCAAGTGGTATCAATCCTGTTACAATGGTTACCATGGATGGTATTAAAAATGTAACCGCAAATTTTTCATCTTCTGTAGTGCCCAATTTTGAAAGAGTCACAGGTTTTGCATCCATCAATGGCGATGGTTTTACAGGCCCGGTAACCGGTGGGCAATGCGCACCCGATACACTTGTCATAAACGGACCTGCCGCCTTTAATACACTTTGCGAATCGTTATACAATCGTGAGCGGGCTTTTAGAACCAATACGGTTGTGGGTGGAATGAAAAAAGCACCATTGGTAATTTTGATCAAGGCCGGTGTATATGATAACAGTCAGCCGCTTTCTGAAACAGGGGCTAAGGCTTTTGGCAACGATATGCTTGATATTGCAGAGCAAAGTGAACTAACCTTTATTGGTGAAAGTAATGTGGTTTTCAATTTTGGTATTAATGTAAAGCGTTCCTTCAATATTCTTATCCGAAATATTAGTTTCTATGGTTATGAAGACGATGGAGTAAATGTAGGCAATCCCGAATCACATCATATTTGGATTGATCATTGCAACTTCGGGCATCCCACTACTTTACCTGCCAATAAAGATGAACCCGATGGTGGCTGCGAGATAAAAAATGGAGCAAGTTTTGTTACCGTGTCATGGTGTAAGTTTCAGAATCATTGGAAAACAAGTTTGAACGGACATAGTGATAACAATGGCGCTACCGATGCCGGCCGATTGAAGATTACCTATTATGCCAATTATTTTTATAATACCAATTCTCGCAATCCAAGGGTAAGATTCGGGCAGGTACACGTGCTCAATAATTTCTTTGAGAATACAGGCCTCGGTCGTTCAGGTCAATTGGGTTATGGTATTGCAGCTTCCAACAATTCGCAGGTGGTTGCAGAAAGTAACTTCTTCCTCGATACACGATGGCCCATGTTAGCTGATCGTACTACTACCGATTTTACGGCGGTGTATGGTCCCAATCTTGAATCGCCAACGGGTAACAGGCCATGCTTTGGTATTAAGCCAGTGAATAATGCGTATTCGGATGAAGGGTTAACACAATCGCTTGTGGGTAAAGTAGCAGCCGGTATGTTGAATCCGGGTGGCATGTCCATTAAGTTCGACAGCCTCACATTGCCTTCTTTCACTTTCGATCCGGCTGCATCGTACGACTACAGTAGCTATTTGTTACCTGCATCAGCTTTGCGCTCGCTTATTCCTTTTTATGCCGGTGCTGATAAAGTAAATTTTGGCGCAAGCTGCAATGTTTTGCCGGTACAGCTAATTAGCTTTACTGGAAAGGTGCTTACTAATCAGCATCAGTTAAACTGGAAAGTAGAAGCTGAAACCAACCTTGCCGGCTATGAAATAGAAAGAAGCAATGACGGTAACGCTTTCAATATAATAGGCACTGTAGCTGTCAAGGTAGGAATTACGCAAGGCAACTATCAATTTGTGGATGCTACACCATTAAGCGGGAAAAACTTTTATCGGTTAACCATGAGGGACAAGGATGGTAGTGTGGCCTATAGCAAAGTAATTTTGTTACAGTCAGGTATACAGGGAAAGCTTGCAATATGGCCCAATCCTGCAAGCGATGCGGTACAGGTAAACCATCCATTGGTTTCAGGATCTGGAGTGCTATCTATTATCAATGCACATGGCGTTCAGGTAATGGAGCAAAAAGTAAATACAGGTGTTAGTAGTACCACTTTGCAAACGGGAAAATTAGCTACAGGTGTTTATTGGTTAGTTTTCACATCGGGCGGTGAAAAAACTTCGGTTAGATTTACCAAACTGTAATTTTTTATACATTGTTCTGTTACAGGAAAGAATGAGCTAGTTTTAAATTGCCATCATGTTACATAGATTGCTTCTTTTATCATCGCTTTCATTTTTTTCTTTTAATCCTTTCCAGGATAAGAAGGTGAGAATTTTTCTTGCGGGTGATTCAACATGTAGTATAAAAGAGCAAAAATATTATCCTGAAGCGGGATGGGGTATGCCATTCGTTTACTTTTGGAATACAGATATAGCGGTAATAAATAGGGCGAAGAACGGAAGAAGTACACTTACTTGTATTACAGAAGGTATTTGGACTTCTATTATGAATGAAATACAACCCGGCGATTATGTTTTTATTCAGTTTGGCCATAACGATGAAGTTCCAACCAAAGTAAACACCTATACAACCCCTGATCAGTTTAAAGCAAACCTTGAAAAATTTGTAAACGAAACGTGGAGTAAAAATGGTAATCCAGTTTTGTTGACCCCTGTTAGCAGGCGTAGCTTTGATAGCCTTGGTGTGGCAAAGCAAACACATCCTGAATATAGCCCGTATGTAATGGAAATAAGCAAGAAACTCAATGTTCCTTTAATTGATTTGGATGCAAAGAGCAGGGCCTTATATCAGCAAATGGGTGTTGAAAATTCCAAATTGCTTTTTGTGCAACTAAAACCGGGCGAACATCCCAATTATCCGAATGGAAAGGAAGACAATACACATTTTAATGAATTGGGTGCAAGGTTGATAGCACAATTGATGTTACAGGAATTGAAAAATTTAAAATTGGGTATCTGCGATTATGTAGTTACCCCGGTTAAAAAATAGAAATCATTGCGTGTAATTTTTACCATACTTATTTTCCAAATTTTGCAGGCCAATGCCAGCGCGCAATCGCTTGCCGGCATTACAGGTATACGGGATACTTCTTATACAGTAACGGCTGAGTATACAAAAAATATAAAAAAATATCCCGATATAAAAATTGCCCAACCACAATTAAGGAATAAACTAAAGCAACAATTGAATGTATCCTATTGTAAAGTTGCAAACAGGTCTCTTATGCTAGATGTTTTTTCGTTACCTAAAAAGGGTAAAGTAGAAAGAACAGCCATCATCATTATTCACGGTGGTGGATGGCGCAGTGGTGATAAATCTTTGCATCATCCATTGGCACAGCAACTTGCACAAATGGGGTATACATGTTTCACTCCAGCGTACAGACTTTCAACCGAGGCTTTGTTTCCGGCTGCGGTGTATGATGTAAAAGCTGCTGTACGGTGGGTAAGGGCAAACGCAAAGAAATACAATATTGATACTAAGAAAGTAGTTGTTTTAGGCCATTCAGCGGGCGGTGAGTTAGCTGCCTTTTTAGGTGCTACAAATGGTAATAGTGATTTTGAAGGTGAAACCTGTAACCTGAAATTTTCGAGTGCAGTAAATGCCGTGATTGATATCGATGGCACACTTGCTTTTATTCATCCTGAGTCGGGTGAAGGGGATGATAGTAAGCGAACTTCGGCTGCAACTAATTGGTTTGGATTTTCAAAAGCAGAAAAACCCGAAGTTTGGAAACAGGCTTCACCTTTAACACACGTTGGAAAAAGTACACCGCCTGTTTTGTTTTTAAACAGTATGGTGGAACGGATGCATGCGGGCAGGGATGATTTTACCAAAGTGTTGCTAACGCATGGTACGTATTTTGAAAAAAAGACCTACGAAGGAGCGCCGCATTCTTTCTGCTTATTTGAGCCATGGTTTACCCCCATGGTTTCGGATATTGATCAGTTTATAAAAAGGGTTTTCCCATAAAATATTTATACTAATGATGCGACTCGCCTTTTCTTATATAGTTTTCTTTATAATCACTTTTTCTGCAAATGCACAAACAGCAAATCCTGAGAAGTATAAATATATTTTTACTGTGGCCAAAGATGGCAGCGGAGAATTTTCCACCATAACGGCTGCCATAAAAGCAATGCGGGGTTATACGCTTGCGCCTATTACCATGTATCTTAAAAATGGGGTGTACAATGAAAAAATTGAGATTCTTGCCAATCTTACCGATATTAGTTTTATTGGAGAAAATGTAGATAGCACCATTATTTCTTTTGATGATTATTCGGGTAAGGGACAACTAACTACTTTTACTTCTTATACCGCTAAAATTTCCGGTAACAGGTTTCGTGCAGAGAATATCACCTTTGCCAATACCGCAGGCAGGGTAGGACAAGGGCTTGCATTGTATGTAGATGCTGATATGGCAATCTTTAAAAATTGTAAGTTCCTGGGAAATCAGGATACCATTTTCGTAGGTGGGGAACATGCAAGACAATATTTCGTAAATTGTTATGTAGAAGGGACTACTGATTTTATTTTTGGTCCTGCTACTGCGCTTTTTCAATATTGTACCATCAAAGGAAAAGCGAATTCCTACATTACGGCTGCCAATACACCAAAGGGCAGAAGTTTTGGTATCATCATAATGGATTCCAATATTGAAGCTGATACCGGAGTAACAAAATTGTATTTGGGCAGACCATGGCGCGCTTATGCCAATACTGCTTTTATCCGTTGTACATTGCCAACAGTTATTTCTCCATTGGGATGGGATAACTGGGGTAATGCCGAAAATGAAAAAACAGTTACCTATGCGGAGTATAAAAATACCGGCGCTGGTGCAGCCAATGAAAAGCGGGTAAGTTGGTCAAAGCAACTAACAAAAAAACAAGCAGCCGCTTATACCGTTGAAAATATTTTGGGAACCGATAAGCCTTATCTGAAACAACAGGAAAAATGGTTCATACAAAAGGATGCAGGTAGATTTATATGGCCTCTGAAAAAATAATTTTTGGAAATGATATTTTTACGATTAAAATTTGGGTTGATTCTTTTTTCATGTATTGCATGTTTATCGAATGTGTTTTCACAAAGCAAACCATCGGTTTGGATAGCTGATAACCTTGATGGCACTTATAAAAATCCGATAATCCATGCAGATTATTCCGACCCGGATGCTATAAGGGTAGGCGATGATTTTTACATGGTGTCATCAAGTTTTAATCATATTCCAGGACTTCCAATTCTGCATTCGAAAGATTTGGTGAACTGGAAATTGATTGGCCATGCACTACAACAATTGCCACCAAAAGAACATTTCTCCACCGTTCGACATGGTGGCGGTGTATGGGCGCCTTCCATCCGTTATCATAATAATGAATTTTACATTTATTTTCCCGATCCCGACTTTGGCATTTATGTGACGAAGGCAAAAGCCATGACAGGACCATGGAGCGAACCTGTTTTGGTGCAAAGCGGTAAAGGTTTAATAGATCCCTGCCCTTTATGGGATGATGATGGCAAAGCCTATCTCACACATGCTTATGCAGGCAGCCGCGCAGCTTTTAAATCCATTATCGTAGTAAAAGAAATGGATGCCAAAGGTGAAAAAATAATAGGTGATGCTGTGATGGTTTTTGATGGACAAAAAGAAGATCCAACTGTTGAGGGACCTAAGTTTTATAAGCGCAATGGATACTATTACATTTTTGCACCGGCAGGTGGTGTATCAACCGGTTGGCAATTGGTTTTGCGTTCAAAAAATGTGTATGGACCTTATGAAAGAAAAGTAGTGATGGATCAGGGCACAACTTCTGTAAATGGTCCGCATCAGGGTGCATGGGTAGATACCAAAAGTGGTCAGCATTGGTTTTTGCATTTTCAGGATATTGATGCGTATGGACGTGTGGTGCATTTGCAACCTATGCAATGGATAAATGATTGGCCGGTAATAGGTATGGATACTGATAAAGATGGAAAGGGTGAGCCAGTAATGCGATTTAAAAAACCGGATGTAGCTAAAACGTATCCTGCTTTTGCACCGCCAGAAAGCGATGAATTTGATAAGCCAAAATCGGGTTTGCAGTGGCAATGGCATGCGAACCCTGCAGAAGGGTGGGCCTTTCCAACTCCATCGGGTTATTTAAGGATGTTTTCGGTTTATAAAAAGGATTCCTTACAATCAGTTTGGGATTATCCGAATATTCTTGGGCAAAAATTTCCTGCTGAAAATTTTACGTCTACTGTAAAACTTTTATTTAAACCCAAACATCCCAATGAACGTTTCGGGTTTATGGTGCATGGGGCGGATTACGCATTTGTATCATTAGTAAATAAGCCGGATGGCGTTTATATTACTTACAATGAATGTAAAGCCGCAGACAAAAACAAGCCTGAAACCGAAATGATAGTTGGAAAATTGAATACGGAAAATATTTACTTTCGGGTTTCAGTATCAGCAGGTGCCGTGTGTACTTTTTCTTATAGCAAAGATGGAATTAATTTTATAGCAGTAAATACTACCTTTAAGGCAAAACCAGGGAGATGGGTTGGCGCAAGGGTGGGTATGTTTTTTAGCCGTAATAATCAAACCAACGATGCAGGATTTGCCGATGTCGATTGGTTCAGGGTAGAATAATTTTTACATTAAATAAAATAATTATGGAACGTCGTTCATTTATGCGTTATACGGCTGCGGCTGGCGCTTCGCTTATGCTGCATCCTTTTGCTTCGTTTGCAAATATGGGAGGTCCAAAAATGCGTCTTGCTATGGTTGGTACCGGTCATCGGGGTACCGGTATGTGGGGCACACAAGTGCTGGAGAATTTTAAAGATTCCGTGGAATTTGTAGGGCTTTGCGATCATAATGCAGGCAGATTGGCTTATGCCAAAAAAGCAATGGGTGTTAGTTGTCCCACGTATCCCGATTTTGACAAAATGATTGCTGAATCAAAACCTGATTATGTAATTGTAACAACGGTGGATGCTACACATGACGAATTTATTGTGAAAGCACTGAATATGGGTTGCAACGTAATTACCGAAAAACCCATGACTACGGATGAAATGAAGATCAAACGTATTTTGGATGCTGAAGCAAGCTCGGGTAAAAAGGTAATTGTAACTTTCAACTATCGCCATAGTGTACATGCCATGCAGGTTAAAGAGTTGCTTGCTGCCAATCGTATTGGTAAAGTAACTTCCGTAGATTTTAACTGGTATCTGAATGTGTATCATGGTTCCGATTATTTCCGTCGCTGGCATGGTTTTACTGCGCAGGGCGGATCGCTTTGGGTACATAAAGCCACCCACCATTTCGATTTATTGAATTGGTGGCTGAATAGCGAACCCGTAGAAGTATCTGCTTATGGCTCGCTGGAACATTATGGTAAAAATAATTCCTTCAGGGGAACAAGTTGCAGAGGGTGTGAGCACAAGGATAAATGCAAGTTTTATTGGGATATGACCAAGGACAAAAGGTTGATGGCATTGTATGCTGATAACGAAAAATATGATAATTATTTAAGAGATGGTTGTGTATGGCGTAATGAAATTGATATTTATGATAAAATGTCGGCACAAATCATTTATGCGAATGGTATTACCGTAAATTATTCGCTTACTACTTATTCGCCTTACGAAGGCTGGCAGATTGCTTTTAATGGTATAGATGGCCGCATGGAAACCTGGGAAGATATTCCTTATTTGCAGAAAACACCCGATGATCAGGCAAAGCGCCATGCCATTGAAATGTCGAATGCCGATGATGCTATAAAAGGTGAAGTAAGAGAGATTATGGTGATGGATAATTTTAAAAAGGATTACGAAGTGTACACCACGCCTAAAATAAAAGGCGGACACGGAGGTGGGGATATTCGTATGCTGAAAAGAATTTTTGTGGATCCTTCAGATAATCCGCATCAGGTATTGGCAGGTTCGCGGGATGGCGCTATGTCTGTATTAATAGGCGTTGCGGCCCGTAAAAGTATTGAATTAAAACGTCCGGTAAAAATTTCAGAACTTACTGATTTGGTTCCTAAAGTTAATCGTCACTAACAAAAAATAAAATTATGCGCGTTTCCATTACATTCTTATTCATCTTACTGGCGTCTTCGCTTTTTGCACAAAGCAAAGCCGAAACACAGGTTGCATCAGCCGTTGAAAACCTAAGGCTTACCATGATCAATCCCGATAAGGCTTCGCTTGAGAAAATTACATCTTCATCTCTTAGTTACGGGCACAGCAGTGGTCTTATAGAAAATCAACAGATGTTTATGGATAAACTATTGTCAGGTGGTTCTGATTTTGTAACGATTGATTTAACGGAACAGACCATTATTGTGAGCAAGAAGGTTGCAATTGTAAGGCATAAATTGTTTGCTACTACCAATGATAATAATAAACCGGGAGAAGTAAAACTTTCTATCATGCTCGTATGGGAACGTTCAGGAAAAAATTGGAAATTGATAGGAAGACAGGCGGTTAGAATTTGATTTTATTTTTTGAATAAAATTTAATTTTTTAATATTAAAAATGTTTTTAAATTGTCGGGAACGATTGCGTTGAAAGAGTGGAAACGATTGCGTAGATATACTTAACAAAACGTTTCATTTAAAATCAGAATTTGTTTAGCATTGTTGTTCCAATTATTGATGATTTAGTTCACAACACAAAACAACGAATGCTGTATGAAAAAGATTCTGATCGCTTTTTCTTTCCTGCTATGCATGATAGTACAATTGTATGCACAGGAAGGAGTAATTAAAGGGAAGGTTATTGACAAATCTAACAACGCACCCTTACAAGGGGTAACCGTAACTGTTGCAGGTCAAACTTCCGCAACTACGCTAACAGATGCATCAGGTAATTTTGCCATAAGTGCAAAAGGAATTACCAGCCCTTCATTAACCTTTACCTATATTGGATTTAAAGCTATCACCTTACCCATAAGTGAAGGTGATGCCGGTGTAATAGAATTGGAGCCGGTTAATTCAAGCCTTACCGATGTGGTGGTGGTAGGTTATGGAACCGTAAGAAAGAGGGACCTAACGGGTTCTGTCGTTTCTGTAAAAAGCGAAGAAATAAAAAAAGTGCCAGCTGGTAATGCGATGGAAGCCTTACAGGGAAAAATTCCTGGGGTGGATATTGTACGTACAAGTGGTCAATCAGGGGCACGGTCCAACGTAACAGTACGCGGCAACAGGTCAATCCTTGCTGATAACGGGCCGCTATATATTGTGGATGGTATTCAGTATAGTAATTACGAAGATATTAATCCGGCAGATATTCAATCCATGGAAGTATTGAAGGATGGCTCATCCACTGCTATATACGGTTCGAGGGGTGCCAATGGGGTAATCATTATTACCACCAAAAAGGGAGCTTCTGGCAAAGTAAAGGTGAGTGCCGGTGCCTATTATGGTGTTACAGATGTTGCGGGTTATCCCAAGCCTATGAATGGGTTGGAATTTACCAACCTGAAACGTCAGGCATTCCGTACCATCGGAATTTGGAATTCGCCTTTAGATGATCCCAAAGTATTTACCAATCCTGCGGATCTTGTAGCCATTCAAAATGGTACATCTACCTATTGGCCTGGCGAATTACTCGAACAAGGTTCGCAGCAAGATTATAATGTTAGTCTATCGGCGGGAAGTGATAAAACACGTGTATTTCTTTCTTATGGGTTTTTTAAGGAAGAAGGCCTGCTTTACAATGATTATTCAAAAAGGCATTCGGTTCGGCTTAATGTAGAACAGGCTTTAGGAGCTAAGTTAAAAGTAGGTTTGCAAAGTCAGCTTACTTATTATGATCAAAACCTTCGTTCGGATGGAGTGCTTAACCAGGCAAATAAGGTAATTCCACTTTACACACCTTACAATGCTGATGGAACTCTTGCACGTTTTCCGGGTAATGCCAATCAGTTTAATCCCATGTTTAATGATGTAGAAGGATCATATATTAATCAGAATAATATTACCCGCCTTTTATCTACTGCATTTCTTGAATGGCGTCCGATAAAGGATGTTACATTCAGGTCGAATATTGGTGTAACGAACGGTAGCTCGCGTAATGGATTTTTTAATGATGCCAATACCATTGATAGAATTTTATCTTCCGGGTCGCTATCACGCGTAAGTAATTCTACCGGTACGGAAATTAACTGGGAGAATATTATTACCTGGCAGCATGAATATAATAAGCATAAAATTGGGGTAACGGCACTTACCAGTTATCTTACTAATACGGTTGATAATTCAAGCGCATCTGGCACTGGTCAGTTGCTTGCTAATCAATCATTTTATGCATTACAAAATAATCCGGCCAACCTGGCTATTTCCAGCAATTATGTTAGCAGTACGCTTTTATCCGGCGCCTTCAGAGTCAATTACTCTTTTGCAGGAAAATATTTATTAACGTTCACCGGGCGGTCCGATGGTTCTTCCGTTTTAAGTGATGAAAACAAATGGGCATTTTTTCCATCGGCTGCGGTAGCATGGCGTGTATCGGATGAAGATTTTATGCAATCTCAAAATCTTTTTAGTGATTTGAAATTACGTGTGAGTTATGGTTATGCAGGTAACTCGGCTGTAAGGCCTTACAGTACGCAGAGTAGTTTAAATCTTATTCCTTTTGCATGGAATGATGTACAGGCACTTGCTTATGGACTTGATCCGCAAACAGGCAATCCTAACCTAAAATGGGAACTTACCGGTACGGCAAACATTGGATTGGATTTTGGAATGTGGAATCAGCGTGTTACGGGTTCTGTTGATGTATATGATTCTCAAACAAAGGATCTCTTATTGCAGCGTTCATTGCCAACATCTTCCGGTGTTTCACGAATTGTACAAAACATTGGAAGAACACGTAATAGGGGTATTGAAATTGGTATTCAGACAGTGAATATCAGCAAACCTAATTTTACATGGTCAACGGGTTTAAATTTTACAAAAAATAAAGAAGAAATTGTAGAACTCGTTGGCGGCCAGAACGATATTGCCAACCGTTGGTTTATAGGGCAGCCGGTTAATTCTTTTTACGATTATCTGAAAGAAGGAATCTGGCAAACTGCCGACTCCGTAATGGCACGTAGCTTCGGCTTTAGGCCCGGTGACATTAGGGTAAAAGATATTGATGGAGATAAAAAGATAAATGCGACCAACGATCGCGTGGTGCTCGGTTCAACCGTTCCTGATTATATTGTAGGTTTTAACAATGATGTTAAATGGAAAGGATTTGATCTCAATGTTTACATATTCGCAAGACAGGGTCAAATGTTTGTTTCGGATTATGCAAACAAGTTTGAACCCAATGCTATTGAGAATGGGGCTAAAGTAGATTATTGGACACCTGAAAATCCAACCAATTCTTATCCCCGTCCGAATGCTAATATATCAAGGGCTTCCATGCCATTTGCCACAACCCTTGGCTATCAGGATGGTTCCTTTATAAAAATCAGAAACATTTCATTGGGATACACTTTTGCTCAGAATTTTACAAAGAAAATCGGCCTTAGTAGCTTAAGGTGGTATGTAAGCGCCAGAAACTATTTTGTGTTCTCCAAAGTAAAGGACTATGACCCAGAAGGTGGTGGTTCTTTCGACAGGCCATTATCCAAATTATTGGTAACAGGTATAAATATTGATTTCTAAGAATCAACAACAATTTTTCTACTTTTAATCTTGCATAATATGAAGATCAAATTATTTCAAAGCGCCATCATTTTGATAGCAATAAGTTTCATTTTTATTTCATGTAAAAAGAAACTGGAAGAAGAGAATCCGAGCGGGCTAACATCCGCTACTGTTTACTCCAATGCAGCAGGGTTTGAAACCCTTGTAAATGCAGCTTATACTTTTTCACGATTTTGGTATGGAAAGGAAGAAGGTATCAGTTTAACAGAAATGGGTACCGATATTTGGACAAGTGGTACCGGTGATGTATTTCCACAGTTGTCACAATATAACAACTTGCAGGGTGCTAACACTAATGCAATAATTTCACTATGGGATAATTCGTATGCAGCTATTAACCTTTGCAACACGGGTATTGAAAACATTGCAGCAGTTCAAGATTATACGGCTGCACAAAAAATATCACGTGAGGCTGAATTACGTTTTTTGCGGGCATTTTATTATTGGCATATTGTAGAAACCTGGGGTGGAGTACACTTTACTACGCAACCTACCGAAGGTGTGGTAACAACTGCCAATCGCACACCCGTTGATACATTTTATAATCTCATTATCAGTGATTTGAAATTTGCTGTAGCTAATCTTCCCACAACCAATACACAGTATGGAAGAGCCACCCAACCTGCTGCAAAAGCGTTTCTTTCCCGCATGTATCTTACAAGAGGGCAAAATGCAGAAGCGACAGCTATGGCCAACGATGTTATAAAAAATTATGGATTTGTATTACAACCTAAGTTTGTTGATTTGTGGAACATGGGTAATTTGAAAAATAAGGAAGTTATATGGGCAGTGGATTATTCAACTGTATTAACTTTTAATGACTTACGTTCTGGTACCTACCCCAACGGTCACCCTCGTGGCTCTAATTCATCGCATTTATTTCATCTGATGGTTTACGATCAGGCTAAATCCAGTGTTCTTATAAGGGATATTCCTAATGGAAGACCTTTTAACCGATATATGCCAACGCTGGCCCTGCTCAATTTATTTGACGAAACGAATGATTCGCGTTATCAGGGTTCATTTCAAACACTTTGGAGGGTAAATAGAGCAGGCACTGGATTTGCCATTGGTGATACGGCTGCATATTGTGCCAAAATCGTTATTCCTCCTGCAGAAATTGCCAGTAAGAACTATGTTATCTTTGATATTGCTAAGGTTTATGGTCCAGATGGTGTGCCTATACAGCGTAGATTTTACGTGTCGCTGAGTAAAATGAAAGATAGCACACGCTTAAGTGCCAACGAAGCGCAAAGTGCAAGGGATGCATTTGTTATGAGGCTTGCCGAAATGTACCTTATTGCTGCCGAAGCATCACTTAATCAGGGTAAAGCAGATTCCGCAGCCTACTACATAAATATTATTCGCAAAAGGGCTGCGATTCCTGGTCGCGAAGCAAATATGGTCGTTACAGCGAGTGATATGACCATCGATTATATTTTGGATGAAAGGGCCCGCGAATTATGTGGCGAACAACTTCGCTGGTTTGATTTAAAACGTACCAATAAACTTATCAGCCGTATTCAGTCCATGAATCCGGATGCTGCTAAATTTATTCAGCCATATCATATGCTGCGACCTATTCCACAGTCGCAAATAGATGCTGTAAGCAATAAGTCGGAGTTTACACAAAATCCGGGTTACAATTAGTATAAATACCTTACATGGAGCAATGATTTTGAAAAGTCATTGTTCCATGCAACTTTACCCCGCTCGTCCAGGAGTGTTGAAATTTCCGGGCATTGTACTGAATTACAACGATTGCGTAGAAAATTCAGCATCTATCCTTACAGGCATTGTAAATTTGAAATTCTAATTGAAGTTGTTGCGTTATGTGTATGTGTAAAATATTGCCTTGTCTTATGAAATATTGCCTGTTGATTATAGTATTATTTGCTGTTTCATTTGCCATCAATGGCCAGAAACCCCTTTCTCTGCCTTTGGTTCAAATACCTGTTTTCAAAAAGGATACCATTTCGATTGTTCAATTCAAAGCTATTGGAGACGGATTATTTTTAAACACAAAAGCCATTAATGATGCTATTGATGCCACACATAAAAATGGAGGCGGTGTCGTACTCGTACCTGCAGGGTTGTGGCTCACAGGGCCGATAGTGCTGAAAAGTAATGTCAACCTTCATTTGCAAACTGGTGCAACCCTTCTGTTTACTTCCGATTTCAGCCAGTATAAGCTGGAAGAAAGCAACTGGGAAGGATTAGCCCAAATGCGCAATCAGTCGCCCATTTCAGCGGTAAAAGCGACCAATATTGCCATAACAGGAAAGGGCATTATTGATGGTAATGGCGATGCATGGCGAATGGTAAAAAAGGATAAACTGAATGAATCGCAGTGGAAGAAATTGGTTGCATCCGGAGGTGTTCTTAGTGATGATAAAAAGACCTGGTATCCGTCAGAAAAATCTTTGCTTGGTTCCAAATTGCAAAATCCCGGTGTGATAAGCCCGGAAAAATCGCCTGCATTTTACGATAGTGTTAAAGATTTTTTACGACCCAATCTTTTGTTGCTTACTCAATGTAAAGGCATTCTGTTGGAGGGTGTAATCTTTCAAAACTCTCCTGCATGGTGCCTGCATCCATTAATGAGTGAAAATATTACCGTTCGCAATATCACCGTAAAGAATCCATGGTACGGTCAAAATGGTGATGGAATTGATGTGGAGAGTTGTAAGAATGTTTTAATCGAAAATTCGGTGTTTGATGTGGGGGACGATGCGCTTTGTATGAAAAGCGGTAGAGATGCAGCCGGTCGGGCACGTGCCATGCCTACGGAAAATGTAACCATTCGAGGTTGCACCGTTTATGCTTCGCATGGAGGATTTGTAATTGGCAGTGAAATGAGTGGCGGAGCGCGGAATATTTCCGTTACCAATTGCAGTTTTATTGGTTCGGACATTGGGCTTAGGTTTAAAACAGCACGCGGAAGGGGCGGGATAGTTGAAAATATTTTTATTAACGATATTTACATGAAGGATATACCGGGTGAAGCCATATTATTCGATATGTATTATATGGCCAAAGACCCTATTCCGCTGGAAGGTGAAAAAAGAGAGTTACCCAAAATAGAAATGAAAGCCGTAGATGAAACCACACCTGTTTTCAAAAACTTCTACATAAGTAATGTGTATTGCAATGGAGCTGAAAAAGGTATTTACCTAAGAGGATTACCAGAAATGCATGTGAAAAATATTGTGTTGGAAAATATGGTATTGCAGGCAAAAAAGGGAATAGATATTCAGGAAGCATCAGGTATTACTTTAAGGAATATTACCATTATTAGCAAAGAGACCACCCCGGTTATTGATATTGTGCAAAGTGATAATTTAATATTCGATAATATCCGCTTTGCCGAAAAAGCAGCTTTGTTATTCAGGGTAGCAGGAGATCGTTCAGGAAATATAAGTATTAAGAATACCGATGCCACCAAGGCAAAAGAAAAGGTAAGTTTTGAATTAGGCGCTAACGAAAAAATGTTTACATACAATGACAAATAAATTACGACTTATCCTGATTGGGTTGGTATTCATCCTGCAGTTTCCGGTTGCGGTTGCTGCGCAGGATGCACTTCCATTATCGGAGCGTATGGTACAAACGGCCATGACGATATGGCGCGATTCTTTTATGCTCGATAACGATAAGGCACCAAAATGGCGCTACGATCAGGGGGTGGTGCTGAAAGGAGTAGAAGATGTGTGGTATGCTGCCGGCAAAGTAGAATACTTTAATTATCTGCAAAAAAGCATGGACTATTATGTACGTGAAGATGGAACCATAAAAGATTACAAGCCCAATGAGTATAACATTGACCACATTAACAACGGCAGGCAGTTACTGCTGTTGTACAAGGTAACCGGCAAGGAAAAATATAAAAAAGCTGTTGAGCTATTGCGTGGTCAGCTTTACACGCATCCGCGTACAAAAGAAGGCGGTTTTTGGCATAAGGAAATTTACCCCTATCAAATGTGGCTCGATGGACTGTATATGGGGCAGCCGTTTTATGCAGAGTATGCAAGTACCTTTCATGATGATACCTGTTTTAACGATATAGCCAATCAGTTTGTATGGATGGAAAGCCATGCACGCGATCCTAAAACCGGATTGTTGTACCATGGTTGGGACGAAAGCCGTGCACAAAAATGGTCGAATCCTGCAACGGGTAATTCTCCGCATTTTTGGGGCAGGGCATTGGGTTGGTTTGGTATGGCTATGGTTGATGTTCTTGATTATATGCCTTTGGATCATCCGGGTCGTGCCTCCATCATCGGCATTCTCAATCGGTTTGCAGAAGCAGTTACTAAAGTACAGGATCCAACTTCGGGTGTGTGGTACGACATAGTGGATTTGCCCAATGAAAAAGGTAATTATCTTGAAGCTTCTGCTTCCTGTATGCTGGTGTACACATTGGCAAAAGCGGTGCGGTTAAATTATATACCCGGTAAGTACGCCACCAATGCAGAGAAAGGGTATAAAGGAATTGTAAAAGAATTTATTAAGGATGAAGAAGGGCAAATCAATCTCTATGGAACCGTTACTGTTTCGGGGCTGGGCGGTAAGCCATACCGCGATGGAAGTTTTGCTTATTACATGAGTGAAAAATTAAGGGTGAATGATCCAAAAGGTTTGGGTGCTTTTATACAATGCGCGGTGGAAGCAGAGATGATGCCCGGCTTGCAATTAGGAAAAGGAAAAACAGTTTTGCTGGATCGTTGGTATAATAGTGAGCAAAGAATGGATGCCGGTGGGAAAATGAATTATTGGCACTATACATGGGAAGAAAAATCGCATCCCGGTTTCTATCTTTTCGGAAATACCTTTAAAAGAAATGGTGCTTCCATTGCTTCGCTTGATGCGGCACCCACAAAACGTATACTTAAAAAGGCAGATGTATATATTATTGTTGATCCCGATCATGTGAAGGACAATCCTTCGCCCAACTTTATGAATGATACCGATGCCAAAGTGATTACAAAGTGGGTGAAAAAGGGTGGTGTATTGCTTTTAATGGCGAATGACAGTTCAAATTGTGATCTTGAGAATTTTAATAAGTTGTCGGGTAAATTTGGAATTACATTTACCAATTCGAGCAGGAATATGGTAAAGAATGATGCTTATGAAACAGGTGTGGTTATGGCAGATGGCTCAACTGTTTTTAAGGGTAACTACAAAATGTACCTGAAAGAAATAAGTACATTGGATGTAAAGTTACCTGCACAAACATTAATTTCAAAGGATAATGAATCCATCATTGCAACAGTAAAATATGGCAAGGGTGCCGTATTGGCGGTGGGCGATCCATGGTTATATAATGAATACACAGATGGAAGAAAATTGCCTATGGAATATCCGAATTTCAGGGCCACGAGCGATTTGGTTAAATGGCTTTTATCACAGTAAGAGTTGAGAAATTATAAGGCGATTTATAGTAATAAAAAGGTTGGATTGAAATAATTTCAAAGAAGAAATGCAGGATGAAAAATTTATCTAAAGAAATCGTAAAAGCAGCACTGAACAACGGCAAACACTTGCCCGATGTTGCAGGTTTTTCTATTCCCGAAAGAGTGTTGCAATTTGGCACTGGTGTTCTGCTGCGTGGTTTGCCGGATTATTTTATTGATAAGGCAAACAAAAAGGGTGTATTTAATGGAAGGATTGTAGTAGTTAAATCTACATCGCATGGCGGTTCCGAAGCCTTTGATACGCAGGATGGTTTATTTACACATCTCATACGCGGCATCAGCAATGGAAAAGCAGTGGATGAAATGCATATCAATTCATCTATCAGCCGGGTGGTTGCTGCTACACAGGATTGGGAAGCCATTTTAGGCGTAGCTGAAGATCCATATGTTGATATTGTTATCTCCAACACTACCGAAGTGGGAATTACGCTGATGGATGAAAGCATTTTTGAAAATCCACCTGCAACTTTCCCCGGTAAATTGCTGGCAGTTTTATTCCATCGATATAAATACTTTAATGGCGATGTTGCCAAAGGAATGGTGATTGTGCCTACCGAATTAATACCAGATAATGGTACCTTGTTGAAGTCAGTTTGTATGGAACTTGCTGCGCTTAATAAACTGGATAAGGATTTTATTCATTGGCTGGATACATGCAATTATTTCTGTGATTCTCTTGTAGATAGAATTGTACCCGGTAAGCTTTCTAAAGAGCAACAAACATGGTTGGAAGAAAAGGCCGGCTATACAGATGATCTTGCTATTTTATCGGAGCCGTATGCATTGTGGGCCATTGAAGCAACCCATCCTGAAGTTTATAAAAGGCTGAGTTTTGCCGGTGTAAATCCAGAAGTAGTATTAGCGCCTGATATCAATAAATTCAGGCAACTTAAGCTGCACTTACTCAATGGTACACATACTTTTTGTTGCGGACTCGCCATACTTTGTGGTTTCCAAACCGTTAAGGAGGCTTTAAACAACGAAGATTTCCTCTCTTATATCAGCCATTTGTTGAATGAAGAAATGATACCCGGTGTAACAGATGAAAATATATCATTGGAAGATGCTGAACAGTTTGCATCGCGTGTAATTGACCGTTTCAGAAATCCATTTATTGATCATTATTGGCAAAGTATTGCATTGAATTTTTCCGCCAAAATGAAGATGCGTAATTTGCCGCTTTTACTAAGCTATATGGAGCGAAATGTAACGGTGCCAACCAAAATGGCGCTTGGCTTTTCTGCTATGTTGGTGTACTTGCACAGTACACTCGAAATAAATGGGAAATTCTATAGCAGCAGGGATGGAAAGGAATATGAAATACAGGATGATAAGGTACCTTTACTGAATAAGGATTGGGTGCAGGGTAATTATTACACTACAGCAACAAAATTGCTCAGTGAATCATCGGTGTGGGGTATGGACCTGAATAAATTATCTGGATTTACAGACGCAGTGGCAGAATGTATTGAGCAATTGAAAACGCATAATCCAAGGCAGGTAATATCTGGAGCACTGAAAAAAGAAAAGCAGGAGCGTGTATGAAATCCTGAGGTAAAGAAATAAATATATGAACCACAAAGTATTAAGGGTACACGAAAAGGATAATGTATTGGTTGCCTTGCAGGATTTACCTAAAGGGGCAGAAATAAATTTTAAAAGCAGGATAATAATCTTGCAAAATGATATTGGGGCCAAGCATAAATTTTTTATGCACGATATGCAGACCGGCGATGAAATGATTATGTATGGCGTATTGGTAGGCAAAGCACAGGAATTTATACCTGCGGGTGGATTAATGACCACTACCAATACCAGGCATGCGGCTGACCCATTTATCTTCCGTCCTTTTAACTACGAATGGAATGCGCCGGATGTAACAAAATTTGCTAACCGCACATTTAGTGGTTATCATCGCAGCGATGGTAGGGTGGGTACGGCCAATTATTGGTTATTTGTTCCAACGGTTTTTTGTGAGAACAGAAACCTTGATGTAATCCGCGAAGCACTGCACAATGAATTAGGATATGCGGTAGCCGATAAGTACAAACAATACACCCACCAACTCTTAGATGCTTTTGAAAAAGGTGAAGATATTTCTACAGTTGATATATCACAACTTCAATCGGACCCTACGAACAGGGCGAATCGTCCCTTTAAAAATGTGGATGGTATTAAATTTTTAAATCATCAGGGCGGTTGTGGTGGTACACGGCAGGATGCCGCTGTGCTTAGTAAATTATTGGCCGCATATGCAGCACACCCCAATGTAGGTGGTGTTACCGTATTAAGTTTAGGCTGCCAAAATTTACAGGTGCAGGATTTTGTAAATGATCTTAAGCAACAATATCCCGGCTTTAATAAACCGCTGTATATTTTCGAACAGCAACAATCACAAAGCGAAGAGCAATTGATTGCAGAAGCCATTCGTACTACTTTTAAGGGACTTGTAGAAATTAATAACGAAGAAAGAAAACCTGCATCACTTGACAAACTTTGTATTGGTGTAAAATGCGGCGGTAGCGATGGTTTCAGCGGTATTTCGGCTAATCCTGCGGTGGGTTATTGTTCCGATCTTGTGGTGGCATTAGGCGGGCAAATATTATTGGCAGAGTTTCCCGAATTATGTGGAGCCGAGCAAAACCTGATTGATAGAACTGTGGATGAAGCTGCAGCCAAAAAATTTATGCATCTTATGACTGCCTACAATAATGCAGCTATAAATGTAGGCTCTGGTTTTCATATGAATCCTTCGCCGGGTAATATAAAAGATGGTTTAATAACCGACGCCATTAAAAGCGCTGGCGCTGCAAAAAAAGGCGGCTCCGCACCGGTTATGGATGTATTGGATTATACAGAACAAGCTACAAAGCCGGGTCTCAACCTCGTATGCACACCGGGAAATGATGTAGAAGCCACAACAGGCAAAGCGGCATCGGGCGCTACCTTAATTTTATTTACTACAGGCTTGGGCACACCTACGGGTAATCCTGTTTGCCCTACTATAAAAGTGGCCACAAATAGTAAGCTTGCAAAACGCATGCGTGATATTATTGAT
Source organism: Chitinophagaceae bacterium (assembly GCA_041740575.1). Lineage (GTDB taxonomy): Bacteria > Bacteroidota > Bacteroidia > Chitinophagales > Chitinophagaceae > Phnomibacter. Next base: position 58,840 of record JBGSLS010000087.1, on the reverse strand, counting down.
ATAGATTGTGGCCCCATAATTGAAGGGGAAAAAACGGTTGAACAAATGGGTGAAGAGATTCTGGAATATTGCATAAGAGCAGCTAGTGGCGAAGAAATTCCAAAAGCGGTTTTACTGAATCAGGATGATTTTATACCCTGGAAAAGAGGTGTTTCTTTGTGAATTTGAAATAAGATTGGATTTAAATTGAACGAGCTTACTATGAAAACTTTTTTAGACGAAAATTTTTTATTGCATTCTGATACGGCGAAACAATTGTATGCGGATTATGCATCAACCATGCCGGTTATTGACTACCATAACCACCTGCCACCTGTGCAAATTGCTGATGATATAAATTTCAGGAACCTTACACAGGCATGGTTATATGGCGACCACTACAAATGGAGGGCCATGCGTACCAATGGAATACCCGAGCAGTATTGCACAGGCGATGCATCGGATTTTGAAAAATTTGAGCAATGGGCGGCAACTGTTCCTTATACCTTGCGTAATCCGCTATATCATTGGACGCATCTTGAGTTACAGCGCTATTTTGGTGTGCATGAAATATTGAATGCCCATTCTGCAAAAGCCATTTATGACCATTGCAGTGCTTTATTGCAAACGCCTGAATACAGTGTAAAGGGATTGTTGAGAAAAATGAATGTAAAAGTGCTTTGCACCACCGATGATCCTATTGATAGCCTTGAGCATCATCAAAAAATTGCAGCCGATGGATTTGAAATAAAGGTACTGCCTGCATTTCGCCCCGATAAGGCCATGGCTATTGATGATGCGGCAGGCTTTAACAGCTACCTGCAAAAATTGGAAGAAGTTGCAAATACTTCTATTTCAGATTGTAACGATTACCTGATGGCGCTTAAAAGCCGCCACGATTTTTTCGCCACCATGGGTTGTAGTGTTTCAGATCATGGATTAGAAGAAATATATGCGGAAGACTATACTGCCGCAGAAATCAGGACGATTTTTGATAAGGCACGTAGCAACCAATCTTTATCAAGGGATGAAATCGTGAAGTTTAAAAGTGCCATGTTGGTGGTGTTTGCTGAATGGGATCATGAAAAAGGTTGGGTGCAACAATATCACCTAGGGGCATTGCGAAATAATAATGTACGGATGCTGCGTGCATTGGGTGCCGATACCGGTTGGGATAGCATTGGCGATTTCAGCCAGGCGCGCGCACTTTCCAAATTTCTGGGCAGGCTCGATACCGATGATAAATTGGCAAAAACCATCATATATAATCTTAATCCCGCCGATAATGAATTAATGGCCACCATGATTGGTAATTTCAATGATGGTTCGGTAGCAGGCAAAGTGCAGTGGGGTAGTTCATGGTGGTTTCTCGATCAAAAAGACGGCATGACCAAACAAATAAATACGCTATCCAACATGGGATTGCTTAGCAGGTTTGTTGGAATGCTTACCGATTCGAGAAGTTTCCTTTCATTTCCTCGTCACGAATATTTCAGAAGAATTTTGTGTAATCTTTTTGGCGAAGAAATAGAAAACGGAGAACTGCCAAATGATATAGTATGGACAGGCAAAGTTATCAAGGACATATGCTATAATAACGCATCACAATACTTTGGGTTTAATAAACAATTTACATAACTAATAATTGAAAATAATATGACACTCGATTTGTTTAATTTGCAGGGAAAAGTTGCAGTAGTAAGTGGTTGCGATACCGGCTTGGGACAAGGTATGGCATTGGCGCTCGCTGAAGCAGGTGCCGATATTGTAGGCGCATCTATTGTAGATGATATTTCAGATACCAAAACGCTTGTAGAAGCTACCGGCAGAAAGTTTACCTATCATAAAGTAGATATTTCAGAACGTGATCAGTTGTATGCATTTATCAATAAAGTAAAAGATGATAATCCAAGGATTGATATTTTAGTAAATAATGCGGGCATTATTATGCGTAAGCCTGCAGCCGAACATCCCGATGAATATTGGGATAAAGTAATTGCCATTAACCTCGATGCGCAGTTTATCCTCGGTCGCGAATTTGGAAAACTGATGATTGAACAAGGTGGCGGTAAAATTATTTTCACCTGTTCGCTGTTAAGTTTCCAGGGAGGAATCAATGTGCCGGGATATACAGCAAGCAAATCCGCGGTTGCAGGTCTTGTAAGGGCATTTGGTAACGAATGGGGAAGTAAAGGTGTTTGTGTAAATGGTATTGCACCAGGCTATATAGCTACCAATAATACACAGGCATTGCGCGAAGATCCCGAAAGAAGCAAAACCATTCTTGACCGTATCCCTGTAGGCCGTTGGGGTGTTCCCGCCGACTTTAAAGGACCGGTTGTTTTTCTGGCTTCTGCAGCTTCTGATTATGTAAATGGAACCATTCTTTTTGTGGATGGCGGCTGGATGGCCCGATAATCCATTTTTGTTTTACAGATTTAATAGTACAGTAAATTTACATTTATGGAAATCAGATTTCAAAATAGTCCCCTTGAAACGCGCACTATGGATACCGAAGCTTTACGCAAAAATTTTCTTTGCGAAAGCCTCTTTGCCGATGATGAAGGGCATTATGTGTATTCTCATTATGATCGCGCTATCGTTGGTGGAATTAAGCCGGTACTTGGTACTGTTTCGCTGGAAAATGATCCCGAATTGCGTGCCAAATATTTTTTAGAAAGGCGCGAAATAGGTATCATCAATGTGGGTGGTATAGGAACCGTAGTGGCGGATGGAATTACCTATGAACTGGAGAAACTAAGTTGTCTTTATTTAGGTAAAGGAACTGTAGACGTTGTTTTTTCTTCGCATGATGAACATGATCCGGCTCTATATTTTTTAATGTCGGTTCCTGCGCACCATGAATACCCATCAAGGGTTATGCATAAAGAAGAAGCCTCACCTGTGCATCTCGGTGATGTTAGCACTTCTAACAAGCGAACAATTTATAAGTATATCCACCTCGAAGGTATTTCAAGTTGCCAACTTGTAATGGGACTTACCGTTTTAAGTGAAGGCAGTGTATGGAACAGTGTTCCGCCGCATACACATACCCGCAGAATGGAAGCCTATTTTTACTTTGATGTACAGGAAGGACATCATGTATTTCATTTTATGGGTGAGCCAAAGCAAACCCGCAACCTTGTAATGGCCAACAATCAGGCAGTAATTTCTCCGCCATGGAGTGTGCATTTTGGTTGTGGTACAGCTAACTACGCATTCATTTGGGCTATGGCAGGTGAAAACCAGGAGTTTACTGATATGGATCCGGAACCTATAGCTGGGTTAAGATAACGCAGGTCGGATTGGTGCAGCCATTTTCCTTTGCTGTGCTAGAAAAATGCTTACATGATAAAGAAGAAAATATTATGTTTTGGCGAACTCTTGTTTCGTATTTCTCCTGCCACGCATGCAGATACGGCAAGCAAGCATCCTATGCAATTATACATGGGTGGCGCCGAAGCCAATGTTGCCACCGCACTTGCGGCCTGGAATGTTCCGGTTAAATATTGTACGGTACTTCCTGAGAATTTCATGAGTCATCATGTAATCAATTACCTGGAATACAAAGGCATTTTTACATCATCTATTCTTTTTGCAGGCAACCGTATAGGGGTGTATTATCTGGAGCGTGGTGCCGATCTTAAAGGAAGTATGGTGTACGACAGGAATGGCTCATCATTCTCTGAATTAAAGCCCGGAGTTATTGATTGGGACCGCGTACTGCAGGATGTGGAATGGTTTAATTTTTCAGCCATAAGCCCTGCACTTAATCAGAATGTGGCGGATGTTTGCCTTGAAGCAGTAAAAGCTTGTAAGCAACGGGGAATAAAAATATCGGTCGACCTTAACTACCGGCAACGGCTGTGGAAATACGGTAAGCTGCCGGTTGAAATAATGCCCGCATTGGTAGAATATTGCGATGTGGTCATGGGTAATCTTTGGAGTGCCAATAGTCTTCTCGGTATTGCACTCGATGAAAATATTCATGGCCACAAAAGCAAGCAGGCATATCTCGATCATGCAAAAGCTTCATCGGAAGCAATTATGGAAAAATTTCCTGGCTGTAAAACCGTTGCAAATACTTTTCGGTTTGATGGAGAAGGTAATCAGTTATGGTATTACACTACGCTTTATAACCAAAGCGAATTTATTGCTTCAAAGGAGTTTACGGCAAGTAATGTCATTGACCGGTCGGGTAGTGGCGATTGCTTTATGGCCGGCCTTATTTACGGGCTGTACAATCAGCACCCAAATGAGCAATTACTCAACTATGCATCCGCCGCCGCCTTTGGTAAACTTCAGGAAATGGGCGATGCCACCGGGCAGGATGTTTTTACCGTAAATACAAATTTACCTTGAAGGAATGAGAGTGAATGGGTGAATGGGTGAATAGTGAATAGTGAATGGAGTGTGCTGTGCGGGGATAATGGATTGAGTGCGTCAGCCAACATCAAACATCAAACATCAAACCCTATCTCTTCACCTTAATCACCAGCTTCCTCACTTCCCCATCACTAATCATCGGCGCATGCACATCTTCAGGAAAAAAGATGACAAACTGCCCGTTGGTTAATCCAAAATACATATCAGGGGCATCGTCGAAAAACAAAACATCCTTATCAGGATTGTATTCACCTTTGGGTGAAATGCAGTTCTCGCGAGGCTTCCAGCCGATGGTTTCTTTGCCATCAATACATACTTGAATATCGATATGCTGATTGTGACATTCAAATTTCGCAGAGCTCTCCGATGCGGTCATACCATGTTTATTACTAAAAATAGCTTTCAGGTTATCACCATCAATTTCATATTTACCCGGCTCAATATTGGCAAGGTCTGTTTGCGCTAAATAGGCAAATGCCTGTTCAAATAATGGATGTGCCGAAAAGTATTTAGGCGCATTGGCAATCGTATCAATAATCATATTAGAAAGATTTAAAATTCCAAATCCCAAAAGAGAGTACCACTTTTTGGAATTTGGAATTTGAATATTGGAATTTTTTATCGTTGAACTCTACCGCTTCCGTCGCCTTTCATCAACTCCTTTACTTCAGTAAGCGTAGCATGGTTAAGATCACCGGGAATCGTATGCTTAAGCGCACTTGCGGCAACACCAAATTCTGCTGCTTCTGCCAATGGCATACCGGTTACCAATCCAAAAATGAATCCGCTTGCAAAACTATCACCACTGCCTACGCGATCCACAATGCGTACTTCATATTCTTTTGTATGATAAAACTCGGTGCCGTCATATACCAATGCACTCCATCCGTTATCGCTTGCACTATGGCTTTCGCGTAAGGTGCTCGCAATATATTTGAATCCAAATTTTTCTTTCATTTGCTGGAAAACACTTTTATAACCATCAAGATTAAGTTCGCCTTTGGTTACATCGGTACCTTCCGCTTTAAACCCAAGTGTAGTATCAGCATCTTCTTCGTTACCAATACAAACATCTACATATTGGCATAGTTCTGTCATTACTTCACGCGCTTTTTCTTTACTCCACAGTTTTTTGCGGTAGTTAAGGTCAATACTTGTTGTAATGCCTTTGGCTTTAGCTGCTTTTAATGCTGCCAACGTAAGTGCTGCTGCTTTATCACTAAGTGCAGGCGTAATACCGGTGGTATGAAACCACGAAGCTCCATCGAGAATAGCATCAATGTCAAATTCACTGATATCTACATCAGCAATACTTGCTCCTGCACGGTCATAAATAACCTGCGATGCACGCATGCTTGCACCTGTTTCAAGGAAATAAATGCCAAGGCGGTTTCCACCACGCGCAATGAATTGCGTATCAACACCGTACCTGCGAATATGATTGATAGCTGCCTGTCCCAGGGCATTGTTAGGCACTTTGGTTACAAACACCCCATCAAGGCCATAGTTGGACAAGGCTACTGCAACATTGGCTTCACCACCGCCATAGGTTACATCGAAACTATCTGCTTGTACAAATCTTTCGAATCCCGGTGTAGAGAGACGCATCATGATCTCACCAAGGGTGACAACTTTTTTTGACATAATCAATCGCTTTTTAATTAAGTTATTTCTTCTTTCAAATGTGTGGTATACACCTGTTTAATAATCTTTCAAAATTAGTACCTATTAACTGCCGAATGCATGGTATTAAAACATTATTTTGCGAAATCGTTTGCGTAGAAATTTGGAAACTACATCTTTCTGTTTTCTTTCGCTTGGGTTGCTAAGCGTATCTTTCGGCCCGATTACGATTGCTGATTAAAAATAACCAATATGACCAAACAAGAAGCCATTCTGAAATTCATCCCTGAACAGGGATTGCTGCCACTTTTTTTCAATAAAGACGAACAGGTAAGCCTTGATGTATTGCGCGCTTTGTACGAAGCCGGCATAAGGGCGGTAGAGTATACCAATCGTGGCGAAGCAGCACTTTCGAACTTTAAAGCCATGCGCAAATTGTGTGACAGTGAAATGAAGGACTTATACCTTGGTATTGGTACCATCAAAACACCTGAAATGGCCAATGCATTTATTGATGCCGGTGCCGATTACCTAATCAGTCCGGTGTTTGATGCGAGTGTTGCTGATGTAGCCTACCTTAATAAAATTCTTTGGGTGCCCGGCTGTATGACGCCAACCGAAATTCATGAAGCAGAAAAAGTTGGATGCCCGCTGGTAAAATTGTTCCCTGGCAATGTGTTGGGTCCCGGTTTCGTAAGCGCTATCAAGGAATTATTTCCCAGGCTGATGTTTATGCCAACCGGTGGTGTAGAACTCGAAGAAGGAAACCTGAAAGGATGGTTTGCATCGGGGGTGGTTGCTGTGGGTATGGGTAGTAAATTGATTACCAAACAAATACTGGAGAACAAAGACTACGCTGCGCTAAAAACAAATACTACTGAAGCCATTCGTATTATTAAAGCCATCCGGGGCTAATAATATTTTCACTACATAAATAACGGTTGCTAACGATTTTTTGCCATGAACGAAACCATAGGAAAATACAGATGGACTATTTGCGGACTTTTATTCTTTGCCACCACTGTCAATTATCTCGACAGGCAAGTACTGAGTCTTTTACAGCCGGTTTTAGCTGAAAGGTTCAACTGGTCAAATAGTGATTATGCGAATATTACCGCTGTATTCCAGTTTGGATATGCCATCAGCATGTTATTTGCCGGCAGATTTATTGATAAGCTTGGCACAAAAAAAGGTTATGCATGGGCCATTATAATTTGGAGCATTGGCGCTATTATACATGCATTTGCTATTCCCATTGGCTCAGCATTGGTAACTTTTACCGGATTATTGGGTATTACAGCCATGAGTGTAAGTGTGCTGGGTTTCATGTTCAGCAGGGCGGTACTCGCTTTTGGTGAGGCAGGTAATTTTCCCGCAGCTATTAAAGCTACAGCCGAATATTTTCCTAAAAAGGAAAGGTCATTTGCTACAGGTATTTTTAACTCCGGTGCCAATGTAGGCGCTATTCTTGCACCGCTTACGGTGCCATGGGTAGGCGCAAATTGGGGCTGGGAAGCTGCTTTTCTTTTAGTAGGGGGTATTGGTTTTATCTGGCTCATTTTCTGGCTGATTTATTATGATAAACCAACAGAACAAAAGCGTTTATCTGCCGCAGAATTTGAATACATCAACAGCGATAAGGAAGAAAATCAGGAAGAGATTGTTGGTGCAGCCCATGAGAAAATTAGCTGGGTTAAATTATTGGGTTACCGCCAAACATGGGCTTTTGTTACGGGTAAGTTTTTAACAGATGGTGTATGGTGGTTTTTCCTGTTTTGGTTACCAGCCTACCTTAAGGCGCAGTATGCCATGAGCAGCACGGCTATTGCCATCCCGCTTACCGTATTATACAGTATGACCATGATTGGAAGTATTGGCGGCGGTTGGTTCCCCATGTATTTTATTAAAAAGGGATATACACCTTATGATGCCCGAATGAAAGCGATGTTGGTAATCGCCCTGTTTCCTTTGGTGGTTTTACTTGCGCAGCCCTTGGGTGGATATACTTTTTGGGTTCCTGTTTTTCTTATTGGTATTGGTGCATCGGCGCATCAGGCATGGAGTGCCAATATTTTTACCACTGTTTCAGATATGTTTCCCAAAAAAGCTATTGGCTCTGTAGTGGGCATTGGCGGTATGGCAGGCGGATTAGGTGGTGTTATTATTTCGAAAATGGGCGGATGGCTTTTTGATGGATATCGTGCTGAGGGAATTGCACAATCCTTTGAAAAGGCAAAAGAACAAGGGCTTGGAGCCTATGTAGATAATATTTTATCTATGAACCTGGTAAATAAATACGGTGATAGTATAAATATTCGTCAAACGGATTTATCTAACCTATCGAAGGATGTTTCAGAGCAATTGAGCAAAGTAGATGCTACATCTTTCGACCAATTAGTGCAATTGCAAACGCCGCTTGTACTTTCTCAAATGACTATTTCCTACACAATTATGTTTGCGGTATGCGCATTGGCTTATATCATTGCCTGGCGTATAATGAAATGGCTGGTGCCAGTTTATAAGCCAATTACGGATCTGTAAAAATTATTTGCAATCTCAATTTGGAACGATTTTTGGGGATAAGCTTAAATTTAGTAGGCTTATTGATAAACTATTGTTTGTCAATTCATTAAAACATTGATTCACTGATTTTACCCAGCTTTGGTGGGAAAATCTGGAAACTTCCGTGGGAAAATCTGGAAGTAAAAAAAGCACTACAACATCTTCCCATCCTGCATGGTTAGCTTTCTATCGCACTGCGAAGCCAACTCATCATTATGTGTAACTATCAGGAAGGTCTTATAATATTTTGGTAAAAACTATTAACAGACCTTGTATGTTACATGCATTAAGTCCACAAAGTACTAATTGGAACAGCCTGCATATTTTCGCCAAATCCCCCGACAGTATGTTCGCCACTGTAAAGCACAATCCCACGCTTAAATTTTTTGCCTGCTATTTCTGCAAACCGCTTAAGACCTTTAAAATTGTCCTGATTGATAGTAGATGTTGATTTCACTTCTATACCATACAGCCGCTTCTTACTGTCTTCCAGTACAAGATCAACTTCTGCGCCTTTATGCATGCTAAAGTGATATGGCTTTACAGCAATATCAGACCAGCTTATTTGCTTGATAATTTCCATCGTAACAAAATTTTCCAAAAAGTTTCCGGCAGTGCTTCTGTTTGAAATCAGGCTTTCAACCCCTTCACCCCTTAAATGGCAAAGTAAACCTGTATCATTCAAAAATATTTTGGGTGATTTTACATATTCTCCTTCTGCATTGGGTGTCCATGCCGGAATTTTCAGGATTAAATAAACTTGCTCCAACAATGTGATGTATCGGTGCATAGTGGAATTTTTTATTTTGGCAAGTCGCCCCAATTCTGAAAAGTTTACAGTACTGCCAACCCTTGTAGTTATAAAATTCAAAATCCTTGGTATATCTGTAAGACCTTCAATATTTGAAAGTTCCTTAATATCTTTTTGCAGAATAGATTTGATATAGGATTCAAACCACTTCGCCCTGCGATTTTCTGTGGTTCGTTGTACAATTTCAGGATATCCACCTGTTTTAATGGCCTGTACTATTCCATTCCAACTGATTTTGCTTCCTTCGAAGCGACCGTCACTAGCGACTAAATTTTGCAGAAAATTTGGTTTTTTGCCATGAAGTTCACTCTGTGACAAAGGCCATAAGTTATGAATTTCAATACGGCCCGCTAGTGAGTCTGCTACTTTTGGTAGTACCATTACATTCGCAGATCCCGTAAGGATAATTCGCCGCCCTGTCCTGTCTTCATCCACCAGCTTTTTAATACTCAAAAGCAATTCAGGTACTCTTTGTACTTCATCAATAATTACATGTTTATCTAGGTCTTGCAAAAAACCTAAAGGGTCAGCCTGTGCACCAGCCAGAATTGCAGGATCATCCAGTGTTATAGCTTGTCCTTTAAAAGCTCCTTCCTGGATGAGCTGATCGCACAATGTGCTTTTCCCAACCTGCCGTGGACCCACAATAAGGTTGACGGGTGTGTCATCCAATGCTTCTACAATTGATTTAATGATAAGTCGTTGATACATAATGTATTATTACATTAATTCAACACAAATATAGGCATTCCGTGGGAAAATCTGGAAAGTTACGTGGGAAAATCTGGAAAGTTCCGTGGGAAAATCTGGAAGTAAAAGAAGCACTACAACATCTTTCCATCCTGCATGGTTAGCTTTCTATCGCATTGCGAAGCCAACTCATCATTATGTGTAACTATCAGGAAGGTTTGTTCAAATTTATTGCGCAGGTCCATGAACAGACCCTGCATTTCCCGTGCGTTATGACTATCAAGGTTGCCCGTTGGCTCATCGGCAAATACAATGGCAGGGCGGTTAATCAGGGCACGCGCTATCGCGGTACGCTGTTGTTCGCCACCCGATAGTTCATGTGGTTTTTTTTCCATAAGCGCGGAAATTCCAAGGGTTTCTAATAGCGCTTTGGCTTCTTTCTGCGCTTTAGAAGTGGAAATACCCGCAATCCAGGCAGGGATGCATACATTTTCTAAAACCGAGAACTCAGGTAAAAGGTGATGAAATTGGAAAATAAACCCGATATGGGTATTTCTGAAGTCGGCAAGCTCTTTCCCTTTGAGTTCGTGTGCCGGTTTATTATTGATAAAAATGGTACCACTATCGGCCATATCCAGCGTACCCAAAATGTGCAGCAACGTACTTTTTCCAGCCCCCGAAGCGCCAACAATACTAACCAGTTCAGCCTTTTCAACAGTAATATCAACGCCTTTCAGCACTTCAATCTGTCCGTATTTCTTATAGATATTTTTTGCTTCGAGTATCATATCAACTTATTCCGGTTGCTTAAGGGGGGCAAAATACTATTCAATTTCTATTAATAATAAAATAAAGAAAACCCAAAATTTTATTAGTCCTGCCTGCCTATAGGGTTGACATTATTGGATTTCAGCTGAATTCATCCGGTTTGGAATTTGGCGGTGTCCTGAGCTTGTCGAAGGAAATTTCCGTATTTGGAATCTGTATTTAAGATATTCCATTTGGTTATTTGCGCTATACTATTACATTTGCGCAAAATTTAGAGGAGGTAGTACCTATGTTTTGGACCCTGGAATTGGCTTCGCATCTTGAAGATGCGCCTTGGCCTGCAACTAAAGATGAGTTAATTGACTATTCAATCCGCTCTGGCGCACCTATTGAGGTGGTGGAGAACCTTCAGGAACTGGAGGAAGACGGTGAAATTTATGAAAGTCTTGAAGATATTTGGCCAGATTATCCTAGTCAGGATGATTTCTTCTTTAATGAAGATGAATATTAACTAGAGAAAAAATCAGTAATGAAATACGCAGGCTGACCCTTATTGGGCTCAGCCTGTTTGTATTATAATAGCCCGTTTGGGTTGGGTACCAAGCGCTGGATTTGGTTATAATGTTGCAGTAAAACATCCATTTAATGGTGGATTTACCAGCCTTTTTGGAATATTTACTTATAAAGAACGCTTAAAGGCTTCCAGTAAAAATTTCTTTACATTGGATATTCTTCCAAATTCTCCCTTCATTTTTTTTAAGGAGCAATTTTACTATTCAAAATTGTAAGGTTTTTCTCTTTAAACAAGTAAAACCCATCAAAATCAAATTGATTTGAACAATTGAGCAACAAAACGGCCCAATACAACCAAAGCAAAGTCTTCATTACGGATAAATTTGTTTGCCATTACGGTTAAATTTTTTAGTGATTCCATTTAGTGAATATATTCTCCCAGGCTATTGAAAATTATTTTGATGATGTATATAATGATTTGCTTGCGTTCTTATAGAATTAACTGGGTTTTAGCCTTTTTCTTGATTTGTAATTCTTTAATAATCAATGGGTATTGCCAGTCAAAGCCTAATATCATAATCATATTGGCCGATGATTTAGGCTATGGTGACCTAAGTTGCTATGGGCAGCAACAATTTTCTACCCCAAATATTGACAAACTTGCTAAGGAAGGATCCATGTATACCAACTTTTACGCAGGTGCTACTGTTTGCGCACCATCCAGGGCTGCCCTTTTGACCGGGCTGCATAATGGCCATAACAGTGTACGCGGAAATCAGCCTTTTCCCCAAATGCTTGGTAATGAGCCTACCATTGCAAGCCTGTTGATGAAGAATGGTTATGAAACAGGATTAATTGGTAAATGGGGTGTAGGGCATCCGCAGCCGGTGGGCGACCCTCAGCGATGTGGCTTTCAATATTCATTTGGATACCTGAATATGTGGCATGCGCATAACTTTTACCCTGAATTTTTATATGAAAATGATAAAAAATATCTTTTACCCGGTAACAAGCTACTGCCAGTAAACGAATGGAGTAATAATAGCTGGGTAGGAAAACCTGAAAATGCTCCGGAAGGCTACGGTGAGGCAAAAATTAAGGGGCAGTATGTACCAGATGAAATGGAGGCAAAGGCACTTGATTTTATTACCCGGAATAAGAACAAGCCTTTTTTTCTTTTTTATACGCCTACCATTCCGCATGCAAATAATGAAATTAAATTAAATGGGATGGAAGTGCCATCCTATGGCATTTATACCGGTAAAAACTGGCCTGATGTAGAAAAGGGATTCGTTTCTTCTATTACAAAACTTGATCAAACCATCAAGCGTATTCGGGAGCATCTTGCAGAAGAAGGAATTGATAAAAATACACTCATCATATTTACCAGCGATAACGGACCGCATAATGAAGGCGGGCATCAGGCAGATTATTTTAACAGCGGGGGAATTTACAGGGGTACCAAAAGAGACTTGTACGAAGGAGGTATCCGGGTACCGATGATAGCCTGTTGGCCCGGGGTAATTACACCAGGTTCTACTACTAATGAGCCCTTTTCCCAAATTGACTTTTTGGCTACTGCATGCGATATGGCTGGAGTAAACATGATTCCTAAAACAGATGGGGTGTCTTTACTTCCTTCATTTCAGAATAAAAATGAAAATCAACGAAAGCACAAGTATCTGTATTGGGAGTTTTATGAAAGTGGTGGTCGTCAGGCAGTGCTTCAATATCCTTGGAAACTTATTAAATTAAATACAACCACCTATTCTCAGAACGGAAAAACGGAATTGTATAACCTTGAATTGGATCCACGTGAAAAGGATGATGTGTTTTCAAAAAATCCGAAAAAGGTAAAACAACTCGAAAAGTTGATGAAAGAAGCACATGTGCCCCACCCTCAGATGTCATTATTTACACCAAAACCAGGACAGGCGGGTAAAATTTAATTTATAAGAAATAACCTATATATGACTTTTATGATAGCTATTAAAATAGAAAAATTGCATCGATTGCCAGGTTTGAAATTTCTGATAGGATTATTGTTTTCTATTTGTATGGTAAGTTGTGTTACAGCACAAAAAAAGGCTGAAACCTCAAACAAAATCAGCAATAAGATCAATCGTCAAATTGCCTTAAAACCCCCGATGGGATGGAATAGCTTTGATGCTTATGACTGTAGGATTACTGAATCTGAGTATGTTGCTACTGTTGACTTCATGAAGGAAAATCTCTTGAAACATGGATGGGAATATGCTGTTATTGATTACTGTTGGTTTAATGATGATCCGGGTAACTGGGATAACCCCCGCCGCCGTTTTGGGCATCCTGATATTCGTATGAAAGCGGATGGAACTCCGCTTGATACATTGGTGATGGATGAATTTGGAAGATTATTACCGTCAGTAAAGCGTTTCCCTTCAGCAAAAGGTGGAGCAGGGTTTAAAAGTCTGGCAGATTATGTTCATTCGAAAGGAATGAAATTTGGGATTCATATTATGAGGGGTATTCCCCGTGAGGCTTATTACAACAATTTACCAATAAAGGGAACCAAATACACTGCAAGAGACATTGGCGAACCATGGGATACCTGTAACTGGCAAAATAATTTTTTTGGAGTTGACGCAAGCAAACCCGGAGCACAAGAGTATTACAATTCACTGTTTGAGTTATATGCAGAATGGGGTGTTGACTTCATAAAGGCAGATGATATGATGTATCCACCTTATCATAAGGGAGAAATTGAACTTATCAGTAAAGCGCTTGCAAATTGTGGCCGACCCATGATATTGAGCCTATCCTGTGGCGAAGCACCATTGTCTCACGCAAGCCATGTGTCTGACTATGCACATATGTGGCGTGTATCCGGAGATTTTTGGGATAATTGGGCATCGCTTGAGCATAATTTTGATTTGTTAAATGCATGGTCGCCATTTATAAAACCAGGACATTGGCCGGATGCTGATATGTTACCAATTGGGATGCTTTCTTTGAATAACCGGCCGCATGGGCCCGAGCGAATGAGTAAATTCACAACCGAAGAACACTTTACCTTGATGACATTGTGGAGTATTGCAAAAAGCCCGTTGATGCTAGGCGCTGATTTACTTCAGAAAACAGAAGGAATCATGCCTTTTTTGACAAATGATGAAGTGTTAACCGTTAATCAGCATAGTACAGATAACAGGCAGGTATTCAAAGATGAAAATTATGCTATATGGATAGCTTCGGAACCCGGCACCAATAACAAGTATGTTGCATTATTCAACTTATCTGCAAAAGAACGCTCCATAAAATTTCACCTGGAAGTTGAAAACTTAAGAGGTACTTATAACGCAAGGGATATTTGGAAAAAGGCAGGAATAGGCACGGTGAATGGAATACTCGAAACTACCATTGGATCGCACGGAGCTGCACTATTTAAATTATCTCCCGTTAAGTGATTTTTGCTATGCTAACAATTAGTTTCGCTAAGTAATTTTTATATTCCGGTAAAAGGTATAGTTTTATTTTTGCTATTAATGTGCTGTCATGAAACGATTGGTTTTTATTTGTGGATTTTTTTCACTTGTGCTGGTGTGCACATCAAAGAGCTATGCACAAGAAATCAATTATCGGTTCCGGCATCTTACCGTTGATAATGGACTTTCGCATACTGATGCTACTTCAATTGTACAAGATGATAATGGTTTTATCTGGATTGCAACTTATTCAGGACTCAACCGGTTTGATGGCTATTCTACAAAAGTTTTTTATAATAATGTGGCTAACCGGACTGCATATCTGAATAGGATTGCTGATGTTGCCTTATACAAGAATAATTATTTATGGCTTGCAACAGAAGGTGGATTATCCATTTTTAAGACATCAACACTATCATATCAAAAACTTCTTGCTACTGATGATGCAACGGCTAATTCACTTTTACAACCATTGCAAAAGATTGCTATTTCAGGAGAGACATTATATACTGCTTCTCAGCAAACAATACAGCCCTATCGTATTTCCAATGAAATTGCCATTACCAAGCTTGAAAAGCATTATACAATCAGCGGTACATTTCTTGGGATGAGAACCGATAAGAACGAAATGGTTTGGGTAAATCATACAAGGGGTTTGTTGGTGATACAAAAAAATGGGAGCAGTAAAACATTTTCCTTTGACGATCCTGATGCCAATAACATTTCTGCTACTTATGTAAATGCAAAAGGCGATCTTTTAATTTGTAATAGTAAAGGTATTTATGAAATTAATATTCAGAAGCAAAATTCATTGCTTTCAACTAACAAAAGTAATATTGTAATTTCCAAAGATGAGTTGAAACTAGTTGTTGCCTTTCCAAAAGATTTTGCTTTACCTAATAATTTACAACAAGATAAAGCAGGTGATATATGGATATCAAATACTGGTGGCTTGTGGCAGTACAATTCAATACGCTCTACTTTTTATTCTTACAGCTTTAACGAGTTTGAGCGCTCAAGCATTTCATCCAATTCAGTGAATTCCGTGTTTATTGACCGCTCAGAATGTTTATGGCTGACAACTTTTGGAGGGGGCGTAAACCTTACAGATTTGCAGCAAAAACCTTTTCAGCTACTGCAACGCATTCCAAATGCTGCCAATACACTTTCAGGTAATTATATCCGTGCCATACTTGAAGATGAGAAAGGGAATATCTGGATTGGTACCCGAAATAATGGTTTGAATTATTACGACTTTAACACAAAGCAATTTCAGCAATTTCATCCATATAACTCAGGAATACAAAGTGATCAAATTCGTTCATTAGTAAAGGATCATCAGAACCGAATGTGGATTGGAACAGAATCCGGAATCAGCATACGTTATCCAAATGGTAGTTTTGATAATCTTATTGGAACAGAAAATGCACCGAACTCTTTTGTTGCAGGGAATTATTTTGCACTTGCGGTCGATAAATTTGGTCAGGTTTGGGGTGGAACCTGGAATGCCGGTTTAAGCAGGATTGTTTATAAGGGAAAAGGAGATTATAAAGTTGAGCATATAACAAACACTTCAGAGAAAGGAATACTCTCCGATCGGGTTACATTTATTTATACAGATGATCAGCGACCCGAGGTTCTGGTAGGAACAGATCATGGTTTAAATCATATATTTTTAAATTCAGACGGCTCAATTGCTGAAATTAAAGATTATCATTCAGAAGGCGGAAATCAATTGTCATCAGAATTTGTTTGGCCAATAGTAAGGCAAGGTGATTCAATCATTTGGGCAGGTACTTTAGGTGGTGGTTTAAACAAAATAAAATTAGAGAAAGATGGTACATATATTATCACTGCAGTTAGCGATAATAGTACTCAGGCTATAAGAGATGTTGAAGGGATGCTAATAGATGAACAAGGAAACCTTTGGCTTGCAGGCAAATTATTAGCAATGTATAATCCTGCTAAGAATAGCTTTGTATATTACGATGTAAATGATGGATTGCAGGGCAACAGCTTTAAGATAGGGGCGGCACACAAAGGAGCAAGTGGAAGAATGTATTTTGGCGGCATTAATGGTCTCAGTTATTTCTATCCATCCGCCATTAACGTTAATCAAAAAGAGCCATCTTTATCATTTACTGAACTTTTGGTTAATGGCGAGATTGTTAAACCAGGTTCCGAAGATTTTGAATATGCAATAAGTAATTCAGAGCAATTAGTTTTAAAAGCATCACAGAATAATTTTGCAATTCAGTTTTCGGCGATGCATTATGCAAATCCGGAGCGTTGTAAATACCGATATCAATTAATTGGTTATGATAAAAACTGGATATATACTGATGCATCCAGTCGTTTTGCCACTTACTCAAATTTGGATTTTGGAAGTTATACTTTTCGGGTAGAAGCAGCAAATAGCGATGGTGTTTGGACCGGCAAATCAAAGGAATTATCTATAAGAATACTGGCGCCCTGGTGGAAAACCAATTTTGCAAAAATGACTTATTTACTTTTATTAGGGATGATTGTTTATATTATATGGCGCTATCAGCATTCCTGGTTCAATCTAAAACGGAAACTTCAATACAGGGAGTTGGAAGAAAAGAAGATAGAAGAATTACATCAAATGAAATTACAATTTTTTACCAATATATCACATGAGTTCAGAACTCCCCTTACGCTTATTCTCGGGCCAACAGAAAAAATGCTTCATTACGAAACAACAAAAGAAGACCAGGTCAATTTTTTACGGCTCATTTATAGCAATGCAAGAAGATTATTGGGGCTTACAAATGAATTGATGGATTTTCGGAAGGTGGAAACGGATAATATGAAATTAAGCGTTTCCAAAGGTGACCTTTCAAATTTTGTGCGTAGCATCAGTACTGAATTTAAAGAACTTGCGGCTGAAAAAAATATTAAGTTCAATATTAAAACAGGGGGAAACAGTCAACCGCTTTATTTTGATCCAAATATCATGGAAAAAGTATTGGTTAATTTAATTGCCAATGCATTTAAGTATACCAATGGAAATGGGATGGTTGAAGTGGAAGTTCTTGAAAGTATCCGGACATTTAAGCCAAGATTTAAGAACCACATATTAATTCCATCAACCGTTAATGAACAGGAAATGTTGTGGATTCGTATTGCTGATTCGGGAATTGGTATTACAGCCAACTCAATCGAGAATATTTTTGACCGCTATTTTCGGGTAAATACAACAGGCAGGGAAAAGCATTTAGGCACAGGTGTTGGGTTAGCGTTAGTAAAGAGCTTGATTGAATTACATAAAGGTGCCCTTCATGTGTACAGTGAACGTAATGAAGGTACAGAGTTTCTGGTAGGTATTGCCTTAAACAAGGATGTGTACACTCCGCTGGAAATTAGTGATGATGAAGGTTATCAAATTGATTTTGAGAGTTTGCACTATACCATTGATTGGATTGATGCTGATAGCCAAAAGAGTAGCCAATCAAAGCATTCAGTAACCGATAAGAAATTTGATGCACTTGTTAAACGGGTGCTGATAGTGGAAGATAATGTTGAAATGCGCAGGTTTTTAGCCGATAGCTTAGGTATTGATTACGAAGTTTTAGAGGCTGGTAACGGAATTGAAGGGTTAAAAATGGCAAAGGAATTTTTTCCTGATTTAATCATCAGCGATTTAATGATGCCAGAAATGGATGGAAATGAATTATGTGCTGCCGTTCGGAACGACCTTGATATTAGCCACATCCCCTTTGTACTTATAACAGCCAAATCATCTGCAGATACGCACCTTGAAGGTTTGGAGAAGGGAGCAGATATTTATTTCCCGAAGCCATTTAGTTTACGACTATTGCAGATAACCATCCGCAATCTTTTTGACCAAAGAGATAAATTGAAAGCAAAATATAGCCAGGATGTATTTGCCGAAGCGAGGGAATTGGTGAATACTGATAGGGATAAGGATTTTTTAAATGACCTTATTTCCATTATAGAACAGAATATGGAAGATGAGGAATTGGATGTTGATATGATTTGCCGGAAAATCGGAATGAGCCGCACTAAACTTTATGGAAAAGTGAAGGGGGTGACAGGCCAGGCAATTGGTGAGTTTGTTCGTGTATTACGGTTAAAAAGAGCCGCTAAAATACTTGTATCTGAAGATGTACCCATACAGGAGGTAATGTTTAGAGTGGGCATCCAAAGCCAGAGCTATTTTACAAAATCGTTTAAGAAAGAATTTGGAAAGACACCTTCCCAATTTGTTTTGGAAGTATCAAAAAGGCCTGAAAGCATAGGTTTTGGGGGATGTAAAGATAATAATGAACAATAGAGCAAAATAGAAGAAAGCTAAGCCAACGATTTTGCTGCCTAAATTGCTTTCTTGCAATTATATTTCAGATTATATGCGGGTCAATCAAAAAAAACGGCAAACAAATATGAGCGAGCGAAAACAATTGAATCGCATGAGATTGGTTTTTGCTTTGTGTATAGGCTTGGCAATTATGCTTATTTATCTGTTGATAAGCGATATTTTTTAAGGATTACACAAATAAGCTTTTAGGAAATTCTATGTTAACAAAACCAGTTTCAATCAAATTATAAGTATCGTTTATTTGTTTAGCTAATTTTCGATACGGATGAAATCAAAATAGCAAATGTGGTTGCTTCGCTTAGCTCGGCCAAAAAAGTATGTAGCAATGTTTCGTTTATAACTGTTATAATAAAAAATGAAATGGGGGCTAGTGATGGTTTTGTTATCGGCAGCTACAAAAATGGCATAGTATAGCATTCTAAAATGGATTGCTTCATTTAAAGAAAAAACCAAAATGAACATGATGAAAAAGTTTGTATGGATACTGGGTATTTTTTCTTTAGCTGGATTTGCCTGCTCTGATAGTAAAAAGGCAACTGTAAAAAAGGATGTACCATTAAGCCAACAAGCTGCAACAAAGGGCCTTTCACCTGATGGTAAGCCTTATAATGTATTATTTATTCCGGTTGACGATCTAAACCATTGGATTGGTGTGCTTGGGCGAAATAACCAGGTAAAAACACCCAACATTGATAAGCTGGCAAAAAGTGGTGTATTGTTTTCTAGTGCACACGCTGCAGCACCTGCCTGTTGCCCTTCAAGAGCTGCCCTAATGAGTGGAAAGCGCCCATCGACAACAGGCGTTTATGCTAATAGTAATGATTGGAGAACCGTTATACCATCAGAACAAACGCTACCTGCTCTTTATAAAACAAAAGGTTATGAAGTGTTGGGTGGGGGTAAAATTTATCACGGAGGATTTGACAGAGATACGGATTTTGATTTTTATTTTCATGGTGGAAAAGAAGGGAGCGGTGGCACCAGTGAAAAAGGCTCTTTTGGAGGCATTAAATGGGGCATTATGAAGGGCGGTGATGATGATTTGAATGATTATCATGTGGCAGAATGGGCAGTAGGTGAGCTAAACAAAAAGCATGAGAAACCTTTCTTTTTGGCGCCGGGTATTTTTCGGCCACACATGCCATGGAATGTGCCGCAAAAGTATTATGACAAATTTCCTATTGAAGACATACAACTTCCTCCTTATAAAGTTGATGATTTGGATGATATGCCCGATGAAGGTAAAAAAATGGCATTGGCGCTTGGCGATTGGAAAGCTTTAATGGCAACCGCTAATCCGGAACTGGAATGGAAAAAAGCCATTCGTGCATACATGGCCTGTATTTCTTATGCGGATGCTATGATTGGAAAAATAATGGATGCATTGGATAAAAGTGATTACAAAAATAACACGATCGTTGTATTGTGGGGCGATCATGGTTGGCACCTCAACGAAAAAAATCATTGGCGTAAATTTTCATTGTGGGAAGAAGCTACAAGGGCACCGTTGATTTTTAGAGTACCGGGTCTTACTACCGCAGGAAATGTGTGCAGTACACCGGTTGATTTTATGAACATCTATCCAACTTTGGCAAAGCTTTGTGGTTTTGATATTCCCCAACATGTGGAAGGGGTAAGCATGGTGCCTTTGTTACAAAATGTAAACGCGGCATGGAATTTACCTGCTGTTACTACACATGGATTCAATAATCATGCTGTACGTACAAAAAAGTATCGTTACATAGCATATGATAAAGGCGGTGAAGAATTATATGATGAAGAAAAAGATCCTTATGAGTGGAATAATATTGCCAAAGAGCCTGGCAGTAGTGCAATCATTAAAGAACTACGTAAATATTTGCCCAAAGAGAATAAGGCTGAAATTGCCAGGACAAGTGGGGGAAGAGAATGAAAAATTCTAATCAGCAATTAAGTATGTGGCGTGGAAAATTTATACTGACGTTAGTTATAATTTTATTTGCATACGCTGCAGATGCGCAGGTAAAAGTATATCCTGATCCCGACCCGAAGAATAAAAGCGGTTTTAATGTAAAGTCGGCAATATTTAAAGTTCAGATTATTCAAAATGGTAAAGTAATTGAAAGTTTTGTGTACAGCAGCCAAACCAATTTTGAAAAACCTGAGCTGTTGTCTGACTATAATCACTGGACCACATTTGAGTTTCAGGGAAAGATTGAAGTGTGTGTAAAAAGATTAGACGGGGATATTTCATCTGCAAGGATTTATCCTGCCAGGCACAATATCATACCATCTGTAAGTAAGGATGAAGTACGTTTTTCGTTGGAGAAGCCCTGCAAGTTATTTATTGATGTAGCAGGCATGGAAGAGCATCCGCTGTTTTTATTTGCAGATGAGATAGAAAAAAATATTCCATCGAAAAAAGATAAAAATGTTATTTGGTTTGATGCAGGTAAAGTACATAATGTTGGCTTGCAATACAAAGTGCCAAACGGAAAAACCGTCTATATAGAAGGTGGAGCGGTTGTAAGGGGTACATTCTGGTGCGAAGATGGTAATAAACCAACCATCGTAAAAGGGAAAGGTGTTATTACAACAAGAAGCGATGAACGTAAGCCCGGGCCAACAAATATTCCGTTTACGACAGTTTATGCTGAAAAAACAGATATGGTTGTCGATGGCATCACCATTACCGACCCTGTTAAATTCTGCATTCTCGGCAGGAGTAAAGTGAAGACAATGAATGTAAAACTTTTTGCCTGGTACCATCAAACCGACGGATGGGGTGGTGGTGATAATTCCATTATTGATGACAGTTTTATAAAAGTATTTGATGATAATGTAAAGTTGTATGGAAATAATCAACAAGCTACAAACCTGGTCATCTATCAGCAGCACAACGGGGCACCTTTTCAATTAAGCTGGGGTGGACAGAGCGGACAAAACTGCACAGCAGATAATATTGACATTGTGAAATGCTGGGTAAATAAAAACGGTGGTGCCGGTAATTCAGGGTTACTCAATCTGCGTAAGGGAAGTGATAAACCGATCGGTAACATAACCATTAAGAATGTTAGGGCCGATCAGGGATTGTATCAGGTGCTTGGCATTGGTAATGATAAAAACGGATCAGTTAATAATCTTGTCTTGGAAAACATTTTCATCAGCGGAAAACAATCGCAGTTAAGTTATCTGGAAAATGGTACTGCGGCTACAACAACTGGTATCATTATAAAGAATGTGAAAATTGGTACTGCATGTTTTTCTGCAAAGGATATAAGCATTCAGGGTGTTGATCATAATGAAGTTAAAATAACATGCCTGTAAAAAAAATCATTACTGTCTTTTTGCTGCTTCTTACCGGTGGTACGAAGGCGCAAACATTTCAGTCTGTTGAAATAAAGGGACTGCCTTCTCAACGGCATGAATGGCTTGAAAGAGTGATTTCTGACAGAACCTGATTGATTAAAGCATTTGAATCTAAAACCATTGTCAGCAAGATGAAAGTAATATGTTCCCTTCTGGTAATTCTTTGCTCAGCACCTGCTTTTTCGCAGCAATGGAAAATGGCTGATGTTCCGTTAAAAACAATGTGGGCAGATAAGGTAGATATCAATAATGTTTTACCGGAATATCCCCGGCCGCAAATGGTTCGGGACAGGTGGGTAAATCTGAATGGTGTTTGGGATTTTAAACCCTATACAGCAGGTGATAAAATGCCATTGCCCAAAAAGCTTTCTGACAAAATATTAGTTCCCTTTGCATGGGAGAGTGCAGTAAGCGGTATTCGTAAGCAATTTGATTCACGAAAAGCATGGTACAGAAGAACATTCACTGTGCCAGCTGATTGGAGGGATGATAAGATTCGTTTGCATTTTGGTGCGGTGGACTGGGAAGCTATTGTGTATATAAATGGTACAGCCGTTGGTACACATCGTGGTGGTTATGATGCATTCAGTTTTGATATTACAGATTTTGTATTGCGCACAGGCAATAATGAAATTGTGGTTCAAGTGTATGACCCCGGCAACGACGAGGGTATTGCAGTGGGCAAACAGGACAATTCAAAATTTAATGATCCACAGCGTTATGCTTATTGTCCCAGCAGCGGTATTTGGCAAACTGTGTGGATAGAACCGGTACCGCAGGTTTCAATCAGTGATTTTAAACTGGTGCCGGATGTAGCAAATGAAATGCTTACTGTAACAGTTAATCCTTCTTCATTTCAGCCAAAAACAAAGGTTGAAATAGTGGCTTATGATAATGGAAGCGAAATTGCTTCTGCAAAAGGCAACACCAACCAACCGGTTTATCTGCCCGTTAAAAATCCCAAACTGTGGAGGCCTTCATCTCCCTTTTTATATGATTTAAAAATTATATTGACTGACAGTACTGGTAAAACAGATATCGTAACAAGTTATTTTGGTATGCGGAGTGTGGGCATTAATCCCTACAAAAATCTGCAACGCATTGTATTAAATGGTGAATATCTTTTTATGGTTGGGCCGCTTGATCAGGGTTATTGGCCCGATGGTATTTACACTGCACCAACCGATGATGCATTGGCATGGGATATAGCAGGTGCCAAAGAATGGGGTTATAATATGATTCGCAAGCATATTAAAGTTGAGCCGGCCCGCTGGTATTATTGGTGCGATAAAATGGGTATCCTTGTTTGGCAGGATATGCCTTCTACATTTAAAGTTAGAACGGAAGCAGAAAAAGTGCAATGGGAAACGGAGTTGCAGCAAATGATCAAACAACACTGGAATCATCCCAGTATAGTCAATTGGATTGTATTTAATGAGCATTGGGGAATTTACGATGTAGAACGAATTACTAAAATGGTCATGGATTTAGATCCTTCCAGGTTGGTAACCGGCAATACAGGTATTGATGCGGGTAAGCCAGATGTAGATTATGAAGTAGGACATATTAAAAGCAATCATCATTATCGTCCGCCTACCATTCCTTTGGGAAGCAACAGAAGGGCAATTGTAAATGGTGAGTTTGGTGCGATAGGTTATAACATTGAAAATCATATTTGGGATATGGATGGTCCCTGGGTGCATTATAATTACAAAGGAAAAGATTCCGCCACTGCTGAATATGTAAGGTTTTTTAAGCAGTTGCAGGATTATGCTGCAGAAGGATTAAGTGCTGCCGTTTACACCCAATGGACAGATGTGGAAAATGAAATGAACGGGTTATATACTTATGACAGAAAAGTAATAAAACTGGATAGAGCGAAAGTAACAGAGATGAATAGAAGCCTATGGAGCAAAGACTGGATGCGGGAGAAGTATCCTTCTGCTGAGCCAATGAAGTTAAAAGTAAATACAGGTGATGGATTTTGATAATAATTCTATTCGTGCTGAGAACAGAAACACCTATTTTATTTTCTGCATGGATATTGATGCATGGATATTGAGACCCAATAAAAAAAATGATCCGCTCATTTGTAATACGGTTGGTGGCGATGACATGGTGATACCGGAAAATGAAAAGGAAGTTGAAAAAATGTATTCCGAAAGTGAATTTGCTTCAAAATAGTTATCAGAAAAAAACAATAGGAACGCTAGAATGAAAAAGATATTTTTAATATTGCTATTAACTGCAAACTTGTTTACGCAGGCACAGCACAATAATGTTCCTGATAGTTTTTATAATCCGATCCTTCCGGGTTTTTATCCCGACCCTTCGATTTGCAGGGTGGGGGATGATTATTACATGGTTAACTCATCTTTTGAGTGGTGGCCCGGAATACCTATTCATCACAGTAAAGATTTGGTAAACTGGAAACAGATTGGTTATGTGCTCAATCGGCCTTCGCAACTAACGTTTAAAGACAATATGAAATGGAGCGCAGGTATTTGGGCACCCACCATTCGTTATCATAACGGAACCTTTTATGTAATGGTAACTTGCAGGCAATGTAAAAACGATTGTAATTGTGGCGACAATATGATGGTTACATCAACATCGCCTTACGGGCCATGGAGTGAACCCATTTGGATTGACAAAACATGGGGGATAGACCCTGATATATTTTTTGATGATGATGGTAAAGTATGGTACTCCGGAGGTGGTGCGGTAAATGATAGTTTGTTTGGAAAACGGATGTACCCCAATCAAAATACCGTTTATACCATGCAATTGGATGTGAAAACAGGTAAGGCATTAACCAAGCCCTATAAGCTAACAACCGGTCATGCTTATGATGCAAAATATGCCGAAGGGCCGCATATCTTTAAGCGAAACGGAAAATACATTTTACTGGTTGCAGAAGGGGGAACATGGCATCTTCATGCAGTAACAGCTTTTATTAGTGATAGCATAACAGGGCCATATATTCCTTTTCAACAAAATCCTGTTTTATCGCATCGTCAACTTGGCAACAAGGCCGACATTACTACTATTGGCCATGCAGATATTGTGCAAACACAAAATGGAGAATGGTGGGCTGTGGCACTTGGCATCAGAGACAGCACGGGTTACAATCAATTAGGCAGGGAAACATTTTTAACTAAAATGGTGTGGGAAGGAAATGTACCTGTTTTTAATCCTAATATTGGCAGGGTGCTAATGAAAGATAAACGACCAAATTTACCTTGGACACCCGTGCCGGCAATTGCTGCTAAAGACGATTTTATGGCAGACACTTTAGCCTATCAATGGAATTTTCTGAGAACACCACTTACCAAATGGTATTCGCTTACTGAAAAGAAAGGATGGCTTACATTACAATTAAGACCAGAAACTGTAAAGCAATGGGTAAATCCATCATTAATAGCAAGACGTATTCAGCATTTTAATTTTAATGCAACCGTTAAATTCAATTTTTCGACTAACAAGGGAAGTGAAATTGCCGGGCTTGTTTTAATGCAGAACGACAGCAGTCATTTTCGTATTGAAAAGGCTGTAAATAAACTTACGCTGTACTACGTTACAAAAAAAGAAGGGGAAGTTATTGCTGCCATAATGCCGTGGATAAATGATGATGTGTTTTTGAAAGTAGAAGCTAAAGGATTGCATTTTCAGTTCTATGCAGGCGATAATGAAAGTGACATGAAACCATTGGGTACAAAACAAAATGCAACCGTCATCAGCCAAAATAATGCCGGTGGTTTTATTGGTCCCTACATTGGTATGTATGCGAGCAGTAACGGGCAACCATCAACCAATAAAGCATTCTTTGATTGGTTTGAATACAAACCATCTAAATAATATTTCAAATATGAAACGCACAACAAATTCCATTTTAAAATTTGGCCGATACACAGTAATATCGTTAGTTGCTTGTTTCGTTCAGTTCACTGTCTTTGCTCAAAAGAAAAACAGTAATACAAAACCTTATCCATACGGTAACCCTGTTATTAAGCACATGTACACCGCCGATGCTTCTCCGCATGTAATGCCTGATGGAAGAATGTGGATGGTAACATCGGTTGATAGCGAAGATGGCGGCGGTTATCCAACTATGCACAAGTATCATACTTTTTCTTCAGCAGATATGGTGACCTGGAAAGACCATGGAGAAGTATTTAACATTGATGATGTAATGCCCAAGGATGTGGTAAAGCAAGACTGGGCATTGTGGGCACCTGATATGATTTACCGAAACGGAAAGTATTATTTGTATTATCCAATCTGGATTCATCATACCGATTCTGTAAGGCCCAATGGTAAAGAAGGAAGGGTAGTTACTTCCTACATTGGTGTTGCTGTAAGTGATGCGCCGGACAAACACTTTAAAGTGTTAAAGGCGAAGATTGAGGGAACATCGGGAATTGATCCTTCTGTGTTTGCTGATGATGATGGAACTGTTTATTTATTTTGGGGGCATCAAAAAATGGCAAAGCTCAAAGACAATATGATGGAACTGGAGACAAAGCCGGTTGAGTTGAACTTAGGTACAGAACGATTTATGGAAGCTATTTGGATGCATAAAAAAAATGGCAAGTATTATATTTCTTATCATACAAAGTATGGAAACAAAATTGACAAGGAAAATCCTGATGACCCAAGCCGTGAAAAGTCTGAAATTGCTTATTCTTACGCCGATAATATTGACGGGCCTTATAAGTATGGAGGCATTGTAAATTATGAATTGGGCGTTAATGTAAATAACGGGCCAAAACTACCTGGAAAGAATTATGTGCCGTGGCGTTTAACACAAAGTAATCATGTGGGTATAGCTGAGTTTCATGGGCAGGATTATTTGTTTTATCACACGTCTGCACTTTCATCGTGGCGGCAGGACGAATTTAAAAACATGGGTACCTGGACGCAGCGTTCTGTATGTATAGACAAACTAAACTATAATGTAGATGGCAGTATTATACCTGTGCAGCAAACAATTGAAGGTGTTGAAAAAGTAACCATAAAACAACCCTATGAAATTGTATTGTTGAAAAATCCGGTTACATTAAACGGAAACAAAAGCCTTAGTTTTCCAAACATTCAACTTGGAACAGGTTATTATTATTTTTCTGTAGAAGTAAGAAACGTAACAACAGCTTTTGCGTTAGAGGTTAAAACAAAACAGGGAGTTTTACTGACAACTGTGCCTGTACAGCAAAACGGTATTATTGAAGTGGGTTTGAACAATGCAAAAGGGGTTCAGGATATCGTTATCAATCCGGTTGGAGATACTGATGCAGCAACTTTAAAATCTGCTTCTTTTTATGCAGGTTCACCTTCCAAATAAAAAAGTATAATGAAAAAACTGGTTGGTATCTTCTTTATTTTCATAGTTGGTTTTGCATTTGGCCAAAGTAAAAAAACGGCACCCAATATCATCATCATCTTTACGGATGACCAGGGTTACAACGATGTAGGGTGTTTTGGTTCGCCCAATATACAAACACCTAATTTGGATAGAATGGCTTCAAACGGTATCCGCTTTACTGATTTCTATGTAACATCTTCTGTGTGCAGCCCGTCAAGGGCTTCGCTATTAACAGGAAGATTGCCTGCAAGAAATGGTATTGGTGGAGTGCTGGTACCCGGACAAAACGGTTTAGCTCTATCTGAAATTACCATAGCAGAAATGCTAAAAGAAAGAGGATACAAAACTGCATGTTATGGCAAATGGCATTTGGGGGATAATACAGAGTATCTTCCCACTAAACAGGGCTTTGATGAATACTTTGGAATTCCTTATAGTAACGATATGTACATCAGTAGCGGCCATCCCTTTTCCAGTACTATTCAGTTTAATAATAATTACTCAATCGAAAAAGCAAAAGGAGAGCAGGAATTTGTACAGCAAAATTTAAAGAACAGGGCCGCCATAATCAAATCTGATTTGAAAGATAAAGTGCCATTATTTCTAAATGATTCTATTGTAGAATATCCTGCCAATCAGGCCACACTTACACAGCGTTATTTTGATAAAGCTATTCATTTTATTAAAAAAGCAAATAGTGAGCCTTTCTTCCTTTTTATTACACCCGCCATGCCGCATGTTCCTTTATTTGCTTCAGAAAAATTTAAGAATAAAAGTAAAGGTGGCTTATATGGTGATGCAGTAGAAGAAATTGATTTTAATGTAGGAAGGTTAATTGATTTTCTTAAAGAGAATAAACTGGATAAAAATGCACTGGTGATTTTTACATCAGACAATGGCCCATGGCTTGAGAAAAAACAAGACGCAGGTTCGGCCGGACCATTCCGTGGAGGCAAGTTTACAACCTATGAAGGAGGATTGAGAGTGCCTTGTATTGTACAGTGGCCGGGTGTAATTCCTGCCGGTAAAGTGAGTAACCATCTTGTGGCTGCGGTTGATTTCTTTCCAACAATTGCAAGTTATACAAAGGCATCACTGCCTGCAACTGAAACAGATGGTTTTGATATTTCAGCCATATTGGAAGCAAAAGGGGTTTCAAAAAGAAAGTATATTTTTTATAACACAAATAAGGAAATTACCGGTATCCGTGATGGTGAATGGAAATATTTGGTAAGAAGTGGTGAAAGAAATGCAGCAGCCGATACAAAACCTGAGTTATATAATTTAATAAACGATAAGGCTGAATCAAATAACGTTATTCTGCAATATCCGGAAAAGGCGAAGGAACTTGCAGGTGTAATTCAGGAAATGAAAAATAAATTAAAATAAACAATGAAGAGTATTCTACTAATATTAATCACGATATTTTTTTTTAGTTGTAGTAGTACAAAAGAAAATAGCAATGCAAACAAGCAAGTGCTTGTTTTCTCAAAAACACAAGCTTTCCGGCATGCATCTATTCCGGAAGGTAAATTGGCAATGCTGAAATTAGGATTAGAGAATAAGTGGGCAGTAGATACTACGGAAGATGCTTCTTTGTTTACCGCCGGTAATTTAAAAAAGTATAATACTATCGTATTTTTAAATACTACGGGCGATGTATTAAACGAAGAACAACAAATTGCTTTTCAAAATTACATTCGTGGCGGAGGCAGTTTTGTTGGCATACATGCCGCAAGCGATACCGAAAAGGATTGGCCCTGGTATAATAATTTGGTTGGAGCCTATTTTAAAGGGCATCCCAAACCACAAAATGCCAGATATAATGTGGTAGATAAATCATTCCCTGCTGTTTCATTTATGCCGGATACCATCAACAGAATGGAAGAAATATATAATTTTTACAATTTAAAAAAGGAGTTGGTAAAAGTAGTAATGACCGTGGATGAAGCATCTTATACCGGCGGTAATATGGGAGCCTATCATCCCATTGCATGGTATCATACCTATGACGGCGGTAAATCTTTTTATACCGCTTGGGGCCATCATCCTGAAACGTTTAAAGAAGAATTATTTTTGAAACACATTACTGCTGCCATTGACTGGGCAATGAAAAAATAAACTATACTGTAATGAAGAAAAATGAAATTTTATTGGGAATTTGTTTGTTGTGTTGGGTTGTGCAATCATCAGCACAGCAAGAATCTAAACTTCCAAACATCGTCTTTATTTTTTCTGATGATTTAAGTTTCCGTGACCTTAGTAGTTATGGGCAAACGAATTTTACTACACCAAACCTTGATAAATTGGCTTCGGTATCTACAAGATTTACGCAAGCCTACGCAACGGCACCCGAATGTGCACCATCAAGAGGATGTATGCTTACCGGCATGCATTTGGGCAAGAGTCCTATTCGGAACAATTCCAGTGCAAGAGGTTTCGAGTATTTGCCTGATACAGCTTTCACTTTTGCGCATATGCTGCAGAAGGCAGGCTACACCAATGCTGTAATTGGTAAATGGGGCCTGGGGAATAAAAATACTCCCGGTTCTCCGCTAAAACAGGGATTTGATTATCACTTTGGTTACCTGTCGCATTTTGAAGCGCATTCCTATTTTCCTTGGAAATTATATGAAAATGGAAATGATGTTGAGTTGAAACCCAACCATGATTTTAAAATGGAATTTTTGTATCCTAAAGAAGATAATCCTTCTTTTTTCGATTATGAATCTATGTACAATGCAGAGGGAAAGCTGATAAATCCTGCACCGGGCAAAAGGGTTTATGCTGTTGATATCATTGAGGAAAAGGCCCTTAATTTTATTTCAGCCAATAAGAACAAACCCTTCTTTTTATATTATACCACCAATTTGCCACATGGCCCGGCAATAGTTGATGATTTAGGCGATTTGAAAGATCGGAAAGATTTACCTATTCTTTCGCGGGAATGGGGTGCAATGGTGCAACGTCTCGATGTATCGGTTGGTAGAATTATTGATCAGCTAAAAAAGGATGGAGTTTATGAAAATACGATCATTCTTTTTGCATCAGATAATGGTTATTCAATGCATAATACCAAGCGTGATGCAGCAGGCAATGTTTCATGGCCCGATGACGAAGGCTTGCAGAATAAGGGCCCTTTTGATGGTGGTAAGTTTTCTGCAAGGGAAGGAGGAATGCGGATTCCTTTTTTTGTACATTTTCCAAAGCAAACATTGATGAAAGTTTTTAACCAGCCTGTATGGTTAATTGATTTGTTCCCTACGTTTGCCGAAATAGCTCAACAACCTTTACCTAAAAATATTGATGGCTATAGTTTGTTGCCTATACTAACCAATAAGCCGGTAAACATTCCATATGAACGGCCTTTTTATTTCTTTAAATCCAATGAACAGTCTTTGCGGATGGGTGGATGGTTTGCAAGAAGAGATGCGCCCGGTAAACCATTGCAGTTATTTTTAATTGAAGAAGACCAGGCCTGCGAAAGAGATGTTGCATCTGCATATCCTGATGTGGTTTTGCAAATGGAAGCCATTATCAAAAAGAGTCATATCAATCATCCCTGGTATTGGAACCCGGGAGAAACGCAGGCTGATTACAATGCGAAGAAAAAATTGGCAAAGGAAACTAACCAGTTGATTGATGAATATCGCCCGAATGGTATGGTTTTAATGCCATGGGAAAAAAAGGAAGTGCAATAATTACAAGGCTTTAAAGGTGAAATTATCAATCATTAGTTTCCCTTTTCCTTTCCAGTAAATGCCTGGTTTCAGGGAACTGAACCTTCCCAAATTATTATGCTGATAAGTTTGAAGGTTCATAGAGTTGGGGTAAGTAATCCAGTTTATTCCGTCCGTACTGTATAGCATCGTCAGGTCATAGTTCAACATCCTGATTTTTAAAAATTTTATATTAGCTATCTTTATGACAGGGCTGCCATATTTTAAACTTGTACCTACTCTGCTTATTTTATTTCCTTTTATACTTATGCCTGCATAACCATTGTCTCTGTAATAGGCTATCAGACCGGTTTCAACTGTTGAGTCAGCATTTAATTCAATTGCTATCTCATAGTTGGGGGTTCCAACTGTTGTATGCATTGCCTTTATACTGTTGTTGAAAGAATTTAATATCAATTTGCCATTGGCTAATATTGCATCCTTAGGGTTATACATTTCACTGAATTGCCATTGTTCATGTAGCTTTTCTGAATTAAAATTATCTGAAACGGTTTTCAAATTGGGAATGACAACTGTACTACCTTCTACCATTTGACTTCTTTGAAGTTGATACCAACCATCTTTGGTATATTCAAGATCTTCCATCAATACCTGCCTGCCATGAGGTAAATTGTTTTTTTCATACGCATGATAAACAACAGCCCATCCGGCTTCCGGTTTTTGTACAATTGTTCCATGACCTTTACTCCACCAGTTTTCAGCAGATGAATAGGTATGCACAATAGGGTTATGTGGTGAATTTTCCCACGGCCCCAAAGGCGATTTACTTCGTGCCTGTACAACCATATGGCTTGTACCTGGGCCAGATGTGCCGCCCTGTGCAGTAGTTAAATAGTACCATCCATTATAAAAATGTAGTTTAGGGCTTTCGGCACACATACACTCAACCGTCCAGTCTTTCGGATATTGCCAGCCTTCATACACTTTCCTGGGTTCTTCTTTCAGGGAAAGGCCATCGGCATTCAGTTCTGCAACTTTCCCATCATTAAAGTACAAATAGCGTTTTCCATCGGTGCCCACTATATGACCGGGGTCAATGCCTTTCACATGCAAATCAATGGGTTCACTCCAGGGGCCATAGGGGCTTTTGGCTGTTACTACCCAATTGGTACCGGGGTAAGCCGGAAAATAGATATAATAAGTATCGCCATGTTTTATAAAATCCGGTGCCCACACTTCGCCTACATACTTCGTAAGCGCATACCCTATTGGCTTCCAGTTTTTTAAATCTGTGCTGTGCCATACACGAAGTCCCGGAAAATAATTAATGCTGGTATTGGTCATGTAATAATTGATGCCATCTTTTAGTATAGATGGATCGGCATAATCGCCGGAGAGCAGAACGGTGATTGGTTTATCAACTGATTTTTCTTTTACCAGTGTTGTTTGACTGAAACCATTAATCATAGTCACACTCAATATTCCTAAAAGAAGTAGCATTTGCATTTGCGATTTTTTGTAAAGCTATGGGCAAATATGGAGCTTAAAAGACGCATTTAATCAGTTTGTACAATACAGCAAAATTTATGGATGCTGAACGCATCAGCCTTTGCCGGTTAAAACTATTTTTATTTCCTGACTATGCTATATGTTTAAAATCATTTTTTCAGGGTCTATACTTTTTTTAATCGTAACTTCTTTTGTACCTACTCGTTCGGAGAATTCTTACAGGCAAGAAATTCTTTTTAGCGGAAAGGATTTTTCGGGCTGGGTAAAACATATTGGTGTACCCCACAAGTCCCTGCAACTTTCCTTACCAAAGGACAGCATGGGTAATTATATGCATGCCATTGGCAAGGATGATTTCCTTAATGTTTTTTCAGTGGTGAAAGAAGATGGTGAACCAGCCATATATGTAAGTGGTGAGGTGTTTGGCACTATTACTACTGAAGCTGATTACAAAAACTACCATATTACGCTTCAATACAAATGGGGTGAGAGAAAGTATGCTCCACGCTTGCATTTACCAAGAGATGCAGGACTGCTATACCATGCAGGAAATAAGCCCATGCAAAACAAGGTTTGGCCGTTGGCGCAGGAGTGCCAGATACAACAGGGCGACTGTGGCGATTACTGGAAGATTGATAGAGCAATGGCACAAATTCCTGCGGAATACCAGGATTCCAATTGGATTTATGCACCCGGTAGTGATTACGTTTGGTTTGGCGACGAGGTAAAAAGACCACGTTGCAGGAAGAATCCCGACAATGAAAAACCGCATGGTGAATGGAATACAGTAGAAGTTTATACATCAGGCGACAGCAGTGTGCATATGGTGAACGGTAAAGTAGTGATGCATTTAAAAAACTTATCCATGCTGCAAAACGGTATGAAAGTACCCATGACGAAAGGGAGGATTGTTCTGCAAAGTGAAGGAGCTGAATTGTTTTACCGCAGAATTGTTCTGGAACCGCTTCAACAATTACCATCAACACTTCAGCAATTATTTTAAACCAATCAAACATTTTCAATGCAGGAAAAAAAAAGTTTCATACTGTTTAGTTTATGCTTCTGCGCTTTGTTGATGCAGGCCCAGCAGCGCCCCAATATTGTTATAATCATGACAGATGATATGGGTTATAGTGATTTGGGTTGTTACGGCAGTGAAATACCTACACCTAATATTGATGCTTTAGCGGATAAAGGCATTCGGTTTACCCAATTTTACAACACTTCCAGGTGTTGCCCTACAAGAGCCTCATTAATGACGGGTTTGTTTCAACACCAAACAGGTGTTGGGCAAATGAGCGAAGACCCTGCAAGCCGTAAAGATGGACCAGACGATACCAATGACTGGGGCACTCCCGGTTACCGTGGCTATTTGAACAAAAATTGTGTGACCATGGCAGAAGTTTTAAAACCAGCCGGCTACCATACCTACATGGCAGGTAAATGGCATTTGGGTTATCATGAAAAAGAAAAATGGCCTTTGCAAAGGGGTTTTGAAAAATATTATGGTATACTATCTGGTGCTTCTAGTTATTTAAAGCCACAAGGTGGAAGAGGATTAACTTACATGAATACTAAATTACCCCCACCTGCTTCTCCTTACTATACAACAGATGCATTTACAGATTCAGCTATTGGTTTTATCCGTCAACAAAAAGACTCAAATCCATTCTTTTTATACCTGGCTTACAATGCACCACATTGGCCTTTGCAGGCAAAAGAAGCAGACATCAAGTTGTTTCAGGATAAATACATGATAGGGTGGGATGCTATTCGTACTGAAAGGTATAAAAAGCAATTAGCATCTGGGCTTATAAAAAGCAAAGAGGGTTTTAGTAACAGAGATACATCGGTAAGGGCATGGGAAAAATTATCTATTCAGGAAAAACAAAGAGTGGCTTACCGCATGGCAGTATATGCTGCTCAAGTTAAATGTGTTGATGATAACGTGGGCAAGCTGGTAAAAACTTTAAAGCAAAAAGGCGTTTTCGAAAACACATTGATTGTTTTCCTCAGTGATAATGGTGCCTGTGCCGAAGTTTATGATGAGTTAGGAAGCCAGCCAGATAGTTTAATAAATAATGCTAATTATTCAGGTGCTGTTTCGTATGGTATTGGCTGGGCCAACGTTTCCAACACACCTTTTCGTAAATGGAAAAACAGACCCGAAGAGGGCGGAATTTCTACAGC
Organism: Chitinophagaceae bacterium; assembly: GCA_041740575.1. Classification (GTDB taxonomy): domain Bacteria; phylum Bacteroidota; class Bacteroidia; order Chitinophagales; family Chitinophagaceae; genus Phnomibacter. The sequence continues at coordinate 23,598 of JBGSLS010000087.1, read as the reverse complement.
CTTAATCATGCACTGGCCTGCTGGCATTAAGCAGCAAAACAAAATAGTAAGTTCACCCGCTTATTTAATAGATATAATGCCAACAGTATTAGAAGTTACAAAAGCAACTTATCCATCAACATTTCATGGTGGTGAAACCATTTATCCTTTAACAGGGTTTAGCCTAGCCCCGTCTTTTACTGGTAAGGCTTTGCCAAAACACCCTTATATGTATTGGGAGCATGGTGGTAATGCTGCTATTAGAAAAGATAATTGGAAAGCGATTCATTCTATCGATCAAGGCACATGGGAACTATATGATTTAAGTAAAGATAGAAATGAGACGAAGGATATTGCTGCTCAGCAGCCTCAAATAATGAATGAGCTTAAAGAAGAATGGAACAGATGGGCTAAAGAAAAATTTGTTTTACCCAAAAAAATAAATGGGCGTAAATGAAAATAATAGCACTACATATCTGCCTTTTTTTAATTGCTGGTGCTTCAGCACAACAGCATGCTGGCTTGATGAATTCATCTCAAGTTGGTAACAATAGTAGTTATTATCTCAACCCCATTATACCGGGAAATTATGGCGACCCATCAATTGTAAGAACAGGAAAAGATTTTTACATGGCACATAGCCGTGCTGATGGCTTTATTATTTGGCATTCCACCAATCTCATCAACTGGAATCCTATTAATCGAATCTTCCTAGAAGGCTATAGTAAAGTATGGGCCGTGGATTTACAATATTTCAATGGTAAGTTTCATTTATACCTGCCCATTCAAAATTATCCCGGCAGAAATGAAAAAGACAAAGGCTTTGGAAATTTTGTATCAACAGCAACTGATCCCGCAGGCAAATGGAGCAACCCGATTAAAATTGATATCCGCGTGCCAAAAGGTATTAGTAATTGGGGTTCAATTGATCCTGGCTTTATTCACAGTAATGATGGTAAAAATTATTTGTACCTGAGTGCAGGATGGACGATTGAGTTAGATGCAACAGGAACAAAATCTATTGGAGAAATAAAAAAAGTATATGACGGATGGACTTATCCGCAAGAGTGGAATGTGCAATGCAAATGTTTGGAAAGTCCGAAATTGTTTTATAAAGATGGATACTACTATATGATATCGGCTCAAGGCGGCACCAATGGTCCGTCTACTGCACATATGAGTGTGGTGGCAAGAAGCAAATCAGCCCTTGGGCCTTGGGAAAATAGCCCCTACAATCCAATTACACATACTTACAGCGAAGAAGAAACATGGTGGCATCAGGGGCATGGAACCATTTTTGATGCCCCAGATAAAAGTTGGTGGATGGTTTATCATGCTAGATTGAAAAACTATACAGGGATGGGTCGTCCCACTTTATTAATGCCTGTTGAGTGGACAAAAGATGGCTGGCCAATTGTAAAAAATGGTATTCCTTCTTCAGCATTTATTCCTAAACCAAACTTTGGTGAAAATGCTGCGAATGCTATGCTGATAAAAGATGATTTTAACTCCACCGATTTAAATCCATTTTGGAATTATGATTATACAAAACGAAGTTTTTTCAAAAGTGGAAACGGTACACTAGAATTAACTGCATCAGGTGTAAATCATAAAGATGGAACACAACTCAGCATTGGTGCCATTCATAAAAGTTTTGAAGTTACGGTCGAACTGCAAATGCCCTTAGCCGGTGCCATGGCAGGTATAGCATTGGACAATGAAGGGCTTACATACGATGGTGCTAAAGCCACATTTACAGAAGCACCAGATTGGCGGATGAATGAAGCAGAAAAATATCCTACAACAAAGGGGCATATATTTTTTAAGATCAAAAATTTTAGAAAAGATATTTCTTTTTATTATAGTGATGACGGTAATACATGGACTTCTTTTGGAAAAGGATTAAGGATAGAAGACAGCTATCGTATTAAGCTTTTTGCCGCAGGTAACGGAAAAGTGGTATTTAAAAATTTCAATTATATAGGAATAGAATAAGTAAAAATGAAAAAAATATTCATAAAATATTGTTTATTGATGTTGCCTTTTATAGCGGAAGCCCAACAAAAAACATTTAGCTATACCAATCCTGTGTCTAGTGGTATTGATACAAGTGGGTTAAGAGATTGCCAGGTGTTTAAAGATGGCGATTGGTGGTATATGACAGGTACATCTTATCCACATTGGGAACGGGAAGAAACAAATGGCAAGCTCACCAGCGGAGTGGTATTGTATCGCTCAAAAAATATAACCCAATGGGAGTTTGTAAAATACATTGTGGAAAGAGGTGACAGTACCAAATGGTATTACCGTCGTTTCTGGGCTCCAGAAATCAAAAAAATTAAAGGCAGATATTACGCAACGTTTAATTGCAGCAATCCCAAAGCAGGTTATTTAGGTCAGCATACAGGATATGCAGTAGCAGACAAAATTGATGGTCCTTACACCATTATCACAGAAACAAAACCATTAAGCAATGGAAATGATTTGACGTTTTTTGAGGACACGGATGGCAAAGTGTATGCTTTTTGGAACCGTGGTCGTGAGTTCGGAATTGGCTTTGCAGAAATTGATCTTGAGAAAGGTATATTTAAAACAAAGCCACAGTCAGCCATTCTATCTTCGGGTGTTGAATATGATATTGCTTTAAATGGCGATACGCTAAAAACGCCTGGTTATGACGGCCGTCCTATAAATAAAGTAAAAAAATATTTTGACTGGGATGCCATTGGAATTGAAGGGGCTTACGTAATTAAACGTAACAATATTTACTACCTCTTTTATTCAAGCTGGACGAGAGGCTATGAAATTGGCTACGCAACTGCAAACAACATAACGGGACCTTGGAAAAAATACGAGGGTAATCCGTTTTATGGTGCACAAAGTAAATCAGCCTGTGAGAAAAATGGTTTGCCATATACAGGCGATGAAAAAAGTCCTTTCAATCAAGTTGGACATAACCAAATATTCAATGGACCTGATGGAAGATTATGGTTAAGCTGTCATGGTATTTTAAAAGCAAATGATGGAAAACGGCCAAAGCCCTTTTTAGTGATAGACCCTGTTGAATTTGATGAGAAGGGTACAATCAAACAATCAAAGCCAAGTTACACCACCCAATACATAAAACTAAATTGATATGAAAATAAAATTACTGTTGGTTAATTTCTTTCTTTTTGTAGTTTTTACCGGAAACTGTTTTGCTCAGTCTAAAAAAAATAAGGGCTATGTTGCTTTGTTCAATGGCAAAGATTTAAACAACTGGAATTTAAAGCTCCGCAATGGTGATTCTGCAATGGCTGCAAAAGTGTATAGTGTTGATAGTGGTGTTATTCATGTATATAAAAATTTTCCAGACAGTTTTGGCATTACAGTAAATAAAAATGCCACACATGGTTTATTCTATACAAAAAAGAAATACAGCCGTTTTATATTAACGTTTCAATACAAGTGGGGTAAAAAAATCTTCAACAATTTTCACCAATTTCAGTACGATGCGGGCTGTTATTATCATGTGTTTAATGATAAAGTTTGGCCAGATGGAGTAGAATACCAAGTAAGGTATAATCACACAACAGGAAAAAATCATACAGGCGATTTCTGGGCCAGCAATACATTGTTTCAATGGTATGCTGATACTGCAAAAAATCAATTCCGTCCCTTAGAAAAAGGAGGTGTAGCTATCCCTAAACGAGGTGGTGAACACCGTGGTGCAGATGTGCCTTTTCATGCATTGGATAATGAATGGAACACTTGCGAGCTGATTGTAATGGGTAATGAATATGCCATACACAAACTCAATGGCAAACTGGTAAACTATGCAACAGATTTGAGTGTGGGAGAAGGCATCATTGGTTTTCAATCTGAAACTGCAGAAATATTTTACCGGAATATTATGATTAAAGAACTTGACGAGTATGTTCCTGCCAAAAAATTTCTTAAAAAAATTAAGTAATGAAAGCTGTTTTTTCTAATAAAGTATGTAAAGAAAAAAACAGGCTTGCTAAAGAAATCTAAATAAAATAAAATCAATTATTAGACAAACAATGGTTACAAAAATGATACTGAAAAGAGCTTTGACAATGGTATTCGCTACTGCTACATTCATTGCATCTGCTCAAACTTATTCTCGTAGTGTAGAGGATATCCAAAAAGAGATAAAGTTGCACAGCAAAGCAGTTCATGTATTTGACGATTGGATGAGGGATCCTTTTATAACCATTGGTCCAGATGGATACTATTATTTATCGGTTACGCAAGCTGGTAAAGAAACTGTGGACGGAAGAAAAATTATACCTCACGGTGTTCCGGTTTATCGCAGCAGTGACCTTGCAAAATGGGAGTTTATAGGCTATCCATATACAATTGAGAATACTACCAATTACAATGAATATGTAAGGTTAAAAGACGAAAAAAATGCAAAGCCCGGTCAGTCTGGAACTGATCAGTTAAAATTATGGGCGCCTGAACTGTATTTTATTAATAATAAGTGGGTCATTGTTCACACATCCAATGTTGGTATTGGCAATATAGCCATAACAAAAAGCAGTAAATTGGAAGCCCCTTTCGATAACTGGAACGAAACTTTTGGCAAGCAGCATGACCCTTCCATATTTACCGACGACGATGGTTCTCATTGGCTGATATCTAAATGTGCACAAATTCAAAAATTAAAAAGTGATTTAAAAGCTTTTGACGGACAACCTATTGCAATCAAACCGGCAAATCGAAAAATGGGTCATGAGGGAGCCTGTATTATCAAATTTGAAAAAAAGTATATTTTTTTTGGTACTGGTTGGTCAACAGATACTTTACGCCGTGGTACGTATAACCTTTACTATTCTGTTTCAGATAAACTGGAGGGCCCTTATGGCGAACGCAAATTTGCTGGACGTTTTTTAGGCCACGGCACTCCTTTTAAAGACAAGCAGGGCAATTGGTGGTGTACCGCATTTTACAATGCCAATAACCCACCGCTTACTCCTGAAGAGGCAAAAACAAAAGACCTTAGTAAATCGGCATATACAATTAACAAGCAGGGTTTAACCTTGGTACCTCTTGAGATAAAAATGATAAAAGGCGAGATTGTGGTTCGTCCTAAAGACCCAGATTATACAACTCCAGGACTTGAAGAGACTCAAAAATTTTACTACTAATTAAGAATACACTAGAAAAAACTAAAAATATGTTTGAAAATATGAAAACTCACAAGCTTAATTTATTTCTATCATTAATGGCACTGATGCTTATTAGTGTAAACCAAGCGTTGGCACAAACCAAACCCAAAGTTTGGATTTACACGGACATGAGCGACAAAAACATAAAAGGCAAAGAAAAAGCAGGCTCTGCCAATGACCCAGATGATATTTCGGCAATGGCTGGATACCTGCTGCTTGCAAACGAGTTTGATACAAAAGCAATCATTGTAACCAGTACTCACAGAAAGGAACACAAAGAAAGTCCCAATCAGGCAGATTGGGCAAATGAATTTTTTGGCAATGCCTACCGAAATGATGTGAAGAACCTATGCAAAAAAATTAAAGGTTATCCTGCTGATATAAAATTTACTCAATCTTGTATCAAGGAATCTGCGGAACGATTTAAATTAACAGAAAACTATACTTCTTTAGAGAATTATAGTACTGTAAAATCGCTTGTTGATTTAGCAAAAAAGGAAAGAGGTACTATCAATGTTTTGATTTGGGGCTCTACAACCGAACCGGCTATTTTAGTAAAGCATTGCTTAACAACAGGCAATAAAAAAGTATTAAAAAAACTTCGGTTTATAGCCCACTGGACAAATTCATATTGGCATCAGGGAACTATGGAACATCCTGAAAATGTGGCCAATTGTCGTGAAGATGCGGCAGCCTGTGCTTATTTGAAAGACATGGCAAAACAAGGCGAAATTGAATATTATGAATGTGGGGCAATAGGGCAGCATGGTATTGTGAGTGGAAGCCAGAAGGGAGAAGAATACTTCAACCAATTTAAAACAAGCCAAATTGGAAAAATATTTGCAGAAGGAAAATTTGCTCATAACAGTGTGGATCATTCGGATGCTGCTACTTATTGGGTGTTGCTAGGCAATTGGGGTGTAAGCCTATTAGACCTAAACAAGAATGGCACCAACACACCCGAAATAGAAAAAGCCAATGAAGAAAAATTTACTGCATGGTCTTATAGAATTCATGATGAGTTATTGCGTAGAAGTAAAATAGCGGCGGTACAATTATAGGTTCTTATAATATAAAAATGGTGACTATTTAAACGAATTTATATGAAAGAAAAAGTAACATTTATTACAATCATTATTATTTTTCTTTTTGCTATTCGTTCATTAGCAAATGATACATTGGCCGTATACACTGCACCCCATGGTGTAAGAACATCTGAAAAGTTTGCAGTAAATGTTTCTCAAAATGGAAATATCCAACAGTCATTTGTTTATTACAGCACACCATTAGATAATGATGAGCACAATGCAACACAAGTTCGAACAGGCGTAATTAACGGAATTAATGTAAATGAAAAACTAAGAGAATTTTATTTTAAAGGGAAAGTTGCGGATATCAATATGGAGCAATCCGTTGCATGGACTTGTTTTTCATTTTCAGGAACCATTAAAATAGCAATAAAATTTAAACTTGGAAATATAAATGAATTTAAAGTATTGCCAACAGCAACAGGTCTTCAAGGAGTAGTTGTTGATAATAATGTTCTTGAAATTACAATTGATAAACCAGCAAAACTAGCTATTGTAATAAACGGAGATTATCTAAATCCATTATTCTTATTTGCTGATGCTCCCGAAGTTGGAGTACCAAATAAAAATGCGAAAGGAACTTTGGTAATTAAACCAGGTGACAAGATTTCAAAGCTAAAAAATAAAAGTTCCAAAGCAAACTGCATTTATTTTGAGCCAGGTGTACATAATATCGGCGTTGGTTTTGAAGTTTTTTCAAATCAAACAATATATCTAGCTGGTGGGGCCTATGTGATGGGTACTTTTCTTGGTATGAAGGCCTGTAATGTTAATTTTAGAGGTAGAGGTATTTTAAGTGGAGACAGTATTTCAAGGGAATATGTTTATCGTTTAAAAGGTAAGCCATACCAACAAAGTGTTGTAGAGCGAATGCGATACCATGCCATAAATATGTTGGCAGAAGACAACAAAAAAAGCTGGAATACTTTTGCAGATTATCCGGGTGTAGGTAGTGATAACCTAAACATTGAAGGTATTACCATTGCCAGTCCACGACAGTTTTTTATCAGGGCATCTGGTGTACCCATAACGATTCACAATGTAAAAATGGTGGGTTCATGGCCTTACAACACAGATGGTGTTTCTACCATAGGACAAGCAAATACAACTGTATACGATTGTTTTTTTAATAATAATGATGACGCTATTTATGTTAGTCCTGACTATGTAAATATTCATCATTGTATATTCTGGCAATATAGCAATGGTTGTGTATTTCAGTTTAGCTGGGGTGGCGACCCAAAGAACCACAAAGGGGGTTATATACACGATAATGATATTGTTTTTGCAGGATATACAAACGATGCAAACAACCGAATGATTTTCGGCTCACGAAAATCTGGAACTGGCGATATCGCTGATATTTATTTTAAAAATATTCGCATCGAAGGGCCCGTTTGGAGTTTGTTTAGATTAGAAACAAATGGAAGTGGTAATCTGGGGTCTATTAGTAATATACGCTTTGAAAATATTACCGTCAATGGGCCGGTTATAAACAAAAGCAGAATTATTTCAAGCAAAGGAATTAAAGAGGGCGAAGCCTCTACTTCTTGGATAAAAGATATCTATTTCAAAAATGTAATGATCAATGGCAAACCTATTTCTAAAGATGATATAGAGATGAATGGATTTCAAATAAAAAATATTTTAATAGAATAAGGAATGTTAAACCATAGAATTATAACAGTCTATTTATTTGTTGTTTTATTTATTGGAACGCAGTTAAAAACCCATGCCCAGCCTTTATTTTCAGCAGACAAACAATTGCAATCAGGTCAAATTGAATTTGCAAAAAAGGAAATAGAAAATGCATTTCGAGAATTTAAAATAAAACCGAAAGCCAATATTAATTTTCGTTTCAATTCATCACTGTCAGAACAATCTTATCAATTAGCAAGTGGTAAAAATAATGAGATGGTTGTCTATGCATCTGATGCAAGTGGAGCAATGTATGGTGGCTTACAAATTGCAGAAATAATCAGACTTGCGAAGCAAATGCCCAATCTTTCGGATAAGACAATTGCAAAACCGTATATCAATAAACGAGGATTAAAATTTAATATCCCCTTGGATATTCGTACCCCATCTTATCAAGATGCTGGCGATGCGGCTCAACAGAATATCTTAGAGATGTGGAATTTTGATTTCTGGAAACAGTATTTGGATATGATGGCCAGGAACAGGTACAATGTTTTAACACTATGGAATCCGAATCCCTTTCCCTCGATGGTGAAAATGAAAAATTATCCAGACATTAATTTGGAAAACGTTTGTGGTACTTCATTTCCGCTGGATACCGACAGGCAGGACGAACCCACAGCAAAATTTATAGCGGGTTGTGGAATATCTGATTCAGTAATGAACAACCTTATTGTGTTGAAGAAAATTTCGATTGAAGATAAAATTATTTTTTGGCAAAATGTAATGCGTTATGCCAAGGATAGGGGAGTGAAAGTTTACTTCATTACCTGGAGCATTTGGATGAATAGCATTGCTCCAACTGGCTGGTACCGCAATCAGGAAAATAAGAAAGGGACCAAAGGGAAATATGGCATTAACAACGATCAGGAAAACCCAAAAACGATTGCTTACCTACGTGAAGCGGTAAAAGAGTTTGTATTAACTTACCCCGACCTTGCAGGACTTGGCGTTACCGCAGGAGAAAATATGGAAGATCGAAATGATGAATTTGATAGGGAAAAATGGCTTTGGGCTACTTTTGGCGAAGGGATTGCTGATGCAAAAAAAATACAGCCCAACAGGAAAGTAGAGTTTATTCATCGGCATTGGCAAACGGGTGTAGATAAAATGAAACGGGATTTTATAAGTAAATATCCCGACGAAATAAATTTAAGTTTTAAATATGCTCGTGCAAGAATGTATGCCACACCTGCACCACAATGGGCAAATGAATATATCAAAGAAATAAAAAAGGAGGGACTGAAAAGTTGGTGGAATATTCGCAACGATGATATCTTTCACTTCCGCTGGGGAGATGCTGCATATGCTTCCTCATTCATAAAAAATATTCCACCAAAAGAGGTAACGGCTGGTTACTTTATGGGGTCAGACAGTTATGTATGGGGCAGGGAATTTATCAGTAAACATCCTACAACACCAAGGCAATTGGAAATAGATAAGCACTGGTATAATTTTATGCTATGGGGAAGATTGGGTTATGACCCTGATATCAGTCATCTACCCATTGAAAATTTATTAGCAGAAAGATACCCACAAGCTGACCCCAATAAATTACAAACTGCATGGGCAACTGCGTCTGGAATTCCTTCATTGGTTACCCGTTTTCATTGGCATGATTGGGATTTTATGTGGGCAGTAGAAGGTTGTTTGGATTTAAGAAAAGGCTTTCATACTGTAGAAGATTTTATAAAGAAATCGCCGATTGAAGGTTCTGGTGTTATTGGTATTAAAGAAGCCGTGAAAGCCATTAAAGAAAAAAGAACACTAAATGGTATAATGCCATTGCAAGTTGCCAATCAATTGGATTCTCTTGCCGATGCTACCATTTTGTTTACAAAAAAAGAATTTAGCAACCAGAAAAAACTATCTAATGAGTATGTTGAATTACTGTACGATTTAGATGCTTTTAGTTATATGGGAAAATATTATGCACAAAAAATAAGAGGAGCTTATTATTTGCATAGCTATACGGAAACAAAAATTGAAAGTAACAAATTACAAGCAGCAGATGAGTTAAAAAAAGCAGTAGCTTTTTGGAAAATGTATGCACAAGCAGCCACTCGTAATTATAAACCTCAATTTTTAGCAAAAACAAGAACTGTTGATTGGGATGCAATAACAAAAGAAGTAATAAAAGAAGCTACTAGCATGAATAACTACTAATTTTAAATGTGTAGCATTTGTAGATATTGAAATGATTAAAATTTTTAAATATGAGTTTAATAATAAAGGATAAGGCAAAAAAGATTAAGCTTTATACAAGAAACATTTTTTGTTTATTGATTTTCTGTAGTACCATAAATATAGCAATCGCACAGCCATCAACGTTGGTTAAAGAAAATGTAGTAATCGTTGCAGATCCTCTGCAAACAGCAGCAGTACAATTTGCCATTGGCAAATTAACGAATGCACTCAAACAGCAGGGCTTTACGGTTAAAGTGGATATAGCAGATACAGATGATGAATCTGCTATTATGTTTTATGTTTGGCTGCAAGGTTCAAAATACAAATTGCCTCAGGGGTTATCTAAAATAAAAATGCCTACAACAGCTGAGGAAATGTTTATAAAAAAAATAGTAACCAACCAATCCAAAAAGCAAGGATTACTCATTGCTGGAGGCGATTCGGTAGGACTAATGTACGCACTGCTTGAAGTAGCATCGCAAGTAAGAAACAAAGAGGCTGCAGCTTCGTTGCTTGCTAGTGTGGAAGAAGCAAGTGAAACGGCATTTGCAAAAGTACGTTCACTTTCCACCTATATCCATGCCGATCAAGTTCGTACCCGTATCTTTCATGATGCACAATATTGGGATGAATTATTTGAGCAAGTAGCAGAAAGTAGATTCAATTATTACAACATCATTTTTAAAAATGCTGCTCCTATTTATACCATGTTTTTTAATATCCCAGGTTGGACTACGGCACAAGTAGGAGGTCTTCAATGCGACGAGGCAGAACAGCAACGCAACTTGGCGGCTTTGCAACGCATTGCTAAACAAGCACACGATCATGGCGTTAAACTAATTGTAGGCATTTGGAACCACGTGCACAAGCCTGAAGATGCTGAACGTGTTTCGCCTTATTCGGAAGCGGCTATCGAAAAATTTGTTTCCTTAGTAGCTATTGATGGCCTTCAGTTGCGGATGCATTGGGAGAGCGGTTTACCAAGAGAAATCAACACCCTTGCTGCATTTTGGGGGAGGGTATTTGATGGTATAAAGAAATCGGGGAGAGATATAATTATCTATCCTCGTGCAAAAGGATTGCCAGATACCGTCATTAACTTGGCTGTTCAAAAAGGCTTAAAGGTTGCTGTGGAAACAAAATACAGTGCTGAACAATTTGGGATGCCATTTCATCCAGCCCATATTCAACCAGAAAATCAAACCGACCGCCGCCATGGCTACGCCGACTTACTAACCCATCCAAAAAGATACGATGTGTTGTATCGTTTATGGAATGCAGGTTCGCAAAAATTGTTGGTATGGGCAGACGCTGACTATGCAAAACAATTTGTAAAAACTTGTCAGCTTTACAACGAAGAAGCCATGTACGAAGTAATGGATATTGATGCCATCGAAAGCACGGGAGATGCCATGCAACACCTCAATGAAAAATATATTTATACCAATTATAATTTTCAACGCTATTGGGCTCAAAACTTAGTGTTTGGTAGAATGGGCTATAATCCTAATACTGCTTCTTCGGTATTTCTTCGTTATTTCAATGAACATTATGGAAAAGATATTGCCGCTGAAGTAATGACTACACTTCAACTAAGTAGTAAAATTATTCCCCGTATCATTAGCGCCGCCATGCCCGACTTTCAGGAGCAGAGAGGAATACCAGAATGGGGTAGTGGTAGTGGTCTTAATGGCAAAGGCTTTTTAAAAAATTATGCAAAAGTTCGTCCATTGGATGTGCAGACTTTTATCAGTTTCAAAGAAGCAGCAGATTTACTAATTAACAAAAAAACATCTGGAAGAGTATGGCCACAACAGAATGCTACCTATTTTGATGAAACCTCCAAGGCTATATACAACAGAATTAGTTCTATAGAAAAGAAACTAACCAAGCCACCAAGTAAGGAGCTGGTAACAACATTAGGTGATATGCGTATTCTTGCTGCTATTGCAGCTTTTCATGCCCAGCGTATAAAAGCAGCTTTATTTTATAATATATATCAATTGCAAAAGAATAATAAGGCAGCTTTAGATAGTGCCATTTATTACGATACAAAGGCACTCTCCATTTATGCAAAAGTAGTGGAGGCGTCTGCCGATTATTATAAAGAAAACATGAAAATGAGTGTTAGTGATACAAGAAATTGGAAGGAAGAGTATGTAATGCTTCTGTCTGCTTTGGATACATTAAAAGCAAGCCCTGTAAGCCAAACTAATACAATAGTTTCCTCCCTTGAATACCGCCTTAATGGTGACGATATTCCTCCAAAGATCAGCCACAAACCTGTAATCAATAGTGGCTTAGACAATTCAATTACAATTACCGCTGACATTAGTGATGCAGCAGGTATAAAATGGGCTCGGGTTCTTTATCGTGGACTTACTCAGTTTCAGGATTACAAAATTGCAGAAATGCAAAAGCAAGGTAATAGCTACACCGTAACCATTCCCAATTCAAAGGTTCAGGAAGTTACAGAGTACCATCCAATAACTGGTGTAAAATGGGATTTTATGTACATCATTGAAACGGTGGATAATAATAACAATGGAAATACATGGCCCTATTTTGAAAAGGAAGAACCCTATCATATTGTAAACTTGCCACATAAAACTATCAAAGAAACAGGTGGGCAAGTATCACCTTCTGCCATATCAGACCAAACATATAATGAGGAGGGACAAGAAACTGCATTACAGATAACTTTCCCTCGTAATGGCGATGTTTATCCATACGGTACCGAAATTATTCTTCAAGTAAAAAACAAGACTGGCTATAGTTCAGAGACAATATTTTTTACTGTAAATGGAGCAAAAATGAAAGTAGAAAAACGAGCCGATGGCAGTTATGTCATTCGTGGCCTGAAAATGGGGTTACAAAAAATAGAAGCTTTTCTTTCTTCAACCCGAGAATCTTTTCAAACAAAACCAATAGAAATAACCATAACAGAATAGAAATGAATAAAATATTAATTTCAATATTCCTTTTTTTAACGATAGCTGGCATTAACATTTCTGTTAATGGACAAACAACTATAGTTAGTGATTCTTTCGTTCAGAATCTTCCTAAAAACATACGTCAGATAACCGCATTTGGCGAACGCCCCGATTGGAGCCACGATGGTAAAAGAATCGCCTTCATGGAAAAAACCTTTGGTGATGCTTTTGAAGTAGAAGTATCCACAGGTAAATTAAAACCATTAACGCATCATTTTTTTCATAACGGTTTTATAAGAGTGCTGTACCTGGCCAATGGCGATTACCTGCTCATTGGTTCAAAAGAATTTGACCCTAAGAATCCATCGAAAAGCAGAAATCCTGCAAATGCAGAATTATGGGTGCTGAAAAAAGATTTGTCTTCACCTCCATTTCCACTTAATGTTAAAATAAAGGAAGGTGCTGCTCCATCAAGAACTAAATTGAAAATTAGCTGGGGCGTGGATGATATTTATGTGGGGGATATTGTTTACACAAATAGCATTCCTGATTTGCAGAATATCGATACTGTTGTACGTTCGCAGGATTTACCCGGAGCTGTAAAAGGATGGCATTTAGAAACTCAAAACTTTCGTCCACCTTTTGAAACTGAGCTATTGTTTAATGCGCATTTTCCAAAAGTGGAATACGAAGCTGAAGTAATGGGAATTGATTTGACAACACGAAAAATAGTAAACTATACTAATAGGCCAGATAGATATGATGAACCAGAAGGTGTTTTTCCTGATGGTAAATTTATGATGGTGGAAAGTACAAGACATTATCCCAAAAGAGATAGTGGAAGAACAACCTGGGATTATATTGATTTGTACAAACTAACCTTAGATGGCAGCGGCAATTTGGAGCGGATTACTTTTTTTAATGCTGGTGGAAAGTATAAAGCTACCAATCCAGTGGTAAGTGACGATGGCAGATTTATGGCATTTCAATATTCTGTTGTAGGGGAAACAACTGGCATAGGGCATGGAATTTTAATCATGGATTTTGCTACAATAAAAAACAAAAAGAAATGAAATACTTCAATACCATATTAATTGTTTTTGTATTGCAATTTAGTGCTGTACATGGCCAGCAAAATGAACCATGGAAGTCTATTTACAATGGCCATTCATTAAAAGGATGGAAAATCATTGGCAGTAAGGGAAAAGTATTGATTAATGATAGTGCAATTGAATGCCACATGACTACCAATACACCTGTGCATACATTTGCAACCACCAAGAAAAAGTATAAGAACTTTATTCTGAAATTGGATTTTAAACGGGATATACCATTTAATACTGGAATATTATTTAGAGCAGTTCATGCTCCAGATACGGCATCAGTAAACCTGTATGGGTATCAAGTAAAAATAGACCCTAGTGAAAAACGTAGATGGACAGGTGGTATTTTTGATGATTTTGGCAAAACCTGGGCATGGATTTATGATCTAAGCAAAGATCCCCGTGCACAAAATGCCAACCGCAGTAATGAATGGAATCATATACGTATTGAAATGATAGGTAATCACATCAAAGTTTGGTTGAACGATATTCCATCAGTAAACCTTATAAATGATAAGTATAAAGATGCAGGATATATCGCTTTTAAAATGCATTCACTAGGAGATAAAATTGAACAAGAAGCCTGGAAAGCACAGTTTAAAAATATCCGTATCATTACTAAAAATCCTGAAAAATATTCAAAGCAAACCGATTTACCGGTTGTGCAGGAAACAAATAAAAATAAATAGTAAAAAATATGAAATGTCTATCTATAATAGTAAAAGTAGCCGTGATTATTGTTGCGCTTGTTTTTTGTTTCAGTTTTGCCATATCCCCCACAAATGATGATAATACTTCTGAAAACAAAATACGGACGATATATACACAAAACTGTTCTGGTTGTCATGGTGAAATAATGGAAGCCTTTGTAGATAGGAAATGGAAATATGGCACTGCTGTAGATTCTATTTTCAAAAGTATTAAATATGGTAGCCCAGATTTTGGTATGCCAAGTTTTAATCATACTATAAAAGACAAAGAGATCCGTAAAATGTCGGAGATGTTTGTAAAATTTATTGAAGATGTGGATTCATATAAGCCTTCAAAAAAATTGACATCAAGTGTTTTTGAAACAGAAGAAATGAAAGTGCGGTTAGATACAGTAGCTACTGGTATGTTAAGTCCATGGGGCTTTGCTCAATTGCCAGATGGAAATTATTTAATTACCGATAGAAGCGGTGAATTGTACATGGTTGATCAGCAACGTAATAAAATATTGATAAAAGGAACGCCAAAAGTACTGGCAGAAGGCCAAGGCGGATTGTTAGATTTAAAATTGCATCCTATGTACAAAGAAAATGGCTGGGTGTATATGTCGTACTCTAAATTTAAAAAACCAGATAGTATTGTTTTAACAACTACCGCTATTGTTCGTGGAAAAATTAAAGGGGATGAGTTTACAGAAGTACAGGAAATTTTTGAGGCTGCACCATACACCAGAACCAAACATCATTTTGGCTCCAAGCTTATGTTTGATGATAAGGGCTATCTCTTTTTTTCTGTAGGTGAAAGAGGAAATGAGAAACAATTTCCTCAAAGTACTGAGAACGATAATGGAAAAATTCATAGAATTTTTGATGATGGTAGCATTCCACCAGATAATCCATTTGTAAACGATGGTAAAAGCAAAGCAACTATTTGGAGTTATGGTCATAGAAACCCCCAGGGATTAATCTTTGAAAAATCAACAGGTATTATTTGGGAAACTGAACATGGACCAAGGGGCGGCGATGAATTGAATATCATTCGCAAAGGTGCTAATTATGGTTGGCCAATCATTTGCAATTGTATTAATTATAATGGTAAGCCTATTACCAACCTTACCCAAAAGGAAGGTATGGAGCAAGCAGAAACTTATTGGATTCCTTCCATTGCTCCATGCGGTATGACTATGATTACGGGTGATAAATATCCTGCTTGGAAGGGGAATATTATGGTAGGTTCGTTAAGATATATGTATCTGGATAGAATTGTTCTGAAAAATGGTAAAGTAGTGAAACAGGAAAAATTGTTTTCAAGTTTAGGACGTATGAGAAATGCTGAAATGGGCAGGGACGGATATCTTTATATAGCCGTTGAAAAACCAGGTATGGTGTTTCGTGTAAAACCAATTTAATACTATGATGAAAAACAATTGTTTAGGCAAATCTTTAGTAATTATTTTGTTAGTAGGAATCTCATGCAGTAGCCCTAACAAAAAAATAGCGAATGCCGAAAAGCCGGAAGCTACCTTTTATCAATACAATATTTGGGCAGCTTTTGTAAACAAAGTCTTTGATGGCCATTTAAAAGTATCATCATTACAACAGCATGGCAATATTGGCCTTGGTTCATTTGACCATTTGGACGGAGAATTGGTAATGCTCGATGGTATAGCATATCGAATCAGGGAAGATGGTGTTGTTAGCAAAGGAGACCCTGATGATGAAATAGTTTATGCCGATGCCTGCTTCTTTAAAAGTGATACGTTAATATATGTAGACAGTTTCAGGAATTTCGATTCACTGCGGAGCCGGTTGAATCAGTATTTGCCATCGGGTAATCATTTTTATGCATTTACCATACATGGTGTGTTTGATTCAGTAACACTTGGCGGTCTTCATAAGCAGTCGCCACCTTTTCAACAGGGACTAGATGTGCTTATACCGCAAAGACCAGTTTTTAAAGGAAATAATGTGGCTGGAACAATGGTAGGTTTTTATTGTCCACAATTTATTGGGGATATAAATACCGCAGGGTATCATTTTCATTTTATAAGCGACGATAAACAATTAGGTGGTCACGTCATGGAATTAACTTCAGCGAAACAGGTAGAGATAAAAATACAAAAGTTGGTTCGTTATCATTTTGATATGCCCGCATCTTCAAGCTTTGATACTATTAGATTTGAAAAGCAGTTTCAATACAATAAAAAATAACCGGTTCTTAAAAAAAGTATTATGCAGTATCTCAAAATGAATTTTCGATCCCTTTCAACATTAGCGCTTGCGATTTTTTGTGTACTTGCCTTTACTTCTTTGTCATTTAAGAATAATAAAGCAGATAGCCCAAAGCCACCAAACATTTTGTTTTTATTAGCTGATGATGCCGGTAGGGATTTTAGCGCCTATGGAAGCAGTTATGTAAGTACACCTGCATTTGACAGAGTAGCAAAAGACGGATTGATTTTCAACAGTGCCTATACCCCTAATGCCAAATGTGCTCCATCAAGAAGCAGTGTTTTAACAGGGAGGAACAGTTGGCAGTTGGAAGCGGCTGCAAATCATTGGATTTATTTTCCACCGCAGTTCAAAACCTTTCCGGAGGCACTAAAAGAGAAGGGGTATGAAGTAGGTTATACGGGTAAAGGTTATCAACCTGGATTTGCACTTACCCACGACGGAAAAAAGAGAGATTTATTAATAAAGAGCTACGATACTTTCAGGTTGCAACCACCAACAAAGGAAATTAGCCGCATTGACTATGCATCTAACTTTAAGTATTTTCAACAAGTAAAAGAAAAGGATAAGCCATGGTTTTTTTGGGTTGGTTTTAATGAGCCGCACCGTGCTTATGAATACGGAACAGGTGCATTGCTGGGTAAAAAGAAAACCAGCAGTATTAAAAAAGTGCCCGGATATTTTCCTGACACAGATACAGTAAGAAACGATTTGCTCGATTATGCATTTGAAATTGAATACATGGATAAGCAAGTTGAAAAAATCCTGGAATATTTGAAAGAAACGGGTGAATTGGACAACACCATCATTGTATATACGAGTGACCACGGTATGCCTTTTCCACGGGTAAAGGGAAATCAATATGAAAATGCCAACCATATTCCAATGGCTGTAATGTGGAAAAACGGAATTAAAACAACTGGTAGACGAATTGATGATTATATCAGTTTTATTGATTTGGCCCCGACTTTTTTGCAGGCAGCGGGTATCAGTCAAAAGCAAAGTGGGATGCATCCATTTGCAGGTAAATCTTTATTTAGTATTCTCAACAGTAGCAAAGAAGGTCAGGTTGAATCATCGAGAGATTTTGTACTGGTGGGACAGGAACGTCATGATATTGGACGGCCGAATGATTGGGGGTATCCCATTCGTGGTTTGCACAAAAACGGAATGTTGTACCTGGTAAATTATGAACCTGACCGATGGCCGGCATGTAATCCTGAAACCGGTTACCTGAACACCGATGGCGGCGCAACAAAAACTTTTATTCTAAATCAAAGACGTAGCGGTCAGGAGAAAAAATACTGGAAGCTTTGTTTTGGTCATCGGGTGCCGGTTGAATTGTATGATATTGAAAAAGACCCCGATTGTATAATAAACCTTGCCGGAAAGCCGCAGTATAAAGCTGTTGAAGATGCCATGAAAAATGAAATGGAAACAAAGCTAAAAGCAGAAGGGGATTACCGCATGTTTGGTTATGGTCATATGTATGAGCAGTATCCCGGTGCTGTTTACAATGGCTTTTATGAACGTTTTATGAAGGGTGAAAAATTGAGAACGGGGTGGGTTAATGCCACTGATTTTGAAACCTTACCATTTGATGATTATTAAACAGTTATTTTTAAAGATAAGCCATTAGAATAATTATGCAGTATCAGATTGAGCAGTTAAATGCAATTAAATTCAGTATGAAAAATATTCGTAGCGTATTAATTCTCTTTATAATAATTAGCAGCGTAGGTTTTGGAAGCGCACAAGTGATTACCTATCCGGCACCTTCACAGATGCCGGTATCAGCTCAATATAAAATTTCCATTTCACAGAAGAATAAAACTGTTGAGAGCTATGTGTACGTAAGCGATGCGCAATTTGAAAAAAACAGAAGCAAAAATACAGCCTATAGCATTTTTTCGTTTTCAGGAAAAATCACAGTTACTGTAACAAAGCTGGATACTGCATTTAATGATTGTAAAATTCTTCCTTCTTCCTATAAAATTTCTGCAAAGAAAAAGGATCATTCGGTTTCGTTTGTCTTAGATAAACCACGCAACATTGCTGTTGAGTTTGACGGCTCTCAAAAATACCCGCTGCTTATTTTTGCCAACCCCCTGGAAGTAAATATCCCTAAAGCTGGTGATGAGAATGTTTTGTATTATGGGCCAGGTTATCATGATCAGGAAGATACCTTATTTATGAAGGCCAATCAGACCTTATATCTTGCCGGTGGAGCCGTATTGAGCGCACATATAATTGGCCGTAATGCACCCAATGCCAAAATTATAGGCCGGGGAATTATTAGTGGTCGTCGTTTTGGCCATACACATGGAAAGCTTATACATTTTCCGGATGCAAACTCAACCGACTTGTATTTTGAAGGATTCACAATTGTGGATGCTCCCGGCTATTACCTAACCACAAGAGGCGAACGAACTCAGGCAAAAAATGTAAAAGGACTGGGTTGGTGGTTTAATACAGATGGTTTTTCATTTGGACCCAATGGATTAACGGAAGATTGTTTTTTGAAATGTAATGATGACGCAATAAAATTGTATTACAGTGGCAATAAAGTGTTTCGTACTACGATCTGGCAAATGGAAAATGGTGCGCCCTTTCAAATAAGCTGGAATATGAATAGTGATAACAGTGGTTTTGTAGTGAAGGACTGTGATATTATCCGCTGCGACCATCAATGGGAAAATCCAAATGAATCGGTATTTGATGCCATTCATGGTGGTAGTGGGCACATGAGTAATTACCTTTTTGAAGATATAAGGATAGAGAACAGTGACTGGAAATTGGTGAGTCTTCAAATTATGAAAAACCGCTGGGCAAAGGCCGATAAGCTTGGGAAAATTTCAAATGTTACCTTCAGAAATATAACGGTAACTACGCCTGATGGAAAACCCATGAAGCGATTGAGTGTTTTGAATGGTTTCGATGCTGAAAGTACTATCAGCAATATTGTATTTGAAAATGTTAGTATCAATGGATTGTATTTAAAAAATGCCGAACAGGGAAGGGTAAGTATTAATGATAGTTCTGTAAAAGATGTCCGCTTTATTGTTACAAAGAAGGATCAGCCGCTTTCCATAAATTATCCCTACATACAAAAATGGACTAACCCAATTCGTAATGGACTGAACTCTTATGGGCAGAAGGATTTTCATATTTACCAGGAAGGTGGATTGTATTATCTGGTTGCTACGGAATATACGAATACCTATTGGCCCAAAAGGGGCGTGATGTTGTATAAGTCGGCAGATATGATAAACTGGCAGGAGGAAAAATTGATGATCAACCGTTATAGTTTGCCTGATTCGGTTTGGTATAAGGATGTTTGGTCGGCACCGGAACTGCATAAAATTGGGAGTAAGTATGTGCTCACATTTAATTGCCGTAATGATGTTTTACGACCTTATAAAAAATTAGGATTCGGATTTGCTGTCGCTGATAAAATTACCGGACCTTACAGTATTATTACAAAAAAGAAACCCTTGTTTGAAGGTTATAATGCAACCCTGATGGCTGAGAAGGATGCGGTGTATATTTATTTTGACAAAGACGGGATATTTTATTCAGCTAAATTGAATATTGATAATGGGGAATTGCAATCAGCGCCTACAGAAATGCTGGGGCCTGCTACGCTTAAAGAGAACTTCAAATACCTGGATGCACCCTTTGTATTTAAGCGAAATGAACATTATTTTTTATTGCTTTCACAATTTTATGCAGGTTATATTGTCCTCATTCAATACATGGTAGCTGATACCCCTTTAGGTCCTTGGCGTTTTGTACAAAAAGAGCCCCTTTATACTTTTTTGGAAGCAGAAGCCAATGAAAAATTGCAGATGACTTATCCCAGGCCTAATGCATTTGCGCCACCTACGCAGGTTATTTTTAGTCACTCGGTTTTTAAGAATGACAAAGATCAATGGTATATGGCCTTTCATTCTTCCGAAAAATATGCTGAGCCTTACCTGTGTATTGAACCAATTGAAATAAAAGGGGATAAGATCATGATTGGTCAGCCCAAGGCAACTGTACAAAATAATCATCCATGAAGCAAATCATAGCTGCCATTTTTTTGTTGGCCAATTCTTATTGTTTCGGTGAAGTAGTTACCTATGAACCAGCCGGGAATGTAAAATCAGGCAATAAATTTATTCATGGCTCGGCAGAATATAAAGTGGAAGTGATTCAACAGGGAAAAATCTTCCCGTTATTTGTTTACAGTATGGATGCTCTTCATAATACCAACAATTGTAATACAACAGCGTGGGTTAATTTTTCCTTTGATGGTGAAGTGATATTGAGGGTTTATAACCTAACCAAACATAAGAACCCGGTTATTATTTTACCGAGAAGCAAGGATATACGGGTAATTAAAAGGGAAAACATTTCAGAGTTTCTGATTTCAGCGCCCGGACAATTTTCAGTTGAATACCAAAGTGGCATACGGATTGAACACCCATTATTGATTTTTGCCAATGGATTGGAAAAGAATGCGCCGGATGCATCCGATACATCTGTTTTATATTTTGGGCCCGGCTTGCACCAAATAGGAGAAAAGTTTTTAATTCCAAAAGGGAAGAAAGTATATCTGCATGGGAGCGCCTATGTAAAGGGACAGTTCTATGGTGAAAATTTGGATGGGGTTGAAATTTTTGGAAGAGGAATAATGAGTGGAGAAGATTATGCTGCCAGAACTGCTGATCATATGATTAACCTCAGGAATGCCAATAGGGTGAGCATAGAAGGTATTACCATCATTCATGCCCCTCGGTTTATGATAACGCTCAGCGGCAAAAAGCATCATATTGGCAATGTAAAAATGATGGGTTGGTGGTTTAGTACCGATGGTATTTCAGCAGGAGAAGAAACCCTGATAGAGCATTGCTTTTTTAAGGTAAATGATGATGCTGTTAAGCTATATCAAAATAAAACAGAGGTAAGGCATTGTATTATTTGGCAAATGGAAAATGGCGCACCTTTTCAATTGGGTTGGAATGGTACCAATGATTACAGCAATTGCCATGTACATGATATTGATGTTATTCGGGTAGAGCATGAATGGGATAATGAGAATGAAGCGGTTATTTGTGCCATTCACGGAGGAAAGGGCCATAAAACCAATTTTCTATTCGAGCATATCAGGATTGATAATGCGAACTGGCGCATTTTTCACCTTGTTACCAAGCCCAACCGATGGGGGCAATGGAATACCGAAAGGGGGAGTATGAGTGATATGGTTTTCAGAAATATTGAAATGTATGGGGAACAATTGATTCCCAGTTTGATTATGGGGCATGATGAAAAGCACCCGGTTTATAATATGAAGTTTGAAAATATTATCATAAATGGTAAGCGTACAAAAGGTGAAAGAAAAAATTTTATAGTGGATAGTGAAACCACCTGTGGGATTTCTTTTGATGGAATATTGCTTAATTGAAATACATAAAGTTGAAGGGAGTGACACAACAAAAGTTATATAGGATTACTGCTGCCTGTTTCATAATAATATTATTGGGTGTAGCCTCGGAAATAAAGGCACAAACCAATGCATCTTTTGTGAGGGCATATGGATATGATAGTTGCATTCAACTTAAAAATAGCCAGGTTGAAGTGATTCTTGAACCCAATACGGGTGGAAGGGTGATCCGTTATGCCCTCAATGGAGTGAATGTGCTTTACGAAGATTTTTTGCAGAATGGTTGGAAAAGTACGGCTGCTATGCCGCGGTCAAAAGGGCATTTAGCCGGAGGGAGATTTGATATAGGGCCATCGCGTACAAAGCCAAACACCGATCTATTTTTCTTTGGTAGGTGGAAAGCCACAATTACAGGTAAGTATTCAGCAAGGTTAATAAGCCAAACCGATCCCGTAAATGGTGTTTATTTGGTCAGGGATTTTACCCTTGATGAACGCAGCACAAAACTTATTTGCAGGCAGACTATTGTAAATTCAGGTAGTCAGCCCTTTTCTGCCGCCTTTTGGGCAAGAACTTTTGCAACAGGTAATGGTATTTGCATTATGCCCGTGCCGGAAAAGAGCAGGTTTCCCAATAAGTATATCATGTTCATGAATAGGGATACCATCAACATGTTGCCGGTTGATTCCAATATTTATACTGAAAGCGGTTTCCTGATTATTAAAGGACCACCTGCAAGACCAAAACTTGAGATGGATGTGTCACCGGCAGGATGGATTGCCTATGCTGAGACCAATAATCTTCTTTTCGTAAAAAAGTTTTCTGTGTATATGGGTAAACAATATGGAGATGTAACGGCAGCTAATGCTTCTATTTGGTACAATGGAAAACAAATGACGGAGATTGAACCAATTGGCCCGCTGGAAACCAGTAAACACCCGAGATAGCGCGTATTGTTAGTACCCTGGTAGTGATTGTATTTTTGGCTTATTTAAATTTTATACATGGAACTAAATAATAAGCCATCCATCCATAGAAGGTCAGCAGCAGAAATAAAGTCAATACTCAC
>JBGSLS010000086.1:0-62032 GCA_041740575.1 Chitinophagaceae bacterium | reverse complement strand
TTCACTCTTTAAAGGGCTTTCTAAATTAAATATGCCCCCATAACCCTGTAAAAGTAAAAACCACCAATGATTTATATTAGTTGTCAAAGAACTTTATTATCCACACACCTTATTTTCGCTTAAGTAAACGACATTGATTCTTAAATTGGAAATATTGAGTCCATTACCATCAATATTTTGCCCCGTTGTTGCAAATACACAACCATCTATTATCCAATTATTGGATGACTGATACCCGGTAAATTCTACCTTATTTCTTATATAACAGTTACTGATCAAAATGCTGGTAATGGTATTTGAAGTAAAAATCCGGTTAACATTCAGCCCATAAAATTTAGACTCAGAACTGCCGGCGGCCAGGCTAATATCATCTATCAAGGCCGGGTTTATATTTTGTTTATCGGTTGGGTTATGACCCGGACCGATAAAAACCAATTTTTTATTTACCGAAAATCCGCCATAATTAATGCCTGTACCATGTATTAAAATGGTATCACCTGCTGTAGCGGCGGCAACTGCTGCTGCAATAGACGCATATTGTCCGGGACTAACGGTTGCATTACTAACGGTATGCACTCCGGCAAAAGCCGATTGAAAACTTAGAATGGAAAGAATGGCGTAGAAAAACTTATTCATGGCAGATTAATTTGGGGATAAAAGTATAACCCAATAAAAAACTGCCTATACCCACAAGTGGGTATTTTCATCGATATTTAAGCTTATTGTTGATTTAAAGGATCAAAAACCGAGATGAAATGTGTTAACTACCAGCTTCCACCAGCGCCACCACCACCAAAACCGCCCCCGCCAAAGCCGCCGAAGCCACCGCCACCGCCGCCGCTCCAGCCACCACCTCCACCGCCTCCGCCACCGCCAATGGGTGGGAAGAAAAGAAAGGGAGGCGTATTAAGATGGCGATGTCCGCGACGTGTCATAGCATCACCACCGCCACCACCACCACCCTTGCGGCCAATAATAATAAAAATGATTATCATTAAAATGATCAGGAAAAATATGGTTCCGCCATCGCTGCCACCACCCCTGTTACGGTAGCCTGCAGGTGCCTTGTACTCACCACGGGATGCTTCAATAATAGCACCTGTGCCCTGTGCAAGCCCGCGATAATAATTTCCTTCCTTAAAGGCAGGAATCATTTCAGATTCAATAATTTGCTTACAGGTAATATCGGGTAAAGCGCCTTCCAACCCATAACCCGGGGCAATAAAGACTTCGCGCTTTTTAGGGTCCATGCTCATAAGCACCAATACACCATTATTGGTTTTTTTATTACCTACACCCCATTGCCTTGCTAATTCAATGGCATAATCATCAACATTGGCACCGTTTAAGCTAGGTACGATAACTACGGCAATCTGTATGGATGTGCTATCGTCATAAGCAACCAATATTTCTTCGAGATGCGACCGCTGATCGGGCGTTAATAATTGGGTGTAATCATTTACAAGCCTTGGTGGATTGGGCTTTGCCGGAAAATTTTGGCCAAAAAGCCAACCCGTAGCTATCAGCATGCAAAGCAGAATACCTATTCTTTTGGGAACCATTGCTTTCAAAATACAAAACATGCTTTCTCTCCGGTTGTATTATTTACCAAATATGATTTCGTCGGGTAATTCATTCTTATCGTTGGAGCGATCGTAGGGAAAGTGGTTCCTGAGCGCTTCACCAATATCTTTTACAACTAACACTAATCCGTCCGCATGACTTTCCTTTTTAAAGGCTTCCAGCATTTTGCCCGCTTCCTGCCGCCAGTATATTTCACCCATTTCCCTGTAAATACCTTCATCGGCAAAAATGGCAAACTGGTGATCGCGCATGGCTACATAAACCAATACCGCATTTCGCTGATTTGTTTCATCCATCTCCAATCCAAAGAATAGCTCTGAAGCGCGATATAATGGGTCAATATAGCGGCAACGACTTTCCACATACACCCGGATTTCGCCGCTGGTTTGCTTTTCAGCTTCGCGAATGGCAGCCACTATACGCTCTGCATCATCGCGTTCAAAATGCTGTTGAGCACTTTTAGAAAAGATATTTGATAGAAATCCCACTTGTTACTAAAATTTAATTTCGGGTGCCTGTGCCGCACCTGCATCTGCAGTAAAACCTTCTTTTGGTTTAAAACCCAATAAACCAGCTACCAAACTTGCCGGAACCTTACGTACCGCCTGATTATAATCCTGCACTGCACCATTAAAATCTTTACGGGCAATATTTATGCGGCGTTCGGTGCCCTCAATCTGCGTTTGTAAATTTATAAAAGCTTCCGTAGCCTTTAGATTGGGGTAATTTTCAATAACCGCAATCAGCCGGTTAGCAGAAACGGCAAGATTATTTTGTGCAGCTTCCATTTCTCCAAAACCCTTTCCTTCGGGTAACGCCTGTTGCGTAGCCTGCTGTGCAATAGCCCTTGCTTCTGTTACCTGCTGCAATACCGTTTTTTCAAAATCAGAATTTGCTTTAACGGTACTTACAAGGTTGGGCAACAAATCAACCCTGCGCTGGTAAGTGGCCTGTAATTCAGAGAAATACTTTTTTACAGCTTCATCCTTTGCCACAAAACCATTAAAGGTGGCAACCACATAAATGGCAATTGCCAGCAAAACAATAACTATGGGCAGCCAGGCCTTTTTTAAAAACGTCATGTATTTTTTCCTTAGAATTTAACTTCAGGTGCACGTTCTGCTCCTGCATCAGCCTGGAAACCTTCCTTCACTTTAAATCCGAAAATACCAGCAAATATGTTGTTTGGAAATTGCCTTACCGTCATATTATAATCTTGTACAGCAGTGTTAAACTGGTTCCTTGAGTTACGGATACGATTTTCAATTTCTTCCAATTGCGTTTGCAGTTTCTGGAAGTTGGCATTGGCTTTTAGGTCGGGATAATTTTCTACCACCGCCAGTAAGCGGCCTATACCGGAACTAACCGCAGCCTGTGCCTGCTGATATTCAGCAATTTTTTCCGGTGTAAGGTTATCGGCATTAATATTTACGGAGGTTGCCTTGGCACGTGCTTCCATCAGTTGGGTTAATGTGTTTTGTTCAAAATCCGCAGCACCTTTCACTGTACTTACAAGATTAGGAATAAGGTCTGCACGATTTTGGTAGTCACTTTGCACATTATTCCATGCCTTTTTTACGGATTCATCCTGACCTACCATTCCATTATAACGGCTGCAGGCACAACCGCCAAATAGCAACAAGCCAAGTATAATCGCAATAATTCCTAGGTTTTTTGAATTCATTTCAGGTATTTTTTGTTGGTTAGAAATGTAAAAATACTTGCCCAAATTGGAATATTCTAAAAAAAAGTAAGACAAATGTTCTAAAAACAGAGACAAATGACTAAATTTGTGATAAATGGATATTATGGAAGACAATGAACTCTGGATGACTGCTGAATCTGATGATATTTGGGTTGCACAAGATGCAACCGCCGGCATTCAAACAAGCAGGTTTTATAACCTGAGCACCTTGTCCGGCATTCAAAAAGAAGCATTGGCGCCACTTTTAGAAAGTTCACTGAAAACGATTAGCCGTTACCATGAGCAAGGAAAAAAACTTAGCCCATCGGAAAGCGAAAAAGTTCTCATGCTCGAACAATTATTTAAATGGGGTCATAAAATTTTTGCTTCACCCAAAGATTTTGAATTATGGCTGCATAGGCCATCATTTGGTTTACAAGAACGTATTCCATTTAGCTTACTATCTACCATTACAGGTATCAGGGCCGTTATAGCCGAACTAAAAAACATTGCTACCGGTAACCTTTCCTGATATTTATGCTTTTATACAGGATTTGTCTTACGAAATACGCTGCTGAACTTTACCCTTCGGGGCAGGCGGGACGTTGGAATTTTTCAGGGGAAAAAGTTATTTACACAGCAGGCACAGTGGCACTCGCTTGCCTCGAAAACCTGGTTCACAGATCGGGCGCAGCACTTGCGGGAGATTTCACCCTATTAACGCTTTTTGTGCCACCGATAGTTGCTATTGACCAGATTAGAGAAGAACAGTTACCGGAAGCATGGGAACAGAACCCTTTTTTTTCCAGGCGGATAGGCAACAGGTGGTTGATGATAGGATCCACAGCAGTTTGCAAAGTCCCAAGTGCCATTATTCAGCAGGAACATAACTATTTGCTTAACCCCAATCACCCCGATTTTCAGTCTGTTCAAATAGTTTACAGACAACCCTTCAATTTTGACAAGCGGCTCACAATCCAATCCCGCGAATAGTCTAATTTCTAAAATTACCTTACAAATTACCTAAAAATATGTGCGGCAGATATTCTTTTTTCATTCATCTTGAACAGGCAGAACAACAATTGCAGGTAAAAGCACCTGCGTGGCTACAATGGGAACCAAGGTATAATGCTGCTCCTTCCCAGGCAATGCCTGTAATTACCAACGAGTTTCCGGGTGTAATTCAATTGTTGCGCTGGGGGCTGGTTCCCAAATGGGCAAAAGACATATCCATCGGTTATAAAATGATTAATACCCGTAGTGAAAGCATTTCAGAAAAGCCTGCTTTTAAAAATATCTTTAAATACAAACGCTGCCTTGTGCTTGCCGATGGATATTACGAGTGGCAAACACCTAAAGATGCAGACCAATATCCAAAATCTAAAATTGTAAAACAACCTTTCCGTTTTCACCTTCCCGGGGATGAAATTATCCTGATGGCAGGGCTGTGGGATAGCTGGGGACTGGATGGGTTACAAACTTTCAGCATTATAACCTGCCCGGCAAACAACGATGTAGCCCCTTACCATGACCGTATGCCGGTAATACTTTCACAAAGCGAAGCTGCGATATGGATGGATAATAAAACGCCTTTGGAAGAATTAATAGGTTTAATGAAACCCGCACCGGATGGGTTACTTGCGATGTACCCCATCAGCACCTATCTCAATAAACCGGGTAACGAAGGGCCGGAAGTGATTGCGAAAATTAACACAGCACGGTAACAATTTGTACCCTTTCCGCATTTCAATACTACGATTCCAATCTTTTTCAGTTATTTCGGTCTATAATATCATTTGATTCACAGATTTTTGTATGCCATGATGCTAAGCGAGCTTGAAAAACAATTTAAAGCCAATAAAAAACCTTTTCGCAAGTTTATTGACCACCTGGAAGAAGCGAAACACAAAGGGGTAAAAAAACAGGCCATCGAGGCAGATAAAGAGGTATGGCAGGAAGTGGACTGTCTTAGCTGCGCCAATTGCTGCAAAAAAATGACGCCAACACTCACCAAAGAAGATCGCAAAAGAATTGCGGACCACCTGGGCCTTAGCCATAAAGAATTTAAGCACAAATTCCTGGTATATGATAAGGATGATGATGACTGGCGCATGCAAAAACAACCCTGTGTATTTTTGGACCTTTCATCTAATAAATGCAGTATTTATCCGGTACGTCCTGCGGATTGTGCAGGGTTTCCGCACCTTACCAAAACGCCACTAAAAAGTTACATGTATATTCACAAGCAAAATATTGAATACTGTCCTGCTACTTACCGCTTTGTAGAAAAAATGATGGAGCGCATTGAAATATCTAAAGACTGATTATGATTTCAACTACTATAATAATTATCATACTTACTACACTGCTTTCTTTTTCTGCTTTTAACAATCAAAAGTTATATGGCGACCTGATTTTGTATCCGCCTGCAATTCAACGCGGACAGTATTATCGTTTTCTTACTTCAGGTTTTATTCATGCCGATATGCAGCACCTGCTGTTCAACATGCTTACCCTTTACTTTTTTGGGGAAGCCATTGAAGGTTTACTTAATGAAGCAGTTGGAAGATGGGCTTTTCTTGCCTTATACCTTGGCGCCATTGTCATTTCCGATATTCCATCTTACCTAAAAAACAAAAACAATGCGCACTATGCAAGCCTTGGGGCATCGGGTGGTGTTTCCGCTATTGTATTTGCATTTATTATATTTGCACCTTGGGCCTGGTTTGCCTTTCCGCCGGTACCGGCTATTGTATTTGGTGTTGGGTATATGTGGTACAGCATTTATATGGGTAAAAAAGGAACCGACAATGTGAATCATGATGCACACCTGTGGGGGGCATTATTTGGCATTGTATTTATCTTCATAAATATGCCGGAACAGGTACTCGGTTTTGTGCAAAGGCTAATGGATGTGCAGGGACCGTAAGAAATTTCAATTTGAATATTTGAAATTCGAAATTGCATAATTTATAGGCGGGTGGGGACACCCTCCTATAACGAAGACTCTTAATGGCGGGTGTCCCCACCCGCCATTAAAGCATATTTGAACCGATATCGCAATCCAACTTTGCCGAACATTATGACAATTTCAAGCTGAATTTTACTTTTTGATTTGTTTTGTGTGTCAACTTAAAACGATCATCAATTCTATATCCCACCACCCATACAATTCGCTTATCACTTTCGAGTACCCAAATGTTTTCCTTATCCTGCGGGGCAATTTTTTTGTCAATTAAAAAGCGGGCAATTTTTTTCTTTTTCGTCATGCCGAGCGGGTAAAAATAATCACCTGGTTTCCATGGGCGAAGGATTAATGGAAAGCGAATGATGTCTGCGTCAATCCATGCTTCGTTATCCGGCAAAGAGGGTATGGGACTATCAGCCACAAATGGTTCAGGAGAACCAAGTTTGAGAAAACCCGCATCACCAAAAGGTATAACAGAACCAAAATATTCAATTACCTGTGGGGTTCTGATTCGCTCTCCCAATTCCGACAAAATCAGCCATGCGCGATTGCGCAGTATCCGGTGCGAAGCAGATGAAATGTAGCTACCGTTATCGGCATCAAAAAGTTTTACTACTTCTCCTATTTGCCCTTCAGAAAAACCAAAAGGCTTTAACCATTCCCAAATTATGGTATTGCGCTGTGTTGCTTTTGCAAGTTTTAGCACGGGTACTTTCTGCATGGCGCCATCATGAAACACCATTTTCTTTAGCAACATTTCAATCCTGTCATGATAAAGGATTGCAGCATCATTTAACTTATCCATAGTACCTATCATATTCAAGAGCGCATTTGGATACTGTTCAATGACAGCCGGTATTATCGTATGTCGAATATAATTTCGAGCATAGTCTTCTTTTGCATTGCTTGAATCTTCCACCCAGCTCAAATTATTGTCATTTGCATAAGTTTCCAGCTCTTGTCGTGCAGCAAATAATAGCGGACGAATCACAGAACCATTTTTTACAGGAATACCTAGTAACCCATCAATACCTGTACCACGAAATAAATGCATCAGCATCGTTTCCACGGAATCGTTGGCATGGTGTGCCGTAGCAATCCAAACCTTTTTACCAGTAGAATAATATTGTTTACGAAGCCCTTCAAAAAAATCATAACGGAGCCGCCTTGCTGCCATCTGAATACTAAGTTTATTTTCTTGTGCAAATTGGGCTGTATCGTATTTTTCAATATGCAAAGGAATATCCCATTTTTCTGCCAGGGCACGTACAAATTGTTCATCGCGGTGGCTTTCTTCGCCACGCAATTGAAAGTTGCAATGGGCAAGGATGACGGGCTGTTGTAAGCTATACAACATGTGTGTTAGCACGACTGAATCCAGACCGCCGCTGATGGCAATTATGATTGTATCTCTCTGTCCGAATAAGTGATGCTTTTGGACAAAAGTTCTGATTTTTTTATGTAAAGATTGATTTTCCATTCCTATTTAATAATCCAACAGATCATCCTGCGCCGCCTGCAACTCGTTATAAGCATGGTTATCCTTGGCCACTTTGGCAATTTTCATGCCTTCGCCATATACTTCAATGGCTTTTGGAAAATCAGAAGCCCGCTCCCATAGTTTTCCAAGATGATAATAGCTGCCTACATAATTTGGGTTGGCATCCAACAGCGATTCAAAATATTGCCTGGCGGTTTCATCTTCACCCAATTTTACATATTCCAATGCCAGGGCATGTTGTAAAAAACTGTCGTCCGGGGTCTTTTCCAGGTATTCTTTAAGTTTTGCTATCCGATCCATTTTTTTATTCCTAAAATGTTTTTAACGAAATCATTTTGAAATTAGTTGCATAAACAACTATTTTTGTCTTCACGTTGTTTATTTCAACGGGCGCCGTTTATTTTTGCCGCCTATTCACCATAAAATTAAATGCTCACTATATGAAAATTCTTGTTTGTATCAGTAAAACCCCCGACACAACAGCAAAAATAGCCTTTACCGACAATAACACTAAGTTTGCTGACGCCGGGGTTCAGTTTATCATTAATCCATACGATGAATGGTATGCCCTTGTTAAAGCCCTCGAACTTAAAGAGGCCGGCACTGCATCGTCTATAACGCTTGTAAATGTGGGCGGGGCAGATAACGACCCCATCATCCGCAAGGCATTGGCCATTGGCGGCGATGATGCCGTAAGGGTAAATGCTGAAAACGGCGACAGCTTTTTTATTGCAAGCCAAATAGCAGCTATTGCCAAAGATGGTGGATACGATCTTGTACTTACCGGTAAAGAAACCATCGATTACAATGGTAGCAGCATTGGCGGAATGGTAGCCGAACTGATGGATGCAGCCTATATTAGCCTCGGAACAAAACTAAATGCAACTGGTAGTAACCTTACCGTAAGCCGCGAAATTGAAGGAGGTGAAGAAGATGCCGAACTCAGTTTGCCCGCTGTAATCAGTTGCCAAAAAGGCATGGCGGAACAACGTATTCCGAACATGAAAGGGATTATGAGCGCGCGTACCAAACCGCTGGCAGTAAAAGATCCTGTGGCTGTGGACGCTTTAACTTCTATTGTATCTTTTGAACTTCCACCCGCAAAAGCCGGTGTAAAACTGGTAAGTGCTGACAACCCTGAAGAATTGGTGCGGTTGCTGCATGAAGAAGCAAAGGTTTTTTAGGAAATTCCAAATAAAAAAATTCCAAATTCCAACAACGAGAAATTCCAAATAAAAAATTCCAAACTCCAAAAGATGTACTTCAATTGGAAATATTAAATCTTCATTAATAAAATATTACATTCTTATGGTTCTCATATTCGCCGACCAAACCGATGGTCAAATAAAAAAACAAGCTTTCGAAGCCATTAGCTATGGTGCAAAAGTGGCTGCACAATTGGGTACAAGCGCTGAAGTATTGGTGCTTGGTACAGTTGATGCCGATCAATTATCCGCCTTAGGCAAATATGGTGCGCAAAAGGTACACCATGCAGATAATGCCGCTTTTAATGCTTTTGATGCACAGGTGTATGCGGCGGCTATTGCCGATGCAGCTACTGCCGCAGGTGCTCAGGTGATTGTGTTTAGCCATACTACAAGTGGAAAAGCCATCGCTCCGCGGTTGAGTGCAAGGCTAAAAGCCGGATTGGTGGCAGGTGCGATTGCCCTTCCCGATACGTCCAATGGGTTTGTGGTAAAAAAGAGCGTGTTTAGCGGCAAGGCTTTTGCTCATGTAAGCGTGAACTCGGCTGTTAAAATTATTTCGCTGAACCCCAATGCATTTGGAGTGCAAATAACCGATAATGTTGCGGAAGTGGTTGCATCAGCCATTACACCTGTAGCTGGAAAAATAAAAGTAACCGCCACCAACAAAATTACCGGTACCGTACCGCTAAGCGAAGCGGAACTCGTGGTAAGCGGTGGTCGTGGATTAAAAGGACCTGAAAACTGGTTCCTCGTAGAAGACCTTGCCAAAGAAATTGGGGCAGCTACTGCCTGCAGCCGTGCGGTAGCTGATGCACATTGGCGCCCGCACCATGAACACGTAGGACAAACAGGTGGGGCCGTGGCGCCTAACCTGTATTTTGCGATTGGTATAAGTGGCGCTATTCAGCACCTTGCCGGGGTAAACCGCAGCAAAACGATTGTGGTAATCAATAAAGATCCCGAAGCACCATTCTTCAAAGCAGCCGACTACGGAATTGTGGGAGATGCTTTTGAAGTAATGCCGAAGATTGTAGATGCAGTAAGAAAAATGAAATCAGCCGGATAAAAAATTAACCGCAAAGAGAAAAAGAAAATACCCGCAGAGAAAAGAAGATTCATTATTCAATGGATCAATCTTATTCTCTTTGCGAAAACACTTTGCCTCTTTGCGGTTACTTCGTTCTAGCTAACGATTTCTTTAATAAGTTTGAATAACTTATCCCTTAAAATGGCTGTGTACAAACAGTTCGTGAATGCTCTTGTTTTCATAAGCATTGCGAATGGCTACAGCAAAAAGATCGGCAACACTCAGCACTTTAATTTTTGACGATTCTCTCTTAAGTGGAATGGTATCGCAAACCACCAACTCTTCCAGTACGCTATTTTCAATATTCTGGTAAGCATTTCCGCTTAACACAGGGTGTGTGCATAATGCGCGGACGCTTTTGGCCCCTTTATCAAGGAGTAATTGAGCAGCTTTTGCAAGGGTTCCGCCTGTATCGCATATGTCATCAATCAATACCACATTTCTATCCATCACATCGCCAATGACGGTCATGCTAGCTATTTCGTTGGCACGCTTACGGTGCTTATCGCAAATAACCATTTCGGAATTAAAATAACTTGCCACTTCGCGCACGCGATTGGTGCTGCCCACATCGGGTGCGGCAAAAGTGAGGTTTTCAAGTTCCAGTTGCTCTATATAGGGAATAAAAATGGCTGAACTATCAAGATGATCCACGGGAATATCGAAGTATCCCTGGATTTGCGGGGCATGCAGGTCCATGGTTACTACGCGGTCGGCACCGGCTGCGGTAATCATATTGGCTACTAACTTGCTGCCAATGGCAACCCTTGGGCGGTCTTTCCGGTCTTGCCGTGCGTAGCCAAAATAAGGTAAAACGCAAATAATTTTATACGCAGAAGCTCTTCGCGCGGCATCTACCATCAGGAGTAATTCCATCAGGTTATCAGCCGGGGCAAATGAACTCTGTACAATAAAAACATAATCGCCGCGAATACTTTCCATGTATTCCACGCCAATTTCACCATCGCTAAATCTTTGGGTTCGACTTTGACCAATGGTGGTTCCAAAACTCTGTGCGATTTTTTCTCCAAGGTAAAATGAAGTTGTACCTGAGAAAATACGGGCAACATGACTCATAACAGGATTATTGAAGCAGAAGTATTACTTTTATAGAATAGACGCAGCGAAGATAAGCGCTGCCCTGCTCGTTAAACAAAAACGCTTATGGAAAATATTAACAAACCCCACACACCTATAAAACAGTGGGCCGAAGATGACCGACCGCGTGAAAAAATGTTACAACAAGGTGCTTCTTCGCTCAGTAAAAGCGAATTACTTGCCATACTTATTAATAACGGTACCCGCAGCCGAAGCGCTATGGAACTAGCCCGAGACCTGCTAAATACCTGTAATTCAAATATTCATCAACTGGCAAAGCTTTCCATTGCCGACATACAAAAGGTAAAAGGCATTGGTCCGGCAAAGGCTGTAACCATTAAAGCCGCACTGGAACTTGGTATACGTAAGGAAACGGATAGAATTTCCCTGGAAAAAATCATTTTTAAAACTTCTGAAAGTGCGGCTGAATTTTTGCAATTCCGGCTTCAGGATAAGGCAGTTGAAGTATTTGCAGTGATTTATTTAAATAAAGGACAGCGATTACTTGAATACCAGGAATTAAGCACCGGCGGCATAACCGGAACTGTTGTGGATGTACGCAACATTGCCCGAAAGGCGGTGGAATTAGGCGCCACTTCCGTTTTAATTGCTCACAACCACCCATCCGGCAATCTTCATCCGAGTGAACAGGACAAACAACTAACGAAGAAAATAAAGCAAGGACTACAAATGCTCGATATTGCCCTCGTTGACCATATCATCATCAGCGATGAAGGCTACTACAGTTTCCAGGATAGCGGCGGATTTTGATTATCAGGCTTGTGCCGTAGGCCCACCAAAGTTCATGGGGATTTCAACTTGCTCCAGATCCTGAATATCACCATGCGCATCTTCAAAACGGCTCACATTCTCCATGAGTGCCTTCATAAAACGCTTGGTATGCTGTGGTGTCATAATCAATCTGCTTTTTACCTTACTCTTAGGTGTACCTGGCATTACGTTTACAAAATCAATTACAAACTCGGCATGGCTATGGGTAATAATGACAAGATTAGCATATTGACCTTCAGCAATTTCTTCGCTTATTTCTATATTCAGTTGGTTCTGCGGCTGTTCGTTCATGGAAAATAATTTTTGCAAATATCGGGGTATTCTGTCTAAGACAAGGAATATGCAAAACAGTAAACAAGGTTTACAAGGGGTACGAAAAGCCGTATTTTTGCTATCCAATTTTAAAAATCAACTTATGCAGCCGCTATTTTCTCAACTTTCCGAAACATTGATTGGAAGCGAAATTGTAAAATTAGGTAACATGATTCGCCAACGGATAGCCGCTGGTGAGACCATTTACAATTTTACAATCGGCGATTTTGATCCGGTTGTGTTTCCCATTCCAAAAGTTTTGGAAGAAGAGATTATGATTGCTTACCGTCATCACCTTACAAGCTACCCGCTTGCGGATGGTGAACTTGACCTGCGCCAATCCGTTTCCGCTTTTTTAAAACATTACCTGGGGTTACACTATGCACCGAACGAAATACAGATTGCTTCGGGCGGCCGGCCACTTATTTATACCATTTTCCGGGCATTGGTTAACCCCGGTGACATAGTAATTTATGCTGCACCAAGCTGGAATAATAATCACTATGCCCACTTTACTGATGCAGAACATGTAGTAATCGAAGCTACGCCTGAAACCGCATTCATGCCCACAGCGGCACAAGTGGCACCGCATTTAAAAGGTGCAGCTTTGCTTTGCCTGTGTACCCCGCAAAATCCTACAGGCACCACCCTGCCCAAGGCCGAGTTGGAAAAAATGTGCCACATGGTACTGGAAGAGAACGCTTCCCGCGGCGAAGGAGAAAAAAAACTATACGTCATGTTTGATCAGATGTACTGGACGCTTTGCTATGGCGAAACGGAACATTACAATCCGGTGAGTCTTGTTCCAGAAATGAAAGCATATACCGTTTTTGTTGATGGTATCAGCAAAGCTTTTGCAGCTACCGGCGTGCGGGTAGGCTGGAGCATGGGGCCGGCCCCACTGATTGCCAAAATGAAAGCCATCCTTACCCACGTAGGTGCATGGGCGCCGATGCCCGAGCAAAAAGGAACGGCTAAGTTTCTCACCAAATTCGATGCCATTGATGCATACTTTTTACATTTTAAAAGAGATATTGAATACCGACTCGTTACCCTTTATGATGGACTGATGAAACTAAAAGCCGAAGGACATAGCGTAGATGCCGTAACGCCACAAGCTGCCATTTACCTTACCATTAAAATGGACCTGACCGGAAAAACCAAACCTGATGGTAACGTCTTGTCGCAGCAAACAGATGTGACAGAATACCTGCTTGAAGCTGCCGGATTAGCCATTGTTCCTTTCTCATCCTTTGGTGCTGGAAAAAATTCACCCTGGTACCGGTTAAGTGTGGGTACGTGCAGGAAGGAAGATATTGAGCCGATGTTTGAAAAGTTGACAACTGCGCTGGAAGCTTTGGCAGACTAGTTTTTTAATAATGTTATTCCGGGTTAAAAACCCACTTCATGCTGTTCGGGATTATAAATCCAGAACAGCATGTTGTTTTTCCGGTCAGTTGATGGATAATATCCATGCATCTTTTACGTTCGTAATAATGCTCAAACACAAAACAATAAAACTTAATTAAGGCAAAATGAAATTTACCATATCAATAATTTTAGCCTTTGTTTTCTTACATGTACATGCTCAGGTGATCATTAGAAATATGAGCTTAGTAAAGCCCGACTCGAATATCCTGATTCAATACCAAGACAATATGATAAAGGTTTCAGGAACAAACCAAAAAACACATATCATTTCAAAAAATGGACTAACCATTTCAACTTATGACAGTAATACCTTTATAATTAAACCTAAGACTTTGAAGCCTGATATACTAATGGTTTATGCTGGAAAGGAATTACTTCTTAAAAAAATATTCACTATTGACACTATTCCCGACCCTATCATCCAACTTGGATATATTATGCACGACACTGCGACAATTCAGGAGATTATAGCAAATAAGTTATTAATCGCAATGTATAAAGGATCACTTCTTAATGACCCCATACAAGTTCTAAGGTTTTCGACAACCTTCATAGGGCCTAATAAGGATATGCTTAATATATTTATTCCCATTCAAGGAAACAAGCTTTCGATGGAACAAGTAGCCATTATCAAACAATTAGAGAAGAACAGTAAAATTCTATTTGACGATATAATAATAGCGACAACTTCAAACCCAAAAGAAAGGCGATTAGCTCCATTCGCTATAACAATAAGATAAGAATATTTCCTTTCTATCAAATGCTCCCTGATGAAGGGAGACGTTTACGCGAAATTTCCAACAACCTAAACCATACTTAACAATCCTAAACTCCTTTGGCAATCTTCTCCAAGCCCCCCACAAGCTTATCCAGATCCTGTATTCGTGTATACACATGCGGCGTTACCCGTACACAACTAATGTTTTCCCAAACAATACCAACCGCATGAATTTTATATTCACCGAATAACTTTTTATCAAGATCGGCGGGGGTAAGGCCTTCAACACTAACGCCACAAATAGCGCAGGAATAGGCGGGATTAAGTGATGTATGCAATTTTACCCTGGGTATTTGCTGTGCATTACTTGCCCAATAGTTTTTAAGAAAATGTATGCGTTCCTGTTTCCGCTTTGCACCAATAGCTTCATGAAACTGAATGGAAGCGCCAATGGCTTGCTCTATCGGAAAGCTGCGTGTGCCAAGTGTTTCAAACTTCCGGATATCTTCACCCTGAGGTTTATCGTTGCACACGAGCGGCCAAATTTTGCCTATTTTTTCTTTTTTTATCCAAAGCATACCGCTGCCAACAGGTGCACTTAAAAATTTGTGCAGGCTTGTACCAAAATAATCCGCATGCAGATCGGGAATGTTGAAATCGAGCAGACCAAAACTATGAGCGCCATCTACGAGCACTTCGCATCCGCGGGCATGGGCCATATCGGCTATTTTACGCACCGGCATTATTTGCCCCACCCAATTAATGATATGGGTAATGTGAACAATTTTTGTTTTTGGCGTAATGGCGTCTGCAAAAGCTTTTACTATTACTTCATCATTCTCAATAGGAAAATTGAATGAAATTTGCTTGTACACAATGCCTTCGCGGGTTTGCCTTTGGCGCCATGCATTTATCATATTGGGATAATCCTGCAGTGTACCCACCACTTCATCGCCTTTTTGCAATGGCAGGCCAAAAATTACCGTATTGAGCGCTTCGGTTGCATTACGATTTATCGCAATTTCTTCGGCATCAGCACCAGCAGGCCGTGCAAGGTTTTGACGAAGTGGTTCGCGACCCATATCCATAACACGCCACATATAATAACTTGGGCCTTCGTTGGCCATGGTATTAAAACGGGTAAGCGCTTCCTGTGCCACCCGTGGCGCCGGGCTTACGCCACCATTGTTCAGGTTAATAATATTGGGGTTAACAGTATAGGCTTGCTGCACCTGTGCCCAAAAATCTTCGTCGCTTGTATTGGGATCAAAAAAAGGTATTTCGCTTATAGCCTCCGGGAAATTTTTTGCAAAAGAAGGCAGTTGCAAAAAGGATAGCGTGGTGAGCCCAACACTACTTTTTACGACTTTTTGAATAAATTTTCTGCGTGCGGCCATCCCCGGTAATTTGTTTCAAAGAAAATAAAAAAACAAATCATATCGGAAAATAATAAAAAATCCATGCTGTGCCGGTTTGCAAAGCCGCAAAAAGAAACAATTAACTGCAATCTTTTCCGAATCAAAAAATAGATCACCTTCGAAAACATCAAAAAGGATTAATAAAAAAGTGCCTACTCCTTTGAAATCACTTTTTCAATGTGTACCAAACGGCCTTCATCGTTTATCCCTTCCAATACAATTCTAAAGCGTTTGGTTATGTCGTTATTATAAAACCGGATGGTTTTTCGCTTCTGGTTATCACCCAGCCAAATCATAGGTTCCCAATGAAGCGTTACGCCAAGGTTATCATAATAATCATCGGGTGAAGGTTTGGAATAGTCGTACGCATAAAACTCTTTAATGGCAGAATATCCATTAATTTTAACTGCACCCATTTTTGAATCTGTACTGGTTGTTATATCACCCCCACGCTTGGTGTACACTGCTATTACCCCGTTCGCACCATTTCGAAAGCCAAAACTTGACCCAGGGTTATAAACTTTTACATAGGCTACATCTGCCATATTTATGCTTCCTGCCATGGATACATCACTTTGCATTTCATCCATATAAATACCGGGCGTACCGCCGCGCCAGTTTAGTGTTGCACTTGGGCCTACACCAGAAATTTGCAACCCGGCTACCCTACCCTGTAAATATTGAAACAACGACATACTGGAAGCTGCCGTTGGGTCATTTGCCACATCAAACTGGGTGGCATTACCTCCACTAAACAGGCCACTGGCATATCGTTCGTCCATTTTCTCTACGCTTGTTTTGGTTTTGGCGGTAACCGTTACATTTTCAAGTTCATGTGCATTAGCAAATTGTTTGGCTGCCACTTTCAAAAACGCCGCATTATTTCGAATATTTTTTTGCAATACCAAAGAATCCGGCAAATAAGGAAAGCCGGCCATGGCAGCAGATAGCCCGCTGCGTACGTTAACCTGAAGAAGCCCATTGGATACTAAAAATGAAGAAGGATCGAATATCCGGTTTTTATCGTTGTAATTGAGGACAAGTCTGGCGGTATCGTAAAAAAACAAATCACTCTGTATTACTTTTCCAGACCGGTCAACCGGCAAGACAATAAGGCTTGATTTTTCGCTATTGGCCGTTTTTAAAAAGCCCACGAGCTCTAGCCCCTCTTTATGCCTCGTTGCTCCCCCTATCAAATTGCCTTCAATAGAAAGAAAATGGTTATCGGCGTACAAAGGGCGTGTAGAATCCGGGTTAAAAACCTTATTCCAATGGTAGCGGCGCCAACCGTTGGTAAGCATTACCAGGTCAAGGTGTAAGCCTACACTATCCGAAGTATTGTAAAAATAATAATAGGGCTTGTAAACAATACCACGCAATTCGCCGGTAAGCAGCGTAGTTGTTACAATATTATCCGCCATGGGTAAGGGCATATCCAAATCGGCATCTGTAATAGCCAGCGATAAATTGGCAGGCAGGGTGTCCGAAATTTTTACTTCAGCTATGTTTAGCTTCCTTTTCTCTGTATTCAGCTCCGGTATCCAGGCATCGGCATCAAACTCAAAATTTTGGTTATTTACAAAGCAAATCCTTTCTGCTAACGGAAACCAGTTAACATCAAACAGGGTTAACTGAATGATTCCGGTACCCAACTGTTCGGTAGGAATAGTGGCTGTTGCCTTGGTTCTTGAACTTAAATTTATCATTGCCTCATACATTACTTCCCCATTCATAATACCAACAAGGTTTAACCGTTTCAACCTATCGGGTGCATTTTCGGGTCGGGTAATGGTAAATGTTTTACCTATTGATGTTCCGCTTATTTCCCCCATTTTATCGGTAACCTGTAGCGAAACACCTTGGGTAACAGCCGGTTGCAGATGCTGTTGATGCTCCTTGCCAAATTCATCTATCCAGCGAACTGAATAGGTTTCCCCTTCTTTAGGCAATAGTTTAAAAGTTCCCATTCCGTTATGAATAGATGCAAAGCTGATTACCTCCTTACCATCGGAGCCCATTATGCTGCCGGTTACCTGCACAGGTACTCCATCGGGCAAGGCTGCTTTGAAAGCCACATTTCCTTCTACACCCATTACCAGGTCGCCCCCTTCGGGTAATAAAGAAAGTATAGGTTCGGGCGCTTTTGTTTTCGCAATGCGGGTACCCGGGTTGGCTATGGTAATGGCTTTGGAATAAAGGAAATTGGTATCGCTATTTAACATCCCCACGGTAAATGCCCTGAAAACAAGCCGCTGCCTTGCATAAGTAGCAGGTATTTCAAAATGACTATGTGCACCGGAAAAAAGTACCGGGGCTGTTTTTCTATCTATTAACCTGCCACTATCGGTAAACAATTCCGCATAAAAATTGGTACTGCTTTCCGATCTTGAAACACCGCTTGACAGATAAGCCTTAAACCATATGGTTTCACCAGGGTTGTAAATGCTTTTGTCGAAATGAACATATATCTTTTCGCGGATATCCGACTTTTTATATTGTAGCAGCATTGTATCCACACCCGATTGGGCAAAGGTCATTGGGTTAATGGCCGTAAGAAAAAAGGACAAATAAATAAATCGAAAAAGGATGCTCATTTTCAGTTACATGATTTGGAGTGTGCCAAATTAACCACCCTAAGCTGTTAATTGCCCGGGATTAACATTTTAATGGTAAAAATGTGGTTTATAAGATGAATTAAAGCAGTAAAAAATGGATTATAGCTGATTAACAAGGGAACAAAAGCCGATAAAAAGAATGGAAGCACTTTGTTAGTGCAACTTACATGGAGACAAATGCAGCAATTGGAGCTGATGTCAAATGAAGGCCCGTTTAATTTCGTTTGAAAAAATACACTTTGCCGGCATCTATAATGCCGTTTACATCTTTATTAGGGGCGCCAATTAAAATACCTGTACTGCTTACAGCAGCACTTGTACTTCTATTCCCCAATATATCATTATCCGCACCATCGCTAGCTACAAGGCTTGTTTGCTGTACCCAAGTATTGCCGCTATGGATAAATACATAACCCTTCCCCTGGTTTACATTTGCTTCTACCTTTTTATAGGGTGAAGCAACAACGGCATAATCGCCACTGATTGCTATGCTGCTTCCAAACCAGTTTCCCATAGTACCATCGTTTGGCAAAAGTTTACTTTGTTGTTGCCAGCCTGCAACTGTTCTGCCAAAAATATAGGCTTGTCCAAAGTTGATATTTCCCGAAATAGTTTTATTAGGTGCACCCACTATTATAAAATCACCGCTGATTGCCACACTTGAACCAAAACCATCCCCTGAAGCACCATCATCAGCCACCAATACTGCATGCAATAGCCAAAAACCAGGCTGACCCAGTAAACCAGGTCGCCTGTAAAACACATAAGCCTGTCCTGCATAGTTTTGGTTGTTAACCGTTTTGTTGCGCACCCCAACCACTGCATAATTACCGCTGATACTTACCTCCCCGCCAAAGTATTCCAGTGCAGCCCCGTCTTCTGCTGTTAATTCAGATTGTTCGTTCCACGCGATACCCACCCGGTTAAATACATAGGCTTTGCCCTGCAATACTTTCGTACCCACCATTTTGCCGGCTGCCCCAATAATCAGGTAACTACCGCTTATACCTACACTGCCGCCAAACAGGTCGCCCGCAGCACCGTCGCCTGCAGTAAGGGTAGCCTGAAGGTTCCAGTTGCTGCCACTGCGGTAATAAACATAGGCACAACCCTGATTTGCTTTTGAAGAGATATCCTTGTTTTCAACCCCTACTACTGCATAATCGCCGCTAATAGAAACACTGCGTCCATAGTAATCATTACCAGCACCTGCATCGTCCTTTAGTATGGCTTGTACCGACCAGCCCGAACTGTTTCGCACAAAAATATACGCCATCCCCTGCGCCTCATTAGCACCCACCTTTCTTTCCGGCGCACCTATAATG
The DNA here is from genome assembly GCA_041740575.1 of Chitinophagaceae bacterium. GTDB lineage: Bacteria > Bacteroidota > Bacteroidia > Chitinophagales > Chitinophagaceae > Phnomibacter. The sequence goes on along the minus strand of JBGSLS010000086.1, from coordinate 42,291 downwards.
GCATAGTCGCCACTCATACTCACTGAGGCACCAAAAAGATCACCCTTTTCCATACCGGGGGAGGTAACCCCCTCGTTTTCCGTAGGTATGGCATTTTCGCCCCAGCCCTTATCGGCTTTTGTAAGCGACAGCCATTCCTTTCCGTTGTATCCTTCGAAATCGCCGGAAGCAGCATTCCAGCGTACCATACCCGCCTGTGGCAGGGTAAAATCGTCGGCAAGCTTTATTTTGCCGGCTACATCAAGCGCCGCGGCAGGCGCGTTGTTGTTTACACCCACCCTTGGTACTATATTTTGGCTTCCGTAAAAAACGGTAATAGTCCACGAACCGGCATTTACCCGGTTTACCGAGGTATTACACCCGGCGGTACCTTCTACTGTTCGCCAGGCATGTAATTCAAAAAGCAACATCGTACCGCCGGCATACCCGCCATTTGCAATAGTAACCCCCTGCCTTGCATAAGGGTAGGTACCCGTAGCTTCCCCCACACCTTCGTACACGGTGGTTTCGGTAAGGCCGGTATTTACGCATTTTACCTGCGAGCGCTGATGCGCCATTTGGCCAACGCCAAGGGCGGTCATGCTATAGGCAATATTAATGCCGGTTACCGGGTAGCTTTCACCAGCCGGCAGCGCAATCTGCAATTGAATACTGCTGCCATTGCATGGCGGGGAAAAAGCATTAAAAGATGTTGGAATATCGGCGGCTGTGTAAGTGGCCGAAACACTACCCTGTGCAAAAGGATACAGCCATAAGCAATTGATTGCCAATGCAATCATGCTTACCCGGGTTGGCATTGCTTGTTTCATCTTGTAAAAAATCAGGATTAGCAAGTTACCGATTTTTTATTGTTCAACCAATGATAGAAAAAGGGTTTTTAAGCAATAAAAAATGGATTATAGTCATTTAAAAACTGCACTATAGCTGGTTAAATGCCCTTACCAACTCAGCTAATTGTGCATCAAGCGCTTTTTGAGTGGGCTTAAAGCTTTTAATGGCAGGATTGCTCTTTTCAAGCATTTCCGCGGCATCCTTATACTTTTTTACCAGCAAAACTTCTTTATCTACCGCTATCACCCAACCACCTTTTTGGTCTATCCTCACATCGGCAACAGCAGTACCATAAGGTATCGATTTTCTCATATTTCGTTCCTTAGGTTCCAGTAGCATAGCCTTACCATTTTCATGTATTTGCAGCCATCCTTTTAACCCCTCCTTACTATAATTGGTAAAGTAAAATGCTTTCAATAATTCCACATCCTTACCGGCAATTTTGTCATTAAATTTAAGGTACATAACCGGTGAAGCTAATTCCATTGGCTGACCTGCTTCATTAAGATAGTATACCTTATCTGCAACCAAATCAACCTTTAGCATTAAAGGCGGATAGGCCAAACCACTGCCATTATTTAGTGTACCCATCCGGTAATCTTCAAATAAAAATGGACTGCCGGTTGTTACATCTGCATAATTATCATATTTTATCGGATTTCCCTTAATATCGCCCATAAGACCGGTACGATTACCCTGCCCGGTTTGATTGCCAGGCGTAAACTGGCCCCTGCCAATGCTTGCGATCAACAAAAAACTACATAAATAAAAAAGTTTAGGCATGTTTTAAATTTTTTACAAATTACCATTAATCATCAAACCATCGGTTACCCTTTGGTTAAAAAAAACTTAACACTTACTGGTTAAATGCTAAAACCAATTCACGCAGTTGCGCTCCAAGCCCTTTTTCTTTGTACTTAAAATTTTTAAGGGATGGATTGCTTGTCATCAGCAAATTTTCTGCTTCCTTAATTTTCCTGATCCTATGTGCGGTGCCTTCTAAAAAAATGATCCAGGCATTATTATCCAGTACCTGTAAATCCACAACGGCTGAATTGTAAGCCTTGTTTTCAAAAAGCGTTTTATTCAAATCCTGCAACAAAATGGCCCTGCCCATTGCTTCTACCTGCAACCAGCCCTTAATATTCTCATCATTCAATTGATAATAATCGGCACGCACCATTTTTAGCGTATCCCTTGTTAAGCTGTCTATAGCTGTCAGGTACATAATAGGCGTTACCAACTCCATTTCATTACCCTTATCGAGGTAAAGCAACTTGTCATCAACGAGATCAATCTTAATGGGTAATAGATTATAGGTATTCCCTTTTCCATCGGTCATATAGGCACTACACCAGTATTTGCGTAACCATGGTGAGCCTTCACTTACTTTCTCATACTTGCTGGCAGTGGTACCCAAAGGCTTATAGGTTAGCAGCGCAATATCCTGGTTCATGTTGTTATTATTTAATACAAAATTTTGCGCTTGCACAAATGACGATGTGGCAAGCGTAAAAATTATTGAAAATATGGTGTGTGATTGCATATGTTTGATTAAGCTAACTTAATAATTGAACCTAAAAGAATGCATAAAGATAAAGGCAAAAGCGTGAAGGCAAAATGCTAAAAGGTAGAAGTAAACGAATGAATAACAGGATAAATTGGTGCTGAACGTAAAGACTACCATAATAATAAAAAAATACATACAAGTGACAATTATCATGGTATAAAATCAGAAATCTTACTTATTTCACAACTTCCAGATATGTATTGCTATGCCAGAACTATTAAGAGATGATTATAGTTTGCAGGTTCCCCCTGCGCAAAAGGTTTTTCCCCAACCGGGTTCGGAGCAGGAAAAGGAAATTTTCAGGCATTTGCAGGAAAATTTTATGCCGCAGTTTGAAAATGCTTTTCCCGATCCGCTGGCATATAAAACGGTAGTTATTATTCCAAGCCTTACCCTCGACCAATTAATACTTGCCAAAATAGAAGGTATTGTACACTATGAAGAAAGACTCTTGTGCCTGCTAATGCTTTTGCGTATGCCACGCACGCATGTGGTGTTTATAACAAGTGTACCTATCGACCCCATTATTGTGGATTATTATCTTCACCTGTTGCCCGGCATTACCGGTTACCATGCCCGCCAACGGCTTACTTTGCTTAGCTGTTTCGATGCATCGCCACGGTCGCTTACCGAAAAAATACTGGAACGTCCCAGGCTTATTGAGCGCATAAGACTAAGCATTCCGCACGGGCATCTTGGTCATCTTGCATTTTTTAATGTTACCGAATTCGAGCGTACGCTTGCTGTTAAGCTCCACCTCCCTATTTATGGCTGCGACCCCGACCTGTACAACCTTGGCAACAAGAGCAACGGCCGCAAACTGTTTAAACAATGCGGCTTGCTTGTTCCGGATGGTATAGAAGACCTGAAAGATGAATATGACATTGCAGCAGCCTTGTTAACCTTGAAAAAAAATAATCCTGAATTACGCAAAGCCGTTGTGAAAATGAATGATGGTTTTTCGGGCGAAGGCAATGCTATTTTTGTGTACCCCGATTATGATGCAGATTACGACAATATTCTTGCCGAACTGCCGCTGCGCTTGCGTATTGTTGCTTCCGACCTTTCCTTCCAGGTATATCTGCAAAAATTTGTTGTGCTGGGTGGTATTGCAGAAGCATTTATAGATGGTGACCAAAAACATTCTCCTTCGGTGCAATGCCGCATTACCCCGCTTGGTGTTTGCAATATTATAAGTACCCACGATCAGGAATTGGGTGGCGAAAGCGGACAGGTTTTTTTAGGGGCACATTTTCCTGCAAAAGCTGAATATGCTAAAGACATTGGAGAAATGGGCAAAAAAGTAGGTGAAGCATTGCAGCAAAAAGGTGCACTTGGCCGTTTTGGCATCGATTATATTTCCGTAAAGGAAAATGGAGAATGGAAACATTACGCTATTGAAATAAACCTGCGAAAAGGTGGCACCACGCACCCTTACCTTATGCTTGATTACCTTACACAAGGAAACTATAATGCTGAAACCGGTATTTACTGTATGGCAAACGGACAACCACGTTTCTATTTTAGCAGCGATAACCTTTTCGATTCCTGCTACCGCGGGCTTACCCCGCACGACCTGATTGATATTGCCATGGTACACGAACTACGCTACGATGGTTCTACACAGGAAGGCGTAGTATTTCACCTCATAGGCGCGCTTAGCCAATATGGTAAGCTGGGCGTGGTATGTATTGGCGATTCGCCGGAGAAAGCGCAAAGCTATTTTAAACGGACGGTGGAAGTGCTGGAAAAGGAATGCAGATGTTGAAACTGACAAATTGATCCGATGCATTAACATGAAATTATTTCGGAAACAAGCCCTTGTCGATGCCTTTTACTATCCGCAACGTGTTTTTATAATATACTTTTTTCAATACTTCATCGGGCAGGTTCATACCGTACATGGCCCAGAAAGCGTGGTATTTTTTGTGGTAGGGGAAATACTCATCTGCACTTTCCAGCACACGGAAATAGGTGGGAAATTCATCCGGCACCCAACTGTCTTTTCCAAAATGGATACGGTCCTGGTACTTAATAAAAAATGCACGGGCATTTGCCGGCTGACGTCCCAATTCAGCAATGATGGCTGCAATTTCTACCTGCATATTGGGCATCTCATCGAGTAGTAGCCCCAGCTTTCCAAGATCGTTGGCATACCAGCCAAAATGTGCATTAAAAAAAGTGGTTTTCGGATGTTTTTTAAACATGCGGTGCTGCTCTGCAATAATTTGCTCCCATGGTGCAGGGTCGGTTGCACTGCGCTTACGCCGCGGATGCGTTTTCAATTCGAGCCAGCGTTCGTTATCGGCATTTATTTCATCCCAAAATGGCTTTGGATCCGCAGCATGAATTAATACGGGAATTCCCAATTCGCCACATTTGGCCCAAATAGGGTCCAATCTAGGATCATCAATCGCTAACCTTTTTCCATCTACATCTTTATTGGATAATCCGAGGCTTTTAAAAACTTTTAATCCCGCAGCACCATTTTTTACATCCGTTTCCAATTGCGCCACTGCATTTTCAATCCAGCCAGGCTTGCCCGCACCTTCAAAATTTACATTGCAAAACACCACAAACCTGCCGGGGAAATGCTGTTTGACATTGGCTATGGCCTTTACCAGCCCTTCGCCCGAACCACCGCTCAGGTTTACCATTACTTTCATATTGATGGAATCCATAACCGCTACCACCGGACTCATATCCTGTGTTACCATGCCGTACTGATGGCCATGCAAATCAATAAAAGGGAATTTGGCTCGGGTAATTATTTTACCAGGAACTACAAGGGTGGATTTGGGATTGTATTCTTCAAAACTTAGATTTTGTGCCGTGGCATCTATTAAAAAACTGCCGAAACCTAACAATAACAGAAAACTAATTTTTAGCATATGTGTGAAGTTGCACTTTCAAAAAAAAATGAATGTACTGATTATTCAAGTATGCCAGGAGGTAATAATACATTCTGTTAACTAATCGATAACCTTAGGAAAATCAAATCAGAAGAATATTCAAACTAATTCATTTTGCTGTAACAGGAAGAAACTCTACTTAAAGGAATTTTCTTGCCCTGATCATCCCCCTTCTAAAATAGGGTGGATCAATAGATTTATCATGGAAAAAGAGCATGTAGCCATCGGAAAACTCCCTATTATAATTTAAATCAGCGAAGAAATTGTCTATAACTTGTGCATCATCCTTACGATGGTAAGTACAACATGCAACTTTAATATCTTTTGGGCTATTCAGCGTTTTTTCGGCACCACTTAAAACTGGTATTTCATATCCTTCTACATCAATTTTAATAAATATATCATCCATTTCACCCTTTAGACATTCATCAATAGTCGTTTCTGTTGCTGATACTGTGTTTGTTGCGTATTTATTAATTATTTCTACCTTGTCTAAATAAGGCTCAAATGTTGCATTCAGTGCATCCATCCATACAGCGCTGGCTTCAATAATGTACCCCTTTTTTATTTTTTCAATATTATCTAAAAGAAAGAGTCCTTCAGCGGCACCTATATCCATCAGTACATCACCCGTTTTTACATAAAAATCATTCGTAATATATTTATGAGGCGATTTTTTATAATTAAAATCTCCTAATATATTTTCAACATTGATTAGTTTTAAATATTTTTTCTTTGCACTTTTAAGTTTAAGACCATTATGAAAATAGAGTCTTTTACCTTTATGCATCACATAAGGTAATTTTTTAACTTCATCGAATTCACCTATTACATTTTTGGTATCCAAACCTTCACTAGGATAGGGAAATGGGGTTATAATTCCTGTACTTTTCAAATATTCTATTTCATCCTTATATTGAATATAAGTGCCACTATTATTTTCAACATGTTTAAAGATTCTTTGTAATAATAGTTCCCTTCTTTTTATTTCTACATCATTGTTTTTACCCTGTAAACGCCTTAATATTCTCTTAAATACTCTGCTATTAAACAACATTTTATTGGATTAAAATTTACAGCTTTCAACTAAATTAATGAATAAAATTAGTTAAAAAAATGAAATCAGACCAAAATCCTTGAAAAAATCTAAAAAATAGCTAACCCTTTATTGGATGCTGAGCCTGATTTATCTGGATAGTGTTTTTATAGAATTATTTAATTATCGCATATTGAAACTTAATTCTACCTTTTTTCGATTTTTTAAAGATTGTGTATTTCGGATAGAAAGAATTACTGTCATCGAAATAGGCTTTTACCTATAGTATATGGGGTTGCTAATCCAGAACTACAAAAACTTCTCCGCCCTTTCCAAATCTTCCGGCGTATCTATCCCTACCCCTTCAAAATCCACCATCACCATTTTCAGTGGTACGCCGTTTTCGAGGTAACGCAGTTGTTCGAGTTTTTCAACAGCTTCCAACGGGGTCATGGGCCATTGGGTAAAATCGAGCAAGGTTTGTTTGCGAAAGGCATACACGCCAATGTGTTCGTAATAAACCGGGGTAAGACTTTGATCGCGGTGGTAAGGTATTGGCGAGCGGCTGAACAGCAGGCTGTAATTATTTTTATCTACGGTTACTTTTACGCAATTTGGGTTGGCAATGCGGTCGGGGTCTTTGGAAACCTTCATCATACTAGCCACTTGTACCTTTTCGCCATTTAAACCTTCAAACACTTCAAGCAATTGACGTAAAGGCTCGCATTGCATAAAAGGTTCATCGCCCTGTACGTTTACCACAATGTCCACTTCCATATTTGCAATGGCTTCGGCTATGCGGTCGCTGCCGCTTTCATGGTTTTTGATACTCATGACTACCTTGCCGCCGTGGTTAACTATTTCATTAAAAATAATATCGCTGTCGGTTACTACGACCACTTCATCAAAAAGGCCGGTAGCTACTGTATTTTCATAGGTACGCCTGATAACGGTTTTACCACCGAGCATCTTCATCAGCTTTCCAGGAAAACGGGTAGCCGCATACCGGGCGGGGATCATGGCGATTTTTTTCATTCAGAACATTTATTATTTATTGTTTATGATTTATTGTTGGCTGACGCGTTCCCGTCCACAGGTTCAGGGCGGGGCATTATTCTCACGAAAAGGCGCATTGGGGAAGAAATTGATTTCACGTTTGCTATTCACGTTTGACCTTTGATGGCTGACGCATAAAACAATTCCCACGCAGAGACGCAATGACGCAGAGATTGGTTCGATGTTGGTCTTTCTTATTTCTTATTATTTATTCCTTATTTTTTATTCCCTTAAGCTATTTCGGAAGATGCCCACTTTCTTATTCCTTATTATTTATTTCTTATTCCTTATTCCTTCCAGACAGCTTCTCCCCAATCGTCACATCACTATCCGTCCGCATCTGCCACTGTACATTCAGTACCCATTCCGAGCATTGGCGTTGTTGCAAATATTGGTTGATATCGTCAATCAGTTGGCGAATTTGTTCATAGTTACCTTCTACCGCGGTTCCAAAAGGGCCGACGGTGTAAACGAGCCCGCATTTTTCGATCAGGGCTATAACTTCATCTACCCACTCGTAGGGGTGCCGGTCCTGAACAATGGGAAGGAGTTGGATGGATGCGTTGGTGAGGTGGTTGTGCATGGAGACGATTTTTTATTTAATATGTAAGATTTAATATTGGCTGACGCGGGTTTTCCGCTTAATATTTTTTTTTTGCTACCTACTCATCTATGCAATTCGTTAATCAATCAACTTTTCAACCAATCAACCAGTCATCCCGTCAACCCATCAAAAATACACCCACCCCGGCAGCGGCAGGAAAATTTTGCTTCTTATCAGTAATGAAGGTTGCCGCTGCCACCTCTCCGATGGAGGGGATTTGACCTTCAACCCGTCAACAAGTCAACAAGTCAACTTATCAACCGGCAACCCATCAACTCCCAGCCAACCCCTTCAACACCCCCAGCACCAAATTACTCTCAAACCCCCGTTGCAAAAGAAACTGCCGGGTTTTTGCCCAGCGCGAAGCGGGTAATTGTCCGCGGGTGGATTGCCATTTTTGGGTGGCAAGTTTAAGCAGGACAGCTTCGTAATCGTCCTCGTCTATCTGTGCCAAACCCTTTTTTATACAGTAGTCGCTGATCCCTTTTGCCCGCAGGGCGTACTTAATTTTTACCCGGCCCCATTGCTTTATACGGAAATGCCCGCCGGCAAACTGCTCGGCATACCGCTCTTCGTTAATGTAGTTTTCTTCAATGAGCATGGCCAATATCTCATCCACTTCGCGGCCATTCAGCCCATGGCTAAACAGCTTTTCCTTTACATCGCTGTGGCAGCGCTCGCTATAAGCGCAGTAATCCTTTATCTTTTCGCGTGCCTGCCCCGGGGTGAGCCGGATCTTTTTTTCTTCCATTCTGTTTAAAAATCCCTGCAAGTTATTAACACATAACGGCTTACTTTGCAACCATTATAAATTTGCCTTAGGTTTGGCCCGTAAATAAATACTAAAATAGTCAACTGCTATGAAGTTTGTCGTTTCTTCCTCCGTATTGCTTAAGCAACTGCAGCAAATAAATGGGGTAATCCAATCGAACAGTGTACTGCCCATACTGGAAGATTTTCTATTTGAAATAGAAAAAAATACGCTTACCGTAACCGCCACCGATCTTGAAACCATGATGCGGATAAAGGTGGAAGTGGAAGCCCGCGAAAGCGGAAAAGTATGCGTACCTGCCAAAATACTGATGGACACGTTGAAAAACCTGCCCGATCAGCCGCTCACTTTTAATATTGACGGCAACTTTGCCATTGATATTACGAGCGACAATGGTAAGTACCGTATTATGGGCGAAAATCCGGACAACTACCCCAAGGAGCCCGAGCAGGACGAAACCACCGAGTTTAGCCTGAACAGCGAAGCGTTGCTGAAAGCCATTTCCAAAACGCTGTTTGCCGTAGCCACCGACGAAATGCGTCCGGCCATGACGGGTGTGTACTTCGAACTGTTCCCCGATGGCATGCAGGCCGTAGCTACCGATGCGCACCGCCTCGTAAAATATCGCCGTACCGATGTAAGCTGTCCTACGCAGGATTCGTTTATCGTACCCCGCAAGCCGCTTACGCTGCTAAAAGGTGTACTGCCCAACAATACCGACAATATTTCGGTTAGCTACAACGGCAGCCACCTGTTTGTTACGCATAACGATACCCTGATGAGTTGCCGGTTGATTGACTCCCGCTTCCCCGATTATAAAGTGGTAATCCCTGCGGATAACCCATATAAAATGATCGTATCAAAAGCCGAGTTTACCCAGGCACTCCGCCGGGTGAGCATTTTTAGTAATAAAAGCACTAACCAGGTGGTACTCACCATCTCGGGCAGTCAGCTTGCACTTGCAGCACAGGATATTGACTACAACTTTGAAGGTAACGAAACCATGCCCTGCCAATACGAAGGCGAAGACATGGCCATCGCCTTTAACGCCAAGTTTTTAATTGAAATGCTGAATGCTACCGATACAGAAGAAGTGGTACTCGAACTCAGCGGTCCAACCAAAGCAGGTATTCTTAAGCCAAGCGAACAAGGCGATGGAGAAGATATGTTGATGCTTGCGATGCCGTTGATGATTAATTAAGTACGAAGTACGAGGTACGAAGTACGAGGTACGAAGTATAAAGGATTAAATAAGTGAACGCCTGATAGATTTTGAAATCTTCAGGCGTTTTTGTTTCCCATGGTATGGCAATCCTTCGTATCTTTAAAACCATAGGATTTAACTGCCTGTTTCAAAAGCAAGCTAAACATTGCAAACACATAACATGACCCGTTTTTATACCATCATCATCCTACTTTCGATTCTTTCTTGCCGCAAAGATATTGAGCCAAAAGAGCCCTATTTTACATTTGATGAAGTAAGTGATCAAGTACTTTCAGGATTAAAATTAAATGACTCTATACACTTTGAAGGCTCCAACGGCTCAATCCGTACCTTTAAAATTTTTAAGATTGAAAAAATAAAACAAACAGTACAAGACTGTAGTTGGAACTTCGGAACCTGTGAAATTTATTACCATTATGACTTTATGCAAATACATTTCCTAAGAACTGATACCATTCCACCCTATCCAAATTCACCCATAACTGCGTCATTATTAAAACAAATGTATCTCCCTTCGGACATTGATAAAAAGAACATACCAAAGGATGTGCAGGCAAGAATGGGTGTTTATGGTAGCTCACTTGTTGATTTTAATATTATACCAACGCAGGGGCCAGTTCCAGCATCCCCTTACATAACCTACCCGGATTATTACGTGCCCATAAATTTTACCAGTTTTTCAAATGCCGTAAGAACCTACGCAGAAGTTGTTATCATAAAATCGGGCAATAATGCGGTTTATGTTGACCCTTATAGTGGCCATCGATATACCGTAAATGAAGTATGGTTTGATAAAAAGTATGGCATAGTCTTTTTTAAAAATGTTTTTGGGAATTCGTGGAGCAGGACGAATTAAAACGAGTTACTATCTTTGATTAAATTTTTTGTTGCCATGATAAGAGATAGAATTTATATGTCAATCCTGCACCAAGCCTTGGCCAAAAAAGAAATGCCATGACAGACTATGAACTTAAAAATATTGATCCAGAAGATATTGAAGATTTAATTTTAAAAATCGAAACTTCATTCGATATAAGCGTCGAAGGCGATGAGTTAGTACCCTTAAAGACATTTGGTCAGCTTTGTGACCATATTACCAACAAAATCCAACTTGAAGATGCTGATGACTGCACAAGCCAACAAGCATTTTACAAACTACGGAACGCGATTACATCCACACTCCCAATCGACAGTAAAAATATTTCAATAAACTATTCACTTGCAGAACTACTACCACGAAATAGCAGGCGCTCAAAGATAAATGGGCTGGAAAAGCATTTAGGTTTTAAACTAAACATTCTTCGACCACCCCATTGGGTAACAATATTACTTCTTATTTTAGCGATTGCATCTATTGTCAGCTTCTTTATTAATTTGCAAATCGGACTGCTTGCATTTAGCGTTTCTATCTTCGGATTCTGGATCGCAAATACATACGGAATCGAACTTGACTTGAAAACTGTTGGACAAGTTGTTAAAAAAATGACGAGAGAAAATTATGTAAAATCAAGGAGGCATCCGAAGACTTTCAATAAATATGAAATTGAAAATATATTGAGAGAATGGTTTAGTAATGAATTTGACATTGACAAGAAAAAATTAAACAGGGAAGCGACGTTTGTGTAAAAAGATAAGGAAGCAAAACTAGCAACCGCCTTGATGAAAGCCAAAACTAAAAGCAGTTAAAATTCTAATGAATAAGAATGTAATTTATAAAACACAAGGTTTGGGGAAAGTTTTGAAAATTGTAACTCCTTTACTTTTGGCAACAACCTATTGTCTTTATAAAATTTTTATGGCTGCCATTAATATTCAGGAATCTGAAGGCTGGAGTATATTTGAATTGACGATTTATTTGCAAACTATGTTGATTTTAGCCACACTTGATTTCATTATTAGGTTCGTTTTTAAGCGTAAAATTTTTCAAATCTGGGTAATTGAAATAATTCTATTAATTATAGGTATATGGTATTTTCTTAATTTCATTATAAAACTATAAAAACTTTCACCAGTATTTTTGAGTTGGCATACATATGAAATACCCTGTAAAATCAAAATATAGAATCGTTGGCCTGCTCGCGATTATCTTTCCAAACCTATTGTGGGGTTTTCTAACATTTACACTTTTTTCAGAAACTAATTTTTTGGATAGGGCAACATGGATGGACAGCGGTCTTCTTTTCCTATTATTTTCAATTGGTGGACTGCAACTAATTCTTATGATTTTGCTGATGACTCAATGCAGCTACATTATCGTTACTGAGTCAAAGATCAGATTTATTAATCCGCTGCTACCCTTCATTTCGAAGGCATACTACTGGTCAGATTTTGATTACTACCATTCTATTGAAGAATACTCGAAGTACCAAAGCAGTAAGGCAATTTGGTTAATTAAGGATGGAAAAATCAAGAAACGAATATCAAGTTTTTATTATACAAATTTTTCAACGATTCTCGGTACCATAAAGACTCCATATAAAGGAAAGCTTAAAATGAACATCTTCAAGCAAGCGTACTGCCTGTTTGGTGGTCATATATAGAAAAGTAAATTATCTTTAATTTAGGTTCGAAGTGGAGGAACTAGGATTGATAGCCTTTCAACTCAACAAAAAATATACAGCATTACATCTATGGAAAACCTCCTAACATACTTCCAATCCACCGGCTTCCCCGAAGACGCCTCCACCAAAATTGCATCCGCCTTTAAGCCCAAAGAACTACAAAAAGGCGATTTCTTTGTAATGGCAGATAAGGTTTCAAAAATGCTGGCTTTTTTAGAAAGCGGGCAGTTGCAATCCTATTCCATTGATTCAAATGGGGATGAACGAACCACCTATATTTCGTTACCCAATACATTTGTGGCATCGCTGTTAAGTTTTCACGTGCGGAGAATAACAACCCTAATCGCCGCATTTTTGCGGAGAATAATCACTATATTTACCGCAAGCAATAATTAAGGCGGTGGCAAAATATATCTATCAACATAAAAACTGGCCAAATTTTACCTGGAATGAAGCTGCTATCAATGCCCTTTTTGGTGAAGTGCGCAACTTGCAGGGAACACTCTCCGGGCAGATGAATTCCCTCGGCTTTTCAACAAAAGTGGAAGCTACGCTTACCACCCTCACGCTTGACGTAGTAAAATCTTCGGAAATAGAAGGTGAAATGCTCAATTACGATCAGGTTCGCTCCTCCATTGCTCGGCGACTAGGTTTACAGGTTGCAGGATTAGTACATTCCGACAGACATGTTGAAGGCGTTGTGGATATGATGCTGGATGCTACACAACACTATACAAATCCGCTCACAGAAGAACGTTTATTTGGCTGGCATGCTGCGCTGTTTCCTACAGGATATAGCGGAATGTATAAAATTGAAGTGGGATGCTATCGAACGGGTGAAATGCAGATTGTGAGTGGTGCTATGGGAAAAGAAAAAATCCATTATGAAGCGGTAGCCCCGGCAATGGTAAAAAAGGAAATGGATACTTTTCTGGATTGGTTCAATACAGAAGAAAAAACAGATCCTGTCATGAAAGCTGCTATTGCTCACTTTTGGTTTATCATCATTCATCCTTTTGATGATGGAAACGGCAGGATTGCAAGGGCGATTACAGATTTACTACTTACCCGTGCTGAAAAAAGTCCGGAACGTTTTTATAGTATGTCGAGCCAGATATTGATCGAAAGAAAACGATATTATGAAGTGCTGCAAAAAGTTCAGCATAGTAGTGGTGACATTACGGAATGGTTAGAATGGTTTCTTCAATGTTTGAAAAACGCATTGATAGAAACCAAAGTCGTTTTGCAAAGAATATTAAGCAAAGCAAGGTTTTGGAAAATACACGAACACACATTATTAAATGAAAGACAACGTCTCATCATAAACAAACTATTAGATGGTTTTGAAGGAAAATTGCAATCATCGAAATGGGCCAAGATAGCGAAGTGCTCTCCCGATACGGCTTTGCGCGATATTAAGGATTTAATAGAAAAAGGTATTTTACAACAAGAACAGGCAGGTGGAAGAAGTACCAACTACGAGCTAACACAGTTTTAAAACAAAGCATAAAACGCCCGATGAATTTCAGTTCACCAGGCGTTTGTTAAAATGCGGCAGCCTACTTCCCTTCGGCTTCGCTCAGGGCAGGCCTTATTTTTTATTCCTTATTTTTTATTCCTTATTTCTTATTCCTTATTTCTTATTCCCCAGTCCATACTTATACTCATACCTATCCGATAACTGCTTATGCTTATCGGTAAGGTTAATTTCACGGCCCTGAATATACGCACGGCTGATGATGTTGCCTTTCATATCGAGCAGGTCGCCCTGGCTAACGACAAGGTTGGCATCTTTACCTTTTTCAATGGAACCTGTTTTATCGGCAATACCCAGAATTTTTGCAGTATTTAAAGTAACAGCAGAAAGCGCTTGTTCTTTAGTGAGACCATAAGCCGCAGCCGTACCAGCATTGAAAGCAAGGTTGCGATAGCGCGTGTTACCATCTTCATCATTAATGGCGAAAAGCACCCCGGCTTGTTGCAACATGTAAGGCGTTTTGTATGGCTGATCCACATCATCATCCATCATGGTAGGCAAACTGTGCAATTGCTCAAGAATTACGGCAATATTGTTTTCCTTAAGCATAGGTGCAATCATCCAGCTATCAGAACCACCAACAATTACCACATCAAAACCAAACTCCTTTACAAAGTCGATGGCAATCAGCATTTCCTTTACAATATTGCAATGAATAAACAGCTTTTGCTTTTTGGTGTACAAACCTTTTACCGCTTCGTATTTCAGGTTAACGTTGGTCGGCTTGCTGTTGGTTGCATAGGCTTTTGCTTCGCGGAAAAATGATTTTGCTTCGTCAATTTGTGTAAGGGCGCGCTGAATGGGATCACCCGCAGGTTGTGCGCCAAATCCACCAAAGCCACCACGTCCCCCGCCCCTGCGGGTAAGTAAGGAAGGCATGCGAAAATGAATGCCATTATCCGTAACGTATGCTGCATCTTCCCAATTCCAAGCATCGAGTTGGACAACCGATGATGAACCGGAAATAAGCCCACCCGATGGAATGATATTCGCCATCAGAATGCCATTGGTACGCAATACATTGATTGCTTTACTATCGGTGTTGTAGGCTACAATGGAACGGATATTTGAATTGATGTTTCCAATTTCAGATGCATCAACAGTAGCACGTACACTGCTTACTTCAACAAGACCGAGTTGTGACGATGCAAGAATAAGTCCTGGATAAATATGCTGCCCTTTGCAATCGTACACCGCTACATCTGCTATGGGTGCAGTAGGGCGAACATCTACAATTTTTCCATTGCTCACCAGCACCATACCATTATTCATCACTTCGCCATTACCCACATGAATAGTGGCATTTGTAAGTGCAAATGTGCCTTTTTGTGGCGGTGCAGGATATACGGTTTCCTGCGCATGAGCAATGCCCATGGTGGCAGTTAAACCAAGTATTAAAAATATTTTCTTCATGTCTTTATATTAATATTTTTCCAAAAATGTTTGATGGTTATTGATTAACTGCTTCTACATCATCCGCATCTATTACTAGCAAACCATGATCATGAAAGTGATCGGTACAGGTATGCATAATTTCATAACGTGGCGTAGGGCGCTGAAAGTTGCGCGCACCACCACCGGCAGCAGGCATTTTTTTCAGCGCAGCAATCTTTTTCATCAGGCGTAATTTTTCTTCCTGAATCTGCAACCTTTTCTCCATATCCTTTTGGCGATCAAAGAATACCGTACCATCTACAATAGTGTATTCTGCTTTTGCATAAATGCTTAGCGGGTTATCGCTCCACAAAACGAGATCAGCATCTTTTCCTTCTTTAATGCTGCCAACTTTATTATCTACATGCAGCATTTTAGCAGGATTAATAGTTACCATTTTAAGCGCATCTATTTCGCCCATACCACCATACTTCACGCTTTTAGCTGCTTCCTGATTAAGACGACGCGCCATTTCAGCATCATCACTATTAATAGCTACATTCAACCCTACACGATGCATGATGGAAGCATTTTGCGGAATCGCATCAACCACTTCCATTTTATAATTCCACCAATCACTAAACGTAGATGCAGCCGCACCATGTTCTTTCATTTTGTCGGCCACTTTATAGCCTTCTAAAATATGTGTAAAAGTGTTGAGCGTAAATCCGTATTTATCGGCTACACGCATCATTGCTGTAATCTCACTTTGTACATAACTATGGCAGGTAATAAATCGCTTTTTATTGAGAATTTCTACTAGTGCATCAAGTTCTAAATCGCGACGGAAACCGGCACCACCTTTCTTCTTCAGCACATCATATTCTTTGGCTCTTCCAAATGCATCATCAAGCACTTGTTCTACACCCATACGGCTATCAGGGAAACGTGGATTACCCGCTGTAGATGAAGAACGCTTTACATTTTCACCCAATGCAAACTTGATAAAACCATCGGCTCCTTCAAACTTCAATCCTTCGGCATTTGCACCCCAACGTAGTTTGATCAATTGTGTTTGTCCGCCAATCGTATTCGCTGAACCATGCAAAATATGCGATGAAGTTACACCGCCGCTTAATTGGCGATAAATATTAATATCTTCCGGGTTCAGGTTATCCTGAATGCGTACTTCGCTTGTTACACTTTGTGCGCCTTCGTTAATGGAAGCGGCAGCAATATGCGAGTGTTCATCAATAATGCCGGGGCTAAGGTGCTTACCGGTCCCGTCAATTACACGGGCACCTGCATCGCTTAATCCTTTGCCAATAGCGGCTATCTTACCATTTTTTACGAGTACATCTGTTGCTTCCAACTTACCCTTTTCATCACTTGTCCATACGGTTGCATTTTTTATGAGCAAGGTTTCCTGCTTAGGCATCGTTTCACTTCCGTAGGAAAGAAAAGGAAAAGTTACCTTACCTAATGCCAAAGGTGCTTTCGCCCTTGCACTATCCGCTTTAGGATCGGGGCTTTTTACAAAAACGGCTCTCCAGTTAAAATATTTGCCTGCTTCATCAATCCCTTGTCCGGTCCATACTTTATCACCGGCTACGCCACTCATGGTTACATCCACTGCATTGGGTCCCCTGCCTTGTGGGTAACTCAGTTTTACCATTTTACCATCATAAGTATACTTTCCGGTCACGGTATCGGTGGTTATAAAAGTTGCTACCCCACCATCTTTTAGTTCCAGTTTTACATCGCGTTGTGGTGTACGTAAAATGCTCAGGTTATACGAGCCTTTTACATCGTACCAGCTATCTTCTTTTACCACATGCTTTATACCTTGAACATAATTGCTATGTATCGTTGCTTTCTCGCTAAAAACAGGCGCCGATACAATTACAAAATTGGCGAGTTTTCCCGCTTCAAGACTTCCCACCTGATCGTATACACCCAATAAAGTTGCCGGTGTTTTGGTAAGTGCTTCCATAGCCGCTTTTTCGCTTAAGCCATGTTCGATCGCTTTACGAAGGTTGGCTAAAAATTCACCGGGACTTGCAAGGTCGGTTGCAGTAAGGCAAAAAGGAATACCTGCTTTCTCAAAGGCAGCAGGGTTTGTAGGTGCAAGTTCCCAATGTTTTAGTTGGTCCACACCCACAAAACGCATTTCGGCAGGATCATCAACATCCATCGGAGCGGGGAAATTGAGCGGCAGAATAAAAGTGGCTTTGGTAGCCTTCATTTCTTCGATACGCTGATATTCGTTTCCACCACCCTTTATTACATATTGCACGCCAAATTCATCACCGAGTTTATCGGCACGAAGCGCCTGCCATTTATCCCCTGCATCAAAAAACTGTGGCAAACTGCGCTGATCATTAAAATATTTCAATGAAAGGTTTACGCCTTCATCTTTAGGGTTTGATTTATACCAATCGGCATCAATAAAAGTTTGACGCAATAAGGCAATGGAACCCATGAGCGAACCGGGATAAGATTGCCCCGATGTACCCTTGCTGAAAGAATAATGCGCAGAAGCTTTGTCTTTCAGGATAACCAGGTTATCATTTTCATTTGCCAATGTGGCTACAATACCGGTACCACGGGCAATGCCATCGGGATGGTGTGTGCCTACGGTGCCAAAACCTGCATCGCGCAAGGGTTTAGCCTTTGCATCATCGCTTGAAAATACACGCGCGCCTTCTATATCGGTGCGCAATGCCTGATTCCAGCCGTAAGCGCCTTTTTGATTGCTTGTAAGCTGAGCAGGTGCACGGAAATCGAACCCGGCTGTGGCACGCTGTGGAACGGGCATTCCGTAATTGCTGTACGCATCCACGAAGGATGGGTAAATAAATTTTCCATTACAATCTATTACCACTGCATCGGCAGGAATAGCCACACCTGTGCCTACAGCTACAATTCTGCCTTCGCGGATAACGAGTGTACCATTGTTAATGGTAGTGGATGCGTCTTTTACAATAGTGGCATTGGTAAACGCCATAGAACCCGATTTGGGATCGGCAACACCATTGACCGGAAAAGTAGTTTGCGCC
Organism: Chitinophagaceae bacterium; assembly: GCA_041740575.1. GTDB lineage: Bacteria > Bacteroidota > Bacteroidia > Chitinophagales > Chitinophagaceae > Phnomibacter. The sequence continues at coordinate 23,754 of JBGSLS010000086.1, read as the reverse complement.
TGCAACGCCATGGTTAGCAGGCATACCCCGGCCAGTAGTTTCAATTTTCTCATAAGCATATTTTCTACTGGTTTTTGTTAATTGAAAGATTTGACGACAACTTTTAATTGTTTTGTTGATAGATGAAAAATAAATGCGTTTAATTTCTATTTGATGTATTTACCCGAATTGTATGGCAGGCAACCGAAAATATATACCCAATAAAATAAATAAAATGCGCATAGCAAAAATGATTTTTTAATTAAAAAATAGGGGAAAAGAGTAATTGTCTGAGGCGGAAAGATAAGGCCCTTTATCTTTGAAACCGTTCTTGTAAAAAAACAAAAATATGTCAGATCAAAGTTCCTTTTTAGCATCCGTTCAGGCAGGATATACATTTAAAGGTGAAAAAGTAAAAATTGGCCGAGCCAAACTCGATAACGAAGTGGTTGCAGATGCCGATGTGTTTCTACCCCTGAAAATGCTAAATCGTCACGGCCTGATAGCGGGTGCTACCGGTACCGGAAAAACCAAAACCCTGCAACTCATCAGCGAACATTTGAGCAGTGCCGGCATCCCTGTTTTAGTAATGGATATAAAAGGCGACCTCAGTGGAATTGCCATGCCGGGTGCCAACAACGATAAAATAAAAGAACGCAGCGACCTGATTGGTATGCCCTTTGAACCAAGCGGTTTTCCGGTAGAATTGCTAACACTCACCCCTTCACAACAGGGCGTTCGTTTGCGTGCTACCGTTACCGAATTTGGCCCTATTCTTTTCAGTAAAATATTGGGGTTAAATGATACGCAGGGCGGACTTGTGGCCATGCTATTTAAATATAGTGATGACCATGAATTACCCGTGCTTGATATTCAAGATTTTAAAACATTACTGCAATTTGCTATGGGTAGTGGTAAAGCCGACATAGAAGCAGAGTATGGCAAAATCTCCACTGTTAGTCTTGGAACTATACAACGTAAAATAATAGAACTTGAACAACAGGGTGGTAATGATTTTTTTGGCGAAGTAAGTTTTGATGTAGCCGACCTCATGCGCACTGATAGCGAAGGTCAAGGCATTATTAGTGTACTACGCGTAATGGATTTGCAGGACCGGCCAAAAATGTTCAGCACTTTTATGTTGCAAATGCTTGCCGAATTATACAGCACCTGTCCCGAAGTAGGCGATATGGAAAAACCCAAATTGGTGATATTTATTGATGAAGCCCATCTGATATTTCAGGAAGCAAGCAAGGCGCTTTTACAGCAAATAGAAACAACGATTAAACTCATTCGTTCCAAAGGCATCGGCATTTTCTTTTGTACCCAAAACCCGATGGATGTGCCTGCTTCCATTCTCGGACAATTAGGTATGAAAGTTCAACATGCATTACGTGCTTTTACGGCTGCCGATAGAAAAGTAATCAAACAAACCGCGGAAAACTATCCGCTGTCGGAATTTTATAAAACCGATGAGTTGCTAACACAGGTGGGTGTTGGCGAAGCATTGTTTACCTGTCTTAATGAAAAAGGTATTCCTACGCCACTCGTACATGTAATGATGAATGCACCACGTAGTCGAATGGATGTGCTAACCGATGGAGAAGTGGTTGACCTTGCAAAACGCAGCCACCTCACATCGAAATACAATAAAGAAGTGGATAGCGAAAGTGCCCACGAAATGTTGAAGGAAAGAATTGAAAATGCAAAGGAAGCATCGGTAAAAATTGAACAGAAAAAAACGAAGGCAAAGGAAGAACCTTCTATGATGGAAAAGGTTATGAATAATTCTGTGGTGAAATCTTCGTTGCGAACAGCGGCTACGATGCTTACGAGGAGTTTGATGGGGGTTTTGTTTGGAGGGAGGAAGCGGTAAAGGAAATATTATGCATTTACAGCCCATGCTATTAAATAAGTTTAACTGCAAGAATTTCATAGAAAGATTGACCATTTAAAAAAAATTAGGAAGGCTGCGAATCATAAAGCGTTTAAACCCGTAATTGTTTTTGATGTTTCCAAAGACCGGTTCCACATCACAACATCGTTTCTTACTTTTTTTGATACCTTCATCGCTTTTTAATAATTCGTTTGCCAGAGCTTTGTAACGTATAAGGTCGGCTTTGATTTCTACTATCCTGTTGCCACTACTTATGTGGCATATGCCACGAAGCGGGTTTTCGTGAGCAAGGAATTTTTTCGGCCATTTGTTGTTGGGTTATCCTTTGGGGCAAACGCACGGTTTTTATACGGGTTAGCAAATGGTTGGATTGTATAAAAGTATTTGTTTTGGGTTGATTATTCTGTTACCAGAATATTAAGTTATATACAAATGATAAATTGGTATATTTAAATGTATGCATTCTCATTTTTTTTGTTTAGCTTTACTAGCAATAACATATATAACCATAAACAAGGGTATAAAAACAGTATTCTTTCATCAAAATCCATACATGTTATGAAACAAACAAACAAACAAGCAAATTTAATTCATTTACTGCTATTTGCAAGCTTTTTTGCAATGCTATTTACATTGAATGGGTGTAAAAAAACGGTATTGGAAAGCCAAGCCCTAAATGACGAAGTCAATGAAAAAATGATTGACTTAATAAGGAAAAACCCGAAACCCGTTATTAATGTGGTAAACCAACAACTACAGTGGGAATATGAGGATGAAAATGGCAACACCATAGATAGGCCAATTGATAATATACGAACTTTGGATACGGGGCCAGGTTGTTTTGATATTGATGAAGACAATTTTCCTACGGTAATTGGCGAAAATTATGACCTAACAACTACTTGTATCACATACAAAACAATACATGCAAATTTTATTATTAATTCAAAAAATGCAATTGTTTTACAGGCACCTTGGAACTCTTCATTAAAAACAGTTGGAAGGTTAGAAATTAAAAACGGTGCAACCATTGTTTGGAGGGATTTAAATATTCAAAATATTAGTATAGTTGATTTAGGTATAAACCCCTTGGATGCCACCCAACATACATATAGGGTTTCTTTTGAATATCAAAGCATTCCTAGGACAGACTGGGATAATTATAATTATACAAAAACAATTAGGCTTAGGGTTTATACAGAATGTATTGAGGACCCTATAAATGGTGCATTAGTTAGTATAAATTTGAGCCAAAATGGAACTACCTGCACTACGGTGCACCCAGTTTATGTAGGTGGTAGCGGTATTGGTATAGCAGGTGTAGCGGCCTGTACTAGTTGCTGCTATAGCTATGGTTCAGGGTTACCCAATCAACATTATATCGAATTTTCAACCAATTCAACTTTTTCAACCATCGCTTACAGCAATTTATTTAACTCTACAGATGCATTTAACAGTGGTATTACCCTAACTGCAAGTACTCAATATTATTATCGCTATAAAAATTCCACAACGGGTTGTGTGGTAGATCCTATCACTTTTGTAGGTGGAGGCCCTTGGTCGCCAGTATATAGTATAATATGGTAAATGTTGCTTGATCAATTGTGATATCAATAAATGTTAGAGTATAAGTATTTTAGTTTAGTTTTTAGCTTACTATTTTATATCGCTTGCTTTGGCCAACCCAAGGCAAGCGATTCTGCTTTTTTTTATAAGTGGCAAAATAGTAATAGTAATATTCTGCCTGTAGTAATAGATATGGATAGTGGAGGACATTTGATATATGACCATTATCGTATCAGCCAACTTCGATCATCAAAAGCGCATATTAAATATGTTAATGCGGCATACCAGCCATATTTTTCGGCCAGCTACTATGTAAATTCTCCATATTCTACTACCCATATTTTAGATGCCATAGAAACCAGCACCGGTGAACTTGCTATATTGGGCGTTGTAGAACAAAGAGAAGATACAAAAATTAAGCATTTATTTTTTACGGCATTGCTTAACAAGCAAGGGGCTGTTTTGAATATTATGGCTTTTACGGTTCCGCCCTTTAACAATCAACATATAATTAGCAAATGCCAATTGATTGAAAAAACAGAAGGTGGTTTTTTAGTGTTGCTAAGTACGGTGTCGCAAGTAGGTGAAAATTTTGCAATGGCTAACCTGTTGCCCAACCTGCAGGTTGAAAACAGTAAACTTTTTGAATTAGGTGATGCTGCTGTGGGAAACCATTTTATGGGAGCTATATTGCATGGGGACCATTTGACTGTTTTTTTTCAGTATGAATTTTGCACAACAAAGGTCGTTAGGTTACAATTAAGCACCGGCAACGTAATAAAAGCCATTGAATACACTTATTCTAATTTATGCAATAGATTGGGGATAGGTCCTTCCAATTCAGTATTACCAAAGCAGGTTATCTTGTTTCCCGATGGAACCCTTGGTTTAAAAATATACCAAGATGGAAAATTTGTTAACTCAGCTAATTTTGGTGCAAAATTTTCGTGGATATTAGCTACAATGGATACCGCCTCCCTCCAATTGAAGCAATCAAAATTGGTTAAGCTTTGCAACCATTGTGCCGTTGTACCAATAACAAATAATGGATTTAATAGCCAGGGGCTTACTTCTTTTTTGGTGGAAAACGAGTTTGATTCAAACATTCAATATATTGTTACTGTAAATCAATCATACAACATTATTGAACAACGAAAAATTGTTACCGGAATCGGATTTAATGCACTGGGAAGTGCAAACGGTAGTATACCGAGCTATAAAATTAACATGGGGGCAGATAGTTTTATTAATATTTTATCGTCAAGCCGATTAACCAACCCTATAGGAGAGTCACACATTTACCGTTACAATCCATTTGGTAAAATTTCTAATAGCGATTGTTTTGGCCAAGATACTACAGGGATTGTTAGCCTATCGACCATAAATTTTTTAGCCAAACCTTACGCACAAGAATTAGAGATTAAAACCAATGTACATATAGCAGAAAATATTACGCTTTTGCATGAAAATGAAATTTTGAAAATAGATACTATATGCATGCTATTAAGTGTATGCGATAGTATAAAAATTACAGGCCCTAAAACAATATGTACCAACCAGCCTGCCATATTTACTGCCAATAAATATAATGCCAATAGGCAAACCAATTGGGCGTTCAATACCACCTTACAGCATGTATATTATGCCAATGATACAGCTATTAACCTATCATGGCCAGAAGCCGGTACTTATAAAATAAAGGCTTCAATTTTTGGCTGCTCATTGGCTGATTCTGTGACGGTGAATGTGGTTCCTTCCGACACCCTTTATTTGGGCAACGATACGATGATATGTGCCCCTAATTACTCTATAATAACCTCGCCCAACTTTTCCAACTACCTGTGGAACACAGGCCAGCAAACCAGCGCTATAACGGTAGCCACAGCAGGACAGTATTGGGTGCGTGCTACCAACCTTTGTGGATATACCGTAAGCGATACCATAAATATTCGTTTTGCGGCAAAAGCTGCCCCCGTATGGCTTGGTAACGATACCAGCTTGTGCAACGGCGACAGTATCTTGCTAACTGTAAATAATGATTATAAACAAATTTCATGGAATACAGGTGAGCATACGAATCAAATTTCGGTAAAAAAATCGGGCAAGTTTATGGTACTAGCTACAGACCTATGCAATAACATATATGCAGATACGATCCATGTAGGTTTATTTACTTTGATGCCACCTCTCTATTTGGGTGGCGATACAATTATATGCTACCCCGAATCGATTACGCTGGGCACAAAAGGTTATGAAAATTACAAATGGAGTACTGGGGAAAATACACCCAATATTCAAGTAAAAAATGCAGGCCAATATTGGCTTACTGCCACCGATAGTTGCCGACAAATATTTTCTGACTCAATTAATGTATTGGTTGGTGGCATAAATAAAAACTGGCCAAACGATACGGCAATTTGTGTAAACAGTACACTATTAATTGGACAGCCATCAGGGTTTACGGCATATAGTTGGCAGCCATCAATTGGAGTTGAATTGGATGGTACAAACTGGATGGTTTCGCCTACAACAAATACCAACTACATTGTATTAACCACTGATTCTTTGGGGTGCACGATAAGTAAAAATTGGGGGGTATTGGTACTGCCTTGCAGTAACGAAATTTGGATACCCACCGCATTTTCGCCCAATGGAGATGGCTTAAACGACCTTTTTGGTGCCATTGTCATCTCAAGCCAGCAGCCTAAGTTATTTGAGCTTAAGGTTTGGAACAGGTGGGGGCAGTTGGTTTTCGAAACAAAAAATATACAACAAAAATGGAACGGCAAATACAAAAACAGGATGGTAAATGGTAGTTTTGTATGGCAATGCAAGTACCAAATGTCCAATAGGCAGGTACAAGATATAAAAGGGTCAGTTCTGGTTGTTCAATAAATGCAGGCGGCTGCAAGGGGCTGCCATTATTTTTGAGCCTTTGTTTGTGTTGCCCAAAATTAAGTTTGAAGCCGCCGCTTTCATAATCGGGAGTTCTAATTTCTCGACAATGAACTTGAAGAACTATTTTCAGTGGATAACCCCGACCATCCACGGTTTGTGGATAAGCTCATCAAGGCATTTACCCTTGATGGCAGAGAAGAGTTACTCATACACATTGAAGTGCAGGGCTATCCCGAAGATGATTTTGGCAAACGCATGTACACTTATTTCTACCGCCTGCTTGACCGATACCAAAAACAAGTAACCGCACTTGCTATTTTTACCGACGACAAGGCAGGATACAAACCCAACCATTACCATAATGAATTTATGGGTACATCTCAAACTTATCAGTTTAACACCTATAAAATTGGGGATCAGGATGAAGAAACCCTTGCTTCCCACACCAATCCATTTGCATTGGTCGTACTCACCGTTTTGATAGCTATTAAAAATAAAAAAGCAGGCGATGAAGATTTACTTCATTTAAAAATTGATTTATTCCGTAGGATGATTGCGCGGAATATGGATAAAAATACCATGCGCGCCTTAGCTAATTTCCTGAAAATGTATGTCCATTTTTCAAACCCGGAAACCTACCGTATCTTTGAAACAGCAATAAAGACAATCACCAATAATATTACCACTATGGGCATTGAAGAATTGATACTGCACAGGGCAGAGCAAAAAGGTATTGAAAAAGGTATTGAAAAAGGAATTGAAAAGGGAAAGGCAGAAGGGAAGGCAGAAATTGTGCGGAATCTTATCGTAAAATTAGGGCTAAATAATATGCAGATTTGCGATATAGCTGAAGTACCAATAGAATTTATAATGCAGGTTAGGGCGGGTATTAAGGTTGCATAATGTGTTTGTTAAGAACTGTAGATAGCTGCCTGAGAAATTTTCATAAAAGAAACTTAAAGACTTCGTTGGCACCTATTAACCCACCGTAATGCTGGAGTTTTTTTTGATATAAAGAATTCCTTTATTGATTCTTTATCAAGACCAGCCTCGCCCTATCATCATAATTAAAAATTTCCTCGCTTAACCCAAACTCAACCAATTTATCTGCCTGAAAGCGGGTAATGCCAAGTAGGTTTCGGAGTTCATCAATACTTACCGGATTATTTGCCAGTAATTGTTCCGACTGTTTCAACCATTCCAATAATTGTGTATGGCTAACCATCTCCAGCCGCTTTTTCGTAAGACAATAATCACAAACACCGCATAACCCTACTTCCTTTTCCCCAAAATATTGCTGCATCTGCTGACTGCGGCATTGCTTACCAAAAGCATAACGAATAATGGCCCTTACACGATTTATGTAGCGTTGTTTGCGGGCTTCGTAGGCTTTCGCATCAATCACTACTTCGGCAGCAGGTACCCGGCTGTAAGGATAAAAAATTTGTGGCGTATCTTTCTTAGGTGTGTACTTTATAATTTCATAATAAACAAGCGATTGCAACTGCTGAATTACGGCATCTATTTCTACATTTAATATTCTTGCAAGCGTGCGTTCATGAATATTGACTTCGTTATCGAAAATACCTTCGTAGGTGCGCAACAATGCTTTTATGATAGGATCGAATTGCGGTTGTTCATTTTCAAAACGATGCAGGTAATCTTTACTACATCCAAAAGAAAGCTTGGCCGGCAAAAAAACGGATTCATTAAAACTCAGGTAACCTTCGGCGGCAAGTGTCGTCAAGGCGTTAACCGTTGTAAGCGGATCCTGTTTGTGTTTTTCGCAAAATAGGGATAGGTCGAAATCAAAATATTCGCCTTCGCCACTACCTACCGGCAACTGCAAATAATTAGCTACTGATTGATAGACCTGCCGTATAACTTCCAAGGCAGGAAATTTGATGTCCACACCTTTTTCAAGATCATCCAATTGGGTTTTGGCAAATAAAAGCACCGCATAGGATTTATCGCCATCCCTTCCGGCGCGACCTGCTTCCTGGTAATAATCTTCAAGGCTATCGGGCGGACCAATATGTACTACAGTGCGTACATCAGGCTTATCAATCCCCATGCCAAACGCATTGGTACAAACCATAATGCGTGTTTGGGAGCGCACCCATGATTCTTGCCGCAGGCTGCGTTCATCGCTGCTAAGGCCTGCATGGTAAAACGATGCAGATAACCCTTGTTGCTGCAGCCACGTAGCAATTTCTTTGGTAAACTTCCGGTTACGGCAATACACCAATGCAGAACCCGGCACCTTCTGCAAAATTTCCAGTAATTTATTCAGCCGGTGTGGTGTTTCAAATGCACTAAAAGAAAGATTGGGCCTTGCAAATGATTGGGTAAAAACAGCGGGTTGCTTCATCGCCAACTTATCGCAGATATCTTTTTGCACATCGGGTGTAGCCGAAGCCGTAAGTGCGAGCACGGGCACATCGGGCAGTTCTTCGCGCAGTTCTGCAATGCGCAAATAAGGCGGTCTGAAATCGTAACCCCATTGCGAAATACAATGCGCTTCATCTACCGCGAGCAAGTTAATGGGCATGGCAGGCAGGTATTCCAGGAACATGCGTGTTTGCAATCGCTCGGGGCTAACAAATAAAAATTTGAATTGCCCCGTTGTTGCATTTTCCAATGCTTTTTTTACTTCGAAAAAAGCCGTCCCGCTATGGATGGCAAGCGCCGAAATATTACGACGGCGTAATTGCATTACCTGGTCTTTCATCAAGGCAATGAGGGGTGTTACTACCAAACAAATACCGGGCATACAAAGCGCAGGCACCTGGTAGCAAACTGATTTGCCGCCACCGGTAGGTAATAGGGCGAGTGTATCTTTTCCGTCGAGTACCGATTGAATAATATCTTCCTGCAGCGGGCGAAAGGCAGGGTAGCCGAAATATTGGGTTAAAATTTCTAGGGGCTTAGGCATGGATTAATAAACTTCATCATGAGAACCAATATCTATCATAATAATATCGCCAGAATCATCAAATCTAAAAACAATTCTTAAATCTGTTAACACAGAAAAAGCATAAAAATTAGCAAGACTTCCCTTTAGTTTATGTGTTTTAAGTTGGATGGAAAATGGATCCTGATGAAAAAGGATAAGGCTCTCAAGGATTTCAAAACTTACATCAGGATTTCGCCTTACCAGTTTTTTATAGGTTTTTCGGAAGCCTTCCGAATAAAAGATTTTGTATTTAGCCATTGAGCCACTGGGTTAAAGTATCAATGTTATCAGTGCTAAATAATTTTCCTTCTTGTTTTAAAACCAATGCTTCCTTATATGCTTTAACGAAACCTTCTCTTTTTTTCTCAATTCTATACTTCTTGTAAGTTTCATCAAAAGCATCAAAATCTTCCTTAGGAAGCTCATAGACTTTATCCAATAAATCCTGAATAGTTTCCATATTATCAATTTTGAATCATAAAGTTAAGTATACTATTTGTTTTTTCGGGCAGTTTAGGGTCCTATAAGCAACAGGATTAATTGATTTTTTAACATTTAGAACCCAAAACTATTCCCACTCACTTCTTATTTTTTTTTGATATTCCAAACCATCTACTCCATCTTTTAAAATGCCGAAAACATCCTTTAGGGATGGACCCTTTGTGGCTACCTTTTGCACTTTTTCAAGAAGTGCCTTCTTCTTCTTCTCAGAATACTTCTTTTTGATTTCTACTACCATGCCCATGCAATTTTTATAAAAATACTGTTTTATTTCAACTTCCTCACCCCCAACCACAAACTATTCAATGCAAGCACCACATCGCTACCGCCCATGATAAGCGCTGCCATAGTAGGATGCAGCATGCCCATTGCCGCTATGGGGATGGCAACAATATTGTAGGAAAATGCCCAGAATAAATTACTCTTTACCGTTCCGTAGGTATGTTTACCTAATTGCATCGCCTTGGGTAAATTCGAGAGTCCGCCACTCGTAAGCACTACTGATGCACTTTGTATGGCTAACTGGCTTGCCTCGGACAATGAAACGCTGATGGTTGCTTTGGCCAATGCCGGCGCATCATTTATACCATCACCCACCATTACCGTTGGCATTTCGTTACTCCATTGTTCCAGTTTTTCCAGCTTCTCTGCAGGTGATTGTCCTGCCACTACTTTTTCAATACCCAACACATCGGCCACTGCTTTGCATTTTGCTTCCGTATCGCCACTCAGGATTACCGTTTCTATTCCATTGCTTTTACAATAATCAATTACGGCTTTTGCTTCGGGGCGTATTTCATCGGCAATATCTATCCAGCCAATCAACACATCATTTTGCGTTACATATAAACTGTGGCCCGCAGGCATTTCACCCACAACACCATTTGCCGAACCTATAAAATAATGATTGCCTTCTTTATCCGATGCACGCATGCCCAAACCTTTTATTTCTTCCACCTTTTGCCAGCGTAGCACATCTTTACGTTTCCATTCCGCGGTAATACTTTTTGCAATAGGATGCCCCGAAAATTTCTCTAATGAGAACACTATTTTTTTGAATGCGTCTTCTTCAATTTGGGATTTGAAATTTGAAATTTGGAATTTGCCAGTGGTTAATGTTCCAGTTTTATCAAACACCATTCTTTTTACATCACGAAAAAGTTCCATGCGTTTTACATCGGTAAAAAGGATACCATTTTTTGCCGCACGGCCAAGCCCCACTGCAATAGCGGCAGGTGTTGCCAATCCCATAGCACAGGGACAGGCAATAACGAGCACCGCCACAGCCCGCATCAGGCTTTCCTGGAATGAAACATCAAACACAAATTGATTGATTAAAAAAGTCAGCAGTGCAATGCCAAGCACCAGCGGAACAAATATGGCACTGATTTTATCCGCAAGCTGTTGTACCGGTGGCTTTTCCGTTTGCGCTTTCTTCATCATGGCCACAATACTGCTTTTCACGGTATCTGACCCGGTAGCGGTTACATAGGCTTTCAGGTTGCCATTACTGACTGTACTTCCGCCAACAATAATATCGCCTTGTTTTTTAAGAATGGGTAAACTTTCACCGGTAAGCAAGGCTTCACTTATTTCGGCTTCACCACTCAATATTTTGCAATCGGCGGGAACCTGTTCGCCGGTTTTTATCAATACAAGATCGCCCACTTTTAAGGCATTGCTTTCCATTTGAAAAACATTCTCATGGCCATGGCTGTCATACGCAATCATGTTGGCCATAATTACATGTTCCTTGGTAAGTTCTTTAATGGTTTTTTGTGTGCGGGCTACACTCACATCTTCGAGATAATAGCCTAAAAATACGATCGTAATAATAGAAGCCGCCGTTTCAAAAAACATAAAATCGGCAGGATTGGGTTGAAACATACCCCAAATACTGTAACCAAATGCAGCGGTAGCGCCTAATGCTATCAACACATTCATATTTGGGATACCCGAGCGAATACTTTTATAGGCGCTTACACCAAAAAAGTTCATTCCTATAAGATAAACAGGCGTTGCCATTGCAAGCTGAACCCATGGATTCATCAGCCAATGTAAATGAAGACCCGGAATCATGTGGAGCATGAGGACAGCTGTAAAAGGCAACGTCATCCAAAAACGCAACATGTATTTGGATACCTGCAGGCCATTTTTAGTCTCAGCTTTTGCCGGTGCAGTTCCATCGTTTACAATATAGCCAAGCGATTCTACCCTTTTCTGCGCTTTGGTAACGGTACCGTTGGTATCGAGCGTTTCAAAGCTTACATCGCCTGTAATCACATTCACTGAGATATTCGACAATCCTTCCTTCTCCAGTGCCTTATTTATGCTGAGTGCACAATTCGCACAGGTTATACCATCCACTTTCCAATTTACAACTGATGCATCCATATATAAAGGCAAAATTACAATTCCATCTTCCAAAATCACTTATGGTTGTCGGAACATTAAAGCAACAGCGTTGCAAGAATGCGCCAATTCATCAAAATACCTTTTTATCTTGCAGGGCCATGCAAACCATTTTTCATTTATCTGAAATTGACAATGCGGCAGAAGCGCTGATTGCTCTCGCAAAAAGCCAATCATCGCGGGTAATAGCGCTTTATGGACAAATGGGTGCGGGGAAAACCACTTTTACGGCTGCATTTTTAAAAGCATTGGGCAGTAAGGATATTGCCAATAGTCCAACTTTTTCCATCATCAACCAATATAGAGATAAAACCGGCGAACCTGTTTATCACATGGATTGGTACCGGTTACGCGACGAAGATGAAGCGTTACAGGCGGGTGTAGAAGACTGCCTTTATAGTAACCATTGGTGTTTGGTAGAATGGCCGGAAAAAGCCGAAAATCTCCTTCCGGAAGACACCATTATTGTGCATTTAACTACAAATGAAGATGGAACCCGTACACTTTCGACCCCATACCTGCATTAAATTTTCCATATTTGTCGTGGCTTCACGGCAAGTTCCTAACTTTATCATCCACAATTTTCTCCATTATTATGTCCAAACCAATCATAAGCGGCTCTTTTAGTTATGAAACCCTTGAAGAAACCCTTGACATCAAGACCCGGGATGCTGACCTTTTTATTGGCATTCCCAAAGAAACTGCATTCCAGGAAAATCGTATCGGGCTGATACCAGAAGCGGTCGGTGTACTGGTGGAAAACGGGCATGATGTATGGGTAGAAAGCAAAGCCGGCGAAGGAAGCGGCTACAGCGACAGGGATTATAGTGAGGCAGGTGCAAAAATTAAGCACAATAAACAGGAGATTTTTAATTGCGATATTCTTATTAAAAGTGCCCCGGTGGTGGAAGAAGACCTTCCGCTTTTAAAATTAAACCAGGTTATTATTTCACCTATCCACCTGAGTGTGCTGCAAGCCGAAACACTTGAGCATATGATGGAAAAAAAGATTACCGGGCTAAGTTTCGAGAATTTGAAAGATGACAGCGGCACTTACCCCATTGTACGCAGTATGAGCGAAATTGCGGGTAGTGCAAGTATGCTGATTGCGGGACATTACCTTAGTTCCAGCGGCAAGGGAAAAGGCATTTTACTCGGCGGCATTAGTGGCATTCCTCCTACTAAAGTAATTATTTTGGGTGCAGGGGTTGTGGGCGAATTTGCCGCGCGTTGTGCGCTTGCCATGGGTGCATCGGTGAAAGTTTTTGATAATAATGTGTACCGGCTAAAAAGGTTACAGGATACTATGGGGCATCGCGTGTGGACTTCGGTAATTGAACCCCGCATTTTGGCCAAACAATTAAAAACCTGCGAAATAGCCGTAGGCGCCCTGAGTTCTGAAAATGGCCGTACACCCATGGTGGTTAGCGAAGCGATGGTGAGCAATATGCGGCCCGGCAGCGTTATTATTGATGTAAGTATTGACCGTGGTGGTTGTTTTGAAACATCGGATATTACAACACATGAGCGTCCTACTTTTATAAAGCATGGTGTCATTCACTATTGCGTACCCAATATTCCTTCGGGTTACAGCCGCACCGCAAGCCATGCCGTAAGCAATGTACTTATGCCGCTGATGCTAAAAATTAGCAGCGAAGGCGGACTGGATGAATATGTTTGGAAAAACCTGAATATCAGGAATTCAATTTATATGTTCAAAGGTGCGCTCACCAATTTCCATTTAAGCGAGCGGTTTAGGTTAAAATATACCGACCTGAACCTGCTAATGGCAAGTATGGGTTAAGCTGGATAAAGAAGGTGAAACGTCAAAAGTCAAACGTGAAAGGTCAAACGTGAATAGTCAAACGAGAAACGTGAAAGATGCGATTTTCACATTTCACGTTTCACTTTTCACAAAAACCTTACCTGAAATCTTCACGCACAGGGCAAAAAATATCTATCAATTTACAATCGGTAATGGCTTTGCCGCCGTGTAACACATTTCCTGGGATTACCACAAATTGGTTGGTGGTAAGTATCCTGGTTTCACCATCTACAGTCATTTCAAATTCGCCTTCGGTTACAAAACTACTTTGCTCGTGCGGGTGCATGTGAATGGGAATCGAACTTCCTGCTTTTACCTGTAAGAAGTTGATGGTATTATTTTCGGTATGAATGATTTTGCATAGAAAGCCGGGCGCAATTTCCTTAATGGCAATATCACTGAATTGCTGAAACATATATTCAAAATTTAAAGTGTATCTATACTTTTTTAAAGGCCGTAATATCCAATCGTTTGTTACAAAAACTAATTTCCTGCTCATCGTTGCTGCAAATAATGAGCAGTTTTTCCTTGCTGTATGTTTCTACCAAATTATGGTAAAGGCGAATGCCTTGCACATCAAAATTGGCTGTTGGCTCATCCAGAAACAAAACAGGAACATCTGTGAAAATAGCTTGACCTAACTTGGCCCGCTGCTTCATTCCACTGCTAAAATAGCGGATTTGCTTATGCCTTGCATCGTGCAACTCAATCTTTTCAATTACATCTGAAATGGTTAGCCCCGGAATAATGGGTTTCAGTGAATAATGAAAAATAAAAAATTCTTCAAGGGTTAATTCTTCAATTAATTCAAGATAAGGGGCAGCCAGTGTATAGCAACTATAAAACTGCTCCGACTGTAAATGTTTGCCATTTACCTGGTAAACAATTTCTCCTTCACTGTTATCAACCGCACCAGCAAGCACCTGTAACAGCGTGCTTTTGCCCGAACCGTTATACCCGGTGATGGCATAGGCATTACCCGCAGAAAAGGTATAATCCAGTTTCCTGAATATCCATTGACGGTTATAACGCTTACCCAGGTTGGTTACCTTAATTTCCATGAAATTGAAACTTGAAAGCAAAGGATGAACTGAACAAAAATTGGCTTAATCTTCAGCAGCGCCTTTTGAGAAACGCTTGATGATACCGCGACCGCTTTCGCGGATAAAAGTGACAATTTCATCGCGTTCATCGTTGATAGGGAGTTCTTCTTCAATATATTCAAGTGCCTGCGTGGTATTCATACCCTTGTTGTAAATGCAACGGTACACATCCAATATCTGGTTGATTTGCTGATTGCTGAAGCCACGGCGCTTTAGCCCCACACTGTTTACACCGGCGTAGCTAAGCGGGGACCGCCCTGCTTTTATATAGGGAGGCACATCTTTACTAATCAGCGAACCACCTGAAATAAAAGAGTGCTGACCAATATGAACGAATTGATGCACTGCACATACGCCACCCATGCCTACATAATCGCCCAATACCACATGGCCGGCAAGTTGGGTACTATTGCTAAGGGTACAAAATTTTCCCACAACACAATCGTGTCCAATATGGCTGTAGGCCAAAATCCAGCATCCTTCTCCTATTACGGTTTTCCAACGATCATTGGTACCGCGATGGATAGTAACAAACTCACGAATGGTGCAATTGTCACCTATTTCAACTGTCGTTTTTTCTCCGTTAAATTTTCTATCCTGCGGTATAGCACCAATTACTGCGCCTGGAAAAATACGGCAGTTTTTACCTATACGTACCCCTTCCATAATGGTAACATTGCTACCTATCCAGGTGCCTTCCCCTATTTCCACATTGCCATGTATTACCGTAAAAGGGTCCACTTTTACATTATCAGCAAGGCGGGCATCAGGATGAATGTATGCCAGGGGATGTATCATAGATAACTATTAAAATGAAACGGTTCTGCTGCCAGACCTTTAAATACAATAATAAAATAATGTGCAAAGGTAAAGGATACCCATATGCCAACTTTCAACTGCTTATACCGCCCATCACCACCTAACTCCTTCTCACAATTTGTGCGGTCATTTCGGCTTCAGTGCAAATTTTATTTCCAACAATAACCGTACCACGCATTTTACATATTCCGCGCCTGATAGGTTCTAACAGGTCCATTTTCAATAACATGGTATCTCCGGGAACCACTTTTGCCTTGAACTTACAGTTGTCTATTTTCAAAAAGTAGGTATCATACTGTCCTTCGGGGCTACTATTTATACAAAGAATACCGCCAGTTTGTGCCAATGCTTCAATCTGCAATACACCCGGCATGATTGGATTCCCGGGAAAGTGCCCCATAAAGAACCATTCATTGTAGGTTACATTTTTAACCCCTACAATACATGTATCAGAAAGCTCAATAATTTTATCTACCAGCAAAAACGGGTGGCGGTGTGGCAATATTTTTTCAATAGCCGGTAAATCATATAAAGGTGTCTGGGTAGGATCGTAAACAGGCAGATCATGTGATTGCTTGTTCTTTTTAATATATTTTTTTAACATTTTGGCAAATTCCACATTTGCCATATGCCCGGGCCGATGGGCAATAATATGTGCTTTAAACGCATAGCCGGTTAATGCAAGGTCGCCAACGATATCCAGCAACTTGTGGCGTGCCGGTTCATTTGGAAAATGTAGTTCAAGGTTATTCAAATACCCTTCGCCCTGTAATTCAATATCATCCTTTTTAAATACACCCTTCAGTCTTTCCTTTTCTTCATCAGTAATAGATTTATCGACCACCACAATAGCATTGTTTATATCGCCGCCTTTTATCAGGTTATTATCAAGCAGCATCTCCAACTCATGTAAAAAAACAAATGTGCGGCATGGTGCAATATCCGTGCGAAAATCGCGCATGGTTTTCAGCATGGCGTGCTGTGTGCCAAGTACCGGGCTATTGAAATCAATAAGTGTGGTAATCTTATAATCGGTGGAAGGAATCGCTGTAAGTTCTACCCTGCGTTCTTCATCATGAAAAGTGATATTTTCTCCAATGGTGTACCATGATTTAGCAACATCCTGCTCCATTACCCCTGCTGCTTCAATAATTTCTATAAAAGGAGCGCTGCTTCCATCTATAATAGGAATCTCTGGTCCGTCTACCTCTATAAGGCAATTGTCAACACCTGTACCCACCAACGCTGCAAGCACGTGCTCAACAGTACTTATCTTACCACCATTTGCTTCAAGTGTAGTTCCCCGGCTCGTATCCGTTACAAGATCGCAATCGGCCTTTATTATCGGTTGTCCTGGTAAATCCATCCGTTGAAACTGATAACCAAAGCCCGGCCTTGCAGGCTTAATGGTCATATGTACAAAAGCCCCTGTATGCAAACCGGTGCCGCTTATAATGGCATTTTCATTTAAGGTATGCTGCTTGTCGGGGTTAAATGTATTATCCATAGAAAATTATTATACGTTGTTGGAATTGTGCAAATGTAAAATAAATGGTGATAGGGAATTTTTGATGGTTACTTCACCTTCCGCTAACCCCTGGGTATCTTATCTATAAAAAGATCATCATAAAACTGTGTATTTCCAGGTACATAAGCGTATTCGCTCAGGTCCGTAATGCCTTCACCTGCCAGTATTTCTTCGTCGGTAAAGAAATTTCCTGTGCATGAAACGGAAGATTTTTGCAAAAGGTACCAAACCGCATCTGCAAGAATCTGTGGGGTACGGCTCATTTTCATCAGCATTTCGCCTCCCAGCAGGTTGTTTACGGCCGCAGTGGCAATCGTAGTCTTTGGCCAAAGGGCATTGGCTGCTATCCGGTAGGGCTTAAGTTCTGCAGCTAATCCGTAGGCAATCATGCTCATATTGTATTTGCTAATGGTATAGGCAAGGTGGCCGGCAAACCACTTTGGGTTCATATTTACCGGCGGGCTAAGATTGATAATATGTGGATTCGTACTCTTTTTTAAATAAGGAATAGCGGCCTGGCAAAGAAAAAAAGTTCCACGTACATTAATATCATGCATCAGGTCGTATCGCTTTGGCTCTGTTTTTTCGGTAGGTAAAAGGTTAATGGCACTGGCGTTATTAATTAAGGCATCAATACCGCCAAAGTGATTGGCAGCCTTTTCAATAGCCGCTTTGGATGCTTCTTCATCCCGTATATCAAGCTGAATGGCCAAGGCTTTGCCACCTGCCTTTTCTACTTCTTCAGCGGCGGAGTAAATGGTTCCGCCAAGACGCGGATCTTCAACTACACTTTTAGCTGCAATCACAATGTTGGCACCGTCCGCGGCCAATTTTAAGGCGATAGCTTTTCCTATACCCCGACTGGCACCGGTAATAAAAATGGTTTTATTAGCAAATGGCATACAAATAATTTAGGGGGGAAAATTAACCCAAAATGGAAGCAGGAGCGAAAAAGTTTTTTTTGCCCCAAAAAATATCTTGAAAAATAAATATTTAACACAGGAAATTTTGAATCAGTACTTCGGCTTCGTTTTGGGCTCTTTCCAAAATATCATTTACGATAACTGCATTAAAACTCAGCTTGTACTCCTTTTCGTGCGCGGCTTTATTCAGCCTTGCTTCAAGGCTTTCCGGGGTTTCGGTACCCCTGCTTTCGAGCCTTTGTTTTAAGGCTTCAAAAGAAGGCGCTTCAATAAAAATGCTCAGGCAGCTACCGGGGAAAAGTTTTTGTACGTGCATGGCGCCATGAACATCTATATCGAGCAAGGGGATTTTGCCTTGCTGCCACATACGGTCAATTTCACTTTTCAGGGTACCATAATATTTATCCTTGTATACCATTTCCCATTCCAGGAAAGCGTTTTCAGCAATTTTTTGCTCAAATGCTTCCAGCGATAAAAAATAATATTCCCTTCCATCTACTTCCTGCCCACGCGCAGCTCGGGTGGTAGCCGAAATAGAAAACTCGAGCGAAGGAAACCGCTCCAACAGGTACCTGGCAATAGATGTTTTGCCCGAACCCGATGGAGCGGTTATAATTACAATTTTATGTTGCATAACACCAACTAAAACTTTGAATCGAGATATTGTGGTAAAAATGCGCGCCAGGTTGGCCAATCGTGCCGCCACTCCTGACCCCACACATTCAACTCATAGTTTATGCCTTTGTCGTAAAGTACTCCCGCAAATTCACGTGCAGCATGTGGTGCTTCGTAAGGACCTTCGCCGGTAAACAGGTGAATATGCCTGCTTTGGTGAATATGGTGAAAATACCATGGATCGCTCAAGTTAGGCATATAATGCGCCGGGCTGTTGAAATAAACCTGCTCATCATAATAACCATCGGTATATTCCATAAGGTTATATACGCCACTCATGGCAATTACCCCATTTATTAAATCGGGTCTTTTTAAAAACAGGTTCATACTATGCAATGCGCCAAATGATGCGCCCGAAACAATAATGGGCGTATCGTGCGAACTATTGGTACGTATAAAAGGCACCACTTCATTGAATATGTAGTTATTCCACTGGTTTTGACGGATTGCTTTGTGTGCACCTTCCATCTCCTTATTCAGCCAGCTTTGCTTATTTACACTGTTTACACTGTACACTTTGCATTTACCAGCTTCAATGGCGGGCCGTAGCGATTCCATCATTTGAAAGCGCTCGTATTCCAGATAATCTGCACCGGCTGTAGGCACAAGCAGAAGGGAAAAACCATAATGTCCATAAATGGCTATAGGGGCATCTTCGCCAAGCGCCGGGCTAAACCAGTTAAATAATTCTCTTTGCATTTGGTATTATTTTAAAATGAATTGCCCCGCGAAGTTCAGGGTTTCTTGGTCAGTTAAAGCTTTTTTTCAGTTCTTTCCAAACATCCCTAAAACATTGCGCTGCATAACTCGATGGCGCATATATGCCAACCGGTGCAAGCTGTAAACCCATTTTTTCTATTATACTTAAATAAGGAATATAATTTTTTAGAAATTGCTTATTGCGGTAAAACTGTGCGAGGGTATCGTTATGTAAGTTCTTACGGATGTCAACCATGCTGAAATAACACTTGATACGGGATTCATCCAACCCGTTTTCAACGAAAAATTGCTTCACCATTTCATAGGTTCTCAGACTTAAAGTGGTAGGTATGGTTGGTAGCACCACATAATCGGCTGCAGCAAAAATGGCTTCACTCAAAGCGCCGATACCCGGAGGGCAATCCAAAAAAAGGTAATCATATATACCTTCAAGCTGGCTAATGAGCGCTTTAAACTTCTTCTTACTTTGCTTCATTCCATCCAATACCACATCGAGATTCCTATTGGATAAGTCAGCAGGTACCAAATCGAGGTTTGGCCACCCGGTTTCAAAAATACTATCATTTAGCTCGGCTTCGGCATGAAGGAGCTTTTTAAACCCACCCTTAAGCTTGGGTGCCTGCTGAAAATAAAAGGTTGCAGATCCCTGTGGGTCAAGATCCCAAACCAATACTTTATGTCCTTGTTCGGCAGCTAAATAAGCCAAATTTACACAACCGGCTGTTTTACCCACGCCCCCTTTTACATTGTATAAAGCAACTGTAGTCATAGCCTTTATCATTTTATTTATAAATACAAACCCATTTTATTTGCCAACAGTCAATCGTTAAGATAGGGCATAAAATTAAGTTGTTCATAGCGTTTTGCACCAATTTTCTGATGCTTTACGTACTTTGCCACCCTGATTATGAAATTGTTGAGTCCGGCTATATCGAAATTTGCAAGGCTTCGCCTGAATGCCATAGAGCATTGGACCGAGCATCCGCTTGAAACCCAACGGGAAGTGTTACAGCATTTGATTACCGAAGGTCAGTATACAGAGTTTGGTCGTAAATACCATTTTAATAAAACTTTTCGCATCCGCGATTATAAAGCGGCTGTACCCATTCACACCTACGACGACCTGCGCCCCTGGATAGAAAGGATGCTGGAAGGTGAAGAAAATGTGCTTTGGAATACACCTGTAGAATGGTTTGCCAAAAGCAGTGGTACTACAAGCGAGAGGAGCAAGTTTATTCCATTGAGCCAGCAAAGCCTCGATGAAAACCATTACCAGGGCAGTAAAGACCTGATAACGCTTTACTATAACAGTCACCCTGATAGCGACCTGCTTACCGGCAAAGGTCTTGTAATAGGTGGAAGTCACGAAGTGGGGCAACTCAATGAAAATATCAGGTTTGGCGATCTGAGCGCCGTTCTGCTTGAAAATACCCCATTTTGGGGGGAATGGATACGCACACCTGAGCTAAGCATTGCCTTAATGAATGAATGGGAATCTAAGATTGAAAGCCTTGCGCAAAGCACTATCCTTGAAAATGTAACATCAGTAAGCGGTGTACCTACCTGGACCCTTGTATTATTTAAAAGAATTCTGGAAATAACAGGCAAAAACAGTGTTAAGGATGTATGGCCCGAACTAGAATTATACATTCATGGAGGCGTTTCTTTTACTCCTTACCGCCAACAGTTTGAAAAAATAGTGGGGGGCCCCATTCGTTACCTGGAAACTTATAATGCAAGTGAAGGTTTTTTTGCGGCGCAAAGCCATGAAGATGAAAATGGAATGCTGCTTTACCTTGATCATGGCATCTTTTACGAGTTTATGCCGTTGGAAGAATATGGCAAGGACAATCCGACAACCGTTGGTTTAGGTGATGTGGAAGTGGGCAAACAATATGCACCTGTAATATCAACCACTGGCGGACTTTGGCGATACTTGCTGGGCGACACCATTACTTTCACTACTGTCTTTCCTTTCAGGGTAAAAGTAAGTGGTAGATTGCATCATTATATTAATGCCTTTGGGGAAGAAGTAATGGTGGAAAATACTGATCGTGCCATTGCCGTTGCGTGCGGTGAAACTGGCGCCACGGTTTCAGATTATACAGCCGCTCCCGTTTATTTTTCAGAAAATAGTAATGGTGCACATGAGTGGCTTATTGAATTTAACACAGCACCTGAAAATGTAGAAGACTTTGCAGAAAAACTGGATGCAGCATTACGGCAAATAAACAGCGACTATGATGCAAAAAGGTATAAAGACATTGCCTTACGCAGATTGATTTTACATGCTTTACCAAAAGGAACATTTACAAATTGGCTACGCAGTAAAGGAAAACTTGGCGGACAACATAAAGTTCCAAGATTGAGTAATGAACGAAACATATTAGATGAAATTCTGACTTCTAAAATTGAAAACAAATAATTACAGATTTTTATTTTTTTATAAACAAAAAGTATATGAAACTTCTTGAAAATAAAGTTGCTATTGTAACTGGCGCGGCGCGCGGAATTGGGGAAGGCATTGCCATAAAATTTGCAGAGCAGGGAGCTAATGTTGCTTTTACATACATTAGCGATAGCAGCGCAGAAAAAGCGAAAATTTTGGAAGAAAAGTTAATGGCAATGGGCGTAAAGGCCAAAGCCTACCAAAGCAATGCAGGAGATTTTTCCGCATGTGAAAAATTGGTAACGGATGTGCTTGCCGAATTTGGAACCATTGATATTTTAGTGAACAATGCAGGCATAAGTAAAGACAACCTGCTGATGCGCATGACACCCGAACAATGGAACGATGTAATACAGGTAAACCTGAACAGCGTTTTTTATATGACCAAGCATGTTATACGCCCTATGATGAAAGCACGGAGCGGCAGCATTATCAATATGAGCAGTGTAATTGGCGAAATGGGTAATGCGGGCCAAGGTAGCTATGCCGCATCGAAAGCGGGCGTAATTGGATTTACAAAAAGCGTTGCCAAAGAACTTGGCAGCCGTAATATTCGCTGTAATGCTATTGCCCCTGGCTTTGTAGAAACAGATATGACAAGCTATTTGAAAGAAGGTGAAGCCGCTGATAAATACAAAGCCGGCATTCCGCTTGGCCGCTTTGGAACCGCTGAAGATATTGCCAACGTTAGCCTGTTTTTAGCGAGCGATATGGGTAGCTATGTAACCGGGCAGGTGATTAGTGCTTGCGGGGGATTGAATATTTAGAGAATAATAATTGACAGTTTGTGATTATTCTTTTTTTTGCTGAATGAATGAAACATTCCTGATAAATAAATAAACATGGGGAGCAATTTTGCTTCCCCTTTTTTTAATATGGAATTAAGCAAAAAACTTTCACTACTTAATCCGCAGTATCCGAATTTGAATAAGCGCCTTGCCAATTATCTTGAAGCCCTTGCCCACGAAGACTATGATGGCATTTTAATGCTTACTTATCCGGGTATTTACGAATGGGTACCACGGAATATTATGCGGGAGAAAATCATACAAACTTTTCATGATGAAGAGACTGAATTTTCAATGGATATATTTGAAATTGATACCATTGGAAAAATGATTGAACACGACAAGGGGCGATTTATAAAAATCAATTATACCCTTTTAATGGCCATGCGCTTTTTGAAAAAGGAAAATGACCCCGAAAAAGAAGCCGGGTACCAAACCTTCATGCTGCGGATGCTGCGCTCATTTTATGGGGAAGAAAATATATGGTATGAAGCAACCACTGAATCCTATTGCTTTTACCAGAAGAAAATGATGATAGGCATTGAGGATAGTAAATCGCCCAAATGGACATTCCTGAATCAATGTCGTTTACTTAAGGTTTTACAACTGTTTATAGTTCATTGATGGTGGTTTTTTCTGTGTTTTCTTTCTTGGATTAGTTCTGTTTGGTCTTATTAGTTCTGTTGTTGATTGAAGTATCTTATCCATAGCTTTT
>JBGSLS010000085.1:0-79863 GCA_041740575.1 Chitinophagaceae bacterium | reverse complement strand
TGAGTATTGACTTTATTTCTGCTGCTGACCTTCTATGGATGGATGGCTTATTATTTAGTTCCATGTATAAAATTTAAATAAGCCAAAAATACAATCACTACCAGGGTACTAACAATACGCGCTATCTCGGGTGTTTACTGAGTTTCCAGGAGGCCAAGGTGAGTTTTCGAGGTATATACAAAAAAATCTAAGGTATCCTGCCAACCAGGATGATTGGCAAGACAGGGTTAGAATCACTTTTGTAGTTGACACTTTTGGCAGCCTTAGAAATCTTTGTGTCATCAATAATTCTGACCCAAATTACCTTTCTCCGTTTGACTCTTCTGTAATAAATATGTTTCAAAAAATGCCAAAATGGACACCTGCAGAAATGGGTGGGGAAAAAGTAATCTATAGGCATATAGCTTCTATTAATGTTCATTTGGAATAGCAGGAAATATAGAAAAAAGAATCCTTTTCGTTGCCATGGTCTTCAATTTATTTTTGAAATAACCAAAACTGCTGAATTAAGATAAAAAGTCGCTAAAAGGCGAATAATTCGAAAAAAATATGGTTACATTTGATTTATGCAAGTTAAATTAGAAATAGATTTTGAACAATTAGTTGAAGCGGTAAAGTCTCTCCCTTCAAATCAATTAGGCCAATTAATGGCAGAAATTGAGAAAAAAAACAGAAATCCCAAGTCCAGAAATGAATTAAAGAATATGCTCCTAAATGGTCCTGTTGCAACGAAAAAGCAATTAGAAACAATTGAAAATAATAGAAAAGCTATCAACCAATGGCGGACCAATTGATTCTGCTTGATACTTCGATTCTAATTGATTATTATCGTAAATCTGATAAATCAAATTCAGTGTTGGTAGCGTTAATTGGTAAAGAATATGATTTTTCTGTTTCAGCAATAACCAAATTTGAGATTTATTCAGGGGCAACATCTAGTCAATTGGAATTTTGGGAAAATATATTTCAAACCATTATCGTAATTCCACTTGACGAAGGTTGTGTAGATGCAGCAGTTAGAATAAACAAGGACTTGAAGATAAAAAGAAAACAAATTGACCTGGCAGATCTATTAATTGCTTCCACAGCCATTGCATATGATCTACCATTTTCAACGCTAAACCGAAAGCATTTTGACCGAATTGAAGAGCTAATGATCATAAATTAAGCATTTGAAATCTTTTCTGCCCCTTAAAAAGAAAAACGCTTCATGAAAATCGTCATCATCGGATCGGGAAATGCTGCGACCGCCCTTGGCCACCTTTGCCATCGAGGCAATCATGATGTATTGCAGGTATTTGGCCGAAACAAACTTACCACTGATGCACTTGCAGCCGCAATTGAAGCCGAACCTGTTTACGACTGGAATCTCATTCGCCGCGACGCAGATATCTATATTGTAGCCTTGCCTGACACGGTCATTCCGGAAATTCACACGCATTTTACCCTTGAAAAAGGCCTTGTGGTGCATACCGCCGGAGCTGTTTCCATGCATGCACTTAAAAAGGTGGCGCGCAATTATGGTATTTTATACCCGCTGCAAAGTCTCCATAAAAAAGTATTGGCCTATAGCCATATTCCACTATTGGTAGATGGCAATACCCCTGAAGACAAAACACTGATTGCCGATTTTGCGGCTACTCTATCGGGAAAAGTGGCTTATGCTAACGATGAAGAACGCACTAAACTGCATGTTGCTGCCGTTTGGGTAAATAATTTTACCAACCACCTCTACACCATTGCGTGGGATTATTGCCACCAGCAAGGGCTGGATTTTACGCTTTTATTACCCATGATGGAACAAACAGTAAGCCGGTTAGCTATTGGAAAACCTGCTGATTTCCAAACAGGGCCTGCTATTCGTGGCGATAAAGGCACCATTGAAAAGCACCTTGCCTTACTTAAAGATACCCCCGAAGCACAGGAACTCTATAAAACACTATCCGCAGCCATAGAAAAATACTATCATTAAAAGCTTCTTCTTTCCCGAAATAAAAAGGCCCCGCACGAGGCAGGGCCCTGGCAAACAATCGAAGCCTTAGGGATTATGGCCCCTATACCTGATTGTATCGTTGAGAAATCGTTTGTTGAAAAATAGGGGGCAAAAGAAAGGTTAAAATTCAACATAACCAATAAATTGGCCAATTTATTATAGACGGAATTATTTTACTCCTTCCCAACCAAATGCAGCCCTAAAAGGTTAATCATAACAAATGGTATAGCCGTATGGGCTATTTTTGCACACTTTTTAATCGAAGCAGACTACTATATTATGTATACGATTCATTTTACGTTCGAAGAAAAAGGGCTTGAGCCACTTACCCTGAACCACCAGGAAGTGGGAGACTCTATTTTGGAAATAGCCCTGAAAAACGGGATTGACCTGCACCACAACTGTGGCGGCGTGTGCGCCTGCAGTACCTGTCATGTTTATGTGGAAGGTGGGGACGAATACTTGCCCGAGATTACCGATCGCGAAGAAGACTTTATTGATCGTGCCGTAAATCCCAGGCTAAATAGCCGTCTTGGTTGCCAATGTGTGCTCGAAGAAGGAACGGGAGAACTTAAAATCCGGGTGCCCGATCAGAGCCAGTTTTTGGGTGAATAACCCCCGAAAATTCCAAATATGGAAATTCCAAATCGCAAAATAGTATTCAAATTATGGGAAAGGAATAATTTTGGAGTTCGATCCTGGAATTTGGAATTTTAAAGATTGGAATTTTCATTATCAAATATAAAATTTTCAAAAAAAAATAATAATGAGTTACGAACCGCCAATCCATTGGAACGATTACGAAGACATTGCCTTGAAACTATATGAGCGTTTTGGTGCTGCTTTTGATGAAGGAAAAATTTACAGGATCCGTTTTACCGACTTGTTAGAATGGGTTTTGCAAATCCCTGGTTTTGAAGGTACCCGCGAACAAAGCAACGAAGGTCACCTTGAAATGATTCAGAGCAGTTGGGTGTACGAATGGCGCGATAATCAGAAATAAGCGCATCCTATTACCTTACATTCGTTAAAATTTATTCGCTTGTTAGCTGCATTTTCTTCTGTTACCACTTTTGTTTTTGATGTGGATGGGGTACTTACCGATGGTACACTCTTGCTGTTACCCGATGGTGAGATGGCGCGTAGCATGAACATTAAGGACGGTTATGCATTGCAACTTGCCGTAAAACAGGGTTACCCGGTGATTATAATTTCCGGTGGCATTTCTGTATTGGTAGAAGAACGCCTGCGCAAATTGGGGATTAAGGATGTGTATATGGGTGTACATAATAAAAAAGAAACCCTGCTTACTTTATTAGAAAAAAGAAATATAGACCCGGCAGGAGTATTATTTATGGGCGACGATATTCCCGACTTAGAAGCCATGCAGGCTTGCGGCCTTCCCTGTTGCCCTGCAGATGCCTGCTCCGAAATCATATCCGTCAGCCGCTATATAAGCCCACTAAATGGTGGCACCGGTTGCGGCCGCGATGTAATAGAAAAAGTAATGAAACTCCAGGATAAATGGCATCCCATTTCCGGTATTAGCAGCCGTTAATTTCAATTCTGTTCCATCCCATTCTAGTATTCATGTAATCATGTATTCCCTTGTTCATGTATTCATTTATTCATGTATTCATGTATTCATGTATTCCCATGTTCAGGAATTAATTGTTTTCAAACTATCCTAAACCATCCCAAACCATCCTAAAAAAAACTAAACGATCCTAAACCATCTTAACCCTTCTTACCCGATTGCCTTAATTTCACCGCATGAAGCAGTTAAGCAGCTTTTTCAAGGTAATCCGCTGGCAAAACCTTGTTTTTATTGGTATAACCCAACTGCTTTTTCATTTTTGCGTGGTGGTTCCTGCGGCAAATGGAAGTGTAAATTCTTTTCCTTTAAGACTCACTACTCCCCTTCTGCTTTTACTTTGCTTTTCATCTATTTGCATTGCAGCCGCAGGTTACATTATAAACGACTACTTCGACATAAATATCGACCAGGTTAATAAGCCCGATCGCATGATTATTGGAAAAAAAATGGGGCGCCGTTGGGCACTCGTTTGGCACCTTGTCCTTTCAGGTATAGGTTTAATCATTGGTACATGGGTTAGCATGCAACTCAACAATTGGTTGATTGCATTGGGCAATATAATTTGTGTGCTGCTATTATGGTTTTATTCCACATCTTTTAAACGCCAATTACTTATAGGAAACGTAGTCATTTCTGCCCTAACTGCATGGGTAATCCTGGTACTGCTTGTGGCTGAATTGCCGGGTTGGTGGACCACCGGTTTGGCAACAGAACAGGAAAAGGCAACCGTGGCAAGACTTTCGCGCATTGGTGTCTTATATGCCGCTTTTGCATTTATACTGTCCCTTATTCGCGAAGCCGTAAAAGATATGGAAGATATGGAAGGGGACCGAAGGGAAGGGTGCCATACTATGCCCTTACAATGGGGAATGCCTGCAGCCAAGGTTTTCACGGGTGTTTGGATGGTGGTTTTAATAGGCGCGCTGCTCATAATGCAGGTGTATGTCATACAGTTTAGCTGGTGGTTTTTTTCTATTTATATTGTTCTCCTGGTTATCACTCCACTCATTCATATTTTCCGAAAATTTTTGCATGCAAAGCAAATCCATCATTTCAGTTATCTCAGCAAAATGCTCAAATGGTCCATGCTTACCGGCATTATTTCCATGGTGTTTTTTTTACTATATACCCGATGAGTTAGGTTGTTATATTTGCAGATATGCGAAAAATAATCCTTGCTTCTTCATCACCCCGCCGCAGCCAATTGCTAGAATGGGCACATATTCCTTTCGAAATAATTGTTAAGCACAGTACGGAAGATTATCCGGCTGATATGCCGGAGGACGAAGTACCCGAATACCTTGCCCGGGAAAAAGCACGTTTGGTATGGGACAGCCTTCATCAGCATACGGAAGGACGCACAGGTTACACGTCTACCCTTCCTGTAGTGGCAGCTGATACCGAAGTAATTATGGACAAAAAGATATTTGGGAAGCCGCAAACCCGAAGAGAAGCTATTGACTTTTTAAAATTGCTTTCGGGGCAAACCCATAAAGTAATTTCGGGTGTTGCTATCTATTACAAAGCAAAACTGGAAAGTTTCTCCGATACCACACTTGTTACCTTTCATGATTTAGACGAAGCAGAAATTATAGACTATGTAGACAAGTACGGCCCATACGATAAAGCCGGGGGATATGCCATACAGGAATGGATGGGTGTATATGGGATTAAAAGAATTGAAGGTGATTTTTATAATGTAATGGGGCTGCCCATTAGCCGGCTAATCAGAAGGTTGAAAGAATTGGAAAAGGAATAGCTTTTATTTTTCAGCAGCAGTTTCTATCTTTATACTGATGACCGAAAAACTCTTACAATTCATCTGGCAATTTCAGTACCTGAACAAAGACGCATTTCAAACCACGAATGGCGAATCTTTGTCTGTTGTTCATCCCGGACAATTGAATACCCATCAGGGTCCCGATTTTTTTAATGGCAGAATAAAAATAGGCAATACTGAATGGGCCGGCCATATAGAACTGCACCTGAAAAGCAGTGACTGGTACCGGCATCGGCATGAAACCGATCCACATTACGGAAAAGTAATTTTACACGTAGTATGGCAACATGATGCCGAAGTATCCGATGAAAACGGACAACAAATTGCTGTTGTAGAATTACAAAGCCGGGTTTCCAATCTGCTATTAGCGCAATATGAATCGTGGATGAATAACCCCAATCAAATACCCTGTGGAAAAGCCATTACCGGTGTAGATGATTTGGTGTGGAACCATTGGCTGGACAGGCTTTTAGCTGAAAGATTGCTGGAAAAATGCAGCCGTGTAACCAAACAACTCGAAGCCACCGAAATGCATTGGGAAGAAACCTGCTGGCAACTGGTTTGCACTTATTTTGGGGGGCCTGTAAATAAAGAAAGTTTTGCACAGATTGCCCTATCGCTACCCTTGCGTATTTTGGCAAAACATAAAAATGTTCCGGTACAATTGGAAGCGCTCCTTTTAGGCCAATCAGGTTTATTACACAAGGGCTTTAATGACGATTACCCGCAGATGCTCTACCGCGAATACCAGTTTTTACAGAAAAAATATGGACTTCGCGTGGTGAATCGCCCACCGGTTTTTTTGCGGATGCGACCCGATGATTTTCCAACCATTCGTTTGGCGCAGCTTGCTATGCTTTTGCACAATAGCTCGGGGCTTTTTTCCAAATTACTCGAAGCCCCAACGCTCCGGGAAGCATCATTGCTTTTTGATGTATGTGCCAATGATTACTGGCATTACCACTATAAGCCCGATATGGAAGGCGAATTTAAACCCAAGCAAACCGGCAAAACCCTTGTTGATCGGGTATTGCTCAATGCAGTCATCCCGGTACTTTTTTCCTATGGCCACCATCAAATGCGCGACGATGTACGGGCAAAAGCATTGCTGTGGATGGAGCAATTGCCTGCTGAAAGCAACCGTTATACCAAGCTTTTTCAAATGCTGGGCAAAAAAGCGAAAAACGCTGGTGAATCGCAGGCTTTGCTGCTATTAAAAACAGGGTATTGCGATACAAAGCGCTGTCTTGAATGTGCGGTTGGCAATGCGTTATTAAAGCCACAGAAAAATATTACTTCCAATGGTAGGTAATATTCTGCACCAAATCGGGATGCAGGCTGCGCGCCACCGGACAAGTATTGCCGGTATTTTCGAGTATTTGCCGATCCTTTTCATCAAGTCCCGAAGCATTAAAGCGCACGACTATATCAATTTGAACAATGCGGCGTGGTGGTTCCTTACTCATATGCTTGGTTACTTCGAGTTCACTTCCATCGATATCAATGCCCATATCAAGGGCTTTTATGCCTACGGTGGTAATAAGGCAAAGGCCTAAAGATGTGGCTGTAAGATCAGTAGGAGAAAACCTTTCACCCTTTCCCCTGTTATCTGTGGGGGCGTCAGTTTCGATTTGGGTGCCGCTTTGCAGGTGAACAGTTGTACACCTTAACGCACCATTATATAGAATAGTAGCTGTCATACCTTACTTTTGAAAAATAATTAGATGTTTATAGCGTATTAATACCTGTATGAAGTATCAAAAGACTGCAATTGTAAGCATTTTCCTCGTGATTGCCCTAATGGCAACAGATTCCTTTGCGCAGGCACAGGAACCAGAAAAGAAATCAAGGAAAGAAAGAAAGGCGGATAAAGCCGAAAAAATAAATGCACAAATAAAGCTTGAGGAAGAAGGCACGATCATTTATCCCAAGCAAAATATTTTTGGCTTTAAGCTCTATTCCGATGGATGGGGTGCGCTCTATGAGAAAGGCAAACAGAAAAGTGTAAACAAAGCCAATCTATACAGTATTGAATTTGGTGAACGCAAGCACCCCAAAGAACAAAAATTGTATAATGTCTCAGGTGGCGGTGGTGGTTTCATATTTGGTCAGCCGCTTATTTATGGGAAGGAAAATAATTTTTATTTTTTAAAACTGGGCGTTGGCCAAAGTTACCTGTTGGGTGGTAAAGGCAATAAAAACGGGGTAGCCGTTACAGCGCTTTATGGTGGAGGTTTTTCACTCGGCATGCTAAAGCCCTATTATGTTGATATTCAGGACCAGGTTTCAGGCCAGGTACTTGCTGTAAAATGGGAAGGTGGCGATGGCAAATATGACCAAAACTTCCTGTTTAATCCATTAGGAAGTTCCGGAACCTTTAAGGGTGCAGGAGAAACGCAATTTAAACCAGGTTTATTTGTAAAGGGCGCATTGCGTTTTGATTATGGCCGTTACAATGAAATGGTAAGCGCTATTGAAGTAGGTTTTAATGCGGAATACTATACAGCCGAAATGCCTGTTCTCATTGCCAATGAAGGTAAAAAAACCTTTCTAAATGTATTTGTTGCACTTGAGTTTGGAAGGCGAAAATGATAGGATGAATTCCGAAAGGAAAATTCCAAATTCCATAAGGGGAAATTCCAGTATAGGCAAATCCCAAATTCCAACCCTTTAATTTCAAATCTTCTAATTTCGAATCTCAAATATGAGCTGTTCAACTGTTGCACCGGAAAAAATAAAAAAACCCAATTGGCTAAGAGTAAAGCTTCCTATTGGGGATGATTATAAGCATGTGCGCGGGCTGGTAGATAATTACAAACTGAATACGATTTGCGAAAGCGGAAATTGTCCGAATATGGGCGAATGCTGGGGTGCAGGTACGGCTACTTTTATGATATTGGGCAATACCTGTACGCGTAGTTGCGGATTTTGTGCTGTAGCTACAGGCAAGCCCGATCCGGTTGATTGGGACGAACCGCAGCGTGTGGCAGAAGCTATCCACCTTATGAAAGTCAAGCATGCCGTTCTAACTTCCGTTGATCGCGATGAACTGAAGGATGGAGGCAGCATTATATGGTACAATACCATTAAGGCCGTTAAAGCTTTAAATCCAAATACAACACTTGAAACGCTGATTCCTGATTTTAAAGGTGAAACCGAAAATATTATAAGGGTAGCGGAAGCACATCCGGAGATTATCAGCCATAATATTGAAACGGTAGAGCGGCTTACAAAGCAAGTGCGCATTCAGGCCAAATACTGGCGTAGTATGGAAGTATTGCGTACGTTAAAACAAGCCGGCATTCGCACCAAAAGCGGCATTATGCTCGGACTTGGTGAAACTAAGGATGAAGTAGTTCAAACCCTGGAAGACCTTCGGTTTTCGCAGGTAGATGTAATAACCATTGGCCAATATCTTCAACCTACACGCAACCACCTTCCCGTACATCGTTTTGTACACCCCGATGAATTTGCCGAACTCCGCGAAATTGGATATGAAATGGGCTTCGATTATATTGAAAGCGGCCCGCTTGTTCGCAGTTCATACCGTAGCGAAAAGCATGTGTGGCAAGGATATGGAAGAAAGGTATGGGAACAGGAGAAAGAAGACATAATAAGGAATAAGTAATAAAAAATAAAGAATAACAAAGGTAATAAATGAGTAAGCGAATTAAGAAACCGATAGTAAGGTGTAGCTTACAATCAATAATTTTACTAATTATAACAGGGCTGGGAAGTTTTCCCGGCCTTGCTCAATTAAAGTGGACGAATGTAAGTGAGCAATATGCTCCGTTACCCGCATCGGTTCAAATTTTTATGAGCACGGATAGTGTGGATGGAAAACCCAACCGATGTTTTTATATTAGTGCCGACCTTAAGGATAAGCAATTACAATTCACCACACAAGTGGGCAATGGTAAAAGGTTTACCCCACAACAGTTTTATAACCAGGAGAACAATCCATTATTGGTGGTAAACGGCACTTTTTTCTCCTTTGCCGATAACCGGAATTTAAATGCCGTGATACGCGAAGGAAAATTAGTTGCCTTTAATGTTCCATCCGTTAAAGGAAAAAATGATAGCCTTTACCGGTATGTAACCCGTGGTGCTATCGGCATTAATAAAAAAGGTAAGGCTGATGTAGCCTGGCTCTTTACCGATACATCCAGCCGTTATGCCCTTGCACTGGAAAATGCGCCTTCTACCCTTACCGGTGCTAATCCCGATCCAACCATGAAGTTTATGAAGAACGAACTTAAAAGTTCGGCAGGTACCAAAAAATGGAAAATGCAAACTGCCATTGCCGGTGGGCCGGTTTTGCTGCATAACGGGCAAATAAAAATTACCAATGTTGAAGAACGCATGTTTGTAAATGGGGAAAATGATCGCCACCCAAGAACCGCCATGGGATATAGTGCTGATGGAAAATTAATTTTCCTGATGACCGAGGGCCGCAACCCCGGTATGGCTGAAGGTATGACCCTGCAACAACAAGCTGAAACATTACTGCAATTGGGGTGTGTGGAAGCGCTAAACCTTGATGGCGGCGGAAGCAGTTGCCTTTTGCTTAATGGGAAAGAAACCATTAAAACAAGCGATAAAGAAGGACAGCGGGCTGTTCCTGCAGTTTTCATGATATATCATAAATAGCAGGTGATTCGATATTGTTGCCTATGATAAAAATCATCCTTGTTGAAAAATCCTGAGTTATATTTGTACTATTAAAACAAATGAAATACTTAGCTACATATTGCCTTTTGATTGCATGGTGCGGGTATTTTTTGTTTGGCCAAATGGCACCTGTTTGGACAGCTAATGCATCGGCAAATAAAACTTCCTGCCACCTAACCAAAGCAACCGAAGAAAAGGAAAGTGGTTGTTGCGCGAAGATGCATAAAGAAAAAAAAGAATCAGACGATAATAATAAAAAGCATGAAGACAAAGGTGGTTGTGGGCAAAGCGATTGTTCGCTTTCCTGTTGTCATTTGACCGCGGTTATTTTATCGACCGTTGAAAACCATCTGTCTGTCCGCATTTTATTTAAACCTATTTTTCCAGGTATTGAAAATGATTTATTACCCAATCCTTTTTTAGGCGTTGTATCTCCCCCACCCAATTGCTAATTATATGCTTTATTGATTTGCAAAAGCCATTTTTCAGCTTCCTATCAAAGGGGCTGTAGAACTAATGGCAGCAATGAATTAACCAGGACAAAGAGAATTATTTCAATTTAAAATATTAAAAAATATATTATGAAAAAGATAATGATGCTTTTAACAGCAATAATTTTTAGTGCCGGAATGACTTTTGCACAAGATGCAAAAACCTGTTGCAAAAAAGGTGAAGTATGCACATCAACCTGCAAGGAAATGTGTGAAAAAATGGGATGTAAAGATGGCAAATGCACCGACGAATGCAAAAAAGCCTGCAAAGAAGCAGGAAATAAGGATTGCAAAAAAGGTAAGTGCTGCAATGAAACAAAAACAGCTAAAGCCTAATTTTCTTTGCTTTAAATAAAAAAAATCCCCGCAATGCGGGGATTTTTTTTATTGTATGATTACAATTTCACCATCATTTCTTTGCCCTCAAAACCTTTACTTCAGCAGGCGTTACAGCGGCAGCTTTATTCCCAAAACTATTGCGGATATACGTTAAAACGTCTGCGATTTCCTGGTCGGTTAAATGAGTCATGGGCTGCATAGGATTGGCATATTCTTCACCATTTACTTCGATAGGGTCTTCCAAACCCTTTAGTAAAACATTGATAAGTCTTGTTTTTTGCCCTGTTACCCAATCGGTTTTTATTAAGGGCGGATTAAGTCCCGGAACTCCTGCCCCATCATTCTGATGGCAAACCATACAATTTTTTATGTAAACCTTTTTACCAGCCTCCATTTGTGGCGTTTGTGCATTTGCCACCAATCCCGCCATTAAAACTATACTTACCAACCCCATTTTCTGAATTATTCGCATACTTAATATCATTTCTTTAAGGATAAATTAAACAAACCCATAGATATTTTTTTCTACAGGCATGCGACGCGCAAATTGCTAAAAAGGTTTGGCATTATGCCCTTTATCTTTGGCGCCCAACACATTTTCACATTTGTTTATGCGGATTCACTTTTTATTTCAAGCGATTATTTGCCTTATTCTTTCAAATGCTTCCCTTGCACAAGACACACTTTCATCGCTCGATCCGGTGGTTATTTCTGCTGGGTTTTCCCCTACCCAAAGCAGTAAAACCGGGCGTAACATTATTGTCGTTAAAGGGGAACAGATTGCGAACCTACCTGTTAACGCTGTGGATGAATTGCTTCGATACCTTCCGGGTCTGGAAGTTCAGGCACGAGGCCCAATGGGCGTACAAAGCGATATTTCCATTCGGGGTTCTACCTTTCAGCAGGTATTGGTCATACTTGATGGTATCCGGCTAAATGATCCGCTTACCGGTCATTTCAGCAGTTATATTCCGCTGCCACCGGTTGAAATTGAAAGAATAGAAATTCTTAAAGGCGCTGCATCGGCCATTTATGGTACCGAAGCGGTTGGAGGTGTGGTACATATTATTACCAAAACATTTGCTAAAACGGCAAAGAAAAATATCCTGGAAGCACAGTTTACGGGTGGCGAATACGGGCTGTGGGGCGTAAATGCCGGGGGTCAATGGGCAAAAGAAAATACCATACTTTCCGCAGGTATTCTGTCCAACCATGCAACAGGTCAGTCTCAACGCGGTACGACCGGCTTTTTTGATCTTACTTCCCTTTCGCTCGGGCTATCACAAAAATTAGGAACGCATTGGACGCTTGGATTAAGATCCGCTTATGATAACCGTAATTTTTCTGCCCAAAATTTCTATACCAGTTTTGTTAGCGATACCGCAAAGGAAAGGGTTGAATCGTGGTGGCAGCATGGGCAACTTACCTTTCATAGGGGGCCAATTCGCTGGACCACAGATATTGGCTATAAAATGCTTCAGGATGTGTATGCTTTTAACCCGCGCAGTGTGGCCAACAATAACAAAACCCAATTATTCCAAATGCTTTCAAAAGCAACGCTGGAATTAAGTGCAAAAACGGTTTTCACAGGTGGTATTCAGTATATTGACAGGGGCATAAAAAGTAATGATCGCGGCGACCATCGCGTATGGCAAACTGCTGCTTTTATGGTGTTGCAATACGAACTGGCGCCGGGCCTGCATATTGACCCTGCGCTTCGTTTCGACCTGCATGAGCGTGCAGGTTTCGAACTTGTGCCACAGGTGAATATTTCATACCGCAAGCAAGCCTATCAGTTGCGTGGCAGTATTGGTCGTACGATACGAGATGCCGATTTTACCGAAAGATTTAATAATTATAATAGAGCATTGGTTCCAAGCGGACGCATTGGCAACCCCGACCTCGAAGCGGAAAGCGGCTGGAACTATGAAGCTGGTATCGATTTTTGGCTGGGTAAAGGCTGGAAGATTTCCAATTCGTTTTTTGTACGCGACCAAAGTAAACTGGTAGACTGGGTAAATACACCTTACAATGAAATGCCCCGAAGGGAAAATCTTGTCCCCACCGGAACCTACGCATTGAGTAAAAATATATGGGATGTGAATACGGTGGGGTGGGAAACAGATGTACAATACCAACGTAATTTTTCCAATAACCAATCCCTTCTTTTACAGGCGGGTTTATTATTGCTAAATACCAGCGGCAATGAAGCCACACCCAGTCTCTACCTGAGTACACAGGCCAAATGGGTGGCCAATTTCAATGCATTGTACCGCTATAAAAAATGGTCTGTTTCCACAACGGGCCTTTATAAAAAAAGAGATGAACAAAAAACAAATGGTGGAATAAATGCCGAACTTACACCTGAATATTTTGTGCTTAATATGAAGCTGGAATTTGCACCATTTAAAAAATGGAGTGTATTTGCGCAGGCAGATAATATAAACGATGTAAAGTATAGCGACCTGTTAGGTTCCGCCATGCCCGGTCGCTGGTGGATGGGAGGGGTTACGGTGAATTTGGGGAAATAAGGAATAATTGAATACATGAGTAAATGAACAATTGAATACATGAGTACATGAACAATTGAATACATGAGTACATGAACAATTAAATACATGAGTAAATGAACAATTAAATACGCGAGTACATGAAAAAATGAACAGTGTTAGTGTAAGATTTGGAATTTGGAATTTATTTTTTGGAATTTATTTAAATATTATATGATACAGGAAGTACTTAATAACCTCGGTATAGCATCGCTTAACCGTGGTACATCTACCGGCAGCGAATGGATGATTACACAAGGATTGCCGCTTGATTCCTATTCCCCGGTGGATGGCAAACTAATAGGATCAGTAATGCCAACTGATCGTCCCAGTTATGATGTGGTGGTTTTACAGGCGCAAGCAGCTTTTACTGAATGGCGCCAATGGCCTGCACCACGTCGGGGCGAAATTGTAAGACAAATTGGGGATGCGCTTCGGGCAAAAAAAGATGATCTTGGTAAATTAGTAAGTTACGAAATGGGCAAAAGCCTGCAGGAAGGTTATGGCGAGGTGCAGGAAATGATTGATATCTGTGATTTCGCAGTTGGGCTTAGCCGTCAGCTTTATGGCCTAAGTATGCACAGCGAACGCCCTTTGCACCGCATGTACGAGCAATGGCATCCGTTGGGTATTGTGGGCATCATAAGTGCCTTCAACTTTCCTGTGGCGGTTTGGAGCTGGAATAGTATGCTGGCATTGGTATGCGGTGATGTTTGCATTTGGAAGCCTTCGGAAAAAGCACCATTATGCGGTGTTGCCTGCCAAAAAATCATACAGGATGTTTTTATTAGCAATGCCGTACCTGAAGGTGTATGCAGCCTGGTACAAGGTGGCCGCGATGTGGGTGAATGGATGGCGGGTGATGAACGCCTGCCACTGATAAGCGCAACCGGTAGCACACGCATGGGTAAGGCTGTAGGTGCAAAAGTGGGCGAACGGCTTGGACGTAGCTTGCTTGAACTCGGTGGAAATAATGCCATCATCATCAGTAAAGATGCCGACCTTAATATGTCGTTGGTGGGATGCGTATTTGGGGCGGTGGGTACTGCCGGACAAAGATGTACTTCTACCCGGCGATTGATTATTCATAATGATGTATATGATTCTTTTACTGAAAAACTCGTTGCCGCTTACAGTCAGCTGCGGATAGGCGATCCGTTAGATGAAAAAAATCATGTAGGGCCGCTTATTGATACAGATGCGGTTGCTGCTTACCTGCGCGCTATTGAAGCATGTAAAGAACAAGGCGGTAAGTTTTTGGTAGAAGGGGGCGTGCTCGAAGGAGAAGACTATTCAACCGGTTGTTATGTAAAACCATGTATAGCTGAAGTTACCCCGGGTATGGAAGTAGTACAAGCGGAAACATTTGCTCCTATCCTTTATGTTATGAAGTATTCTGATATAGAAGAAGCCATAAGGATTCAAAATGAAGTACCACAAGGGCTTTCGTCAGCTATTATGACACTTAATCTGCGCGAAGCCGAGCTTTTCCTAAGTACAGCCGGCAGCGATTGTGGCATTGCCAATGTTAATATTGGAACAAGCGGGGCTGAAATTGGCGGGGCTTTTGGTGGTGAAAAAGAAACAGGAGGCGGAAGGGAAAGCGGAAGTGATGCCTGGAAAAACTATATGCGGCGGCAAACCAATACCATTAACTATGGAAACAAACTACCATTGGCACAGGGCATTCAGTTTAACCTGGGATAAATACATCATTTTATAAAAGGTTAAAATCATTTCTTCCTTTACGTTTCTATACCCAAAGGCGTCAATTTTGCACTTATGAAGATTTATTTTAAAGTCATTTTGCTTGCCGGCATGTTTGCATCTGCCGCATTGCTTGGATTTGGACAACAAACAACACCTGCCGGTTGGCATTTGCTGGATAAGCAAACCGATGGTTTTCATGGTATATCGCTACAAAAAGCCTATAACCTTGTAAAGGATAAAAAAGCGCAAACGGTAGTTGTGGCAGTAATAGATGGCGGTACTGATACAACACATGAAGACTTGAAAGATGTGCTTTGGGTAAATAAAAATGAGATTGCAGGTAATAATAAGGACGATGATAAAAATGGCTATACTGATGATGTAAAAGGTTGGAATTTTTTGGGTAATACCACAGGTTCAAACCTTACCAAAGAAAATATGGAAGCTGTAAGATTGTATCATCAGTTGAAGGGTGAGTTTGAAAACCAAATCATTGATACTGCAGCGTTTTCACCAGAGCAAAAAAAGAAATATGCTGTTTGGCTTAAAGTAGAAGAAAAATTAAATGTAAGCAATGAAGATAAATTCAATTTCAGGCTCATAAAATCCACCGCCCTATCGCTTGCCAAGCAAGATACGCTGATCATGGAAAATATGGGTAAAAAGGTGTATACGATTGAAGACCTGGAAAAGGCGACTTTTACCAATGATAATGCTAGAAGGGCCCGCTTTAGTTATTTACGCACAGCACAAATGCTTCAATTTGAATCTGACAAAACCAATAAAGAAATTTTTGAAGACCTGAATGGTTATATCGAACAGCAGGAAGGATTAATGACGGCTAAAGAAAAACCTTTTGTTGATTATCGAACCATTGTGGGCGATAACCCGGCAGACATTGGCAATAAGCTGTATGGCAATATGGATGTTATGGGTGGCGATCCAAAACATGGCACCCATGTTGCAGGCATTATTGGCGCTGCACGTAATAACGGAAAAGGCGGCGATGGTGTGGCAAACAATGTGGTAATAATGACCCTGCGTGCTGTACCCGACGGCGATGAATATGATAAAGATGTAGCATTGGCTATTCGATATGCTGCAGATAATGGTGCAAAGGTGGTTAACATGAGCTTTGGCAAGGAATTCAGTCCGCATAAACAATTTGTGGATGATGCTATTCGCTATGCTGCGTCCAAGGATGTACTATTGGTGCATGCAGCGGGTAACGATTCTGAAAATCTTGATGAGAAAGAAAATTACCCTTCTGCAAAACTAAATGATAACTCCATTGCTCAAAATATGATAACCGTAGGTGCTTCGGGCGATTCTTCCATTAAAAATGGTATGATTGCCACCTTTACCAATTATGGCAAAACCACCGTGGATGTATTAGCGCCGGGCGTGAAAATATATGCATCTGTCCCCACTACCGACCAGTATGCCTTTTTAGAAGGTACTAGCATGGCCGCACCGGTGGTAAGTGGTATCGCAGCACTTATCCGTGGTTATTATCCAACACTCTCCGCCGTGGAAGTAAAAAAGATTTTGATGGAATCGGTTGATAAAAGTGGAAATGAATTATTGTTTAAAAAACCAGGTATAGAAGATGGGCTTATAGCAATGACCGACCTTTGTGTAAGCGGAGGCATTGTAAATGCTTACAATGCTTTGTTATTGGCAGAAAAAGTTGCATCTGCCAAATCAAAAACCTTACCTTCAAAAAAATAAATGACATTTTATGCCAAGACCATTTCCGGGTGATTTTGCACCTTTTTATCAGGGTTATGTAGACAATGTAAAAGGAGAAGATATAGTGGCTGTTTTAGAATCATCCTTTGAACCTTTACAAAACTTTTTGTTACAATTAGAAAACAAAGACCTTTCCCATCGTTATGCGCCTGGAAAATGGACGGTGGCACAATTGCTTCAGCACGTAATTGATACTGAAAGGGTATTTGCCTATCGTGCCATGTGTATTGGCCGGGGAGAAAAACAGGAATTACCCGGTTTTGATGAAAATGAATTTGCAGCCGCTGCCCCCGCTGCTAACCGAAAATTAAAAGGGTTAGCAGAAGAATTATTGACTTTGCGAAAAGCTACCATTATTCTTTTTCGCAGCCTTGAAAAAGAGAATGCATTAGATAAAACAGGAACTGCAAGCGGAAAAAGCATTTCTGTAAATGCCCTCGGATTTATTTTGGCAGGCCATGTATTACATCATATTAGCATTATTTCAGACCGTTATATAAGCGAATGACCCATTAAATAATCAATGTTTTTTTTCTCAGGAATTTGGTTTATTTTTAAGGCTGAAAAGTGTGGAAGCACTTTTTCAGCCTTTATTATTTAAACCATATCTAATGAGAAAGAACTATTTATTTGCCATTTCAATTTCTATTTTAAGTTTTGGCTTTGCAAATGGCCAAAATGTGGGTATAGGAATGGCCACTCCACTTGCTGATTTGCATATTTCCGGAGGTACTTCTGTTTACACTGGTATTATCCTTTCCAATACAGCTGCGGGTTTAACCTTTGCAGATGGATTACACATGGGTATTCAATACCAGGGAGATGCCCCGGTTAACCGATATGGTTATCTGGTGGTTAAGGAGAATATTCCTTTTAAAATAGGTACCAATAGCCAGGAAATGATTAGTTTATCGGCAACAGGCAATATTGGACTCGGGTATACTAATCCAACCCAAAGGCTTGAAGTTTCAGGTAATATAAGAATGCGAGGCTCGGGTGCACTACAAAAAAGAATCCTATTTTATAATGATGCAGGTGATGCAGATATAGCTAGTATTGGACACCTGAATGACAATGTTATTACCATTGCTGCACATAGTGGCAATGCCCAATTTTCGAAATTTTATTTTGATGTGGCAAATGAGAAAATGGGGGTTGGTGCTATACCTGGAATAAATGATGGAAAAATACTGGTAAATTATAATAGCAGTACCGGCAACCCGCACCTCACCCTAAAAGAAAGTATTTTAGGTGATTACAGCCGTCTTGAATTTGCAAATACCGGTGCCGAAAGAGTTTGGCATATAGCGGGCCAAACAGTTGCAGGTGCAGGTGCAACCAATCGTGCCAATGATATATTGAATATCTGGAACAGCAGTCGTGGTGATATTATGTCATTCAGGGGCGATGGAAGGGTTGGTATTCTTACGACCAATCCTGCAGTAGGTTATGCACTTAGTGTGGATGGAAAAATTATCTGCGAAGAATTACGAGTGCAACTTTCTGGTGCCTGGCCCGATTATGTATTTGCTGATAATTATACATTAATGCCTTTACAAGGGGTTGAATCATTTATTAAAAACAACCGGCATCTGCCGGGAATTCCTTCTGCTTTGGAAATGGAAAAAAATGGCTTGAGTGTTGGCGAAATGCAGAAAAAAATGATGGAAAAAATTGAAGAATTAACCTTATATATTTTACAGCAACAAAAAGAAATTGATGCTTTAAAATACCATAAATAATCTTGGGTTCAAGT
The DNA here is from genome assembly GCA_041740575.1 of Chitinophagaceae bacterium. Taxonomy (GTDB): domain Bacteria; phylum Bacteroidota; class Bacteroidia; order Chitinophagales; family Chitinophagaceae; genus Phnomibacter. The sequence goes on along the minus strand of JBGSLS010000085.1, from coordinate 61,225 downwards.
AAAAAAACTTAGGATAACAATTGACTGCATCTTCAATCATTAATTTCCCATAAACGGGCGTACATCGAGCATGTATGAGTATTTGAGACCTGTCTGCCGTAAGGCTGGTTCCATATTACAAATAAAAAAGCAGGCGAAAGCCTGCGCACTAAATATGAACATATGAAATTATTTTTAAATATTTTTGTGTTTATGATCTGCCCATTTTTGGTTTTTTCGCAACCGAAAATAAAAGATTCTACTTTAATAAAAAAGCTCAAAGGCCAAACCCGACCGGATGAAATTATGGGGATTGTGGAAAGCCATTATAAGGAAAATCAACCGGAGATATTAAACGCCATCGGGGAAACAGATTTTGAGGGTAACTCCATGTTAAAATGGGCACGCTGGGCGTATGAAAATTCTAACCGGCTTGATGAAAAAGGCAACCTAACGGACTATTCAAGCAGAGTTTTTAAAGAATATCAGGCATTTGTTGATAAAAATGCAGCCAATGGCATTGAGATGCAATCCAATCAGGGAAGTTGGACCCAATTAGGCCCGTATAGTACTGTATATGGAAGTAATGCTCAACCTTACAGGGGGCTTGGACGAATAGACAGAATAGCCTTTCACCCTACTGATAATAACACCATATTTGTAGGTACCCCAGCCGCCGGTTTATGGAAAACCACTAATAACGGCGCCGGTTGGACAAACCTTACAAAATACCTCCCAACACCAGGCATTTCAGGTATAGTGGTTAGCTGGAATAATGCCAATACCATTTATATTCTTACAGGTGATGGCGATTCAGATGGGGGTGGGTTTGTAGAAAGCATGGGGTATATCCGTCGTAGTGTAGGTGTGCTGAAATCAACCGATGGAGGAAATACCTGGTTTCTCACCGGAAGTTTTCCATCCGCTACCTCAAATTTAACCGGCTATAAACTCATTCAGGATGCAGCATCCGCTAATACCTTACTGGCCGCTACCAGTGAAGGAATATACAAAACGACCAATGGTGGCACAAGCTGGACAAGGGTAAGAACAGGCACTTTCTTTGATATTTGTTACCGCACCGGCAGCAGTACATCCGTATTTGCTACCGGTACAGGTGGCGATCGTTTTATTCGAAGTACCAATGGGGGCGACACCTGGACCACTTCCGTAACCTGGAGTCCCGGCACCCCTGCTGGTACCGGCAGAGGACAAATTGCAGTAGGTACAAGCAATACATCTGTAGTTTATATCCTTTGGGGTCCTGTAACTGATACAGGAGTATTCAGAGGACTTTACCGTTCAACAAATGCAGGATTGAATTTTACCCGACAAACTACTACTCCTAATATTTTGGGAGGAGCCGATAACGGGCAAGACACAAGAGACCAATCTGGTTACGACCTTGGCATTGCAGTAAACCCAACCAATTCTAATACAATTGCAACAGGCGGCTTAACGGTTTGGGGGTCTACCAATGGAGGAAGTACCATGACCATCCGGACAAGTTTCAATGAAAATGGAGGCTCCCCTTATATTCACCCAGATGTGCATGATGTAAAATATCACCCTACCAACGGATGGCTTTATGCCGCTACTGATGGGGGTCTTTACCGAAGTAATAATAACGGATCTACCTGGACAGACATCTCCCCCGGATTAGCTACTACACAATTTTATAAAGGAGTTGGGTTCGAAGGAAATGAAAACCTTTTTCTAGGAGGTGCGCAGGATAATGGTGTTTTGTACCGGCCCAATAATACTACAAGCTTCAGGTTTGTATTATGTTGTGACGGATTTGATGGGGCTTTTTACCCTAACGATGCAACTAAAGCCTACATTTCCATGAATACCAGCGTATTCCGACTAAACCTTAATGGAGGAGGAACGGATATTTCTCCATGGGTAAATGGAAAATGGTTTATCAATGTAGCCACACATCCATCGAATGGTAATGTGGTATATGTTGGTGCCGATAGTATTTGCAGAAGTGATAATCAGGGTACCAATTATCCAACCCGAGTATCAATGGATGGAGCTTGGTCGCTTTCAACCTGTCCAAGTAATACGAATAGGGTTTATGCAGCAGGCGGAAGCAGCCCCTGGTCAGGGTCGGGTAATATCAGGCGAAGCGATGATCAGGGAGCCACATGGACAAATATTAATGGCACTACTTTTGCCCCAACCAATCTAAAAGTTACAGGCATAGGTGTAAGACCAAACTCGTCTACAACTGTATGGGCCACCATTGGAGGATTTTCAGCCGGCAATAAGGTTTTCAGAACCACCAACGGAAGTGCCAACCCACCCACCTGGACAAACGTTAGCGGCAACCTGCCCAATGTTCCGGTAAATTGTGTGGCAATAGATGATAATAATAATGCCTATATCGGAACGGATATTGGTGTATTTTACCGGGGTTCAGGAATGACTGACTGGATTCCTTTTTTTAATTACCTGCCGCGTACGCCTGTTAGCTCGTTAATTCTTAACCAAACCCAAGGCGTTATAAAGGCAGTAACTTTTGGACATGGGGTGTGGCAGTCGCCTGTATATTCAAATTGTCCTGCCGATCAATCCATTTCCGGCTCTGTGGTTGGCTACAAGGTTTTTGAAGCCGGGTCACTTTTGTCCAGTAATGCTACAATTTCGGGCGGAGACATAACTGAAGTTTATTACAAAAGCGGAAACAGCATTCAATTAAACCCAGGCTTTTTAGCTACGCAGGGAAACGCTGGGTTTAAAGCTTATATTGGTCCTTGCGGAAACGGAATGCCCAGCCTTGATAGCGTTTCTGAAGAAAGAATATCCTTACTTCGTTCTGGTGAGCAAACGACCAACTTTCCATTAGGATCCATTTTAACTACACCTTTAGGAGGAGGCGCTGGGGAAATCGTTTTTGATGTTCCAATGGCCGGGAAATATCATCTTCAGGCTACTGATACAGATGGGAACCAACTTGCCATATTAATGGAAACATCCGAATTACAACCGGGAACCCACAAGGTTATGTTGAACCAAAAAACTAAAGATGTATTTTACATTCGACTATGGAGGGAGAATTCGCTTTGTGATACGAAAGAATGGTAAGTCTAACGCAATCGAATGCATAAGCCAATAAATTTCAATTTTTCGCCCTGCGTTACTTGCAGGGCTTTTGCTTTCAACCCCTATCTTTGCCCACCTTAAAAAAAATCGTTAATTAACTGACTACTTATGACTAGTTTGATGTATGCCGTTCCGGCTATGGGTGTTGTAGGATTACTTTACACCGTTATTAAATATAAATGGGTGGCCAGCCAGGATGCCGGTAACGAACGCATGAAAGAAATTAGTACCTACATCGCAGATGGTGCTATGGCCTTTTTACGTGCTGAATGGAAAATCCTATCCTATTTCGCCATTGTGGCAGCTCTGTTGCTCGCTGTAATGGGCTATTCCAACCCAAATAGCCACTGGAGTATTGCACTGGCATTTGTAGTAGGCGCCTTTTTTAGTGCATTTGCCGGTTGGGTGGGAATGAGTATTGCTACCAAAGCAAATGTTCGCACGGCTCAGGCTGCGCGCACAAGCCTTAGTAAGGCGCTTAACGTTTCATTTACGGGCGGCGCTGTAATGGGCCTGGGTGTAGCAGGATTGGCTGTGCTCGGTTTAGGTACACTATTTATTGTACTGATTCAAATTTTTGTTCCTTCATTAGGTGTTGGTTCCGCTTTTGATCAGGCCGAAATGACCAAGGCCATTGAGATATTAACGGGCTTTTCATTGGGCGCTGAATCCATTGCGCTTTTTGCACGTGTAGGTGGTGGAATTTACACCAAGGCGGCCGACGTAGGTGCAGATCTTGTTGGAAAGGTTGAAGCCGGTATTCCGGAAGATGATCCGCGTAACCCTGCTACCATTGCAGATAATGTGGGTGATAATGTGGGTGACGTTGCTGGAATGGGTGCTGACCTTTTTGGTTCTTACGTAGCTACCGTATTGGCAACCATGGTATTAGGTGCCGAAACCAAAGTAATTTCCGATGCGTATGGTGGGTTATCCCCCATCCTATTGCCTATGCTAATTGCCGGGGTAGGTATCTTATTAAGCATTGTAGGAACTTTTTTTGTACGCATAAGCGATTCAGCAGGAATTAAAACCGAAGTAGTACAAAGAGCCCTGAACATGGGCAACTGGGGAAGTATTGTGCTTACCGCCATTGCATCTTATTTCCTGGTAGACTTCATTTTGCCTGATGGAGAAATGATACTGCGTGGATTTGTTTTCACTAAAATGAATGTTTTTGGTTCCATTATGGTGGGACTTGCCGTGGGTACCTTAATGAGTATTATCACTGAATATTATACTGCTATTGGCAAACGTCCGGTAATGAGCATCGTACGCCAAAGTGGTACCGGACATGCTACCAACGTAATTGGTGGTCTGGCAGTAGGTATGGAAAGCACCATGCTTCCTATACTGGTACTTGCCGGTGGTATATGGGGTTCTTACGAGTTTGCAGGATTATATGGTGTAGCAATTGCAGCAGCAGGTATGATGGCTACCACGGCTATGCAACTTGCCATTGATGCTTTTGGCCCTATTGCCGATAACGCAGGTGGTATTGCCGAAATGAGTGAATTGCCACCAGATGTACGCGAAAAAACGGATATCCTCGATGCAGTGGGTAATACAACTGCCGCTACCGGTAAAGGATTTGCTATTGCTTCAGCTGCTTTAACTGCGCTGGCATTATTTGCTGCCTTTGTGGGTGTAGCCGGTATTGATGGTATTGATATTTACAAAGCTAATGTGCTTGCCTGCTTGTTTGTAGGCGGTATGATTCCCTTCATATTCTCCTCACTCGCCATTCGTGCAGTTGGTGAAGCTGCCATGGCGATGGTGGAAGAAGTTCGCCGTCAGTTCCGCACCATTCCTGGCATTATGGAAGGAACAGGAAAGCCCGAGTATGAAAAGTGCGTAGCTATTTCAACAGAAGCTTCTATAAAGAAAATGGTTCTTCCCGGCGCAATCGCTATTATATCTCCCCTTATTATCGGCTTTATGCCAGGTTTGGGTGCCGAAGCATTAGGTGGTTTCCTTGCAGGCGCTACAGTTAGTGGTGTACTAATGGGAATGTTCCAGAATAATGCAGGTGGAGCATGGGATAATGCAAAAAAGAGCTTTGAAAAGGGTGCTGAAATTCATGGTGAAATTTTTTATAAGAAAAGCGAACCGCATAAAGCATCCGTAACAGGTGATACTGTAGGTGATCCCTTTAAAGATACTTCAGGTCCATCTATGAATATTCTTATTAAACTGATGAGTATTGTTTCACTGGTAATTGCACCTACCCTTGCCCAAATCAGCGGCACCGGTCATAGTGTTGCTACTCCAGGTCAACGCATTGAACTGGATGAAAAAATTATTACAGAAGGTGGCGCCAAACAATACACGAATGAAGTATTAGTAGCTATGGATGCCATTAAAGCAGCAGGCCTTATTAAAGCTGGCGAATCTTATGAAGTAGATTTTAAGGATGGTGAATTAAAAATCAATGATGAAGTAATTCCAGCATCTACTGTCGATAGCCTTAGCTTTAATAAGGATATACAGTTTGAAGTTGAAATGGATACCGAGAAAGAAGGTGAAGAAGTGAAAAAGACCAAGGAGATTAAGATCATTAAGGAAGAGAAAAAATAATAGCATTCTATTATTTCATAAACAAAAATCCCGCGGCAATTGTCGCGGGGTTTTTGTTTATGAAATATTTTTCAAGAACCCATTTGTAACTGGCTATATTATATATCAAAAAAGGTGACCAATTTGGCCACCTTTTTCGATATAGTTCAGATTACAATTACTCAGCAGGCTTTTCAGCTTCTTCCGTAGTTGCTTTCACTTCTTCTACTTCTACCACTTCTGCAGTTGCAACCGGAGCAGTATCGGTATCAGCTTTTTTCTTACCTCTACGTGTACGCTTAGCAGGTTCAGCAGCTTTCTCTACACCTTTACCATATACTTCGTTGAAATCAACGAGTTCAATAAGGGCTAGTTCAGCGTTGTCACCTACACGACGACCGAGCTTAAGAATACGGGTATAACCACCCGGGCGGCTTGCTACCTTAGGTGCAATTACTGTGAAAAGTTCTTTAACTGCAGCTTTATCATTCAGATAAGCAAATACTAACCTATGGTTATGGCTGATAAGTGCTTCTGTTTCGTTCTTCTTGGTCTTTGTAATCAAAGGCTCAATAAAAGTACGCAAAGAACGTGCTTTAGCATGCGTAGTAATAATACGCTTGTGCATAATCAGTTCGCCGGCAAGATTGCGCAGCAAGGCTTCCCTGTGCGATTTCGTGCGGCCTAAATTGTTTTGTTTGTCTCCGTGACGCATGACGATTTAATTTTAGATGTTGCACCGTGTCAAGGAAATGCAACATGATGAAATAAGAAATAACAAATAAATAATAAAAAATAAGAAAGTTTAAAACCAAAATCCCAATTCCAAAATCTCTTTTCCTATTTGGAATTTGAATTTTGAATATTGGGATTTCTTAATTAATCTTCTTTATCAAGACCCATTTTAATCAGGTCCATACCGAAAGAAAGTCCACGATCAATAAGTACCTGCTCAATTTCGCTCAGGCTCTTCTGACCAAAGTTGCGGAACTTCATCAGGTCTTCCTGTTCATACTGAACCAGTTCGCTCAGGCTGTTGATTTTCGCAGCTTTCAGGCAGTTGAAAGCACGAACGCTAAGGTCGAGATCTTCCAATGGTGTCTTAAGCACTTTACGCAGTTGTAAGGTGCTTTCGTCAACCAGGTCTTCTTTCTTCTCTTCCTTGGTATCGAAAGTAATGTTCTCGTCGGTAATAATCATCAGGTGCTGAATGAGAATGCGCGAAGCTTGCTTTACAGCATCTTCAGGATGAATGGTACCATCGGTAACCACTTCCATCAGCAGTTTCTCATAGTCAGTTCTTTGCTCAACGCGGGTATTTTCTACTGTATATTTTACGTTTTTGATCGGCGTAAAAATAGAGTCAATAGGAATATATCCAAATGTTGCGTCCTTCAAACGGTTTTCTTCGGAAGGAACATAGCCCCTGCCTTTACCAATATAGATTTCGATATCCAATTTAGCTGAAGAATCCATGGTGCAGATATGCAATTCCGGGTTCATCACCTGGAAGCTTTGCAATGCATCACCAATGTTGGCTGCAGTAAAATCAGTACGGTTTTTGAGGCTCAGCGAAATTTTTTCCTGGGCAACATCACCTTCAATCAATTTCTTAAAACGAACCTGCTTCAGGTTCAATATCATTTCGGTAACATCTTCTGCAATACCTTTTATGGTTGCAAACTCATGCTCCGCACCTTCAATTTTTATGCCTGTAATTGCATAGCCTTCGAGAGAGCTAAGCAATACCCTGCGTAATGCATTACCAATGGTAAGACCGTAACCGGGTTCTAACGGACGGAATTCGAATTGCGCTTCAAAATCGGTTGCTTTCTGCAAAACAATCTTGTCGGGCTTCTGGAAACTTAAAATAGCCATTATGTATCTCCGTTTTTAACGTTTAGAAAAATCAGCATTAATTCAAATAACGATCAAAAGGCTAAAAGCATAATGCCTTTAGCCTTCAATATTATTTGCTATACAATTCCACGATCAGTTGCTCCTTAATATTTTCAGGAACAGACTGGCGCTCAGGATAAGCAATAAAAACACCTGTTTGCGAAGCTTCGTTCCAATCGAGCCAGCTAAACTTATTGTTTTTACCTTTCATTACTGATGTAAGTGATTGGTTAGCGCTGCTCTTTTCTTTCAGACCGATAGAGTCACCGGGCTTCATTTGATAGGAAGGAATGTTTACCACTTCACCATTTACGGTAATGTGCTTGTGACTAACCAATTGACGGGCAGCAGGGCGGCTTGGAGCAATACCAAGGCGGAAAACCGTATTGTCCAAACGTGCTTCGAGCAGTTTGATCAGGTTTTCACCGGTAACACCTTTACGACGTGCAGCTTCAACGAAAGTCTTGTAGAACTGCCGCTCAAGCACACCGTAAGTGTATTTTGCTTTTTGCTTTTCTTTCAACTGGAGTGCATATTCACCCAATTGCTTGCGCTTGCGGTTTGCGCCATGCTGTCCCGGAGGATTGCTGTTTTTTCCGAGATACTTGCCATTGCCCAGGATGGGCTCGCCGAAAATCCGGCTGATTTTGGTCTTTGGACCAGTGTAACGTGCCATAATTTGTTTTCATTTCGATCTTTTTTGATATCGGTGCAACGATCAGTAAAAGATCGTAAAAAATAAATCGCGCACCCTTTGTTTAAATGAAACAATATTTAAATAGTCCGGAAGATTGTAAGCCCGGAAGACCGAAAGCAACTTCCTTTCTTTCCAACTTTCCGTCTTTCTGACTTTCCGACTTCCCTTCTTTTTAAACTCTTCTCTTCTTTGGAGGACGACAACCGTTGTGAGGAAGTGGCGTAACATCTTTAATGGATGTAACTTCGATACCGCTTTGCGCGATAGAACGAATCGCACCTTCACGACCGCTACCGGGACCTTTTACAAATACATCTGCACGCTTAAGGCCTGCATCAATTGCTACACGCGCTGCATCGGCTGCTGCCATTTGTGCTGCGTAGGGTGTATTCTTCTTGCTTCCACGGAAACCCATTTTACCGGCAGATGACCATGAAATAACCTGGCCTTGCTTGTTGGTAATACTTACAATAAGGTTATTAAATGTTGCATTGACGTGAACGTCGCCGCTTGCTTCCACCTTTACCACACGCTTTTTAGCGGCGGCTTTGGCGCTTACTTGCTGTTGTTGCTTTGCCATTTTCTTTTTTGAATTGGAGGTAATCAATTAAATAATAAATCCCGAATAGCTTCGGGAACCGGTTTATTCTCCTTTACGCATACGCGTAATATCCAAATAGTGCCGGATTTATATAACAAAGTCATGGATAGTAAACTACCCACAACCTGATTATTATTTCTTAGGCGCTTTCTTCTTACCGGCAACGGTCTTACGCTTTCCTTTCCTGGTACGACTGTTGGTACGGGTACGCTGACCACGAACGGGCAGACCCTTACGATGACGCAACCCACGGTAGCAGGCGATGTCGAGTAAACGCTTGATGTTCATGGATACTTCGCTACGCAAAGCACCTTCCACCTTAATTTCTTCGGTAATGATTAAACGAATTGCATTCAATTCTTCATCATTCCATGCATTTACTTTTTTATTAAAGTCAATTCCCGCTTTGGTTAGAATAAACTTAGCGGTGCTGGGACCAATCCCGTAGATATAGGTCAGGCCTATTTCTCCACGCTTATTTTTAGGAAGGTCAATACCGGCGATACGAGCCATATAAAATTACAATTTGAAATTTGAAATTCAAGAATTATCCCTGACGCTGCTTAAAGCGGGGATTCTTTTTGTTTACAATATACAACTTGCCTTTGCGACGCACAATTTTGCAGTCGACGCTACGCTTTTTGATGGATGCACGAACTCTCATGATTGAATTAAATTTTTGTCACCAGTTCACCGGAAACCCGGTTACCGGTAAGCGGTAACATAATTTTATTTATACCTGAAAATGATTCTTCCTCTTGTTAAATCGTATGGACTCATTTCCACCCCTACTTTATCACCCGGTAAAATACGTATGTAGTGCATCCGCATTTTGCCTGATATTGTTGCCAGTATTTCGTGCCCGTTTTCGAGACGCACTCTGAACATAGCGTTGGAAAGTGCTTCAACGATTACTCCGTCTTGTTTGATTAGATTCTGCTTCGACATACTGATTTTGGGAGCGCAAAGATAGTAGTATTCATCGAAAACTGTAAAACTTTTCGATTAGAATTTCAAGATTCTTACCAATTATGTGGAAAAAGGGGATTTTGTTATGCCAAAAATGGGGGATTTGATTGAAAAAACAATGCTTTTGCCATTTTTATTGCCCAAAAAGGTTAATCGGCAGTACCACTTCGAATAGCCCTGCCCTGCCGGGTTCCACCAAGTCGGTATTCAACAGGTAACTATATCGTAAACCCAAAGTGGCCGTTTGTATGTTCCAAAACTTCATATCGAAGAAAATTTCGCCACCGGTAGTGCCAAATGGTGTAGTTAAACCGGTACGCAAACTTTTTCCCTGAGTAAAATCGTAAAAGGCATTTGCCCTTACCCTGCGGAAATAGATAAGATTGCCAAAACCCCAATCGGGATAAAAGAGCGGAAAATGATAATTGACCCCAACCTTCCACATGCGGGGGTAATTTAATTCATTATAACCGCGGGAGAAAGGGAAAGAATTGGTGAAAAGGTATTGACGCATAGTATCCCTTCCCTGGAAAGCACCGGTAAGTACAAGATTATGATTGGGATGCAGACCCGGCAGGTATAATCCGGCAGATGCCAGGAACTGATTTGCTTTTTGCCCATCCACCAGGGCACTATAATCCACCAACAAGGTTTGCCCAAAACGAGGGTAAATGTGCTGAACGGCCCGCTGAATTTGCGCAACATAAGTAAGCCGGCTCATGGAAGCCGTATAATTTCCATTGTTCAGCAAATCTTTGGCAAGCCCTGTCCAGTTAACTTTTTCATTGTTAATAGCTGAAGACAGCAACAGCCGCCGCGTATATTTTCCCCCAGAAAGGTTTAATGGCAACATTAACCCACCGCCTAGTTCGCTTTCATTAAAAGAAAGTACAGTATCGGCATTAAGCCTTACCCCGCGGCTCAAGGTGTAGGAACCATTTACAAACGGCATTACAAACATATCACCATATACAAACCGGGCACCGAGTTCGCTGCTGCTTTCGTTGGTATTATAATTAAAGAATACTTCAGATGACAAGGTGGAAAGCACATTTTCACCTACGAGCGTAAACCGGTAATCGGGTTCATTGGGTTCGGGTATCCAACTGTGGAAATTAAACAGCCTAAAGCTCTTTTTGAACCGCTCCGATGGATAGGTCAGTGTGGTCATTTCACCCAGGTTCATGCTATCATCCAAGGATTGCGATAAATAGAGATCGGGCATTTTATCTGCAGAAGCCGTTTTTACATTACTATTAAAGCTATTCCAAGTCGCCAGCCGGTAACCTTCAGCCGTAAAAACTGAGCCTACCAATTTGCCATTTTGCAAGAATCCCTGGTAAATGCCTGTAAAAGCCCTCTTCAACGGAATGACTTCACCCGTATTCACCAACATGGCATACAAAGCATCAGCGCCGTTAGATGAATGGGTGTATACCATCGTATCGCCTTGTATTACTGGAAAACCCACAACCCTTTTGCCCGGCTCCATTAGCCATTTCCAATCTGCACTTTTGGTGTTCCAGGCCAGCCAGCCCATATCGCCATTGGGTATACGGGCCGCCACAATTACGGTGGTTCCATCATTCAACCATTTGGGATGACTGTAAAAAAGCGATGAATCGGCAGAAAACCGTTGCAACACTTCACCAATCCTATTAATAATATGTAGTGTAGCCGGTTTGCCGGGAAAAACTTCCACAGCCACCAATTTTTTACCATCACTTGTTATATCGGGAGAAAAATACCGCGTTTTTGCCGTAACCGACTCCTGTACACCGCTGTTTACATCGAGCAAACGGATATCACTGTATTCGCGGTTATCCCAGCGAGGGTCGGGTTCATACGCCGTGTACACGATGCGGCCATTGTTATAACTAAAATAATCATCGTAACCAATATCTTTTACGGTGATTTTAGTCTCTTCCCCTTCAGCACTTTGCTTTACAAAAGTGGGGATTTGCCTGAAGGTCGTTTTTAGAGCCACCCAGCCGCCATCAGCAGTAGGATACGGGTACTTATAATTAATAACATTCTTAGGCTGCACATCCGTCATCCATGCAGGTGTTTCAAACACTTCCTTTTGCCAGCTATTGCTAAAATGCCCCAGTGCCTGATCGGTAAACGACGCATAAGTTTGCCCGGTATGCCTTTTCACTGCTTTTTGCATGGGGTAAAATAATCCCTTGTAAGCGGCAGCATCCTGTGTTATGTTTTTCCATACATTATCACCATACTTTGCCCGGCCATGTGCCACCAACAGGTAGCCCAAATCGTAATGGTTGGGTACAAAATCTTTCAGCGAACCATTGCGCAATTTCATCCAATTATATTGCTTATCGCCGATATCGAGGCTTTTATACGCATTGAAAAAAAATGGCAACCTCCCCCTACCCTGACCGGTATGAATGGTTTCATTAAAAACGGCATCGCCTTCCCAAAACCAATCGGGTACGGCGAGGCTATTGGCAACGGCCCGACCATATTGCCCGCCAACAATGGTACCAATTTTACTCAGCCCAACATTAAAATTGCTGAATTGCTGCGCATGCCTGTATTCGTGTATAGCCAACTGATCGGCCCAGGTATTGGCACCCAGGATAAATGGATTTTGCGGTGGGGTTAAATATAATTCGCTGCGCCATGGTCCCATGCCTACATAGGCGTTGGAAAGCGTATTCTCGCTTTGTAGTATGATATCAATTTTTTTTATTTTAGGTCCAATTGTGCCCCGATGGCTTGTAGCCAATTCGTTGGTAAGCGTGGCAACACGGTTGGCAATACTATCCTGCCCTACCGGGTAAATAACCCTGCCGGCATCGGTATTAACCTGCCGCCATTTAATCGAAGCACGGTTCACGCCAATATTTTGAGCTAGTCCGCTATACACAATATTTATCAGTGAAAGGGTTATTAGTCCGAATGTACATTTCTTCATACCGCGTGTTTATCTTCCATTTTGCATTTAAAGTCCAAAAATGGTGAAAATGGCTTGAAGTTGATCATTTTTTCCTCAGCGCGCAAAAATGGTGCGTGAAGGCAGGCACCATAAAGCTTTAGGATAAACTTTGTGGACCTTCGTGTCTTAGTGCCTTGGTGGCAATTATCGGGTTATGCCAGGAAGACACAAAAGCTCTAAGTTGCAAGAAGCACTGCTATGAAATGGTGAAATGAATCCATGAGCCAGTCCTATGTGGCTCGGTGCCTTTGCGTGATAAAAAAATCTTGTCTAAGCAAGGGAAAATACAAAATCGCACACAGAGACTCGATGGGGTAAAGGTTGGAACAAGCGATTAGCTTATTGAAGCATGTAGATACGAACCATGGAGACAAAAAAAAACATTTTTAGACAAACATAAAAATTTTGCCGATGAAATTAGAGATTAGCTTACTACATATGGGAAGGGGCGATAAAGTATAAATCAATGAATTGTATAAATTTTCATAGTTACTTTCATTTATATTTTTCTTTTGGCTTATCATGTATAGAATCAAAATGAATACTGGCATTCTTTATCCAAGCATCAAAAACTTTGTGTTCTTCGGTAGTAAGAATATTTTTTTCCAACCATACCCTTGTTGACCAGGAAAGTTTTTCATTATTTGGCCCACGGCCAGCATCTAAAAAGTCAACCCTTGTTACAGGCATTCCAAATTCTTCTGTCAGGTTTTTATCAAAAGTAAAATATGATGGTATATTTTCAGGCATTAAATAAACCAAAATACCAATCTTACTTTCAGAATTACTTTTCGGATACCCCTGGAGCAATTTATAATTTGTTATGTTCAAATTTCCATTTTCTAATTCATTTAAGCTTGTATCAATTAGATTTAAAAAATTATTGTTTTCAACGAGACTCGGTTGAAAACCTCTCTTAAAATTCCATGCACCGCCAAATGGGAAGTAAGCAGAATCTACCATTTGAAAAATAGTTTGCGGTTTAGCTGTATCAGCGAATGAAGTATAAAAGAAATATTTATCAGTTCCCAAATGGTTAAAGGTATAACCTATTATTGAATCCTTCCGATCTACTTCAACTTCGTTAATTGAATAAATCGATAACCTTTTTAACACAAAAATTACATTGCTATCTTTAAAATAAATTTCACTAGGAACTATATTTTTATCTTTTATAAATTCTTCATTATCTATCGATAAATAATTAGTCTTAATAACCTTACCCGAATTGCTAAAATTTTTTTTCTTTTTGTAACAAGAAATATTTTTATTGCTTATTCCAAATATTAATAAAAAAATGCTTAGAAAAAAATATTTGTTAGAAATCATAAATATTATGGCCATAAGCTATTTAAACTAAATCCTTTTACATTACTTACTTCCTGACTTTGACCTTCACAAAATGTTAATTTTCCGAAAATTGTTGTTTTTGCGAATTGATCATAAATTATATTAGTTGATGCATTTAATTCATTCCAGGTAACATACGGTCCTTGTCCATTCGCGATGCAGTGTAGCGGCGAAAATACATCTGAATTTTTGTGCTGAGCAGCCGTAAACTTATTTATATCACCCTTTATTCCTTCAAAATGTTCATATGATTTCACTATCCAACTAGAAAGTCCATTTGATGCAACGACCCAACTCGGATCAGCATAAACAGAATTTTGGCTAGGTGGTTCTCCGCCAAATTCACCAGACGGGTCGCAAGCTATACTTTGGTAGTCAGGTGACGGAGAACAATTTGATGAACAAGTTGTACCCAAGTATTCCTTATACTGGTAGACTGAGCCATCACCATAGGTAATGGTAGTTACAAGATACCAATCAGTACAACTACTTAAAACACTAATTTGCTTTTTATCACTATTATTTCCATTGTTGGGCCGTTCAGGAATAACAATTGAATATTTTGTCAATTTATCTTGAAAATACTCTTCTTTATTAAGAAATCTACCACCAATTGAAAAACGAGAATAGATACCTGACTTTGGAATATCAAAGGAATATAATTTTAAAATTGACGCTACTACTTCGTTGGTTGAGAGTGAAGTAGTATCGTTTTTATAATTTAAAATTTCAATATTGTTAATTTTTTTTAATGCATTATACCGGTATAATACAAACCATTTGCCATCAGTACTGGATGTCGAAAAATATTTAGGAGGACTTGCTATGGATATTATTTCAATAGTTATTGAGTCATTTAACTGACTTGAAAATACATCACCTGATCTAACCAAATTTTTAAGATTTTCGAGATTTGATTTATAATTTTCATCTTTTTCATTAAGCATTATAAAATTTAAACGCTTTAAAAATGCATTACTTTTAAAATTATTGTTATATTCTTCAATTGGAGTTAATTTTAAATCCTTTTTACAAGAAACAATTAAAAATAAAATTAAAAATAAGTTTACGCAAAATAGTTTAAAACAGTCCATAAGATTTGATTTTGTAAATCTAAAGTGAAATAGATTTCCCAATTTATAGTGTTAACAAATTATTAACTCATAAACCCCAGTATAAAAAATTAGAAGAAACATCTCAATAGAAAGGGGTTAAAAATGATCATTTTTCAGCAAAGCGCATAAATTTCGTGTGATAACTAGCACCATGACTTTGGTATATACTTTCTTCAACTTGGTGACTTAAGGCCTAAGGGAAACTAACGGGTTATGCCAGAAAGATACAAAGGCACTATGTTGCACAAAGCTGTGATATTTCTTTTGTACCTATAAATGGCCAACCAAAAATGAAAAAACTATTCCGCCCAACTCATCACATAACCTTCGTTCTCAATTTCAAGCGCCTGCTTCGTAAGTTTCAGCGGATGGAAAGTATCTACCATTACGGCAAGTTCTTTGGTTTCTTTGGCACCAATGGATTTTTCCACAGCGCCGGGATGCGGGCCATGCGGAATACCTGCCGGATGCAGGGTAATCATGCCACGTGTTACATTTTTACGGCTCATAAAATCGCCATCCACATAATACAGCACTTCATCGCTGTCGATATTGCTATGGTTATACGGTGCAGGAATGGCATCGGGATGATAATCATACAAACGTGGTACGAAGGAGCAAATAACAAAATTATGCGCATCAAAAGTTTGGTGAACCGGTGGTGGCTGATGCACACGACCGGTAATAGGTTCGAAATCGTGAATGCTTAATGCATAAGGATAACAGCATCCATCCCAACCAATCACATCAAATGGATGGTGACCATAATGCAGTCCATATTCTATGCCCTTCTTTTTGGTTCGAATAAGAAAATCGCCCTTTTCATCAAAGGTTTCAAGATCAATGGGTGGGCGTACATCCCGCTCGCAAAACGGGCTGTGCTCCAGCAATTGCCCGTACTTACTCAGGTAACGCTTGGGTGGAACCACCGGGCTAAAAGATTCAATGATAAAGAGCCGGTTGTTTTCATCGTTAAAACGAATCTGGTAAATGGTACCCCGCGGTATCACCACATAATCGCCGTAGGAAAAAGGTACCTTACCATATTGTGTATGCAGCGCTCCGTTGCCTTCATGAATAAAAATTACTTCATCGGCATCCGCATTTTTGTAGAAATAGCTGCTCATGCTGTTGCGGGGCGCTGCAAGGCTAAGATGCACATCATTATTTACCAATACGGGTACCCGGCTTTGTAAATAATCATCTGTTGGTTTTACATTAAATCCTTCCAAACACCTGTGTTTGAGCATGTACTCTTCCGCTACCTGCGGATTAACATCCACCGGCGTATCGGTACCCGTAATAATAGTGGGCGGATGACAATGGTACAGTAATGAAGAATCGTTGCTAAATCCTTCTGTGGAAAAAAGCTGCTCAGAATATAATCCGCCATCCGGTTTACGGAATTGTGTATGGCGTTTATGCGGTATGGAACCTAGTTTATAGTAATACATTTTTTATTAGAAATTCGAGATTTGAAATTTGAATTTTTTTTGCTCTGGTATTCATTTGTTCATGTATTCCGGCTGGCAATCGTTAATCATGCAAAGGTACAAACAGAAGCTGTGCTAACTAACATCCCTTTCTCCAGCTTTTGGCGGGTTTTTGAAAACTTCAATTCAAAGGCATTTATTGTCAAAAATAATCTCCCTCCGGATGGTAAGCTCATTAAGTTTCTTCCAAATAGCGTGCTCCGGAGACTTTGGAGAAAACCGGAAGAGCAGAATCGATGATGCCTGCGCTACACAAAAATATTGCTCCACAGCTACGTAAAGCATTAAAGTATCTTTTAAGGTAAAGCCATCAAAAATTTGGATTTTTCCATTGAAATCGCTGCGGTTTCCCTTGCTTACAGTTTTAAAACCCATAGAAACCGTTCGCGGTAGTTTGTCTTTTGGCTGCCCTGTATTTGCGCTCATCAGGCCATCAAAATAATCCTTTAGGTTTTGCTCCAAATCTGCCCCGGCAAGCGGGCGGTGAGTTTCGATACGCCACGCAAAAACATAGGACCAAAAAGACTCGCTATCTTTATTGGCCCATCCTTTGGGGAACAAGGCTTCTTCAAAACCTTTGTAGGCAAGTTCGGGCGCAAAGGAAAGCGGGAAATAAAAGACTTCCTTTCCCCAACTGCTATCGGCCTGAATCAAATCGGGTGACTGTGGTTGTGCATTGGCAATTTGTGGTAGCAGGCAACAACAGAAAAAAAATTTCAGCATGTTCATCCTGATAAAAGCAGTATTTTTTACAGATAATGCGGGCATCATAATTGTTTTTCTTTGTTAGCAAATCTGTTCTCTAACCAATGATCCACACTCCATGGCCCGGCACCGTTTATGAAAAACACCCCGAACAACAGCATAAATAAGAAGGGAAATTCTCCTTCAAAAATGCTCCCGTGCGCCGTAGTATAAATGACACCATACATGACCACCATTAACGGAGGGGTAACCCACCGTGTAAATAGCCCGATAATGAGGCAGACACCGCCTACAAACTCTATGATTTTTGCAGCATAGCCGGTAAAAACCGGGAAAGGAATGTTTTCCTTTTTCAGGAAATCGAGCAACCCGTCTATATTAAAAAGTTCGAGGCCATAACGGTAAATGTAATAGCCGGTAAAAAGGCGAATGATGGTCATACCTAATACAGGCAGATTTTTTGCAGAAAATAATTTTGCCATTTTTTTTGGCAATAATATTAGGGGATAAGTTAAGAAAGGGTAAACGGGGTGTAAATAAATGTTTCGTGAATGTAAATTTTTTGAATTACACATTAAAACCATTGAACGAAATAGTAGAATTTTTTATTCAGTTTGCATTTAAATATAAATACCCGGTATTTAAAATTCCCTGCAAAGGCACAACCGACGCCTAAACCATCCACCCCTGTTTCATTTTTTCATGCCCAATCCTTATCTTGTGCGTTCAAAAACACAGCTTTATGGGAAATCTCGACAGAAGGCATTGGCTGCGCCAAAGCGGGTTGGCATTGGCAGGCATGGCATTTGCCGGTAATAGTTTTGGAAGAAACCAATCGGCTTTTGGTTGGGATGAAGATACCAATGATATTATCCGCATTGGAAGCAACGAAAACCCTTATGGTCCTTCGCCAATGGCACGCGAAGCCATGATAAAAGCGGTGGAAACAAGCAACCGGTATCCCTGGGAAGTAACCACGCAGTTGAGAGAAAAAATTGGCAAACAGTACGGTCTTACCTCTGCACATGTGCTGATGGGTGCCGGGAGCAGCGAATTATTGGGCGTTACCGCTGCGCTTGCTGCCCAAAAGCCTGGTAATGCCGTAGCCGCATTCCCAACATTCCGGCTTTGGTTTACCGCCGCGGAACATTTTGGATTGAAAATTAAAAGCATTCCGTGTACGCCGGATAAAAAACATAACCTGCAGGATATGCTGAATGCGATGGATGCCGAAACCCGCATGGTGTATATTGTAAATCCGCATAACCCAACCGGAACGGTGGTGCCCGCTGCTGATTTACAGGCATTTATTGAGCGTATGAGTGAAAAAGCGATTGTATTGCTTGATGAAGCTTATACCGAATACAGTGATGAACCTAGTCTTGGAAGGATGGTGGCTACAAATACCAATCTTATTGTTGCGAAAACTTTTTCCAAAATATATGGCCTTGCCGGTGCCCGTGCCGGATTTGTATTGGCGCATCCTGAAACCATTACAAAAATGGCATCATTCATGCCATGGGCAAATGCAGGCACGAGTGCGGTATCGCTGGCAGGAGCCATGGCATCTATGGACGACCATGCTTTTACCAAAATGACCCGCACCAAAACCGATGAAGTGCGGCAAATGCTGAATGCTGAAATGAAGAAACTGGGTATTCCGGCTACCGATTCAACTACGAGTTTTATATATTATGATACAAGCTCATTAAAAACGGATCTTGCAAAAGCCTGCGAAGCAGCTGGCATACAGGGTGTGCGCACTTTTGAACAGGGTACCGCCTGGCGGCGTACGAGTATCGGGACGATGCAGGAAATGGAGAAGTTTGTGCAAGTGCTAAAACAAGTGAAGGGTTAGGTCCCCACACCAGGGAAGGGAACAGCGGCATCATCATGGAAATATATCCTGCTGGCATTTGCGTCTTTTGCTTGGCAGTACTCCTTGCAAATGAAAAGCCCCTTTGAAAAACCCACCCCGGCTGTGCCGTTTTTGTTTAGTCTTTGGCATAGAACATCAAGGCCAGCACAGCCACCCTCCTGTGGAGGTGATTAGATGCGTCAGCCCTTTGCGGCTTGGCGGCTCTGCGTGAACCCATCTTGCTATTTCACCACAGGCTTAATGATAAACCCATACGCATATTTCTTTTCGGTAAGCAGGTATGGTGCATGTGGCATGGCGCCCCAACTATTATCGCCGCCAACGCCACGTTGCTTAAGATCAATATGCAGCGAAATAAAATCACGCTCATTTAAATCGGATGGATGCTGATTCTTTTTGGTAGTACCCGGATCGAGATCTTCGGCAGTGTAGGGCAAAGCGCTGAAACAAATAGGCTGTAAACCGGTGATGGATACACCGTGACCTTTATCAGACAAGAGTTCAACCCAGCGCGTATCCGTGCGATACCCGTTCTCCTGGGGACGTATATAATTGGCCACAAACATCTCACTTAAGTGCTGATGGTATTCACCAAGAAATGCAGAAGTCTTTCTATCAGCATAATTCTCCCAAGGTCCGCGACCATAGTAAGTGATATTTTCAAATTCCTTGCCCACCTGCATACGCATACCAAACCGGGGCATTTCCTGTAATTGCTGCTCCGTGGCATCAATCATGGCTTCCACTTGTATGGAACCATCGGTCATAATGGTATAATTTACCTGGTAGGATGCACCTATATCGGTGAGTTTATACTGCACTTCAATGGTTAAGCCGTGTGCACTTTTTTCTCCAGCACGCACAGAAACAACTTTCCGGTTGGCATGCGCAGTACGCCAAACACCAAGCCGCTGCGGCATCTGATTACCATAATCGTTATCAGTAAAGGCACGCCAGAAATAAGGCTCCGGAAATGCTTTCAATACGGATGCCCCATTAATGGTGTAGCTAAGCCATTGACCGTTTTCCGTTTTGAATCTGCCCGAAATACTTCCGCTTTTAAATGTGATAATTTTATTATTTGTTTGTACTTCAAGATTAGCATCTCTTACCATTGGTAATGCCAAAAATGGATTTTTATCTGCAAACTGTTCCCTTGCTACTTCATGGCCCGCAGGTATGAGGGCCCCATCATTTTTTGTATGGGCAAATACATTCAGCAAATATTCGGCATCGCTTTCCATGAATGGCAAAATTAATTTCACTTCTTTAGAAGTTTGTGGTTGTAATGTAACATCAAACAGGCCTGAACCAACCACCTTTCCATTAACAAGTAATTCCCATTTGAACTTAAATCCAGCAAGGCTGGTAAAGCTGAAATTATTTTCAACTACAATTAACCCCTGCCTCCAGTCCTTATCCTTAAAAATAATATCCTGGTACACTTTCTTTACTTCATAAATACCGGGATGCACAGACCGGTCCGAAGCAACCAATCCATTGGCGCAAAAATTTTCATCATTGTACAAATGCCCGGCACCCAAATCGCCTCCATAAGCCCAGTACGATTTACCATTGGCATCTTTTGCTTTCAGACCCTGATCAACCCAATCCCATATAAAACCACCCTGCATATGCGGGCTGGAATTTATAATATCGAAGTACTCCTGGAAATTGCCACTGCTATTACCCATCGCATGCGCATATTCGCACATGATGAAGGGTCTTTTTTTGGATGCATCTGCCGCATAATTTTTCATATAACCCATTCCAGGATACATGGGGCATACAATATCAGTGTTACGCTCCTCACCTGCCTGTTCAAACTGTACCGGTCTTGTCTTATCTCTTTGTTTAATCCAATCATACCCATCAAAAAACACTTTGCCATTTCCACACTCATTACCCAAACTCCAGATGATAACCGAAGCATGGTTTTTATCACGCTCTACCATCCTTGTAATACGATCCATGATAGAAGGCTCCCATGATGGCAAATATGCAGGGTGAACAGACTTATCAAAATTCCCCTGCAGCGAAGCTCCCATACCATGGATTTCAATATTGGCTTCATCTACTACATATAATCCATATTCATCACATAATTGCAGCCATAAAGGATCATTGGGATAATGCGACGAACGGACTGCATTAATATTATGCAGCTTCATTTGTTGTATATCCTTAATCATGAGGTCTCTCGTAGGAACATGTCCCAGTACTTCATCATGCTCATGCCGGTTTACACCATGCACCATAATTTTTTTCCCATTCACATGCAATTGCGCATTTTTTATTTCAACTGTTCTGAATCCTGTTTTATGCGAAACGACTTCAACTACATTTCCATTTTTATCTTTCAAAGTAATAAGCGTGCTGTAAAGGTTTGGATCTTCAGCACTCCACTTTTTTACATTTTTAATGATTCCTGCAATAGAAAAATCAGTTTCATTTTTTCCTAGTACCTTTTTTAATGACAGTATTTTTTTTCCATCATTATCCACGACATCCACTTCTGCCACGACATCCATTCTATCCGGATTTTCCACCCTTACATTGGCATTAAATACACCGTTGGTGTAGGTTGCATCGAGATCGGCTCCAATTTCGAAATCATGAATAGATACATCATTCTTTGCTACCAGGAAAACATCTCTTTCAATACCGGTTAAGCGCCAGAAATCCTGGTCTTCGAGATAACTTCCATCGTGCCACCTGAATACCTGTGCGGCCAATATATTGTTACCTTCCTTCAGGTACTTTGTAATATTAAATTCAGCAGGTAGTTTGCTGGCTTTTGTAAAGCCAACCGGCTGACCATTTATATACAAATACATGGCACCCGTTACCGAGCCAAAGTGAATAATTACATCCTTACCTTTCCAATTTACAGGAATGGTAAAACCTGTTCGATAGGTGCCTACCGGTGCAAAGGAATGATCAATAAATGGTGGATTTTTAGGAAACGGATAAACGATATTGGTATAAATAGGTAAACCAAATCCATTGACTTCCCAATTACCGGGTACCGGGATTTCCTTCCATTGGCTGACATTAAAGTCCTTTTCAAAAAAACGTTCAGGCCTTTCATCAGGATTGTTTACATAATGAAATTTCCAGTTTCCATTTAAGGATTTATACCAGGGTGAAGCTGCAAAATTATTTTTAAGTGCAAGGTCGGCTGTGGGAAATGCAAGAAACGATGCATGGGCAGGTTCTTTATTCATATCTACCACCTTCTCATTTTCCCACTCCTTGTAAGTAAATGACTGGCTGAATGCATATTGAACCATAACACAAAATCCTAACACTAAATATTTTTTCATTGCTTACTTTTTTTTACCCCTATCCAAAAAATATTTTCGCTATCTAACTTCCCCAAGGTGTGTGTTTTGAGAGGAGACTTTGGTTTATCCATTAAATGTAACCTGAACCCCAATCCTACCCATTCCCTGTTTTCTGCTTACCTGCTTCGGTCATAGCAAAACTGCGCGTCATTTTTTTTATATATTCAACTTTTCGAAAACGAAGTGCACTCCAATCTTCATCTATAGCAACTTGCCTCACAGGTTCAAAACCAAGTTTGCCCAACGCATCCCATCCATTATCCCGGTTAAAATCGCAGGTATATTTTTTGGATGTTCCTTTTGGGTAAGCAATCCATAATAAACCATCCCCTTGCAAAGTTTTGGCGGCCTTCTGAGCAAGCGCATCAACCTGCTTTTTTTGGGTACAAAAACAAAGGATAAATTCGGACTTTGCATTTGCAGAAAGTGAATCTTTTACGATTGAGTGGGATTCAATCTCAATAAGTTCAGGTAAAAAAGATGCCGGTGCATCCAATATATGAATGACCGGCTGTGCTTTATACTTCAGTTTTTTGAAAACAGCTGACATAAGCAGTTTTATTTACTCAACAGCACCGGGGAAATAGCCCCTGCCTACAATTTCCCTGAAAGGCCACGGAATACCAGCCAGTATCAATAATAAAGCAATGATGAGTAAAACAGCAACCGCCTTGTATTGTAATCCCTTTGCCTTTTTACGTGCAATCGTTATAAGCACTACGGAAATAATCATCATAAGCGGATGCTCCACCTGGTAAAAACGCCAGAATTTATCTTTCATTCTGGATACACCATCGGGAATATCAGCAGTTAAAATACCGTACCGCCCGGCCAGCCATTGGTACAAGCCAATCAATAACATGGTGTGTGCCGAAATCATAAGAAAAAGGCTCATCTTTTGAATAGATTTATTTTTGGTAAATGCCTGAAACAGCGTAACCAATAATAAAATTAAAATAACCCAGCGCAGTAGGTTGTGTAAGTGTAATAATCCGGCGTCCATTGTTTATGTAATATTTAAGATTGAAGATTTAATATTTGAGATTTTCCTTTCGGGTAACTAATCACGTTAATATTTCACTTATTCACTATTTGACTTATTCACTATTTGACTTATTCACTCCCCCTACTCCGCCCAATCGGCGATAAAGATATTGGTATCCCGCGTACCACCGTTGTTTCGATTGCTGCAGAACACAATTTTCTTTCCATCGTAGCTAAACATGGGGAAAGCATCAAAGCCTTTATCGCGGCTTATTTTGGTAAGATTAGAGCCATCTTCATTTACCGTGTACATATTGAACGGGAACCCACGATTGTATTCATGGTTACTGGCAAAAATGATGGTTTTGCTATCGGGCATGTAGCTTGGTGCCCAGTTTGCCTGTCCCAGCGAAGTAACCTGGCGCGGGTTACTGCCATCTGCATTAGCAATCCATACTTCCATATTGGTAGGTGCTACCAGGTCTTGCGCAAGAAATTCTTTATATTCTTTTGCTTCCGCTTCGGTTTTAGGCCGCGATGCGCGCCAAATGAGCTTTGTACCATCGGGGCTATACCATGCGCCGCCATCATAACCCAAGGTGTGGGTAATGCGCTTTTCTTTCCCGCTTTTAAGGTTCATGATGTATAGTTCAAGATCGCCATCTTTGGTACTGGTATAAACCATATTTTTTCCATCGGGGCTAAGCGTGGCTTCGGCGTCATACCCATCACTTTTGGTAAGCCGCTTTACAATTTTACCATTCAGGTCGGCCATAAAAATGTCCATGGTGCGGTACAAAGGCCAAATATATTTATTGCCATATTTAGCACGATCCGGAACCGGCGGACATTCGTCGCCACCCAAATGCGTGCTTGCATAAATTACATGTTTGCCATCTTTGGTAAAAAATCCGCAGGTAGTACGGCCTTTGCCGGTACTCACCATTTTGGGAACAAATGGTTCTGCAGGTGATTCAGGCACTTTTCCAATAAACATCTGATCGCAGGGAATACCTTCCTTGGCATAGGTTTTTTGAAAAATCAGGTATTTACCGTCGTAGCTAAAATAGGCTTCGGCATTATCGCCCCCGAAGGTTAGCTGACGGACATTCTTAAAATGATTCTCACCTTCAAAAATGATCGTATCATTATTCTGAATAATTTCTAAACCGGAATTAGTATGTTTTTCATTTCCAAATAATAAAAAAAAGTATAGCCCTAATGCTGAAACAGGAACAATGGATGTAAAAAAATGCATGCCTTTAAAAAAATTTGCGCAAAAGTACATGAACCACAGGTATGGTTACGTTAGTTTTGCAACTGATGAAGCATTTCGTTTACCTGTTTTTTGTCATTTTTTTGTCATTTTTTTGGGCGTGTGAACCTGCGGACAAGCCTGTGAATCAACTTCCCGATGCAGCCCCGGATGTATCGCTTCAGGAGTTTTATCAGCAAATACAACAATTCCCCGATTCAGTTCCGTTATATGAAATCCTGATTGATACGCTTGCCAATCAGGGCCGCTACGCAGATGCGGCGCATTGGTGCGACTCCGTTATGGTTCGGGAAAAGGATCAGGCTTTTGTATGGCAATTGGTAAAAGGAGATCTTTATCGCCTGGGTAAATTATATGATAGCGCGGTAAATGCCTACCATCAATATCTGCTGGTTTTTCCGGATGATGAGCAGGTTTTACTTAATCTTGCAAGCACACTTGCAGATAAAGGTGACAGTTCTACCCTGGAATTATGCAAAAGAATTGATGTAATGTTTCCAAATGCCGAAACGCGTTCCGGTACTGCTTATATAGTTGGTCTTTATTACAACATGAAGGGTGATTATGGTACGGCAAGGCGTTGGCTCGACAGTGCCATTTCTTTGAAATATACATTTACCGAAGCCTGGTTTGAACGAGGTTACGGCTTGTATGATGAAAAAAAATACAAAGATGCACTGGCTAATTTTAAGCAACTAACGCAAATAAGGTCAAGTGATGCAGATGCCTGGTATTGGATGGGTAAATGCGCAGAAGCACTGGAACAAAAAGAACAGGCCATTGGATATTATGCCCGTGCCTATAGTTTAAACAGGGATATTACCGAAGCACGAAGGGCAATGGAGAGGTTGAAGAAAAAGGGATAGGGGTTGGAGGTTTGAAGTTTGAAGTTTGAAGTTGAGGTTTTAGGTTTAGGTTAAGGTTAAGGTTAAGGTTAAGGTTAAGGTTAAGGTTAAGGTTAAGGTTAAGGTTAAGGTTAAGGGCTTGCGCATTTAGTTTTTATTATAATTTAAAAAAAAATAAATAATTATGGCCATTATTGCACCATCTCTGCTTGCTGCCGATTTTTTGAGATTGGAAAGTGAATTAAAAATGTTTGATGCAAGCGAAGCGGACTGGCTGCATCTCGATGTAATGGATGGCAGGTTTGTTCCCAATATCAGTTTTGGCCTGCCGGTGATAGAAAGTTTACGAAAAGCCACCACCAAGCCTTTTGATGTGCACCTTATGATATTGGAGCCCGAGCGCTATGCAGCAGATTTTAAAAAGGCTGGTGCAGATATCCTTACGGTTCATTATGAAGCCTGTCCACACCTGCATCGCAATATGCAACAAATAAAAGACCTAGGTATGAAAGCCGGTGTGGCGCTCAACCCGCATACGCCTGTTGAAGTGTTGAAAGATATTTTACAGGATATTGATTTGGTATGCCTGATGAGCGTGAACCCGGGGTTTGGCGGGCAGTCATTTATTCCGCATACCTACCACAAAATACGTTCGCTACGCAGTATGATTGATGCGATGGGGCTAAAAACCGAAATTGAAATTGATGGAGGCGTTACCCTGCAAAATGCATCAGACTTATTGAACGCCGGTGCCACAGTTTTGGTAGCAGGCAATACCGTTTTCCGTTCAGAGAATCCTGCAGCTACCATACAAAACTTAAAAAGCCTGTAAGCAAATTGCCTACAGGCTCTTTCATTATTTAAATCCCCTTACCATTTATCCACTTCTTCGTGGTGATTGGCAGTAGGTTCACTGTTATTTTCTTCCATTATTTCTTTGGCAGTTACCATATCCACTATAATGGCCGAAGTTGCCATGCCATTCCCATTAGGGTGGATTTCAACAACTTCCGCAGCTAATTCCACTTCCACTTCTGTAACTGGTTCTGCTTCAATATCCGAATCATACTCATGATTAAAGGCGTCAAAGTCGTAATCGGGCATCAACTCGGTTTTTACATAATCCACCGTTTCACTCAGGCCTTTTACAAATTTATTGAAATCTTCCTTGTACAGAAAAATCTTATGACGGTCGTACCCATCATCGTTAAAACGTTTACGGCTTTCGGTAATGGTAAGGTAGAAATCATTTCCACGGGTGGCTCTCACATCAAAGAAATAAGTCCTGCGCTTTCCGGCTTTTATCCGTTTGCTGTACACACTGTCCATCTTCTTGTCGTTGTTTTCGTACCCCACTGTTTTATGTTTTGGTTTAATGGCTCTATCGGCCGTTTAACAAAAAATTTGCATTTGAAGTAACAAATATAGGGACTTCATTTTTTTGGCAAAATTTCTGTACCAACAGGCATATTTGTTTGCCCTATCTTCGCGGCTCTCAAAAACAAAATTTTTCGCTGTATGAATTTGCACGAATATCAGGCTAAAGAACTGCTGAAAAAGTATAATGTTCCGGTACAGGAAGGCATTGCCGTAGAATCGGTAATGGCTGCTGAAGAAGCCTACCGGCAGATAAAAACCCAAACCGGCAATAGTTTTGCCGTTGTAAAAGCCCAAATTCATGCGGGCGGACGTGGTAAAGGAAAAATAGTAGGTACCGAACAAAGGGGGGTGGCCGTTGCCAAAAGCCTTGATAATATTACCACTATTGCAAAAAATATTCTTGGCCACACGTTAGTAACCATTCAAACAGGTGAAGCAGGAAAAAAAGTAAATAAAATCCTCATTGCACAGGATGTGTATTACCCCGGCCCCAACCCGGTAAAGGAATTTTACCTCAGCATATTGCTTGATCGGGCGAAAGGTGAAAATGTAGTAATGTACAGTACCGAAGGTGGAATGGATATTGAGGAAGTGGCACATAAAACCCCGGAAAAAATATTTAAAGAATGGGTTCATCCAAGTGGTGGGCTACAAGGTTTCCAGGCACGTAAAATTGCCTTTAATCTTGGACTTAGCGGTGAAGCATTTAAAAGCTGTGTAAAATTTGTAACCAGTTTGTACAATGCTTATGTAGGGTTGGATTGCAACATGCTGGAAATAAACCCGCTTTTTAAAACCAGCGATGAAAAAATTATTGCAGTGGATTGCAAAATGAATCTAGATGATAACGCGCTTATGCGTCATCCTGACCTTGCTGCCATGCGCGATGTAAGCGAAGAAGATCCTACAGAAGTGGAAGCCGGCCAATACAACCTGAATTTTGTAAAACTCGATGGCAACGTAGGTTGCATGGTTAACGGCGCAGGTTTGGCCATGGCAACCATGGATATGATTAAATTAAGCGGCGGAGAACCTGCTAACTTTCTCGATGTTGGAGGTTCCGCAAATGCCCAAACGGTGGAAGCAGGGTTCCGTATTATCCTGAAAGACCCTAAGGTAAAAGCGATCTTAATCAATATTTTCGGTGGTATTGTTCGCTGCGACCGGGTAGCACAGGGCGTTATTGATGCGTACCAGTCTATTGGTGAAATCAATATTCCTATTATTGTGCGCTTGCAGGGTACCAATGCCGAAGAAGCCAAAAAGCTGATTGACGAAAGCGGATTAAGGGTGCAAAGCGCCATTTTGCTGAGCGAAGCCGCTGACCTGGTTAACAAAGCCGTTGCGTAGTTAATTGCTCAAAGTCACATAATTCACTAAACCCGGCAATTTGCGTTGCCGGGTTTAGTTTTTCAAAGAAATGGCAGTTAACTTAGCTACCCTATGGGCCTCGCTACCCTACATATTGGTAAGTTAACCGATGGTTTGCAGTATTGGCTGCATAAACCACTTAAACGTGAAATGATTCACCAGGTAAGGGTACACCTGAAAAAACTCCGTGCTTTATGGCTCATTCACCCAACCGGAAATATCATTTCCTTTGGTCATTCCTTTCCCGCACTACATAGACTTTTTAAGAAGGCGGGGTTTTACCGCGATTTGCAAACCACTTTGCTTTGCCTTGAAACATTACCCGGCTGGAATCCACAGGATAAAACAGGGCAGGAATTGAATGAAAAAATTCATACCGCTAAAGCTAAAATCAAACAAGACCTACACAAATCATCCTTTAAGCAAAAATTTACGGACGACCTGCATAAGTTTCAGGCTTATTACAGCATAGCATCAGGTTTTTTATTACGCTCAACCCGAACACATTACCGCACTGAAGCCAATAGGTTAATGTCGGCTACAGATGGAAGAATGGATAAACAACTTCATGACCTGAGAATTAAGATAAAAAATTCATTGTTCCAGTGCGAAGCCTTTCCCGAAAAGGCCATAAATACACAACCTATTCCATCCAACCATGCTTATCAAACTTTACAGGAGCAATTGGGCAAATGGCACGACTGGTGGTTTACGACTAATTATTTGCAGCAATTACACAATAATCCCGGTAACCCCCAACTTGAAAATTTGCTGGAACAAGGCGAAAAAAAAACAGCATTATTAAAAAGGGAAGTAATGCGCACCTTAAGAAAACATTCCCCCAAAATGGTTGACCCGGCAGTTACTACCATGGGTGATAAAAAAATCATTCAATTTCCACCTGCAAAACGGAAAACAGCGAGGCTGCAGGAGAAATCTCCAAAAATTAATTAATTGCTGGCCTCATCCAACAAATAAACAATATGCTCATAATTCTTCCCGCTAAAATGGGTAAGCGCCATTTCGCAGGTTTTAGCCGAAGCGTAGTAGCCATCGGCAGGTTGCATCAGTGCTTCTGAAAGTTCGTCTTTTGTGGCCGATTCGGTAAGCTCAGGAAAAAGAAAGCCCCTGTCCCCTGCCATGCCGCAGCAACCTGCAGATGGAGGCAATACAACTGTATTTGCATAACGACCGGCAAGCGTTTGCATGGTTTCCTGCAATTGCATTTTGGTAGCTGCACAACCCGGGTGAATAACCACCTGATCCTTTTTACGGATAGCAGGCAGCTTGGGTGCAACTACTTTATCCAAAAAGGTTATGGCATCCATAATAATTAATTGATTCAGCTTTTCCTTATAACCGGGCGAAAGATGTGAACCCGCATGCAGCAATGTATAGGTACAACTGGTAAAATCCATCACCACTGGCAGATGTCCGTCGTTCGTCCATTGCCATAGCGCATCAATCAATTGCTCCTGCTTAAGCGTTGCCGCATCCTGGAAACCCTTACTGCTGAATGCTTGCCCGCAACAATGACCGGGTAATTGTTCAGGAAGGAAAACATCAATACCAGCCCGTTGGCAAACCCTTAGCATAGCTGCCTGTACACTTCCTTTTTCAGGGCTATTGCCCATCATACGTTGAATACAGGCGCTTAAGTACACATAAGCAGGGTTTTCCGGCTTGTTGAAAATCCGTTTGGGCGGAAAACCCAATTCGTTCCACCACTGCGGCATGGCAGGCATAATATTTTGAATACCTTCCGTAAGCCGGGGCATAAACTGCCTGCCAAATAATTTATTGAGCGCTACGCCGGTTTGCAAGGCAAATCGCAAAACCGTCTCCGCCTTTGAAAAATGACGAGCTACGAGCAAAGCGGCTTTATTGGCTTTAGCACCATGCTGTTCTTTCCTGAGGCGTTTTACCAAATCGCCGGTATTGATGGAAACAGGACAATCCATTTGGCATAATCCATCTGTAGCGCAAGTATCAAGCCCTGCATATTGGTATTCGCTGAGTAATTGGCCATAGGTTTCATGCTCGCCATTCATTTCAAGTTGCTTTAAATGCCTGCGTACCTGAATGCGCTGCCGTGGGGTAAGCGTCACATCGCGGCTTGGACAATGATGTTCACAAAAACCACATTCAATGCATTTGTCCACTTCTTCTTCCACCTGTGGCATTTGTTTGAAATCCTTCAGGTGGGCTTCGGTATCTTTATTTAAAATAACACCGGGATTTAATAATTCATCCGGATCTACAGCTTGCTTGAGTTGCTGCATCATGGCGTAAGCTTCCCCACCCCACTCTGCTTCTACAAAAGGCGCCATGTTTCTGCCTGTTCCGTGCTCAGCCTTTAACGCACCATCATATTTTGTAAGCACCAAATCCACCACATCGCGCATAAACCGGTCGTAGCGGGCAATTTCGGCTTCGGTATCAAGCAACTGGGTTACCACAAAATGGATATTGCCTTCTTTGGCATGGCCAAAAATGATGGCGTTATTGTATCCATGTTTTACAAACAGCGCCTGCGTATCCATTACCGCATCTGCAAGGCGGGGCACAGGAAAGGCAATGTCTTCCAAAATAACCGTGCTACCACGCTGCCGTACAGCACCCACACTCGGGAACATACCCTTGCGTATTTTCCAGTAAAAGCCCCTTGTTTTTTCATCGGTGGTAAATATGGCTTCATGCAGTAAAGGCAGATCGGCGAAAATGTTCCCGGCTTTTAACAGCAATTGCTGCAATCCTTCCGCTGTTTCGGCCTGGTACTCGCACAGCAGGGCGGCAGAACCATGGGGCAATAAAGGAAAAAAATGGGGCAAACCTTCCAAATGTTCCACGCTTCGCAACGCACTCCGGTCCATCAGTTCAAGCGCTTCTGCACCAGATGCCTTTAATACATCAATGGCATTACAGGCTTCATAAATACCGGGAAAGTATAACATGGCCGCCGATTTACAGGGCAAATCCGGCAGGGTTTGCAATTCCGCTTCGCTGATAAAACCAAGGGTTCCTTCGGCTCCAATCAGCAGGTGGGCAAAAATGTCGAGCGGATGTTCATAGTCAACAAAGGCATTCAGGCTATAACCTACCGTATTTTTCATCCGGTACTTACGGCGTATTTTCTCAAGTAATGGTGCATTATTTATAAGGTCGCTGCGCAATTTTTGCAATATTCCAAAAAGGTTTGCCTGTTCATCTTCAAACCGGTTATAATCTGTTGGAACACCAGTATCAAAAGTGCTGCCATCCGGCAGTATAAAACGGAGGCGGCTAATGGTGTGGTAGGAATTGTAAACGACCCCGCAACACATTCCTGAAGCATTATTGCTTAGGATACCACCCATCATGGCCGAATTGATGGAAGCAGGATCTGGTCCAATTTTACGGCCGTATTTTTTAAGCAGAAAGTTAACATTGGCGCCAATGATGCCGGGTTGAACTTTTACCTTTTGGCCATCTTGCAATGCTTCGCCTTTTCGCCAATGCTTACTGATATCCACCAAAATGCCATCGGTAATGCTTTGGCCTGAAAGACTTGTTCCCGCTGCCCTAAAAACCAACGGAACCCCAAATTGCCGGGAAAGACTAAACAATTTTTTAATTTCACCTTCATGAATGGGCTGCACAATGGCAACCGGTAGCAGGTAATAAAACCCTGCATCGCAAGCGTAGGCTACCCTATCAACCAATGAAGTTTTCAACCGCCCCGCAGGAAAGCTATTGCTAAGGGCATCTAAAAGATTCATAACATATATTAGCACGCAATTTACAGCAAAAATTTGGGTACATTAACGCAAACTACAGCAAAATATGATGCAAATTCGACCAATAGCCGCAGCTGACAATGCAACCATTGCAAAAGTAATCCGGGCAACCTTGTTGGAATTTGGCGCTAACCATCCGGGTACTGTTTATTTTGACCCCACCACAGATTATTTATTCGAACTATTTCAGGAGCCCCTATCCATGTATTGGGTGGTAGAAAACGAAGGAAAGATTGTGGGTGGTGCCGGCATTTTTCCCACAAAGGGTTTACCAGCCGAAACCTGCGAACTGGTAAAACTCTATTTACTACCCGAAGCGCGGGGTAAAGGAACCGGAAAGGACCTTATGAACCTTTGCCACCAAAAAGCGCTGGAAAATGGTTTCACACAGGTTTATCTTGAAACCATGCCAGAATTAACCATTGCCGTTCCGCTGTATGAAAAAATGGGATATCAGTACCTTGATGGCCCCTTGGGTGAAAGCGGGCATTTTGGCTGCGCCATTCAGATGTTAAAAATCTTATGATGAAATAAAAAAAATAGTCAAACCCCGGAATTAAGTTAGTTGTGAAACGTGAGTGAATAGTAAGTATTGAATGGAGCGTGGGATTGAGAAATAAAGGCATCAGCCACCCTACTCACTACTCACCTTTTGGCTTCACCTATTAACTTATTCACCTATTGACTTATTCACTTTACTTAGGCTCACCCAACACATTGGTTTTCAAATCATTCATACTTCTTCTATTGAAATAAATCTGAAACCCGAACCGCATAGCAAAACCACTGCTTCCATCACTATCCTGAAACTTGTTATAATTATATCCGGTTATGCCTTCAATTGCAACCGTTGAATTCACAAAAGCGGCAAAGCCTAATCCAAATAGGAACCCATATCCATTGGCATTAAATTTTTGATCCCCACTTTTAATAGTAGTGGTTAAATAATCGAATTCGGTTACTATGAAGGGTTTGGTATTCGTATTGCCAATATAGTATCGTGCAAAAGGCCCAATGCCAAAATTGGTTGAACTGATTTCACCTGTTTTGGCAGTGGCAAAATTTACGAAACCACCCAATGCAAAATTGTTACCTACAAAAAATCCAATATTAGGATTGAGGTTAAATTCACTTGCACCATCACCGGTTTTCAAACCAAGGCTTCCACCCACCATAACAGTGCCCTTTTCAGTTTGGGCATGTACCAATATAGAAACAGACAATAACAATAAAAACAATAACTTTCTCATAATCAATAATTTAAATAGTTTAATTAAGCTGTTTTTACAAGCAATACTTCGTATAAAGGACTAAATAGATAAGGACGCCTGTCAGGTAATTCAAAGCATTTAATTCGCTTTCGGAGTTTTTCGCCCCGTTCAAAATACCTTCCTCCTTTAATGATAAATTGCGCCCCTGCAGGCACTTCTTCCACCGGCACGAGATGTACATTTTTCTTAAGGTCATATTTACGAAGTACCCTTTGCAGATGATCTTCAGCACAGGTACCGGCTGCCGGATTATACAAGCTTACCTTTAACTCATCAGCAATATCTTCCGGAAAAATGCCATGGGCAAGAAAGGTTTTCAACACCTCCCCATAAGTATGTTTCCATTCGCGGCCATGGGGTGCAATACGGTGACCGTATTGATCAAATGCCAACAGATGTGCAAGTTCGTGGAGCAGCGTAATTAAAAAGGAATATCGGTTCAGGTTGCCGTTTATTGAGATGCGATGGTTTTTACCCATATGGGCATGCCGGTAATCACCGAGTTTGGTTTGGCGTTCGCGGGTAACAGTAAGATGAACCTTATGTTCCAGAATAAGCGGCATTACAAAATCAAAACTTCCTTCAGGGAGATATACTTTCAGCGCTTCAAAGGATTCTTTTTGCAAAGCCATAGGCACCGGGTGTTTTATGCTTTATGATGAGTAGCATGTTGTGAATGTGGGTGTTGGACCGCTTTCTTTTTTTCCACCCTTGCTGCATACGATGCACCCAACAGGTGATAAACAAGGTACAAACCCATACACACAAATACTGCACGGGTATTAATTTCTTTTGCAAAGTAAAAATACATCATAGCTGCGGTAATAAGTATAAAGAACTTAACCACAAAGGCTGAATAAACCTGCCGCGTAAATCCATGCGTAGTTTTACTTTTTTTTGCCCGGCCATACATAAATAGTGCCAGGAGCGAAGCCAAATAAAGAATGGCATTACCTACAAGAAGCACGGTACTATCCACTTTTTGATCGGTAAGTTGATTACCTGCCAAAAAAGCCACAGCACTTACCACAAAAAACAAAAAGGTAAGGCGCTTAAATCCATCGTCTTTTACTAACTCATTGAATGTCATATTATTATAGCTTTTTATGCATTAAAAATCTGTTTATTTAACGGGTAATATTTCATACCTGTCCATTATAATTATAGGCAATTTTATTGAACTCAATATCAAATATCTATCTACTACATTTAAATCATTAATCTATGCAATAGATTAATTATCAATTATTTAATTAATAAAATTATTGGTATTCATTTTCAATTTTAGGCAAATTTAACATATTAGTATCGCGTACGAGCGCTGTACTGGAATCGCCACTCAAAACCTTTTCCAAATCATTAAAATATTGTTGATTTATAAGCATAACCTGCTCCATACTATCGGTACGCATTTTTAAGGTTCGCAATTCCTGTAGCGAGCTTTGTTTTCCATAGCCCGGCACAAGGTATTTTAAATTGGTAAAAGAAAGTAATGCAAGTGTTAGCCCTGTAAGTATCACAAAAATGGAGCTCATTGTTACATACACACTTAACCTGGTAAGCCGCAAAGTTGCTACCTCTTCATAAGTATCATCGTTTATAATCACTATCCGATAGCGATTACGTTTACGTTTGAAGGTATTTGCCTGTTCCGTTTTCGTCATGCCCTTATCAAAAGTATAAAGGTATAGTTTTTGGCAACTCAGCGCCTTTTTCCTTTATTTGTGAAATGGTAAAGAGATGCCTGCTGTTATAATTTTTTGGCAGTTGAAACGTTTTAAAGTATTTCCTTACTAATATTCATGAATTTGAACCGGTTTTATTACAGAATGCCCTTACTGCTGTGCTTCATATGTTGCTTTAATATGTGGAGTTTTGCGCAGCCAAAGCTGGAATTTGACCTAAAAAAACCGAAAGAATTCGAAGACCGGCAATTGGGAAGTGAAAAAAATGCCGCTAAAAAGTTTACCGTAATCCGCCGCTTTTTTCAAAATACCTATACACATTACAATTATTACTTCAACGCCAATAATCTCATTAATGAAATTGTTGAAAATGCACGCGTAAGCAATACGGAAGATTATACAGAATTATTGCCCTTTTACAACTGGTCGGTTGAACAAACAAAAGGCTCACCGCTCATTGATTCCATTCTGCAGAAATGTACAGCCGGCATCTTACTCCACGACCTCCGAAATGACTGGATTGACAATATGTACCTGCTGATGGGAAAAGCCTATTACCTGCGGAGCGACTTTGATTCCGCATCTATGGCCTTCCAGTTTTTAAACTTCTCTTTCTCCAAAAAAGAAAAGGGTGGTTACGATTTACCCATTGGAAGCAATTCGGAAGAAGGGTCTAATGCATTTACTATATTAAGTAAAGAAAAGAAGAAATATTACTTAACCCGACCACCTAGCCGTAATGATGGTTTTATCTGGCAGGTTCGTAACCTTACAGACAAGAAAAATTATCTGGATGCATCTTCTTTAATTGCCATCCTAAAAAACGACCCCAATTTTCCTGAAAGACTGGAACCGGAACTTTTTGAGGCAATGGCCTACCTGTACTACAAAATCGAAATGTGGGATAGTGCAGGCACTTATCTGGAAAAAGCAATGCCCATGGCCACCGACCCATCTGATAAATCGCGTCGT
Organism: Chitinophagaceae bacterium; assembly: GCA_041740575.1. Lineage (GTDB taxonomy): Bacteria > Bacteroidota > Bacteroidia > Chitinophagales > Chitinophagaceae > Phnomibacter. Next base: position 25,008 of record JBGSLS010000085.1, on the reverse strand, counting down.
TGGTACCTAGCCGGTCAGCTATACCAAATGGGTAATGAGCCGGCAAAAGCTGCTGAAGCCTATGCAAAATGTTCCAATATGGCTATTGACCCGGTAATGGAAGTTTACGCAAGGCTTAACAGCATCAGGCTGCGTAAGGACGATGACCCCAATATTATCCAGGAAAATATTAATGCCCTGGTGGCAATGGCCAAAAAGGATAGATATTATAACTACCGCGACATTATATATTATGCCACATCTCTTTTTGAAATGGAAAGAAATGGTTTCGATGCGGCAGAAGGTTATCTTACCAAAAGTATTGCTTCGAATACCGATAACCAGGCACAGCGAAGCCTGAGTTGGTATCAACTTGCCGATGTACGGTTTGTACAGAAAAAATATGGGATGGCCGCCCCACCCTTTGATAGCCTGCAGTTAGATGCATTAAAAACTTTTCAGCAGGATTTGGTAAAAGCAAGGCAGCCGGGTAGTTCTCAAATATATGAGGCAGAAAAAGTAGTTTCCCTGCAGGATAGTTTGCTGAAAGTGGCAGACATGACGGAGGAGGACAGGACTGCATTGGTGAAATATATCAGCAGAAAACTTAAAAAAGAGAAAGGCATTAAGGAAACTGAAGCCAATATGGGTTCTGTTTCGGCAACATCACTAGATCCTAATAAAAAAGCAGATAATCTTTTTGCAAGCGAATCGGGCAACTGGTATTTTTATGAACCTACCCGCAGGGCTAATGGTTTTAATTCTTTTAAAGAAAAATGGGGTGCCCGACCTAATGAAGATAACTGGCGCAGGAGCAGTGCCCTTGGCCTTTTTGCAGCCAAAAAAGAAACCGATTTAGGTGGAAACCCCGATGCATTAACGGTTTCTCCTGCCGTTGAAGATAATTTTGATACTTCCGATGTATCTTTTGATAATTTGTACAGCCGCATCCCTTTAACCGAAGAACGCCGCGCCAAAGCACAAAACCTTGCTATCAATGCGCTTTATAAAAAAGCTTCTGCATTACACGAAAAAATAGAAGATTATCCCGAAGCGATTAAAGTGTATGAAGAAATACTCCGCCGCACCGATAGCGGCAATGTGGTTCAACTCAGCCTTTTTGATTTAATACATTGCTATTCTTTTACCGGTGATCAGCAAAAACTTGCAGCCACAAAGGCAAGGCTTGCAAAAGATTTTACCGGGCCTACCGCACTTACGGAAGAAAAGGCGAAAAATAAAAATGAAGCCGAGACAGATGCTGCCTATGAAAATGTGTACAATCTTTTCCTGGAAGGCAATTTTGAAGAAGCATTAAAAGAAAGGAAAAAAGCTGATTCACTCCTCGGCGCTAGCTATTGGAAACCACAATTGTTGTATTTACAAGCTATTTACTATATTAAAAATCGTGAAGATTCGCTGGCCATTGGCGAATTGAAAAACATCACAGGTACTTTTAAAGACCACCCGCTTTCCGAAAAAGCCACCCGCATGATAGATGTACTCGGGCGCAGAAAGCAAATTGAAGATTACCTGACCAAACTGGAGGTAAAACGATTAGAAGAAGACGAAGTGGATCCATTGGTAAACCGGCCAACTGCAACGGTTATTTCAGCCTTACCAACTGCCAAAAATACCAGCGTGGATACGGCCAAAATAAGGACAAACACTGAAGCACTTCAAAAACAGATTGCAGCGGATAAAGCTGCAGCGGATAAAGAAAGGGCTGAAAAAGAACTGGCTGCACAACAATTGGCGGAAAAAGAAGCCGCAGAAAAAGCCAAAGCGGAAAAAGAAGCGGCGGAAAAAGAATTGGCCCTAAAACAAAAGGCAGAAAAAGAAGCAGAAGAAAAAGCAGCGGCAGAAAAGGCTAAAGCAGAAAAGGAAGCGGCGGAAAAAGAATTGGCACGCAAGCAGGCAGAAGAAAAAGAAAAAGCCGAAAAGGAACTTGCTGAAAAACAGGCAGCCGAAAAAGCGGCCTTAGAAAAAGATGCTGCAAACAGGGCTGAAGCCGAAAAAGCGTTAGCAGCTAAGCAGGCTGCCGAAAAAGAAGCCATGGAGAAAGAGCTTGCACGCAAACAAGCCGAAGAAAAAGCCAAAGCAGAAAAAGAAATGGCTGCAAAAATGGCTGCAGAAAAAGAACAGGCAGCACGCGATCTTGAGAAAAAGCAAGCCGCCGAAAGGGCCGAAGCAGAAAGACTCGCTGTAGAAAGAGAGAAAGCCGAAAAAGAAGCAGCTATTGCCCGGCAAAAAATGATTGATAATGTAACGGTAGGTAAACCATCTACCCCATCCCCTTATACCATAAATGCCGGTGACAGGCAGATTGTAGCCATTGTATTGGAAAAAATTGATCCGGCTTATGTGAATGAAGTAAGTTACAGTCTTACGAATTCGGGTAAAAGGAATATGGGTGAAACGGAAGTAAGCGTAGTGAAGAAGAAAATAAAAGATGGTTTATGGTTGGTAGAATTGCATTCCGATGCTTTTACCAACATGCAGGCATCTTTTGACTACATTAAGTACATAAAACCCATTGCACAAAACGAACTGATTAACTGGCTTGATGCATCCAAATATTACTTTATAACCATTAGCCCTGCAAATATTGCCGAAATGGAGAAATCGGCAGATGCAAGCCTTTACTATAAAGTGCTGCGCGAAGCGGTTCCCAATAAGTTTTAATATGTACTACCATTTTATTTGGCTGCTAATGCTGGCCATAGCCTGCGAACCTGCACGTTCCGATGTTTACCCCGAAACAATTGATGAACAAATAGTTGCAAGGCTTAAGCAAAGTGCCGACTCCATAATTCCCCTGGCATCAAACCCCGTTTCTTTAGCTTCCACTCCCTTTTGGGTAAAGGGGGAATGCCTCTATTTTGGAAAGGAGCAAAAAACTACAAGTCTTTGGTATGATGAACAAGGGCGGATAACCGGGCTTGTTGAATACCGTGGAGAAAAGTTATTAGATTCTGTACAATTTTTCAGCAACGGGCAACGCATATTTTCGCTGCCGCTCGATACGCTTACCGGGCAACTAAACGGGCCGGCAAGATACTACCACCCCGATGGGCGGGTACGACAGGATGGTCGTTTTGAAAAAGGCATTAAAACAGGCATTTGGCGCGAATTTGATGAAAATGGGAAATTGCAGGCCACCCATGAATTTAAAGCCGACGGAACGCAAAAAAGATAAATGAAAATTTGGTCAAGCTTTAACCGAATAACCGGATAAAATTATGCAGTTTTGTTTTGGTTTGCATCTAAAGCAGGTTAAACAGTATATTATTAATACTTATTTTGAATAAGCAATTTTGGGAAAATTATGAGATGGAGTGTAAAACTGGTATGGATAGGTTTTTTGGTCGCAATCCTCGGCGTTACCGGCCTGATAATTGCCACCAATTACGGACTTTTCGGCAAAATGCCCTCGCTCGAAGAAATTCAGAATCCTTCCGCTAGTGTAGCATCCGAAGTATTTGCAGATGATGGATCTGCCATGGGAAAATATTATCTTGAAAACCGAAGCCCGGTTACGCTCGATAAAATTTCGCCCGATATTATAAAGGCACTGATTGCCACTGAAGATGAACGATTCTATGAACACAGTGGTATTGATGGAAGGGCTATTATGCGCGCCATTAAGGGTGTATTGACCTTTGATCCTGCAGGTGGTGCTTCTACCATTACCCAACAGCTTGCCCTTAATATGTTTGGTGGATCAAGGGCGAGCAACAAGATTGAAAGGGCAATGCAAAAAATAAAAGAATGGATTATTGCGGTACAATTAGAAAGAAACTTCACAAAGGATGAAATTGTTTCCTATTACCTAAATACAGTTGCCTTCGGAGATAATGTGTATGGCATACGAAATGCAGCGCTTACCTTTTTCCAGAAAGAACCCGGCGATGTTACCCTCGATGAATCAGCACTGTTGGTTGGGGTGCTTAAGGCGAATACAGCTTATAATCCGCGTCGCTTTCCCGATGCTTCGCGCCAAAGGCGTAATGTGGTAATAGACCAAATGGTAAAAAACAATTACCTGACCACGGCAGATGGTGAAAAATACAAAGCAAAACCTATTGGTCTTAATTACAAACGTATTTTGACCAGCGAAGGACTCGCCCCCTATTTTAGGGAAAGTGCTTTAAAAGATGAAGTAAAGAAAATGTTGGATGGCATGGTGAAACTGAATGGGCAGCCCTATAATATTTACCGCGATGGGCTAAAAATCTATACTACCATTAATCCCATCATGCAGGAAATAGCTGAAAGGGCTATGGAGAAAAACATGAGCAACAACCAAAGCATATTCAGGCAGTTTAGCTTTGTAAAAACGGGAAGTGTTTTTGCAAAACGGGAAAAGGAACTCAAAAAATTTATTAATCAAAGTGATCGGTGGAAGGACCAAAAGGCAAGTGGACTTACAGATGAAGAAAATATGGCCACTTTTAACAAAAAGGTACCCATGACTATTTTTTCATGGCGGGCTAAAAACTATGAAAAAGATACGGTAATGACGCCGTTGGATTCCATTAAGTACCTTAAAACCCATTTACAAAGTGGTTTTATAGCTTTGGAACCCCAAACCGGTTATGTAAAAGCCTGGGTAGGCGGGTATAGTTTTAAAACTTTTAAGATAGACCATGCCAACCAAACCATGAAACGGCAGGTAGGATCTACCATTAAGCCTATGCTATATGCACAGGCTGTGGAAGAAGCCGGCTTTACGCCTGAATCAATGCTGGAAGACCGGCAGCAGTTTTTCCCCGGATCGGGTATGGTGCCTGCCAAAGCTAAAGGTGTTTCGGGTGGCTCACTTCCTATGGCAAGGGCCATTGCCCTTTCCCGCAATGGTGCTGCCGCTTACCTTATGAAGCAATTGGGCCCGGTACGTTTTATGGAATTTCTTAATAGGTGTAACATTCAAACACCTTTAAAACCTTATCCTTCCCTCGCATTGGGCAGTTGCGATATCAGCCTTTACGAATTAATGTGGATGTACACAATGTTTCCCGGCAGGGGATTTAATGTAAAGCCACAATTGATTACCCGCATTGAAGACCGGAACGGGAATGTAATTGCCACATCCACCCCGCAAATAAAGGAAGTAGTAAGCGAACTTACTGCCTATACAATGGCCAAAATGATGATGGGTGCTATTGCCTATGGTACGGCTACCCGCATGAAAAGCTATGGACTGAAGGTGGAAACTGCTGCAAAAACCGGAACTACAAATGACAACACGGATGCCTGGTTTGTAGCCTATACACCTGAGTTGTTATGCGGTAATTGGGTTGGTTGCGATGAAAACTGGATACACTTCCCAAGCAGTTCCGGGGCCGGTTATGGTGGTGCGGCGGCGCTGCCTATGATTGGTACGTTTTTAAAAGATGTGTATGCCAATAAAAAGCTCCCCTACGACCCCGTAGCTAAATTTGTAAAACCTGCCATAGATAAAAACGATATTTTCTATGATTACATCGAAAATATTTCGGCAAGACCAGTGGGAGATGCAATAGGAGAAGTAAATGTGGGTGCAGGTACCGAAGAACAATACCTGGAAGAAATGTACAACGAAGACATTTACGAAGAGGACGCACAGGATGCAGCCACACGGGAAAAAGTTATAAAAGATTCACTTGCAAATAAGGCAAAAATGGATTCGGCTCAACTTAAACCAAAACCTAAAGCTGAAATGCTTCCGCCGGAAGAACCAAAAAAAACGAAAAAAGAACTTCGCAAGGAAGCAAGGCAGCAAAGAAGGGAAAATAACCTGCCCTAAGAAGATGTATTAGCTGACTTAGAAATAAAATTGAAGATGCCCCATCGAATTAATTTCAATGGGGCATCTTCATTTCTAAGTTGGAAATTAATTTTTCCGTAGTAATTAATTATGCGGTAAAGCAATGATGGGTACCTGGCTGTGAAATACCAATTGCCTGGTATGGGTATTTCTAAAAAGCAGGTTGAAAAAACTATGCTTACGCGGAAAGGTAAACATTACATCAATTTTGTTATCAATAGCCATATGGTTTAGCGCATCGGTAAATTTTTCCCCATGCAGCAAATGCGTTTCCGGTTGATGTAGAATCAAAATATCTTTCAGCTTGTTTAGCTCTTCATTTTCTTCTTCGGTAAGTACCGGTTTTGAATGCTGATTTACATGGGCAATATGCACTTTAGGATGCAGCCAGGTTAACCATTGTTCCAGTTCTTTAAACGGTACTAAATCATGAAGGTTATGTAATTCTACCGCAAGTGCCACATGCTTAATTTCTTTGAAATATGCATTCGGAGGCACCACCACCACAGGCGTGGCCGATCGTGCAATAACTTCTACCGCATTACTCGTGCCAAATACCTGTTCCAGTGCATTAGAACCGGTAACACCCATTACCACAAAATCAAATTGGTGATCGCGGATGTATTTGGGCATCAGGTCAGAGAAATCACCCTGTTCAACAACGATTTCAGTTCGAACACCTGCTTCGTTATACAACGAAACCTGCACCATTTCGAGGTTTTCAATGATAGCCCTGTTACGGTCTTCCATATCATCGGCAACCGGGGTACCATCCGAACCTGTATTTACACTTGAAATTACACTTAATAGGGTGACGGAACTTGCCCCAATGGCTTTTCCCATATGTGCAGCATATTGTGCAGCGTTAAGGGAAGTAGGGGTAAAATCAACCGGAACAAGGATGCGTGCCATATTATTTGGTTTGTTTTTTCGAAGTTACTATTTACAACGATTTTATTCTCTGTCGATTATCAGTTTTCGACATTTATTTTTCCAACTCAGATTTTGGTGTGCCCCAACCCCATTTCAAAAAGGCAGGAAAAGCACGTCCCCAGGTAGGCACATCATGCCTGCCATCGGCTAGTTCAAGGTAATGGATATCCGTTTCCCGGTTATAGCCCTTTGCCACTAATTCATCAATAAGCGAAAGGGTATCATCAATACTGTCTATAATTCCATTATTGTTGCGATCCATTTTTTCATCCAGTATACCGGTTTGAAAAAAGAACTTTTGACCCTTATGATATTTTCCATCGCGGATGAGATTATGCATGATACGATCGGTTTCTTCAGAATAATCATCATCCAGATCGCGCAGACGCCACCAAAGCGAACCACTAAAAACACCCACTTTCGAAAATAAATTGGCATGTTTCCAGGCTACATCCAGCGCTGACAGCCCACCCAGCGAAAAACCCGCATAGGCCATTTCCCGTACCCCACCGTTAAGCCCATATTTTTTAAGCACATGTGGCATTAATTCGTGCAATAAAAACTTCCGGTGATATTTTGCCCTCGATCCCCTATTCATAAAGTCCAGCACATCCGCTGTTCCATATTCGAGTTTACGGTCTGGGGAACAATGCATAGCAACCACCATTAATGGTTTTATAAGCCCGTTTGCAACAAGGTCGTCAATAATTTTTTCAAAAGGCATTTTCGGCAGGTCCTGCCCGTCATTTACAAAAAGCAACGATAATTCTCCGGCAGTCATTGCCTTTTTAGGAAGATAAACATCCACCTTCACATCCCTGTCGAGGTATTCCGAAGCATAATCAAATGAATCCATGATATAATGCATAACCGATACGGTTGGGAAGGTCCTTTTCTCTGCAGTCATTCGTCAAATATAGCGAGGCCTTCATGAATCACCGATTACCTTCCCGAAAAAATATCACCAATAGGTTAACATTCGTTCTCCCATATAGGTTATGGCCATTCCATTTCTGCATTACTTTATATTAAGTAGTAAGGTATCACCTGGTAATTTAAGCGTAAGCCATTCCCTTATTTTACCAATTTCATCCGCTCGCTTCCTTTTTGCAAAAGCCATTTCAGCCATCCATCCACTTCGGTTTTTTTTAAGTTCTGCATCAAAAAAGGCATGTTGCTGTATGGATAACATTTTTAAATCGGGCATTATAATGGCTAATTCCCGGCCAATGGTTGCCTGAAGACTATCTTTCAATAAGGGCGCAAGTCTTTCCGTTTTTACGGTATCCATTTCACGATAAAGTTTCGAAATAGCCTCAGCATTGGCTTGTTGCGTTGCCATTACTGAACTGCTAAAGGTTCCTTTTTGAATGAAATCGGTAATATCCTGGTTTATATCAAGCTTTGCATTACCCAACCCATATTCGGGTAATTTACTTTTAAGTAAAGCAAGTTCTATACTATCCACTTCCGCACCCAACAGTGTTACTGTTATTAAAGGCTTATTTTTTTTAAATTCGGCTGATGTTTTTAAAACAAACCGCTGCCGACCTTCAAACTCCTTTTTAATAAAACTTTTCGCCCTTTCTTCAAATATATATTCACGTACAATTTGGAAGGTAAGATAAATACTTGGCAGCAGTGTAATCATTACGATAAATCCAATCATTCGTTTTAATCGGGCCGACTTGCGCCCTTCCAACATTTCCACTGCCGGATATTTTAAGAAACGAACAATAAAATAGGTAGATAAGCTAATGAAAACCGTATTTATAAAAAACAAATAAAACGCCCCGATAATGTAAGTAGGATTAAGATTAGCAATACCAAAACCCACTGTACAAAGTGGCGGCATAAGGGCAGTTGCAATAGCTACACCGGGTACTACATTACTTTGTCTTAGCCTGCTACTGCCGGCTATAATACCCGCAAGACCACCAACAATAGCAATCAGCACATCATAAATGGTTGGGCTTGTTCGTGCAAGCAGCTCACTTCCGGGCACCTTAAGCGGGCTCACAAAAAAATACAAACTCGATGTAAGAATACTGAGCCCTACTGCAAGCCCGAAATTTTTAAGCGAACGGTATACAAGTCCAAAATCGTGAATGGCTACACCCATACCAATCGCTACAATTGGACCCATTAACGGGGAAATCAACATGGCGCCAATGATAACGGCAGTTGAATTGACGTTGAGCCCAAGCGATGCCGTAAAGATGGCCATTACCAATACCCATAGGTTGGCACCGGTTAAGGTAGCACCTGAACGTACCCTTTCCATTGTAGTTTCTGTATTTTCCTTATCCCTCGGAAGCCGTAGTTTATACTTTAAGTAGGTAAAGAATGACCGGAATTGATATCCTATTTTTTGATTGGGCATAATATTTTAATCTGAATAAAAGTACGATGAATCATTTCAAGTTTACGGTTGCAGGGTTTTCGCCTTATAAACGATTTATTAAACACACCTTAAATCGGAGTAAAACGGTGCATAACATATTTTAAAAAACAGGGCCTTTCAGGTTGGATTTACCAACTTGTCGAGCACATAAAAAACTGCAGGACAAAATTCAGCATTCTTAAGGGTAATGGCCTGCCGACGCAGCAACACATCTTCGTCGGTATAAGGAAAACGGGCACAGTCCGATGGACGAACATCATAAATGCTGCATAAATTACCCTCACCTAAAAAAGCACATGGTGTTGATTTTACCACATAGTCACCATCCGCATCGATGCGAAGATAACTTTCAATAAAAACCGATTCCTTTAGCTTAAGGTGTTTACTGATTCGCTTGATATCGGGTGTTTTAAACCGGGGCGAATAGCTCTTACAGCAACCGGCACAGCTAAGGCAATCAATATGGCTAAAAGCTTCATCATGCAAGGCTGGCAATTGCCTAACCGTTTTGCGTATGTCCGCCTTTTTTAAAAAATAGCCAAACGATTTTGCCTGCTCCTTACTTTTTTGCTTCCAATTGTCGGGTAAACCTTGCATAGTGCAAAAATATATCCACAAAAGGTTTGTAAGCCACCTAATATTTCCCCACAGGGTTAAACACGAGCGAACAACCCCACACCCTTATCGTTATTGCATCGTACCTTTGCACCGCAAAAAAACAGGTCAAACTCAGCGAAATGAATCTATTCGAACAAAAATCCAACGAATTTATTGCGCGTCATATTGGAACCGTGGGTTCCGAAGATGCCATGCTGCAAACCATAGGGGCAGCATCTGTTAATGAACTGATTGAAAAAACAGTTCCGGCATCCATCCGGCTGAAAGCCCCCATGGGCATACCGCCGGCACTTAGCGAATCGGCACTACTGCAACACCTGAAGGACCTATCGCTGAACAACCATATTTGCCGCAACTATATAGGTATGGGTTATTACGATACACTTACACCAAGTGTAATTTTGCGTAATATTTTCGAAAACCCGGGTTGGTACACACAATACACGCCCTATCAGGCCGAAATTAGCCAGGGCCGTTTGGAAAGTTTGCTGAACTACCAAACTATGGTAAGCGACCTCACCGGTTTACCCATTGCCAATGCAAGCCTGCTTGATGAAGCAACATCTGCGGCAGAAGCTATGGCGATGCTTTTTCATACTGTAAACAAAAGCGATCCGGCAAAAGCTCCGCGCTTTTTTGTGGATGAGCATGTTTTTCCGCAAACACGCGCATTGCTGATTACCCGTGCGGCCCCGTTGGATATTGAACTTGTTTTTGGCAACTATAAAAAATCGGCCATTGACAATACATATTTCGGTGCCTTGCTCCAATACCCCAACGATGCCGGTAGCATTGAAAACTACCGCTCCTTTATTGAGCAGGTTCATGCCATAGGTGGTTATGTAGCCATGGGTACCGATTTGCTCGCGCTTACCCTGCTTACCCCCCCGGGTGAATTGGGTGCCGATGTAGCTTTTGGTTCGGCGCAGCGCTTTGGCGTTCCGCTGGGTTATGGTGGGCCGCATGCTGCTTTTTTTGCCACTAAGGACGAATTTAAACGCTCACTTCCAGGTCGTATTATAGGTGTAAGCATTGACGCTCAGGGCAACCGCGCCTTACGCATGGCACTGCAAACCCGTGAGCAACATATTAAACGGGAAAAAGCTACTTCCAATATTTGTACAGCACAAGCGCTTTTGGCCAATATGGCCGCTATGTATGCCGTTTACCATGGCCCCGAAGGATTGAAAAACATAGCAAAACGTGTAGCAGTACTTACACAGGTACTGGCAGAAGCTTTGCGTGATATGGATTATGAAATCGTGTTTGATTCCTTTTTCGATACGCTTCACATAAAATGCGAAAACATAAATATCATTCGCGAAACTGCAGAAGGTAACAATCTGAACTTCCGCTATTTTGCAAATGGCCATGTGGGAATTTCTATTGACGAAACCACCACACAACAGGACATTCTCGATATTGCCTACACCTTTGCACAAGCAGCCGAAAAACAGGCTAGTGTTTTCTTTCACGACGATGCTTCGCTTCATCACATTCCTACTTTTGCCGTTCGTACTTCTGAATTTTTAACGCACCCGGTATTTAACAGCTACCGCAGCGAAAGCCAGATGATGCGCTACATAAAATCGCTGGAAAATAAGGACCTGAGCCTGAATACTTCCATGATAAGCCTGGGAAGCTGTACGATGAAGCTGAACGCTGCTACCGAAATGATGCCACTTAGTTGGGACCATTGGAGCAAAATGCATCCCTATGCCCCGCTTTCGCAGGTGCAGGGCTACCAACTAATGATGGAAAGGCTGAGCCAGTTTTTATGCAAAGCCACCGGATTTGATAATTGCTGGCTTCAGCCCAACAGTGGAGCACAGGGTGAGTATGCAGGTTTATTGGCCATTCGTAATTATCACCTTAAAAATGGTGATACCCATCGTAAAATTATACTCATCCCTGTGAGCGCGCATGGTACCAACCCCGCAAGCGCCGTAATGGCAGGCATGAAAGTGGTAGTGGTAAAGGCACTGGATAATGGTTATATTGATGTGGCCGATTTTAAAGCCAAGGCTGAGCAATACAGCACCACCCTTGCCGGTACCATGATTACCTACCCTAGCACCTTCGGTATTTTTGAAGAAACAGTACAGGAAATTTGCGATATCGTGCACGAACATGGCGGACAAGTGTATATGGATGGTGCTAATATGAATGCACAGGTAGGACTTACTTCACCTGCTGCCATTGGTGCCGATGTTTGCCACCTTAATCTGCATAAAACCTTTGCCATTCCACACGGTGGTGGTGGCCCCGGCATGGGTCCCATTTGTTTCCGCACGCATTTACTGGATAGCTTTATGCAGATGCCCGGCAATGAAAGCCTGTTGATTCAACAAGGCAAATTAGATGGCGCGGTATCTGCTGCACCATTTGGTTCTGCAAGTATTCTTTTAATCAGCTATGCCTATATATGTATGCTTGGTGCCGATGGATTGCGCAAATCAACCGAATACGCCATTCTGAATGCCAACTATATGAAGGCAAGATTGCAGGACCAATTCCCCATTTTATATACCGGTAAAAACGGCACCTGTGCGCATGAGTTTATCGTTGACCTGCGTCCGTTTAAGGCGAGTGCGGGTATTGAAGCCGAAGACGTAGCCAAGCGCCTGATGGACTACGGTTTCCATGCGCCTACCATGAGCTTTCCGGTGGCTGGCACCATTATGATAGAACCTACCGAAAGCGAAGACCTTGCTGAATTGGACCGTTTTTGTGATGCGCTCTTAGCGATCCGCGAAGAAATAGCAGCGATAGAAAACGGAACCCTTGATAAGGCAGATAACATGCTGAAAAATGCACCGCATACGCAAACCGTTGTAGTCAGCAGCGAATGGAACCATGCTTATACCCGCGAAGTAGCAGCTTTCCCGCTACCTTATGTTGCTGCCAATAAGTTTTGGCCTTCTATTGGGCGCATCAACAATACACATGGCGACCGCAACCTGATTTGCACCTGCGAACCGGTTAGCAGCTATGCGGAAGAAGAAGTGGCTTAAGAAAGTTGATAATTGATAGTTGATAATTTGAAATAAAAAACCGGGAGCCGTTTTTCAGGTCTCCCGGTTTTTTTATGCCAAGCCTTTGTGGGTGTCTCCTTCGGTTACGTTAAATTACGTACAACCCGGTCATTGAATCCAAAAAAAAATCCACTCACAATCAAGTGAGGGGATTTTTTTTGAAGGCTGTAAATCTATGTAGTAGATGCAGCGGCAGCGGCAGCAGTAGCTTTCGGAATAACTAGCCGGGTGAATTCCGAACCATTAAATATCTTAACGAGATTTGGGTCTTTCGACTTATGCCATGCATCAAAGTTTTTCTCGGTTACTACACGCCAAAAATTCTTAGTCTTTAGCTCGTGAAAGTCTTTTAATTCGATAAATAGCCCCATAACCGGGTTGCGGTTCTTAAAGTTAATTTTTACCTGCTTCGGCGACAGGTTTTCGGGCAACAAAAAGTGCTCAATTTGATCTTGCGTCATCCTTTGAAAAAATTTTTTATTGCTCGGAAGGTAAGGGGAAAATTCTTATCTGCCATATTTATTTTAATGTTAAAGGATTTAAAAATAGGTAAGGCATTGAAAACAATACCTTTGTACTACTAAATTGCTTACCTATGGTTATCCGCATTTTTGTTACCGGCGGCACTTTTGACAAAGAATACAATGAAAAGAAAGGTACCTTGTTTTTTCAGGACACCCACCTGCCTGAAATGCTGCACCTGGGCCGGAATAAGGTACCTGTTGACTTACGCACCCTGATGATGATTGACAGCCTGGATATGACTGCAGAGGACCGCGAAAACATAGCCCGTAATTGTTTAGGATGCGAAGAAAAACGTATCATCATTACCCATGGAACGGACACCATGGTGGAAACGGCACACCTGCTGGCTTCCAAAAAAATTAACAAGACGATAGTAATTACAGGCGCTATGATACCCTATAAATTTGGTAGTAGCGACGGACTTTTTAACCTGGGCAGTGCACTCGCCTTTGTTCAAACTTTGCCTGCCGGGGTATATATAGCCATGAACGGAAGATGGTTTAACTGGGATAATGTGCGCAAAAACACGGAAACCGTCGAGTTTGAAGAAACGATGAAGATAAGTCAATGAGTGAATGAGTCAATGAGTGAATGAGTCAATTGGGGAATAAGTCAATTGGGGAATAGGGAGTGGGGTGCTGGGTTAGCGTGAAACAGTAAAGGCCCATATTTCCCAATAAACGATATAATAAAGTACTATGGAAAATATCACGGCATCAAAGCTGTTAATTTATGGTGCAAACGGCTACACCGGCCAATTGATATGTGAAGAAGCGGCAAGGCAAGGGTTACAACCGGTAATTGCCGGCAGAAGTGAACATTCCATTGCACCCATTGCAGAAAAATATGGATGGGAATACCGCATTTTTTCCCTGGATACAGTTAATTCCATTGCTCCCCATCTCAGCGATATAATGGTAGTGCTGCATGCAGCAGGCCCTTTTCAGTTTACGGCCAAAAATATGCTCGACGCTTGCCTTCAATGCGGCGTTCATTACCTCGACATTACCGGGGAAATGGAAGTATTTGCCATGGCCAACGGTTTGCATCAACAAGCGCTGGATAAAAATATTATGCTGATGCCCGGCACCGGTTTTGATGTAGTACCCACCGATTGTATGGCGCTAAGCCTGAAAGAAAAAATGCCCGATGCCGAATCGTTGGAACTTGCCTTTGTAACCCTTGGTGGCCAAATAAGCCATGGTACAGCTATGAGCATGAGTGAAAAACTGGGCGAAGGCGGTGCAAGCCGGATAAATGGAAAGATCGTACGCGAACCTATTGGGCATAAAGGGAAAACGCTTACCCTGTTTGGCAAATCATTCCAGGTTATGAGCATTCCCTGGGGCGATGTGTACACGGCCTATCATACTACCCGCATAGGCAATATCCGCGCCTATACAAGTACTACCCCACTGATGTTTAACCTGCGGAAATTACAAGCACTTTTTAATCCATTACTTCGCACCGGCTGGTTTAAAAAATGGCTGCAGAAAAAAATTAATGAAAGGCCTGCAGGACCATCACCCGAAAAGCGGGCAAAAGCCATTACTTATGTGTGGGGTGAAGTAACCAATGCTTCGGGTAAAAAAATGAGTGATCACTTTAAATGTCCCGATGGATACACGCTTACTGCATTGGCATCAGTTGAAATAGCGAAACGGGTGCTGAATGGCGATTGGAAAGCGGGATATAAAACACCGGCGGGGTGCTACGGGGCTTCATTGATGAATAGCTGGAAGAAGGGTTAGCCCCCTAACCCCTGTATGCCGACAGGCAGGCCCTGAAGGGGGAATGTTTGAAGTTTGGGGTTTGGGTTGATCAGTGTGGTTTAGGAGGGTTTAGAATGGTTTAGTGTTGTTTAGGATAGTTTTGGAGAGACAACTATTTGGAATTTGGAATTTTCTCATTTGGAATTTTTTATTTCATTTTATGATCCGCAAGATTTTTCTTCAGACCGATGGAAAGGGCAAAAAAGAAAATAGTGCAGAACCTTTCCGAATTGAAGCATTGAGTGATGCTGTATTCGCCTTGTCAGTTTCCTTACTCATTATGTCGCTGGAAGTACCCAAAACATTTGAAGAACTTAAAGCAACTATCGTTCAGTTTCCCCCCTTTGTTGCAACGGTGGGTATTCTTTATATGTAAAATTATCTCCATTTTTACCTGATGCAACCAATCAAATTATTAATGACCTTTTTGTTATGGTCGACTATTGCAGTGGCACAATCCACGGTTACCATGCGTATTGAAAACCTGAAAGATGCATGGAACGTGCCGGTAACCTATGTGGGCGAAGTAAAAGGAGGAAAACCCAATGGACTGGGCTTGTTTATTTATCAAAACGGGGCTGCGTTGCGATATGCAGGCTATTTTGCAGATGGACTTCCTCAAGGCAAGGGTGGCATCATTTTTGAAAGCGGCGCATTTTTATGGGGCGATTGGGTAAAAGGAAAACTAAATGGCAAAGGCACTAACCTTCAAGCAAATGGCAATATGTATATCGGGCAATTTGCCAATGGCAAAAAATCGGGTAAGGGTACATATTTTTTTAAGGATAATGGATTTGCACAGGGCAGTTTTGCCAATGATGTAATGGAAGGCCGTGTTATTTACCTAAGCGAAGAAGGATTAATTTTAAATGATAACATGTACAAAAATGACATTAAAAACGGCCCTGGATACCAATACGAAATAAATCAAAAGAAACTTTTTAAAGGCATATGGGCCGATGGAAAATGGGTGAATGAAGCAGAACCTCCCTATATTTCTTTTGTAACAGACAAACGCTTTACAGCAGAAAATACAGACAAACAAACACTGATGGGTATTGTAAATAGTGATGGCAAAGTGCATGATACTGCTTACTATAGCGATAAAATAAACCATAAGCGATATTTTGGTTTGTACAATAATGGTAAGCTTTCCGATGGGTTAATTATACGCGAAGACTCCAGCATTTTTTTAGGGAAGCTTAATGCAATAGGCGCTACCGGTTATGCATCGTTTCTTAAACGTGGAAAATATTACGACGAAGGCATATATACCGATGACTACCTGAGTGGTTCCAATAGTCTTGGCATTAACATTGAAAAGAAAAACATTTATTATGGCAATGCAGAAAACAAAGGTGAATTTTCAGGAAAGGCCTGGTTTGCCAATAATAGCAGTACCCTGTTTAATGGTGAATATGAAGCCGGAAAATTTACGGGTAACGGATGGCGGCTTGACTCGTTAGGTTATCGGATTAACGGCTTATGGGATGAAGGCGAATTGAAAAAACTTACATCGCTTACCGGGCCCGATGGAAAGCCTGTAAATTTGACACCTGCAACACTTACTGAAGCTATTACCCAACTCATAAAATTTTACGAGGCCCAATTTATACCCATTGAAGGTGAAGCTAACTTTGATGAATTACTGATGGATGCTGATTATGTTGCCGAATCAAATTATAAACCCTTGCCAACTGCAAAGCGTAATTACATAATGGATCTTGAAGATGGATTTGCACATCTTTCGGTTGTATTTGAAACGGATGATGAAAAAGCCGCTGCTGCCAGATACGAAGCATTATGCAAGCAAATAGCTGCCATAAACATATCCCTTACAAAAAGTACCACTGTACATAAACTTACCACCAAAGACCTTATGAAACCAGAAGACATGGACCGCTCCATGACCACATTTAATGTTTCTCCGGCATCAACTAAAAGCCGGCGATTGCCAAGTGTAATGGTGATGGTACTGAACGACCCTTCCAGCGACACTTATAAAGTGATGCTTGCCGTGGGCGATGATTTTGCAGTTGAAAGTTGGCTTGATTATTATTTATGAATTGTGTTTTACATGAATAATAAAATCGCTGGTGTATCTTGTTTGCATCGGGGATTTTTACTTGCATAGTTATATTACCGCGTATATGTAACAATTATTGAAACACGCTGTTTCATTAATTGATACACACCGAAAAAGTAATTCAACTTTGATTTTTATATAGTAATCCACCCTTATTTTAGCCATTCATCCGTTCCTCAAACACCACCCAAACATTGAACGATCAGGCGAAAATACAACGTACCCTTCGGTTACTCATGCTGCTTGCCGGCCGCAGGTGGTATAGTGCGCCTGAAATACAGGAACGGCTTGGCATAAGCACCCGCACTCTTTATAGATATATACATACCCTGGAATTGGCAGGCTTTGTAACTGAACGAAATCCGCGGCAAGGCTACAGACTTGCACCCGAAAGCGGTAGTATGCTCACCATGCAAAGGTTATTGCATTTTACCGAAGAAGAAGGTTACCTGCTCTATAAAACGCTCGGCTTATTACAGGGCGAAGGCATGGCCAAAGAAAGATTGCTGCGCAAGTTGCATACTTTATACGATTGCCATATTCTCGCCCAACCTGCACGGCAACATAGCATGGAAATAGTAGCTACCCTGCAAAAAGCGATTGACAAAAAACAACAATGCATGCTCCACCAATACCGAAGCAACCATAGTCAAACCATTACCGACCGCACCATTGAGCCTTTTGCATTTACCGAAAACTATGAAGCCATTTGGGGTTTTGATGCCGATACCAAAAGCTGCCGCCAATACAAAATTGCGCGCATGGAAAAGGTGGCTATTACACCACATAGCTGGGTTCATGAAAAAATGCATGCCATCCCATTTACCGATGCTTTTGGGTTTGCCGCTGCCAAACCATTGGGCAGCGCACAACTTACACTAAGCATGCGTGCGGCCAACCTCCTGCGCGAAGAATACCCGCTTGCAGAAAAATATATTGCCGAAAAAAATAACGCCTACCATGCCAAGATACCTTTTGCAGACTATAAAGGTATTGGCCGGTTTATACGTGGGCTGTGTGATGAAATAGAAGTGCAGGGGACGGTGGGGTTGAAAAAATATGTGGGAGTGACGGAAGTTGACAGTGGGGAGCATTAGGTTTGGGGCAAAAAGAAGACGGTACCATGAGCCCCGCCGTCTTAAATGTTTTCACAACGGAATAATCCTTATTGTTATTGTGCCAACGCCTTGATTCGTGAAGGCAAGAACCATGGCGCTGGTATCCATCAAATGTAATTCAAATACCCCACCTGCTCCTGCCTTTGCAGGCACGAGCAGACTGGAAAAGTGTTTTAGTAATCATTTTTATTTCCGCCAAACATCCAGCCAATGGAAAAGCCAAATGCATCCAGCGATTTTAATGTATAATCAAAGTCATTATCCATAGCAAGATTAGAAAGTCCCGCGTTGAAAAACAGGTTGAGCGAAAGCCCCATACCAAACTGAAAACCGCCTTTAAAGTGCAAACCAAGGTCAAAACGTTTTAGGCCGTCGTCATCAAAATTAATATCGGCTTCCATTCCACCATCTTTTGCCTTACCCGATAGGGAGTACATAAAGTTTGGCCCTGCACCCAAAAAAAATTTATTGCTATTCTCAAAGTTCCGGGAGTAAAGCAGGGGTATGGGAACCGATAGCCTTGTCAGTGCTATTTTTTCTTCAGTGAAGTCTGCATTACTCATGTACGAGCCCGGCCTGAACAGCAAGGAAGGCCGAACGGCAAAATGATTGCCAATCTGAATGTGTGCCGTACCACCTATATGAAGGTTGACACCGGCAAAAATGGTCTCCTGATTATCGTACAAGCCAGATGCCATAAAACCTGCTTCGGGGCCAAAAGTAACTTCTGTTTGGGCTTGGGCCTTATGGAGAAAAAAAACGCAAAGTGAAGCTGCTAAGAGCTTGGTTATCTTGTTCATGTGTTTAAAATTTCCTGCAATAAATTGAAGTTTTGCTACAAAAAAAAATAAATTTTATCTGTTAATGATCCAAAGCATTTTTCCATTGGTTACGTAAAACAATATGAATCTCCAAACCCCCTATTTGCCCGTATCCATCCGCAATATTCTTGGTTGAAATACCCCACCCACATACAATTGATTCTTATACCGAAGTGCAATGCTCGATCCGGAAAGCTGACTGCCATCGTCCATTATTACTTCTTCTATGGTATAGTCTGTATTTGCACCCGGCGTTAATTTGAGTACCTGCGATGGCGATAATTTTGTGGAATCCTTTGCATGACCTATAAAGGCAAGTAATTTGGGGTGCGCGGCCAACCACAGGTTGCCATCGGTATCCACATCAATATTATCAAGCCCTGTTTTCAGGTTCAGTTCACCGGCAAGCGATAATTTACCTGTCATCGCATCACGATTAAAGGTAAGCAGGCTGCGGCCGGTGGTAGTGGCTACATAAAGCTGGTCACCGTTATTGGATACGTTTATCCCATTTGCATACAGCAACCCGTCATGTGCGGTTGTAATAGTCGTACCGTTATAGTACAGCACCGATGATTGCGGCACCTGCAGGTATTCTTCCATCCAGCGCTTAAAGCCACGCTTATTGCCATGGTCGTTGGTTACGTAAAAAGTAGAAGGTGTTATGGCCACCACATCGTTGGGGCAGCACATGGCATCACCTTTTATGCTGCTCAGGTGAAAAAGTGTGTCGCTTTTATATTCAAAAATTTCTATTGAACTTCCCACAGTATTATGGTTTACTACAAAGAGGTAAGAAACTGCATTTGCGCGCAAAAAGGATATGCCATGCGGGTGAAATGCGCGTGTGTAGGTATTTACCAATTTGCGGGGCGGTTTAGCCGAATCGGGCTGCAACAAATAAATCCCATCCGTTTCCGGCTCCAATCCCATTTGCGTTTTCCAACGATCGGCTGATGATATAAAAACAGAACCGGTAGCATCATCGAGATCCATGTCTTCGGCACCGGGAATACATTGATAAACTTCGATTATTTTACCTTCCAAATGCGGTGTAATAGTGGTAAAGGAACCGGCTACATATAAGGTTTTTATTACAAGGATAATAAGGGCAATGATTACGGTTGCAAGGATCCATTTTTTTTTCATATAATATGTTTTTTATGGGGTTCCCCTTCCTATTTTTAGAAACGCTGTATTTCCATACAAATGTGGAAGTATTATGGTATTCAAATTATGGTAGCGGTTAAAGATAAGATGCAATTTGCTGCAAAACAAACAGGCCCCGACTGCTGAAAGTCGGGACCTGTCAAGATTTCATTTTCCACCCATTTACTGTATCAGCTTCGCAATTTGCTGCATAGGCAGTGTATTTGCCATAGCCATCACTTGCGTTTCGGTACAATCATCTACCGAAAAAGTAACCAACGCACTACCCAATGGTATTTGCATTTCATATTTCTTTTTACCATCCGATAAGTCGGAAGCGGTGAGCCGGCCTTTATAGCCCTGCACTTTTATGTTTTTATTGTTTGCATCAGCCATCATGCCGCCCAAAATGGGAGTATTCAATAAGGTATTCAACATAGCAATCATGGGCGAGTTGCTGATGATGCTAAGTTCTGCTTTGCGCGAAGTATCTCCATAGGTACGGTGGATGGTAGCGCCTATAAAACCAACATTGCTCGAAACATTATCGTCCTTGGTTTTTACCGTACGATCTTCCATTTTTGGGGGAAGAATTTTGAGTACTTCTTTACCAATAGTAATATCGAGTTCCTGCATGGCTTGTAGCAATGCATAATGTGTTTCTTCGAGTTTGCCGCCGGTGTATGCTGTTTGTGCAGTACCAAGGGCTTTATCAAAACCTTGCGCCATTAATCCTGATGATACAAAAAGCAGTATGACGGAAAGCATGGTATATATTTTCATAGCAATTTTTTTATGGTTTTATTGTTCGCCCAGCATTTTTTTAATGCCGTCTATATCAAAACTGTTAGCGGCATCCATTACTTCCTTTTCAGTAGCAAAATTGATGCACTCCCACACAATGCCCGATGATTGCCCAAGACCAATCATCAGCGTGTACCCTTTGCTATCGTCGTATTCAATAATGCCCTTATTACCTTTCACTTTTACCTGCTTATAATTTTGTTGTTCGCCCGAAGCTTCCATCATGCCGGCGTTGGCAAAATACAATTGGGCGAGCCCGCTGTAAACCCCCGCATTACCAATTACCATGGTCATTTGCTTGTCGGCTTTTTTGTATACCCGTTGAATACTCAGGTTGCTCCATCCCCATTGCGTACTCATCACTTTATCCTGCAGGGTATCGGCAGGCAATCCGGCTGCATTGGGCGGCAGAGATTCCAATATTTCACGACCCAATTGAATTTCTACGCCCATCAGTGCCTGGCTAAGCGCGAAGCGTGCATCACTGTATTGCAAAGCCTTGTGAGCAGTTTGGGCTTCAGCCATTTGCGCTTTTACATCGGGCGGTTCGGTATTGGTAAGCCCTGCCCCACCCTTATTGGCCGGTTTACCGCTATTGCTATTATTGGTTCCCCCGTCAGCGGGTATGCCGGTTCTTTTCTCCACCTCGTTGCCAAGCGCTTTATCAGCCGCTTTATCTACTACCTGGTTGGCTTTATCCTTCAATTTTTTCAACATTCCCTGTGCCATAAGGCCCTGAAATGAGCAAAATGTAATCAGTAAAGCCAAACCCAATGCGAATCTGTTCATAACAAATGGATTAATCTAACGAACTAAAATACCAAGAAATAATAAGCAAATCTGGGATTAAAGGTAATTTTTTAACCCGGCTCATCCAAGTAATGAAAAACATTATTTAGATATTTTAGAAAAAATTTGGTGATGTAAACAGAAATGATACTTTTGTAGTGTACTATTTACCTAACACACTAATTCACCTTAGATGATTGAAGTAAACAACATCGATTTTTATTACGAAAACAAACTGGTTTATAAAGACATAGACCTTACCTGGCAGCCGGGGCATATTGCCGCCCTGCTTGGCGCTAACGGAAGCGGTAAAACCACGATGCTTCGATTGCTTGCCGGACTGTTACCCCCATCCAATGGTACCATTTCAATTGCAGGAGAAACACCCTTTGCCCGCAGTGTACCCTTTCTGCAAAACATTTTTATGGTTCCTGAATCATTTGAACTTCCAACAGTAAAAGCATCGATGCTGGTAAAAATGTATGGCAGTTTTTATCCGCAGTTTAGCGCCACCCAATTCCTGCAAAACCTCGATGCATTTGAAGTGCCCGCCGAAAGCAACCTGAAAAAATTGAGCTTTGGGCAACAGAAAAAAGTATGGCTCAGTTTTGCGCTTGCCTGCAATACCAACCTGCTGCTGCTGGATGAACCAACGAATGGACTTGATATTGCTTCCAAAGCAACATTGCGTAAGCAATTGTCAGCACAACTTAACACCAACCGGTGCATAGTGGTTAGTACCCATCAGGTACGCGACCTTGAATATCTTTTCGATTGGGTAACCATTATCGAAAAAGGCGACATTGCCTGGCACGACAGCACCGAAAACCTTTCAGCTTACGGGCAAACTGAAAGTATGGAAGAAAGCTATTTGCGCATATTACGGAATCAGGAAAAGCTTATCCAACAATAATATTAAGAATCATGAAGCAATTCTCAATGAAAAGATTGTCGAACCTGATAACTACATGGTGGTTCGAAAATAAATTCAGTTTTTTTAGAAGCGTTGGATTTCTGTTTTTACTTCAGGTGCTTGTTATTTGGTATTGGATATCGATGAATAGGTATGCACCGCCGCATGTTCTTTGGACACTTTTAACCATGGTATTATTATTTATGCAGGGGCAAAGAATTTCCAATGCATTTAAGTCACTTCATGATACTGAAACCGGAACTCAATGGCTGCTATTACCTGCTACACCACATGAAAAATTTATTTCCATTTTCTTCTGGAATAGTTTGGTTTTTCTTATTTCAGGGATATTCCTTTCTATAATTATGGAAAAGACTGCATTATTGATTGCAGAGCAATTATATATCAGCAATCCGATTGCTTATGAATTTCGTGATGTAGGTACAAATGAATTTTTCTTTAGCAGCGACTATTTTTCAACGGATAATGGATTTATGAAAATGCTTTGGGGATTTTGGTTGGCGTGCCAATTTCTTTTTTACTGGGCAGCCATTCGTATAAAAAAAGGTTCAAATATATTGTCTGCATTAATCCTAATGGCTGGATTTTACATATATGGCTTTTACATAAGGACCCTTCATCCCATTTTTTTCAAAAAAAATACCGGATGGGATGGTGCATGGGAAGTAAACTATCATGAATATATTGAAGGAGTTGGAGAACGAAATTACGATTTGAATGAAACCTTAACGTCCTGCCTACAAATCAGCCTTATTGCTGTTTGCATTTATTTATTGTATAAGGCATGCACAAATCTCATTCGTGAAACGAAAATCAGCCAATAAACTTATCGCATATCATGCAATTTCAACACAATGGTCCGGCGATATACCTGCAAATAGCTGATTACCTGCTGGAAAAAATATTATCGGGTGAATGGCCCGAAGAAGAAAAAATACCGAGTGTGCGCGATACGGCAGTTGCGCTTGAAGTCAATCCCAACACAGTTATGCGATCTTACGACTGGCTCAAACAGCATAATATCATTATTGACAAAAGGGGTGTTGGATATTTTGTTTGCAAAGGTGGACAAGCAATAGCGCTGCAATTTCGTCAAAAGGAATTTTTAGAAAATGAGGCGCCGGTACTATTTCGCTTACTGAATATGTTACAATTAACACCTGCCGATCTTACACAACCATTTGAATTATTTCTTAAAAATAAATAATCATGCAAAACATTCCTAAAAGCTACCGCTACCTGTTGGCACTGGTTCTCATTTTACTTGCCTTTCCTTTTGTTTCGGGATTTATTATGAGCAGCCGGATAAAAAATAATCAGTATACCATGGTTCTTAATAATGAACAACCACCCAAAATTCCCATCCCAGCTCATAATACATTTATGATTGATAGTTATAACCAAGGACTTAGCTTTTATGTATGGTGGAGCAATGATGCCGATACCATTATATCATATGATCTAACTAGTATCATGCATAATCAATATTATTATCAGCAAAAATTATCGGGAGATACATTCTCCATTTATTACCAACCTTATTTGAAAACATT
Source organism: Chitinophagaceae bacterium (assembly GCA_041740575.1). Classification (GTDB taxonomy): domain Bacteria; phylum Bacteroidota; class Bacteroidia; order Chitinophagales; family Chitinophagaceae; genus Phnomibacter. Next base: position 679 of record JBGSLS010000085.1, on the reverse strand, counting down.
TATCAATAGCCAACACAATCCAAAAGAAACAGCGAAAAAGAAAATAGAACCACTAAGTACCACGTTAAGCTTGGTAGGAAAAGCTCCGGAAACAATGATAATAAATGGTGGCGACATTCAGGTTTCTCCTATTGAAAATACAAAGCACCTAAATTATATAGTGGAACAAGGGAGTTTATCGCTTGGCATTATACGTGAAGATCGGGGTCATTTTTACAACCTATCTAAACAGTATCCAAACATTGCCATTGGATATAATCATCAGCCTGATTGGGAAAGTGAAATTATTTCACCTTCGACCATTCACTTGTCAAAACAAGCAAGTCTATTTATAAAAGATGGTTATAATACAGCGCAAACAGAAGTAATAGCTTCCCCAAATAGTTTCATAAATATCGACCATCCGAATGCGCACATTCAGATAAAATGGCAGCTTTCAGACTCCACCTATATCCATTGCAATAAGTTACAGGAAGCATGGTTTCAGGAAAACTTTCCTAATACAAAACTAATTTTCACACCTAATGAAAAAGCACCTTTAACCCACATTGCAGCTACCCATAGCCAAGTTGAGCAATATCAGGGGTTTCAATTTTTTTTGGTGGCGGTTTGTGTACTACAAATTTGATTTGCTTAAAGGGTTTTGATTTTTGGTGTTTTAGGGCATTTTGGATTTGCC
>JBGSLS010000084.1:0-5216 GCA_041740575.1 Chitinophagaceae bacterium | reverse complement strand
GCGGCATTATTTAGGCGTAGAATATCGTTAATTGGACCTTTTGAGCCGGAAACAATACTGCCGCCCCTACAGGGCTTGTTCGGATTTGGGTATTTGGGGTGTGTTACCATAATGCCGCCCCTACAGGGCTGTAATCCTACTTGGAATTCTTTAGCCATAATAGTTCTTAGCACAATAAACTCAATGAATTATCCTTAAGTTGACGCGTATGCACGCTGGGGTCCAAAAACCATTTAAATCCTTAGTGTCCTTGTTAGAGAACACAAAAGAGAACAAAAGATGGCTGGCGCGTAAGAAACTTGAGTCATCTGATTAACTTTTTTATCACAAAAGAAAACAAAAGATGGCTGGCGCCTAAAACGTCTAAATCAGCAGGTTAGCATCAATACTTTACTTTTATACAAAATTGTTCACGCTCATGGTATCGCGCATTAAGTTTTTGGTTGTTTTCGTTTTTCTATTTTCCATTTGTTTGCCCGCTTACGTAACCGCACAGGAAACAAAGGAACCCTACATTAATTTACCAACACTCGGTAATACCTGGGATGCGGGATTACCATTAGCCAACGGGCAAATAGGCGTCCTTATCTGGCAAAAAGGCAATGCTGTGCGTATGTCGTTGGACAAGGCCGACTTATGGGATGAACGCCCGATGAAAGGCCTGAACCGTGCGGAGTTCACTTTTGACTGGGTGCAACGCCAACATAAGGCCAACAATTACAAAACCGTTCAGGAATATTTTGATGAGCCTTATGCTAAAGAAGCGGGTCCCACCAAAATACCCGGGGCAGCGGTGGAACTATATCCCGGTGCAGGTTGGGGAGAAATCACTTCGGCTTCGGTGGATATTTTCAAAGCACTCTCCGTTGTGAATTGGTCATCGGGCACGCGGATGCAAAGCTTTGTATCGGCCACGCAGCCTTTTGGATTTTTCAGGATACAATCCGCCAAAAATTACCCGGCCATAAAATTGATACCCCCTGCCTATGAATCCGCCGCAAGCAAAACGGGTGGCAATGTAGCGCCCGACGACCTGGCAAGACTTGGATACAAACAAGGAAAAGTGGATAGTTTTTATAACGGCTACACCTATCTGCAGCAAGGCCACGATGGATTTAAATACCGCGTAACCGTTTTTGTAAACCGCATCAAGGGCGGCAACCTGGATGGCATTTGGTATATCACTTCGGGCAAAACTGGAAAGGGCATTGAAAAAATAGATTCCATTGCAGCTAAAGCGATGCTGCGGCAGGGATTTGATTTTTACCTGACCGAACATGTGGGCTGGTGGAGCAATTACTGGAAACGCTCGGATATCCAGGTGCCCGATAAAGCCATTCAACGTCAATGGTACCTGGCACAATATTTTTTGGGCAGCACTTCGCGGCCGGGCAACCCGCCTATTTCATTGCAAGCCATCTGGACGGCTGACAACGGAAAACTTCCCCCATGGAAGGGCGATTTTCATCACGACCTTAACACGCAAATGAGTTACTGGCCTGCCTACACCGCCAACCATTTGGAAGAAGCGATGGTTTTTCCTGATTACCTCGATGCGCGAAAAGACCATTTTAAACGATACACACAAAGCTATTTTGGCAAAGAAGGGTTGAATGTACCCGGGGTAACCACGCTTGCTGGAACCGAAATGGGCGGCTGGATTCAGTATGCGCTTTCGCCTACGGTTAGCGGCTGGCTTTCGCAACACTATTACTGGCAATGGAAATATAGTATGGATGGCGAATTTTTGCGGCTGCGCGCTTATCCATGGGTAAAAGAAACGGCAACATTTTTAGAAAACCTTTCTGAAAAAGACAGTAAGGGAATGCGGAAACTACCGCTAAGTTCAAGCCCCGAGATAAACGACAACAGCGCAAAAGCATGGTTTACCGAAACCACCAATTACGATCTGGCATTGATGAAATTTACATGGGTTACGGCGGCAAAAATGGCAAGAGCGCGGCAGGATGAAGATGAAGCAGTGCACTGGGATGAATTGGCGGCAAGTTTGCCACCCTATGCGCTTTCGGCCAATAACGAACTAATGATTGCACCTACCCTGGCTTATAACCAATCGCACCGGCATTTTTCGCACCTGATGGCTATTTATCCATTGGGGCTTATCCGGTGGGAAGATGGTGCGGCAAGCAGGGAAATCATTAAAAAATCGTTGCGGTTGGTGGATAGCCTTGGTGCATCAAAATGGAATGGCTACAGCTACTCATGGTTGGCCGCACTTAAGGCACGTGCTATGGATGGCTCGGGCGCAGCCAAAGCCTTGCAGGTTTTTGCCGATGGCTATTGCAGCCCTAATGGATTTCATTTGAATGATCTTCAAAATAAAGGTGGTGTTACCAAAGGCCCCTTTACCCTAGAAGGCAATTTTGGCTTTGCAGCAGGTTTGCAGGAAATGCTGATACAATCGCATACCGACACGGTGGTAATTATGCCCGCGGTGCCCGATAGTTGGCCCGATATTACTTTCCGCGGATTAAAAACCGAAGGTGGCTTTGTAGTGGATGCCACCCGCGAATTGGGGAAAGTGCGTAAAGTGGTGGTGTATGCCGAAAATGATGGGTTTTTTGCCATCCGTCTGCCCTACCCTACTTTCCGTCTCGAACCGCTGAATGGTAAGGTTACAAGAAGAACTTCGGCCAATGGGGTGTTGAGGGTGTTTTTAACCAAGGGGACGACGTTGAATATTAATCCGACGAAATAGGATACCGGTATAAACATCAAACGGAGTTACAAAATGCAAGGCAGCGGCAACTATATCGTAAATAAACACCTTATGCCATTTTATCAAGTGCAAAAATTGCCCCCCCCCCCCCGCATGTTTCGTTATGCTAATGTGCTAACAGTTTTTTTACTATTAGCCATCTCCTTTTGGGGATGCAAAAAGCAGGATGATGTAATTACACAAACCAATGAAACCCATATTGCAGCAAAATTTGCTAAGAAGCATTTAACGGATGCGGAGTTTCGCAAATTTGACTGGAAGAACATCCAAAATATTCCACAAGGAGATAGCATTTTAGGATGGATGGCAAAACCTGTAACATCCGATAATGCTGCCCTTTCTTCACTTACTATACTTGCACGAAAAGGTCAACCTTATGAAATCATCCAACATACCATAAAAAATCCTGAAATTCTAAAAACCAATAATGGCTTTCTTCATTACGGAAAGAAAGAATTTATCTCAGGAAAAAACAGCGAAATTAATATAAGAATTGGTGAAAAAGATAATCCAAATAGTGATGGATTTCGTGCTCCTGGCAAATTAATTTCTGAATGCAATACCTGCAATTGCGGAGGTACCCTTCCTTGCGTAGTAATTGTTGCTAAAAAAAGGATAAGAACCATTTATGTAGATTTGGGTGCTGACCTTGGTAACCTCGAACATAAAATTTATGTACCCATGTGGGAAGAAGAACAAAGTGGCGGTGCAGGAGGTGGAAGCGGTGAAAATGGGGGCCCTGGCAGTGGAGACGGAAGTAATGGATTGCCCCCTGAAAATATGCAACTTTCACAAAATGATGACAATTACTACTATCTTTTTAAAAATGTATACTTGTTTACACCCAACTATTATCCGGGGATGAATTTGGGATGGCCGTGGAAATGGTGGGATTTACCGTACGCAAAAGATGAAAACGGTTTTCTTCATGAAAGAAAATTTGAACTGCTCTTTGAGTTTGAAAAAGACGATTTCTTTCTTAAAAATTGTAAAGAAATTGAAGCAATAATTAAGTTTGGACCTATGTTTCAACAAATTGCTCAATACTCGGCACCACAAACGGTAATTGATAGACTAACCACATTAAAAAATCAATCACCAAACTTAATTATTGATAACTTCAATTTACAGCAGTTAGAAGAAGCTACGGGCCCGGTAGTAAATTGTGATTTCTTTCCTGTTAAAATAGATAAACTGCCGAATGGCATGAATGCAGCCCAATTTCTGGAGTACTTCAGGCTCAATATAAATTCTTTTATAACCCTTACTGATATATTTGGCGGGCCCGCAGCTAAATTTGACCCTTACAAAGTCGGCCAATTTGATGATACTCAACAGTGGCTTAAACAAGGTACGCAAAGCATTGGAGCAGTGGTACATATTGATATGGCAAATGATGGTTCAGTCATTCTTTCTGACTATCAAAATCAAATGAATGTCGATGGCAGTCAATCTCATAGCTTCGTATTTTCAACACTGGAAACACCTTTGGATCTTGAACACCCTGTGGCAGGCAACCGAAAATTTGGGATTTATTCAAACCCATCGAGTCCAAACTCTTTCACATTTTATACAATGGGAGTGGATAGGACGTGGGATGGGTGGTTTAAATTGCTAAATATAAGAAATTTTGGTTTTATACAAGCTGATAAGCTTTGGAACAATATACAAGACAATTTAGTAAGTTTCATAAATACCCAGGGAGGTGTTGCCAGTTCTTATAGCCCTAAAGAGCATATTTCCAGACCTAATTATACTGATGTTGAAGAGTATTTAAAAGGAAACATTTCAATCATTGTTCTAAAAAACCGTTTAGGTTGCTAATGAGAATAAAGCCAAAGTATATCAGGAACGGATTATTTTTATGTTTCATATCATCAATAGCTGCTTATTGCTATTTCATACTTGAATCATACTTAAGAAATGTTATCAAACCTAGCGATCTTAAAAAGTATTATTTAGAGCAATACTTTCAAATAGATTTTATTTGGCGTAATCTTTTAACTATATTCTTTTTCTTCTTAGTTTATTCCATTATTTCTACCATTATATTTTATTTATTAAGAAGGTTTACCAAAATAAAAAGAATAATTATTACAAATTTGTCACCTACTGCTATACATTTATTATTAATGATAAGCACAGGATTTTATGACTTTTCACTTTTAGTAATTATTATTATTTATATATTTATTTGGGTTCATTTTATATCAAGGAATTATTTTGCCAACCTAAATAGCTTCAAATAGGCCTTTTGATATCTATTCAAACTCATCAAGTCCGAACTCCTTCACCTTTTCACCATGGGGGTAGATAGAACTTGGGATGGGTGGTTTAACTTAACCCACATTGCAGCTACCCATAGCCAAGTTGAGCAATATCAGGGGTTTCAATTTTTTTTGGTGGCGGTTTGTGTACTACAAATTTGATTTGCTTAAAGGGTTTTGATTTTTGGTGTTTTAGGGCATTTTGGATT
>JBGSLS010000083.1:0-99986 GCA_041740575.1 Chitinophagaceae bacterium | reverse complement strand
ATGACCCGTGTGCACGAACTATTGCCAAACAACTGGAAAGAATACCAGCCCGAATCCGTTACCGCTGACGAAATACTGGCATAAGATGTTATAGGCGAAAAAAGTGACATCACAAATACGTAGCTATGTCGTGTGTTTACCTATTTAAGGTATATAAACAATCATTTTCAAATCTTTTTGATTTTTCGTATATATTTTTCTTGTTTTGCTTTGGAAACCAAGGACTTAAAAACCAATGAGGAACATTTTTATCAAAGTTCCACAATATTTCAATGGTTTCCGGATTAAGAGAAGTGGATAATTTTTCAAATACCATCTCCTTTTTTTCATCGATTGAAATATTTTCAATTTTTACAAATGCTTTGATTGCATCTTGAATTGAATCCTGTTTTCCAAATGAAATATGGAAATAGTTAACGGTATACCAGGCACTTGATACCATCCTAGAAAATAGGTCCTTTTTTAATATTATTAGATTTCCTCTTTCAATTGATTCAATAATTGAAAGAAGCCAATAATATTTATAGGTAGCAACTTTATTGTTAAAACATGCTGCTAATAGATTAACAGGTATTTTTTGTGAATCAGGTAGATGCATTTGAATAGAAATGTTATTGTAATTATTGGTTCCTTAAAATTTCAAATAAAACAAGCCGCACATCCTTCACTTTCTTCATCAAATAGATTTTCAAGCAAAAAGGGTGATTTAGTCTTTGAATTCTTAATTGTCTTTTTGATGTAATCTTCCTTTATTTGTTGCATTCTTTGGGGTTGAATTAAATCAGATAGGGTTTCATCCTGGTTCCAGGTATAACCATCTTTTTCGTACTCCATTGCTTGCTTAAATCGTTCAGGGTGCTGCTCATATAACCATACCCATTCTATTTTTTGTTGAAAAAAGCAGAAATAGCAACCTGAACGGCTCCGGGCATACTCACCTTTTTTACCATTAATCTCAAAAGGAACTTTTTCGTAGTATGCAGGTACGCCCACGCCACTATCTCTCAGTAAACTAAAAATATCATCCCTAACCAATACATCTTCATTGTCAACTAAAGGAAAAAATGTTTCTTTACTCAGCGGATATTCTGTTGTTTTAAGCCATTCAAATACCGCTTCATTAAACTTTTTAGTGTCAAGGTCTAATAAAAGATTCAGCTTTTGTTGAATGGTAAATTTAGGGCTGATTGGCTGCTCAATTACTTCAATAATCCTGTCGGTCCTGTTGTTCTGTAAGGCTGTTTCAGCATTAATGGTGTAGAGTTCTAACAGTACAAGTAAATTTTCATTCTTAAGGAACTTAGTTACCACATCTTCACTCCAAATGTTTTTTCTAAAAGGAAATATGGATTGGATGTTCATTTTTTTTGAAATATACCCTTCCCGGTCTTCATCACTCCTGATGCCAACATAGGAAATGACAGGGTCATTTCCTACAAATGCTTCAAATGGTTCAAGTTTCAATTTTTTGGTACACCACCTGGCGCTGGATGAAGGCAGATAGCCACCATAAATCTTATGGAAATGATCGAAAGGATCCATATTACTTTCATCCGCAGCTTTTAGTTTTATAATTTTCTTTCCTAAATATCCTTCAAGGTTATCTATTAATGCATAGGTTTCATCCAATTCTTTGCCGGTATCACAGGTATAATATTCAATATCTAGTTGAGGATACAATTGACGCATATAAATGGCAAGGGCAGCACTATCCTTTCCGCCAGAAATTCCCAATACGTGTCTAACCTTCTTTACCATCAGTGCTAAATTGAGTAATTGGCTTAATAGTCTTTATTTGTTTGAAAGTCTTGTTCCTTCCCACAGTCCTTTACCAAAACTAAATTCCAATTAAATTTTATTATTAAATGTTTTTCTTGCTGAATGACCTTTTAAAGTCTGTGATTCCTGTTTTTTACAGTTGCATTTAAAGTTTTCATTTTTAAGCCAAAACCGTTTTCCTTACTCTTGTATTTTTATTTGTTCTACTTATCCCGTTTTTACCCGCATCTTTCACCGGCGCTGCCATATTAAATGCTTCCTGACTCAATTTGAAGTGGGCAGATAGGATACATATCGTTCTCTTGGAAAGCCCTTTTTTATAATTCAACATATCAGAAACAAGTCCTTCGCTTAGATTCTATAAACCTGCAAGGTCAACCGCCTTCATTTTATGATCTTTCATTAAAGCTTTAAGCAATTGAACCGGGTCTGCATCCTCAAAGCTGTTATTTTCTGTATCATACTTTTCTATAAGCAAGTTCAACAGTTCAATTTCATCCTGAACACCTTTAGATTTCCCCCCCATTTTCCACGAGTTCTTCAAGCTTTTTACAATACTTAAAGTACTGTGCATCTGATTTAATGATTTTATAGACCAAGGCTTCTTTCATCGTAGTGGTAAAATTAGCCATCTGTTGCCTATTTTCCCATCATTATACTCAAATTTCAATGTTACGATATGCTCGTAAGGCATTATTCAGTCAACCTACCTCACCGGCTCCTCATACATCTCCATCAACCCCAACAACACCCCATTCGTCCATCCAAAGCCATCCTGACCGGGGTATTCGCCGCTGCCGGCATCAAGGGTGGTGTTTACCACATTGTATTTTTCCATCAGTTTGCCGGTGCGGGAAAACACTGATGTGTTTAATGCGATCCATCTTGAAGCAATCTCTTTTGCAAGAGCGTGCTGTCCATTTTTCCTGAGACCATTTACGGCTATCCACTGCAACGGCGCCCAACCATTTGGTGCATCCCATTGCTGACCCGATTGAATAGGGGAAGTAAGCATACCACCCTGTGATAATAATTGCGTTTCTATAATTTTGGTGATGCGGGGCATTTTATCGGCGAGTAAGGCGCTATCCAAAAAGAAGAGCGGAAATAAACCTGCTGCGGTTACCCTGTCGGTGGGTGCTTTTTTGTCAATATGGTAATCGGTAAAAAATCCAATGGTTGGGTTGTAGCAATAGCGAATGATGGCATCTGACCTTTCCTTTGCCCATTTTTTGTATTCGTCCGCTTTAAAGGTGTCGCCTTTTTTGCGATACCGTTTTTCCAATAAATTTTCAGTAAAATACAGGAGGCAATTCAGGTCAACGGGTGCAATTTTTGTGGTTTCAATGCTTCCAAGGTCGTTGGGGTCGGTCATCCACCTGCTGCTGAAATCCCAACCACTTTCTGCGGCTGCACGCAAGTGGCGGTACACACGGGCTTTATGCCTAGGAGCAAATGAATCTTGCTTAGCTTTAGTGGTAAAGCCAAGCTCCTTTATTCTTTTTTCCGTTGCTTCCATTGCAGTTAGTACATCCTCCCTGTAACTCTCCGGGCGCGGAGTACTTGCTTCGTCAAAATAGCGGTTCAGTATAACTCCTTCGTCGGTAACAATTACCTTTTTGCCTTCTTCGCCCGGCTTTAAATTGCTGTTACTTGCCATCCAATACATATATTCTTTTTCAATGGCATCGAAATAGGTATCATACACTTTGTCATCTTTTTTGGCTTCGGCAAGCAATTGCACCATCATACTAAAAAATGGCGGTTGCGAACGACTCAGGTAATACGTGCGGTTGCCGTTGGGAATATGTCCATAGGTATTAATGAGGTAGGCAAAGTTGGCCACCATATTTTCGATGAGATCAACCCTACCCGAAACCCTTAAGCCAAGCATGGTAAAGTAGCTGTCCCAATAATACACTTCGCGAAAACGACCTCCGGGTACTATGTAGGTGTTGGGTAATGCAAGCAGCGAACTGCCTATCACAACGGTGCCGGGCTGACGCGACAGCAAAGGCCACAAATCTTCTATATGCTTGCGGATATCTTTTTCCTGCTGAACCGCTATGGCAGGGGGTTGTTCGGGTAAATCAAAATTGTCGGATACAAATTTTTTGAGATCAAAACCAGGGTTGTTTTTTGCTTTAGCATAATCACTTACGATATTTTCCACCTTGCGTTTTGGTGTGCAGTCGGCAAAAGTTTTTCCATCGGGAAAAACCTGTTGCATTTGTACATCCTTAAATAATTCATCAAGTAAAACAGAAGAAGATGCATTACTGATATCATTTTGGTTTTCGGCATCTTTTTTAGGGTTGCAGGCTATGAAACCTTGTAGTAATAGCATCAGCAATAAAGAAAATAAACACCGATTGCCCATTGAATCTATTTATTTTTTCATTTTCAACCTTGTCACCACGAGTTCGCCCACTTTTTTTCCCTGTTCCGTACTTTCCACACAAGAAGGGTGAAAATGTATGCCACCATAAAATCTTGCCCAGTTATTTTCTTCAGCCGCTTGCCGGAAGGAAGTGAATGAGCGGCTTTTAATGCCAAACTCCAGTTCGGTAGTATCGGTATAGGCAAAATTGTCGCCGAAAACTTTGGTAAGTGCTTCGGCTGCCGCGGCAGATGTGGTGCTGTGTCCGCAGGTGTATTCAGGAAAAGGAGGTGTTTGCAAATACGGGCGCCATTCCGGGTCAATGTACTTATTGATAACCGTTTCGGGACGGGCATAATTACTGCGGTATTTTTCGTCCCAGCATTGAATAAAAGCATCAAACTTGGCAATTGCGGTAATTGCGTAGGCGTACACGGTTGTGGCAAAATCGGCATTTGCCTTTTGCGCAGCTATACCCACAATGCCCATCCAATGCCCGGGCGGCGAAAACTTTTTGGTGGTGAACATAACATGACCGCTTACGTTCAGTTTTAAAGGATTATCGTCCCAAAAATCTGCAATATGTTTTTGCTCATCAGTAAGGCTATCCACGATGGTTTTTACCGCTATCACTTGTTGGTAATAATCGCCTTTTGTATTGGTAATATCAAACGAGATGGGCCTGTCGGGAACAAATTGCGTAGCACTATCCATAATCAAAGGCCTGATTTGCCGCCAGTTGGGTTCCATAGCATCGGCATACATAGGCGGGGTAGGCACCCACCTGCCCGGGGAGTCAATAACCGTATATTTTACAGACCCCCTTGTTTTTGCGTAATTGTCGCCTTTTGACCACTGCAACAGGATGGCCGCAACCGTGTCGGCATAAGCTTGGGAAGCATTTTTGACCTTTTCCGGTAGCCCAAGGTTATCTGCCACTTTTATAATGCTGTCGGTATACTCCTTCATACTTCCTTCAGGAAAAGTAACGGCTTCGCCCACTTTTACAAAAGCAAGGGTTGCTGCCAATTCGGGCAAAACATTGGTATCGGCAGGCAACGGCATTGCAGGTAACTGATTTATTTGGCCTGCAAGCGACTGATAACTTTCCGGATAACAACCGGCCATTACTTCATAGGCAGCAATAGATGCATAGGTATAATTACGGCTTGCAATAATGGGTGGGAAATTGTTGCCCATCACTACCGAATTGAGTTCGTGTACCACTTCGCAAAACAGGTTGGGATCTTTCAGATAACCTACGTATGCTGTGTTTTGCTTACAAGAAAGAGCAGTGATAATCAGTGTTAAAACAAGTACTATCTTTTGCATAAAAATTTATTTGTGCTGTTCTTTGAAATTGAAAATTCAACCATTAAATAATTATTTTATGTTACGATACAAAGCAATTGAATTATGTCAGCAAATTTTTCACTGACCGTTCGGCAATAGCGAATAAAACCGATTTTTATGAATTAATTGAAAATCTTTTGCTTATTCATCCATATCTTTTTGTATTCATCTTTTTGCTCATCTCCCAAAAATGAGCGGTCAATCCAATCGAATACCTGAGGATTTATGGAAGTATATTTCTTAATGATATTGGATACCACTTTTTCCGGCAACTGAAGCGCTTTCCCAAGCACTTCAAAATCAATGCGTTTTAACCTGTTTTTCTTAGCATTCATAGTTAATGCCATTTCCTCTTTGTCTTGCGGAAACACAAGGTTTATGTTTAATAAATCATATGCCGGACTCAGGAATGGACCTGAATCGCCGTGAATAATGGAAAAATTTTTAAGGTGCATATCGTTGTTGCCGGTAAGGAAGGAAAATACAACAAGTTCGAAATAGTTGATGACATCAAGGGTTGTTTTACAATACTTTTTTACAAGTTTACCTGCCTTTTCATAGGAGCCTTTATATTTATTCTCGGTCAGAAATTCCGATAACTGACAAAGGTCTTCCACGTGAATTTTTTCTTTTCCTACTCTATCGAATCGTTTTGCAAGGTAAACCAATTGACCCTTTGAATCAGGGATAATCGTATGCCTGCAAACCTGGATTTTAAATAAGGAAGCAAGGTGCATCGTCAGGTCTTCTGTTTCTACCATCCATTCAAAATCGGGATGGGGTGGTTTAAGAATATATTCCCCCCAAAGCCCCACGATAGTTAGCCTGTTTACATTTTGAACCTTTTCAAGGCTTACAGAAAATTTTGGTTGCGCCCCGGTAATCGCTACACGACTGCTAATATTTTGTGTGGCAATACTTCGCAAATTTTCCGGGTTTATTTCAAGGGCCGGCAATTCAGTGATACCAAAAAACTTTTTACAACATGTTGGGTGGAACAGGCCTTCCCCGGCATCTTTATAACAAAAAAAGCAATTTGCCATTTTCTAATAATTAAGGTTCTACAGTAACTGCGCCAATCGTATCACGGCAGGTTGCCACCAATAGCTGAAATCTGTCATTGGCTTTTATTTTCCAGAAATCAACTGCAATTTCCAACAACCAACCTTCGGGAATCAATCCATCAAAAAAAGGGAACAATACATTGCTTTTATAAGGTTCCGCACGTAATGGCATGGTGAGGCTGATTGGTTTGGCATCTTCCTTTTGCAGGTATGCTTCCGTATAGGAAAATATATACCCTTCGTCTGTTTCAGAAAGATGGCCGGCCAATATTCCCTTGTACAATATGTTTATCTTCGTACTCATGCTTCCTGCTTTTCTTGTATGGTAAGTCTTGCCCCAAATAAGTCTAGAATTTGCTGCACTTTGTCCATTCGCATAGTTGTTTTTCCCTGCTCAATTTCACGAATCAGCCTTAATCCTACCCCTGCTTTAAGAGAAAGGTCTTCCTGCGTCAACCCGTACTGCTTTCTTTTTTGCTTTATATATTGGCTGATTGTTGTCAATACTTATACCTTTTAGGGTATAAAACTAATGAAAAGTATCCAATTATACCCAAATAGGTATAATTCGTTTAATAATTGAATAATTATACCTTATAGGGTATAAAATATAAGGTGGGGCATACCTGCATATTATGCAAATGCCGGGAGTTTATGCCCACATTTCCGGCAAAATTTAGCATCCGTTTCATGATCAGCCCAACCACAGCCTTCACAAACACGTTCATGGGTTTCATGATACTTTAACGCACTCATTTCGCTGCTTACAATACCAGTGGGCACCGCCAGAATACTATATCCTAGAATCATAATTACCGAAGCCATTAGTTTCCCTAAAACGGTTACAGGCGTAATGTCGCCATAGCCAACGGTGGTAAGGGTTACAATAGCCCAGTAAATGCTTTGCGGAATACTTGAAAAACCCGAAGTTTCTCCTTCAATCATATACATCAGCGTTCCCATTATCGTAACCAATGAAATAACAAAGAGGAAGAAAACGGTGATTTTGGGAATGCTGTTGCGGAGTGCGAGCCGTATATGCCGCATACCCTGAATATATCTCGCTAATTTGAATACGCGAAAAATACGCAAAAGCCGCATTAGCCTGATAGCAATAAGAAACTGGCTTTGAATAGCAAAAAGGCTTAGCCATGTAGGTAGGGTAGCCAGCAAATCCACCACTCCGAAAAAACTGAAAATATACTTTTTAGGTCGATCAAGGCTTATGATGCGCGCAATATATTCCAGGGTAAAAAGTATAGTAAATACCCATTCAAGCCTGCGTAATATTACATGGAATTTTACATCAAAGCTTTCTACGCTTTCCAGCATTACCACTACTACACTAATTAAAATAGCCCATAGTAGTACAATATCAAATAACCGTCCGGCAACTGTATCCGTGCCAAAAATGATAGTGTGCAGCCTGTCGCGGAATTGCTCCCAATTTTTGTTCTTAGCCATTTCTTGCCGTTACTAACGCTGGGATAAATATACTATCTATGAATTTAACGATTCAGTTTGATGTAAAGAGCGGTAAAGGTATTTACTTTTAGCACCTTATGATTACGATAGTATCAAATGAGTTTGAAGCGCATATTCATCCGCTTGGCGCAGAATTACAAGGATTGCGCAACCTGCATTCGGGGTTGGAATATATGTGGCAGGCAGCTGAAAACTTTTGGAGTAAGCACTCGCCGGTATTGTTTCCCATTGTAGGTTCTTTAAAGGATAATACCTATATCTATGAAGGAATGGCGTATAACCTTCCCCGGCATGGGTTTGCGCGTGAAAAGGTTTTTAAGGCTGAAAAAATTAGTGAGGCTAAAGCTGTTTTTACCCTTGAAGCGGATGCGGCTACAAGAGAAGTATATCCGTTGGATTTTTGCCTGCAATTGATTTATGAATTAAAAGGTGCGGAATTGTCCTGCACCTATGTAGTTACCAATCCCGGCGATAGGGATTTGTGGTTTTCTGTAGGCGCACATCCTGCATTTAATGTTCCATTGGTGGCAGGTACTACATACGAAGATCATTACCTGCAGTTTGAAAAGGATGAACCTTTACTGCGCTGGCACCTTACCAATGGACTGATTGGTGATACGAATAGTTTGGTAGAAGCAGCGTTGGGGCGGGTTTCATTATTGCCATCCTTATTTTATGATGATGCTATTGTTTTACAAAATTTGCAAAGCAAAAAAGTTACCCTTGGCAGTACTGCGCATCCGCATGGATTGCATATTCACCTTGAAGGATTTCCCTTTCTTGGCATTTGGGCTGCAAAAGATGCGCCGTTTGTATGCATAGAACCCTGGTGTGGTCATTCCGATACGCTGGTTCATAATCAGCAGTTAACGGAGAAGCCGGGCATTGAAATGCTGGAACCGGGAAAAGATTGGTCAAGAACCTGGGTGGTGGAGCTGTTTTAGAGCCTTACTTTTGCCGCATGCAATGGCAACAACTTTACAGTGCGCGGCGAACCGGTTCGCTTCCCAAAGTGGATGCACCCGGCGAAACCGCCCGTACTTCATTTATACGCGATTACGACAGAATTATTTTTTCTTCGGCTTTCCGCAGACTGCAAAATAAAACGCAGGTTTTTCCACTTCCGGGTGCTGTATTTGTTCATAACCGCCTTACACATAGTCTTGAAGTAGCATCTGTAGGCCGCTCATTGGGAAAAGCAGTTGGCGATAAACTTGCTGAAGAACATGGTGCAGGCGATGAAAGGTTTATGGAGTTTTACAAATATGAACTTCCAAATGTTATTGCAGCTGCGTGCCTTGCACATGATATAGGCAATCCACCATTTGGGCATAGCGGCGAAGAAGCTATACGGGTTTTTTTCAAAAATCTTTCAGGTGAAGCAAAGCGCAGGTTTGAATATGAACTAACACCTAATCAGCAGCTTGATTTTTTATGTTTTGAAGGTAATGCCAATGCATTTCGTACGCTTACACATGCATTTGGCGAACCGCTGCAGGGCGGTTATCGCTTAACTTATACAACGCTTGCATCCATTGTTAAATATCCCTGTTCATCGCAGGCTGGGTTTAACAAACAACAATTGGTTACCAAGAAATCGGGTTTTTTTGATAGCGAACTTTTTACATGGAAGGAAGTAGTAAAAGAATTGGGCATACCAAAGTTGCTGGGTGATGCGGAAGTGTATGCGCGGCATCCGTTTGTGTACCTTGTGGAGGCAGCCGACGATATTTGTTACCGTGTAATTGATTTTGAAGATGCACATCGGCTTGGTATTATTTCAGCAGAAAAATTACAGGAATTGTTTCTCGCATTTTTTGATGAAGAAACGGGTTACAATAACCGTGCTTCCATTGAAATAAATTTATCGAGAATTGTAGATGCCAATCAAAAAGTACAATTCCTGCGGGCAAAACTGATTAATCATTTAGTGTATCGGGTTCGTGATATTTTTTTGGCACAACAGGAAGAATTATTGAATGGCAAACTTGCAAAACCACTTATGGATTATTTACCTGAAAGGGAAAAGTTACTGATGAAAGAGATTGACAGTTTTTCTGTATCGCAGATATACAACCACCGGTCGGTAATAGAAATTGAAGTGGCCGGATTCAATTTAATCGGCTCTTTACTCGAGCATTTTGTAGAAGCTGTTTTGTATCCTAAGAATAGTAAGTCATCCAAACTGCTCAAGCTTATTCCGGCGCAGTTTGTATTGGATTTTGAAGGAGGCAGTTTATATCATCAGTTGCAGGCGGTCGTAGATTATGTAGCGGGCATGACCGATTTGTATGCGATGGATTTATTCCAGAAAATTACAGGTATTCGTTTATCAAGTGCGGGTTAATATTCGTTTAATTTTTATTGTATGGAATGGCTTTGGATTGTATTGGGTATTGTTTGCGTAGTGGTTGGGTTAGCAGGAAGTTTATTGCCTGCGCTACCCGGGCCACCGGTTGCCTATATCGGTTTAATTATTCAGCAACTCCGCGATCATAATCCTTTTACAACTAAGTTTCTTTTAATATGGTTGGCTGTTATTCTCCTCGTTTTGTTTTTAGATTATTATGTACCTATTTGGGGAACCAAAAAGTTTGGTGGCACCAAATATGGAATGTGGGGTTGTACGCTTGGTTTTTTGGCAGCTTTTTGGATGGGGCCCTGGGGCGTTGTTATTGGTCCTTTTATTGGCGCGTTTGTGGGCGAAATGATTGCCAATCAAAATGCCCAAAAGGCATTTCGTGCGGCCACCGGAGCATTTTTAGGTTTTTTAGGTGGTTCGCTTATCAAAATCCTTGTTTGCGTGTTAATGGGTTATTACATCATTGCAAGTATTTAATATGCTTCATTTTACAAAGGAAGATTTTACAAAGTGGGAGCGGTTTTACCGGGCCAACCTGCTCAATAGCCTGAGTGGTTTTAAGGCCACGCATCTTGTGGCTACCGTAAATGTACAAGGTATTCCCAACCTTTCCCTGTTTCACAACGTAGTGCATCTTGGTGCAGACCCTGCTTTGATTGGCATGGTAAACAGGCCAATAGCCGCAACACCGCATACACTTGCCAATATTGAAGCTTCCGGAAAATGGACACTCAACAGCGTTCATCCTGACATATTGGAAAAGGCACACCAATGCAGCGCTAAATATCCTGAAGGAATCAATGAGTTTATTGAGACAGGGCTTACGGCTGTTTATAAAAATGATTGTATAGTGCCTGTGGTTGCTGAAAGTGCCATGCAATATGCGCTTAGTCTTGTAGAAATTATTCCCATCAAGCATAATAATACCTTCTTTATTATTGGTAGTATTGAACAGCTTTGGGTACGCGAAGATTTATTGGGAGAAGATGGTTTTTTACATACCGAGAAAGCCGGGGTAATTACAAGCACCGGTTTAGATGCATATTATACTACGCAATTGGTTGCCCGCTATGTACATGCAAAGCCTGGCAAGGTTCCGGAAAAACTTGCATAACCAATTTCAGACCGTTTTTCTCAGTCGATTGTACTTCAACAGGTTATAAGATTTAACAGCATTGCTGTCTTCGTTTTGCTCGCATTGACGTAAATGCCTGTATACCCTTTGCCATAATAATTTTATAAAATGTGCATAAAAAGTGCTTAAAAAACTAAATAGTTTAGTAATATTGTACTAACTTTATTGTCTAAATGCATTTGTTATGTATTCATTATTATCATTTTCGCAACCACACGCTATGTCAACCGCTGCAGGGGAAAAGCAGGCGGCTATGTATCGTTTTGTTTTGCTTCCCGATCCTGTTTTAGTAGCCCGTCTTGCTGCAACTTTACAGGAATTGTATTCTTCAGATTTATCGCCATCGGGGTTACAAAATCAGGTTATTGTTTTAGCGGGTTTCCGTGCATCGCTTCGTATGGAAGATACACTAACACGTTGGACACAGCGCATTTGTGGCCAAATGAATGCGGATGAAATTGTATTCAATAATTTCAGCGGTATTCCTCCACATACATTATTGTTGCGGGTTCAGGATCCTGCACCCATGCGTAAACTGGTTGATGCATTACGCAAGCTAGATATGTATCTAACAGGTAACGATCAGGCGCCTTTGCAATCAGCGCAACGCTTTTACCTGCCCGTTTTGGAAAATATTCCTTCCAAAACTTATAACAACATAGTGTATCGTTTTGGCAGGTGCGAATGGTATGGAACTTCTGCTATCCGTCAATTGGTATTACAGAAAAGTAATGGTAGGGGTTGGAAAGATGTTCAGCATTTTTCATTAAATCAAACCATGGCATTAGTTTAATCGATTTTTATTTTCACACTACTATAAATCTAGATTATGGTTACTACCTCTTTTCAATCACTTACAGCGCAATCCGAACAGCAGTATATGGTTTTAATACGCCCATCTCAGGCGGTTGAACAAAAGATCAGGCGTTTAAAATCATCCCTACGAAATGAATTTGATTTACAGCCCCAGCAATTGCAGGGAGGGTATCTGTTGCTCGCAAGGTTTTCTCAAATTCCGATGCTTGAACAAAAAATGCTGGACAGGCTGAGGCTTATTGCCATGGAAGCCCAACCCTTCCGGGTAATGCTGAAAGATTATTTTTGGGTACCGGATCATACCATGGGCATACAAGTTGCTAATCCTGCAGGTATGCACCTTTTATTATCCAACTTTAAAAGGGAGTCAAGGCTTTTTAGAACCGCCAATAACAAACCTTATTTTAATCAATACCCTGCTATTTCTTTGGCTAGTCGCCTACAGCCTAATCAATATGGTGCACTGACAAAAAAATATCGTTATCGCCATTTTTCGGCTGCTTTCCAGGCTGATGGCATGACGGTGATTCGTAAATCGAAACTTACCGGACAGTGGTTGGTGATTGAAGAAATGAATTTTCAAAATATGCCCGTATTCAGCAGGCAAGGAGTTTTGTTTTCGTGATAAGAGGCGCACAGCACAATCCCGACAACCGTTTTTTACAACAACAACGGGGAAGTTTTTATATAGAAGGATTGGATGAAGCCGAATTGCCGGCAGCCAATACGATTTACCTCGAGGAAGCTGCTAAAACTTTAGTAAACAAGGTAGATAGTCCGGATGTTGGAATGTACTTCAGTATGAATCCGTACCAGGGCTGTGAACATGGGTGTGCTTATTGCTATGCACGCAATGCCCATGAATACTGGGGTTACAGCGCCGGTATTGATTTTGAGCAAAAGATTATTGTAAAGAAGAACGCACCCCAATTACTGGAGAAATTTTTGATGAACCCTAAGTGGGAATGTATTCCATTATCATTAAGTGGAAATACCGATTGCTATCAGCCGGCTGAGCAAAAATTTCGGATTACCCGCCAACTGCTTGAAGTTTGTTACCGGTTTAAACAGCCGGTAAGTATTATAACCAAAAATGCATTTGTACTTAAAGATGCCGATGTTTTGGTACCCATGGCCCGCGAAGGGTTGGTGGGGGTAATGATGACGATTACCACTTTTCAGGAACCATTAAGAAGGGTAATGGAACCGCGCACAACCACCGCAGTACAACGATTAAAAGTAATTGAACAACTAAGTGATATGGGAATACCCACAGGCGTTATGATGGGGCCGGTTATTCCCGGGCTTAACGACCATGAAATGAAGGAAATTCTTGAACGCTCCGCCAATTCAGGAGCGCGCACGGCAGCTTATACTTTTGTACGATTGAATGGTTCTGTGAAATTGGTGTTTCATGAATGGTTACATAACCACTTTCCTGATCGTGCAGATAAGGTATGGCACCATATTGAGCAGGCACATGGCGGCAAAGTAAATGACAGCCGCTTTGGACTAAGGATGCGGGGCGAAGGACCCATGGCAGAAATTGTTCGTCAGCAGTTTAAAAAGTACACGGCTAAGTTTGGATTAAATGCGGACGAGTGGGAAGCTGATTGCACGAAATTTGTAAGGCCGGGTATGCAATTAAAATTGTTTTAAAAGCTGGCGATGTTGTTTTAATTATTGATTTTATGAATAATGATTGCCTGTTTTATTTTAAACCGATTTCCTATTGGCGATAGTTTTGTAAATTCGTTTTCAAAACTTATCCATCATGAAATCCCTTTTTATCTTCTTCCTTTTTGGTCTCCTATCAGCCTGTGGCAGTTCAAAAGTACAATCATCCCAAATAGCCGATGGCGCTGATCTTTCTATCTATAAAACATTTGCTTTTTACGATATTGATACAGCAGGTTTAATTAATCCAGACTACTATATAACGAATATGGAAGCCATAAAAAACTCCGTTCGTAAGCAGTTGGCAGCACATGGTTACGCTGAAGCTGCCAATCCAGATTTAAAAGTGAATATGGGTATTGTAGTGGAAGAAAAAGCGCAAACCCGTGAGACCGATATCAGGACCGATCGTCCAAGATATATGGGGCAGCGAAACTACAGCTGGCAAAGCGAAGAAATTGTAGTGGGTTATTACCGTGAAGGCACACTTGATTTTCACCTTGTAGATGCAAAGCAAGGAAAGATGGTTTGGTGGGCAACCGTAACAGATATTTTACCGGAGAAGCAAAAGAATATGGCAGAAACAATTGATCGTAATGTTGCTAAACTTTTTGAAAAATTTCCCGGAAAAAAATAATGCTGTTGTTAGTGGTTACAAAAATGTCCGTGACTTAATGCACGGACATTTTTGGGTAATTGCCAATTCAGTTAATGCATTGGCATTATCAGCGTTATCAAAACATCATTTCCTTTTTTCAATAGTAATTTTGCCTTGTCGTAACTAATATTGTCTACTTGTTCCAATGCCTGGTTAAAGGCAGTTTCAAAATTCATATCGGGGCACATCATGCGGGTGCTGCGCATAGGTCCGAACTTTATTTTATTGCCATCAAGGGTATACTGGCCACTTATATTGTTACATATTTTGGTATATACCTGATTTTCATCTTTTTTAAATTCCATTTCATAAGCCTTTGCTGAAACATTGGTGAGTTTACCATCCATCCAAAGCGAAGCGAGAATGTACTTTCCATGTGGCGCATTTATTAATCTATTTTCCATAGCTGTATCTTTATTTTTAGAAATAATTTTTAAGAGTTTATAGGCTATGCTGCTTCCATCGGCTGGTGGATTCGGAACTTTTGCCTGTTTTACTTTGATCTTATACAGATAACCGGGTTCGTAATTAAATCCATTAATTCCCTGATACATTAACTTCCAGCCGTCAGCCGGATTCTCTTTGTATTGCAGGCACTTCATGGGGCCTACACCTGTACAATCTTTTTGCTCGCTGTTTATGTAAAAAATTTTCTTTTGTGCTACCCCTGATATACTTATTGTCAGGGCCATTAAGCCAATTAACCATTTTTTCATTTTCTGTTTTTTTATTACGGATTTAAGATGCTTACATTTCAGCATTTTACATATCAAAGAAATGTTAAGCCCTTTTTTGTACAGAAATCAATGCCCTTGGCTATACTTTGATATAAATCTTCTTTTTATCGAGCCACCATGCTAACAGCCAATAGAAGGTTATCATAAGAATGGCGTAAATAAGAGATCCAACGCGCGGATCGGCGCTGATGGGGTCGCAAATATGTTCATAGAACCAACTAAATGCATTGGTGTATGTAGGGGAGCCTTTTTCATTTAGGCCATCTTGCCAACGAAATAAACCCACCACCCGTGGTAAAAAACCACTTAATACAAAAATGAAAAGTGGGTTTTTACCAAAGGCATCGAAAAAGCTGCTCCACCAGCCCCTTACTTGTTTAAATTCGATAAGGTAGATCATCACCCCGATGGTCATAAGTCCAAGCCCTGTGGTATAAAGTACATAGCTGCTTGTCCATATTTTTTTGTTTATGGGGAAAGTGGTACCCCACATTAATCCGGCAAGCGTCATTATCATGCCGGCCACGAGCAAGTTGGCCAGCATTTCAAAGTTTTTTCCCTTGAGCTGAATGTATTGCCCGGCAAAATAGCCAAACACTACCTGAACAATTGCGGGGATGGTACTCAATAATCCTTCGGGGTCAAAGGGGACACCTTCTCCTTTATATATATGTGCAATACCCAAAAGCGACCTGTCGATACCTGTGCCAATAAAACCTTCCATACTGTAAGGGTCGGTAGGATTGCCTATGAAAAGTAGTGCCCAATATCCTAGAAGAAGCACACAGCTAATCCAAAAAGCGAGCCTTGGTTTGGCAAAATAGGCAATGATGGAGGCAAAAAGGTAGGCTATTGCGATACGCTGAAGTACGCCAAGGATACGGATGCCTGATTCGGGGTTATTAGGATCCACCCAATGTTTGAACACTAAGGACCCATCCTGCCATTTTATAAACGGGCTCCAGTTTAGAAAAAGCCCGATCAGGAAAATAAGTGCAAACCGCTTAAGCACTTTTTGCCAGAAAACAGTTGCCCCGGCTTGCTGCAACCTTGGAATGACAAAGGCCATTGCATTGCCCACCGCAAATAGAAAAAAAGGAAAAACCAGGTCGGTGGGGGTGCAGCCATCCCAGGGGGCATGTTTGAGTGGACCATAAATATGGCTCCAACTTCCCGGGTTATTTACTAAAATCATCAGGGCAACAGTGGCGCCACGGAATACATCGAGTGAATAGTAACGTTCTTTCAAGGCAGGCAATTTTAGGTATCGAAAGTCGGTAAAAACCCGCAATGTATACTTTGTCAACGCTTGATATCTGCAAAAACATGCATTTTTTTGAGATAATTGCTTTATTTTTTAATATGTAAGGGTGTAAACCTTTAATACTGTTACCTATTCTACAAAATTCATAAGATTTTAAAACTTACCTTTCATTACATTCCTTTAGGTTTGCACGAATTTTTGAAACAATGTCTTTTCATAAAAATATCGTTATTACCGGGGGTGCCGGTTTTATTGGTAGTCATGTAGTTCACCGGTTTGTAAAAAACTATCCAACCTACCGTATTATTAATCTTGATGCACTTACATACGCAGGCAACCTTGAAAACCTTCGGGATATAGAAAACGAACCCAATTATGTTTTTTCCCATACCAACATTTTGGATACGGCAGCCCTTGATGAAGTTTTTACAACCTATGAAGTAACAGATGTAATTCATCTTGCCGCCGAAAGTCATGTGGACCGCAGTATTTTAAGCCCGCTTGACTTTGTATATACCAATGTAATAGGAACAGTAAACATGCTGGAAGCTGCCAAAAAGCATTGGGTAGGCAATTATGAAGGTAAACGTTTTTACCATGTAAGTACCGATGAAGTATATGGTGCATTGGGCGATACAGGCCTTTTTACTGAAACTACACGTTACGATCCACATAGCCCTTATAGCGCAAGTAAGGCAGCAAGCGATCATTTTGTGCGTGCTTATGCCGATACCTATGGCTTCCCGGCTGTTATCAGTAATTGCAGTAATAACTACGGCCCCTACCATTTTCCTGAAAAGCTGATCCCGCTTTTTATACAAAACATTATTAATAACAAGCCTTTGCCGGTTTACGGAGATGGTTTATATACCCGCGACTGGTTGTATGTAAAAGATCATGCTTCGGCAATTGATCTGGTATTTCACAAAGGAAAAAAGCACGATACTTATAATATTGGTGGATTTAACGAATGGAAAAATATTGACCTGGTTAAACTGGTTTGCAGCCAGATGGATGAAAAACTTGGCAGGGATAAGGGTGAAAGCGAAAAGCTGATTACTTATGTAAAAGACCGTCCCGGCCACGACAGGCGTTACGCCATTGATGCTTCCAAGATTAATAAGGAATTGGGATGGACGCCGTCGGTAACCTTCGAACAAGGTATTGCTGAAACAATCGATTGGTATCTTGAAAATACGGAATGGCTGGAAAATGTATCGAGCGGTGAATACCTTAAATATTACGAAGAACAATATGGAAATCGTTGAAACACCCATTAAGGATTGCTATTTAATAAAAAATACCCTGTTTCGTGACGATCGGGGTTACTTTTTTGAAAGCTTCAACCAGGAAAAATTTTCACAACTAACCGGTTGGAAGGGGCAGTTTGTGCAGGATAATCAATCTGAATCTACTTATGGTGTGGTGCGCGGATTGCATTTTCAGCAAGGGGAACATGCGCAGGCCAAACTGGTAAGGGCAATAAAAGGAAGTATAATTGATGTGGTGGTTGATTTACGTCCCGAGAGTCTTTCATTCGGGAAAGTTTTTTCAGTGGGTTTAGATGATGGAAACGAACATCAGCTTTTTATACCAAGAGGCTGCGCACATGGATTTTCTGTAATAAGCCCAACCGCAACATTTTTTTATAAATGCGACAATTTTTATAATAAGGCTTCCGAAGGGGGTATAAATCCGTTGGATACAACCCTTAATATCGATTGGAATCTTTCGCTTGCCGACATTATTCTTTCTGAAAAGGATAAACATGTTGAGAGTTGGGTGGATTTCAGCAAACGGGTGAGGGAATTATAGAAAAGAAATTAATCAAGCATATTCAAATTAAATTATGAAGGGAATTATTCTTGCAGGTGGAAGCGGAACAAGACTTTATCCAATTACAAAAGGGGTAAGTAAGCAACTTATGCCTATTTATGATAAGCCTATGATCTATTATCCGCTTAGTGTATTAATGCTCGCGGGTATTAAGGATATTTTAATAATTACTACTCCCGAAGACCAATCCCAGTTTATGCGCCTATTGGGCGATGGAAGCCAGATTGGTTGCAGCTTTCATTATGAAGTACAAGAAAACCCTAATGGGCTCGCGCAGGCATTTGTAATTGGCGAATCTTTTATTGGAAAGGATAAGGTGTGCCTGGTATTGGGTGACAATATATTTTACGGGAGTGGCTTTCGAAAACTGGTTCAGAGCTTTAATGATGTGGAAGGCGCTGCCGTATTTGCCTATGAAGTAAGTGACCCCGACCGTTACGGTGTGGTTGAGTTTGATAAAGACTTAAAAGTAGTATCTATTGAAGAAAAGCCATCAAATCCCAAAAGCAATTATGCAGTACCCGGGTTGTATTTTTATGATAACCAGGTAGTTGAAATAGCTAAAACCATAGAACCCAGCGCACGTGGGGAATATGAAATTACCACAGTAAACAATGTATATCTTCAGCAGGGTAACCTTAAAGTTGGCGTTATGGATCGTGGAACCGCATGGCTCGATACCGGTACTTTTGACAGCCTGCACGATGCATCGGAATTTGTAAAAGTGATTGAAAAGCGGCAGGGACTGAAAATTGGATGTATTGAAGAAGTGGCTTGGCGCATGGGATTTATAACAGAGGAAGCGATGAAGGAACTTGGAAAAGGGCTTGCCAAAAGCGGATATGGAGAGTATTTATTACGCTTAAAGTAGCATTTAACCAGAAGAATTTCGGTCCCAAATAGGTGTAAAATACCTGATTTATCATTTTTTCCGTTCGAAGCCCTATTTTTGACCATAATTACAAGCCTATAGAACCAAATTTTACGCGTTATCGAAATTATCAATAATGGATAATGGGGTAAAACCCTGGGTGATTGGTAAGGCTTTAAGCTGAACCGTTAACCTGTTTGCAGCCGGTAACGTAAACTGCTAACTTACATGAGATTCATACGATTATTATTTACATTTTTTCTGATTGTATCAGCCATTGTTACAGTAATAGGACAAGGTGCTTTATCTTCTTCTGATCTAAGATCAATCGACGTTGATAAACTTTCTGATGCTGACATAAAAGCTTATTATGCAAAAGCGGTAGAGTCAGGTTTTAGCGAAGATCAGTTGCTCGAATTGGGAAAAACCAGGGGGTTATCTGATTTACAGGCTACTAAACTAAGAGACAGGATTGCCCAACTTGGATTGACGGCAACTACTTCCAAAGTACAGGGGGATGATGCAGTGGCATCCTCCGATATCGAAAGAGCCACACGCATTTTTGATGAAAAACTTGGAAAAATTCCTATGCAATCGCAGCCCTATAATCAGCGAATATATGGTTCCGAATTATTTGGAGAAACGAGCACCACTTTTGAACCCAATCTTAGAATCGCAACACCATCGAATTATATACTTGGGCCCGATGATGAATTGATTATAAATGTTTATGGATATAGTGAAAAGCTATATAAACTAATTGTAAATGCAGAAGGCAACATTTATATTGAAAATGTAGGCCCTATAATGGTTAGCGGTCTTTCGATAGGTGAAGCAGAAACAAAAATAAGAAGTCGTCTTTCCGCAACCATCTATAAGGCCATGAATGGCGGGGGTACAAAGATGCAGTTAAGGTTGGGAAGCATCCGCAGTATGCGTATTACCATAATTGGTGAGGCCAAAAAGCCCGGAACTTATACGGTATCGTCACTTACCACACTTTTTAATGCGCTCTATTTGTGTGGCGGACCAACCGACCGTGGGAGTTATCGCCAAATAGAATTGATCAGGGGGAATAAGGTAGTTCGTACCGTTGATTTATATCGCTTTATAAATGCCGGTGATCGTTCGGACAATTTGCTTTTGCAGGAACAGGATGTTATCCGGATTCCATTTTATGAAGCCCGCATGGTATTCGAGGGGCAGGTAAAGCGGCCTGGAATTTTTGAGATAAAACCGGGTGAAAGTTTTGAACAACTTTTTGCATATGCTGGTAAATTTTCAGACAATGCTTATCGGAAAGCCGTTAATATTTATCAGGTTACGGATGAAAAGTTATCACTAAAGACATTGGGTGCATCTGATTTTGCCAATTATTTTCCGGGCGGATCTGATAGTGTAGTGGTAAATGCCGCTATAATGCGTTTTACCAACCGGGTACAAATTAGTGGTGCGGTTTTTCGCCCGGGCGATTATGAATTGTTACCCGGCATGGACCTAAAGCAACTTATTGATAAGGCTGGTGGTTTCCGTGAAGATGCTTATTTGGCAGGTGCCAATATTTTACGGATCGGCAAAGACCTTGGGCCTGAAAATGTTTCCTTTAATCCCTCAAAAGTTATTGCGGGCGATACCACGATAACTTTACAAAAAGAAGATGCAATTATCGTCAATTCTATTTATGAAATGAAGGATAAATATGTGGTTACCATTGAGGGTGAAGTAAACAGGCCTGGCACTTTTGAGTGGAGAAAAGATCTGAAAATTCGGGATCTTATTTTACTTGCGGGTGGGGTTTCTGAATCGGTTGGTTCCAAATCCGAATTGCACATTGAATTATCTCGTAGGATTAGGAATGCTGATGTTTCAAAAATTGATTTTAAGCAATCAGAAATCCTTCGCATCGTTACAAACCATGATTTAACGGATGGGAATTCACATGAAGTGTTGGAGCCATTTGATATGATTGTGGTAAGACCTCAGCCGGGTTATCAACAACAGGAAAGTATTTTTATAAATGGCCCAGTAATGTATCCCGGGCGTTATTTTCTCGAAAAAAGCGGTGAAAGAATTTCAAATATATTTCAGCGTGCCGGGGGCTTTAAAGGTTCAGCAGATAGTAGTTCGGTTTTTATTCGTCGTTTTCAAAAGGATGAACTTACTATTCAGGAGCGGAAGGAACTTATAAGCCGGTTAACGAATATTACGGAAGACAGTATGCGGAAATCGCCAAAACTGATGCAGGATCTACAAAAAAGCTATACATCATTGAGTATAAATTTGAAGAAAGCATTTGACAACCCGGGAAGCAATGATGACATTATTATGGAAGCCGGAGATATAATTATTGTAAGCGAAAGCAGCAGCCTTGTAAAAGTGAGCGGGGAAGTTTATTTTCCAACGCTTATACCTTACGAACCTGGTAAGAAATTAAAATATTATGTAAAAAGAACAGGAGATTATACGGTTAATGCCAGAAAAAATCAGGCATTTGTCATTTATCCCGATGGAAAAGCCGAAGGAATTAAAAAGTTTCTTTTCTTCAAATCTCATCCAAAAGTTACGCCTCGTTCGGAAGTGTTTGTGCCAAGTAAATCAGAAAAGGCGAAACAAGGATTTTCAACAGGGGAATGGATTGCACTTTCGTCGGTTTTAGCGACGCTTACTACACTTGTAATTTCGGTAATAAATGCAAACTAATGGCTTTCAAAAGGAATTACTCTTATGGTTTGATAGGATGTGGTAGAATTGGAGAAAGGCATGCTGGTTTAATTTCATCATTTGGACGATTAAAAGCAGTTTGTGATATTGAACCTGAAAAAGTATTTCGATTTTCTGCGCATTATAATGCAGTACCCTATAGCAACCTTGATGATTTACTGGAACAGGAAGATAATATTGATGTAATTGTTATTTGTACCCCCAATGCACTACATGCATCTCAAAGTGTAGCGGCATTAAATAAAGGGTTTCATGTTTTATGTGAGAAACCTATGGCCTTGCAGGTGTCGGATTGTCACAAAATGGTGAATGCAGCCTTGCTGAACGGGCGGATGTTATTGATTGTAAAACAGAACAGATATAATCCCCCTGTAGTGTATCTGAAGAGTTTAATGGAAAAGGGTGTTTTGGGACGTATTTATTCTATGAGTTTACAATGCTACTGGAACAGAGGCGACTCATATTATACCGGAAGTAACTGGAAAGGTACATTGGATTTGGATGGGGGAATTATGTATACACAATTCAGCCATTTTATTGATATTGCTTGTCTTTTATTTGGCAAATTGGATTGCATAGGAGCCATGGGCAGCAATTTTGTACATAAGAACCTTATTGAATTTGATGACACCATAGTTGCCATAGTTGCATTCGAACAGGGAGTATTGGGGACAATGCATTTTTCTATCAATGCATTCGAAAGAAATATGGAAGGTTCACTTACTGTTTTAGGTGAAAAGGGGGCGGTAACCATTGGTGGCGAGTACCTTAACAAACTCACATTTCATAACGTTAAGGATATAGATATTCCTTACCTGGCAAATGAAGGAGTTGTTAATCATTATGGTGACTATAAGGGTACCATGAATAATCATTCCATGGTTTATGCCAATTTAACAGCGTCGCTTAATAAAAGTCAATTGTTGCATGAAGAATTACATTCTTCTGTTGTAACCATTGATGCTATACAAAGTGTAAACAGAAAATTGGAAAATGTAAATTAAAACATATACCAGGAATAAAACTTAAAATTGTGATGGTATATACTAAATTGGAATAAATTTATCCGAATAGATTGCATGCAGTGTTTTTGATTTCCGGTGATGAATTAAATCAGGAAGTGAAATAGAAGATTTGCATCTTTTGCTATTCCACCAAAAGCAATACATTTAATCATAAGATGTTAACTATCTAAATGGCAATGGAACAAGAAGAACTTTCAATAAAGTCAACATTAATTAGTTTGAAAAGTACAGTAATGTATCTTTTTTCAAAGTGGTGGATATTTTTAATCGTTGGAGTTTTGGGTGGGGTAGCAGGTATTGTATATGCTACATTGGAAAAGGCACAATATGAATCAAGACTTACCTTTTCTCTTGGAGAGAGTGGGGGTGGACTGTCGGGAGCACTAAGTCTTGCTGCAGAATTTGGCTTTAACCTTGGCGGTTCAGGTTCTGATATATTTGCCGGAGATAATATTATGACAATACTTACCAGCAGAAGGATTATCGAAGATGTTTTTTTAAGTGCGGATACTGTGGATGGAAAGGTTGCTACAATGGCTGATTTTTTTATGACCTACCATAAACTTGATTATTCAAAAAACAAAAAAATAGGCCCCATATCTTTTCCTGTTGGAGCCGATCGTAAAAAATTCACTTATCATCAGGATAGTATTTTGTTTACTTTTTATGAAAGTGCCATAAAGAAAAGCCTTAGGGTGAAAAGACCTGATAAGAGACTTAATTTTTATGAGATTAACTACTTAAGCCCCAACGAAAGGTTCTCGAAAATATTTACTGAAAAACTAATCGATCAAGCTACCACTTTTTATGTTGAATTAAAGAGTAAACGTTCAAGAGAAACACTGGAAATACTTACGGAAAGGGCGGAGGCCATGAGAGGGGGTGTAAAATCCGCCATCCAAAAGCAAGCTGCGGTAAAAGATGCAAATGTAAATCCTGCCTTTAGCGGAACCATTGCAACTGTTCAACAACAACAGGTAGATGCAACGGCGTACGGAAAAGCTTATGAAGAACTCTTCAAAACGCTGGAGATTGCACGATACCAATACCTGAACAATATTCCACTGCTGCAGATTATTGACCACCCCAATTACCCTATGAAAAAGATAAAAAACGGAAGAATGATGAGTGCAATTGTTGGTGGAATATTATCTGGGTTATTCACCATTTTCATATTGTTATTTTACAGGGTTTATAAAAATCTATAGGGTTAGTATGCAGTAATAAAATACATTGGGGCAGTTTCTCCCTGCTATTATGATAAATAAACTGAAATACAATCTATTATTTTAAAACTGAATTTGATTTATCGGTAAATTCCTGCTTTATCAATTCTTTTCCATTTTTATTTTTTAATATATTGTTTTTGGAAATGGTAGTTTTTTTCACTCTATTAACTCCATTATTATCCGAACCTAAGAAAATTGGTTCTTCCATATTTTCTTCAACTGTGTTTCGTTGAATAGTACCTCCGGAAATATCCCCTCCTTTATTGATAGTAATTTCACCTGCCCATAATCGAATTCCATTACGCTTATTTCCAATAAGTGTATTTCCTGAAATTTCAAAGCCATTTCCATTTCCTCCCCCTTCAAGTGCTATTCCATCGGTAGCATTATTAATACAGGTGTTATTGATTATTTTAATGTTTTTAAATCCGGCATATGCTTTTATACCCTGCCCTTCAATACCTACACCCGACATATCCCGCAAAGAATTTGTGACTTTATTTTTTTCAATTGTAATATTCTCAGCCCCATAGGCCAGGTGTATGCCTGTACTTCCGGAACTATCCACATTATTACCTTTAATTAGCACATCAATTACGGTTGGAGATAGTATAATGCCACGCTCAAATTGAGATATACAGGTATTTCCTTCAATTCGCCCGGACTTTACATTGAAAAAAATAATGCCATGATCACCGCCGGTAACCTTATTATTTATTACATCAACTCCTATTACCAATGCGGGACTTTTTGTTTCATTTTTTCCATCTTCGGTAAATGAACTTACCATAATACATTTAGATCTAAGCCCGCGTTTATCAACTGTACAATTTGTAATAGCATTATTCAGGGCTTTTACACCAGGAACATTACTATGAATACGTATGGCTTCATTTAAAACGCCCTTTACAATAACACCTGTAATTTTTGATTGACTCACTTTATTAAAAAAAATGCCCATTAAAGCATTGGCCTGCGGAAGGTTTGCCGTTCCATCTACAATTAATTGCTCTATTCCTACGCCTGTATCGGTATCGTACGTTCCGAGGCCATAATTAACATTTACAATGTAGCTGGTTTCACCTGAAAAATTCTTATGGATGGAGAGTATAGTTTCTTCGCCCTTTCCTGACAGAGTAGTATTAGAAGGTATCTGAATCTGCGATCCAATTGAGAATATTCCGGCAGGCAATTGAACCCTGATTTTCTTACTTTTATATTCATTCAGATAACCATTTATAACCTTGGTATTAGCAACAGCCACTTCAAGGGAAACCATTTGACCCGCCGTAAGCTTATTTGAAGGAATCTGAACTATGTTTTGAGAAATACAAAATAAAACTGTAAAAAGAGCCGGCACTAATAAAGAGATGGTTAATTTCATGGAGAAAATATATTAAATAAAGATGGCTTATATATGTATATGCTGCATTAAAAATCTAGCTATGCTAAGGTATATAAAATTTGTTAGGTTTGCATGGTTATAAAGCTGTAAATCTGTAAAGTTCAATCCACTCATCCATCTTAATGAATAAGGAAAGGCGATTTAGTACTGATCTTATATTTTACATTTTAGGAGCAGTTATACCAGGAATCAGTAATTTTTTAATTATATTGGTTTTAAAGCAATTTCTAAGTCCAATTGATTTTGGAATTTACAGTATAAGATTTGGACTCGTATTATTGTTGGCCATTGCTGGTGTTGGTTGGATTACACAAAGTATTGTAAGATTTTTGGCTGTACAAAGCGAAAATAGGTTGCAATTGCTAAAAACCAGCATTATTCTTGGCCTGATAGTTCTGATGATATTGGCCGTGCCATTGGTTTTAGTTTTGCATTTGGTCATCCACGATACCATTGTTAATTCAATGCTTATGGGGTTGGCTTTGATTGCAACCGGTGTTCAATTAATCTTAGTTTCTTACAGCCAGGCTAATTTTAATTCAAAGAATTATTTTAAGGGTGAAATTCTCAGGACCTTAACCTATCTCGCGTTAGCATTTTTAGTAGTAAAACTGAATAGAAGCAATCCAATCCCATTTTTATGGAGCAGCTATATCATGAGTATTCTCATCGGAATATTTTTTCTCATGTTCAAAAATCAAATTTCAATTAAAGTCCTCGCATCAGTAGATATCAGTTATTCTTTTCATAAAGATTTAAAACTACTTTTCCATTATGGAAGCCCTCTTGCTTTATGGTTCATATTATTTAATTGTATGAATTATATTGAAAAACCCCTTCTTTCTTTTTATACCGGGGATTATGCAAAAGTGGGAGACTACCAGGCTATGTTTGATATTATTCTCAGGGGTACAAATATTTTTCTGTTGCCTGTAAGTTATGCCATTTTTCCTCATATAACCGTTGCCTATGAGCAAAAAGATAACCAAAGAGTTGGAAATCTAATAAAGAAAGTTCTTTTATTGGAGGTTTTGGCATTACTGCTTGCACTAATTTTATTTGGCCTTTGGGGCTTTGATATTCTTGTTACTTTTTTCAAAATCCCCGATCTGACTGAGTATTATTTGGCTGGATTTGTTATTCTTGTAAATGCAACCATATGGCAACTTGCAGTAATTGTGCATAAACCACTCGAACTCAACAAATCTACAATGAAAATGGTGTGGAGCCTTTTTTACGCTTTCCTTATTTATCTTTTCTTATTATGGTGGTTACCGGCTTTTTTTAATTTTCAACTTGCATTTTTTGCCTTTCCCGCTTTGTTTGGCGGCATTGGTTATATTGCATTTTCTTTTTTCCATGCCAGAAAATTAGAAATATGGAACAAAAAATGAATTACTGGTAGTTATGATCGGACTTATTTTTATATTGATTAATGTACTGATCGGACTTGCTTTTTTGAAGTTATTCAAATCGCCTGCTGCCCCCCCGGTTGTATTCTCCATGGTATGGACAGCAGGCATATTTCTTCACATTATTTTTTCATTTACCATACTTCCGGATATATTACCCATATCTACTCCCGTATTGTTATTGTTTACAGCAGGCGTTATTGCATTTGGGTTTGGTTCTTTCCTCGCCCATACAGCGGCAGTTCAAAAAGTAACAGTTGATTTTGTTGAAATCACCTTTAAACTTCGGGTTTTGTTGATTTTAATGGTGCTGGTAATTCTTCCTTTTTATATTAAAAAAGCCATTGATATTGTTGTTGCTTCAGAGATAGAAAATTTCTTAATGGGTTTAAGGTGGGAGCTTAACTACGGCGATGCAGACTATGGATGGTATAAATATTTCATCCTTCTTTCTATCATTGCATATGCTGCTTGTTTAATTGAGTCTATAAAAAAACCTACCATTCCCAATGTTTCCTTAACTATTATTTCTTTTTTAATTTCAATGGCGTATGTTGTTCTTTTTACCGGGAGAACCTTTTTTCTGATGATTTTTGTTATTTACCTTTTCTGCAAATACTTACTGAGTTCTAATTTCAGTATTAAGAAACTGGTGGCTTTTTTGCTTCTCGCCCTGATTGTTTTTATAGGATTTGGTTTATTTTTTAATAAAGGAGGTAACATCGAAGATTCGCTGGCCGACAATCTGAAATCAACGTCTGAACTGACAGCCATTTATTTGGCGGGGGCATTGAGTGCATTCCAGTATGAAGTATCCAATGTTTTGGAAATTGGTTTCAATGGGCAAAACTCGCTCCGGTTTTTTTATGTAATCGGGGAAAAGCTTGGTTTTTCACTTCCCCAGGATTTTAAAACCAGCCTCATACAGGAATTTGTTTATATTCCTTATGAAACCAATGTTTATACATTTTATAGCCCGTATGTTCGGGACTTTGGTTTTTTATACCCCATTTTTTGCCTGTTATTATATGGTTATATTCATCAATATACATTTCGTAAGGCAAAAGCTACATTAAATCCAAGGATGATCATATACAGTGCTTTGCTGATGTACCCTGTTGTTATGTCAATTTTTTCAGATCAATATTTATCCCTTTTAAGTACCTGGTTGCAAATTATCGTTATAGTAGAGACTTTATGGGTTCTTAACAGGTTTTTCATAGTAAATAAATCAGGAGATTTACCAACAACAATCCATTTGCCTGAATCGAACTTAAATAATGAGAAAACCCCTTAGTTTTCAATTAAATTAAATACTATAAAAATATATTGCTTTGCAATTAGGAATTACATTTGCAGAGATAGAAAGTTAATTATTGTTCACATTAAGAGTATTAAAGTAATTGAATAAACAATTTTTTTCTGATCCCGAGCAATTCGGTTTTTAAAAAAATGAAATACCAGCCAAAATGCAAAATGCTTTAAAGAAAATTGGGAAAGCTTATTTAAAATTCCTTGCTTTACTTGAATCTCCGGTTGATAAATATGCGGTTAATTCAAATAATGAAGTTCCTATGTCAAAATTGGTTAGCCATCAAAACTGGAAAAATTATATATATGAAATAGGTAATAAAAAGG
This sequence comes from Chitinophagaceae bacterium, assembly GCA_041740575.1. GTDB lineage: Bacteria > Bacteroidota > Bacteroidia > Chitinophagales > Chitinophagaceae > Phnomibacter. Next base: position 71,139 of record JBGSLS010000083.1, on the reverse strand, counting down.
GGTATAAGATACTTGAAATTGGTAGTCGGGAAGTTACCGGTACTTCAAATGCCAGAAAAATGTTTTCTAATGCCCACTATGTAGGTTTTGACTTTTATCCTGGGAAAAATGTGGATGTTGTTGGTGATGTTCATAAGCTTTCAACTTATTTTAATAAGGACGAAAAGTTTGATTTAATTTATAGTTCTGCATGTTTTGAGCACTTCGCAATGCCCTGGCTGGTAGCACCAGAAATTGCAAAATTGCTAAAAATTGGTGGCCATGTTTTTGTAGAAACGCACTTTTCATTTGGAGCGCATGAAAGACCTTGGAATTTTTTCCAATTCAGTGATATGGGATTGAGGGCATTGTTTTCCCCCGCTTTGGGATTTGAATGCATAGAAGCAGGCATGTCCAATCCTATGATGGGAAGATTTTCTTCATTAGCGGATGATTACCTGAAAAATCAACTTGTAACCGGGCTTTATTGTCATAGTGAATTTTTGGGAAGGAAAGTTAAGACAGTGGAAGATTTTAAGTGGGAAATGGTTGATTTGAATGAAGTTGTTGGAAATACATTGTATCCAGCGCCTAAGGAAATTTAAATTTTATGTGTTACTGTTGTCAAATAGTATGATTGCATTAAATACTCCATTGTTTATTTTTTTTTAATTTACCTGTGTAAATCTTGAAAAATCATTCTAACCGGGTTTACTACAATTCATTGGGATTTCTTTATTCTTCTTTTATTGTTCCCTGATGATTCACTGCTGTTTTTTTATTATGTAATCCAATATGATCTTTTATTCTTCGTGTGAAGCTGATCGAAGAATTTCATAAATCAATTTCTTCTTAACCATAGCTTATAATATCCTTTAAATATTTCTGGTATTTCTACAAATTTACCTTTGATAATGGCGAATACGATTCTTGTAATTAGTTCAATTATGTAGGTAAATATAAGCGTAGAAAAATATCCCCATTTGCTAAAATGTTTTTTAGCATAAATCAATCTGCTTTGTAAACTTAAGAAAAGGCGAAAGGATTTTACATTTTCGGTAGTGCCACCCCCATAATGTAAAACTTTTATATTATGATTATAATAACTCAATCCGCCGGCATCTTTCAATCTTTTTGAAAGATCTAATTCTTCATAATACACAAAAAAGCGTTCATCGAAAAGTCCGATTTTATCTAGTGCACTTCTTCTGATAAACATATAGGCTCCAATAATCTGGTCTACTTCTTTTGAATGCATGTGGTCCCAATCAGTCATTAGTGTTGCGGGGTGGAATAACCTGGGAAATAACTTCGAAAGTCCTGTACTGTCGTAAAAAAAGCGAATTGGGGTTGGAAACCTTGCGCATGAAGGTACTGTCTCACCCAATTCATTTAACTGCATACAACCCATAATGTCAATGTTTTGATTTTGTTCCATAAAGCGAACACTTTCAATGAGTGTAGTTTCAAAAACTTCGACATCGGGGTTTATCATTACTACATAAGGATTATTGCATGCATTTATACCCTGATTACAAGCTGCCGCAAACCCTTTGTTATCCGTATTGGTAATAATTTTTACATTATTTAAATGCTCAATTTTGTTTAGTGAGTTATCAGTAGATCCATTATCCACTACAATAATTTTTCCCATGCCTTCATCCACATTTAATGAAGTTATGGATCGAATACACTTTTCAAGATACCCACCTGAATTCCAATTTACAATTACGATGTCGTAAGTAGCCATTATTTTTTATTGTTTTTCCAGCGATTGGTTAAACACAGTTAGATATCGGGAAGCATTAGCATTGGTGCTGTAAAAATTCTTAACAACTATCCGGTTTTGTACGAATGTTTGTTTGGTAATTTCTTTTTGTACAAGCCTGAAACCATCTAACCATTCACGACTATGGGTTGCAAAATAGTTTAATTTGCTACGGTCAATTTTTATATTAGCTTCCAAAGGTGTTGAAATAGTAGGCTTACCCATAGCCATGTATTGTATTAATTTAAAACCACATTTTCCATGGTTATATGGATTATCAAATAGCGGCATTATCCCAACATCAATTGAATTTAAGAATGATTTTTCTTTTTGTGACGACCAGGAAAAGAATTTTACCGGCAGCGTTGCCCATGTATGTTTTAGTGTTTCATCATAACCCATCAACCATAATTCTGCATTGGATTCTTTGGTAAATTGAATAAATGCATCTTTAATTATGTCAAGATTTATAGAAGTTGGGCTTGAACCTAACCAGCCAATTATGAAAGTTTCCTTATTTCTTTCAGTAATATGAGGTTCTTGCAAGTCGTATTCTTCGGTTTTAATAGATGTAGGAATCTCTAATACATTTTTATTCCATTTCTCTGCATAGGATGTAAGGTAAGGGCTTCCCGTTATCACAAAAGTGGCTAAACTCATTATTTTTCCAATTTTTGAGCCTAGAAAATTTCGAAAGAATATAATACGATGTTGATCATATCCATGAAATATGGCATCATCATAATCAAGAATAAAAGGAATCTTTGTTTTTTTTAATTTTTTTTCAGCGAATATTCCGAGGTAGGGAAAGAGCTCATATTCAATCCAAACCAGGTCTTTTTTAGTTATTTTATTCAACTGCCTGAACCTTTTCAGGAAGGATGTTATGATCTTTGCACCTTTTACAAATATATTTAATCCCTTTTCAAAATACCAGTCATCCAGTAAAATATTCACTTCTATGTTATAATATAACTTCCAAAATTCAAGGTACTGAAAGGTTCGGTATCTGCTGCTTGGGCCTTTTGGAGAATATTTGGTGAAACAGTATATTTTTGCTTTTTCTGACATTTGTTTGGCTTTCTTTGCTTATGCCAAAGTATAGTAGAAATTGGCAACTGAATAGTGGACAAAATTACTAAAATCTATGTGCGGTATTGCAGGATCAGTTAATTTCAAAATTTCTTTAAACCAGGTCAAATCAAAAATGGGGCATCGCGGCCCCGACGACGACGGTATTTTTTCTGATGGGGCGGTTACTTTATGTCATTTAAGGCTTGCAATTCTTGATATTGGGGGTGGTAAACAGCCCATGCAATATGCTGAGAGATATATCATTGTGTTTAATGGGGAAATTTATAATCATCTTGAAGTTCGGAAGGCACTGAATTTGGTTTGCTCCCGACAATCGGATACGGAAACTATTCTGGCAGCGTACCATTCGCGTGGTGCTGAATGCCTGAATTATTTTGATGGTATGTTTGCATTTTGCATTTATGACAAACAAGAGCAGACACTTTTTTTTGCCAGAGACAGGGCAGGAAAAAAACCGTTATACATTTTTCATGATGGTTCCAGGTTAGTGTTTGCCAGTGAATTGAACCTGTTGAATTCCTTACTAGCGCTCGAAATAGATGAAGCAAATTTTGTTAATTATTATCGTTTAGGTGCTTTTTATCGGAAGGAGACCCCTTATAAGCATGTTTTCGAGTTGCCTAATGGCCATTATGCCAAGGTAAACATTGCTTCTTTACATTTAGAGCAGCATCAATGGTGGTCAATATTTGAACAGTATTCCCATCGGCACGACGTTTCGGAAGATGAAGCAAAACATAAAGTGCTTTCTCTTATTGAAAACTCAGTAAAACTCCGGATGGATAGCAGTGATCTTGAAGTGGGATGCTTTTTGAGTGGTGGTATAGACAGCGGAATTATCACCGCAATTGCTTCCAGGCACCGACCCGGACTTAAAACTTTTACCATTTCATTTGATGGGCAATTCGATGAATCACACCTGGCAGGGATGGTCGCTGAAAAATATGGCACACGTCATGAGACTATTTCCATCTCGTTTGGTAATTTAAAGCATGATCTTGAGAAAATTCTCTATAATTATGGCGAGCCATTTTTTGATAGTTCTGCTATTCCAAGCTATTATGTAGCTGAAGCTGCCCGAAAACACATAACAGTTGTTTTAAATGGAGATGGTGCGGATGAATTGTTTGGAGGGTATCGCCGTTTTGTTCCTTTTGCCTATTTTTCCTTCTTTGACGCTGGTTTGGTTCGCAGAAGATTGATGAGAGCATTGTCCGATGTTCTGCCTCCCGGGCATAACAAAAAATCGACTTATAATTACCTTTACCGTTTGGCATTTTTATCATCCCTGCCTAATGCAGACCTGTTTGTTGCCGCGGGACCTGATATTTTTGAAGGTTATTTGCATCATTTTCATGGTCTCAATTCTGAACCAAGAATGCAATTTAATGCAGAAGTCGAACTGATGCTACAGCAGGTACAGGGTAGTTTGCCCAAAATGATGGCACTTGATTTTGAAATTAACCTTTTTAGCGACCTTTTAGTAAAAATGGATATAGCAAGTATGGCCAATTCGATTGAGACAAGGAGTCCGATGCTGGGAAAGGAAATATTGGAGTATGCGCCTACTTTGCCTGATAATTTGAAAATTAGAGGGCGGACCACAAAATATTTATTACGACAAATTGCAGCCGATTTGTTGCCGCCCCTTTTGGTTCATCAGCCAAAACGGGGCTTTGAAGTACCCTTGAAAAACTGGGTGAATAATGATTTGAATGAGCTGATTATGGACTATCTCCATGCTTCTGACACCTTTTTCAGCCGGTTTATTACGCGGCAAAAAGTTGATGAACTGATACTTCGTAAATGGCGTGTATCAGAAGAAAAAAGGGCTAAAATGATTTGGTGCCTATTTTGTGCGGAAGTTTGGTATAAAAAGAGTTTTCTTAAGTTTTAAGAACAGATATGATAAGAGTATTAAGAATAATGCATAGGCTAAGCATTAGCGGCCCCACATTGCATGCCTATTATTTAAGTGAATATCTTGATGATCGTTTTATAACAAAAATTTTATCCGGACAGCTGGCAATTGGAGAAGCTTCTCCTGATTTTATTTTGGATAAAATGAAGGTGCCGGTTCAATATCTTTCTTCGATGGAACGTGAAATAAACATCGCAAAAGATTTTCGAACACTTAATGAGATCCGAAAAATTATAAGGGAATATAAGCCACATGTTGTTCATACCCATGCCGCCAAGTCTGGTGCATTAGGGCGTATAGCTGCCTGGCTTGAAGGCGTACCGGTAATTGTACATACTTATCATGGTCATGTCTTCCATTCTTATTTTGGTTATGTTAAAACCCAATTTTTTATAATGCTTGAAAAAATGCTGTCGCGGATTTCATCTGGCATCATTACAATCAGTCAGGAGCAGTATGATGAAATAGTTGATGAATTGGGGGTTACACCAGCCAACAAAACCAGGGTTATTCCTTTGGGTTTTGATTTTACCAGGTTTGAAGACGATGATGGAAGTAAAAGAACTGCATTTCGAAAAGAGTTTGGCTTATCCGGTTCAGATATTGCCTTATGTCTTGCCGGTCGACTTACCGCTATTAAGAATCATAAAATGTTTTTAGAGGCAGTCAAACAAATATTTGATGTTTATCCTAAAAATGTTTACGCATTTATTGTAGGTGATGGTGAATTGAAAGATAACTTAATTAATCAGTGCAAAAAATTGGGTTTGCAGATAGGAATTAATAAGAATAATAACAGTGGAGTTGTTTTTACATCCTGGCGAACTGATATGCCGGAAGTATTTAATGGTGTTGATATTTGTTGTCTTACATCATTAAATGAAGGTACTCCTGTTACAGCTATTGAAGCAATGTTTTGCAAAAAACCTGTAGTTTCAACACGTGTAGGTGGTGTTCCGGATGTTGTGACTGACGGTATATCTGGTATTTTGACGCCTAGTCAAAATGCCCCTGAATTTGCCAGGGCAGTAATTACATTAATAGAAAATGTACATTTGCGTACCCAAATGGGTGAGGAGGCAAGGAAAAGTGCCGCTGAATTTGGCGTTCATCGCCTTGTAAAAAGTATTTCGGATCTATATATACAACTTATTGAGAAAAAGGGTTTCAAACAATGAAAATTTGTGTTACGGGAGGATCTGGTTTTATTGGGAGCAGGTTGATAGAGGAGTTTCTTCGCGATCGACATGAAGTGGTTAATATAGACCGTCGTCAGAGTCCTTTTTTTCCTGATTATACTCATGTAGCAGATATCAGAAATAAAGAAGAACTTGATATTGCTTTATCTGGGGCTGATTTGGTAGTGCATCTGGCTGCAGAACATAGAGATGATGTTTCTCCGGTTAAACTATACTACGATGTTAACGTGCATGGTACACAAATGGTCATTAATGGAATGGTAGACCATGGTGTAAATAGCATCATTTTTACAAGTTCAGTTGCAATTTATGGTTTAAATAAAACTAATCCTGCTGAAGATTTTGAGGCTAATCCATTCAATCCTTATGGAAAAACAAAGTGGGAAGCTGAAGAAATAATTAAAGAATGGCAGGGTAAGGACAATTTAAGATCTGCACTTATTATTCGTCCGGCAGTTGTTTTTGGTGAACGTAATAGGGGAAATGTTTTCAACTTATTTAAACAGATTGCAACTGGAAGGTTTCTAAAAGTAGGTAAGGGTGTTAATAAAAAATCTATGGCCTATGTGGGTAACCTTACTGCATTTATTCGGCATTTTGTATATAAAGGGTTTTCTGGTTTAAATATTTACAATTATGCGGATAAGCCAGATTTATCAATTAATGAACTGGTTGAAATAATTACGAAGAAGTTAGATAAAAAATTGCCGCCTGTTAGGGTGCCTTATACATTTGGATTGGCCATAGGCTATGGATTCGATTTGGTCGCAAAAATCATAAGAAAGCCATTACCTATTAGTTCTGTTAGGGTTAAAAAGTTTTGCGCTACAACTCAGTTTGATAGCTCTAAAGCATTTTCAAATGGTTATTGCTCGCCATTTAGCATGCAACAAGCGTTGGAAAAAACCTTGACATTCGAATTTTTGACAGAAAAAAAAGATGACATTTTATTTATTTCAGAATGATCGTTGATGTAACCTATGAATTAACTGATTCTGATTTTTTATTGTTTATAAATGAATGAATATTCAATCACATTGCGTTTTTTCGTTTTTTTGAATGCTTTCGTAAGTTATATCTACCTGTCAACCAATATTGGTTCTCTTGAGTTACCATCATAAAGGATTTTAAAATTACAAATGGATCAAGGATTAAGAGTTAGCATTATAACCGTATGCCTAAATAGCGAAGCTACTATCAGGGACTGCCTTGAAAGTATCCGGCAACAGGGGTATAAAAATATTGAATCCATTATTGTTGACGGTGGATCTACAGATAATACGCTGGATATTGTAAATGAATACCCCGATATTGTTCATGCCATTATTTCGGAAAGGGGATTGGGAATTTATGATGCCATGAATAAAGGGTTTCAAATGTCTTCCGGGCAAATATTGGGTATTCTAAATTCGGATGATTTGCTTTCGGATGGTTCGGTAATTGAAGATATTGTATTGACTTTGAAATCAAATCCTGATAAAAAGGTTTTATATGGGGATCTTGTTTATGTAAGATCGGATAAAATTCAAGAAATTACCAGGTATTGGAAGGCAGGATTAGATAGTCTATCCAAATTTAAAAAAGGCTGGATGCCCCCACATCCCACATTTTATATTATCCGTGAGGTGTTTGAAAAGGTTGGTGGATACAAAAATTCAATGGGAACGGCAGCAGATTATGAGTTTATGCTTAGGGTGATGGTGAAGTTTGGTTTTAGGGCCATTTATTTACCTAAAGTATTGGTAAGGATGCGTCGGGGTGGTATTAGTAACGGGTCTTTGCAACGTCGCCTGAAAGCAAATGTTCAGGATAGAATGGCATGGAAAGTAAATAAACTCAGTCCCCACTTACTATTTAATTTTTTTAAACCTTTAAGGAAGCTCCCTCAATACTTTTTACGTAAGTAAGGTGAAAATCTATGTAATCTTAAATTTTTATGATATTTTGAAAATACATGCTATTATAAATTGAGAATTTTATAATAATAATATGTCCCTAAATAGTTAAATTCAAGGAGAAATAAATTAAATTAGGGATTTTTAAAAGAGAAACCTAAGAATATGAAATATTTTACCTTAACAATTTTAAGCTTTCTAAGTTTTTTAATATCTGATGCGCAATTAAAATCCCCCATACTTGGAAAGTTATCTGGAAATGATATTGATATTAAAAATTCAAACAACACCGATACTACTAAGGGATATTTTTTAATAAAGCCTGGGTTAACTGAAGTTTTTAATGGAATAAATGGCGCAGGCAATACAGCTATGCTAAGATTTGACAGTAATGGTTTGTTGTTATACAGAAATGATACTGCACTTATCAAATTCCTGAACCTTCCGCAAAGTTCGGATAATAACTTCCCCTTTCTTACTTTGAACCCTTTGACCAAAGAGGTTAATATAAATTACTTGCCTGGAGGGGATATGAATTTATTGCCTGGCCAGGAAGGTCATGCCGGTAAGGTATTGAAAACAAACGGTCATGTTTTATCATGGCAATCATTACCCGATATTTATGTAATAGACTATAATAGTATTTATCCGGGTGAGGATTATTTAATTATTCAAAGTGCTTTAAACAATGCCAGCGATGGAGACAAAATTTATTTGGAAAACAGAACCTATGAATTGAATTCGGGAATATTTATTTCTAAGTCGGTGGAATTTATTGGTCAGAATAATACAGTAATCCGAAGAGGAAATGAAAGGATTTCAGCATTAAAAAATTTATTATTGCCTACCAGTAATACGCTTATTGTTTCTAATCCTGAATACTTTAGGGAAGGGGATGAGCTAATACTTTTCAAAGACAGTACGTGGTGGGGTGCAACCCAACGTGGATTTATTAAGAAAATTTCTGGCGATACCATCACCATCACCCTTCCTATTGGACCCTACAATGGTGAATCCAATGCTGTTTTTGCGTCCGGAACAAAAATTAAAAAAGTATTTAATTTATTTACTTTAAGTGCTCCGGACGATTTACCAACTTTTTCAACCGGATTTACCAATATTATTTTCGAAGGCAACAGAGAAAATAATGGATCTAATCTGGGTTACCATCATAACTGGGCAATAGGGGCCCAGGGAAAGACCCCTACGCGTATTAATAATTGTACCTTCAAAGACATGCCTACCGAGGCTATCACAGGCCATAATTTTTATATTGAAAATTCAGTCTTTAAGGATCTGAATGGTTCTGCGGTTCATTTTTCCATTAATAGAAAAACAACCGATTCTCTTTATATCCATTCAGAGATAACCAATAGTGTATTTATAAATACGAATCAGGTAAGTTCCGAAACGGTTTCAAGTCATAGTGAAGGCGTTTTGACTACTTCTAATTCCGGGGGGTATTTTAGGGCTTCAAAAAATAAATTCAGAAACTGTGGAGGAGCTATTATCGGGGCATTATACCCATCACTTTCTGAATATGATTATGGTACAAACGAGGTGATTTTTACAAATAATTACATTGACAGTACTAAGCGCCTTATTTATTTAATAGATTGGTCTACACCGGGTAATATTCTGGGCGTTATTATAAAAGATAATAGTATCACCAGAATTACTCAGGATATTGATCTTACCCCTGCATTAGCAATGGAAGGCAGAGAAACAATGATTATTCAGGGATATAATTCTATGCCACAGTCAGAAACCCTGAATTTATTGGCTCAGAGCGGAGCTTCTCCAGGGCAGACTATTAAGTGGAACGGGCAAAATTGGGTGGCTGAGGATGAAGTAGGTACTCCATCCGGATTAGACGGTAATTTGCAATTTTATAAAGGTGGAATTTTGAAGGCAGATTCTCTTCTTACCTGGGATGACCATTCAAAAAAAATGGGTATAGGCACTGCTGTACCTCAATCATATTTGCACATAAAAGGATATGGAGAATTAATGAGGATGGAAACCACATCCCCTCCCCAAACAGGAACTGGTTTTTTCAGTTTCTATGATTCTTTAGAAAGAAAAGGATTTATTGGATATGGAAACACAAGTAACGATCAACTCTCTATTTTTAATGAAAAAAATGCTGATTTACAATTGGCTACAAATGGGGTTTCTGGACAATTTGTATTAAAGCCGGATGGTAGTATTGGCATCGGGACCGCTTCTCCAAGTTCCAGTGCTATTTTGCAACTCCAATCTACCTCTAAAGGGTTTTTACCTCCTAGAATGAGTGAAAATCAAAAGAATACCATATCAGAACCAGCAATTGGACTTTTAATTTATAATTATAATAGTAATGTTTACGAGTATTTCAATGGTAATGAATGGCAAAGGGTTGGAGATAATTCGAGATACAATGAAATAAAAAGTATAGCTGAAAATATTTATACTCTTAGCGCTTCAGATTTTAGCTCAACCCTAACTTTTAATGGCAATTCTCCTATCACAATCGTTATTCCATCTGGTTTGCTTAAAGGATTTGTGTGTAATATCATCCAAATGGGACAAGGAAATGTACAGATAATTTCTGGAGGGGCAGGTGTTGAAGTGTTAAACAGGCAGGGTCTTACAAAAACCGCAGGACAATATGCTGAGGCTAAACTTTCTGCTATTGAAGAAAATAAATTCGTATTAAGTGGTGATTTGAAAAATTAATCTTTTAAATTATCTTATTGCAATCGACCACTTTTTTAAATTGATTTCTGTGCAGGAAAATTTTAATAAAAACAGTACTTATTCAAAAATGTAGTCATAAACTTTGAAGTTATGTTGATTTTTCTTCAATTTTTTTACAAATGATCAATGTAATTTTCAATTGGCCAGTTTAACCCTAAGGCGATAATGGATATTTTTAAGTTTACAAAAACACTGTCTGATTGAATAAAAAATCGATTGGTTGGATAACGATAGCGTATTTTTTACATTAAAAAAAATAGTTATATTTTTGTAGGAGATTAGTTTATATGATTCCACGGCAAGGGTTTAATTACAAATCAAACCTACTTTTCCGTTAGTATAAATGATTTACTTTTACACCCTCATTTCCAAAAGGAATACATTACATGAAAACAGCACTCCTCACAGGCATTACCGGCCAAGACGGCGCCTACCTCGCCGAACTCCTGCTCTCTAAAGGCTACGAAGTACATGGCATTAAGCGACGCAGTTCGCTCTTCAATACCGATAGAATTGACCATTTATACCAGGATCCACATGAACAAGATGTGCATTTCCATTTGCACCATGGTGACCTTACAGATAGTACCAACCTGATTCGTATTATTCAGGAAGTACAGCCCGATGAAATTTATAACCTCGGCGCTATGAGTCATGTGGCCGTTAGTTTTGCTACACCTGAGTACACGGCTAATGCTGATGGAATCGGAACGTTGCGTATTTTGGAAGCGGTACGTTTATTGGGGCTAACCAAGAAAACCAAAGTTTACCAGGCAAGTACGAGCGAATTATACGGACTGGTACAGGAAGTTCCCCAAAGCGAAAAAACGCCTTTTTATCCCCGTTCTCCGTATGGTGTAGCTAAGCTGTATGCCTATTGGATTACGGTTAATTACCGCGAAGCATATGGCATGTTTGCCTGCAATGGTATTCTTTTTAACCACGAAAGTCCGCTGCGCGGCGAAACCTTCGTTACCAGGAAAATTACACGGGCAGTTGCCAAAATTGCCTTGGGTATGCAGGATAAATTATACCTGGGTAACCTCGATGCACGCCGCGACTGGGGCCATGCGAAGGATTATGTGGAAGCGATGTGGCTGATGCTGCAGCAGGATACACCAGAAGATTATGTAATTGCTACCGGTATTACAACACCTGTGCGCGATTTTGTAAAAATGGCATTTGGGCAAGTAGGTATCGAACTGGCTTTTCATGGTGAAGGAGATACAGAAAGAGCAACAGTTGTGGCATGCAATCATCATGATTTTCAACTGGAAATAGGCAAGGAAGTTTTGGCGGTTGATCCTAAATACTACAGGCCTACCGAAGTGGAGTTGTTGATTGGCGATCCTACAAAAGCAATGACCCAACTGGGCTGGAAACCTAAATATGACCTCGCAGCGCTGGTGCAGGAAATGGTTGACAGCGATGTAAAAGCCTTTAAAAAGGAAAAATTGCTGAAAGAACACGGTTATGAAATACTGAGTCAGTATGAATAATCCATAATGATGCTTGCCATTATTCTTTCACTCCTTTCTTATTTTCATGGATTTACAATCTAAAATTTATATAGCCGGCCACAGGGGTATGGTAGGTTCTGCCATACTCAGGCGGTTACAGTCACTGGGCTATACCAATATTATTACGCGTACTTCGGCAGAACTTGATCTGCGCGAACAACAGGCTGTTCGTAGTTTTTTTGAACAGGAAAAACCGGATTATGTTTTCCTGGCAGCGGCAAAAGTGGGTGGCATTTTAGCTAATAACACCTACCGCGCTGAGTTTTTGTACGATAACCTGATGATGGAAGCGAATATTATCCATCAAAGCTATTTGGCTGGGGTTAAAAAAATGCTTTTTCTGGGTTCGTCCTGCATTTATCCTAAAATGGCGCCGCAGCCTTTAAAGGAAGAATACCTGCTTACCGGTGCGCTCGAACATACGAACGAACCCTATGCGGTGGCAAAAATTACAGGCATCAAATTGTGTGATGCCTATCGTGATCAGTATGGCTGTCAGTATATCTCAGCCATGCCCACTAATTTGTATGGCCCCAATGATAATTACAACCTGAATACGAGCCATGTATTACCAGCGCTTATCCGCAAATTTTATGAAGCACATATTTCAGGCGCTTCCGAAGTAACCATTTGGGGAACCGGCACGCCGCTGCGCGAGTTTCTACATGTGGATGACCTTGCTGAAGCCTGTCTTTTCCTGATGGAGAATTTTGATGAGCCTGGTCCTATTAATGTGGGGGTGGGATATGATTATACCATTCTCGAAATAGCCCAAATGGTACAGGAAGCAATTGGATTTAAAGGCAAAATTGTACACGATCTCAGCAAACCTGATGGTACACCCCGTAAACTGATGGATGTAAGCCGTCTTACAGGATTGGGTTGGAAAGCTTCTATTACACTTAAAGATGGCATTGAAATGGTGTGTGCTGATTTTATCGCGAAGTATACAGCAGGAGAATTAGACAAAAGGGCTTAAACTATTGTATTTTCGTTGCCAAAAAAATCAGGGAAATATTTTCCTTAGGTAAAATAAAGCTATATGCACGCATTTATTACCGGCACTGCAGGGTTTATTGGATTTCATTTGGCCAATAAATTGCTGGAACTTGGTTGGCAGGTAACCGGGTTAGATGCCATTAATGATTATTATGATACAACCCTGAAATATGGCCGTCTGCAAGCAGCAGGTATTGCCAAAGAAAGTATCATCTACAATAAACCTTTACAAAGTACAAGGTGGAAAGCCTATCGTTTTATTCACCTGAAAATGGAAGATCGTGCTGCGCTTGAGCATATTTTTGCTGAAGCCGGTCGATTTGATGTGGTTATAAACCTTGCTGCGCAGGCAGGGGTTCGGTACAGTATTACCAACCCGCACGCTTATGTAGATAGTAACATAGTGGGGTTTGTAAACCTGCTGGAGTGCTGCCGTCATCATAAGGTTGGCCACCTTGTGTATGCAAGTAGTAGTAGTGTGTATGGGCTCAACGAAAAAGTTCCTTTCAGGGAAATTGATTCTGTTGATCATCCGATAAGTTTGTATGCAGCCACTAAGAAATGCAACGAGCTTATGGCACACACCTATAGTCATTTATATGGGTTGCCAACTACAGGGCTACGCTTTTTTACAGTTTATGGACCATGGGGCAGGCCCGATATGGCGCTTTTTCTATTTACCAAAGCTATAATTGAAGGCAAGCCTATCGATGTATACAATTATGGCCAAATGGAACGCGACTTTACCTACATAGACGATATTGTAGATGGTGTGGTAAAAGTGGCTAACCACCCTGCAAAACCTGCTATCCACTTTGATGGAGCACAACCAAACCCTGCAACAAGTACAGCCCCATACCATATATATAATATAGGTAACAGTCGTCCGGTAAAATTGCTCGATTTTATTGAAGCCATTGAAAAAAAGACCGGAATAACAGCTGAGAAAAATATGATGCCCATGCAACCCGGGGATGTTTTACGCACCTATGCCGATGTTTCGTCGCTTGCGCGGGAATTGGGTTACGAACCCTCAATGCCTTTTCAGGAAGGGGTCAATCGTTTTGTGGATTGGTATAGAGATTACTATAATTGCTAATTAGTTTATTTAGGCCATTAAACAACGAGCGTTAAGAAATCATCAATTTTAATAGGAAATTATTATTTTTCAACCTGTTAAGCGTTGTTCCACAACAATTATAAGAAGATGGTTGTATTACTATCTATTACCTATATTGGTAAGTTGGCTTTTTGAATTATCAGACTACTAAAAAACTTTCGATAATTACGCGAGCCTGGATTTTAATAATTTTTATCTTATGAATGCCTTTACTATCAAAGATCTCGAGAATTTGTCTGGGATTAAGGCGCACACCATCCGAATTTGGGAACAGCGGTATTCATTTTTAAGGCCCCAACGTACCGATACCAATATTCGGTTTTACAACAACGATGAGCTAAAAACCATTCTGAATGTTGCCTTGCTCAACAAGTATGGTTTTAAAATTTCGCACATCGACAAAATGAATGAGGTTGAAATAAAGGACCGTATTTTATCGCTTTCACAAATTCAGGCCCAGCAGGAACGTATCATTAATGATTTGATACAAAGCATGGTGGATTTGAATATCGAAGAATTTGAATCCACACTTGATAACTACATTATGGCGCGGGGCCTTGAGCGCAGCATCACTCAAATTATTTTCCCGTTTCTTGAAAAAATTGGAATTCTTTGGTCAACGAATCATGTTAATCCTGCACAGGAACACCTTGTTACCAATATTATTCGCCAAAAACTGATTGTGGGTATTGAGGGCGTTACTACACACATGCAGGCAAACAAAACCATTTTGTTGTTCTTACCAGAAAGTGAGCACCATGAACTTGGCCTTTTATTTATTTCCTACCTGATGCGGAGCAGGGGTGTAAAAGTTCTTTACCTAGGTTCCAACGTGCCGGTAAGCGATGTAAAATTTGTAATTCGCATTAAAAAGCCAGATTTTGCCTATACACACCTCACTTCTTTGGGTCATAATTTTAATTTCGAAAAGTTTTTGAACCAATTGGCTACTAAAATTAAGACTACGCCCATTGTAGTTTCAGGCCTTGTAACACAACAATATCGTAAAACCCCACCGCAGGGTATTCATTTAAAGAAGTCGCTGCCTGAAGTAATGGAATATATTGCTACATTGTAATAAGTCATTCACTATTAATGTTTTATAAAAGACCATCCGCCAATCGGATGGTCTTTTATTTTTGTTTTGGGCGCTTCCTTGTAAAAGTGAACTCCAATAGACTGGATGTTCTCCGGGTATAATGAATCATCAAGTTACCACAGGATTAAATATTCAAAGGGTGAAAAAATAGCCAGTATATTATTTTGTTTCACCTTTTTATAAAAATATTAAACAAAAGTTTGCGTTGTTCGGTTATTATTGTTTAGCTTTACACTGTAAATAATTAAAAACAATAACTTATGTCAACGTTAGACTTCGATAAGATGCTGCTGGACAATACCGATTTCCTGAAACCATTTGCCATTACGCTTACACGTGATCAGGAAACAGCTAAGGATTTGATGCAGGAAACGATTTACCGGGCACTTGCTAACCGCGATAAGTATAACGTAGGTACTAATATTAAGGCTTGGTTGTACACCATAATGCGTAATATTTTTATCAATAACTACCGTCGTAAAGCAAAGCAAAATACCATTTTTGACAAAACGCCAAACGATTACCTGATTGATTACAATCAGTCTGCTATCGATAATTCAGCTGAGGGGCAAATAAAAATGAAGGAAATTCAAGCTGCATTGTATGAATTACCTGAAATTTTCAAAAACCCATTCGTATTATACTATGAAGGTTTTAAATATCATGAAATAGCAGCCATGTTGGAAGAGCCACTAGGTACCATTAAAAGCCGTATACATTTTGCCCGCAAGTTGTTAAAAGCACAAATTGAAAGACGATAATTCAACGATATATTATTTTATTTGTAGTATTGACTCCCGTTAATTGAAAAATTACCGGGATTTTTTTTCAGTTAAAAAGAGAAAAGGAACGATTGAATTGGCAAAAAGCGCAATAATAATAGGCAGTGGGTTTGCAGGCATGTCGGCTGCAACTTTTTTAGCAGCCAAAGGCTGGCAGGTTACTGTTTTCGAAAAGCATAATCAACCCGGAGGCAGGGCACGTAAGCTGCAGGCAGAGGGTTTTACCTTCGATATGGGGCCAAGCTGGTATTGGATGCCCGATGTTTTTGAAAGGTATTTTGCGCAGTTTGGCAAAAAGGTTTCGGATTATTATACGCTCGACAGGCTCGATCCTTCCTATCGCGTTTATTGGCCCGACGATGCGTGGGATATTCCGGCAGATTATACATCTTTTAAAAAACTGCTTGAAACTTTTGAACCCGGGGCCGGAAAAGCCTTGGATAAAGTGATGGAAGAAGCTGCCTATAAATATGAAGTAGGCGTTAAAAAGTTGGTTTTCAAACCTGGGCAATCCTTGTTTGAATTTTTAGACCCTGAATTGATAAAGGGTGTTTTTAAGCTGGATGTGTTTACCAGTATAAAAAAGCATTTTGGCAAGTACTTCAAACATTCCAAAATAAGGGAGCTGATGGAGTTTCCTGTGCTTTTTTTGGGGGCGCTTGCGGAAGATACACCCGCTTTGTACAGTCTTATGAACTATGCCGATATTAAAGGTGGCACCTGGTTTCCTAAAGATGGGATGTATAGTATTGTGCAGGGCATGCACCGGTTGGCAGCAGAAAATGGGGTAACATTTAAGTTTAATGCCGATGTGCAGGCAATAGAAATAAAGGATGGAAAGGCAACGGGTATTCGTACTTCGGAAGGTATTTTCCCGGCAGACGTAGTAGTAAGCGGAGCCGATTACCATTTTACCGAAACAAAATTACTGCCCGCCCAGTACCGTTCGTACACCGAAAGTTACTGGGATAAGCGCGTAATGGCGCCGGGGTGCTTATTATATTATGTAGGGGTGGGCAAAAAAATTCCGGGATTGCTGCACCATAGTTTGTTTTTTGATGTACCCTTTGCACCGCATGCCCGCGATATTTATACCACACCCCGCTGGCCCGATGAGCCTTTGTTTTATGTAAGTGCTTCTTCTGTAACCGATGGTTCACAGGCTCCCGATGGATGCGAAAACCTTTTTTTCCTGGTTCCGGTTGCCACCGGGTTGCAGGGTGATGATCCGGCGCTGCGTGATGCTTATTTTAACAAAATTGTTGAGCGTTTTGAGCAAAGGATGGGTACAACGATAAAGGATGACATTTTATACTATAAATCCTACGCACAAAGTGATTTTGTTAAAGATTACAATGCTTTTAAAGGAAATGCCTATGGTTTAGCGAACACTTTGTTGCAAACGGCTGTTTTAAAGCCGTCGTGTAAGAGTAAAAAGCTTGAGAATCTCTATTTTACCGGTCAATTAACGGTTCCGGGACCCGGGGTGCCTCCTAGTTTAATAAGCGGTGAAGTGGTTGCTACTTTAATTCATTCTGATTTTTCAAAAAAAATATAGCATCTTTAAGTTATGATGGACGTTTTTCATTCGTTAAGTGCATGGTGCAGCAGGCAAACTACAGAACGGTATAGCACATCGTTTAGCAGTGCGATTCGTATGCTGCACTACGATTTGCGTCAGCCTATTCACAATATTTACGGGTTTGTACGCTTTGCTGATGAAATCGTTGATACATTTCATAATTATGAAAAGGCTGACCTCCTGCAAGAGTTTAAGGCGGAAACTTATAAGGCAATTGAGCGCGGTATAAGCCTTAATCCCATTTTGCATAGTTTTCAGCTTACGGTAAATAAATATGGTATTGACCACCACCTGATCGATGCTTTTTTCTACAGTATGGAGCTCGACCTTGAGCAAAAAGAATACGATAGTGAAGGTTATCAGCAATACATTTATGGAAGTGCGGAAGTAGTAGGTCTTATGTGCCTGCATGTATTTTGCGATGGCGACAGGCAGTTGTTTGAAACGTTGAAAGAATCGGCGCGCAGCCTGGGTTCGGCTTTTCAGAAAGTGAATTTCCTGCGCGATATTAAGGCCGACTATGTGGGAATGGACCGTGTATATTTCCCTGATTGTGATTTCCGTAATTTCTCGCTCGAACAAAAGCTTTGTATTGAAGATGATATTCAGAAGGACTTTACGAATGCTTACAATGGTATAGTGAAGTTGCCGCTAAAATCGAGGTTTGGTGTTTATGTGGCCTATAAATATTATTTATCGCTGTTTAAAAAAATAAAGCGTTTGCATCCGCAGCGTATTTTAGAAGAGCGCATTCGTATTCCCAACTATGGCAAATTGGTTATTGTAGCCAAAGCCGGTGTTAGAAGTCAGCTCAATATACTTTAATGTTTATGTTTGCTTATTGTATTAGGATAAACAACCCTTGCAATCAACCGTCAAATGCCTGATGTAGTTTTAGTAAACGCCCACGATGAACCGATAGGTGTAATGGAAAAAATGGAGGCACACCGTATGCCCCATTTGCACAGGGCTTTCAGTATATTTCTTTTTAATAATAAGGGTGAAATGTTGCTTCAACAGAGGGCACTTGGCAAATATCATAGCCCCGGATTGTGGACCAATGCCTGTTGCAGTCATCCATACCCCGGAGAAGCTGTAGAAGATGCTGCTAACCGGCGATTAAAGGAAGAACTGGGTATTGAAGTTCCCCTTACCAAAGCTTTTTCCTTTACCTACCAAGCCGAATTCGACAATGGTCTCTTTGAGCACGAATTCGATCATGTTTTTGTGGGCGATTTTAATGGGTTATTACATCCCGACCCGCAGGAAGTGGGTGATTATGGTTATAAATCTATTGATGCTATTAAGGCTGATCTCGAATCTAAACCGGCATTGTACACGCCATGGTTCAAGATTGCCATGCCTTACCTTGAAAGTTATCTTGCCGATGTGCAGGTAAATGCCGTGGATTAACTTTACAAACGATGGCAACTAACTTAAATGCAATTGTTATAGGTGCAGGTGTAGGAGGTTTGGCAGTTGCCATAAGGCTCTCCTGCATGGGCTTTGCAGTAAAAGTTTTTGAGAAAAATAGTTATCCCGGTGGTAAACTCAGCTATTTTGAACAAGGCGGTTATCGGTTTGATGCAGGCCCATCCTTGTTTACCCAACCCCATAATATTGAAGATTTATTTGTGCTTGCCGGCGAACCTATGGAAGCGTATTTTGCTTACCGCCGTTCGCCAATTGGATGTCGTTATTTTTTTAGTAATGGCAAACAGGTAACCGCCTGGGCCGATAAACAAAAGTTTGCAGACGAAATGCTGACGCAGGTAGGGGAACCACGGGAAAATGTATTGGGATACTTGCAACGATCATCAGCATTGTATAGCAATGTGGGCGCCTTATTTTTACAACACTCCCTGCATCGTCCTGCTGATTTTTCAAAGAAAGAAATTCGTAATGCATTGGGTACGGTAAAGCTTCCTTATCTTTTCCACTCGCTTAATCATTATAACGAAAGCCAGTTTACAACGCCCGAAGCAAGCCAACTTTTCAACAGGTATGCAACCTATAACGGAAGCAATCCTTATAAGGCACCGGCTATGCTGAGCCTTATCCCCCATCTTGAAATGAACGAAGGTACTTTTTACCCTGAGGGAGGAATGATAAGCATAACGGATGCATTGTATAAGTTGGCGGTAAAATTGGGAGTGGAATTTTATTTTGACACAGCAGTAAATACCATCGTACACGATAACGGGAAAATAAGCGGTGTAAATGCCGGGGCCCATTTTTATGCTGCACCTGTGGTGGTAAGTAATCAGGATGTATATTTTACTTACAAATATTTACTGAAAAATGAACCAAAGGCCACCAAAGTATTGAAACAGGAGCGCAGCAGCAGTGCACTTATTTTTTATTGGGGAATTGGAAAAGCATTTCCACAGCTCGACCTGCACAATATATTTTTTAGCAGCAATTACAAAACCGAGTTTGAAGGCATTTTTAACAGTAATACTATTTCGGATGATCCAACGGTGTATATAAATATTACCTCGAAAATGGAAGCGAAAATGGCGCCCGAAGGAAAAGAAAACTGGTTTGTAATGGTGAATGTACCTGCTAACCGCGGGCAACATTGGGATGAACTAACAAAAATAGTGAGGCAAAACGTAATTGAGAAACTTAGCAGGGTGTTGGGTGCTGACATTGCTTCGCTGATTGAAACCGAAGCAACCCTTGACCCGGTAACCATTGAATCGAAAACCATGAGCTATATGGGCAGCCTGTATGGTACAAGTTCCAATTCGAAAATGGCGGCTTTTTTGAGGCATCCTAATTTTAGTAAAGCATACAGTGGGCTATATTTTGCAGGTGGAAGTGTGCATCCCGGAGGGGGTATTCCGCTTTGCCTGCGTAGTGCAGCCATTACTGCAGATATAATTACAAAGGAAATTGCTGAAGGAAAGTATTGATTTTTAATAAAACGGCATCTTTGTAGCATGGTTTCGGAAAAGCAGGCAACGGGTAAGGTTAATAAAAAACAGGTGGCGACAGGTATAGCCATTGCTTTTCATCTTTCGGGGCTTATAGCTATTGGCATTTTTCGTTCCCCACTTTTTATTTCGCTTACACCGCTTAATTTATTGGTTTGTGCGGCGCTTATCTGGTGGACGCAGGAAAAAATTAATGCAGGTTTTATTGCATTTTGTGTAGCAGCATTTGCCATTGGTTTTTTTGCAGAATGGGTAGGGGTAAATACCGGCATTCTTTTTGGAGAATACAGTTATGGCGCAGTGCTTGGCCCCGGCTGGCAGGGAGTTCCGTATCTTATTGGCATTCAATGGATGGTAGTGGTATATTGCGTGGGTATATGCATGGCGATGTTGCATAACAGCTTGGTTGAAAGGGCGGAACAGGAATCGGTGCAGGCTTTCCCGCGTGGCTGGCTGGCAGCAAGTATTATAGCGGATGGTGCGTTGCTCGCATTACTTTTCGACTGGATATTGGAACCTGTGGCCATGGAGCTTGGCTACTGGACCTGGAAGGATAATGAAGTACCCTGGATTAATTATGCATCCTGGTGGGGTGTAAGTGCTTTGGCGCTTGTATTCTTTCATTTTTTACCCTTTCGCAAGCGCAACATCTTCGCTGTACATTTGTTAATGATTCAGGGAATGTTTTTTTTGGTGCTGAGAACGATTTTCGGATTTGTGATTTGAAATTCAGGATTTGAAATTCTGGATTCGAGATTTGAAATTTGAAATTTGGGATTTTTGATTCATTGACTTATTCACTAATTGACTTATTCACCTAATTCACTCATTTACCCATTTTGGAATTTGGAATTTTAACTTTTGGAATTTTAAAATTATGCATTGGATATTTTGGATACTGATTATTCTTGGAACATTTTCATTGATGGAAGGCATTACATGGGCTACGCATAAATACATAATGCATGGTTTTTTGTGGTATTTGCACGAAGATCATCATAACCCGCGGGGGCACAAGTTTGAAAAAAATGATGCATTTTTTCTCATTTTCGCCATACCGAGTTGGCTATGCATCATGCTGGGTTTGCAAAATGGATACCCTTGGGTAGCCGCCATTGGTTTTGGCATTGCCATGTATGGCTTTGCCTATTTTGTTGTGCACGAGGTGATTATTCATCAGCGTTTTAAATGGTTTACCCGCAGCAACAATGTGTATGTACGCACTATTCGGTGGGCACATAAAATGCACCATAAGCATATGGATAAGCATGATGGTGAAAGCTTTGGAATGCTGGTAGTAGCGAAAAAATATTGGGAAAAAGTACAGAATGATAAAAAGCGTGCGTCGGCTTCTGCGTGAGTGAATCGTATGATTATATCATTTTGGGTGCCGGTTGCGCCGGTCTTTCTTTACTGATGCGCATATTGGATGAACCGGCATTGCAATCCAAAAAAATATTACTGGTAGACAGGGAAGTAAAAGTGCAAAACGACCGTACCTGGTGCTTTTGGGAGAGAGGTGCAGGGTATTTTGAATCTATTGTGCACCATAGCTGGCAACAACTTTATGTAAAGCATTATGATGGTGAAAAGCTCCTTGATATGGGTGGCTATTCCTATAAAATGGTTCGTGGCCTTGATTTTTACCGCTACTGTTTTAAAAGAGTGAAAAACGCTTCGAATGTAAAACGCTTGTACGGCGAAGTGGCTGCTATTGACGCAGCAGCGGGCTCCCTTACTGTGGATGGAAACCTTTATCGTGCCGACCAGATTTTTTCATCGGTATTGCTCACGCCACCGCAACTTAAGCCTACTCAGTTCTACTTGCTTCAGCATTTCAGGGGTTGGTGGATTGAAACAGATTATGACGCCTTTGATGCAGCTACGGCCGACCTCATGAATTTTCGAACATCGCAACAGCATGGATGCACATTTGTATATGTATTGCCCGTAACGAAAAGGAGGGCCCTTGTAGAATATACCTTGTTTACCGAAGATAAACTTGCAGATGAAGATTATGATATTGGCCTGGAGTCATTTATAAGGGATGAAATGAAATTATCTGATTTTCACATTGCAGAAAAGGAGAATGGGGTTATACCTATGACGAATTTTGTTTTTCCTGAACAGGATGGTAAAGTTACTTTTATTGGCACGGCAGGGGGGCAAACCAAAGCTTCCACAGGTTATACTTTTCAGTTTATTCAACAGCATTCGGAAAAATTGGTAAATGCCCTTGCAGGCAGGCAAAAAGTATATGGGCAACCGTTGCGATTTCGTTTTTACGATAGTGTATTACTAAGGGTATTGTCGGAGCGGAAACTAAAGGGTTCTGATGTTTTTTACCGGATGTTTTTACGCAACAAAGCTTGGAAAGTGCTGCGTTTTCTTGACAATCAATCGACCCTTACCGAAGAGCTTTTAATAATGCATTCCACCAGGAAACAGGTATTTATGGCGGCTGCATGGGAGGAAATAGCGCATAGTTAGTTATTTAACAAATTTTTGATGAGTAGTGACGGCGCTAACAAAATAAGGTTTTTTGGAAAATAGACGTGTTTAATGGATTTTTGGAATTCTCCCGTTTAAAGTTAAACATGCAGGAGTATATATTTGCCCATTGCAGCTACATAAATTTGCTTTGGGTTTTTGATAATGCCAAAAAACGTATTGTATATTTATAAATAAGAATTGCAATACAAACCAACAGGGTAAATGAATAAATTTTTTAAAAATGCGGGTGCTGATATCCCTGCATCCATAGTAGTATTTCTGGTTGCGCTTCCATTATGTTTGGGCGTTGCTGTGGCATCAGATGCGGCGCCTATTACCGGTATTATTGCCGGTATGGTTGGTGGAATAGTAATAGGATTTTTAAGTGGCTCACAATTAAGTGTTAGTGGTCCCGCTGCAGGCCTTACGGCTATCGTTGCATCTGCCATTGGTAAGCTTCCAACTTATGAAGTTTTTTTGGTGGCTGTAGTTTTAGCAGGTGCTTTTCAGCTTATCCTGGGCTTTGCAAAGGCTGGCGTAATCGGCGATTTTATTCCTAACTCGGTTATTAAGGCAATGTTGGCTGCTATAGGCATTATTCTTATATTAAAACAATTCCCACACTTAATAGGTTATGATGTGGACCCTGAAGGAGATGAAAGCTTTTTACAAAAGGACAATGAAAATACTTTTAGTGAAATATTTAAAGCATTTTCAAGATTTACCCCGGGTGCAGTGATTATTGGTCTTGTATCGGTAGCTATTCTCATTCTGTTCGAAAGAAAATTCATTAAGAGAAATCGTATTTTTCAATTAATTCCCGGTCCTTTAGTGGTGGTGGCTGCAGGTATTTTATTGAATTTACTATTTATTTCATCATTTCCCGATCTGGCACTAGGTGCGGAGCATCTTGTTCAACTGGATATTTTCAACAACCCGATAGAATTCTTCTCTGCCTTACCCTCTCCCGATTTTTCCGGAATTCTCAATAAGGATGTATTTATCGTCGCTATTACCATTGCCATTGTGGCAAGTATTGAAACATTGTTGAGTATTGAAGCGGTAGATAAAATTGATCCGCAAAAAAGAATTAGCCCTACCAATCGCGAACTTAAAGCACAGGGTATCGGAAATATGGTCTCTGGTTTATTGGGCGGACTACCTGTTACTTCGGTAATTGTACGTAGTTCTGCCAATGTAAGTTCCGGTGGTGTTAGTAAGCTTTCTACCATTGCACATGGCGTTTGGCTAATGCTTGCTGTATTGTTTATACCCGGTTTACTTAACCTTATCCCGCTTTCGGCGCTTGCTGCGGTACTGATACTTACCGGTTACAAGCTTGCAAAAATCAGTATTTTTAAAGAGTATTACAGAAAAGGTTGGAATCAGTTTATTCCATTTATTGTAACAATAGTAGCCATTCTTCTAACCGATTTACTCATAGGCATTTTGATTGGTTTAATGGTGGGTGTTTATTTTGTTTTGCGTACCAACTACAAATCATCCATTTTTACTATTAAAGATGAACACCGTTACCTCATTCGTTTTCGTAAGGAAGTTACATTTTTAAACAAGGCAGCGCTTAAGGCCAATTTGGAAAAAATACCTGATAATACTTCTGTATTAATCGATGCTACTAAATCGGAATTTATCGACAATGACATTGTAGACCTTGTGAATGACTTTATAATTAATGCCGAAACAAGGGGCGTGCGTGTATATATAAAATATGGGGGCTCTGAAAGCCGGAATTATTTTACCGATATTGCAAACCGGCACATACAATAGTAATTACATTCACAACACTTAATTTTCTTTTGCCATGAATTCGTACGAAAAATTATTACTTGAAAACAAAGCATGGGCTCGTGAAAAAATAATGGAAGACCCTGATTATTTTCATCGTCTTTCACATATTCAATCACCTGAATTTTTATGGATTGGTTGCAGCGATAGTCGTGTACCTGCCAACGAAATTACGGGTACCGCACCCGGCGAAATTTTCGTACAGCGAAATATTGCCAACATGGTGGTGCATACCGATATGAACCTCCTGAGTGTACTGGAATATGCAGTAACTGTTCTTAAGGTAAAGCATATAATCGTATGCGGTCACTATGGTTGCGGTGGCGTAAAGGCGGCCATGTCGCAAAAGAGCTTTGGTATTATTAACAACTGGATACGCAATATTAAAGATGTGTACCGATTGCACGAAGATGAACTGTTGGCCATTGAGAGCGAAGATAAAAGGGTAGACAGGCTTGTAGAGCTAAACGTTCAGGAACAGGTACTTAACCTTGCTAAAACATCGATCGTACAAGGGGCATGGGCACATGATCAAAAACCTCATTTGCATGGATGGGTATATGGACTTACCAATGGTATTATTAAGCCTGTTTTTAGCATGGCACCCGGTACCCATATCGATCATATTTATGAGTATGATAATTTGTAAAAAATGAGAACATATATGGGGCTGGGGCATTTGTAACAGAGTAAAATGTTTGTGTTTTCCCGTTATTATTACTTTTACTTTTTTGAAAAGAAGCCATCATTTTTGTTGAGAATGTTGGCTTCTTTTGTGCGCATAAGCAGTTGTAAAAGCTTATTAGTGTTGGTATTCATTTCATGAAGGGAGTAGTGTATATTTGATAAGTGTTGTACAGTCCTGTATCGTTCATCACTATCATCATCCACAGCAAAAAATAGCAATGCCAAAAATTGAACTTGTTACCGAAATTAATTCCACCATTACTATTTGCTTCGACCTTTCCTGTAGTATTGACTTACACAAGATTTCCACTGCTAAAACAAATGAACAAGCTATCGCAGGTAAAACATCCGGGCTGGTAACGCTGAATGATTTTGTTACCTGGCAAGCAACGCATTTTGGTGTAAGGCAAAAGTTGACTTCCCGGATTACAGCTTTTAACAGACCGTATTATTTTGCAGATGAACAGGAAAAGGGTGCATTCAAATCTTTTCGGCACGAACATAGCTTTGAGCAATTGGGCGAAATAGTAATCATGAAAGATATCTTTACCTTTCAGGCACCATTTGGAATACTGGGGAGAATTTTTAGTAGGTTTATCTTGACAAACTACATGAAGCAATTTCTGATTGATAGAAATGAGACCATTAAGGAGTATGCAGAAACTGAAAAATGGAAAAGGGTGCTGAATGGATAACAATATTTATAGCCCTGACTTTGTAAAAGCACTCTTTAACGGAATGAGTAATTCCTATGAACGTATGAATTTTATTACGTCGTTTGGATTTTCTATTCGCTGGAGACGACAATTTTTACAATCCTTCAAAAAGACAAATCATAAAGTCGAAATTATGGACCTGCTTACCGGAATGGGTGAAACCTGGGCTTCAACCAAAAATAAGTTTCCCGGTTCAAGAATAACAGCCCTTGATTTCTCAGATGGAATGTTGGCATATGCAAAAAAGAAAAGTAAGTCTGCGTATAATGATGAAATTATGGTTTTGCAACAGGATATTTTGCATAACGAACTTCCCGCTAACCATTATGATTTTGTTACCTGTGCATTCGGACTTAAAACTTTTAATGCTGAACAATTGGCCATACTTGCCTTTCAAACGAAGAGAATTTTAAAAACGGGTGGTCAATTTTCATTTGTTGAAGTTTCTAAACCACCCAATAAAATGTTGAATTTCCTGTATGGTTTTTACCTTGGTAGGGTGATACCCATTTTAGGCAAACTTTTGCTTGGCAACCCAGAAGAATATAAAATGCTTTGGAAGTATATGGAGGAATTCGGTGATGCAAAAAGGGCGAAGGAAATATTTGAAAATGCAGGACTTAAGGTTACTTTTAATTCTTATTTTTTTGGTTGTGCGACAGGGTTTTATGGGGAGAAAATTCAAGAGTAACTAAGAAATGAAAATAGCAATACTTACGATCGGTACCCGTGGCGATGTGCAACCCTACGCTGTTTTAGGGCAAGCACTTAAACAGCGCGGACATAAAGTGGTATTGGCTACAGCTAAAAACTTTGCCCAATTGGTACAGTCCTACGATATTGACTTTGTATCGGTGGAAGCAGATTTTCAAGCGTTGTTAGACACTGATGAAGGCAAGAAAATGATGAAGGGAAATCCGTTTGTTATCAGGAGAAATTTGAACACCTTGATTTATCCCTTAATTACCAATTCACTGATTGAATTTTACAACTTATCCAAAGAAAGCGACATCGTTCTATATCACGTTAAAACATTGGCAGATTGTTTTGCGGACCAATTTTCCCATAAAATGATCCGGGCTTCTGTTTTGCCCATCGTAGAACCTACCAAAGAATTTGCAAATCCTGCCTTTAGCGGATTGCCTATTCCGGGATTGCTGAACAAGTTGACCTATACCTTTTCAAACCTGAGCATAAAACTTCTATCAAAGCCCATTGGGCAATTCAGGGCAAAGTGTAACCTGCCAAAAAAGTATCGCGTGCCTTCCGTAAAAAATATATATGGGATAAGCCCGGCGTTTTTATCTGTGCCGCACGATTACCCGGCTTCATCAACATTTACCGGGTTTTGGTACGGCGTTTCAAATGATGAACTTTCGGAAGACCTAACAACATTTTTGCAAGCAGGTGAACCCCCTTTACTACTGACATTTGGCAGTATGCCTTTTAAAAGCAAGTTTGACTTGCAGCAAAGCATCATCAAACTAACCGAGCAGTTTAACACACGTATCATCGTGGTGAAAGGTTGGGGACTTGATCAAACCGAAAAACTTGACAACAACCCGAAAATAAAAGTTATCACTTCGGCGCCTTATGAAAAACTATTCCCCTTAACAAAAGCCATCATTCATCACGGTGGAATAGGCACCACAGCCGAATGCCTGAGAGCAGGAAAACCCTTTATGGTTTGCCCGATCCTTTACCCTATTGGCGACCAACAATTCTGGGGTCAACAGGCATTTGCAAAAGGGCTTGCTGTTAAACCCATTCCCATCAGCAGAATGACTGAAGCTAAATTTTTAAGAAGCGTTAGCGAGCTTTTGACGAATAAGCAACTTTACCAGAATGCTGAACAACTGAAAAGCTTGATTGATAAGGAAAATGGGCTGAAAAATGCGGTGGAAGAGATTGAGGGAGTTATGGGTAAACGCGGTTTTGCATAATCTCTTCTATGCCTGTAGTATTTTTTGGGATTAAAAATACTGCCCAATCCTTAGTATTGTTGGGGTTTAACATGTGAGCCCGTTCCAAGAAAGCATTAACTTTGAAGCATAAAATAGAAAGATGCGTTTTTTTATGCTAACTACCTCAGGACTTCAACCTTTATGGCGATGAGACTTTTATTGATCATTTCATTTCTTGTTTTTCTTTCCTGCAAAAAGGATAAAGGTGCTGCAAGTCAGTCCAATAGAAAACAAATCGAAAGCATCAAAGAACCTTCATTCTTTTATGATTCATTAGGCAAAGGCGAGCTGTATACTTTGGATAAGATTGCTCAAATTAAAAGGTACCGCTACGGTTTCGACAATTATTATTTCTTCTATTACTACCCCGGTACCAATAAGGTAAAATCTATCTATTATAAACCAGCATCTCACCAGCAAAGCTGTGCCTTTAGTCAATGTAATTTTTTCTACAAAGATGGTAGAATTGACAACATTCAAATTTCAAGCCCATCTTCTGCTTGTGAGGTAATTGTCAAAACCTTCCAATTCGCGTACTTTCCTAAAGGAGCCTTAAAAAGTATTGTTCAGGAAGATGATTTATCTATAAAGGAAACCTATTTTGCTTATGATAATGCAGGCCGGGTAAGTAAGATGTATGGGAATGGAAGATACAAGAATGAAACATCTTATCGGTTTGGCGAAACTTCAATAAGTTATGACCTTGCGGGTAATGTGGTAGAAATAACCCATCAGCCACAGTATTCGAATACCATCAGCGATAAGTATAATTATAGTTACGATACAACAGTAAATCCATTCAAAGGAATTTATATTCCGCAAGAATTTATTTCAGTCTTTGGATGGAGTGAATCGCTTCCCTCAACGCTTTCAAATAATGTGGTTAAACAAACCAAACGTTTTTATGCAAGCAATTCTGCAACCCACACTTACCCATATATCCTTACAGCGAAAAATGGCCGGCTACAACAATTTTATTATTTTGACTCATTTGGTTCAACTTTTTATTATTACTAATTCAACTCAAGATGAAGCAGCGCTGAAAACAACTGCGAAAGGGTTGTAAACCAGTCAATACATAGGAAATTCGACAAAACTTATATAAGCATAACTTATAAAAACCTACTTTAGGCTTAAGGTTTTTCTTTGATAATATTACAAACATCCTGTTATTCCATATGACTTTTTATAATAAACGCTATTTAACCAGGCAGAACTTTGAAATTAAAAAAAGTTCCCTGAAAATTGACCGGAAAAATCTATTTGATGGAATCGAATACGAAATCCCATTTGACCTAATTCATAATAAGTATATTATTCAAACTACCATAAACAATAGCCTAATCACGACAGGAATATTTTTGATTTTTTTTAGTTTCTTATTCCTGACGGGTTCAATTCCTGAACTGACTTTGATTTTGATGTGCTTCGGTATATCCTTTATAATTTTGTCCTTTATCAACCGAAGAAAAGTAATATCTATTTCCACCATGGATGGTAATAGTATTGAACTATATTTTAATGATAGAAACAAGCAAGAAATAGTGGACTATGCTAATGAAATTCTTGATTCAGCTAATAAATATTTAGTGAATAAGTATAGCAAAGTTGATCGTTCATTGCCTATTGATCGTCAATTGGAGAACATTCAATTTCTACTCAATCGTGAAATTATTTCCGAGGATGATTTTGAAAGCCTTAAAAACCGGTTGCTTGGAAACGAAAACAAGACTTCTATTGGTTTTGTCCCGAAGTAAGAGCAAGCTTTATAGGTTTACATTTTCTAAATGCATCCAAATACTATCATAACCAATTGAATGACAATGTTTTTTTTTAATTTAATTTTATGATCTTCAAGTATAAATAATATGAACCCCCTAAATTTTTTTCTTTCGATAATCCTGGTTTTAAGCGCCTGTACCGACCATCAAAGCCAATCCACGAAAACCAACGCACCCATTGTAAAAGACGCAGTAATCAAACCTGACTCGTTGCTTTCCCCCATCAATGATTGGCAACAAGGTTTTGGTTTAACACATGATCCAACAGTAGACAGCATTTGGGGAAAACCCGTAACATTTTATATCGATAACCCAAACTGTTCACCAACAGCAAAGGACTTTTACACTGGAAAATTTAGACCGGGAGACAATCCTGAAACCGAAACGTTGTTAGCGTTTGTAACCACCAACGACAATACTCTTCGACCATTTTATCGTTGGTGCCTTAGCAAGACCATCCAAATTCAGGACGGTGCATTATCAGAATATACCGGCGTACCTGCACGGCAATATGCAGAAAAATTCCCTAACGAGTTTTTCACTTACATGGACTTTGATACAACAGGTGCCAAATATTTGGATTGGGTGAATGCAATTATCTACAGTGATTTTTATGATTATGAGGATTTTAAAAATCCATCGGACATGCGTAAACGCCTAACAGAAACGATGAAGGTAAATTGTAAGGATTGTGGCGAACAATTAAAAAAACGAATAGATCAATTTGCAATGGATTGCTTTCCATAAAGTAAATTGCGGAACTAACATGCATTAAAAGTATAAGTAAACGCTTGGTCCTTCTGCTCCAGCTACCATTCAATCCATTTAATTTTTAACTTACATCCATGCCAATCAACAATCTCCTCCTCAATCCTGCCTTCTCCCAGGATAAAAAATTAACCGACAAATCAGCAAACTTCCAGCAACTCATCAACGAGCTGAACAAAAAGGAAATCCCGGAACCCATCGCAACATCTATCAACAGCGACATTGATGCGTTGAATGGATTTTCCGGTTCAGCGCGGGATATGCTTTCATTGTTCAGGAAAAAGCAGGCATCTATTTTAAAGACCCTGGAAAAGGAACTGAAACTCGTACCTAAGAATCATTATCGCAACTTGTGGCTCGCCTTGGGTATGTCTGCCTTTGGGATACCCCTTGGTGTAGCATTTGGTATCAGTATGGGCAATCTTGGCTTATTGGGTATCGGCTTACCCATTGGTTTGGGTATTGGTGTTGCTTTAGGTACTTCTTTGGACAAAAAGGCAAAAGATGCGGGTAAGCAACTTGATGTAGAAATGAAATATTGAGAAGCTATTTAGATGTTTTTGGTGGTACTAATACTATTTATCCCCCCAATGATTCACCTGTTAAACTCTCCTTTCACCTCCAATGGCAAATGTTTTTTATATATATACTATTTACGCCATCCTGAAAGATGTTTTGGTAATTATCCATCCGGCTTACTCAATTTGGGTTGTCTGATGGCCTGCCATTCCATTTATTTTTCAATTTCTACTTACAGCTATTCATGAAGAAGGGTATATTTAATTTATTTGATTTCAGGCAAAAGGTAAATTACAAAACAGAAATCCTTTCGGGGCTTACGGTTGCGCTTGCCCTTGTACCAGAGGCTGTAGCTTTTGCATTGATTGCAGGTCTGTCGCCGCTTACCGGGCTTTATGCGGCATTTACAATGGGGTTTGTAACAAGTATATTTGGCGGTCGCCCAGGCATGATAAGCGGTGCAACCGGAGCCGTTGCCGTAGTAATTGTGGCGTTGGCAAAAAGCCACGGTGTGGAATACATTTTTGCTGCAGTGGTGTTGGCTGGTATCATACAAGTTTCGGCAGGGCTTTTTCGGTTAGGGAAGTTTATTCGGTTGGTACCGCACCCGGTTATGTTTGGCTTTGTAAATGGACTGGCCATTGTAATTTTCATGTCGCAATTAATACAATTTAAAGCGGAAGATGCTAACGGTGTGCTTACCTGGATGAGTGGACAACCTTTGTACATTATGCTGGGATTGGTGCTATTAACCATGGGAATTATCTGGGGCCTGCCAAGGCTTACCAAAGCTTTTCCATCATCGCTTGCTGCAATTCTTGTAATATCGGCTATTGTTATCGGTTTGGGCATCGATACGCGCACTGTAGGCGATATTGCGAGTATTCAGGGTGGGTTTCCGCCCTTTCATATTCCTACTGTTCCATTCAACCTGGAGACTGTCATTATTATTTTTCCATATGCTGCTATTGTGGCAGGGGTTGGCTTAATTGAAAGCTTGCTTACACTAAACCTAGTGGATGAAATTACTGAAACGCGTGGGCGTAGTAATAAGGAAGCCGTGGCGCAAGGCGCTGCCAATATTGTTACCGGTTTATTTAGTGGTATGGGTGGATGTGCCATGATTGGACAAAGCCTTATCAATATTTCATCGGGGGCAAGGGCACGTTTATCCGGCATAGTGGCATCGGTAATGCTATTAATGTTCATTATGTTTGGTGCATCCCTTATTGAGCAAATACCCATGGCAGCACTTACGGGTGTAATGATTATGGTTTCTATTGGAACCTTTGAGTGGGCAAGCTTGCAGAGCTTCGGAAAAATGCCACGGCATGATATTCTTGTAATGGTGCTGGTAACGCTTATTACGGTTTTTCTGCACAATCTTGCATTGGCGGTATTAATGGGTGTAATTATTTCTGCCCTCGTATTTGCATGGGAAAGCGCCAAACGCATTCGTGCCCGCAAGTATACAGATGCGCAGGGCGTAAGGCATTATGAAATTTTTGGTCCCTTATTCTTTGGTTCCATTGGGGTTTTCAATGAAAAATTTGATGTGGCCGGCGATCCGGAAGAAGTAATTATTGATTTTGCAGAAAGCCGTGTAGTAGACATGAGCGCCATTGAAGCGCTGAACAAACTAACCGAACGTTACAGGGCTGCGGGTAAAAAATTACACCTTCGTCATTTGAGCGATGATTGCCGGCAATTGCTAAAAAATGCAAATGAAATTATTGATGTAAATGTGCTTGAAGATCCACATTATAAAGTAGTAATTGACAAAATGTAATGGGGTGGTTTATAGGGGAAGTAAACACAGCACTTATTTTACCGCACCATAAATTATGGTCAGGCCAAATAAAATAGAAAACGGTGAAATGAGTTGAAAATACAATGGCTTTAGTATATCAGCGCTTTTGAGTGAAAACTGATGATGCACTTTTCTGGGAATAAAATACAGGATAATGGATGTGGCAAACATAAACCAGCCTAACATTAAAAAAGGTAAGGGAAACCTGGAGCAATCTGCAAATAAAATCAGGCTGGTTGCGGGTATCAACCTTATAGTTATTTCACCATAATTAATCAGATTATTGCTGCCAGCTTTTCTTAAAATACTTCTTGCCTTATGGGGATTGAAAAGCATTACCAGACCGGCACCCATGAGAAATATGCCAAAGAAGATTACCGTCCATTTTGCAATAAATATCATAGTTGCAATGTGTATTTGCTATTTTGTAATTAATGTTTACAAAACTGCTTAATTTTTGATTTTATCAGGATTTTTTTTTAAGTTTCGTACCACATCGTCAATAAAGAAATGTTGCGGAGTAGTAAATGTAATATCCCTTGCAGCAAGATGCTGCTGCGAATAAATGGTTAGTAGCTGAAGTCAGGGTAATGAGATAACCTAACTGCGACCTTTCCGGCAATTTTTTAAGCTATTCATAATACATCTTTGCATGAATCCATGTGAGGTTGATGAAGGTTTCCCTATATTTATCGCAAAAAAAATATTCATGCGGGCTTTTTTAATTCTCATTTTATCAGCAAGTTTCCAGCTTGGTTTCGCGCAGCAAAACCCATTTCAAAAGAAGTTACCCATCATTGATAAATACATCGACAGTTTTATGCATACCTGGAATATTCCCGGTCTTGCACTGTGTATTGTGTATAAGGATCAACTGATTTATGCAAAAGGGTATGGCTATCGCGACCTTGAAAATAAGTTGCCGGTAGATGGACAAACCATTTTCCCCATTGCATCCAATACCAAACTGTTTACTGCCACCGCGGCTTTGCTGTTGCAGGAAGAACAAAAACTAAACCTTGACAAACCGGTTAGGGATTATATGCCTGCGCTTCGGTTTAGTACCGATGATTTGAACGCGCAGATTACCCTGCGTGATATGCTTTCCCATCGTACAGGTTTATATAATTATGCCGGCTTATGGGCAGGTGCACCCTTTACGCGCAAAGAACTTACGGATAGGGTCGCTGTCATTCCACCCGCCATGGGTTTCAGGGAGGGCTATATTTACAACAACATGATGTATGTGGCAGCCGGTGCGGTCATGGAAACGGTAACCGGAAAATCCTGGGAAACTATCATCCGCGAAAAACTATTGACACCGCTGCAAATGAATGCCACGCATTTTTTTGGTGATAGTGTTACGGCATCTGGTAATATCGCTTTTCCCTATTATGCGCCCGATACATCGCGCTCGCTGAAAAGAAGAACACAGGTAATACAAACGCCTGCGCTTGGTCCTGCGGGCACCATGTTATCTAACCTTACCGATATGAGCCATTGGATGATTGCCCAACTGAATGGCGGCAAATACATGGGCGCACAGGCTTTTTCTGCAAAAGCTATTCAGCAAACTATGGTGCCCAATGCAGTTGCCGATCGCGAGGGTAAATGGCCCGAACTTTCGCATGCACTCTATGGGCTTGGGCGCAATGTGCAAACCTACAAGGGGCATAAAATTGCTACGCATACCGGCTCCATCGATGGGTTTTATTCCAACCTTACTTTTTTTCCATCCGATAGCCTTGCGGTATTTATGGTGCACAATAGTATTCCCGCTGGCAGTGTGCGCGGGGTGATGGCATTCCCGGTTTTTGACAGGTTGCTTTCGCTTACGCTTACCGATTGGAGCGGGCGTTACCTTTCCGAAAACAGCAAGGAGTTGGCAAATGCTATGAAAGAAAGAGATTCCGTGGCCGCTACCCGGGTTCTGCATACTACACCATCGCATGCTATCGCTGATTATGGAGGTAAATACCTCCACCCGGTATATGGTGAAGTAGTCATTACATTGGAAAAAGAAAGCCTTCAATTTTCATTCCGGAACACAAAAACGCAGTTGTACCATTTTCACTACGATCAGTTTGTAACCCGTGAAGAAATGAATAGCGGCAGGGCCGAATTCAGGCTTAATTTTCTCATAAATGCCAAAGGCGAAATAGACAGGTTTTCTATGCGGGTGTATGGTGACCCGGCAGTTGAGTTTGTAAAAGAAAAATAGCATTCATTACTATGAACACTTATATTTTGTTAGTCATAATGATGTCCCTTTCGGCGGCATTTGCCTATATCAACCATCGGTTTATAAAAATGCCTTTTGTTATCGGGCTATTTTTTCTTTCAACCATTTTGTCGTTGATAGTGCTGAGTAGTAAGGCCTGGGATATTGAACATTATGTAGTAATAAAGGATATTATTGAACATACGGACTTAAGTAAGATAATCCTGAATATAATGCTGGGCTTTTTGCTTTTTGCCGGTTCATTGCATACGAATTGGCAGGATATCCGGAGCCAGATAAGACCCATTTCTATTTTTGCTGTAGGCGGTGTTGTGCTGTCAACCGTAATAATAGGGGGTCTGCTTTTCGGTGTCGGTAAGCTACTTCATTACCCTATTCCGCTTATTTATTGTCTGCTATTTGGTGCACTTATTTCCCCAACCGATCCTATTGCTGTTTTGGGTATTTTAAAACAGGCTAATGTGCCAAAACCCATTGAATCAACCATTGTAGGTGAGTCCCTGTTTAATGATGGTGTAGGTGTAGTAATTTTTATTGCGCTTTTGGAAACACTGCATTTGGGCCAGGATAAAATAGATTTTGGACATTTTGGAAAATTATTTGTGCAGGAAGCAATTGGTGGTGCTTTTTTCGGTTTGATTCTTGGCTTTCTATTGCATAAGCTTCTTTCTTCTATTGATCATTATGAAACAGAAGTATTGCTTACCATAGCATTTGTGATGGTGGGTTATGCTTTATCATCCTACTTTCATTTATCCGGAGCACTTGCCATGGTAATTATGGGACTTTTTGTAGGCAACTATAAAAAATCAAATGCAATGAGTGATCATACACAGGCATATATGCATAAGTTTTGGGAGTTGTTAGATGTAGTGCTTAATGCCATTTTATTTATCAGTATTGCATTTGTTTTGGTGGTTATAGAATTTTCTGCAACCCGCATTATCATCGGATTTTTATGTATTTTAATTGTGTTTATAGCCCGCATTATTGTGATATATCTGCCTAAAATTTTATTGCCTAAAATTACCAGGATAAGTAGCGATGCTGCCAAATTGTTTGTTTGGGGCGGTTTACGGGGCGGGCTTTCACTTGCTTTGGTACTTTCGCTGCCACCCAGCGAAACAAAGGAATTACTACTCATCGCAACCTACATGTGTGTGGTATTTAGCATTTTGGTGCAAGGGCTTACCATAGAAAGATTTGCTAAGAAACTGCTGAAAATGAAGCCTGAGAAAAATTAGAAATCTTATCCCTTTGCAGCTTAACCGAACATTTCAGAACTGCGGGTATAAAATTACACCTTCGTCATCTGAGTAATGATTGCCGCGTGCTGCGAATAAATGCAGGTGCTATTATTGATGTAAACGTGCTGGAAGATCCGCATTATAAATTGGTGAAAGATAAAGTGTAGAAATATTCGATTCTTCATAACCCGTTTTCGTTTCATTAAAATATGCAGAAGGTGTTGTGCCCATTATATCTTTGAAATTCCTGATAAAAGTAATTCTGCTGGCAAAACCGCAATCTAATGCCCTTGCTTCCATCGTATACTGGCTCCAGGCAGGTTGATGAAAGTTTGCAATAAAGTATTCAATGCGCTTGCGATTTGTAAACTCTTTAAAACTCATTCCATATTCGTGTTTTATTATTAGCGCGAGAATATGTTTGGGAATGCCTGTATCGATTACGAGATTGTGAGCAGTGTATCCTTCTTGTAAAAAGGGCATGCTGCTGGTCATAAGGTTTTCAATTGTTTGTATATAATTCTTTGTATTAGCATCCGTTATGGTTATGACTTCTTTTTCGGTCGTTTTAGCAACGGTAATACTGGATATTATGTTAGTCATACTATTTGCTTTGCTTTCCAAATCCGCCGCCTGTAAGATTATGCTCGATGCGTTCGCCGGTACATGTAACCCATATAAAATGCTAGGTCGCGCAAAAAGGTGCAGACATATCAACAACAAAAAAAGCCCGATGCCTATGTCCTGCATATTGAAGGATGTTGTAAGCAAGGGTGTTAGTAAAGTTGCGGCAACTGCAATTACTATAAGTCCCAAAAGCATCAGGTTGATATGTTTAAGCCAGTTAAGCACAAATTGGTTTTCCAGCAGTACTTGTTGGCTTGCTTCTTTTTTGAATTTGCTGAGTAATCGTGCAATAAGTACCACAAAAACCACTGCCCAAATGATTTTGAATAAGTGAAAAACATACGGAGGTAAAAGCCCTTCGCCATCGCTTACACGTAATTGGCTGCTTTGGTAATATTGTTCCAGGTAAGCCCTTTTTTCAGCGAGCGGCATCAGGTAATAAGGCATCAGGTTTGCAGCAAAAAGTAAAAAAGGTAGCAATAATAGCCAATCGGTTTTTTTATAATTATACTCACCGTCTATTACCGAGCGCACATACAGCCATGCTGCCGGGTATAGTAACAACGAAAAGGGAATGAGCATGTTATGCATCCAGGGCACGATCAGGTAAAATCGAAAGTGATAGGCTAACTCATTAAAGCTGAGCAGGCTGATAACAGTAAGTACCCCTATAAGCATAGTTTTGCTAGCTGTTTTTTCGGGGTTTACCCATAACAATATAATGAGAACCAGTACGCCAAGCAGTAAGGCAGTAGGATCAAACACCATACTTATCAAAAACATAAAATGGTATTTTGAATATTAGATAATAGTATATAAAGGATAATCTTTATTAATGATTTTGCTTCAATAGGGTTGATTATTTTATTGCAATGTTCCGGACTTTGCTTCAGCCTGCATTTTCTCATTGGCAATTACGGCCACTTCTACCCGGCGGTTTTTAGACATATTTTCCGGGCTGTCGTTCGGAAATTTTGGTAGCGTGCCACCATGCCATTTTTCCACCACTCTTTCGGTTGCCACACCGTTGTTTCGCATAAGCGACCCAACCGATTTTGAACGATCTTCAGATAGTTTCATATTGGCATCTTCGTTTGCTTTGGATGCAAGTTTTGGATCAGCACTCGTGTGGCCTTCCACTAAAATGTAAGTATCAGGGTAATCTGCAAATACCTTCGCCACTTTATTAATGGCGGTTGCCCCTTCTTCACTTAGTGAAGATTTTCCTTTTTCAAAAAGTAATTCCGAATCGAAAGTTACATTTATGCCTTCACCCACTCTTTCAACCTGTGCTTCGGGTACGGCTTGCTTAAGTGCTTCCGCCTGACGGTCCATTTTTTTACCGATCATATTACCCGCTGCACCCCCAATAGCTGCTCCTATAAGTGCGCCCGCTGCATTGTTTTTAAAAATCAAAGCGCCAAGTGCCGCACCGGCACCGGCCCCAATGGCAGTACCTTTACCTTGATTACTCATACTTGCGCAACCGGCAAAAAGGATAGAGAAAGCTGCAAAAACTAAAAGAATATTTTTCATGTGTTTATTTTTAGTGCGCAGCCTATCGGCTGCTGGTTTTTAATTGTCACATGGAATCCCCAATGATCATTTGGGCTGATTGTGCGGCAGCTCGTGGGGATTTCATAGTAAAATATATTTATAAATATTTAAAATTGAATAAGATTAATCACAAATAAAAGTGTAGGTCATATCAAGCTTCATGTCTTTTTTGCCAAATGATTTTAGTTTGGCCAATTCCGTACATAAAAGTTTCTTTTCTTCTGTACTCATTTTTTTTGCCAATTCATTTACATTCTCCGTTCCATATTTTTGCTGATAAATACGCAACCTTTGTGCAGAACGTATGGCATACATTTCAAAATCTGTTTTACCGGCAGCTACGGCATTGTCGTAATCGCCAAATGCTTTATCATAGTCTTTTAATTTGTAATGCATATCACCACGTTGAATGTAATACATAGGGTCCTTTTTTAAGGTAAGCGCACTATCCATCATGGCAAATGCCGAATCGTTTTGTCCCTGTTTGAAAGATATATCAGCAAGCATGGCATAAATACTTGCCCGTGCATCGGTATTTTGGTTTTTGGCACTCAGTTCAATTATTTTGTTATAATCTGCTTTTGATTCCTGAGTTTGTCCATTGCCCGCATAAGCAACTGCTCTTTCAAAATAGGCATTAATCCATCTTGGATTGGCTTTTATGGCAATATTGGCAGCATTTATTGCTTCATTGTAGTTCTCCAATCCATTATATGCATGTGCTTTGGCCGATGCTCCTTTGAACTTTGCATCTTTGGCGGTGCATTTTTTATCAAAAGTGGGAAAAACAGCAAGTGCGGAGTCATACATCTGCGCTGTGTTAAAACTTTCAATCTGGCTGAGCATTTTAGTGCAATTGTTGCTCATGGTAACGGTTTGTGCTTTGGCTGCCACACCAATTATCACAAATGCTGTAAGTAAATTCAGTTTCATTTTATTTTTTTTCGTTAATAATAGTTGGCATATTTTTTTAGCGATGGATATAATTGCATTTAAGTAATTTTGGATGGCCGCTGCACCCATTTTTTTTAAGCAATAATTTTACTTAGACCATCCCCCCGTGATTTTAAAATTTTGTTCATGTCTAATTCGGTAGTTGGCAATTCTGTAACTGCCGTACGATCCACAACATAAACATTGCCATTTGCTGATGCAGGATGCGATGAAACAAAAACTACTTTTCTGCCATCAGCCATTTCTTCAATAACTACACCGGGCTGGCCTACTCCATCAATCGTTAAAAGCACAACTGGTCTTGAAGGTGCATCGTCCTTTTTTATTTTTTGCTCCATGGTTGATTTGTAGAAGCCATACCCGGGTATCTTTTTCTCTAAAAAGGCATCCAATTTATTCCTCACTTTACTAAATAGGGAAACCCGCAACAACATGCCGCTGATAAAACAAATTAATAGAATAATACAGATGGTTATGATGGCTCCCCATATGCCTTCCATTTCTTTTTGGATGCCAAATAATCCTGCAAGGCTTTTGGCTGTCCCCATAATTTTTTCCCATAACTTATTGATTAAGATTATAATCACGAACATAGGAAGCAAAAACAACAAACCACCCCGGATGGTATCACTGAAAATTTCAGAGATTTTTTTCATTTTAATAAATTTATTTTTTACCTATTCATGTTTTTTTTCTATCAGTCTATTTTTCTAAAAATGATCGCATCATTATTGTTACGTGTTAAGAAAAGTTTCCCTTTGTCTATTTCATACGTCCATTCACCAGGTGACATTGCTTTCAAAAAATCAGTTTCATACGTAGCGTTTGGACAAAATTTTCGGGATGCCGCCAACGGCCCAAGGGTCAACTTATTTCCCTTGAAATCTGCCTTTCCGCTAAAATTGTTACAACCGGTTTTGCCAAGTATCTTTCCATCAAGGGTATTAAATTCTATATAGGGCAAATCGCTTCCGGTAACGGCCTTGCCATTCAATTGTTGCAGTACCCAGATGTCGTGAATGCGCTCGTCGAAAAGGTAGCGGCCGCAGCCTTCGAATTGTGTATACTCTTTATCAATACCCCTTTTAATTTCCACGCTAACTTTGTATGGGAACTTTTGTCCGGTGCTGCCATTGATACATTCCTGCTTGTACAATTGAATGATCATTTCGCCAGACTCTACCATCGCACGGTAACGAGCCACATTGGCGTCCTGGGCTTTTATGCCTTCCACTGCAGGCGTATTGAATACGAAACCATCTGCCCGCTTAAATTGGAAATCCCTTTCAAAATCGAGATTCAGCTCCCAACTGCCTTGCTGCCCTGCCGCATAAAAATCCACGTCATCTTTCAATTGTTTTTGTAAAGCGCTTTGCCCGTCATTTCCATTTGTGATATTGCTCGTTGGGGTTTTTGTCTGCATATTTTTTGTATTATTACACGATATCATGAATAAAGCACACAAACCAATGATGCCAGATCTTAAGGTGAATAAAACATGAGTTGTAATTTTCACTTCCATTTATTAAAGCAATTAAAAATTATAAATAAACCGTGTATCCTGCATTGATGGTCGTTTGCTTCCTGGTAAACTCCTGTCTTATAAATAGCTGGATTTTACTTTTGGAAGTAGGTAAATGGCTCAATTTAAATTCAGTTATGAAGCCATCGCCACCGCGGCTTATATCGTTTATTGCATAAATGGGCGTAACCTGCAAAAAGGTTTTTTTCGTAAACGAATAGTTGGCAATAGCCTGGAAGGTAAAGCCATGCTTATCATAATCCAATGCCTCCGGAACCATGTCGCTGCCCGGCTTGCTAATATATTGGTAAGATATAATGGGAAATAATTGTGTTTTTTCATTGAAAAACCAACCCCACACAAGCCCCGGTGAAATAATTAAGCTGCTGGAGCCTATACCATTTTTATAACTACCGGTTGGCAGTATTACATCAAGTGTAGGCGCTATGGTTGCTATCTTCGGAAAGGTTTTGTTGTAGTCTTTTTTTATAATGGCAAAATAACGCAACCTGATATCGCCTATCCCTCCGGCCTTACGATCTATGTTGTACAATAAAGGTAATTCAAATAACACGAGGTTATTGGGGTTAAAAGTATATTGGCCGCTGATACGGGTACCTACCAATTCATCTGCTTTGCCAAAACTATATTCGGCCGCCACATTAATCTGTGTGTAAAAGTTGGTGGGCTTGGCAGGATCAATTTCTTCGACCTTTTTACCCGTTGAATCCTGGGCCGTTCCTGCCAGGCATATGAACAGTGCTGTTGTTACCAATAAAACGCAGTAAAAAAAATGTGTTCTTTCTTTTGTAAACATGGGGATATTTATCTTGGTTTAGAATAATGTTAATACCGCATAAAAATACCACGGTAGAAGATTTTACCATCACTGTTAAAACGCCAGTCTTCCTGGTACATGCTTGACTCGACAACACCTGCTTTACTAACCCCCGTTTCTTTCACCCAAAGGATTACCTGGTCAATGTCCAGCTTTTCACTGTGCAGGCAGACATAAGATTTAAATTCCTCATTCAACTTTTTAAACCCCCGTCTAAACTTCTTAGCTTCTCCTACAAATAACTCGGGGGTGAGCTTAGTTTCTTTATCGTCAAACGACAAATTCGTTATAGTGTCTGCCATGTTCAATTTGATTGCATCGTAAGCCGAATCTGCCTCCAGGTTTTTATACATATTGAGTATGACCCTGATCTTCTCCGGATCCCCGATGGTCCAGTCATCCGTAAGTGTAGCAGGGAAAGGCATGGGTGGAATGGAAACTTTCTCAGCCGGGGGCACAACAACCACATCGGCCGTTGCTGTTTTATCATTTGATGAGCATGCAAAAAATACGGGTGCAGCAAATAACAGAATTAGAAATATTTGTGTTTTCATTGGTTAATTTTTAAAAGTTTTTAAAAGTGGTAGGTCGGAAACAACTGCATCCATTATCAAAGTATGGCTTTGTCTTTCCGGTACGGTTTTACGTTTTTGTATTGCATAAAATGAATGTACTGAAGCAGAAAAGTCTTTACATCTGCGCCATTTTCAGGGGTAAAAAGGGTTTCATTATAACCTATATAACAGGTGCCACCCGGCCAGGCTGGAAATGAAGTTTGCAATACATACTTCAGTGAATTTTGCGCCCCGATAGTGGGCACATTATCCCATTGCTGACTGCCTCCAACCCCATATATTAACCCGCCGCCTATCCATGTTCGTTTGGCAATATCATGAGTGTAGTGTGCTTCAAAACCCAACAATGGCTTTTGATTGAGTGTTTGCCCCGGCTTCGATCCGTAGAAGTCGTTATTTTCCCCAAAAAACTTTATGCTTCCGTACAGGTCAATCCAGTTTTTACCGGCCTTAAATGGCACCCCATAATTCAATAGTATTTTTGAAGTAAAGCGGTTGCCACCAAGGTTGGTTTGTTTTGCCGGATTGTATTCACCCAGCGGTAAACCCCAGTTGGTGTGGATACCTAAATAGTCTTCTACGGGTGTCTGTTTAAATACATCAGGCAACATAGAAGCGGCCCCAAAAATATTCACATCAAAAATGATGGAAGGGTCTGCAATGCCTGCTGCTGAATTAAATACCCTTTGGGTGGACGTATTATAACTCAATATATTGCCAACAGGTAAATTAATACCAAGCCCGGCTGTTCTGTCAAATACACGCAACACATGCGTGTAATTAAAATTGGCATTATTAATTCTCGATTGATAAAGATCATTTGAGATGGACTCGTCCCACGAAGTATTGCTCCCCGTATTGGAATAGGTACCTGCCAGTGCTCCCGAACCTCTTGGGGCATTCATGTAAATGCGGCCAAACTGTGCCTGCACAAGTAGTGAAGACATAAGGAAAAATCCCAGGATTATTTTTTTCATTTGAACTTTTATATTTAGCGTTTTAGCCACATTAATCATTGTAGATGAATACTTTAAAAGATCATCGGCCATGGTGCGCCGATGATCAGGGATGCTCCAGGGGTATTAAGTTTACTTCTTCTTTGTTTTTTGCGGCTTGTCCGTTTTTACAGGAATACTGCCTTTTATTGCCCGTCCTGCAAATGGTAATTCCCTTGCAAGGTCTTGCTCAGGAAGTGTACGCATTCTTGCAGGTCCTCCTTTTGGCTGAAAATATTGCTCCACATAGGCCATGCCTATCCGTTTTCCTTCCGAGCTATTTTCATGCATTGACATGGGGCCCTCCCAAAAAGTCATCCCTGTTTTGCTTACATAAACGCTGTCATCTACCAATGATTTCAGGAAAAAATTTCCAAATGGCGTTTCCATCATGCCTTCTGCATTCCACTGATCTTCTACCCCGGGAACCTTCCAGGACCTTGTAGGCGTAAAACGCATTTCCCTGTTTGGAAAACCATATTCAACCCTTCCATCCGGGTGAATCATGCAGTAATGGTTGCGTTCATGCACCGGGCTGTTATCCGGTGGCACTACCCAATGGCGGAAAGCAAGGCTGCGGCCATCTTCAAACCTGAAACTAAACCAACGCCAGCGGCAATTCTCCTGGTCTAGTCCTTTAATATTTCCCCATTGGTGTTCCAGCCATACATTGCCGGTAACTTCCACTTCTTTTCCATTAAAGCCAATTTTGCCGGTGAATGGCATGTTGGGCGCAATGTAGTAGTACGATAAACCATGCATGGTTTGCGGGTTGTACCGGCCTTGCGGATTGTAACCTTCTTCTTCAATACCAGTGGGTGTGCGGGGCACATAACCCGGTGCAGCCGTACGGATATCCAAATCGCACCAGGGATCATTAGGATTTTTAGACTTCATGCTAAACATCCAGCGTTCTTCGTTGGCATAATAGCGCTCGTCAATTGCCCAACCTGCTTCATCATTGCGCAACAGGTATTGAAAATCTGCAGGCGATGTGGCATCGTCGGGGCGCTTTGGCTCGAATACAGGGAAGTTGTTGAAGTAATAATATTTTTTTCCTTCCTTAATGGGTGAAATTGAAACTACCGCAGGCAAAAAGCCGTAGCCACCGGTTTTGGGATCGTACCCTACCGGGTCAGTTCCAAAAAACAAGGCATACTCATTACCTGCAGCGTCTTTGCAAAAACCTGAGAAGTAATGCCACTCCCAAAAAT
Organism: Chitinophagaceae bacterium; assembly: GCA_041740575.1. Lineage (GTDB taxonomy): Bacteria > Bacteroidota > Bacteroidia > Chitinophagales > Chitinophagaceae > Phnomibacter. Next base: position 26,187 of record JBGSLS010000083.1, on the reverse strand, counting down.
GATTGGTAGCGTAAAACTGACCACTATGGAATTTGTGGTCTCTTGGTAAAACATACACCGGTTGCTGCGTGGTGCACACAAGCTCATCCGATAAGGATAAATTTTCCAACGAACCTCTAACCGAGCCTAAATTGGCCGCGGGGAAGCCGCTTTTTGTGTAATTACCTAAATCTGATACCGGGGTTTCGGGGGGAGTAGGTCCTTCCCCCGGGGATGCCAACACAGACCCGGTTGCCAGGGCAGCACTTGCCGTGCCGAATAGCTGTAATGCTTTTCTTCTTTCCATTTTATCGCTTTTAAAATATTAATTTAATAAGGGGAGACTGCTGTTACCGCTTCCCGTATGTTGAAAATAAATGCCGTTTTTTATTTCGGTGCATTACCCTTTTGGTGTATACTCGAGCTCTGGCATTTCCGGTAATGTCCGGGTTATGGCTGGTCCCATAGACGGGTCGTTACCATCCGCCATTGGTGTAGACAGATCGACAATTTCACAGAATCCGGTGGCAACAATGGGACCTTCCGGTGAACCTTCCCGAAACTGGATAACACCCTCTATAAATCCGCCGGCAAGACCCACCCCTTCCTGGTCAGGATGGCTCGGGCCATAGTATAGGATGCCTTTCGGTGTAGTCATCTCCCCCCACCATGGGTATTTCTGTCCTGTGCTGGGTGAAGTCCACCATTTTGTAGGCACAGCCTTTATGGAAGGTCCGAAAGCGTGCTCACGCCGGCCGGTTTTACCATCAATGAACTGGTACCGGCTGTATTCGTAGAGTGGCTTGGTGAAACCTGCGCCTTCGTAGTACTGGCGCCAGCTAAACATGTCGCCATTTGGGTACCTGGCATAGCCGTAAAAGTAGCGGTACTGGTAGGTGTTACGGAAGTTGCCCCATTGGCGCTCCAACCAACCTGTTCCTTTAAAACGTATAGTTTTACCTGCTACTTTCAAGGTTCCATTGGTTTCCATGTTGGGTCCTATATAATAATAGGTAAGTCCGTACATGGTTTCAGGGTTCTGTCGGTCCTTCGGATCGATGCCAATGCTTTCCAGTCCGAAGTAAGCGGCAGGCAGGTATCCGGGGAACTTTGCATGTGAGGTGAAGTCCAGCTCAAAGGGAGCGTTCTTGCCCGTCTCCACGATACTATTGGCCGTGAAATGCCAGGTTTCATTTGCATGCGTATATTCGGTTGTAAAGCCGGTCTCCTTCCCCTGCATGGCGTACTTAAAGCGGAAGTCCTTCGCATCGGGTGGGGTGCCCTCGGAATGAAACTTGCCATCGAACCACACCAGCGCAGTGTGGAACTCGCCGGTTTTAATGTTGTGGTAAGAAAACAGCCCAATTTGCAGCGGACGTTGATCTTCCTCCACCCATCCCTGACTTAGTGGTGTCCAGAAAACCGAAATGTCATCGTTGGTTTCGAGGTCCTTGGCGAGAATGGTGATGTAGTGCCACTCGTTGAAGTCGTTCGTTTGGTAAAATTTACCACCATGATACGCATGGTCACGGGGCAGCGAGTACAGTGCCTGTGCGGATACGGTCTCAATGCCTGGTCCGGAGAATGGAGAAGATAATTCTTTGTTGTTGTCCATTGTTTTTGCTTTTAAAAATGATTAAAATAAACATTGATTATTACCACTTCGTAAATTGTTTAAAATCGCTTGCCTCCGGGAAACCTTCACTTGGAGATGCAGTGATGGCCGGGTTGTAAGGAATGTCTTTACCAAGTGGGGAATCGAACGGCGCCCACATATACTCGCAGAACGAATGACCAACAACAGGTCCGGTAGGGCTATCCTTGCGTAGGCGTGCCGCCCCTTCCCACATACCGCCATTGAACAATTGCGCTTCGGCAACTTCAACAACCGGGTCGGTGTAGAACACACCAACTGGTGTAGTCATCTTTCCATAAACCGGGTAATCAACACCGGTCTCAGGCGACTTCCACCACTTTTGCGGCTCATACACAAAGGCGGGCCCCATATAATATTGCACAGTTCCGTCGGGCTTGATCACATTGAATCGGTTAGCCGGGTCAGTAGGTTCATATTTGCCCGTTTTTGAATTACGGTAGGTGCGCCAGTTCATGATATCGCCGTTATCCATTCGTGCCCAGCCCCAGGTGTAGCGGGCCTGCTCCATACCTGGGATGCGAAGGCGGCCCCACTGGTGCTCGTAATATACCTGTCCAACAAGGTCGAGGTCCATATCATCAAGTTTCAGTTTGATTTCGGCTTCCATGCACGGGGCAATAATGTACCATGACAAAGCCGCACCCGTAAAAGGATTGGCAAGGTTGTTCGCCACGTCGGTACCGAGCCCTTCCTGCGTAAATCCATAAGGAACCGGGCAACGGAAGCCGGGCTTAACCACTTTAGCACGGCAGTCAATAGAATACCCTGTCTGGTTCTTGAGTGCGGCTGTTGGATTTGGAACGTTGGCCATCCAGCGGAACGAGTGGTCTTTAGACTGGTAAGAAAACAGTCCTTCGCTACCGTCTGTATCTTTTCCGAGCACGTACTCAGCAGAGAATGCATCTGCTGCAACGTTAGGTCCAGTTCCTGTTGAGGTTAACGGACCGCCAAGGGGATGCACTGCCTGCAGGAATTTCTTGCGCTCAACGTCAGTCATGGAGAACAAAGAATTCCGAATAGGACGGCCGAGCTTCTCGTCGTAGCCGTAAGCAGCCCAGCAGAAAAATACTGAATAGGGTTTACCTGTTTTTTTGTCAGTAAAAAAACCCGTGAAATAATGTGTTTCCTGGTATTCAGCACCCTTGTACCAGTCGCCGCCATGCATGGCATGATCACGGGGAAGGTCATAAATTTTACCACCGGTTTGATTTTCAAACCCGTCAGTTGGGTTGGTTGCGTTGGCAACTAGTTGTGATTCATTCATTTTGTCCATGGAATTGTTTTTATTTAATTCGCAAATGATTATAAATACTGTTCGTTTGAAGTTTTTTGAATCTTTTCAGCATCTGGCTATCTCGGCAACCCGTTAATTGGCGTTACACGATCCCCTTTTGGCTTGTATTCGAGCGCTGGCATTTCCGGTAATGTCCTGGTTTTGGCTGGTCCCATGGACGGGTCGTTACCATCCGCCATTGGTGTAGACAGATCGACAATTTCACAGAACCCGGTGGCAACAATTTTACCTTCCGGTGAACCTTCACGAAACTGGATAACACCCTCAATGAAGCCTCCGGCAAGACCCACACCTTCCTGGTCGGGATGGCTAGGACCATAATACAATACGCCCTTAGGTGTCGTCATTTTGCCCCACCATGGATACTTTTGCCCTGTACTTGGTGAAGTCCACCACTTGGTTGGCTCCGCCTTTATGGATGGCCCAAAAGCGTGTTCACGCTTGCCGGTTTCACCATTAATAAACTGGTAACGGCTGTATTCGTAAAGTGGCTTAGTGAAACCTGCGCCTTCGTAGTACTGGCGCCAGCTAAACATGTCGCCATTTGGATACCTGGCATAGCCGTAAAAGTAGCGGTACTGGTAGGTGTTACGGAAGTTGCCCCACTGGCGCTCCAACCAACCTGTTCCTTTAAAACGAATAGTTTTACCTGCTACTTTCAAGGTTCCATTGGTTTCCATGTTGGGTCCTATATAATAATAGGTAAGGCCGTACATGGTTTCAGGGTTCTGTCTGTCCTTCGGATCGATGCCAATGCTTTCCAGTCCGAAGTAAGCGGCTGGTAAGTATCCCGGGAACTTTGCCTGTGAAGTGAAGTCCAGCTCAAAGGGAGCGTTCTTGCCCGTCTTCACGGTACTGTTGGCTGTGAAATGCCAGGTTTCATTTGCATGCGTATACTCGGTTGTAAAGCCGGTCTCCTTCCCCTGCATGGAGTACTTAAAGCGGAAGTCCTTTGCATCGGGTGGGGTGCCTTCGGAATTAAACTTGCCATCGAACCACACCAATGCAGTGTGGAACTCGCCGGTTTTAATGTTGTGGTAAGAAAACAACCCAATTTGCAGCGGACGATTGTCTTCCTTCATCCATCCCTGGCTTAATGGTGTCCAGAAAACCGACACGTCGTCACCGGTTTCCAAATCCTTGCCTAGAATGGTGATGTAGTGCCACTCGTTGAAGTCGTTCGTTTGGTAAAATTTACCACCATGATACGCATGGTCACGGGGCAGCGAGTACAGTGCCTGTGCGGATTCAGTCTCAATGCCGGGTCCTTCAAATGGCGCATTAGACGACGCAGACCCTACAGTACCCGGGTCTGCTGTTTCAGGAGAATTTTCTTTTACGCTGTCTACACAGGAGGTAAAATGGAGCAATACGATGATTGCTAAGCACATTGTAAGATACTTGGTCATGGCAATTTTTTATTTAATTGTGTAAACACAAAAATAGAAGGAGCCTTTACCAGGATTGGCTTTTGCGCCCATCAGCTTTGCCAATAAATCTAATAAGACCGTCAAGAATTTTGAATTCTCAACATTTTAACCTGAAGAATCAAGATTTTGCAACAATGGGGGGATCGAATTATACAGGCCTTTCAGAAGGGATGGCTTATGAAATCAATTATAATAGCGAACGGAGGCAGGAAACGGAGGCAGTTTGTTAGTCTTCGTTGCTTTTTTTATAGGTTTTTAAATACGTAGAAGGGTTTTCACCTATAACTTTTTTGAAAGCGGTTAAAAAGGAAAACCTGTTACTAAAGCCAACTTGTTCGCCTAAAGCCTGTAGGGTAAACCTTTGCCAACTGTCGTCTTCCTTCAGCATTTTCAACAGGTATTGCACCCTATGGTTGTTAATGTATTCATTGAAGTTCATCCCGAGGTGGTGGTTAATAAAGGCAGATAGCTGATAGGTTGGATACCCGGTATCAATAGAAAGATCGGACAAGCTATAGCCCTGGTTGAGAAAACTTTTTCTTTCCATCAACGCCACTTCCATGGCTTTCCCAATCTTATCAACCACTTCTTCTTTAACATATATTTTTCTGGTAGAAGGCTCTGATACCCATTCATCGCCTTTCCTATGCTGCATTTGGGTGGTCATATCAGCTTTATTGGAAACGTTATCCTGGTTTGGCGCAGGCCTAACCCAAAGGCCTTTTACCCCATAGATAATTTCCGGCTTAAAGAGGAGAAATATGGAAAAGCAAACGGTGATACCATAGGAAAGAATATTACTTGTTGCTATCAGGTTAATTGGAATATTGAAGATCATAATGATAAGAGCAGGTGTGATATCGATTGTGAGCAGCAGGATCAAAACCCCCAGCCATTGCATAAATGATTTGTTTTCCCTCCGAAAGTCGCCATCATTATAAAAATTTTGTACCCATAGCTTAGCCATAAGGAATAAGTAACCACAGGCCAGTACTGCCCTGAAAATGAAATGGAAATGGGTTGGGAATAGCCAGGATTGGCTATAAGCATACAAGCTTTCTTTTGCATAATCTTCCTGTAAGCTCAGTACCTTTTGGGCTGCGGTTAAAGAAAAGAATGGCACAAAGTCAATGAAATATAGCAAGGAAGGGATAAAATGGACCAGATCTTTCCCATCCCAGTCTTCCTGATTCAGCATTTTTCTGGTATACAGGTAAGCGGCAGGAAACATTATGTAAATGAAAATATTACCCGTTCGATAAAAATGAGGAACCTGCAGAATCCACTTGGTTGTAAACAAAACAAGCAGGATGCTGACATAAAAACTGCACAGCAGGAATAAGGAAAGCATCCTGTTTGCAGCAAAATCCCTTTTCGTGAAAAAGAAATGAATCACAAACAGGATGAATGTGAGACCTATGTTTATGGTGTAAAAGAATATGGATATGTCCATCAAAGTATTTTGAACTCTCAAAGAAAGCCTAAAGAAAATTATTTAAGGCATTTTATTTTCCTGTCTTTTGAAGGAAGGAGTGTAAAATGAGTTAACCACTTTTATAAAGGATAAAAATGCGATTGGGCGAAAAATTCCTATGCAGAATGTAAAAAAAACAGAAATTGCCTGTTCAAATAAAAGACACCATGAAAAAATCTAAGATTATTTATTGGGTGGCAACCATATTATTTGGCGGATTTATGATCTTTTCAGCTATTCCCAATATAGCCATGCAGGCGGAAGCGGTAAAATTTATTACCGATCTTGGATATCCGGAATACTTTATTCCGTTTATTGGCGTGGCAAAATTGGTAGGAAGCATTGTCATACTGGTACCAGGTTTTAACAAGGTTAAGGAGTGGGCTTATGCCGGTTTATTTTTCGATTTACTAGCGGCATTGTATTCGTTGATTAAAGTAAATGGCTTTGAGCCATCCATGTTGTTCATGGTTTTCATAATGGGTGTTGGCGTGGTGTCTTATATTTACTTACATAAGTTATCAGAGATGTAATTAATATGCTGCCGTATCCACCGTTACCAACTTTACAAAATAGCTTAATCATCGCCACACCCTTGCAAACCGATGATTTTGATCGGTTATATGCTGCTGCATCTGATCCGCTTATTTGGGAGCAACACCCTAATAAAAATCGTTGGCAAAAAGAAGCATTCGAGAATTATTTTAAAGGCGCCATATTATCGGGTGGTGCGTTTTTGGTAAGCGATGCACAATCGGGTGAAGTCATAGGCAGTTCGCGTTACAGCGATTTTATTCCGGAGACCAATACAGTTTCCATCGGCTATACTTTTTTTATCAGGCGGTGTTGGGGTGGGGGATACAATTATGCACTCAAGCAGTTAATGCTCGATCATATTTTTCAATTTGTGGATTATGTCACCTTTTATGTAGGGGCAGTAAACAAGCGTTCGCAGATATCTTTGGAACGGTTTGGCGGGATAAAAATAGGGGAGAAGGAAACGGCTTATTTTGGGGAGCCTGCCAAGTTAGATTTTGTTTATACAATATCGAAGGAACAATGGGATGCAATCGGGAAGCATAAAGAATTTTAATTTTTTGCTCATAAAGAATAATTTGTATTCTTTACATCAATCGGTAATAGGCTTGTTATTTTCTTTCATCATGGCCAGAAAAAATATGAGTATTCTGTGGGGTATTTTGACCCACCACCGTAATCTTTAACTTCTTTAATTAATAAACCTTTTTTATCGTAAGTATATAATGCGGATATACAATATCCGGTACTACAAACCCCCGTTGTTTTTTCAGATTGTAACAGGCCTGTTGCATTGTACAAATATGTAGTTACTGATTTACCTTCTGGATGGGTATTAGTACTCTTGATTAATTGTCCTTTCGTATTGTATTCATATTTTGTTTTGGAGCCATCAGACCCGCGTTCTTCTTTAATCTTTTTATCTTTAGCATAAAGTGCAGTGTCACTTTCATTTTTATCAATGGAAATAATTATAAAACTGCCATCGTCGAAATATTTATAGTGGTCATTTGTGTATGTGCCTATAATGCTATCAGGCAACCCTTTCTTGTTATAGAAATTGGTATTTGTCCAATTTGGACTTTTGAAGTCAATATCATCATAGGCACCTTTTATGGCATATCCATTTTCATCATACAATCGGTAATCGGTTCCACTCCTACCTGATACTTCAATGATCTTTATTTTATTTTTTTTAATGGTGGCAGCATCGGGGTACTGGCAATAGGATATGCCTGGAATAAACAAAAGAAATAATATGCCAATAAGATTTTTCTTATTCATTTTTTCATTTATGAATAATAAGAAAAGAAGATGAAGTTGGTTGGATTTCATAAGGATTGTATTTCAAACAAATTTCATTTGTTATTACACAATCTAAAATGTGAAAAAAGTAGTAAATTATAAGAAATCCGGGCTTTCTTAATACTTCCGAACTGCTTTTCATTTGTAGTTTCTAATAAATATTTCTCAAATGCGTGCTTATGGTAATCCATACTTGACGTTTACTAACACACAATATTTATACCACTTATTCTCCATATTCTTTTCCAGTTTTATTTATCCTGATTTTTTTACCATTAAGTTCAACTTCGGCAGTGTCCCATGCACTACCACCCTTACTGAAATTCTTAATTACCCGATCGTATTTGAAAGAAATAACCTCCTTTCCTTCGCTATCTATGAACCCATATTTGCCATTTTTTTTCACCGCTGCCAACCCGCCTGAAAATTCTTCGGCTGATTCGTATATAAACGGGATCATTTCCTTCCCGTTTTGATTAATATATCCGTAAGTGTAATTTCTACCCCCTGTCTTTTTTGAAACGGCAGCCAATCCTTCAGAAAAGTAGCCTGCACCATTATAAATCATTGGGACTACAAGATTTCCTGCACTGTCGATGTACCCGTTTTTAGAGTCAACAGCAGGCATCATATCCGTGGTTACTTTTGCCAATCCCTCTCTAAAAAGCCCCACCAAATCATATTTTAAAGGAATAACTTCTTTACCGGAAGTATCAATAAATCCGCTTTTGTTGTCCAATTTTACATTCGTAAGATAGCCGGTTCTTTCCCATTCGGAAAAACCCCACGCTTCGTCATACTTAAGTGGAATAACAACATCTCCTCTGGTATTGATAAACCCAAATTTGTTATTTTGCTCAACCAATAATCTCCCAAACGCCTCAAAACCAACTTTTTCAAAATTTAGTGGGCTTTCTTTGCCAGTTTTTACCAGAATCGGTTTGTCATCTTTTTCGGTAATGATAATGCCGTTGTCTGCCGAATAAATTGTCTCATATTTTACCGGAATTATTTCTTTACCGGCTTTGTCAATATATCCATACAGATTACCAATTCCTACTCGGGCCATATTGGATGAAATATCACCAACATAATCAAATTTTATTGGTGTAATCATTTTGCCGGTCTTGTCAATAAATCCACTTTTCGGAAAACCTTTTAGATTATCTTCCACTACAATAAAACCATTGGCTGTATAAACAGAGGTATACTTGATTTCCACAATCAGTTTTCCCATTTTATTTATCAATCCGTATTTATAATCATAATAAGTAACTCTCTTGCCAACCACTGCTATTCCATCTTCAAATGGCTTTGTGGTATCATAAATCGGTGTAACGATTATTTTACCATTGACATCTTTATAACCATACTTTCCTGTTTTTTCATCTTTGTATGATTGCAGATTTTGAGCTTTCATGCCTTTTATTAAAAAGACGCAACTTAATACTAACAGAATATTCTTCATTTGTTTAAATTTAAAAACCTTTTTTATTTTTATATTGAATATGCGATTATCCTTTCCTTTTGAGATTCCCTTTATAGAAAGTTTCAAACCTAATCTGATTTAAAACATGAATAAGTGGTAAAAAGGGTATTAAATCCTGTTTATAAAAACCCGGTCTTCTTCAAAGCCTCCGCCCTGCTATTCACTTGCAGTTTCTCATATATATTTCTTACATGCGTTCGTACCGTTTCAATACTTACAAATAGCTTATCTGCAATTTCTTTATACCGGTATCCTTTGCTGAGTTGCTCCAGCATTTGCTGTTCGCGGCGCGATAATTCCTGGAAATATTCGTTGGTTTTTTCCTTTTTGGCAAATGCTTCGATTACTTTTCGGGCTACCTGGCTGCTGATGGGGCTGCCGCCTTGCTGTACTTCGGCTATGGCTTCGAGGATTTTTTCGGCAGGAGTCGTTTTGAGCAGGTAACCGGTTGCCCCGGCTTTCAGCGTATCAAAAATGGTATCGGCATTGTCATACACCGTTAGTACCATCATTTGCATGCGGGGGTGTAGCATTTTCAATCTTTGAATGCAATCAATGCCATTCATTCCCGGAAGGTTTACATCAAATAGTGCCACTTCTACGGGGTTGGCCGTAAGGGTTTTAAGCGCTGTTTCGGCATCGGCAAACAGCCTTAGCTCATCCACATCAATATGCAGTTGAATTTGTTCCGCAAGATAATGGCGGATTTTATCATCATCTTCAATAATTGCGATGGAAGCTATTTTCACCATTCAAATATGATATTAATCGTCAAAGAATGCAATGTGATTTAAGTAGTAGGCTTTAGTGGAATGGTATATGTAAATCGGCTTCCTTTGTTTTCCACCGATTCTATGTGTAATTGCCCATGCATTTCATTCATCCGATGCCTGATATTTTTGAGTCCATTGCCTGTATGCATCTTTTCCGTATCGAACCCAATACCATCGTCCGTAATAGTAAAGGAGAGCACGCCATTGTTTAGCAAAGCATTGACTTCAATATTCTTTGCACTGCTATACTTTACCGCGTTATGCACTGTTTCCTTGGTAATCAGCAAAATATTTCTCCTCATTTCATTAGGTAGCAATATGTCTTTTCCATTTTCAGGCAAATGAATGTTGTAAGCAATACCTGAGTACTCAAGCAGTTGATGCAATTGTTCACGAAGGTGCACCATTAGTTGCTCAACTGTTTTATTCTCCGGATTCAGACTCCAGATAATTTCACCCATACTGTTTACCAATTGCCTGCTGGTTTCGGTTATTTCTGTCAATTCTTTTTCAGAGTTGCCATTTTTTTTGCCTTTGGCGGATTCACTCATCAGCACAATTTGTGTAAGCCCTGCCCCAATATCATCGTGCATTTCGCGGCTGATGCGTAAACGCTCATTGTCCATTGCTTTTTGCCTTTCAAGCTCATCAATTTTTATTTTCAGTTTTCGCTGAGAAATATTTCGCGTAACCATAACAACCAGACCCAATATAAGTATCCCGGTGATTGCATAAAACCAATAAGTACGATAGAAGGGTGGTTCAATGGTGATAGCAATCGTTTTATCGTTACTCCAGTCTCCCCCGCTTTTCCTTGCCTTCACCCTAAATACGTAATTACCCGGCGAAAGATTGGCATATCTTACTTCATTTAGCTGTTGACTGTATACCCAATCTTTATCCCAGCCTGCCATTTGGTAAGCATATTCCACCACTTCAGGATTAGCATATTCCAATGCCTGAAACTTAAATTGCATTTCATTTCCGGAATAGGGTAAGTAAAGCTGCTCGATATATTCCGAAGTAATATTGGAATCGGCATTGCTATTATTGGAAAGTACTTCAGTAAACACAATATCGGGAACGCGTTGGTTAGGCTTAAGGTCATTTGGATTGAACCAAGTTAATCCCTTAATGGTTCCAAAATAAAACATACCATCCTGCCCTTTGTAAAATGCCCCTGTGTTGAATTCGTCATCGGGTAATCCATCTTTGCTGGTAAAATTAGTAAAGGTTGCAGATGGTAATGATTGTCCGATTTGGTAACGAATGGAAGCCCTTGATAGTCCCCTGTTGGTACTGGCCCATAATTCATTATTTGCAATAATTACGCTATAAATATAGCTATTTCTAAGCCCATCCTTTTCGGTAAAAATTTTCATTTTGCCGGAGGGAACATGCCGTGCTACTAAACCACTCATTGTCGAAATAAACATTATGGCATGGGTACGATCATAAGCAAATGATTTGGGACCCGCTCCGTCCAAAAAGGAATGCACAATACTATAACCAATTTCGGGATCAACAATAACTATGCCTCCTGATTCAAAGCCTAACCACAACCTATTTTTTGACTCATACCATAAACAATTTATTTTGGTATTGCCCAGTTTTGAAAGGTAAAATGATCTTAATTTCATTCCATTCTTTTCAATTTTTAAAAGCCCGATACTTGTACCCAAATACCAGCCATTTTCAATAGGAATAACACAAAAAATCTGTAATAATTCCGAAGCTACAAAGGTAAATTGTGGAGTAGTTATTTTTTGATACCCTACATGCCCGCGCAGGTAAAGGAATATTTCATTGCCATAACAGAGCCAAAAATTTCCCGCCGTATCCCTATGCACCATTGAAACTTGTTCGTTATTGCTTTTTTTAGGTTTGGGCTTCCCGTTTGTCAATGGCGCAAAAATAGCTGAACCTTTTTTCTTAATATGCAACCCGCCCTGGTAAGTTCCTATAATTACATTTTCTGATTCATCCTCAGCTATACTGGTTACAAACAAGTCATTAGCATTTTGGTAATTTGTATTGGCCGGGTAAACATTGAAATAAGGCCTGAATAAATCTGTTTTATGTAATCCAACTACATCGCCCCCTGCAAACAAAACACCGCTCCTGTTTACAAAAATAGAAAGTGCAGGGTAGGCCGGATTTGCATCCTGGTGTTGGTTGATATTTCCAATCAAAATAAATGATGACGCATTAGCATATTTTACCATTATACTTCCTGAACCGTCACCCACATAAAGGTTCCCATTTACATCGGCATACATGTATGTTATGTTACTTCTTTTATGCTGAAAAGGAAAAGGTAATTTACCTTCTACACCGGTTTGTATTTTTCGGAAGTAAATATCTGTACCCTGGTTCCAATATAAAGTATCGTTTATAACAGCCGTGCAGGAAATGCCACCGCTGGCATTAAGCAAATTCCATTTGTGGGATAAAGTATCAAACTCGAAAAGCCCGCCAATGCCACCAACATATATCTTATCACCACCAAAACTTGCACCTTCCTGCAATACAATAATGGGTGAACCATCGGAATTAGGTAAAGAGTAGTTAATAGAATGGCCTGTGGCAACTTCGTACCTGAATACGCCTGCCCCTCCATTTATGGACCATAGAATACCTGCCGAAATCGATAAAGGGGTTACAGAAATGTTACGCTTATCATTGGTATTATTGTTTAAATAAACCAAATTAAAGGCACCTTTTCGCTTATCGAACCGGAACAAACCAATTTCCGTTGAAAACCATAAATTGGATTGTTCATCTTCCAGTATTCTTGAGCGAATAACGCGTCCGGAGAAATTACCTTTGTTGGATAATGGTGATGGTTTGTATACAACTATTTTTTTTCCATCAAATCTATTCAGACCGTCGGCAGTTGCTATCCACATGAAGCCTTGCCGGTCCTGCATAACAGAGTACACGGTATTTTGTGAAAGGCCAAGCACCTTTTCAAAATGTATTAGGTTTCCATCCTGTGCATACGAAGTGCACATGGCTGATAATATCCATAAAAGGAGGTATACTAACCTCATATTACAAGCAAAATTTAATGGGGAAAGTATAACCTTTTTCAATAGCAACATTTTTGGCATCAAAAATTAAAATATGTTTTAATGGGCTTCAAAAATGATTTGCTGGTTATTATTTGTTCCTTACATTGCAAATTTCAAACTACATTCAATATGCTAACACTCTTACGAACGAATGCATCATCCCCGGATTTCAGGGAGTTGGTCAAACTATTGGATGCCGACCTTGCTATCAGGGATGGTGATGAGCATCCTTTTTTTGCGCAATTCAATAAGCTCGATGCTATTCCATGGATGGTGGTTGCTTATGAAAATGGAGTGCCGGTGGGTTGTGGTGCCATTAAAAAATATGCTGATAACGTAGTAGAAGTGAAACGCATGTTTACGCATCCAACAGCAAGGGGAAAAGGGATTGCATCTTCTGTTCTGTCTGAACTGGAAAAATGGGCGGCCGAACTGGGTTTTGCATCATGTATACTGGAAACAGGGATACGTCAGCCTGAGGCCATTGCCCTGTATAATAAATGTGGCTACTTGCGTATTCCTAATTACGGGCAATATGAAGTATCGGTTAGCAGCGTATGTTTTGAAAAGCCTTTAAGTTAATGGAAACAAATATTTGAAGGGTAAATTTATCCTTTAGTTATTAGGCAGTGCAATCGTAATTTTGCGAAAAATTTAAAAACACACAATGAAAAAACTTCTTTTTTTAGCTGCCTTTGCAGCTTTTACAACCCATGGCATTGCGCAGGACACACTTACGCTCGCTAACTACAAAACACCGCTGAAAGAGGGCTATTGGCTTTCTGCTTCAGAGATTATCTTTTCCTGGGGCAATGTGGAAGCATCCGGGCTAGATGTCTCACCTGTTGTCCGTTTTTCGGCATTTTTTCACCTTGGTCAGCAGTTTCATTACGATTTTAGTAAAAATGCAGGCTTTTATACGGGTCTTTCTTTGCGGAACATTGGTATGATTAATGACCTGAATGATAGTGTGCGAATTAAACAAAGGGTTTATACCTTAGGCATTCCTGTTGCTTTTAAGTTTGGAAATATGCAGGGAACCAATGTGGCTATTGGCGCGGAAGCTGAATTTGCCTTTGCCTACAAGCAAAAAGTATTTACGAATGGGGAAAAGGCCAAAACAACGGAGTGGTTCAGCGATAGAACCAATATTTTCCTTCCTTCAACGTTTGCAGAAATACGTACCAAACATGGTGGCTATATCAGGTTTAAGTATTACCTGACCGATTTCCTTCAGGAAAGTAATCAAAAAGTAAATGTGCCTAATTTGACATACAGGCCTACCCAAAGCCAGCTATTTGCGGTTTCCTTAGGGTTCGCCATCGATGGTAAAAAGTCGGAATTGTACAAAGATGAAATGAACAAGCAAAAAAAGAGATAACAAAAAGGCCGGCATTTGGATGCCGGCTTTTTTAATACTATTAAATACCCTTTTTTTTGTAACGGATGAGATTTTTATTCAGAAAAGAGCGTGATTTCAGCCTTAAATCCAGATTGAACATCGTCTCAATACTGCTAAAGATTACTTCCGACTGAACGTTACCGTTTGGATTTGCCTGTAGTTCGCTTTAAAGCCACTTTGTTCAGCAGGTATCCATTTAGGGCTCTTCATAACAAGTCTTACAGCCTCCTTACCCAACCCGCAACCCGGGTCGTTAAGTGCTTTGGCTTCTTTTACATTACCTAAACTGTCAATGCTGAACCAAACAAGCACCATCCCTTCCCTTTTTTTCTTTCGGGCTTTTTTAGGAAACCGAAGATTTTGGCTCACGTAATTATCCCATTCCTCCATACCACCCGGAAACTGGGCAACCTTGTCACCCAATATAATTCCCTGTTCCTCGATATGTATGCGGGGAAGGGTATCCTTAATAAGGTGTTGGGCCGATAATTGGGTCAGCAGAAAAAATGCGGCCAGCATACAAGCGATTTTGGCTGTTTCAGGCTTCATGGTATGGGTATTATGCACCAAGTTAAGTTGTTTTAACAAATTTGTGTTAATAAAGAATTCGATTAAAAGATAACTACTTT
The DNA here is from genome assembly GCA_041740575.1 of Chitinophagaceae bacterium. Classification (GTDB taxonomy): domain Bacteria; phylum Bacteroidota; class Bacteroidia; order Chitinophagales; family Chitinophagaceae; genus Phnomibacter. The sequence continues at coordinate 11,144 of JBGSLS010000083.1, read as the reverse complement.
GTTTTATCCGCCTGAAACACGCAATTTTGCGCCTTTCAGATTATCTATTAATTAGTTTCCGCTCACGGAGAAAATGTCATGGGAATTTTCAACTTTTTTACGCAAGAAATAGCAATTGACCTGGGTACGGCCAATACCCTCATCATATATAACGACGAAGTAGTGGTAAATGAGCCTAGTATTGTGGCGCTAAACCGTAATAATCCAAAGGAAGTACTTGCCGTGGGTAAACGGGCGCTACTGATGCATGAGAAGACGCACGAAAGTATTCGTACTGTGCGTCCGTTAAAGGATGGTGTAATTGCCGACTTTAATGCTGCAGAGCTTATGATCCGTGAAATGATCAAGCTTATCCACCCCAAAAAGCCGCTGTTTCCGCCAAGCTGGCGTATGATGATATGTATACCGAGCAGCATTACGGAAGTAGAAAAGCGTGCCGTACGCGATAGCGCCGAGCAGGCGGGTGCCAAAGAAGTGTACCTTATCCATGAGCCCATGGCGGCTGCACTTGGTATAGGTATTGATGTGGAAGAGCCCGTAGGTAATATGATTATTGATATTGGTGGTGGTACTACCGGTATTACGGTAATTGCGCTGGCGGGTATTGTGTGCGACCAAAGTATCCGTATTGCCGGCGATGAATTTACGGCCGACATTATGGAAGCCCTTCGCCGCTACCATAGCCTGCTTATTGGCGAGCGCACTGCCGAGCAAATTAAAATCCAGGTAGGTGCAGCTATGAAAGACCTTGAGAATCCACCTGATGATATATATGTGAATGGTCGTGACCTCGTTACGGGTATCCCCAAGCAGATTATGGTAAGCTTTACCGAAATTGCCGAAGCCCTGGATAAAAGCATCTTTAAAATTGAAGAAGCTATTTTGAAGGCGTTGGAAACGACCCCGCCCGAACTGGCTGCCGATATTTATCGCCGTGGCCTTTACCTGACCGGTGGTGGTGCCCTGCTTCGTGGTCTTGATAAACGTATTGCCAACAAAATAAAACTTCCTGTGCATATTGCTGACGATCCGCTGAAAAGTGTAGTGCGTGGTACCGGCCTTGCACTTAAGAATTATGAGCGGTATCCGTTTATTATGAGATAGGGGGAATTCCAATCCATCAAATTCCAAATTCCAAAAACCTATGTTGCACATCCCCTTTGGAATTTGGAATTTTTATATTTGGACTTTCCCCCTTTTGGAATTTGGAATTTCTATATTTGGAATTTTATTTTTTACAATCTGATCATTGCGTAACATATTTCTTCTCATAAGGCGTTTTTCGGTGCTGCTGTTATTTATCATACTGCAGGTTCTGAGCATTAGCATGCTGGTTAAGTACAGCAAAAGCCACCAGGCACGCTACATGGAATATGCATACGAGGTTACAGGTACCATTAATTTACGTTACAACAATTTTACACGTTATTTTTCGCTGGCAGAAAACAACCGTTTTCTTGCAGATGAAAATACACGTCTGGCGAATGAACTGAAGCAGAATTTTACCCGGATAGATACGGCTGTAGAACAAAAGGAAATAAAAACCTTTGTTGATAGCACCCCGGTTACCCGTAAATATTTATGGAGAACCGCAAGGGTAATTAATAACTCAGTTAGCGGGCAGAATAACTACATCACTTTGCAGCGTGGCCGCCTGCAAGGCGTAGATAAAGATATGGCCGTAATAAGCCCTGCAGGCATTGTAGGTATTGTAACCGATGCAAGTGATAACATGAGCATTGTAATGAGCTTGCTGCACCGCAAAAGCAATACCAGCGTAGCTTTGAAAAAATCAGGCATTACCGGCATATTGGAGTGGGATGGTACCAACCCGCAAAGGCTGATACTTAGGGGTATCCCCAAAAGTGCAGAAATTAAGAAGGGCGATACCGTCCTAACAAGTAATCTTTCGCTTAATTTTCCGGAAGGTTTACATGTGGGTACTATTGCAGAATTTAAGAAGGAAGAAGGTGGTAATAATTATATGATCTGGTTAAAACCGGGCGCCAATTTTTACTCACTTGAATTTGTTTCGGTAATTGAAAACCTGTTCTTAAAAGAACAATTGGAATTGGAGCAAAGGGCAAAAAGAAATTAAACTGAAAATGAGTAGCAGCCACTAAGCCACATGAGTGAACCTTTAAAAAACATATTACGCTTTATAATCTTTGTACTGGTGCAGGCGTTGGTGCTTAGCCAAATGCCACCACTTCATCGTTTTATTACACCTTATCTCTACCTGCTTTTTATTCTTTGGCTTCCCTTTAGTATAGGTAGGGTGGGTTTATTGGTTGCAGGTTTTCTATTAGGATTAGTGCTCGATTTTTTTACCAAAACCCCCGGTTTACATGCTTCGTCGGCCTTATTGGTAGCTTACCTGCGCCCGTTTCTTATAACGCTTATGGTGCCAAAGGATACGCGTGAACTTGCTGCTGGCAGCCCTTCTATGCAAAGCATGGATACATCATCCTATTTTCTGTTTGCTGCGTTACTCACATTTTTCCATCATGGGTGGCTGGTTTTTCTTGAGTGGATGACATTTGGCGACTTTTTCTACTTTCTCGGCAAAGTGTTTTTTTCAACCCTGGTAAGTTTGCTGCTCATGCTGATTACCGAGTTGTTGTTTCGCCCAATAAAATCATCAAAACGGCGTTAAAAAACGGTGGGGATAATATTAATCCCTTCTTCTTTACCAAATCTTACAGAACTTCATGCGGGGCAGCAATTTTTCAGCAATTTTGCCTATCACTATTTTTTTGATTTCCACCGAATAAAACAAGGGACCAAGCAATACCCATGAGCGACTACAATGCGTTTCGCAGCCGGATTATTCAAATTTCATTTGCGGCAGCCTTTCTTATCATCATTATTCAACTTTTCAACCTGCAGGTACTCAGCGGCAAGTATTCGCGTATGGCCGATGATCAGGCCATTTACCGTAAAGTGGTGTATCCAAGCCGCGGTATCGTTTACGACCGGGATGGAAAAGTTATTTTAGATAATACCACCTTGTTTGATCTCGTGGTAATACCCTCGCAGTTAAAAGGGGTTGATACCAATTTTATTTGCAGGGTTCTTGGAATTGATACGACTGAGTTCAGGAAGCGGGTAGTAAATGCAATTGTTAAAAACGGGCGCTATCAACCATCCATATTTCAGGGTTTGCTTGATGAAGTGTTGTACGCACGTTTACAGGAACGTATTTATGGCATTCAGCCGGGGTTTGATTTGGTGGAACGCCCGGTACGCAAATATCCTTATGAGGCAGCGGCCCACGTTTTTGGCTACCTTGGTGAAGTAGATCCTAAGTTTTTGGAAAACCATGAAGGCGAAGGATACCGGATGGGTGATTATACCGGTATGACGGGTATTGAGCGCAGTTACGAAAAAGTATTGATGGGGGAGCGGGGTATTCAATATTGGTTACGCGATAAAATGAACAGGCCCACCCAACGCTACGAAGGCGGGGCTTTTGATACGGCCATGGTGGCGGGTAGTACCTTGTACTCAACCATTGATATTGAACTTCAAATGCTGGGTGAGCAGCTCATGCAGGGCAAAATTGGCAGCCTTGTAGCCATTGATCCGCAAACCGGGGGCATTTTGGCCATGGTAAATGCGCCAACCTACAACCCAACCCTGCTTACCGGTTCGCAACGCAGGCAACAGTTCTCTCGTATGTATGTGGATCCTACAAAACCACTATACAACCGTGCTATCACGGGTGAGTATTCCCCGGGTTCTACTTTTAAAACGCTTCAGGCAGTTATTGGTATGCAGGAAGGTGTAATAACCGATTCATCAGGCTACCCCTGCCCTGGTCGTTATAATGGTTGCGGTAATGGAAAACCCGGCTGCCACGGTTCAGGTCATTCACCTGATTTAAAAAGCGCTATTGCAGTAAGTTGCAACGCCTATTTTGCACATGTATTCCGCAAAATTGTTGATCAACCCCGGTATGGAAGCGTAGATAGTGGTTTAACCGTATGGGCTAAGCATATGGCCGATTTTGGTTTGGGTCATCGGTTAGGTATTGATATACCGGGTGAACGCCCGGGGCTGATACCTAACAGTCAGCGTTATATTAAAACTTTTGGCCCCAAATGGAATAGTTGCAATATAGTTTCCGTATCTATTGGTCAGGGTGAAGTGAACTCAACCATTATGCAGCTTTCCAATGCTATTGCCATGATTGCCAATAAGGGTTGGTATTACACACCGCATGTAATTGATAGTATTGCCGGCGGAGATAAATTTGGGTTATTGACCAAATACAAGAAAAAGATACAGGCAGCAGAAATTCCCGATCATATGTTTGAATCGGTGCACGAAGGCATGGATGCGGTGGTACAGGGGCCTTCGGGTACGGGTCGGAGGTTAAAAATTGAAGGAATTGTAATGTGCGGAAAAACGGGTACGGTGGAAAACTCTTACCGGGGTAAAAAACAGCGTGACCACTCTTTCTTTGCTGCATTTGCACCGCGCCAAAAACCACAAATTGCGATTGCATGTATTGTAGAAAATGCAGGCTTTGGTGGCGTAGTAGCCGGGCCCATTGTAAGCCTGATGATTGAAAAGTATTTACATGATACCATCAGCAAGCCACGTATTCCATGGATTGAGCGCTATAGCAGCATGAAAATAATTCCGCCACGTGTACAAGCAGAAATAAATGTGCAGGATAGCCTGCGGCGAATGAGAGAAATGGAGCGGCTGCAAAAGAGTATGCAAAAGGATAAGCAGCAAGCCACCACCGTTGTAATGCCGGTAGGCAAATCAAAGCTGGCTGCTGCACCAACCCCTGCTTTACCAGCAAAACCAACCGATACTCCATTTTCACCCCGTGGAATGGCATCGTTCTTACTTAAGGATGATCTATATGACTTACCCAACAGGCAACGCAGTATTTTTAAAGTTTGAACTATTAACATTACATGGCACAACATGGCCCCATTATACATAAAGGCGTAAACTGGATCATTATCTGGTTATATATCATACTGGTTTTGATTGGACTGATCAGTATTTTTTCCGTGGAGTACCGGCCCAACATGGACTTTTGGCCAAGTATTACCGGGCTGGAAACCAATTACAGCAAACAATTGCTTTTCTTCTGCATTTCCATAGTCATGGGTGTTTTTATCCTTATTACCGATAGTAAGTTTTTTGCTGCTACGGCCAACTTGTTTTATGCATTGGGTATCATTTTGCTACTTGCCACATTTGTGGTAGGTAAGTCAATAGGTGGCTCGCACAGTTGGATTCCCCTGGGTTTTATGAATTTGCAACCTGCCGAAACCTGTAAAATATTTGTAGCATTGGCCCTTGCTAAATTTCTCGGTCAAACAGAAACTGATTTCAGGAAAAGTAAAGCGCAATGGATTGCCATTGCCATTGCATTAACGCCTGCGGTTTTTTCTATTTTGCAAAACGAGACCGGGCTTGCATTGGTTTACTTCGCATTTTTTATTCCACTGTATCGTGAAGGTTTACCTGCAACCTATCTAGTGGTTGGTATATCGCTTGCTGTGTTGGTGGTAGCTGCGTTATTAATAGAGCCCAATACACTTTTTATTATATTATCTGTGCTGGCTGTTTTATCTGTTTATTTTTTATGGACAAAAATTAAGCGTAATAAAACCATTCTGCTGTTAATCGTAGCGGTGTGGGGCATGGCCATTGGTTTGCAGCGTTTTGCAGTGCCTTACATGTTTGAGCAAATAATGGCGCCTTACCAGGTAGAACGTATCATGAGCATGTTTGAAAAAGACTATGTGCCGCAAGACCCAACCAAAGTAGAAGCTTTTATACGCGAAAAAGAAAAACAGGGTAAAACAAAAGATGGCGAAAAGCAGGAGAACTATAATGTAAAGCAAAGTAAGATTGCTATAGGATCGGGTGGATTTTTAGGTAAAGGATTTTTAAAAGGAACTGTTACCCAGGGCGATTTTGTACCCGAGCAGCACACCGATTTTATTTTTACAGCCATTGCTGAAAGTTTTGGATTTTGGGGCTCAGCTTTGGTGGCCTTATTGTATTTAGCCTTACTCTTAACTATGTTAAATGTAGCTGAACGACAACGAAGTGTTTTCAGCCGGGTATTTGCTTACAGCACTGCTTCTGTCATTTTTTTCCATGTAGTGGTAAATATGCTGATGACCATGGGGCTCGCACCCGTAATTGGTATTCCGCTGCCGTTATTAAGTTATGGCGGTTCATCGCTGCTTACCTTCACCATAATGATTGCTATACTTGTGAGGCTTGATGCAGACCGGCAGGTGGTGTTACGATAGGGGTGCCTAAAAGTAAAAGATTAGCAAATGGCAGATTTATCTAAAATATACCTGTACAAAATGACGCACATAGATAATGTTGCGCATATGCTAACCAAGGGAATTACGCACAAGAATTCCGCTAATGCCAATCCTTTATTTACACCAATTGGCGACCCAAGTCTCATTTCAACACGACGTAGCTTTGTGCTAAATAATGGTAGGTTACTTGGTGAATACATACCTTTTTATTTTGGTATGCGCACGCCCATGTTATATGTAATTCAAAAAGGCTTTAATGGCGTAACACCCACACCTGCTGAAGAAATAATATATTGTGTAAGCTCCGTACAGAAAATTGTGGATGCAGGATTGGATTTCGTATTTACTGATGGACATGCGGTTGATTCATTTTCTGCACAATATACATTGGAAGACCTTCTTAATATAAATGAATTAATAGATTGGGATGCTGTAAAAGCAAAGGATTGGAAAAGTGATACCGACCTGGATTTGAAAAGAAGGAAGCAAGCGGAGTTTTTGGTATCTGGTGACCTTCCGTACAGGTTATTGCTGGGCTTTATGGTTTACAATGACCATGCAAAAAACAGGTTACTTGCAATGGGGGTACCAGAAAAACAAATTCACATAAATTATAAGCCATATTTTTGACTATGATGCACTTTGTTACCGGAAATATAATGGACAGTACAGCACAAGCGCTGGTAAACACTGTAAATACGGTAGGGGTAATGGGTAAGGGCATTGCTTTGCAATTCAAAAATCAGTTTCCCAATAATTATAAAATTTATAAAGAAGTTTGCGAAAAAAAGGAACTGAAAATAGGTCAACTCCTTGTTACCGAGGAAGACTCCTTATTGTCGGGCAGGAAAATCATCATCAATTTTCCAACCAAAACCCATTGGCGTTTGCCTTCGGAATATGACTACATCAGTATGGGTTTACAGGAACTGGCGAAAGTTATACAGGAAAGAAACATTCAATCCATAGCCATTCCACCCTTAGGATCCGGTAATGGCGGCCTTGATTGGAATAAGGTAAAACCCATTATTGCAGAAGTACTTAAAGGAATTGACTGCCATGTTTATCTCTATGAACCTAATGCTGTAATTAAAGAAGGCTTAAAAAATGAACGAGTGAAACTTACACCCGCAAGGGCTATGATGCTCTCCGTTTTGTTTGAACTGGTAAGAAACGGGGAGTTTGTCTCTGAATTTTCAGCCGAAAAAGTTGCGTACTTTCTTCAGCGATTTGGAGCTAAAGATGAATTTAGGCTTGATTTTCAACCTAATTTCTACGGTCCATACTCAAGTAAAGTAAAACATGTACTTTATCATTTGAATGGCAGTTACATAATGGGCTATAGTTCAAAAGACAAAAAACCTTTTGAAGAACTCAGTCTTGTAATGGATGCAGAAACAGAAATAAATGCCTATTTGAATCAACCCGAAAATGAACGTTTCAAACTAATCGTTGAAAAAACAAAGGCATTTTTGACCGGCTATTATTCTCCATTTGGATTGGAGTTGCTTTCTACGGTAGATTTTATAAGGAATGAAAAAAAGGCATTCTCACAGGAAGAAATAATGAAAGAATTGGGTACCTGGAGTGACAGAAAGCGTACACTATTAGCAAACCCTAAATTTGTAGATATGGCCTTGCAAAATCTAGACAGGCAATTAATTAGCACCTGAAAAAAAATGAATAGTAGCGTAATGGTTATTTGTTTTCGTTCTTTGAATTACATTTGATTGATACTCCCGCACGTGCGGGATGATTTGCTTTCGTTCTTTGAATTACATTTGATTGATACCAACACAAGTCTTCCTGTAGTAAACACAAAAGTGGTTGTGATTTGCTTTCGTTCTTTGAATTACATTTGATTGATACCAACGTGTGAGAAAGGCGCGAACACATAACAATGGTTGTGATTTGCTTTCGTTCTTTGAATTACATTTGATTGATACCAACTCCTTGTCCATCACTTCAAACTGCTTTTCTGTTGTGATTTGCTTTCGTTCTTTGAATTACATTTGATTGATACCAACTATTTTATCCCGCTCTAAATTATCCTTTAGTTGTGATTTGCTTTCGTTCTTTGAATTACATTTGATTGATACCAACTCGCTAAAAAAAAGCAACTGGCAATGCTGGTTGTGATTTGCTTTCGTTCTTTGAATTACATTTGATTGATACCAACACCATTCAAATCAATGTTTGAGCAGCTATTGTTGTGATTTGCTTTCGTTCTTTGAATTACATTTGATTGATACCAACGTTTGTGCGTACTGGTAAACGTCTTCGATAGTTGTGATTTGCTTTCGTTCTTTGAATTACATTTGATTGATACCAACACACCCGTTATATTGTTGTAAGTAGCAGGAGTTGTGATTTGCTTTCGTTCTTTGAATTACATTTGATTGATACCAACATGTGCTGCGCGAGTTGTTCCATTGCTAGTGTTGTGATTTGCTTTCGTTCTTTGAATTACATTTGATTGATACCAACCTATTGGATGATAAGAAAAAGAGATACAAGGTTGTGATTTGCTTTCGTTCTTTGAATTACATTTGATTGATACCAACTTTTAAAAGATTGTTTGTGCGATGGTGTGGGTTGTGATTTGCTTTCGTTCTTTGAATTACATTTGATTGATACCAACGTTCAAGCGCTTTATGCTAGAGTTCCTGCGGTTGTGATTTGCTTTCGTTCTTTGAATTACATTTGATTGATACCAACTTTTTTGCTTTCTTCCCACGGGTACCAATAGTTGTGATTTGCTTTCGTTCTTTGAATTACATTTGATTGATACCAACGCTTGGCGTAAAAATTACATGGCTGCGCTAGTTGTGATTTGCTTTCGTTCTTTGAATTACATTTGATTGATACCAACCATCTGCTTTGCAGCATTGCTGATAGCAAGTTGTGATTTGCTTTCGTTCTTTGAATTACATTTGATTGATACCAACTTTACGAGTGCATCTTCATGAGGGTTTAATGTTGTGATTTGCTTTCGTTCTTTGAATTACATTTGATTGATACCAACACCAGGTTTGAAAAACTTAAGTCGTCTATGGTTGTGATTTGCTTTCGTTCTTTGAATTACATTTGATTGATACCAACACATCTGTATTTCAATTTAAGTTTAGTAAGTTGTGATTTGCTTTCGTTCTTTGAATTACATTTGATTGATACCAACGGTATGGATATAGCCATTCCATTCCCTGCGTTGTGATTTGCTTTCGTTCTTTGAATTACATTTGATTGATACCAACTTTAAATACACGATTTTTGCTAAGGGAATCGTTGTGATTTGCTTTCGTTCTTTGAATTACATTTGATTGATACCAACCCGTTTTTGGGCCCTGCGCCTGCGTGTATGTTGTGATTTGCTTTCGTTCTTTGAATTACATTTGATTGATACCAACAATTGCCATTCAATTTGATCAGGGAATTCCGTTGTGATTTGCTTTCGTTCTTTGAATTACATTTGATTGATACCAACAAATGACGATGTACATTATATAAGCCGCGGGTTGTGATTTGCTTTCGTTCTTTGAATTACATTTGATTGATACCAACCCAATGGCATTACCTACATCAGCCGCCCGAGTTGTGATTTGCTTTCGTTCTTTGAATTACATTTGATTGATACCAACATTAATCAAACAACAGGTAAGATTTATATAGTTGTGATTTGCTTTCGTTCTTTGAATTACATTTGATTGATACCAACAATGAACAATGGCAAAGCTGGTGGGCAATAGTTGTGATTTGCTTTCGTTCTTTGAATTACATTTGATTGATACCAACAAACACAAGTATATGCCGGAAACATTCGGTGTTGTGATTTGCTTTCGTTCTTTGAATTACATTTGATTGATACCAACTATATTGATATCAACGTAGCCGATTTGCTTGTTGTGATTTGCTTTCGTTCTTTGAATTACATTTGATTGATACCAACGTTCAAGCGCTTTATGCTAGAGTTCCTGCGGTTGTGATTTGCTTTCGTTCTTTGAATTACATTTGATTGATACCAACTTATGATTTATGATTGGGTGTGGTGATTTAGTTGTGATTTGCTTTCGTTCTTTGAATTACATTTGATTGATACCAACGCCTGCTGCGGCAAAATGTACAATGGCAGTGTTGTGATTTGCTTTCGTTCTTTGAATTACATTTGATTGATACCAACATGGGAGAACGCCAAAAACGTTAATACGGTGTTGTGATTTGCTTTCGTTCTTTGAATTACATTTGATTGATACCAACACAAATTTCATAGGAACTATTGATAACATGTTGTGATTTGCTTTCGTTCTTTGAATTACATTTGATTGATACCAACTCTGAATCACTTGATGTACTTACTACTGGTGTTGTGATTTGCTTTCGTTCTTTGAATTACATTTGATTGATACCAACTGGATGCTGTGTTGATCATCAAGGCCTAAAGTTGTGATTTGCTTTCGTTCTTTGAATTACATTTGATTGATACCAACGGTTTTATTGTAGTAAGTAATTTTTCCGGTGTTGTGATTTGCTTTCGTTCTTTGAATTACATTTGATTGATACCAACGTAAAATCATATACAAATGAAGGAGATATGGTTGTGATTTGCTTTCGTTCTTTGAATTACATTTGATTGATACCAACCTTTTTCAGCAACGAGCTTGATTAATTCAGTTGTGATTTGCTTTCGTTCTTTGAATTACATTTGATTGATACCAACTTCTTTAGTAAAATTAAGGATGAAGTAAAGGTTGTGATTTGCTTTCGTTCTTTGAATTACATTTGATTGATACCAACCTCAGGCTGAATGACCGGCTTATCCATATAGTTGTGATT